>NZ_CP149803.1:2150000-3350000 GCF_037943105.1 Pseudomonas sp. TMP9
TTCGCACCTCAGTGTCAGTACCAGTCCAGGTGGTCGCCTTCGCCACTGGTGTTCCTTCCTATATCTACGCATTTCACCGCTACACAGGAAATTCCACCACCCTCTACCGTACTCTAGCTCAGCAGTTTTGAAAGCAGTTCCCAGGTTGAGCCCGGGGATTTCACTTCCAACTTACTGAACCACCTACGCGCGCTTTACGCCCAGTAATTCCGATTAACGCTTGCACCCTTCGTATTACCGCGGCTGCTGGCACGAAGTTAGCCGGTGCTTATTCTGTCGGTAACGTCAAAGTAGCAACGTATTAAGTTACTACCCTTCCTCCCAACTTAAAGTGCTTTACAATCCGAAGACCTTCTTCACACAC
Organism: Pseudomonas sp. TMP9; assembly: GCF_037943105.1. Classification (NCBI taxonomy): domain Bacteria; kingdom Pseudomonadati; phylum Pseudomonadota; class Gammaproteobacteria; order Pseudomonadales; family Pseudomonadaceae; genus Pseudomonas; species Pseudomonas vesperimontis. The sequence goes on from NZ_CP149803.1 coordinate 2,150,365, forward strand.
GCGGCATGGCTGGATCAGGCTTTCGCCCATTGTCCAATATTCCCCACTGCTGCCTCCCGTAGGAGTCTGGACCGTGTCTCAGTTCCAGTGTGACTGATCATCCTCTCAGACCAGTTACGGATCGTCGCCTTGGTGAGCCTTTACCCCACCAACTAGCTAATCCGACCTAGGCTCATCTAATGGCGCGAGGCCCGAAGGTCCCCCGCTTTCTCCCGTAGGACGTATGCGGTATTAGCGTCCGTTTCCGAACGTTATCCCCCACCACTAGGCAGATTCCTAGGCATTACTCACCCGTCCGCCGCTCTCAAGAGAAGCAAGCTTCTCTCTACCGCTCGACTTGCATGTGTTAGGCCTGCCGCCAGCGTTCAATCTGAGCCATGATCAAACTCTTCAGTTCAATACTGCTTGGGTTTTGAGAAAACCCTAAACTTAGCTCAGCAATCGTTGGTTACATCTTTGATTTCTCGCGGAGTAACTTGTGATGCTGATAATCTTGCGACTAGCAGTCTTACCTCACAAGCACCCACACGAATTGCTTGATTCAGTTGTTAAAGAGCGGGTGGTTGATTCTTTCGTCTCAACCGAGGCGCGCATTCTACAGCAGCCTCATCTTCCGTCAAGTGGTTTTTCTATTTGAAGTTTGAAAATTTCTTTTCTACTTCAACCACTTGCGCCTTCGCTCAGCCTTAAGCTTCTCGTCAGCGGGAGGCGAATAATACAGCGTTTAAACCCGCTGTCAACCGCCTCTTTTACCGCTTTCGATCCACTTGACCGAAGCACTGGTCGGGCTAAACAACCACCCTTGCAGTGATGCGCATTCTACGCAGCTTTCGCTGCTTTGCAACCGTTATCTTAAACTAACTTATTGATTTATAAGAGATTTAAGCAGCTGCATATGCCTTGAGAGCGCGAATTATAGGGGCAGCGCCCAGAAGGTCAATCGTTTGTTGCACTTTTCCAAGCATTGGAGCCACAAGCACTCCTCTTGAACTGTATCGATCGGCTACTTGTCGGTGACGGCACCCTCCGCCGCGCTTGAAACAAGCTTTGCGTACTTAGCAAGCACACCTCGCGTGTAGAGCGGTGCCGGTTGTGTCCAGCGCGCATGGCGCTCAGCGAGAACGGCATCAGATACCGCAACACGAATTTCGCGGGTTTCAGCATCAATAATAATGGTGTCGCCGTTTTCAATCAGTGCAATCGGGCCGCCATCAAAAGCCTCTGGCGTCATGTGACCGACCACAAACCCGTGTGAACCGCCGGAGAAGCGGCCGTCAGTGATGAGTGCAACATCTTTACCGAGCCCCTTACCCATGATGGCTGAGGTTGGCGAAAGCATTTCACGCATACCCGGCCCACCTTTAGGGCCCTCGTAACGGATCACGATGACATCGCCTGCGACCGCCTCGCCATCGAGGATGCCTGCCAATGCCTCTTCCTCTCGGTTGTAGACACGTGCAGTGCCTTCGAAGCGCAGACCTTCCTTACCAGTAATTTTGGCGACTGAGCCTGTTGGCGCTAGGTTGCCATGCAAAATGACGAGGTGTGAGTCTTTCTTGATCGGCTGGTCGAAGGCGCGAATGATGGTCTGGCCCGCTGGATAGTCGGCGACGTTGGCTAAGTTTTCGGCCAGGGTTTTGCCCGTGACGGTGAGTACATCACCGTGCAGCAAGCCGGCGTCGAGCATGCGCTTCATCAGTGGCTGGATACCGCCGATGGCAACCAATTCGGACATCATGTACTGACCACTGGGACGCAGGTCAGCCAGCACCGGTGTGGTCTTGCCAATCGTGTTGAAATCTTCCAGCGTTAGCGGCACATCAACAGCATGGGCCATAGCCAGTAAGTGCAATACGCCGTTGGTGGATCCGGCCAGCGCGATAATCACGCGGATGGCGTTCTCGAAGGCTTTGCGCGTCATGATGTCACGCGGTTTGATGTCGAGCGCGATCAACTCCAACACCTGTTGGCCGGCTCGGAAGGAGTCCGAGGCTTTGTCGCTGGAGATGGCATCCTGTGCCGAGGAGCCCGGCAGTGACATGCCCATAGCCTCGATGGCGGATGCCATGGTGTTGGCCGTGTACATACCACCGCAGGAGCCAGGCCCCGGTATTGCGGTTTCTTCAATGTGTTTCAGTTGGATTAAGTCAAGCTCGCCCTTGGCCTGCTGACCCACCGCCTCGAACACTGAGATAATGTCGGTGTGGCCGCTGCCGGGTTTGATGGTGCCACCGTAGACGAAGATCGCTGGGCGATTCAGTCGGGCTATACCGATCAGACAGCCGGGCATGTTCTTATCACAGCCACCTACAGCGACAACTCCATCGAAACCCTGGCAGCCGACTACAGTTTCGATGGAGTCGGCGATAACCTCACGCGAGACCAGCGAATACTTCATGCCCTCGGTGCCGTTGGCGATGCCGTCTGAAACGGTGATAGTGTTAAAAATGACCGCCTTGCCGCCTGCAGCATTGGCACCTTTTTCGGCCTCTTCCGCGAGCTTATCGATGTGCATGTTGCAGGGAGTGACATTGGCCCACGTCGAAGCGATACCGACTTGCGGCTTTTTGAAGTCCTCATCGGTGAAACCAACGGCACGCAACATCGAGCGGGCGGGAGTCGCCTCAATGCCATCAACGACTAAAGAAGAGTACTTGCGCATATGCTCGGTGATGTCAGTCATCTCAAATCCTCAAAGTGGCGTTCGGAACATATGTGCATGCCGCGCCAAGTCAATAAATGGCCCATGATTATCTCGATAGCGCGTATTGCCATCAGCGGTGCAGTACCTTAGTCATGCGCATTCAAGACATGATCAAGCTCTCGCCTGTCCAGTACTAGTCTTGTAACTGTTACCTAGTATGTGACGGCGCCATGGCTTGGGCTTAATAAAAGCTGCTACAGCACAGATCAGCGCTTGATACGTTATGACGAGCAACTCAGATGCGACAAACCACCGACATTAAACAGCTCAGCGGGTTTGCGCCGATGGTAGCTATCTTCCACTGCCTGTGACTGTTCAGCGTAAGGCTGTGTCATGACAGCCTGCAGCTCTCGCACGAGCGCGTAGTTGCAAGCGCTCGCTTGGCTGTAAGCAGGCGCGAGGAACCACTCGCGCAACGTATATTTTGGGTTGACCCGCTTCATCTGCCTAGAGAGCTCCTCACGATTGCGGCGCTGATCCGTGCTCTCGTCGCTCGTGCCGACGCCGACGAGTGTTTGCCATTGTTTTAGCCACTTGGACCAGCGTAATTCCAGTCCTTGACGGTCTCCTAAAGAGCCTTGGTAGAAGCTCTTTTTCAGGGGCTCAATATCGTCAGGCAGACTCGAGAGTTCGCGGAAGAACAGGCTGTAATCAACCGGCGTTTGCCGCATCAACGTTTCCAACTCACTGAAGAGCGTCGGATGAAATGTGCCCAACCCCAGTTTGGCGGCCCACATCTGTTGCATTTGCGCTTGCATCACTGCCGCAAAGCCACTGCAAATATCGTCGAGTTGGTGCAAGCAGTCCGCGTCCTCAAGCGGATCCAGCAACGGCCGCAACGCCGTACAAAACATCTGAAAGTTACGCTCTGCAGCCACGGGTTGATTGAGGAATGAGAAATGCTCTCCGCCACCCGTCCATGGCTGGTAGAAAGGGTCGAACACCTCGCAGAATCCGAAGGGGCCGTAGTCAAGAGTGAAGCCACCGGCCGCACAGTTGTCCCCGTTGAAGTTGCCCTGGCAATAGCCGACACGGATCCAGTTCGCCACCAACGCAGTCAGGCGACTGCGGAATGCGCCCGCCAGCAACAGCACCTTGGCGCCAATGTTGAGTTGTGGATCAATAACTTCTGCGTACTCACGCGCGATCAGGTGCAACACCAGTTGCTCGAGCTCCTGCAGCGCTTGCGGATGTTCTTCCTTGCGCGCCCGACGACCGAACAGCTCGAGTTGGCCGACACGAATAAACGAGGGGGCAACTCGCGTCGTTATGGCGACGGCCTCCGTTATAAGCCGGTCAGGGTCCTGCGCGTGCGAGCCCTGCGAGTACCACGGCCGCTGGACCTGTTCAGTTTTCGAAACGTACAAACTCAGCGCGCGTGAAGTTGGCACGCCGAGCGCGTGCATATGTTCTTGCGCGAGGAACTCGCGGACACTCGAGCGCAGCACCGCGCGACCGTCCGCACCTCGGCAGTAGGGCGTGCGGCCGCCACCTTTGAGCTGCATTTCCCAACGACGACCATTGATCACGGCCTCCAGCACGGACAATGCGCGACCGTCGCCATAGCCGTTGCCGGTTCGGAACGGGCACTGCTGGTAATACTCTTTACCGTAGATAGACAGTGCATAGCCCGTCGCCCAGCCGACCTTGCGTAGCGGCAGCGGAACGTGGGTAAGGTCGCCAGAAAACATCCGCACAAAATCTGCCGACTGCGCCAAACTGTCGGCAAAATTTAGCTCGCGGAAAAAAATTTGACTGTGCGCGACATACTCTGGGTCTTTGATTGGCGTGGGTTGGACCGGCACATAGTGGCCGCTAAACACTTGGCGCGGCGCATGGTCGGCGCCGTCGGCTGTCGCCTGTGGATCGCAGTTGAGCGTGTCCATTAGCGAGTAGTTGGCCAACTTGGCGAGATCGTCGAGCGTTGCCACGGGGGCCGACAGTGCGGCGATTTCCGGAGCGGGTCGATTCTTCATAAGGCCACCTCTGGCGCGGATAAAACGGCTGTTTGCGCGCCGCGATGTGGTGGTATCGACAATTTCTTCGATTTCCAGGGCAATTGCCTTAAGCATAACTGCAACGCCTTGCAGCCGTGTCACTTGCAAGGACGCGAAGCCACTGTGAGCATAAATCCAGAAACAGTAGAGGCATCCATACCTTGGTGGATTTGGCTACCTGCAACCCTGAAAGCGCTGGGCTACTGCCCTACTCCCGACTCAGGCGCGCGTAGGAACCCCGGTCATCATGGTTTGGCAGGATGACCGAGAACCCTTCTACGCCGCTCCTGCCAAGGCCGACGCCTGTGGCCATGAACGTCTGCGTGGGATTTTTCGAAAGCACGGCGCCCATATCATAAAATACAAACACCGCATTGAGCACGTTAATAAAGAATACGCTGCAAACGCCAAGCACGTTATTAAGAAGGACTGAGCTAGGTTAGAGAGTCTTTACACGCTAACGAAGGTCGACCACACGGAAATTTATTCCGAAATTGCGGATGACTTTTTAAGCTTGGCGCAGCCCCACTCAGAGCACGATTGATCATAAAAATCATAAGCGAGGTAAAAAGCATGGTAAAAATTCGCTTCACCAAAAACACTCGCCCATAAAAAAATCCAACCACCGCTAGGTGATTGGATTTTTTTTATATTTATGGTCGGGACGGAGTGATTCGAACACTCGACCCCTAGCACCCCATGCTAGTGCGCTACCGGACTGCGCTACGCCCCGACTAGGCGTGAATCTATTTCCGGAAACCCGAAAACGTTTCAGAATATACACTAAGCTTATGAAATATGTAAACTTTTTAAATATAACTACTTTCTAAGTACCAGCAATACGTCTTCAAGCTCAGTGATCATTTGCTTGATTAGTTGCCTGTACTGAGTGTTGTCATCTTTGGCCTCATCACCGGAAAGACGCTGCCGTGCACCACCAATGGTGAAGCCTTGGTCATACAATAGCGCACGGATCTGGCGAATCATCAGCACATCTTGGCGCTGATAGTAGCGCCGGTTCCCGCGTCGCTTAACTGGATTGAGCTGAGGAAATTCTTGCTCCCAATAACGCAGCACGTGCGGTTTAACAGCGCAGAGTTCGCTGACCTCACCTATGGTGAAATAACGTTTGCCAGGTATGACGGGCAGTTCGTCGTTATGACTTGGTTCCAGCATACGCTTCGACCCTGGCTTTAAGTTTTTGGCCTGGACGGAAGGTCACCACACGGCGAGCCGTAATGGGAATCTCCTCTCCTGTTTTTGGATTGCGACCGGGGCGCTGACGCTTGTCGCGCAGATCAAAATTGCCGAACCCCGAGAGCTTCACCTGTTCGTTGAGTTCCAACGCTTGACGGATCTCCTCAAAAAAGAGCTCCACCAATTCCTTGGCTTCTCGCTTGTTCAGGCCAAGCTCTTCATACAGACGTTCCGCCATCTCAGCTTTCGTCAGAGCCCCCATACGCTACTTCCTTAACGTGGCGTTGAACCTTTGTTCTAGGCAGGTGAGAATATTTAACGTTGTTGCGCTCACCTCATCGTCATTAAGAGTGCGCGACGGATGCTGCCAGGTCAAGCCAACGGCAAGGCTTTTTCTTTGCGGATCAATACCTTTACCGTGATACACGTCAAATAGCTTGAGGTCTGTCAGCCATTCGCCTGCAGCTTCATGAATTGCGTCGAGCAAATCTTGCGCAGGCACGTCACGCTCGACCAGCACAGCAAGGTCACGCCGCACTTCTGGGAACTTAGAAAGCTCTTGGAACTTAGGCATGAACCCCTGAGTAATTTCGCCCAGTACCAATTCAAACATGTAAACCGCACGATCCAGTCCCAACACCTTCGACAACTCAGGGTGAATAGCACCGAGAAAACCGACTAGCCGTCCTTCCCGCTCAATACGCGCCGTTTGACCCGGATGCAGAGCTGCATGTTCGCCAGGTAAAAATGCAAAACCATCACCCGCACCGGCACTGGCCAATAGCGCTTCGACATCGGCTTTAATGTCATAGAAGTCGACATCATCACGGCTATGAGCCCATCCTTCAGGCAGGCGAGCGCCACAGATAACACCGGCTAGCATGGGCTCTTGTTGCAACCCGTCGAGCTGGCCGACAAAACGTAAACCACTTTCGAACAGACGCACACGTGATTGCTGACGATTGAGGTTGTACTCAAGCGCTTTTACCAAGCCTGGCCACAGCGAAGAGCGCATGGCGGCCATATCAGCAGAGATCGGGTTGGCCAGCAGCAGCGGCGAAACACCAGGATTGAAAAGCTCGAATAATTTGGGGTCGATAAAACTGTAGGTGATCGCTTCCTGATAGCCGCGCGCGACCAGCAAACGGCGCAGTGCAGGCAGCTCGATAGCCGCCTCAGCCTTTGATTGCGGAGCTAAACGCGCTTGCGGGTAGCGCACGGGCAAGCGGTTGTAGCCATACAGACGGGCTAGCTCTTCGATCAGATCGACTTCAAGGCTGATATCGAAACGATGACTCGGCACATCGACCTGCCACTGTGCTTCGCCATCGGCTTGGACACTCAAGCCTAAAGCGGCTAACAAGCGGACAATTTCTGCATCATCCATCTTCAGACCGAGCATCTGCTCGATACGCTCAGCACGCAGCGTAACAGGCGCAACGTTTGGCAAATACTCATGCTTGACGACTTCGATAATCGGACCGGCTTCACCGCCGACGATATCCAGCAGCAGACCGGTCGCCCGCTCCATTGCCTCGCGTGCCAGCTGCCAGTCCACCCCCCGCTCGAAGCGGTGCGAAGCATCCGTATGCAAACCGTAAGAGCGCGCTTTACCTGCAATAGCAATGGTGTCGAAAAACGCACTTTCGAGGAATAGGTGACGGGTCTTGTCATTCACACCGCTATGTTCGCCACCCATCACGCCGGCAATTGCCAGGGCACGATTATGATCGGCGATTACCAGTGTATCGCTGCGCAAGCTGACTTCTTGACCGTCAAGCAGAACGAGCTTCTCGCCCTCCTCCGCCATGCGCACACGAATACCGCCATTGATCTCAGCGAGATCGAAAGCATGCATCGGTTGACCCAGCTCGAGCATCACGTAGTTGGTGATATCAACGGCAGCGTCAATGCTGCGCACATCAGCACGACGCAAACGCTCGACCATCCATAACGGCGTCGGCTTGGATAAATCAACATTACGTACAACACGCCCGAGGTAACGCGGACAGGCGTGTGCAGCCAAAATCTCAACCGACCGCACTTCATCATGGCTCGGCGCAACGACTGCAACGACCGGACGCGTGACGGGTGCAGCGTACAAAGCACCGACCTCACGAGCCAGGCCCGCCAGTGACAAACAATCACCACGATTAGGCGTCAGATCAACTTCTATGCTGGCATCCTCCAGATCCAGATAGGTGCGGATATCTTGGCCGACCGGCGCATCTGCCGGCAACTCCATCAGGCCGTCATTGTCTTCACTGATCTGCAACTCGGAGGCCGAGCAGAGCATGCCGTTGGAATCAACACCGCGTAGCTTGGCTTTCTTGATTTTGAAGTCGCCGGGCAGTTCGGCGCCGATCATGGCGAACGGAATCTTCAGGCCAGGACGCACGTTCGGCGCGCCGCACACCACTTGGAAGGTTTCCGCACCACTGCTGACTTGGCACACACGCAGCTTATCGGCATCGGGATGCGGCTCGGTGCTCAGCACTTCACCCACGACCACGCCACTAAAGACGCCAGCCACTAACGACACGCTATCAACTTCAAGGCCAGCCATGGATAGGCGAGCAACCAGATCGTCACGCAATACTTGTGGGTTAACCCAGCTACGCAGCCATTTTTCACTGAATTTCATACTGCCTGTTCTCCTGAACCAATTCGATTACGCAATGCGAGGGCGCTAGCGAAATTGCGCCAAAAACCGCAAATCGTTATCAAAGAACAGCCGTAAGTCGTTGACGCCATAACGCAGCATAGCCAGACGCTCAACACCCATACCGAAAGCAAAGCCCGAGTACTTTTCCGGATCAATGCCCGACATGCGCAACACATTGGGGTGCACCATGCCGCAGCCCATCACTTCCAGCCAGCCAGTCTGCTTGCACACGCGGCAACCTTTGCCGCTACAGATTACACACTGCATATCGACTTCAGCAGACGGCTCGGTGAAGGGAAAGAACGAGGGACGAAAACGCACGCCCAATGGCTTTTCGAAGAACACCCGCAGGAATTCTTCGATAGTACCTTTGAGGTCAGCGAAGCTCACGCCTTCATCAACCAGAAGCCCTTCAACCTGGTGGAACATGGGTGAATGGGTAATATCGGAGTCACAGCGATACACCCGGCCAGGGCAAACAATGCGGATCGGCGGTTGCTGAGATTCCATGGTGCGCACTTGTACCGGCGAGGTGTGGGTACGCAGCAACATGTTCGCATTGAAATAAAAGGTGTCATGCATCGCCCGCGCGGGGTGATGGCCAGGAATATTGAGCGCTTCGAAATTGTGGTAGTCGTTTTCGACCTCAGGCCCTTCGGCAATACCATAACCAATTCGCGTGAAGAACTGCTCCACACGTTCTAGGGTACGGGTAACAGGATGCAGTCCTCCAGATACCTGACCACGACCTGGCAGCGTGACATCAATTTTTTCGGCGGCGAGCTTGGCGCTCAGCGCAGCGTGATCAAGAGTTGCCTTACGGCTATTCAGGGCATCTTGAACCTGATCTTTTGCAGCATTAATCAACGCACCGGCTTGCGGGCGTTCTTCAGCCGACAGATTGCCTAGGGTCTTCATCACCTGGGTCAATTCGCCTTTCTTGCCCAGATAGTGAACCCGCAGTTGCTCCAGGGCATTCACATCGTCGGTGTGGCTAACGGCCTCAAGCGCTTGCGAGACCAGCACATCCAGATTTTCCATTTACAGACTCCAGATACGAAATAGGGGAAGAGCTTGAAGGCTCTTCCCCTATTGGTGACGTTTAGCACCGGGCGAGCCCGGTGACTGTCGGGGACTTAAGCCAGTATGGCTTTCGCTTTCTCGACAATCGCAGCAAACGCCGCTTTTTCGTTCACTGCCAGGTCAGCCAGTACCTTACGGTCGATCTCAATGGACGCTTTTTTCAGGCCAGCAATGAAACGGCTGTAAGACAGTCCGTTTACACGTGCACCAGCGTTGATACGAGCGATCCACAGAGCGCGGAACTGACGTTTTTTCTGGCGACGGTCGCGGTAGGCATACTGGCCTGCCTTGATCACCGCTTGCTTGGCAACGCGGAACACGCGTGAGCGTGCGCCGTAGTAACCTTTAGCGAGTTTCAGAATTTTTTTGTGACGCTTGCGAGCGATAACGCCGCGCTTAACACGAGCCATGAGTCATTTCCTCTATCTTGACCGATTAACGAACGCGCAGCATGCGCGCCACTTTTGCTACGTCAGACGGATGCACCATGGTGCTACCGCGCAGATGACGCTTACGCTTAGTGGACATCTTGGTCAGGATGTGGCTCTTGAAAGCGTGCTTGTGCTTGAAGCCGTTAGCGGTTTTAAGAAAACGCTTGGCTGCACCACTCTTAGTTTTCATCTTTGGCATGTTCGGATACTCCGCATTCAGTTGATAAACATAACCGTAAGGCCTGCCGTGCCCTGGTGGTTACTTCTTCTTTTTGGGGGCGATGACCATTATCAGCTGGCGTCCTTCCATCTTTGGATGCTGTTCAACGGTGCCGTATTCAAGCAAGTCACCTTCAACTCGCTTCAACAACTCCATGCCCAGCTCCTGATGCGCCATCTCACGGCCGCGGAATCGAAGCGATACCTTGGCCCTGTCCCCATCACTAAGGAAACGTACCAGGTTGCGTAGTTTTACCTGGTAATCCCCTTCCTCCGTCCCTGGACGAAACTTGATTTCTTTAACCTGAATCTGCTTCTGATTTTTCTTTGCAGCAGCCACTTGCTTCTTCTTTTCGAAGATCGACTTACCGTAATCCATCAGCTTGCAAACAGGCGGCACTGCGTCGGCAGAAATTTCTACCAGATCCAGCTTGGCCTCTTCGGCCTTAAGAAGCGCGTCTTCAATTGACACAATCCCAAGCTGCTCACCCTCAGCGCCAATTAAACGAACCTCACGTGCCGAGATATTCTCGTTGATCGGGGCTTTCGGTGCAGCTCGTTTGTCTTGTCTCATTTCACGCTTAATAATAATTACTCCAAATCTTGGCGACCACGCCGGGAAACCGCCTGCGTAAGAAAATCAGCGAATTGAGAAACGGACATTGAGCCCAGATCAGCACCTTCACGGGTACGCACAGCGACAGTTTTTGTCTCAACCTCCCGATCTCCAATAACCAAGAGATAAGGAACCTTGAGCAAAGTATGCTCGCGGATTTTAAAGCCTATCTTCTCGTTCCTCAAGTCAGACTTGGCACGAAAGCCGCTTTGATTGAGTGTTTTTTCAACCTCAAGGGCGAAATCAGCCTGTTTGTCAGTGATATTCATCACTACCGCTTGATTGGGAGCCAACCACGCCGGGAATGCGCCTTCGTAGTGCTCGATCAAAATACCGATAAAGCGCTCGAACGATCCGAGAATTGCGCGGTGCAACATAACCGGCACTTTACGGCTGTTATCTTCAGAAACGTAACTGGCATCCAAACGCTGCGGCATGTTCGGATCGTACTGCAAAGTGCCACACTGCCAAGCGCGGCCGAGACAGTCGAGCAAGGTGAACTCGATCTTCGGGCCGTAAAACGCACCCTCCCCTGGCAAATACTCCCAAGGCAAACCGGCCTCATTCAGCGCGTTAGCCAGCGCCTCTTCAGCACGATCCCAGAATGCATCGTCACCCACCCGCTTGGCTGGGCGCGTGGAGAGCTTCATTTTGACATCGCTGAAACCAAAATCTGCATAAACCTGCAGTGTCAGCTTGATAAAGTCTGCAGCTTCTTTCCTGACCTGCTCTTCTGTGCAGAAAATATGCGCGTCATCTTGAGTGAAGCCACGCACGCGCATGATGCCATGCAGCGCGCCTGACGCCTCATTACGGTGGCAGGAACCAAACTCAGCCAAACGCAGCGGTAATTCGCGGTAGCTTTTAAGCCCCTGATTGAACACCTGCACGTGGCAAGGGCAGTTCATCGGCTTAATCGCGTAATCGCGGCTCTCCGACTCCGTGGTGAACATGTTGTCGGCGTAATTACCCCAATGCCCGGATTTTTCCCACAGCACGCGGTCAACAATTTGCGGGGTTTTGATTTCCTGATAGCCGTTTTCACGCTGCACAGCACGCATGTACTGCTCAAGCACCTGATAAATGGTCCAGCCATTGGGGTGCCAAAACACCATGCCCGGCGCTTCTTCCTGGGTGTGGAATAGATTGAGGCGCTTGCCAATCTTGCGATGGTCGCGCTTTTCAGCCTCCTCAATACGCAAGGTATAAGCAGCCAACTGCTTCTTGTCTGCCCAAGCAGTGCCATACACGCGCTGTAACTGCTCATTCTTAGCATCGCCACGCCAGTATGCGCCGGACAATTTGGTCAGCTTGAATGCTTTAAGAAAGCGGGTGTTTGGCACGTGCGGGCCGCGGCACATGTCGACGTATTCTTCGTGGTAGTACAGACCCATGGCCTGCTCATCCGGCATGTCACTGACCAAGCGCAGCTTGTAGTCTTCGCCACGCGCAGTGAACAGATCAATAACCTCAGCTCGCGGCGTCACTTTCTTGATGACGTCGTAATCTTTCTCGATCAGCTGCTGCATGCGCTGCTCAATCGCCGCCACATCATCTAGAGTGAAGGGGCGCTCGAAGGCGATGTCGTAATAGAAACCGTCATCAATGACAGGGCCAATCACCATTCTGGCAGTCGGGAATAACTGCTTAACCGCATGACCGATCAAGTGGGCGCAGGAATGGCGAATAATTTCGAGCCCTTCCTGGTCTTTCGGCGTAATGATCTGCAGGGTCGCGTCGCTGCTGATCAGGTCACACGCATCAACCAGTTTACCGTTGACCTTACCGGCCACCGTAGCCTTAGCCAAGCCAGCACCAATAGATTGCGCCACCTCAAGTACGGATACCGGGTGATCAAATGGACGCTGACTGCCGTCGGGAAGAGTAATGATGGGCATGGCGCCTCCTCTCCTAGTGGTGACCTCTACCAAAGGCCACATGGGTTGGGATGAGCCAGTAAGCGATTCGGCGGTATACCTGCCGTACAGAGGCAGAAGCGTATAAGCCAAACCAAAACCGAACCGCAGTCACTGGAGGTTTGAATAACAGTAATCGTTAAGATGTTTGCAGCAAGCCGCGTCAACTGACAACACGCCAAGAGCATGACTGCACGCGGACTTAACATCGCACAGCAGGCTAGCAAGGCATGACAACCGGACGAGCGAACCACAAAAAAAGGCCGCCTAAGCGACCTTTAATCTACCAAATTTGGTAGGCACGATTGGACTCGAACCAACGACCCCCACCATGTCAAGGTGGTGCTCTAACCAACTGAGCTACGTGCCTACAATGGGTGCGCATTTTACGGCCGAGCCCAAAAGTGTCAACAGGTTTTTTGCTAACTGCCTGAATAACTGTATTTTTTACTGTTCAGCAGTGCGTTTAATATTTCGCACAGGCCACTAGCCGGGCATTTTTAACTCAGGTAGCATCCGTCCATTCGTAAAAAATAAAGAACAGAGGTGCAAAATGGCGCACACAGCTTATCCACAATCCTACTACGCGGCCTCAGCTAATGCGGTTCCGGCTCGCCCGGAGCTCAACGGTGAAGTCGAAACAGACGTGTGCGTGATCGGCGCAGGTTATACCGGCCTGTCGACGGCTATCGCGCTGCTGGAAAACGGTTTTAAGGTCTGCATTGTAGAAGCCGCCAAAGTTGGATTTGGCGCATCGGGTCGCAATGGCGGGCAGATCGTCAACAGCTATAGCCGCGATATCGATGTGATCGAGCGCAGCTGCGCGCCTAAGCAAGCACAACTGCTTGGTGATATGGCATTTGAAGGCGCCCGGATCATCCGCGAACGCATTGCTACCTACAACATCCAATGCGACCTCAAGGACGGCGGCGTGTTTGCCGCCAATACGCCCAAGCATATGAAGCACTTGGAGTCGCAGAAAAAACTCTGGGAACGTTACGGCCACACCCAGCTTGAGTTGATGGACGCCAAGCGCATCCAAGACGTTGTGGGGACCGACATCTATGCCGGCGGCATGCTGGACATGAGCGGCGGCCATATTCATCCGCTGAACCTGGCGCTGGGTGAAGCGGCTGCAGTGGAATCCCTTGGTGGAGTGATTTACGAACAATCGCCAGCTGTTCGTATCGAGCGCGGCGCCAACCCCGTTGTGCACACCCCTAACGGCCGGATCAAAGCCAAGTTTGTAGTCGTTGCTGGCAATGCCTATTTAGGCAACCTGATCCCAGAGCTGTCGGCCAAGTCGATGCCGTGCGGCACTCAAGTGATCACCACTGAGCCGTTATCGGCCGAGCTGGCTAAGAGCCTGTTACCACAGGATTACTGCGTCGAAGACTGCAACTACCTGCTCGACTACTACCGCCTGAGTGGCGACAACCGCCTGATCTTTGGCGGCGGTGTGGTGTATGGCGCACGCGACCCAGCAAACATTGAGGCCATTATTCGCCCGAAAATGCTCAAAGCCTTCCCGCAGTTGAAAGATGTGAAGATCGACTACGCCTGGACCGGCAACTTCCTGCTGACGTTATCGCGCCTGCCGCAAGTCGGTCGTTTGGGCGACAACATCTATTACTCACAAGGTTGCAGCGGCCATGGCGTGACGTACACCCACTTGGCCGGCAAGGTGCTGGCTGAGGCGCTGCGTGGCCAGGCTGAGCGTTTCGATGCCTTCGCTGATTTGCCGCACTATCCGTTCCCCGGCGGTCGCCTGTTCCAAGTGCCGTTCAGTGCGCTGGGCGCGTGGTACTACACCTTGCGCGACAAGTTAGGCATGTAATAACAACCGCGCAAAAAAACGGCACCGCAGAGGTGCCGTTTTGCTTTCTATCTTTTAAACGCTTTTATAGCGCCGCATTCGGCCAAACCTGCCGTGCGCTGCGCAACGCACGTTGCGCAGCTTCGCCGCGGCCTTGCTGTTGTAAATCACGGGCTGCATTCAGCCACACGTCCTTATCGGCTTGCGCGGGTAATTGGCTGGTCGGCTGAATCAGTACCGCCCAGCGCCCCGCTTCGCTCCAAGCATTATCAAAGCTGGCGAAGCTGGTGTACCAACGCCGGGAATTGCCTGAACGCAGCACCAGCGTGCGCTCGCGCTGGTCATAGCCAACCAACACAGCAAACTGCGAGCCTGGCCCAGCAAACAGGCGATCTTGCATCAGCAATACCGGGTGCCCAGCCGACACCTGCTGCATCAGAGCGTCCAAATTGCCGGGCAAGGGATAAACCAACAGCTCATAAGACCGCGCCGCCGCTGCAAGCGCGGCTTGTGGGCTTTGCCCTTTGGCCAGCTGCTGCATGCGCTCATCGACCAATCCTGGGCTGCTGATAACCCCGTGATGATTAAGCAGCGCCGCTAATGCCGAGGGCCCGCCCTGTGCATCACTGAGTTGAAAGAACGGCACATCTGCCAACTCGACGCGCTCAGGCAGCTGCTTGGTTTGCGGGAGCAACTGCGGCCCACTTGCGCAAGCGCCAAGCAGCAAAAGCATGCCGAGTGGTAGAAGTCTTAACGCCCGAATTGACTGAAACATCACTCACCTTCTCTCTTATTTGTAGCACCGAGCATAACGATGAAGTGCGAATGACCCAACTTGTCCGTGCGATTAACTGGTAACGCGAACAACCAAGGCTACGCTAATAGAAAAATTAGAAGCTCATCACGCTCACATTTAACGACCCGCACTACCTCCCATAACGTCACAGAATACAGAAGCCTTGGTCATGTGGCAGCAGTCCTGTGTTCGCTAGCGCACGGTGATCAACTAGCGTTACAGGCATGCTGTAAACCGTCGAGGCGTGATGAGTAGTTAAGTTAAAAATTAAGCGCCTTGGCTTAATGCATGCAGACTTGATGAGAGTAATTGGCATGAAGGAACGCCGAGCTGGAATCGAAGCGGATGCGGCAAAAGTCGGCATGATCGTTTCGGTACGCGGCAGTGTGATCGACATACGTTTCGAGGGCGCGCTGCCGCCCATTCATACGTTGCTGCGCGCCGGCGATGGCAACCACATAGCCATTGAGGTGTTAGCCCAGCGCGATGAGCGCCACGTGCGTGGTATCGCCCTGACGCCCACCCAAGGCTTGGCACGCGGTATGCCGGTGCACAACACGGATGGGCCATTACTGGCTCCAGTCGGCAAGCCAATTCTTTCGCGCATGTTCGACGTGTTTGGCAACACCATCGACCGTGAACCGGCGTTGGAAGGCGTGCAGTGGCGCTCGGTGCACAGCCAGCCGCCACCGCTGGTGCGCCGCTCAACTAAGTCAGAAATATTCGAAACCGGCATCAAAGCCATCGACGTGCTAACCCCGCTGGAGCGCGGCGGTAAGGCCGGTTTGTTTGGTGGCGCCGGCGTCGGCAAGACGGTGCTGCTGACCGAGATGATCCACAACATGGTCGGCCAGCAACAGGGCGTGAGCATCTTTTGCGGCATCGGCGAGCGTTCGCGCGAAGGCGAAGAGTTGTACCGCGAGATGAAGGCTGCCGGGGTGCTTCCCCACATGGTGATGATCTTCGCGCAGATGAACGAGCCGCCGGGCGCGCGCTTTCGCGTCGGCCATGCGGCGCTGACCATGGCCGAGTATTTCCGCGACGACGAACACCGCGATGTACTGCTGCTGATCGACAATATTTTCCGCTTTATCCAGGCCGGCTCGGAAGTCTCCGGGTTGATGGGACGGATGCCATCGCGCTTGGGCTATCAGCCGACCATGGGTACTGAACTGGCGTCGCTGGAAGAGCGCATCGCCAACACCGACAGCGGCGCGATTACTTCGATTCAGGCGGTGTATGTACCGGCTGACGACTTTACCGACCCGGCGGCGGTGCACACTTTCTCTCACCTGTCGGCGTCCATCGTGTTGTCGCGCAAACGCGCCAGCGAAGGTTTGTTCCCGGCTATCGACCCGCTGCAATCGAGTTCAAAAATGGTCACGCCGGGCATTGTTGGCGAGCGTCACTACCGGCTGGCGCAGGCCATTCGCCGCACATTGGCGCAGTACGCCGAACTCAAGGACATCATCGCCATGCTCGGCCTGGAGCAGTTGTCGCCCGAGGACCGCAAGGTGGTGGCGCGGGCACGGCGGCTAGAGCGCTTCCTCACCCAACCGTTCTTCACCACCGAACAGTTCACCAATATGAGCGGCACGCTGGTCAGCCTGGCGGACGCGTTGGACGGCTGTGAGCGCATCCTCGCGGATGAATTCAAGGACCTGCCCGAGAGCGCGCTGTACATGATCGGCGCAGTGGATGAAGCCACAGCCAAGGCCAAGTCGAGTACCCAATCAAAACCTGAGTCAGACCCCGAACCCGAAACGAAGCCAGAACCCAGCCAGGAGCAGGCGCATGCCGTTGATGACGCTTAAGGTGTTGCTGCCGTTCGAGGTGTTCGCCGAGGAAGCCCATGTATCGCGCATGGTGGTCGAGACCGCCCAAGGTGCATTCGGGTTGCTGCCGCAGCGCCTCGACTGCGTCGCGTCCCTGGTGCCCGGCATATTCAGTTTCGAGAGCGAAACACAGGGCGAGGTATTCCTCGCTTTAGACGAGGGCGTGCTGGTTAAGACCGGGCCGAATGTGGTGATCTCCGTGCGCCATGCGCTGCGTGGTGCGGATCTGGCGCATCTGTGTGATGCGGTCGAGCAGGAATTCCTCACCTTGGATGAGCAGCAGCAGGCTGTACGTGCCGCGATGGCCAAGCTCGAAAGCGGGTTTATGCGACGCTTCGCTTCGCTGCGCGAGCGCTCCTCTTGAAGCAGGCGCCAAAACGCACGCCGCCTGCCAGCCCCAGCCTAGCGGAACAGGTCGGCGCCAAGGCGACACGCAAACTCAAAGCACGGCGCAACGGCGCCCCCGGCGTCTGGTTCGGCCTCGGCATGATGGGCTTGATCGGTTGGTCGGTGGCCGTGCCCACACTGCTGGGCGCAGCGCTCGGCCTGTGGCTCGACCAGCACTATCCCGATGGCCGTTCCTGGACCCTGGCACTGCTGATGGCGGGCCTGACCATCGGCTGCTTGAACGCCTGGCACTGGGTCTCCCAAGAAGACCGGGCGATGCACGCCGAACCGGAGGATGAGGATGATCGACAACCCTAACTGGCTGGCCGGAATCGCAGCGCTGCTAGCAGGCGGTGCGCTGGGTACGGTGTTCTTCGCTGGCCTGTGGTGGACGGTACGCCGTGCCGCCGACTCGGCGACACCGGCGACACCGGCGCGCTGGTTTATCGCCAGCCTGATTGTGCGCACCGCCATCGTACTCGCGGGTTTCTACATGGTCGGTGCGACGCAGCCGCTGCGCCTGGGGCTGTGCCTGCTAGGGTTTGTACTGGCACGTGTGCTGGTCTTACGCATCACCCGCCCGAACCCCGCCGCACTTGCGCCATCGGCATCACCCCTGCATTCGCGAGGAAAACCACCATGCGCCTGACCCCCGACAACTGGATTTTCTGGGAGTACGGCTTTATCAAGCTCAACGCCACTATTGTCTTCACCTGGGCATTGATGGCCGTGTTGGTGGTGGGCGCTGCGCTGATCACTCGGCGCCTTGCCACCGGCCATGAACGTTCGCGCTGGCAGAACCTGCTGGAAATCGTGGTGACGGCGATCATGGGCCAGATCAAGGATGTCGGCCTGCAGAACCCACGTCGCTACCTGGCCTTTCTCGGCACCCTGTTTCTGTTTGTCGCCGCCGCCGCGCTGGCCACCGTGATTCCCAGTTACGAGCCGCCGACCGCATCGCTGTCGACCACAGCCGCGCTGGCCCTGTGCGTATTGGTGGCAGTGCCGCTATTCGGCATTTCGGGCCAGGGCCTAGGTGCCTACCTGAAATCCTATATGCAGCCGACGCTGATCATGCTGCCCTTCAACCTGATCAGCGAAGTCTCACGCACCCTGGCGCTGGCGGTGCGCCTGTTCGGCAACATGATGAGCGGCGCGATGATCATCGCCATCCTGTTATCGATCACGCCTTTTGTGTTCCCCATCGTGATGACCGTGCTGGGGCTGCTCACCGGCATGGTCCAGGCCTACATCTTCACCATCCTCGCGGCGGTGTACATCGCCGCCGCCACCCGCAGCAGCAAGGCTGCCGAGGCGCCTTCGCCCGCACCAGAAGCCTGACTGCTGCCCTCCCCTAATCCACTCACACAAAGGCATACCTTATGGACGCTCTTACCCTAATCGCCGTCGCTTCCATCGTTATGGCGGGCCTGACCACCGGTTTCGGCACAATGGGGCCCGCGTTGGCCGAAGGTCGCGCAGTCTCGGTGGCGCTCACCGCGCTGGCTCAGCAGCCTGATGCATCGGCCACCATCACCCGTACGCTGTTTGTCGGCCTGGCGATGATCGAGTCCACGGCGATCTACTGCTTCGTGGTGTCGATGATTCTGATTTTCGCCAACCCGTTCTGGAATGCCGCACTGACTGCAGCCTCCCAGGCGGCAGGCAAATAAACCATGCTTATCGACTGGTTCACCGTCGGCGCACAGTTGCTCAACTTCATCATTTTGGTTTACCTGATGAAGCGCTTTCTCTATCAGCCGGTGCTCGACGCCATCGCCGCGCGCGAAGCGAAAATCGCCACCGAGCTGGCCGATGCTGCTGCCACCAAGGCCAAAGCGCACCAGCAGCAGGCTGAGTTCGAGCAGAAAAATCAGACCTTCGACGAACAGCGCGCCGCCTTGCTAAGCGAAGCCACCGAGGCCGCCAATACTGAACGTGAGCGCTTGTTGGCTGAGGCGCGCAAGGCGGCCGAGGGAGCGAGTGCAGCGCGGGCGAAAACACTGCAGGCCGACACCCAGGCGTTGCATGCTGAGATCGTCCGAAAGACGCAGCACCAGGTGTTCGAGATTGCCCGCCGGGTGCTGGCCGATCTGGCTGACGTCAGCTTGGAACAACGCGCTTGCGCGGTGTTTATTCAACGTTTGCAGGCCGTTGATGGCGCAACGCTGGCCGCCTTGAGTACGGCGCTCAAGGCCACCTCCGCCGAGGCACCGGCCTTGCTGCGCAGCGCCTTTGCTTTGCCAGCCGAGCAGTTAGCCACGATTCAGGCGGCGCTGGATGAAACCTTTGGCCAGCCGATTGCACTCAAGGTTGAGACCGCGCCCGACGTGGTCAGCGGCATCGAACTCAGCGCGCAAGGGCAGAAGCTGGCCTGGAGCATTGCCGACTACCTGACCAGCTTGTCCGCCACGCTGAACGAACACCCCGCTGAGATGGGCGCCGCATGACCACGGCCAGCCCCGACAACAGCCTGCGCAGTGTTTACGACGGCGCGTTCGCCGGCATTCAGCAGTGCGTGCAATCTTTCAGCGCGCAACTGCTGCCGCGCGAGGTGGGTTCCATCGTCAGCGTTTCCACCGGCATCGCGCGGATTAATGGCTTACAGAATGTCGGCTTCGAGGAGCTGCTGGTGTTTCCCGGTGGACTGTCAGGCATCACCTTTAACCTCGATGAGGACGGCGTTGATGTGGTGTTGCTCGGTGACTACGCGCACCTGCATGCCGGTCAGGAAGTGCAACGCAGCGGCCGGGTAATGGACGTTGGCGTCGGCGATGCTTTACTCGGTCGGGTGATCGACCCGCTAGGGCGACCGCTGGATGGCCTCGGCCGCGTATTAACCGAACAACGCCTGCCCATCGAGCGACCGGCCGCGCCGATCATGGATCGCGCTCCGGTGACCGAGCCTTTGCAGACTGGGCTGAAAGTACTCGATGCGCTGATCCCTATCGGGCGTGGCCAGCGTGAATTGATCCTCGGCGACCGGCAGACCGGCAAGACAGCGATTGCCCTGGACACCATTTACAACCAGCGCGACAAGAACGTGCTCTGCGTTTACTGCGCCATCGGCCAGCGCGCCTCGGCGGTGGCCAAGGCGGTGGCGAATCTGCGTGCCAAGGGCGCACTGGCCTACACCGTGATGGTGGTGGCCGAAGGCAACGAAGCGCCGGGGCTGTCCTACATTGCGCCGTACGCCGCCACCAGCATCGCCGAGCACTTTATGGAGGCCGGCCGTGATGTGCTTATCGTCTACGACGACCTCACCCACCACGCGCGGGCTTACCGCGAACTGTCGCTGCTGCTGCGCCGCCCACCGGGGCGTGAGGCCTTTCCGGGGGACATCTTCTATATCCACTCGCGCATGCTGGAACGCGCCACCCACCTCAACGAGGCGCGCGGTGGTGGCTCGCTGACGGCGCTGCCGATTATCGAGACCGAGGCGCAGAACATCTCGGCCTATATCCCGACCAACCTGATTTCCATCACCGACGGGCAGATCGTGTTATCGCCATCGCTGTTTGAGCTGGGCGTGCTGCCGGCCATTGACGTTGGCCAATCGGTCTCGCGGGTCGGTGGCAAGGCCCAGCGCGCGGCTTATCGCGCGGTGGCCGGCGATCTTAAGCTGGCCTATGCACAGTTCGAGGAGCTGGAAACCTTCGCACGCTTCGGCGCGCGCCTGGATGAAGAAACGCGGCAGTCCATCGAGCACGGCAAACGCATCCGTGCCTGCCTAGGCCAAGCCGAATTCTCACCGGTCTCGGTGCCCGCGCAGATCGCCATTCTGCTGGCGCTGAATACCAAGCTGTTCGACCCGGTAGCGCTCGAGCGTATGGCGGCGGCCCAGCAAGCGGTTGAGGAAGCCGCCAATGCATTAGCCGATGAGCTGCGCACACGCCTGAGCGGTGTCGACAAATTGACCGACGCCGACCGTGAGCAGGTTAGCGCTGCGGCCCGTCAGGCGCTTGCCGCCTTTTCCAGCACCGACAACGCCGCCCCTGGCGCCAAGACTGCAATCGAGAAAACCCCATGAAAATCCAGATCAATACCGACAATCACATCGACGGCAGTGCCGAACTGTCCGCGCACATCAGCGCCACGCTTGAGCAGGCGCTGCAGCGCTTTAGCGAACAGATCACCCGCGTTGAAGCGCATCTCAGCGACGAGAATGGTGACAAGAGCGGCCAGCATGATCAGCTGTGCATGCTTGAGGCCCGCCTCAAAGGGCGCCAGCCGGTAGCCGTGACCGAGTTCGCCGCCACCCAGGAGCAAGCGGTGCATGGTGCCGCGCAGAAAATGGTGCATCTGCTGGACAGCACGCTCGGCCGGCTGAACAAGCATCGCGATAAGACCTCCGCTGCGCCGGTGCCCGATAGCGAAGATACGCCAAGCGCATGACCACCACCCTGACCGCACTGCGCCGGCAGATAGGCAGCGCCGGGGATCTCAAGTCCGTGGTGCGCACCATGAAGGCTTCAGCGGCGTCGGCCATTGGTCAGTATGAGCAGTCGGTGGCGGCGCTCGCCGACTACGCCCGCACGGTCGAGCTTGGCCTGAGCCTGTGCCTGCGGGCAGTCGATCCACAGGGCGCACAGCGTCAGGCGCCTAATACAACGACCGCTGACGCGGTGGTGCACGCCATCGTGTTTGGCTCCGACCAGGGCCTAGTGGGGCGCTTTAACGAGGTGGTGGTTGAGCATGCGCTGGCACAGTTGTCGCAGTCCTTAGACAAGACCACGGTTAAGGTCTGGGCGGTCGGCGAGCGCGTACAGGCGCGCCTGATCGGTGCGGGCATAGACCTGGAAGGTTCATTTGCGGTGCCGGGGTCAGTGGCGCTGATCACCCAACTGGTGGGGCAAATTCTGCTGACGGCTCAGCTGCCTGATGACCCAGCGATGAGTGCAATGCCACGCGCCACGCTGCTGCTGTTCTATAACCGGCCCAGCGAATCTGGCTACAGCCCTGTAAGCCAGAGGCTACTGCCGTTAGACGCCGCGTGGCAGCGTGAGCTGGCGGCTCAAGCCTGGCCCACGGCGCAACTGCCAGAGGTGCTGGGTAACCCTGCGCCGGCGCTGCAAGCCTTTATCCGCGAGCACCTGTTTGTTTCGTTGTTTCGCGCCAGTGCCGAGTCGTTGGCCAGTGAGAACGCCAGCCGTCTCGCCGCCATGCAGCGTGCTGATCGCAATATCGGCGAACTGCTGCAGAGGCTACAGGCTAATTTTCATCAGTTACGCCAAGCCAGCATCGACGAGGAACTTTTTGATGTGATCGCCGGTTTCGACGCCTTGCTGCCCCACGACGCCGGCGACACATAAACCTAGCCCTCAAGCCCGTGTGTTCGTTGTCGAACAGACAGCTCGGCAGACGGCGCTCAGACTGGTAACTGAAACCACATCAACCCACGTTCTAGACGCTGCGGTTGGTCACCTCACTGCAAAGGTATTTGCTATGAACCAGCCTTACTCGGACGTATACCGCTACATCGTCAAAGAGCTCACACCCACCGCGCACAAGCCGGATGAGGTGTCGCTGAGCATCGTCTGCGAGCCCGTCAATGCGCCGGGGCATCAGAGCACGGTAACCCTGCACCTTGAGCCAGGCACCACGATGGCCGAAGCGCAAGAGATTGCCGATACACTGCAAAGCAAGGTCAAAGGGCTCTTTCATACGCAGGTCAAAAAGAATGACCGCGGGTGAGCGTCGCTGACGCAAACAAAGCCAACAGCGCCGCACCACCCGACGCAACCCTTGCCAAAAAACCCGCCTCGAAACTGGGGTTGACCCTGCTGGTGGCGCTGGTGGTTGGCTCGATTCTCGGCAGCGGTATCTTCGGCCTGCCGCAGAACATGGCGGCCGGTGCAGGTGCCGGCGCCATTTTGATCGGCTGGACCATTACCGGCATCGGCATGCTGTTGCTGGTGCGGGTTTACCAGATGCTCTCGATGCGCAAACCCGATCTCGACAACGGCGTCTACGCCTACGCCCGCGCATTGTCAGGTGAGTACGTCGGTTTCAACTCGGCCTGGGGTTACTGGATCAGCGCCTCGATCGGCAATGTTGGCTATTTGGTGGCGGCGTTCGGCGCGCTGGGTTACTTCTTCCCGATGTTCGGTACAGGCAATTCACCAGCCGCTATTGCGGGTGCTTCGATCGTGCTGTGGGTCATCCACCTGTTGGTGTTGCGCGGCATTCAAGGTGCTGCGGTGCTGAATGCGCTGGTCACACTGGCCAAGATTGTGCCGCTGCTGCTGTTTATTGCGCTGGTCGCCATGGCCTTCAAAGTGGAAACCTTTAACTTCAACTTCTGGGGAGCTGCCAGCCTCGGCTCGGTGCTTGATCAGGTCAAGAGCACCATGCTGGTTACGGTCTGGGTGTTTATCGGCATTGAAGGCGCCAGTGTGTATTCGGCGCGGGCGCGCAAGCGGGAAGATGTTGGCCGCGCCACGGTCATCGGCTTTCTGATCTGCCTGCTGTTATTGATGTCGGTGTCGCTGCTGTCGCTCGGAATATTCAACCAGCCGACGCTGGCCGGCCTGAAAAACCCATCGATGGCCGGCGTGCTGGAGGACGCTGTTGGCACCTGGGGCGCGGTACTGATCTACGTCGGCCTGATTGTCTCGGTCGGCGGCGGCTTCCTGGCCTGGATGCTGTTGTCGGCGGAATCCCCGTTCACCCCAGCAGGCGGCGGCGTGATGCCGAAATGGCTGGGGCAGACCAACGACAAGCACGTGCCGGCCAACGCCCTGTGGCTAACCAACGGCATGGTGCAGTTGTTTCTGATTCTGACGCTGTTCTCCAAGGCGTCTTATCTGGCGCTGATCTCACTGTCCACCGCAATGATTCTGCTGCCTTACCTGTTCAGCGCCGCCTACGGTCTGTTGCTGGCATGGCGGGGCGAGGGTGTCAAAGCGGCCATCAAGCCTACTGACGTACCCATCGCGGGGCTGGCCACGCTCTACTGCCTGTGGCTGCTGTACGCCGCAGGCTTTAAGTACTTGCTGCTCAGCGCCCTGCTCTATGTGCCGGGTGTGTTGATCTATGCCTGGGCCAAGCGGCAACGCCAAGAAACGCTTTTTACCCCGTGGGAGTGGCTGATTTTGGCCGGTCTTATTGTGCTGTCCGGTGTAGCGGCGGCATTGCTTTACAACGGCCAGCTGAGTCTGTGATGCCTGCTCTCGACCCCTTCATTTCACTGTGTGCGAAAAGGAAATTAACACCATGAGCCAAGGTCTGAATTCTGAAATCGGTCGGCTACGCCGCGTGTTGGTGTGCCGTCCTGGCTTGGCGCAGCAGCGTCTGACTCCCGCTAACTGCCGCGATTTGTTGTTCGATGATGTGCTCTGGGTAGAGCAGGCGCGTAATGATCACGACGCCTTTACCAATGCCATGCAAAGCCGCGATGTTGAAGTGCTGGAGCTGCACAACCTACTGGCCACCACCGTGACTGACCCAGCCGCCCGCTCGTGGCTGCTGGACCGCAAGCTCGCCCCCGGCACAGTCGATACCGAGCTGGCGCAGCAGCTGCGCCCTTGGCTGGAAGACCTGCCGCCCATGCGCTTAGCGGAACACCTGATCGGCGGCTTAGCCCGGGCTGAACTGCCGTTTGAGCCAGATGGCCTGTTAGCCCGGTATGCCAACGCCAGCGACTTCCTCCTACCGCCACTGCCAAACACCCTGTTTAGCCGCGACAGCAGTTGCTGGATCGGTGAGGGCGTGGTCTTGTGCCCGATGTATTGGCCTGCACGCCGCCAGGAAACTTTGCTCACCGCTGCGGTTTATCGCTTTCACCCGCTGTTTGCCGGCAACGTCACCACCTGGTGGGGTGACCCGGACGTCGACCACGGCGGTGCCACTCTAGAGGGTGGTGATGTGATGCCGCTGGGTAATGGTGTGGTGTTGATCGGCATGGGTGAACGCACCTCACCGCAGGCAGTCAGCCAACTGGCTCGCGCCTTATTTGCCCAAGGTGGCGCCACACGAGTACTGGCCGCACAAATCCCGAAATCCCGGGGCGCCATGCACCTGGATACAGTGTTTACGTTCTGCGACGTCGACCTGGTGACCAGCTTCCCGGAAATGGTTGATGCGATCCGCGTGCACAGCCTACGCCCGGGTGATCGTGAAGGCAGCGTGGATGTACACACCGAAACCAAGCCGTTTTTACAAGTAGTCGCCGAAGCATTGGGCTTGGCCAAACTGCGTTCCGTGGCCACCGGCGGCGACGCTTGGCAGTCCGAGCGTGAGCAGTGGGACGACGGTAACAACCTGCTGGCATTAGCGCCGGGCGTGGTCATGAGCTATTCACGCAACACTCACACCAATACCTTGCTGCGCAAGGCTGGCGTTGAGGTCATCACCGTTCCGGGTTCTGAGTTAGGCCGCGGCCGTGGAGGCAGCCATTGCATGTCGTGCCCCATTGAGCGCGACCCCATCTGACCCCTATTGACGGCGGCAACCCCACATCGAGCCATTGCTGGCGCTCTACCCGGCGAACATGGCGCTGCTGCAAGCCACGCCATATAAGGCGGTGCGGATGGCAGCGCTTTACTCAAACCGCCGGGGCAACTGTATAAAGATTACGACCCCAGTGGCAGGTGACGGCCCAGATGGATGTGGACGCCCAGCCACTCGCGGATGCGCTCGGAACTGTAACGCCGATCTGCTGATCCCAGACAATACGGCGTGCAATCTATTGGCGTATACAGGTGCTCATAATGTCTCGGTAGATAAACCAAGGTGGCGCGATGGACTTTAAGGATTACTACAAAATACTCGGCCTTGAGCCGGGGGCCGATGACAAGGCAGTCAAAGCGGCCTACCGCAAACTGGCACGCAAATACCACCCCGATGTCAGCAAAGAAAAGGGCGCCGAGGATAAATTCAAGGAAGTCGCCGAAGCCTATGAAGTGCTGAAAAGCGCCGAAAAACGCGCTGAGTACGATGAGCTGCGCAAATACGGCCAGCAAGGCAAACCCTTTGAGCCACCGCCCGGCTGGCAACCCCGTGGCAACTCCGGCTTTACCGATGAAATGGGCGGCGGCGGTGATTATTCGGACTTTTTCGAATCGCTTTTTGGTGGCGCCGGACGCTCTCAGCGAGGCCCGCGCAACAGTTCACGACGCGGGCAGGATGTGGAAATGGAATTAGCGCTGCTGCTGGAAGAAACCCAGACGCAGGACACCAAGCAAATTGCCTTTCAGCTGCCGCAATACAGCCCTAACGGCCAACCACTGCCAGCCATCAATAAGACCCTCAACGTAAAAATCCCACCTGGCGTGACTAACGGCGAGCGCATTCGCCTGAAAAATCAGGGTGCTCCGGGTGTGGGCGGTGCTGCGAATGGTGATCTGTACCTAATCATCCGCTTGGTGCCGCACCCACTGTTCGATGTCGAGGCCTCCAACCTGATTCTCACTGTGCCCTTGGCGCCTTGGGAAGCGGCGTTAGGCGGCTCAATCACGGTGCCCACGCTGACCGGTAAAATCAGCCTGCGTATTCCCGCTAACACCCAAAGTGGGCAGCGGCTGCGCATCAAGGGCAAGGGCCTGCTGACCAAATCCGCGGAACCCGGCGATATGTTTGCCCTGTTCAAAATCGTCATTCCCGCTCAGGCTGACGAAGCCACGCGTGCGCTCTGGGCGCAGCTGGCCGAGCAAGCCGCTTTCAACCCGCGCGCGCAGTGGAGTCAGTGATGAGTAGCCTGATCATGCAACTAAGCACCCACGAACTTTGCCTGTGCGCCGAGCTGCCACAGACAGTCCTGCTGGAAATTGTCGAGCACGGCATTGTCGAGCCCAGCGGCCAAACGCCGGAACAATGGCAGTTCGACGCTGACGCGCTGATCATCGTCAAGCGCGCCTATCGCCTGCAAGCCGAACTGCAGATTGACTGGGCCGGTGTCGCCTTAGCGCTGCAGTTACTGGATGATTTGCAACAACTGCGCGGTGAAAACAGCCACCTGCGCCAACGCTTAAACCGCTTCGAAGAACCCTAGCCGAACCGGCATAACTGAGCAGCGTGGCAAAACCGGCGGCTGCAATGCTGCGCCTCTGCTACCCGCTTGCGCAGTGCGCAAACACTCACCTCAGGCGGTATCGTTCCCAAGGAGAAAGGCATGTTTAAAGCAGGTCACTTGCACCGTGCCAACCTGACTGAAACACCCGGTATGCCGGCGTTTTCAATCGATATCCATTACCAGGTGCGCACCGATGCAACTGAAGGGCAGATGGTGCATTTCCACATTCTCGGTGAGGTGCAAGGTATGCCGTTCGAGGAGAGTGTCGAACTGCACCGCGACACGGTATTCAACTTCGCCAGCACGCTTACCCGCATTGCTGAAAAACATGGCTTACACCCTAAATTTGGTGCGGTGCTGGCCCACCATAAAGAATACGACCAGATGTTTGAGGACATCCGCAGCCAGGTCCATGGCGTGTCTGGCGAGGCGATAAATTTCGACCACCTGCGTCAAGATGGTTTTTAGCGGCTGAAGCATTATTCGCTTCTTTTTTAGCCGCCAGCGCCCTCAGCTAACGGCTATTACACCGCCTAAAAGTCGCCACCTCGGCACTTCTTGACCCAAATCAACACCCATCACCACGCAAAAGCGCCCACTAACTTTTGGACCAAGCGTTTAACGGAGAGCTGCTATGACGGAGTCAACACGCAAACTTAAACTGGGTGCCTTGGTTGCCCTCGTTGTGGGGTCGATGATCGGCGGGGGCATATTTTCGTTGCCGCAAAACATCGCGGCCAGCGCCAGCGCCGGCGCAACACTGGTCGGCTGGCTTATTACCGGGGTCGGTATGTTGACCCTGGCCTTCGTCTTCCAGACCTTAGCCAACCGCAAGCCTGAGCTGGATGGCGGTGTCTACGTTTACGCCAAGGCCGGCTTTGGCGATTACATGGGCTTCTCATCAGCCTGGGGCTACTGGATCAGCGCGTGGATCGGCAACGTCAGCTACATGGTCCTGTTGTTTGCCACCCTCGGCTATTTCTTCCCGGTATTTGGGGAGGGCAACAACCTCGCGGCCATCATCGGTGCGTCGGTGGTGCTGTGGCTGCTGCATTTCTTGGTGCTGCGTGGCATCCACGAAGCCGCCTTTATCAACACCCTGACCACTGTCGCCAAGATTGTGCCCCTCGCGGTGTTCATCGTCATCGCCGTCATCGCGTTCAAGCTGGATGTATATACCGCTGATTTCTGGGGCAGCAATAACCCCGAATTGGGCAGTGTGATGGACCAAGCCCGCAACATGATGCTGGTTACCGTCTGGGTGTTTATCGGCATTGAAGGCGCGAGTATTTTCTCCGCCCGCGCTGAAAAACGTTCAGATGTGGGCAGGGCCACGGTGGTGGGTTTTATCGCTGTGATGCTGCTGTTGGTTATGGTCAACCTGCTGTCCCAAGGCATCTTGGCGCAAGCCCAATTGGCAGGCTTAAAAAACCCATCGATGGCCGCTGTGCTGGAACATGTGGTTGGGCCTTGGGGCGCGATGCTGATCAGTGTCGGCTTGATCATCTCCCTCGCCGGGGGGTTACTGTCTTGGACTTTGCTGTGTGCCGAAATCCTCTTTACCAGCGCCAGTGACCACACCATGCCGGCCTTCCTGCGCAAGGAAAACGCCAACAAGGTGCCGGTCAATGCCCTGTGGCTTTCTAACGGTTTAATCCAGCTGTTCTTAGTCATCACCCTGTTTAACGATGCCACTTACTTAAAACTGCTGTACCTGGCCACCTCGATGATTCTGGTGCCGTACTTCTGGTCCAGCGCGTATGCCCTGCTCCTGACGGTGCGCGGTGAGACTTACGCTGGCGAGGCCGGTGAACGCAACAAGGACATGTTGATTGCGCTGATCTCTACCGTCTATGCCGTATGGCTGGTGTATGCCGCCGGTGTGCAATACCTGCTCCTCTCGGCATTGCTCTATGCCCCCGGTGCCATCCTATTCGCCATGGCCAAGCGCGAGCTGGGTCAACAGGTGTTTACCGGGGTAGAAAAAGTGATTTTCATCGGCGTGCTGGTTGGCGCAGCGATTGCGGCTTACGGCCTGTATGACGGGTTCTTGAGCATCTAATTGGCAAAAGGACAGAGTGCATGAACACTGCAAAAATCAAACTGGGCGCCCATTCCGAAGCGGGCAAACTGCACAAGGTATTGGTCTGCTCGCCTGGCTTGGCGCACTTGCGCCTAACCCCGGACAACTGCGACGAACTGCTGTTCGACGACGTTATCTGGGTTAGCCAGGCTAAACGTGACCACTTCGACTTTGTCAGCAAAATGCGCGAGCGTAATATCGAAGTGATCGAGATGCACAACATGCTCACCGACGTGGTGCAAAACCCAGAAGCGCTGAAGT
This sequence comes from Pseudomonas sp. TMP9, assembly GCF_037943105.1. NCBI lineage: Bacteria > Pseudomonadati > Pseudomonadota > Gammaproteobacteria > Pseudomonadales > Pseudomonadaceae > Pseudomonas > Pseudomonas vesperimontis. The sequence goes on from NZ_CP149803.1 coordinate 2,180,383, forward strand.
GGATTCTCGACCGTAAAACCTCAGCTAACCACGTGGGCGTCGGCCTGCACAATGAAGTACGCAGCTGGCTGGAAAGCCAAGAGCCGCGCAAGCTGGCTGAGTTTTTAATTGGCGGCGTATCGGGGGCTGACCTCAATGCCAACGGCGGCAGCGACATGGCCAAGATGTTCAGCGACTTCCTCGGCGCATCCAGCTTTATCCTGCCTCCCTTACCTAACACCCTGTTCACCCGTGACAACAGTTGCTGGATCTACGGTGGCGTGGTGCTCGACCCGATGTACTGGCCCGCACGCAGACAGGAAACCCTGTTGATGACGGCCATTTATAAATTCCATCCGGACTTTATAAATGCCGACTTCAAGGTCTGGTACGGCAACCCGGATGAGGACCATGGCGCGGCTACGCTGGAAGGCGGCGATGTGATGCCCATTGGCAACGGCGTGGTTTTGATCGGTATGGGTGAACGTAGCTCCCATCAAGCCATCGGCCAGTTAGCGCAATCGCTGTTCAAAGCCGGCGCCGTACAACGGGTCATCGTTGCCGGCCTGCCAAAATCCCGTGCAGCCATGCATTTGGACACCGTATTCAGCTTCTGCGACCGCGACCTGGTGACCATCTTCCCCTCGGTGGTCAACCAGATTGTGGCCTTCAGCATTCGTCCCGATGAAAGCATGCCGGGCGGCCTGGATATCCGCCGCGAACCTAAACCATTCCTCGACGTAGTGGCCGAGTCGCTGAACCTAAAAAAACTGCGGGTGGTGCAAACCGGCGGCGACAGCTTTGAAGCCGAGCGCGAGCAGTGGGACGACGGCAATAACTTGATTTGCTTGGAGCCCGGGGTGGTCATCGGCTATGACCGCAACACCTTCACCAATACCTTGCTGCGTAAAGCTGGCGTGGAAGTCATCACCATCAGTGCCAGCGAGCTTGGCCGTGGCCGTGGCGGCGGTCACTGCATGACCTGTCCGATCATCCGCGACCCGATCGATTACTGAGTCTTTTTCAATGGCGTTGCACTTTAAAACCCAACGCCGCTGACCTTACGTTTAATTTCTGCAGAGGCAACTCAACATGGCTTTTAACATGCACAACCGCAGCCTCCTCAGCCTGATGCACCACACCCAGCATGAGCTGCGCTTTCTGCTGGACCTGTCCCGTGACCTTAAACGCGCCAAATACACCGGCACCGAACAGCAACACCTAAAAGGCAAAAACATTGCCCTGATTTTTGAAAAAACCTCGACCCGCACCCGCTGCGCGTTTGAAGTGGCGGCCTACGACCAAGGTGCCAATGTCACCTACATCGATTCGACCTCCTCACAAATCGGCCACAAAGAGAGCATGAAAGACACTGCTCGCGTGCTTGGCCGCATGTTTGACGCGATCGAGTACCGCGGCTTCGGTCAGGAGATCGTCGAAGAGTTGGCCAAGTTTGCTGGCGTGCCGGTGTTTAACGGCCTAACGGCCGAGTTTCACCCCACACAAATGATTGCTGACGTGCTGACCATGCTTGAACACAGCGACAAGCCTTTGCATGAAATCAGCTACGCCTACCTGGGCGACGCCCGCTACAACATGGGCAATTCACTGCTGATGATCGGTGCCAAACTCGGTATGGATGTGCGCATTGGCGCGCCCAAAGCCCTCTGGCCAACAGAAGAATTTGTCGCCCAGTGCCAGCGTTTTGCCGAAGAGAGTGGCGCGCGCATTACGCTGACGGAAAACCCCGAAGAAGCGGTCAAAGGCGTCGATTTCATTCACACCGACATTTGGGTGTCCATGGGTGAGCCGGCCGATGCTTGGGACCAGCGCATCGCTCAACTGCTGCCCTACCAGGTGAACGCAAACATGATGAAAGCAGCCGGCAACCCACGGGTGAAATTCATGCATTGCCTGCCGGCTTTTCACAACAGCGACACCACGGTGGGTAAAGACATTGCCTCGCGCCATCCAAACCTGGCGAACGGCGTTGAAGTGACCGAAGAGGTCTTTGAGTCGCCCGCCAACCTGGCCTTCGAACAAGCGGAAAACCGCATGCACACCATCAAGGCAATTTTGGTCTCGACCCTCGCCAACCTTTAAGGAGCCGTGACTATGCGCATCGTTGTCGCCCTCGGTGGTAATGCTCTTTTACGCCGTGGTGAACCCATGACGGCGGACAATCAACGCAACAACGTGCGCATTGCCACTGAACAAATCGCCAAAATTGTCGCCGGCAACCAGCTGGTCATCGCTCACGGCAATGGCCCGCAGGTGGGTTTGTTAGCCTTGCAGGCGGCGGCTTACACCTCGGTTAACCCCTACCCCTTGGATGTCCTTGGTGCAGAAACCGAAGGCATGATCGGTTACATGATTGAGCAAGAGCTGGGCAATCTGTTGCCGTTTGACGTGCCATTCGCCACCTTGCTCACCCAAGTAGAAGTCGACCCCAACGACCCGGCCTTTGCCAACCCCAGCAAACCCATTGGCCCGGTTTACAGCCACCAAGAAGCTCTGCGCTTAGCCAAGGAAAAAGGCTGGAATATCGCCGCCGATGGCGATCAATTTCGCCGCGTTGTGGCCAGCCCACGACCCAAGCACATTTTTGAAATCCGCCCGATTAAATGGCTGCTGGATAAAGGCACCATCGTCATCTGCGCCGGTGGTGGCGGTATTCCAACCCAGTACAAGGACGGCAAACTGCAAGGCGTCGAAGCGGTAATCGATAAAGACCTTTGCAGCGCATTGTTGGCTGAGCAACTGGAGTGCGATTTGCTAGTCATCGCCACCGACGTTAACGCCGTCTTTATCGATTGGGGCGAGCCGACACAAAAAGCCGTGGCTAGCGCTCACCCCGATGCGCTGGAGAAAATCGGGTTTGCTGCCGGCTCCATGGGGCCAAAAGTTCAGGCCGCGTGTGAGTTTGCCCGCAACACCGGCAAGGCCGCGGTAATCGGCTCTTTGGCCGAGATTGAAGCCATTGTTAACGGCCACGCCGGCACACGCATCAGCATCGCCGCAGCCGGCATCAGCTACCGATAGCCCAACAGAGCAACCGACCGGTTAAGACGAGCGCACGCCACAGGTTACGGCGCGACTGTGCGCTAGGGCACAGACGCCATGCAGCGTGCAGTGCAGAAATGTACAGTGAAGCACCCACCTCGTCCCCCAGGACTCTGCCATGACGCCCTCCTTCTCACCCACCCTCGTCAACCCGCGACAGCTGCAAAACCCACAGATGGATAGCCTCAGCAGCAGGCTCGCATCATGAACGCTGCTCGCGCGCTGGCGTATGTGATGCTTCTGTTGGCCCTCACCGCCTGCGGCAGCACCGTCGGACCGTCTGCAGACAAAGCCGGCACGGCCGCGCTGGATGTAGGCTTGAACCCGGTTCTGCCTGCGCCGCAACCGTCTTTGCTGCCGATCGTCGACATCGCACCCGCCGTGGGTTGGCCTGCGGGCAAAACCCCACTGGCAGCGCCTGGCCTGCAGGTACAAGCCTTCGCCAGCGGGCTCGACCACCCACGGTGGCTGCATGTGCTGCCCAACGGAGACGTACTGGTGGCCGAGAGCAATGCACCGGCAAAACCGGATGGTGCGCAAGGCCTGCGTGAATGGGTGGCCGGTATGATCATGGCGCGTGCTGGGGCCGGCGTGCCCAGCGCTAACCGCATCACCCTGCTGCGCGACACCACAGGTGACGGCAAGGCTGATCTGCAGACGGTCATGCTTGAGGGGCTGAACTCACCTTTTGGCATGGTGCTGGTGGGCGACTCCCTCTACGTCGCCAACACTGACGCCGTGTTACGTTTCCCTTATGCACCCGGCCAGACGCGCATCACCGCGCCGGGCAGGCGCGTGGTTGAATTGCCCGCCGGGCCTATCAACCATCACTGGACTAAAAACCTGATCGCAAGCGCGGACGGTCGTACGCTCTACGTCACCGTCGGCTCGAACAGCAATGCGGGCGAGCGCGGGATGGCGGTTGAGGCCGGGCGTGCATCAATTTGGGCGGTCGATGTGCGCACCGGCAAGCACCGCGAAATGGCCACCGGCCTGCGCAACCCCAATGGCCTGGCCTGGGAGCCGCACAGCGGCAAGCTGTGGACGGTGGTCAACGAGCGCGACGAACTGGGCAACAACTTAGTCCCCGATTACCTCACTGCCGTGACTGACGGAGCTTTCTACGGCTGGCCGTGGAGCTGGTACGGCCACCACGTTGACAGCCGCGTCACCCCGCCCAACCCCTCGCGTGTGGCACAAGCGGTGGTACCTGACTATGCACTCGGTTCGCACGTCGCCCCGCTGGGCCTGGCCGCTGTTCACGACCAAGCGCTGTTGCCGTCACTCGCGCAGGGCATGTTCGTCGGCGAACATGGCTCATGGAACCGCAAGCCTCCCAGTGGCTATGCCGTTGTGTTCGTAACGTTCGCGGCGGGCCAGCCCACAGGAGCGCCGCCGCTGAGCGTATTGAGCGGTTTTTTAGCTGCGAATGGCGATGCTTATGGGCGCCCAGTCGGCGTTGCACTTGAGGCCAATGGCGCACTGCTGGTGGCGGATGACGTTGGCAATACCGTCTGGCGGGTGAGCACTGCGCGCTGATCTCACTGAGTAAAACGGCCACGCATAAGGAGCGTAAAGATGCAAATCGGTATGATCGGCCTCGGCCGCATGGGTGCCAGTATGGTCACCCGCCTGCTACGCGGCGGCCATGACTGTGTTGTGCATGACCATGGGTCTGAAAACATCGCACGCCTGAGCGCACTCGGCGCCACGGGCAGCGCATCGCTCATGCAATTTGTTGACTTATTACAGGCACCCCGCGTGGTTTGGCTGATGGTCCCGGCGGCGGCCGTCGACGCCCTGCTGGAACAACTGACGCCGCTGCTGCAAGCGGGTGACATGGTTATTGATGGCGGCAATTCGCATTACCACGACGACCTGCGCCGCGCCGAGGCCTTGGCGACGTTAGGCATTGCCCACGTGGACGTCGGCACCAGCGGCGGCGTTGCTGGTCTGCAGCGCGGCTACTGCTTGATGATCGGCGGCGCCAATGAGTCGGTACAGCACCTCGCCCCGCTGTTTGTCACCTTAGCCCCCGGCGCTGGCAGCGCAGCGCCCACACCGGGCCGCCAAGCGGGGCCAAGCAGCGCCGACCAAGGTTGGCTGCACTGCGGGCCGCATGGCGCCGGGCACTTCGTGAAAATGGTGCACAACGGCATTGAGTACGGGGTGATGGCCGCCTATGCCGAAGGGCTTAACATCCTGCACAACGCCAATGTCGGCATGCGCGAGCATGCCGTGGATGCTGAAACCGCACCGTTGCGACAACCCGCGCATTATCAATACCAAATGGACCTGCCCGAGATCGCTGAAGTTTGGCGCCGCGGCAGTGTGATCGGCTCATGGTTGCTGGACCTCACGGCCGAGGCGCTAGCGGCCGACCCAACCTTGACCGGCTATGCAGGGCGCGTTTCTGATTCCGGCGAAGGTCGCTGGACTGTTCAAGCGGCCATCGATGAAGGCGTGCCCACGCCGGTGTTGAGTGCGGCGTTGTACGCGCGCTTTAGCTCGCGGGGCCAGGCTGATTTTGCCAACCGCGTGCAGTCAGCAATGCGCCATGAGTTCGGCGGCCACGTCGAGAAGCCCGACCAAGACCCACAGTCGGAGTCTTAAAATGATCCCTACCGCCACAGACCCGCACGCACACCCTGCCGATGCATTGGTCGTTTTCGGCGCCACCGGTGATCTGGCCTACAAGAAAATTTTCCCGGCGCTGTACGCCATGTGTCAGCGCGGTACGCTGACGATGCCGGTGATCGGTGTGGCCTCATCTACTTGGGATGTCGAGCAACTGCGTACGCGGGTGCGCGAAAGCATTCAGCAGATGGACGGCGAGGTTGATTGCGCGGCGTTGCAATGCCTCTTGTCAGCGCTGCAGTACGTCAGCGGCGACTACGCAGACGCGAGCACTTTCACGGGGCTGCAACAAGAACTGCGCGGTGCGCAGCGTCCAGCCTTTTACTTGGCCATCCCACCGGCATTATTTCCCACCGTAATCAATGGCCTCAAAACCGCCGGGCTGGCTGATGGCGGCCGGTTGATCGTGGAAAAACCATTCGGCCGTGATCTGGCTTCTGCGCGCGCGCTTAACCAGGTCGCACTGGAGGCCTTTTGTGAGAACGCGATCTTCCGCATCGATCACTTTTTAGGCAAAGAAGCGATCATGAATATTTTGTATTTCCGCTTTGCCAACTCCTTTCTTGAGCCAATCTGGAACCGCAACCACATCGAAAGTGTGCAGATCACTTTGGCCGAACAGTTCGGCATTGAGGGCCGCGGCGCGTTCTACGAGAGCGCGGGGTGCCTGCGTGATGTGATGCAGAATCACTTGTTCCAGATTGTCGCGCTATTGGCGATGGAACCCCCGGCGAGCCGCGATTACGAAGCGGTGCACCGGCATAAAACTGATGTGTTCAGCGCCATGCGCCCGTTGGGTGCTGATGACATTTTGCGCGGGCAGTACCAAGGTTACCGCGATGAGCCACAGGTCGCCCATGACTCGGATGTTGAGACCTTTTGCGCCCTGCGCGTGCATATCGATTCTTGGCGTTGGGGTGACGTGCCGTGGTACTTGCGCGCTGGCAAGTGCCTGCCGCTGACTGCCTGTGAGGTGGTGGTGCGGCTCAAGCCACCGCCGCAAAACCTATTCGGCGACGCGGCCATGGCCGACACCGCCAACACCCTGCGCTTTCATCTGTCGCCGCACTCAACCATCGCGCTAACCGCCAGGGTTAAGCGCGCTGGCAAAGAATTTATCGGCGATACACGTGAGTTCACCTTGCTTGATGAAGAACCGGGCGAGCAGTCGCCCTATGAGCGTTTGTTAACGGATGCCATCAATGGCGACAGCGCGTTGTTTGCCCGCGAAGACGCCATTGAGGCGGCGTGGGCCGTGGTCGAGCCGGTGCTGATCGAGCCTCCACCGGTGGACGTGTACGCCCCTGGCTCATGGGGCCCAGACGCCGCCGAGTCGTTTATCGCAGGCACAGGTGGCTGGCACAACCCCACACTCACCTAACGCTCAGGGCATGCGCCCACACCCCGCCCTGACTCACATCAACTAAGCCAAGGCCGCTGGTTTAGTTAAATGCCCTTACCGAGCACCTGCCCGTTGACGGTTTTACCGTAGAGGCTGACGCCGTCGTTGGCGTGATAGGTTTCGCGGGTTTTTTCGACCGAGCCATCGATCAAACGCGGGTCTTGCGGGCGCTCATGGCTGTTCATAAATGCCGCCACATGCCAGGCGTCGGCATCCGACAAGGTGCCGCCTTTGCCCAGCGGCATATTGCCCTTGATAAACGCCGCTGCGGTGTTGATCCGGTGCATACCGGCACCCCAATTGAATGAATCCGCGCCCCACAGCGGCGGGAATACGTACTCCGCGCCGGCCTTCTGCCCCTCGCCGCGCGGACCGTGGCACACCGCGCATTGCGCGGCATAAATCTGCCCACCTTGAGCAAGGTCAAAGCCATCAGCGGGGGGCGACACTGGTGCATAGCCACGGCCCGGCAACTCCTGCCCAATGGGTGCACCGGTGGCCAGCCAGTAGGAATAAGCCGACAGAGCCGCGATTACCGGGCTGTCCGCGGCCGGCGCTTTGCCGTTCATGCTGTACTGGAAGCAGCCCTGCAAGCGCTCGGCATAGCTGTTGACCTTGTCATTCTTTTTTCGGTACGCCGGGTACAGGGTGTACGCCGCCCACAGTGGCGCGGAGTTGGCTTTACGGCCTTGGTCAAGGTGGCAATTGGTGCAGGCGAGGCCGTTACCAACATATTCCGGCGCATATTTTTTGGTTTCAACGAAGATGGCGCGGCCTTGCTGCACCAGCTTGCCAAATGCGTTATCCGGCAGCTCACTCTCCACCGGCGGCTGGAAGGGGTGGCTGTTAGCCGGGTCATACGCGCGGGTGGGGGTTGGCGACTGATCGCCCAAGACGAGGGTCTCGGCATGAGCGGGAATGGCAAGTGCGATCAGCAGCAAGCTAGCGATGGAGGCGTTGGAAGCGTTCATCTTGCTGCTCCTGTGTCGGTCAAGTTGGCGAAATATGCCGAGACGGCGTTGATCTCATCAACGCTCAGGCTGCGGGCGATGTGCCCCATTAAATCGTTCGGGTCATTCTTACGAGTGCCCTGCTGCCAAGCGATTAGCTGCGCAGACAGGTACTGAGCAGACTGCCCAACCAGCGCCGGAAAGGCTTCGCCGACACCCACACCACTTGGTCCGTGGCAGGCGACGCATTCAGGAATATTGCGCGCCCACGCGCCACGCAACGCAAGTACAGCGCCCGGCCCCTCGGCTATAGCGGCGCGGCTGATACGCGCGACGGACGGTGACGGTTTGTTGGCTAGCAGCGTCGTCACGGCGGCCACCTCTTCAGCACTTAAGGCCGCTGCAATGGGTTGCATAATTGGATTGGCGCGCTGACCAGAAGCGAAATCAGCCAGCTGTTTAATCATGTAGCCGGCGGACAACCCCGCAAGTCGTGGGAAACCAGCGGCGGCTAAGCCCTCGCCCTCAGCACCGTGGCAGCTGACACACGCCATCGCGGCAGGGTTAGCGCCGCCTTTGGCATAAATGGCAGCCGGGGATGCGGCGTGGGTGGCCACTGACGCTACTAAAAGAAGCCCTGCAAGGAGCCAGCAAGGGACGTTCATATAGCCTCCACATCATGTCCGGTTAACAGCACGGGCCGCTTGTGTAGTGGTTAATGCATCACCGGCAGCGCCCCAAAATTTAGAGGGCTTGGTGATAGGGTCGGTACTTGCCGACTCAATCTGTAACCGGTGCAATGGCAGTACGACCTGTGTGATGGTTTTTGTGCATGCCCGCAGGCCGTGGCTTCTGTGTCGAAAGTGATCATCGTAGACTCCTTAAGAGCAGTCGATGATTCAACGTTCAGGCGAGGCCAAGCAATCCATTGGCTTCAGCACCGAGACTTCCATTATGAGCAGCTGAATCAGATCTCACACCCCGTTGTGGTTATCGCCAAGAGTCTTCGATAACGAAAATGCGCAACACTCACCACTCAGTTGCAGATGATCCACCTCGTCAAGGCGGCTGGTCTGTTCGCTGTCACACCTAGGCCAACAATTGGATCCACATCTTTGCTAACCCTGCCGCAGCATCTCGCCATGCTGATAAGTACGCGAGTCAGCGGGCCGTCTGATTTGTTGTGTCATGCAAATCATTGTTGGCGGGCAAGGCAGTAATTGGCCGCTCAGTGCTTCAAGACTGGAGCGACTGATACCAGTCAGTTTATGGCATGAACGGCCAACTCTCCATAACGGTCGCAGCGCGAAGGAAAACAGTCACTCACAATGCAGTGAGTTGGTTTAACTTAGTGGCCGGTTTGTTTATTAAATGCAATCAATTCGCCTCAATTTTTACGCTGCGGGCAGCTTGAGAAGAATCAGAAGGCAAGCATCGCCTCGATGCCAGAACACCCAATTTATTCCACGCCATACCTACTCTGCTGCAAGCGTTGACTCCACAAAGGTTTAGCCATGATAGAAGCACCCATTCCTGACTCCGAAGAGGCCCGCTTGCGTGCCCTTCACCAACTCGAAATTCTCGATACGGAAGTCGAAGAAGGGTTTGACTCAATTGTCAAAGCTGCAGCATTAGTGTGCGGCGCACCTGTATCACTGGTCAGCCTTGTCGATGCCGACCGGCAGTGGTTCAAAGCCAGTATTGGGCTAGGCGATGTCAAAGAAACGCAGCGCCACGGCTCATTTTGTTCGCATGCCATTTTGCAGAATATTTTTTTGAAGTGCCAAATGCGTTAGAGGACCAACGCTTTCACGACAACCCAATGGTTACCGGTGATGCGCATATCCGCTTTTATGCCGCCGCACCTTTGGTTGCGGCGGGTGGCGCACTAGTAGGTGAGCTCTGCGTCATTGACCATGTGCCGCGCACACTCAGCGCGCTGCAACAGCAGGTGCTACTGCAATTAGCCAAGGCAGCTAGTCAGTTAATGGAGATGCGCCGCATGGCTCGTCATGCCGAGCACAACGCAGCGCAGTTTCAGGCCTTAAGTGAGGCCTCGCCCTTGGGCATTTATGCAGCAGACCCCCAGGGGGTATGCACCTATACCAATGCGATCTGGCAGCGGGTTTTCGGCATGACCGCAGCGCAAAGCCTGGGTGCCGGATGGACCGCCACCCTGCACCCGGAGGATGCGCCCCAGGTATTTAGCCATTGGCAGGCTTGTGCTGAATCTGGCCTGGCGTTCGACATGGACTTTCGCATCTACCAGCCAGGTGGATCGCTGCGCGTTGTGCACAGCAAGGCCGGCCAGATACTCGATGCACAATGGCAACGAACCGGCTACGTCGGCACAGTTGAAGACATAACCGAGCAATCCAAGGCGAAGCACGCGACCCAGTCGCTGCTTAGCATGATCAAAAACCACTTCATCGTCACGGTATCTGACCTGCAGGGCCGAATCAGCGAGGTGAATGACGCTTTTTGCGCTATCAGCGGCTACTCGCGCTCAGAGCTGTTGGATCAAGACCACCGCATGTTGAACTCAGGCGTTCACCCCAAACCATTCTTTGCCCACCTTTGGCAAACGCTGGAGAAGGGCGAGTCGTGGCAAGGCGTGATATGTAATCGCAAAAAAGACGGTGGGATGTATTGGGCCGATACCGTCATAGCACCGCTCAGAGGTGCGGACGGCGAAATCGAACACTATGTTTCTGTGAGTCGCGATGTATCACAACGCAAACAGATTGAAGATCAACTGAGCAAGAGCCAGCTCTTTCTCGACCGAACGGGTCGCATGGCAGGCGTCGGCGGATGGGAGATCGACCTGCGCGTGAACAGCGTGTACTGGTCTGACGAAACTAGGGGCTATTCACACCGCCCAGTGACTTGAAGACTGTTACCCAGGAGGAGGCCAGCGCAAACGCAAACTGTTCGCTGCGATCGCGCAAGCGCTGTTCAGAGCGTTGCGCCTCTAACCAACTGCTGGCATCACTCAGACCTGCCCGATACTGTGTTTCAAAGACTGCAGACGCTTCCAATTGTGACTGCAATGCTAGAGATATCGCACGCGCTGATCGATTGCCTTGCGCCACGTCAGCGAGCGCTGCGTCAGCTTCGATATAGGCACGATGTACAACTTGTCGATACTTGGCCACGGCCTCCTGCTGCACTGCCGCTGCGCTCCCTCGGTCTGCCGCCAATCGCCCACCGTCGAAGAAGTTCCAGCTGATTCCGCCCGCCAACATGCCCACTGCTGCGCCAGGGCCGGTCAAGGCGCTGAATGTCCCGCCAGCAAGCCCAGCAGTAGCGTCAACTTTGAGTGTCGGCCATATCGCTGCGTTGACGGATTCGACATCTGCACCTGCTGCGCGCATCAATGCCTCAGCTTGCAGCACATCGGGCCTGCGGCTTAGCAGCTCTACAGGAAGCACTGCCCCTACAGTCAGATTCAGTGGCTTAGTTCCTGGGGCCGCGGCAAGTTGATCGGCTAGTTCCGATGGCGTGCCATGCAACAGCATGCCCAGCGCAGCGAGGATTGATGTCATGCTCGAGCGAAGCGCGACCTCATCCGCCTGAACTTCTTGCAACTGGGCCCGTGCTCGCAAGCTGTCTGCAGGCATGGCAAGACCCGCATCGGTTCGTACCTGTGCAATCTCTGCGAGGCTCTGCGCCGATGCAACAGCGCTCTGTGCAACTTTGAGCCGCGCCTGTACTGATCTTGCAGCTAAGGTTTGTCGAACCACCTCCGCACTGACGATTAAGCGCACGCCCATTTGATCCGCTTGAGAAGCTTCTACACGTTCGCCTGCCGCGCGACTTGCCGCGCCTAGGCGGTCAAACAAATCAATCTCCCAACTGAGGCTCCCCTGGGTAGTGAGGGTACTAATCGTGCGCGCAGAGCCCGTCAAGGACTCCTCCTGCGAAGAGCGCTGTCGTGAGGCTAGTGTGTCGAGTTGCAGGGTTGGTGAGGTCTCGGCCTTAGCTCGCTCGAATAGGGCACGCGCCCGCAGCAAACGCGCATGCGCAATCCCGATATCACTATTTCTTTTCAAGGCCTCGTCAACCCAGCGGTCGATCAAAGGATCAGCAAAGCGGGTCCACCATCGGTCCAAGGTATCCGGCGCGATGCTGGGTTGCAGCGATGTCTGAAACTGTGTTGTGTCAGAGAACGCCGGTGCCATTTCCGCGCGCGCTGATGCCACCGCCGTGGCAGATGCGCTGGAAGGTGCGGTTGCACAAGCACTGATCGAAAAAACGACAGTGAGCCCAACAGCATGAATCCACAGGCGCTTAGGAGAACCCATGACATTACGCATCGCGAGGCAAGTGGCACCGATCATCGCGGCGCCCCTGCAGGCCAGCCGATGACATAGGCGTCTACCTGCTGGCCCACGAAGAAGCCGGCCGTCCCGGGTGGCAGTTTGAAGATCAGCTGCAACACCCGTGTGTCCACGCGTTCGTCAGCCGCATTGTTGAGCGATCGCTTAGGCTTGACGAGCGGCTCGAATCGCACGAAATCACCTTGCACCGATACCCCCGAAGCGCCGCGGGGCGAGACGGTTACTGTGAAGCCGGACGCCGTCGTCGCGACCTTGCCGCTGTCCCCGTCCTTCAGCCCCAGTCGCGGGATGTCGGCCTCGTCGATGTCCACTCGCACATGCAGCGGGGAAATGCGCCCGATGGTCAACAGCGCCTGGCCGGGCTGACCCGTGGTGGACGCTGCAGCATATTGACCCGGACGAGCCCGCACCTCCAACACGGTGGCGTCCATCGGCGCATGCAGTGCGAATTGGCCTGCCCGAACGCGGGCTGCATTCAGCGCCGCTGCGGCCTCATCCTGTTGCGCTTGGGCCAGGCGCACGCGTGCCTGTGCCTGCTGTGCTGCACCTTGGCGGCGCAGTAACTCTTCGCGCGACATGGCGCGGGGGTCGGCTACGCTCTCATAAATCGCCAACAAGCCCTGCTTATCCTGCAGTTCAGCCAGGGCCAGTTCTGCATTGCGCTGCGCAGTGGCCAAAGCGGACACGCGCAGGGCGACGTCAGCCACGGCGTCCCGGTCGTCGATTTGTACCAGCAACTGCCCCTTGGTTACTGTTACACCCGGCGCAACGGCGACGCTGCGCACGATGCCGCCCAGTGCGGGCGCCAGTTCCAGCGATTCGCTGGAAGGCTCGATCAAGCCCGTGCCGGCCACCGTGGTTGCTGCCGATGAGTCTGATCTGCCTGGCTGGCTGGCACTGGGTGCGGCAGCAGGCATGATGGCTGGAGCCCTCGACGCGTCGTTGGGTTGCCTGGACAGTGACTGCCAGACGGCATAGCCGATCAACAGCACGGCCACTGCGGGCAACAGCCACTTCAATACCCATTAGCGGCGTTTCATTCAGCGGTTTCCTCTTTGCTCATGCGTTCATCGGACGGACGATCCGCTTTCGATGCAACCAGCCGTCCGTCTTCCATTTCGACAATGCGGTCGGCGAACTCGTAGACGCGGCTGTCATGCGTCACCACGATCACGGCGCGCCCAGGCTGCACAGCCATCGCGCGCAGCAGTTTCATCACCGCATGGCCTGATGCGGCGTCCAGGGCCGAAGTGGGCTCGTCGCACACCACCAGCCGCGGTCCAGGGGCCAGCGCGCGGGCGATGGCTACGCGCTGCTGCTCGCCACCCGACAGCTTCGATGGCAGCAGGTTGACTTTGGCTGCCATGCCCAGCTTCGCCAGCATGGCAGCACCCGCTGCGGTGGCTGATTTGCGTGAAGCGCCCGCTGCGGCGAGCGCCAGACCTGCGTTCTCGGCCGCGGTCAGCGTCGGCAGCAAGTTGAACTGTTGGAAGATGAATCCGACTTCGCGCACGCGAAAGTCCACGAGCGCGCGGCTTGATAGCGATGATAAGGGTGTACCGAATAGCTCCACATTGCCGTCTGTGGGCGACAAGATGCCCGCAATGATGGAAACCAGGGTCGTCTTGCCGCAACCCGATGGGCCGACCAGCAGCGTTAATTCTCCGGAAGGCAGGGTCAGGTCGACGCCATGCAGGACGCGGTTGCGTTCTTCACCATCGCCGAAGTCCTTGACGATGGATGTGCAACGGATGGCCACCGGCGCCGATGCGGCCGGTGCGGGCGTCAAGGCCTTTGTGATGTCTGTGCGCTCAGCCACGGAACACGATCGCTGCATCGGTAACCACCACCTTGCGCACAGACGCCAGCGACGCGACAAACGTGATCACCAGCACGGCAGCGCCCACGCCCACCATTACCTGCCAGGGCAAATAGAAGGTGGAGAAGTCGGCCGCCGCGCCGGCCAGTGCCTGCAAAACCCAGGCTGCCGCGCCGATGCCCAGGCCGAAACCCACCAGCGCAGCCAGTTGCGCCTGCATCAGCACCATGCGGACCAGCACGCTGTTGCGCACACCGATGGCTTTCAGGGCGCCAAGCTGGCGTAAGTTGTCGCGCACGAACAGGCTCAGCGTCAACGCCACGATGACTGCGCCGACGATGGCGCCCAGAATCACCACCACGGCGAACGAGTACACGATGCCGCTGGTGGCCACGGTGTAGTCAATGCTCTGCCGCACAAACGCCTCACGCGTGGTGCCCTTGAGCCCCGTGTCGGCTTCAATGCGCTGGGCCAAGGCCGCCATATCTTGGCCATCGGCTGCCTTCACGAGGATGAACGACAGTGCGTTGCGTCCGCTGGGCGCAAAACGCAAGGCATTGGCGTAGCGCGTGAACACGATGGCTCGGCTGACGCCGAAGACCGGCAGGGTGTCGACGATGCCTGCCACCACGGCGCGCCGGTCGTTCAGCTCGAAGCTGCGCCCCAGTGCTTCAGGCTCACCCGGAAACAGCAGCTTGTAACCGCTGCGGTTGAGGAAGACGGCATCAGGGCTGCGCAAGTCTTCGAAGCGGCCGAGAAACAGTTTCTGAGGTGCACCCAGCAGAGTGGCATCGTCAACGCCCACCAGCCCAACGGGTTGGCTTGACCCATCGGCAATGCGCACCGCGCCCGCGCCACGCAGCAAGGGCACCGCCCAGGCAACACCGGGTACGCTCCTGACGCGTGTCACCTCCGACAGCGGCATGGCCACCGGCGTGTTGACGCTTTGGGTGCCGCGCCGCATCACCCATAGATCGGCCTCGGGCACGTCACGGACGCTGTTGCCCGACAGCGATATCAAACCGATGCAGAACGAGATTTGTTGGGCCATCAGTAGCGTGGCGAAGGCCACGCCGAAGATCAGCGAGAAGAACTTCACGCTGTCGCCGACGAGCATGCTGATGGCGACCCACCCTAGCTTGGCGGTCATACGGTTCCCCGACAGATTCTGTGGTCCCTCAAAATTTGTAGTTCAGCGTCGCCAGCACAGAGGGCTGGCCGCGATCTTCGGTGATTGGGCTGGTGGCCGCATCGTTTCGCAGCTGGTTGAAAGAGGCCCGACCGAAGAGTGTCCAAGCGTCGGATAGCGGCACGATCGCTTGCACGAAAGGACCGATGCTCTGTAATCCGCCATTGGCGTTGAACGTCGCCAGGCCAGAAGCGGCTGATTGCTGAGCTGATACGCCGAAGAAGTTGCGTGCATAGGTGTTGTCCATCGCCTTCACTTCCAGCCCCAGTGCGACGATCCCGGCGCGCGAGGCCAGGACCGTGTAACCCGCATCGACTTCAAGCTGTGTGCCGCGTCCGTTACTGCTGCCGAGGCGCGAGATGACCGTGCCACCGACAAAAGCCTTGCCGAGTTTGTATTCCATCCCTAGACGTATGGTGGGGGCTGAGCCGATGTCTCCCAAACCATTCAGGCGGGAATCGTCCTTGGTCTTTCGAGCATTGAGCGATGCTCCCAGCGATGCACTAGCTTTGAGGCCTTCGAGCAACTCCACTTCAGCCCCAATGCCTCGTATGGGGTTGATAAAGAACCAGTCTCGGTATCTGATATCGAAGGTTGGAATCGCCAAGGTCTTGCTCTTGCTGGAGCCGACATACAGGGGATAGACGCCGACAGCCGCTCCGGCACTTAAGGTCCAGTCACTGGTAGCCCCCGCAGGCGGCGTTGTTTGCGCCTGCGAAGCAGCTGATAGGGTCACCAAGATTAGGCCTGAGAAAATCCATTTGTTTGCTTTTGCGTTCATGATGTTGACTTATCTAGGTGAAGGGCAGCGGGGATTTTGAAGTGATTGATTGTTACTTGTGGCGAATGAAGATTGGGTGAAGACAAGTAGATCCTCGTTTCAAAGAGGACGTCGCAAGATGAAGAGACGATGAAGCTGGACACGAGGATGCAAGTGAATCGCCTCTACAACTCGTTAATTGGCTCTACATTAGAAAATCAAAAAAATCTGTAGAGCCTAACTCCGATGAAGATTCTGCTGGTCGAAGACGATTTGCCCCTGGGTCAATCACTACGCCGCGTGCTGGCTGACGAAGGTCATGCCGTTGTCTGGCTACGTTTGGCTGTTGAGGCTCAGCATCACTTGAGGGCGGGAGTCTTCGATGCCGTGCTGCTGGACATCATGCTGCCGGACGGCTCGGGGCTAGACCTGCTGGCGTCGATCCGTTCGCGCGGCGACACGGTGCTGGTGATGATGCTGACAGCACGCGACGCCGTGTCCGATCGCGTGGCGGGCCTGGATGGAGGAGCCGATGACTACCTGCCCAAACCCTTCGCGATGGAAGAGCTGCTGTCGCGCATCCGTGTGTTGCAGCGGCGCGGTCGCGGCCAGCTCAGCGCTTCCTGGCGTGTGGGCGACCTCAGTATCGACACTTCCCGACGACGCGTAATGATGGGTGATGCAGAGGTGGCGCTGTCGGCACGCGAGTACGACATCCTAGTCACCTTGGCGGCTGACCCCGGCAAGGTCATGACACGCAGGCAGATCGAGCGTTCACTGATGCTGAGTGAAGGCAGTGACAGCAATGCGTTGGACGTCCACATCTACAACTTGCGCAAGAAGCTAGGCGCAGCGTGCATTGTGACAGTGCGCGGCGTGGGCTACGCGCTGGAGACGATGTGATCAAGCACCCCTCGCTCTTACGCCGACTGGTGTTGTGGCAGGTGGCTGCGATGGTGGTGGCTTGGCTGGTGTTGAGCACCTGGCTGGTTGTCCAGATGACGAGCTTTGGTGATGGCGATCTGGACCAGCGCATGAAGACGTTTGCCAGCATGTTGTCCGAGACCGCTAGTGGCAGTGCCACTGTCAACAGCGGCGGCGACGCCGAGTTGCAACGCCGACTGGGCAACGCCGAGCGCATCTTCGTCGACGGCTTGATGCGCGACATGAACTCTATGGAGGGTCAGGCGCCGCTGTACCAAGTGTGGTCGCGTGACGGCACGCTGCGCCATGCCAGTGCGGGCGCCGCTGTCATGAAGATGCCTACACAGGGCAAGCAGTTCTCTGAGTTCGAGTTTTCCGGCCACAGGTATCGCGCGGTCCACGTCGAGAGCAGCGACACCAGCACAGTGGTCGCGATGGCTGAAAGATCGGATCGCCGCTTTAGTGTGCCGCTGCTCAGAGTCATCAAGGTCCTGGGACTGAGTCAATTGATGATCTTGCTGTGGTGTCTGGTGGTTACCGGCCTGGCAGGCTGGCGCGGTTTCAAGCCCATCACGGCCTTGGCCCAACAACTCGCCAGCCGTCGCGCCGGTGATCTATCGCCGCTGCGTGCAACCAGGCTCTACTCGGAGACGGCCCCCGTGGTTCAGGAGATCAACGCCTTAATGGCGCGCGAATCGGCTCGACTGGAAACCGAACGTGGCTTCCTAGCTGACGCCGCGCATGAGTTGCGCACGCCGCTGGCCGCCATCAATGCGCAAGCGCACCTGTTGGCCAGCACTGCCGATCCCGCCACGCGTGTCTTGGCGGTCGAAGAACTTCAACAGGGTATCGACCGGGTGTCTCACCTGCTGGAGCAACTGTTGACGGTGGCCCGGCTTGAAGCCGTGACGGTTGCCGCTCCACGCGAAACGCTGGACTTGGCCGAACTGTGCCGTCAGCGGCTGGCTCCGTTATCTCGAATGGCCCGCTCGCGGGCCATCGATCTGACCTTGGATGCACCCGAGACATTGAATGTTTGCATCCATCGCGCGGGCTTTATTTCGATTCTGGATAATTTGGTAGACAACGCGATTCGATATACATCCTCAGGTGGCCACGTAGCGGTGCGTTTGCTGATGCACCGCGATGAGTTTGAGCTCCAAGTTCAGGACGATGGTCCCGGCATTGCGCCCAAAAATCGCGAACGTGTCTTCGAGCGCTTTGTGCGCTTGCCGGGTCAGGACGAGCCGGGCAGCGGGCTGGGCTTGTCTATCGTGCAGCGCGCTGCGACTGCAGAACACGCCAAACTGCGCTTCATTGAGGGCCTGTCTGGGCGCGGGGTTGGTTTTTCGATACGGATGTCACAGTCCGTCCCAAGCGATTGAGCGTTTTGAGGCGAGGCTAGTGCTGCTGAAAATCAATGATGGCCGCTACCCATTCAAGAGCAGTACCACGGGTAGTTAGTTGGCGGTGAATCGCCCTGGTTTTGTAGACGCTGAGTGACTGCTCCTGGCACGTTCCTGCCTGTCACCACCGTCAGCTCTGGGTCAAAAAAGTCCGTTTCTATGGTTCGCGGTGTGGGATCCCTGAGCGGTAGGTTCGGATTGAATAGCGCTGGTCGCAGGGATTTGCCATGCACGGCGTTGCTCGACAAAATCCCGCTCCAATTCGGCCTAGAGTGCCGGACGTCGATGGTGAAAAGGAACTGGTGTTGAACGAACAGACATTGTCTATGCGCCTAGAGCGTGTGGCGGCGCATGTGCCTGCAGGTGCGCGGTTAGCCGATATTGGCTCGGATCACGGCTATCTGCCGGTGGTGCTGCTGAGCCGTGGTGCCATCAAGACTGCGGTGGCTGGGGAAGTGGCCTTGACACCGTTTCACGCGACGGAACGTACCATACGCGAGAGTGGCCTGAGCCATCTGATCAGCGTGCGTCTGGCAGATGGTTTGGCGGCAATCGAACCTGGAGACGCAATAACTGCAATCAGCCTCTGCGGTATGGGCGGCAAGAAGATTCGCGACATCCTCGACAGCGGTAAGTCCCGCCTGAGTGGCCAGGAGCGCCTAATCCTGCAACCCAACGGCGGTGAGCAGCCGCTGCGCCAATGGCTGATGGGAAATGGCTATCGCATCCTTTGCGAGGAAGTGCTTCTGGAAAACCGCTTTGCATACGAGATCATCGTTGCCGAACGCTCCGGGCCGGTGATGTACACCGCCGAGGAACTGTACTTTGGCCCTATGCAGATGCGGAAGCGCAGCCCGGCGTTCCTGGCCAAGTGGCAACGCATGTTACGTCTGAAGCAGCAGACCCTGGTCGACTTCGCTCAGGCGCGGCAGGCTGTGCCGGAGGAGAAGGTGCAGAAGGTGGCTCGACAGACGCAGTGGATTATTGACCTACTGGCGTGAGCCCGGCGCAGAAAGCGGGCGCTAAAAGGGTGATGCCCGATCTCAGAGCACACGGCGTAACTTGAGCCGTTATTCACTTGACCTTCACAAGTGACTTTTTCTGGCCCAGAGTGTGTAAAAACGCAGACACCAATCTTGATATGATTTGACCAGACTTCATCTCAGCAGGAAATTCCTGTGCGGCGATTCATTCAAGGTGAAAATCGGACTCAAGTTACCTTGCTCCCCGAGAGTTTGGATGACTATGTGACGGTCACTAACCCAGTGCGGGTAGTCGATGTATTCGTCGCCGAGCTCGACCTAGGCAAGCTGGGTTTTGAAGGTGTCGTACCGGCGGAAACAGGTCGGCCTGCCTACCATCCTGCTGACTTGCTCAAAATTTATATCTACGGTTACCTCAACCGCATCCAATCCAGCCGTCGCCTTGAGCGAGAAGCTCAACGGAACGTCGAGCTCATGTGGCTGACTGGGCGCTTGATGCCGGACTTCAAAACCATCGCCAATTTCCGAAAAGACAACGGCAAAGCTATCCGCGCTGTTTGTCGTCAATTTGTGGTGCTGTGCCAGCAGGTTGGCTTGTTCTCTGAAGCTCTCGTTGCAATCGACGGAAGCAAATTTAAGGCGGTCAATAACCGGGATCGCAACTTCACTAGCGCCAAGCTCCAGCGGCGCATGGAAGAAATTGAATCGAGTATCAATAAGTACCTGAGCGCACTCGATACCGCAGATCGTCAGGAGCCAGTCGTTTCGCAACCGAAGGCTGAGCGACTGCACGGCAAGATCGCTGCGCTGAAAATGAAGATGCAAGAGCTCAAGGAAATCGAGGTACGACTCAATGAGACGCCGGATAAACAAATATCGCTGACCGACCCTGATGCTCGCTCAATGAAGACCCGAGGCACGGGTATCGTGGGCTATAACGTGCAAACAGCCGTAGATGCAAAGCACCATTTAATCGTGGCTCATGAAGTGATCAACGACGGCAGTGACCGAAGCCAATTAAGCCCAATGGCCAAGCTGGCGAAACAGGCCATGGGGACGGAAGAGCTATCGGTGGTTGCAGATAGGGGCTACTTCAAAAGCGAAGAAATACTGGCCTGTCACCAGTCGGATATAACCGTACACGTGCCAAAGCCTATGACCTCAGGGGCCAAGGCAGATGGGCGATATGACAAGGCTGCTTTTATCTACGACACCGAAACCGACGAGTACAAATGCCCAGCAGGACAGAGTTTGATTTGGCGGTACGCCAGTATTGAAAAGGGACTGAAGCCCCACACTTATTGGAGTTCACACTGCCAGAATTGCGAACTGAAAGCGCAATGCACGCCCAGCACGCAGCGACGCGTAAGGCGGTGGGAGCATGAAAGCGTGCTGGAGAATATGCAGCAGCGCTTGGATCAGGCCCCAGAGATGATGCGTATCCGCAAGCAGACCGTTGAGCACCCCTTTGGAACGCTCAAAGCCTGGATGGGCGCTACCCATTTTCTGACCAGAACCTTGCCTAGGGTCAGCACTGAAATGAGCTTGCATGTGCTCGCCTACAACATGAAACGAGTTATTAATATATTGGGTAGCGCAGCGCTGATAGAGGCGATAACTGCCAAAGGCTAAGTGCCTTTTCGGCTCGCCTGGCGCCTGTACAGCCAGTTTCTTGTAGTTATGCGACCAGGAAGCTTCAGAATCGCCACGTATGGTGTAGAAGACCAGTGCCAGCTTTCTAGCGCATCTCGGGAGCCGCTCTACCGCTCAACACTTCTCCGCTGCGTTTTTACACACTCTGGGCCGTTTGCGGTTCATCGCGAACAGCTGCTTTGGACCTGTAGCGGACATGCTGACTTGTTGAGACCGCTAATTTCAATTCAACTTTGCCTGCTGAGTCAGTCCTGCTTGAGCGTGCTAAAGCGGAGCCGCAGAGCATTACTGATCACCGATACCGAGCTGAGGCTCATCGCCAGTGCGCCAATCATCGGTGACAACAGCCAGCCGGTGAACGGGAACAGCACACCGGCGGCCAACGGCACGCCGAGCATGTTGTAGACAAAAGCAAAGGTCAGGTTCTGTTTCATGTTGCCTACGGTGGCCACCGACAGCGCCCGCGCGGTGGCGATGCCGCGCAAATCGCCCTTAACCAAGGTCAGCTGTGCGCTGTTCATCGCCACGTCGGTGCCGGTGCCCATGGCGATGCCGACATTAGCCTTGGCCAGCGCCGGCGCATCGTTGATGCCGTCACCCACCATGGCCACGATGCAGCCTTCCTTTTGCAGACGTTCGACGAGTTGCAATTTGTCAGCCGGCTTGACCTCGCCATGCACTTCTTCGATACCCAAGCGCTTGCCTACTGCCTTTGCCGTGGTCAGGCCATCGCCGGTGGCCATGATGATGCGCAGGCCCGACTTGCGTAGCGAGTTCAGCGCATCGGCGGTGGTCGCTTTGATCGGGTCGGAAACAGCCAGCAACCCGGCCAAGGCGCCGTCTACAGCCAAGTGCATGACGCTAGCGCCCTGCCCGCGCAGTTCTTCGGCCTGGTCGGCCAACGACGCCACATCGATGCCCAACTGCTCCATTAACGTTGTGTTGCCGATAGACAGCGACTTGCCGCCCACCACGCCCTTAACCCCGACGCCTGATGCGGAGTCGAATTGCTCGGCCTTCTCCAGTTCCAGTTTGCGCTCACGCGCTGCGCTGACGATGGCGGCGGCCAAAGGATGCTCGCTGCCCTGATCGAGGCTGGCGGCCAGGCGCAACACTTCGTCGTCGCTAAAACCACTGACGCCCAGCGCCTGCTCAAACGCCGGTTTGCCTTCGGTCAGCGTGCCGGTTTTGTCGACGATTAACGTATCAACTTTGCACAGGTTCTCGATGGCGGCGGCATCGCGGAACAACACGCCGTGAGAGGCGCCCCTGCCCGTAGCCACCATGATCGACATGGGTGTGGCCAACCCTAGAGCGCACGGACAGGCGATGATCAATACTGTTACGGCAGTGATCAGCCCATATACCCAGCTTGGCTGCGGTCCAAACAGGCCCCAGGCGAAGAAGGTCAGTAACGCGACGCCGACCACGCCATACACAAAGTACGCCGCCACGGTATCAGCCATGCGCTGCATGGGCGCTTTGGAGCGCTGCGCCTGCGCCACCATCTGCACGATCTGTGCAAGCACGGTGGCCGAGCCGACGTGTTCGGAGCGCATCAACAAGGCACCACTGGTATTTAGCGTGGCGCCGATAAGCTTGTCGCCCTCGCGCTTGCTGACGGGTAAGGGTTCGCCCGTCAGCATCGACTCGTCGAGCGCGCTGCTGCCTTCGAGTACCACACCATCCACCGGCACCTTCTCGCCTGGCCGCACGCGCAAGCTGTCGCCTTCGTGCACATTGCTCAGCGGGATGTCTTCCTCGCTGCCGTCGGCGTTTACCCGGCGCGCGGTTTTCGGGGCGAGGCCGAGCAAGGATTTGATCGCCGCCGAGGTTTTCGACCGTGCTTTGAGCTCCAATAACTGACCAAACAACGTTAAGGAAATAATCACCACGGCCGCTTCGAAGTAGACCGCCACGCGGCCCATCGAAATAAATGAAGCCGGGAATACACCGGGCGCCACGGTGGCCACCACGCTGTAGCTAAAGGCCGCCCCAGTGCCTAGGCTGATCAGCGTCCACATGTTGGGGCTGCGCTGGATGACCGATTGCACGCCGCGCACAAAGAACGGCCAACCAGCCCACAGCACCACCGGTAATGACAGAACCAGCTCAACCCAGCTCTGCGTGGCCATGTCGAACCAGCCGAACCGATGGCCGAACATGGCCAGGGTCATGACGATCACGGACAGCGGCAGCGTCCACCAGAAGCGCCGGCTAAAGGAGGCAAGCTCTGGGTTGTCGTCCTCGTCGAGCTCAGGGATCAGCGGTTCAAGCGCCATGCCACACTTAGGGCAGTTACCCGGATGGTCCTCGCGGATCTCCGGGTGCATCGGGCAGGTGTAGACCGCTGCTGTTTTTGCTGCCGATGATGGCGGTTGCTGAGCTGGCGCTGATTTAGATTGCGCCGACTGAGTGTACTTATCCGGTTCAGCGCTGAATTTAGCCAGACACTTGGCGCTGCAGAAATACAACGGCTTACCCGCATGCTCGGCTTTGTGCGCCGACTGAGCGGTGACCGTCATGCCGCAGACAGGATCCTTCAGCTCAGCGTGCGGCGCTGGTGTGGGCGGATGCTGCTGGCCGTTTGCGTCGTGGTCTGTGCTTACTTTCGTGTCCATGGGCTGATTCATTCCTGTGTGCTAATGCGCTGCGATGAAAGTGGCTACTGCTGCGTAGGCGGCTGCAGGTCCATCATCAGCTGCATCATCGCGTCCATCATGTGCATATGACTGTTCAGGTTGGTGCAGTCCATCGGCATGCCATTTGACTTACCCTGCCCGCCCATTTGATTGCCACCCATATGGCTGCCCATACCCATTGCGGTACCCATGCCTTGGCGCAAATGCCCCATCATCGCCATGCCGTTGTGCATCGTTGCCATGCCTTCTTGCATTAAGGCGGCTCGTGCTTCGGGTGTCTTGGCCGTCATCATTTTTGCGTGCATGTCCTGCATGGCCTTGGTCTGCTGCTCAATGTTGGCGGCATCAGGCTGCGCGGCAGAGTTAACTTCAACCGGCTGGTTGGCCAACTGCTTGCTATCTGCTGCTGGAGTGGCGGCATGTGCGCTGGCAACCAACGCAAATGCCAAGGTGGCGATAAGTTGTTTAGTGTTCATAGGTCCCTTCGTGCCATCGCTGATGGCTTGGCTGCATGGTTAAGTTGCGGCGCGTTGTGGTGGCGCTGCTCAATGACAGCAGCACGCGCGTTTAGCCTTGTTGGCTGGCGCGTTAAAGAGTGGGTCGTTGGCCGTCGCGACGGGTGAGTAGCCCGCCTGCTCAATGGCCTGACTGAACTCAGCTTCGGCGCTTGCTGAGTCAATTTGTACCCGCTGCGACGGCAGGTCGATCTGCACCTTAGCCGCCGGGTCCACGGCCAGCACCGCCTGGGTAATAGCATTTGTGCAGTGTGCACAGGTCATGTCTTTTACGTCGAAGGTCGTCATCACGCGCTCCTTGAGAAGCATTGGTTGATAAACCAACTTTCGTCCTTACCATCGTGGCAAGGTCAAGCTGCAAATTGCTCCGCCCTGATGATGTAACTGCCGAGCCGTCCTAGTAGGCCTTGCTCGGCGGCAAGGTATCGGTGGGGTTTATCAACACTGCAGGCGGGCAACACTCAGCGTTTGATCAAGGATATTCCGCTGCAGCGGGCTGCTGGTCTGTTCGTTGCGACACATAGACAGGCATCAGCCTCGGCGCTTGGGTCAACACAGCGCAGCAGCGACACACGGCCAAAGCCTGCGGCGAGAGCGTGCCGTGTTGCTGTGATCAAAGATGGGAGGTTTCGCAGGATGCGCAAAAGGCCAAAGGACTGCTGCTGAAAGTCAGCTTCGGGGGCGCTGCCGTTACGGTCGATCAGCGTCCTCGCCCTGCGAGGATCTGCGTGGCGCCTCGGGGCTTCTGGCAATACCAAAACACTCGACTAACGCCACGCGTCACCGCGACATAAGCCAGGCGCAGGCTTTCATCCTGCATGGCGTGGTCGTAGCTGCTGTTGAAAAACCCTGAGTAGCTGTACAGCGCATTGCGCAGCGGGTGCGGCTCGGCTGGCATGCAGTCATCAAGGATGATCGCCACTTCGGCTTGCAAGCCTTTGGCACGGTGGATGGTGTAGGCCTTGACCGGCAATTTTTTATCCAACTGCGCGGTGACGGCCTGCAAAGGCTCGTTGCGCCGGCTGAGCAGCAACACCGCCGTGCGCTCGCGGCGAGTGCGCTCAGCCGCATGCGTACATTGCGCGCGGATTTGCTGGAGCAACTCCGGCAAGCGCGTCTTGAGGTCAAAGTGCTGGATCAGCTGCACACCGTGGTCGCCCGCTTGGGTGGCCTTGATCGCCTGGCTGACCTTCGCTTGTTTACGCTGCACGCCGCTTAGCAACGCCTCAGCATCGCGGATAATCGGCTCAACCGAGCGGTAGTTGTTGCCCAGGGTCAGCACGGCACTGCGTTTGGCGCGGCCTTTGCCGGGGAAGTGCCGGTCGAAGTCGATAAACAGTTCTGGCGAGCTGCCGCGCCAGCCATAAATCGACTGCCAATCATCCCCAATCGCCATCAGGCTGACCGTGCTGCCCTGCTGCGCCTGAGCACGCTGTACGGCCTGCAACCACAGGACGATTTGCGGCGAGATGTCTTGAAACTCGTCGATCAACAAATGACTAAAGGGCGCCAGCACCGGCGCAGCGACGCCCTGCCCGGGCGCTTTCAGCCGCGCCGTTAGTTGTTGAAACGCCGCATTGAAGGTCAGCAACCCATGTGCCTGCAGGCAGCGCTCAAAGTAAGGCCAGAACAGCAGCAAGGCTTGGCTAAAACTGCGCGCCTGCGCCGGAGCATTCAGCGCCTGTGGCTGCAAGGTGGCAAGGTCAATACCAATGCTTTCGATAAAGCCAGCCTGAGCGTAAAACGCCTCGTACAACTGCACGGCACTCAACTCGCCTTGCAATTTAAAGGCATCCAGCGGCGCTTTCGGCTCTCCCTTAGCCTCAGCCGGCGGCATGGGTAACTGCAACAAGCTGTGCACCTGCTCGCGGAACATCGGCTGCTCGGCATAGCACTGCTGATAAGCCTGCTTGAGCAGACGCTGCTGAGCTGGGCGCAAGCGACTGGCCATCAACGGGTTATCCAACTCGCGGCCAACCGCTTGCGGGTCAGCCAACTGCTCGAACCAGCGCGGGTTGTCGAGCAGGCACTTGGCCATAACGCCCATGGCCGAGTGAAAGGTGCGCACGGACTGACGCGCCTGCGCCGCATTGAAAGGGTAATTGAAGAAGCCCAGCACCTTGAGCAGCTGTTCACGCAACTCCGTGCAGGAGGCATTGGTGAAGGAAATCACCGTTAACTGCTCGGGTTTGATACCCAGGTGACAGAGCATAAACACCACCCGCAGCACCAGCGTGGTCGACTTTCCCGACCCAGCTCCGGCGAAAATACGGGTCAGCGGATGATGGCTGAGGATCATCGCCCACTGCTCATCCGAGGGCGCACTGAGCAAACCGGCCGTCACAGCGCGGGCCACCTGTTCGCGCATCGACTGGCTCTGCGCGGCATCGACCGGCAGCATGGCCGGCCCGTAAATACCCGCCCCCACCGTGCTGGTTTTAGCGGCAGCGCGACGGGGTGTACTGGGCGGCTTGGTAATACGTGACTTGGCTTGAGTGGGCGTGGCTTTCTTCCCTCGCGCAGCCGGCTTTTCCAATGCAGCCACCGCCTCGCGCTCGGCACGCAGGTACGCGGTGGTGTGGGGGAAATAACGCGCCAGAGCCGCAGCAATACGCTGCGTATAGCGCTGAACAGCAGATGGCATTCGCGACCCAGTCATGTAGATAGATCGTTGGATGATAAGTGCTTTTTAGTCTGAGCTGGCAATCAGCAGAGGGTTCATCGGGGGCTGCCAACCCCGTGGGGTGGGTCGACAGCCCATCGCTCAAGTAAGCCGATATAGCGCGCATGACAGGCTGGCAACGACTTAGAAGCTGGGTTCAGAAGCCCTGCACAGCCTGCACGCAGCACCTCACTTAACGCGTTGCGCCGGCTTGCGCTTCGCGGATGACGGCAGCTAGGCGCTTAAGGCCCTCGCTCAGCCGCTCCGGTGCCACGTGGCTAAAGTTAAGGCGCAGATGGCCCGGATGGGCGTCGGGGTCGATAAAAAACGGCTCACCCGGCATAAATGCCACGTTCTGCGCCAGTGCAGGGGCGAGCAGCGTGCGGGTATCCAACGGCTGTTTCAGCGTTAGCCAGAAGAACAAACCGCCCTGAGGGATCTGCCAATCGGCCAGGTCGCTGAAATGCTCTGCCAGCACCGCTTGCATGGCATCACGACGCAGCCGATAAAAATCGCGCAGCTCGGCCAAATGGCCGCGGTATTTCTCACTGCCCAGCCACTGCAACGCCTGCCACTGACCAATGCGATTGGTGTGCAAATCCGCCGATTGCTTGAGGCGCAGCAGGTAGGGATAGAGGTCCGGGGTGGCGATCAAATAACCCACACGCAGCCCCGGCAGCAGCGTTTTCGACACGGTACCGGTATAGATCCAGCTGGCTTTGCGCAGACGGCTGACAATCGGCGTGGCTTGGCCATCATCGAATACCAGCTCTCGATAGGGTTCGTCTTCAATCAGGGTCACGCCGAACTCATCCAGCAGCGCCGCGACTGCGTCGCGCTTGGCTGCGCTGTAGCGCACCGCCGAAGGGTTCTGGAACGTTGGGATCAGGTAGGCAAACGCCGGTTTGTGCGCTTCCAAGCACTGGCGCATAGCATCCAGCTGTGGGCCATCAGCCTCCTGCGCGACGGCGATGCAATCAGCACCAAATAGCTGAAAGGCTTGCAGGGCCGCCAGGTAAGTTGGCGCCTCAACCAGCACTTCGGTGCCCGGATCAATAAACAGCTTGCTGGCCAAATCCAGGGTTTGCTGCGAACCGCTGACGATTAACACTTGGCTGGCATCGCACGGTACGCCCAAAGCACGTGCCTCAGTGGCAATCGCCTCACGTAAGGCCGGTTCGCCTTCACTCATGCCGTATTGGCCCATGCTGGCCGGCATCGCTTCCCACTCGACTTTGGGTAACATCCGCTCGGCAGGCAACCCACCGGCGAAGGACATGACTTCCGGGCGCTGCGCGGCAGCGAGAATTTCACGGATCAGGGAGCTTTTCAGGCGGGTAACACGTTCGGAGAAGGCCATGGATGCACCGGTAGCAAAGGCAAATAAAAATAGGTCAAACTATTTGACTGAAATTCGATTCGCCTGAAATTACGACGACCACCGCATATACGTCAACAGGCTTGACCTTAATGATTGATTTCAAGAGCACGGCCACCCAGCAAGCGGCCATGGAAGCGTTCTTCTTTGGCTACCAAGCCTTCACTGCCAAGGCCGATGAGATGCTGGCGCGGCGCGGTTTGTCGCGGGTGCATCACCGTATTTTGTTTTTTATCGCCAAGTACCCGGGCTTAAGCATGAAAGAACTGCTCGCCTACTTGGGCGTGAGCAAGCAGGCACTGAGCACCCCGCTGCGTCAGTTACAAGAGATGCACCTGGTCGAGAGCCTTACCGCAAAGGATGACAAGCGCAAACGCCTGCTCGGCTTCACGACTGAAGGAGCCAAGCTGCAACAAGCGCTGCACCGCGAACAGACCAAATTGCTCCAGCGGGTTTTCGCTGAGGTGGATGAAGCCACCGTGCAAGGCTGGCTGAAGGTCAACCAGGCGCTGGCGGGGCGTTAACCCCTGGATAGCTGGGATGTGATCGGCCCCGAACCATTTCCCATAATCTAGGGGCGAGAAAACGCTTAAGGCCTTACATGAGCCTTACTAGGACAGGAGCCCGCTAGGGCGTTAGCGGCGTTGTCTGCGTTGGCAAAACTGTACCGGTGGTTTGGGCAAACACTTCACAACTGATGCGTCTATTGCGCTTCCTGCTGTACCGCGACGCCCTGCTCGCCTGCCTTTAGGCTGATAAACATTGCCTATGAGTACGCGCCATGACCCTCGAATTAATGATTGCCTTTGTTGCGTTTGCCTTTGTCACCTCAGTCACACCTGGCCCCAACAACACCATGCTGCTGGCCTCCGGGGCAAATTTCGGCCTGCGCCGGACCTTGCCGCATATGCTCGGTATTAGCTTGGGATTGATGCTGCTGGTGCTGTCGGTCGGCTTGGGGCTCGGTCAGCTATTTGAGCAAGTGCCCGTGCTGTACACCGTGTTGCGCTACGTTGGGGCGGCCTACCTGCTGTACCTAGCCTGGAAAATCGCCAATGCCGGCGCGCCGAACAGCCAAGCGTCGGCCAGCGGCAAGCCGTTCAGTTTTATACAGGCCGCCGCCTTCCAGTGGGTTAACCCCAAGGCGTGGATTATGGCGATCGGCGCGATCACTACGTACACGCCGCAAGAAAATTTCATGGTCAATGTGCTGCTGATCTCGGCGCTGTTCGCGCTGGTCAATTGCCCGACAATGAGCATCTGGACCCTCGTCGGCAGCCTGTTGCGTAACTGGCTCGATGACGCACGCAGGTTGCGCGCATTCAATATCGGCATGGCGCTGCTGCTGGTAGCCTCGCTCTACCCCATTCTCGCGGACACAGGGCTGTTCTGATGCACGACTCGTCACCACTGCGCCTAAGGCCGCTGGCCGACACTTCACCCTCGGCGGTGGTCGCTGGGTTTATCGCCATGCTCACCGGTTACACCAGCTCCTTGGTGTTGATGTTTCAAGCCGGCCAGGCCGCTGGCTTGAGCAGCGGGCAAATTTCTTCATGGATCGGGTCACTGTCGATTGGCATGGCTATTTGCTGCATTGGCCTGTCGTTGCGCTATCGCGCACCAATCATGATCGCGTGGTCTACGCCAGGGGCGGCCCTGCTCATCACCAGCCTGCCCGGCGTGCCTTATAGCGAAGCAATTGGCGCTTATATGCTGGCCTCGGGCTTGATCGTGCTGATCGGCCTGACGGGCACCTTCGACCGCATCATGCGGCGTATTCCCGGTTCTCTGGCGGCGGCTTTGCTGGCGGGTGTGTTGTTCAAGATTGGCCTGGAAATTTGCGTGGCCGCCGAGCAGCAGCCGGTGCTGGTGATCGCCATGTTGCTGGCCTACCTGCTGGGTAAACGCCTGCTGCCGCGCTACGCGGTGCTGGCTGCTTTGCTGGTGGGCAGCGGCCTAGCGGGTGTTCTCGGTCTGCTAAATTTCGAACAGTTCGAGTTGCAACTGGCGGTGCCCGAGTGGACCACGCCACACTTTTCTCTCGCCGCGAGCATCAGCATCGGCATCCCGTTGTTTATCGTTGCCATGGCCTCGCAAAACTTACCGGGCATGGCGGTGCTGCGCGCAAATGGGTATGACGTGCCGGCCAGCCCATTGTTAACGACGACCGGAATGACCTCGATCATACTGGCGCCGTTTGGCAGTCATGGCATCCATATGGCCGCTATCAGCGCTGCGATCTGCGCCGGCCCAGAAGCCCACGAAGACCCGCACAAACGCTACACCGCCGCCATCTGGTGCGGGGTGTTCTACGCCATCGCCGGCATCTTCGGCGCCACCTTGGCCGCGCTGTTTAGCGCCCTGCCGAAAGCGCTGATCCTGTCCATCGCGGCGCTTGCGCTGTTCGCCTCGATCATCGGTGGTCTGGCCCAAGCCATGAGCGAGCCAAAAGAGCGCGAAGCGGCGCTGATCACCTTCCTGGTAACCGCGTCAGGTATGACGCTGTTGTCGGTGGGCTCGGCATTCTGGGGGATTGTTGCGGGGCTGTTGACCCTAGTCATTCTCAACTGGGGCAAACACCCAGCATGAGTGATGGGTGCCACTGCGCTCGACCCTGCTGCTTAGGTCGATTTAAGGGCGAAATCATTTTGTGCAGGCGTTCAGCGAACGTCGAGGTTATGGAACAGTTCATCCTCCAACTGAAAGTGAAGCCCTAGCACGGTGTCCAAGCGCAGCAAGGTCTGACCTATTTCATCCTGGCTGAGCGCTGCGCTGTTAGCGGAAAAATCGCTGTTCATGCGGCCTAGTAGTTTGACCAAGCGAAAGATTTCTCGGTGCGTATGGCTCAGTGCTGACATCGGGTCTTCACCTTTTAGATGACGTGCCAGCAAGGGATACAGTTCGTTCTCATCAGCCTGCTCATGGGGGATTAACTGAGTCTCGAGCCGCGTTAATAGACGCTGTAGTTTGTTCTGGGCCTGGTCCTGGGCCAGTGTCGAGAATTGATCGGCGAGGTGACTCACCGACTCCAGCAGTTGCGCGAGATCGGCATGCTCACGCTTTAATTCGTCGACGTGACTGCCCTGCAGTTTACTTGCGGCGTTCGCATTGAAGCCCGCACCCAGTGCGCGCAAAGCATTGCAGATCACGGCGATGTCGATCCCTTCCTGCAGAATCGCACCTGCCAGCGGTGGTAAATAACCCAGTGCAGCAGCGAGCATGGCTAATAGCGAAAGCCCCATGCCGACGAGCACACCTTGCCGGGCGATGAGGCGCGATCGACTGGCAATGTGCATAGCTTCGGCGACTCGGTCCAAGCGATCGACCAACAACACCACACCGGCCGCCTCGGATGAGGCCGTCGCGCCACTGGCACCCAGCGCTATACCTACGTCAGCAGCGGCCAGCGCCGGGGCGTCATTGACACCGTCACCCACCATCAACGTTTTGCCGTCTTTGCGTCCTTGTTGCACAGCGGCGACCTTAGCAGCCGGATCAAGCTCGGCACGGACTTCATCGACCCCGGCGGCAAGGCCGATCATCTGCGCGGTTTGAGCACGGTCGCCGGTGAGCATTATTATTTTGCGGATGCCGGCCTGCCTTAGGCGCCGCAGGGCGTTGGGCGATTCGATGCGCAACGGGTCGGCAAACAACACGACGCCGGCCATCGCGCTATCCACGCCAATAAAGCTGCCGCTGGAGTCCTGGTAATCCATGCGCCTGAGCATGCCCTCATCCCAGGCCTGAGCAGGTTGATTGGCATTGATAAAGTGATGCGCACCGAGCATCACTTGATGCCCGTCGACCACGCCAGACAGACCGGCGCCGGGCTCCTCGACCACCTGCTCAGGCGTGCTCAGAGGGCGTGTGTTGGTGCTGGCCGCTGCGACAATCGCAGCAGAAATCGGGTGGGGCGAGGCTTGGGCCAGCGAGGCTGCCAGATGCAGCAGTTGTTCCTGGGTGTACGCGCCGCTGCTTTCTACCGATTGCACGGTGGCATGGCCAGTGGTGAGGGTGCCTGTTTTGTCGAGGAACAGCACTTGCGCCTCAGCGAGGGCTTCAAGCGTGGCACCATCTTTGACCAGAATGCCGCGTTTGGCACACCGCGAGATGCCCGACATGATGGCGATAGGTACGGCCAAGATCAGCGGGCACGGCGTCGCAACCACCAGCACCGCCAGCGCACGGATCGGGTCGCCGCTGAGCAGCCAGGCTAAGCCCGCGATCAACAGGGTTAACGGAATCAGCGCTAGGGCATAGCGGTCAGCCATACGGGCGAAAGGCGCGCGAGACTGGCTGGCCGCTTGCGCCATGCCCACGATGCCGGCGTAGGTACTGTATGCGGCCGTCTCGCTTGCTTGTAACTCTAAGGGCGCGCCGACGTTCACGCCGCCGCTGCGGATACTCGCCCCGGTCTGCAAGGTTACTGGCAAGGGCTCACCGGTCAGAGCCGACTCATCGAGGGTAGCGGTGAGCGAGAGCAGTACGCCGTCAACCGGCAGCACTTCGCCCATGCGCACCAGCAGGCGGTCACCGGGCATTACCTCCTCAACCGGGATCTGCTGCAACTGGCCTTCAACCATGCGCGAAGCAATTCGTGGCGCGCGATCAATCAGCTTGTTTAATTCACGTTCCGCACGCCGTGCGGTGAAGAATTCAAGGGTACGACCGCTGGCTAGCATCACAGCAATAACCGCCGCGACCAGT
The DNA here is from genome assembly GCF_037943105.1 of Pseudomonas sp. TMP9. Classification (NCBI taxonomy): domain Bacteria; kingdom Pseudomonadati; phylum Pseudomonadota; class Gammaproteobacteria; order Pseudomonadales; family Pseudomonadaceae; genus Pseudomonas; species Pseudomonas vesperimontis. The sequence goes on from NZ_CP149803.1 coordinate 2,213,392, forward strand.
GCCTGACCGAGCAGAACGGCTCCGGCAATCGACAGCAAGGCGATCAGGTCAACCCCCACCTCGCGGCGGATCAGGCGCTGCACAATTTCCAGTATCAGAACGGCCGCCACCACCAGCGCGCTGAGGTTCCACAGTTGAGCTGCCAGAGGCGGGTTACCTAGCTCATACGCCAGCCAGCCAGCGGGAAGGGCGATTAAGGTAAGCGCCAACAATGCTGGGTTCTGCCAGTCTTTGGTCATTACGAGCCGCTCGTGATGGGAAATGGCGCGCAGCTTTTGCAGCGCAGTTGCCTTGATTAAAACAGGTCGACTTAGGCGGTTCTGTTGGCGAAAAACGCTGACAGAGACAGATCAACCTTCGGACAAAGACCCAATAACGCCCGATAGTTTCCTACTTAGCATGAGCGTTTGGCAGGACTACTCATAGCTGCAGTGCTTTGGATAGGTTAATCGCAGCGGAAATCACGCGGCAATCGATCAAACACCTTAGGCACCTTAGAACATGATGGGCATGGCCTCACTTCCCTAGTAACCGCATCAGGTATGACGCTGATGTCGGTAGGTTCGGCGTTCTGGGGGATTGTTGCGGGGCTGTTGACCCTGGCCATTCTCAACCGGGGCAGGCAGGACGCTTGATCGGTGGGTAACGCTTCGCTCGCCCTCCCCTGCGGTGTCATTGCAGCGCACCCGCCAGTTGCAGCTACGTTGAAAACTGATGACAGTGGCATTCGCCACTGACCAGCATCTGGGCGACCGGCAGATAGGATAAAAAAATCCACGAAAACATATTTTTCTTAATTCAGAGCCCGCGATAGTATTTAGACGATTTTGTCTCACGTACCTGAGCCACAATTTAATTTTGTGATTATCTATTTTTCGGCAACTTGATCATAATCTTGGCAAGAAATTTTTATTTCACACCTATTTACCGAGTCAGATATTTATATGAAAACGTTTACGTGCACTTGCAAAGATCATCAACTTTTATTCTTTGAAAGCAGCTATTGCGTTGCCTGCCACCGCACTGTTGGTCTTGATGATACTTTTGACAAGGTAGAGCCTTATGAACTCGCCCCAGAAACGGGACAGTACTTTAAAGTAGCGCAGCCGAACGTCTATTTTCAAAAATGTGATAACCACGCCAACTTCAAGACATGCAACGGCATGATTAAATTGAACCCGTCCAGCCCTTCTACCGCCAAGCATGAGGTTTTATGTTTTGCTTGTCGCTTCAATGAAACAATACCGGACTTATCAATAGCTGAGCACATCCCATTGTGGCAAAAAATGGAAATAGCCAAGCGCCGTGCTTTGTATACCCTGAAAGCCTTGTCCTTGCCATTGCACAACCTCAGCCAGGATCCTGATGGCGGGTTGAGTTTTGACTTCACCACTGACCGTGATGTGAGTGATCACTTTGCAAGTCAGTTGAAAGGCAGTGAGGCGGTATTCACAGGGCACGACTGTGGCCATATAACCATTAACTTAGCTGAAGCCGATGACGTTGCCCGCTCACACACAAAAATGGCAATGGGTGAACAATACCGCACCTTGCTAGGCCACTTTAGACATGAGCTGGGCCATTATTATTTTGACAAATTGATCTTGGAATCGCCGGAAAAACACACACTCAGTAAAAAATATTTCGGCGACGACGAGCTCGACTACCAAAAATCTTTGAACACATATTATGAAAATGGCGCCCCGCAAAACTGGCGCGATGCATTTATTAGCGAATACGCCACCATGCATCCCTACGAAGATTGGGCGGAGACATGGGCGCATTACATGCACATCATTGACACGTTAGAGACCGCGCAAAATTTCTCAATCACCAGCTCAATCGCTGGCAACACAGACGCCCATGAAGAATTAACTGACTTGAACTTGCCTCAAGATGCCTATTTCTTTTCTTCACAAGCCTCTATCACCAGTATTCTAGATACTTGGATGGACTTCTCCATTATTCTCAACTCATTAAACCGCAGCATGGGAATGAATGATGCTTATCCGTTTGTGCTAACGCAAACAGTACGCACTAAGCTGTCGTTTATCCACCACGCCATTCATGGCCGGCTAAACCGTATGCCGGAGTTAATGCTCAAGGGCGAATAATCATATCAATAGGTAAGGTCGCAACCATTGATGCCCTATGACTGCGCAGAGCAGTGCCATAAAAAAACGGGCTTATACGCAACGCATAAGCCCGTTTTTTGTTACGGCTATACCGTCAGCTGCGCTGGCGCTTTGGCAGCACATCCTTGAGTTTGGCGTGCATGCTGCGCAGGGTTTTCTCGGTGGTGTCCCAGTCGATGCAAGCATCGGTGATGGATACGCCGTACTTAAGCTGGCTTAAATCTTTAGGAATCGATTGAGCGCCCCAGCCTAGGTGGCTTTCCACCATCAGGCCGACGATGGATTGGTTACCTTCGAGAATCTGGTTGGCTACGTTCTCCATCACCAGCGGTTGCAGGGCTGGGTCTTTGTTGGAGTTGGCGTGGCTGCAATCGACCATGATGCTCGGGCGGATGCCGGCCTTGGTCAACTCCTGCTCGCACACCGCCACGCTGACAGAGTCGTAGTTGGGCTTGCCATTGCCGCCACGCAGTACCACGTGACCGTATGCATTGCCCTTGGTGGTGACGATAGACACACCGCCTTCCTGGTTAATACCGAGGAAACGGTGTGGGCTGGAAACCGACTGCAGGGCATTGATGGCGACGGTTAAACCGCCATCGGTGCCGTTTTTAAAGCCGACCGAAGAAGACAGGCCGGAGGCCATTTCACGGTGTGTTTGCGATTCGGTGGTGCGCGCACCAATGGCCGACCAGCTGATCAAGTCCTGCAGGTATTGCGGGGAGATCGGGTCGAGGGCTTCAGTGGCGGTTGGCAGGCCCATTTCAGCCAGATCAAGCAGCAACTGCCGACCGATGTGCAGGCCGTCCTGAATCTTGAACGAGTCGTCCATAAACGGATCGTTGATCAGGCCTTTCCAGCCCACCGTGGTCCGCGGCTTCTCAAAATACACGCGCATGACCAGATACAAACTGTCCGAGACCTCGGCAGCCAGCGCCTTTAGGCGTTCGGCATATTCGTGCGCGGCTTTAATGTCGTGAATTGAGCACGGCCCAATCACCACGAACAAGCGATGGTCTTTGCCATCGAGAATATTACGAATCACCTCACGACCACCGGCAACCGTGCGCAATGCAGCTTCAGTCAGCGGGATTTCACGCTTGAGCTGTGCGGGAGTTATCAGGGTTTCATTGGAGGCAACGTTGAGGTCATCAATCGGTAAATCAGCCATCGTGCTATTCATCAGTCAGAGTCATCAGGTCACGGGTGCCGGCCGCCAGCGCTCCCCGTGGGGCGGAGCACAGCAATAGGAGCACAGCGGGGAAGCCGAACCTTAGCGCGTAAAGGCCCGGCTCGACAATGGGCTTAAGCGCTTAAGGCATGCCAACCGCTGGATTGCTGAGGCAAATGCTCAATTGAGGCTGGCGCGGGAAAACGCAGCGGCATGCTGGCTGATCCACTCCTGCGCCATGTCTTCTACCGGCAAGCTGCAGCCCAGCTCTTGCTCGCGCTGCTGGCGGTAATGCTCGATCTGGCAGACCTGCTCGACCATGCGTGCGCGGAACAAGGTGTCTTCATCTATAAAGGCAATACCCACTAAATAACACCCTTCAAGCTTGCGGCACCAGGCGACTAAACCGGGATAACGCGCCTGCTCGCCAAACAGCGGAATACGCAGCTCAATGGCCGTGCCACGGCGAAAAGCGCGGCCGGAGTTGCAAGCCACACCGCCGAGACTGATATTGTTGAGCCGTTGCTTGGGCACGAATGCCTGTTTACGCAACACCAACTCAACCGGCATATCACTGGGATGACGAAGAAAGTGACGCATCAATGACCACCTCGGATGCTATCAATTTGATACCACAGGAACAGTATAGTGACTGAGCTGGAGTTGACTGATTTAGATGCAGACCGCCTGCTGCTCGACCTGCCCGGCACCTCGCTGCTGATATTCACCAGCATAGGGTGTGCCAGCTGCCGCTGGGCGCGCCGCGAGCTAGGCAAACTGAGCCTTCCTGTGCAGCGCCTGGCCTGGATCGATGCCGCTGATAATGGCGGTTTAGTGACGCGCTACGAGGTCTTCCATTTGCCTGCATTGTTCGTGGTGCACGATGGCCAATTTTATGGCGCGTTGCAGAGCCCTTTGCACTGCGCAGAACTCACCCTGGCGCTGGACACTGCCCTGTCGCGCCCCGCAGAGGAATTACCCTGATGACTGCAGCACCCCGTATCGGCATTATCGGCAGCGGCGCGATTGGTGGTTTTTATGGCCTGATGCTGGCCCGCGCCGGCTTTGATGTGCATTTTTTGCTGCGCAGCGAATATGCCACCGTCGCCAGCCAAGGCCTGCAGGTCAACAGTAGCGTGCATGGCAGCCTGCACCTGCAACCGGTTCAGGCCTACCAATCAGTTGCCGACATGCCGCCCTGTGATTGGTTGTTGGTGGGCGCTAAAACCACCAGCAATGCTGAACTGGCTGGGCTTATCAGCCAAGCTGCAGCGCCCAACGCGAAGGTGCTGTTGATGCAAAACGGCCTGGCCGTGGAAGATGAACTGCGCCCGCTGCTGCCTGATTCACTGCACCTGCTCGGCGGCCTCTGCTACATCTGCGCCCATCGCAGCGCACCGGGTGTGATTGAGCATCAGGCCTTGGGCGGCATCAACCTGGGCTACCACTCGGGCCCGGCCGATGATGCAGCGAGTCGCCAGTCATTACTTGAGCAAGGCACTGGCATGTTCCAGGCGGCCGGTCTGGACTCCACCGCCATGGCCGAACTGAACCAAGCCCGCTGGCAGAAGCTGGTGTGGAACGTGCCGTATAACGGCTTGGCCGTGCTACTCGACAGCGCCACCACTGCACTGATGGCGAATGCCGACAGCCGGGGGCTGATTGAGGCCATCATGCAGGAGGTGGTAGACGCCGCCGGCGCGTGCGGCTACCCGCTGCCAGCAGGCTTTGCCGGCAAATTGTTAGCCGCCACTGATCGCATGCCGGATTACCTGCCCAGCATGTACCACGACTTCGCTCTAAAGCGCCCGCTTGAGCTGCACGCGATCTATGCAGCACCGTTGGCTGCAGCGGCCAAGGTCGGTTGCGCCATGCCGCGCACCGAGATGCTCTACCAAGCCCTGCGTTTTCTTGAACAACGCCAACCGTAAAACTGGAGCACGCATGAGCAAGGAATTAGGCGACAAACTGGTACTGGCGATTTCCTCACGCGCGTTGTTCGATTTGAGTGACAGTCACCAGGTGTATGAAAGCCAGGGCGTCGAAGCCTATCGCCAGTACCAAATCGAGCATGAGGACGAAATACTCGCCCCAGGCGATGCCTTCCCTCTGGTGGAAAAACTGCTGGCACTGAACAACACGCTGCAACAACAACGGGTTGAGGTGATTCTGGTCTCGCGTAACAGCGCCGACACGGGCCTGCGCGCGTTTAATTCAATTCAGCATTACAACTTGGGTATCTCCCGCGCCGCCTTTGTCGGTGGGCGCAGTCCCGACCCTTATCTGGCCGCATTCGGCTGCCACCTGTTTCTCTCCACCCATGCTGAGGATGTGCGCAGCGCGCTGCGCTCGGGCTTTGGCGCGGCGACTATTTTGTCCGGCGGGGCCCGGCGTGCGGCCAGTAACGAACTGCGTATCGCCTTCGACGGTGACGCGGTGCTGTTTTCCGATGAGTCCGAGCGGGTCTACCAGCAGGGCGGCCTTGAGGCCTTCCAAAGTCACGAGCGCGAATCTGCTCGCGAGTTACTCGGTGGCGGTCCGTTCAAGCCGTTCCTCGCCGCCCTGCATCGCTTGCAGCAGGAGTTTCCCGAGGAAAGCTGCCCGATTCGCACCGCCTTGGTCACGGCCCGTTCGGCCCCGGCCCATGAGCGCGTGATACGCACCCTGCGCGAATGGAATATCCGCCTAGATGAGTCGTTCTTCCTAGGCGGCCTTGAAAAAAGCGCCATCCTAGAAACCTTCGGCGCCGATGTATTTTTCGACGATCAGGCTGGGCACTGTGAAAAAGCCCGCGAAGTGGTTGCCACCGGGCACGTGCCGCACGGCATTAGCAACGAGCCGCTGCTTTAACCTTCCATATAAGGGCGCGCTGCTGCGCCCACTGCCCACCTGCATCGATAACCATTGGTCCCCAAAACACCCAGCGGCAAAACCCTGACCCCGGCACTGCTAAGCTCAGGTCAGGCCCGCCCGCCAGGCAATCAAGGAGGCCGCATGGTTCGCTCAATTCTGTATGCCACTGATCTGGGCCTATACGCCCCCTATGTTCTGCAGCATGCCTTAGCGCTGACCCGCGCCTTCAATGCCACCCTTTACGTGGTGCATGCTGTCGGGCCGATGGGCTTGTTTGCCGAGTCAGTATTACAAACCTACCTGGATGAAACACAGCTCAAGGAACTGCGCAATAACGGTTTAAACACGGTCATGGCGGGCATTGAGCAACGGGTGCTGGAGGGGTTTCGTGACGAGATGGGTGATGCCCTGCAGGACATCGACCTGATTAAAGCCGTGCGCGTGGTTAAGGGTGATCCACCGCGAGTGATACTCGATGAAGCACAGCAACTGGGCGTTGATCTGTTGGTACTAGGCAGCCATAGCCATGGCGCCGACATGGCAATTCCGCTGGGGCGCACGGCCTCGCGGATTGTGCAATTGTCTGCAGTGCCGGTGTATTTGGTGCCGATGCTGCAGCATCGCAGCCGAGATGATGCTTAAAAGAAGCGCTGTGCTTTCTATTTTCTGGTCTAGATTTAATGCTTCAATCATCATTATGGTTATATAAACGCCGGTGATTTAAACGGCTTTTTTGCTTTGAGGGATTTTTATGAAGCTTCAGCAACTGCGCTACATCTGGGAAGTCGCGCATCACGACCTCAACGTCTCTGCTACGGCGCAAAGTCTTTACACCTCGCAGCCGGGCATCAGCAAACAGATCCGCCTGCTCGAAGATGAACTGGGGGTTGAAGTATTCGCCCGCAGCGGTAAACACCTGACGCGCATTACGCCGGCAGGCGAACGCATCATCAACACTGCTGGCGAGATTTTGCGCAAAGTTGAGAGCATCAAGCAGATCGCTCAAGAATTTTCCAACGAGAAAAAAGGCACCCTATCGATTGCCACCACTCACACTCAGGCGCGTTATGCCCTGCCGCCGGTGATCAGCGCGTTTATCAAGCAATACCCCGATGTATCCCTGCACATGCACCAAGGCACGCCGCTGCAGATCGCTGAAATGGCCGCCGATGGCACCGTCGACTTCGCCATCGCCACCGAAGGTCTGGAGCTGTTCAACGACCTGATCATGATGCCCTGTTACCGCTGGAACCGCTGCGTGGTGGTGCCCCAGGGCCACCCGCTGACCAAGCTGCCGAAGCTCACGCTGGAAGCACTGGCCGAATATTCCATCGTCACTTATGTGTTCGGCTTTACCGGCCGCTCCAAGCTGGACGAAGCCTTTAGCCACCGTGGCTTAACGCCAAAAGTAGTTTTCACCGCTGCCGATGCCGACGTCATCAAGACTTATGTAAGGCTGGGCTTGGGCGTGGGCATCGTGGCCAAGATGGCGGTCGATGCCAAGCTCGACCCAGACTTGGTGGTGCTGGATGCCGGTGAGTTATTTGAATCCAGCGTGACCAAAATTGGCTTTCGCCGTGGCACCTTCCTGCGCGGATTTATGTGCGACTTTATCGAAAAGTTCGCCCCACACCTGACCCGTGATGTGCTGGCCAAAGCGGTGCAATGCCATAACAAAGTCGAGTTGGAAGAACTGTTTGAAGGGGTTGATTTACCGCTGCACTAGTAATGAGTTAACAAAAAGCCGGTCAATCGACCGGCTTTTTGCTGCCCGCCATAACGTGCTACTCACTCGCCTCGCTGCAATTGCTTACCGTGGGCGAAATTCACCCACCAACCAAAGGCTGCAGCGGTAAAGAACATGATGATGCTGTAGATCGCGGCCGGAATGGACATGGTCGGGTTATTCAGCAGCATCGGGCTGAGCGCCAAAGCAATCGCCAAGGTGCCGTTGTGGATGCCGATCTCCATGCCGATGGCAATCGACTGACGCAGGCTTAGGTTGCAAAGCCGCGGCACCCAGTAGCCGACCGCCAGGCTGATCAGGTTAAACGCCAGCGCCGCACCGCCGACCAAGGGCGCGTAATCGATAAAAGTCTGCCAATCCTTGACCACCGCCAACACAATGATGATCAACAGAAAGAGCGCAGAGATAATCTTCACCGGCTTTTCCATGCGCGCCGCAAAGCTGGGGAAACGGCTGCGCAGCCAGATCCCAATCGCCACAGGGCCAAGAACGATGATGAACACCTGCACCACCTTGGTGAATTGCAGCGGCAGCGCCTGATCGCCCTCCATAAAGTAAGCAAGCGATACGTTAACGATAAGCGGCAGGGTCAGTACCGCAATCACCGAGTTGACCGCCGTCAGGGTGACATTCAAGGCCACGTCGCCATGCGCCAGGTGGCTATACAGATTAGCGGTGGTGCCACCTGGCGAGGCCGCCAACAGCATCAAACCCACGGCCAGCGCCGGCGCAAGACCAAACGCCTTGGCCAGAAAAAAACACACCAGCGGCAACAGCAACAGCTGGCAACTCAAGCCAATCACGATGGGCTTTGGAAATTTCACCACCCGGGCAAAATCTGCCAGGGTCAGGGATAAACCCAGGCCAAGCATGATGATGCCCAGCGCCAGGGGAAGAAATAGGGTCAGTAACGGGTCAGCAGTCATTCTTGTTCGGCTCCGAAGTCAGGACAACGCCGCAATTCTGGCGAGCGCATGGCATTGCTCGCAGTGACTTTAGCGGCCAATCGCTCAGCTCCAGACCCCTTATGCAAAAAGGTGCCCTCGGGCACCTTTATTTTGCTGCCGTGGTCAATCAGATGGCCGTGGCGCCGCCGTCCACCGCCAAGGCTTGCCCCGTGGTGAAAGCAGCGTTATCGCAGCACAGGTAGAGCACGGCAGTGGCGATTTCTTCAACCTTACCGATGCGCCCAACCGGGTGCATGGCGGCAGCATACTCGCCTTTCTTCGGGTCGGCTTCATACGCACGGCGGAACATGGCGGTATCAATTACCGCCGGGCATACCGCGTTGACCCGAATTTTTTTCTTGGCGTATTCAATGGCGGCTGACTTGGTTAAGCCGATAACCGCATGCTTGGACGCGCAATAGATGCTCATCTTTGGCGCTGCACCCAGGCCGGCAACCGATGACGTATTAACGATGGCACCGCCGCCTTGAGCCAGCATCAGCGGAATCTGGTGCTTCATGCACAGCCAAACGCCTTTGACGTTAACGCCCATAATGGCGTCGAACTCGCTCTCGCTGCCTTCGGCGAGCTTGCCCTGCTCGATCTCAATACCGGCATTGTTGAAGGCATAGTCCAGGCGCCCGTAAGCGCTCAGCGTGCGTTCCATCAACACCTTAACCTCGGCGTCGCGGGTCACGTCGCAGCGCACGAACAGCGCCTCGCCGCCTGCCTCGCGAATCAGCTCAGCTGTCGCCTCGCCGCCCGCTATATCAACATCAGACACCACCACTTGCAGGCCTTCGTTGGCGAATGCCAGTGCCGTGGCACGCCCAATACCTGCTGCACCACCGGTGACCAGGGCAACCCGGCCGGAAAAGCTCAAGCTCATCTACGTGTCCTCGCAAGGATTAAAAACTGCACAGATTCTAATCAGCTGCCCACATCCAAGGCAGCACTATCAACTTAGCGGTGATGGCTCCATCCAAATGAGTGATTAATGCACCCAGCCATTCATCATTTGAATGGATTGATCACCATTCTTTAGCGGGGCATCGCTTGCCCATTGGCCCGGCACGGGCTATCAACACTCTTCCCGCTCAGTGAGTACCTGCCATGACTGCCCCACTCAACCGCCAATTTTTGCTCGCGCAACGCCCGGTTGGTTTGCCCAGCCGGGAAACCTTCAATTATGTGGAAACCAGCGTCGGTGAGCCCGGCCCAGGACAGATACTGGTGAAAAACGCCTACCTGTCCCTGGACCCCGCCATGCGCGGCTGGATGAATGATGCAAGGTCGTACATCCCACCGGTTGGCATTGGCGAGGTGATGCGCGCCCTTGGTGTAGGCGAAGTGCTCGCCTCGCAACACCCTGACTTTGCTGTGGGTGACCACGTCAACGGCGCGCTGGGCGTGCAGGATTATTTTCTCGGTGAGCCCAAGGGCTTCTATAAGGTCGACCCCAAGCGTGCTCCGTTGCCGCTTTACCTGTCAGCGCTGGGCATGACCGGCATGACCGCCTACTTCGCTCTGCTGGATGTCGGCACGCCGCAAGCCGGCGAAACGGTGGTGATCTCCGGTGCAGCCGGAGCCGTTGGCAGTGTGGCCGGGCAGATTGCCAAACTCAAAGGCTGCCGCGTAATTGGCATCGCTGGCGGTGCAGACAAGTGCAAGTTCCTGATCGACGAATTAGGCTTCGACGGCGCCATCGATTACAAAAATGAAGAGGTGATTGCGGGCCTTAAGCGCGAGTGCCCGAAAGGCGTGAACGTTTATTTCGACAACGTTGGCGGCGATATTCTCGATGCAGTACTGACCCGCTTAGCCTTTAAAGCACGGGTAATCATCTGCGGCGCGATTAGCCAGTACAACAACAAAGAAAACGTCAAAGGCCCGGCCAACTACCTGAACCTGCTGGTCAACAGCGCGCGGATGGAAGGCATGGTGGTCATGACTTACGCCCCACGCTTTGCCGAAGCAGCACAGGAAATGGGCGGCTGGTTGGCCAGCGGCCAGCTTAAATCCAAGGAAGATATCGTCAGCGGTCTGCAGACCTTCCCAGAAACCCTGCTCAAGCTGTTCAGCGGCGAGAACTTCGGCAAGCTGATATTGAAGGTCGACTAAGCAAACCGACGATGCGCCCCGCAGCCTTACAACGGCGCGGGCGCCCACAATGCTGCATCGCGGTCGCCCCTAACCCAACAACAGGCTGGGTTAGGGGCTGCTGTGCACCTTAAAAACTCAGCGCACCACTGGCGTTAGGAAGATCGGTGCCGGCGCGCTTCGATAATATTCGGCAACTGCGAAATACGCCCAAGCAGACGGCCCAAGGCATCCAGCCCGGGGATTTCTATGGTGATCGACATAGAGGCCGTGTTGTCCTCTTTGTTCGAGCGGGTGTTGACCGACAACACGTTGAGCTTCTCGTTGAGCAGCACTTGTGTCACATCGCGCAGCAGGCCGGAACGGTCGTAAGCGCGAATAATCACATCCACCGGATACGTCTGTACCGGCACCGGACCCCAGCTGACTTGAATAATCCGCTCCGGCTCACGCCCGGCTAATTGCAGCACCGAGGCGCAATCTTGGCGGTGGATACTGACCCCACGACCCAAGGTGATATAGCCGACAATCGGGTCGCCCGGCAGCGGTTGGCAGCAGCCGGCCATCTGCGTCATCAGGTTACCCACGCCCTGAATTTGAATATCGCCACGCTTGCCTGGCTTGAAGCCCAGTGCCTTGCGCGGGATTAACTCAAGCTGCTCGTTGACCCGGTCTGGCTCGACCAGTTGCTGCGCCAAGTTGACCAATTGCGACAGGCGCAAATCGCCCGCACCTAGAGAGGCGAATAGGTCCTCGCTGGTCTTCATATTGGCTTTTTCGGCCAGCTTGTCGAAGTCCACTGCTGGCAACGCCAGGCGCTGCAACTCACGCTCCAATTGCACTTTACCAGCGGCGACGTTCTGGTCGCGGTCTTGCAGCTTGAACCAGTGGACGATCTTTGCCCGCGCCCGCGAGGTGGTGACGTAACCGAGGTTGGAGTTCAGCCAATCGCGGCTCGGCGTGCCGTGTTTGCTGGTAATAATCTCCACCTGCTCACCGGTTTGCAGGCTGTAATTGAGCGGCACAATGCGCCCATTGATCTTGGCGCCGCGGCAGTTATGGCCAATCTCGGTGTGCACGCGGTAGGCAAAATCCAACGGCGTCGCACCTTTAGGCAGGTCGATGGCGTGACCGTCGGGGGTGAAGACGTAGACCCGATCCGGCTCGATATCCACACGCAACTGCTCAGCCAAACCGCCGATATCCCCAAGTTCCTCGTGCCATTCAAGCACCTGACGCAGCCAGGAGATTTTTTCTTCGTAATGGTTCGAACGGGCTTTGACGTCGGTGCCTTTGTAGCGCCAGTGCGCGCATACGCCCAACTCAGCCTCTTCATGCATGGCCTGGGTGCGGATTTGCACTTCCAGCACCTTGCCTTCCGGGCCCAGCACAGCGGTATGCAGCGAGCGGTAGCCGTTTTCCTTAGGGTTGGCGATGTAGTCGTCAAACTCCTTGGGGATGTGCCGCCACAACGTATGCACGATGCCGAGTGCGGTGTAGCAGTCACGCACTTGCGGCACCAGCACGCGCACGGCACGCACGTCATAAATCTGGCTGAACTGCAGGCCTTTACGCTGCATTTTCCGCCAAATGGAATAGATGTGTTTGGCTCGCCCGCTGATATCCGCCTGAACGCCTGTGGCCTCAAGCTCGCCACGCAGTTGATTAACCACTTCGTTGATGTAGTGCTCACGGTCTAAGCGGCGTTCGTGCAGCAACTTAGCAATTTGTTTGTATTGCTCAGGCTCCAAGTAGCGGAAGGACAAATCTTCCAGTTCCCACTTGATATGGCCAATGCCCAGCCGGTGAGCCAAGGGCGCGTAAATATCGAACACCTCACGGGCCACACGCTGACGCTTCTCGTCGGCAGCCTCTTTCACCGCTCGGATCGCGCACGTGCGCTCAGCCAGCTTGATCAAGGCGACGCGCACGTCATCGACCATGGCCACAAGCATTTTGCGCAGGTTTTCCACCTGCGCCTGGGAGCCGAGCACCAGCGAATCACGCGGGTTCATCGACGCACTGATCGCCGCCATGCGCAGCACGCCGTCCACCAGCTTGCCCACCACCGGACCGAAACGCTGATGGACCTGGGCCAACGTTACTTTACCCTCACGCACGCAGCGGTAGATAACTGCCGCCACCAAGGAGTCTTGATCGAGTTTGAGGTCGGCGAGAATTTCAGCGATTTCAAGGCCCGCGCGAAAGCTCGACGCGCCTTCAGTCCATAGATTTTTTGCCGCATTGGCTTGTTGTTCAGCCTCACGGGCGAAATCACAGGCCTCGCGCAGAGCGTCACGATCCAAGGCTGGATCGATACTCAACACGTGTTCAAGCCATGCCTCAAGGTTGATGCTGCCGTCTTCGTTGATCGGCTGATGCGCTCTGACCTGAACCATCTTGCTTACCCTTCCTACGCCAGGCTAAGGGCCTGGCGAATAGTCGCCGACTTCAATCAAGTCAGGCGGTTTAACCGCTTGAACGCACAGTGGCTGTACGTTGCGTTGCAACCCACGAAGGCTTCGCCCTGGTCACAATCTGTGTTGGAACTTATGGCCTTACAAACAGCGCCATCGCCTCGACGTGCGCCGTTTGCGGAAACATATCGAGAATGCCTGCCCGTTCAAGCTGGTAGCCCTGCGCCAGCAATTCAGCACTGTCACGGGCCAGGGTTGTTGGGTTACAGGATACATACAGCACCCGTTTGACACCCAAGGCGGTCATTTGCCGAACCACCTGCAGCGCACCATCACGCGGCGGGTCCAGCAGCACAGCGGCGAACCCATCTTGTGCCCATTGCGGGTCTGCCAGCGGCTTGGACAAATCCGCCTGAAAAAACTGGGCATTGCTCAGACCATTCATTTGCGCATTCAGTGCCGCGCGCTCAACCATGCTTTGCACGCCCTCGACCGCGATCAATTCACCCACCCGCTGAGCCAGGGGCAGCGCGAAGTTACCCAGGCCACAGAACAAATCCAGTACCCGCTCATCGGCCTGCGGCGCCAGCCAATCTAGCGCCTGGGCGATCATGGCGTCGTTAACCGGCTGGTTAACCTGAATAAAATCTCCGGGCTGGTAGGCCAAGCTGAGGTTGAAGGCGTCTAGGCGGTAATGCAGTGGCTGTGCGGGCTCAACCGGCTGCGGCTCAGCGCTGCCGTGCAACCATAACTGGGCATTGTGCGCCGTGCAGAACGCCTGCAGGCGAGCCAGGTCAGCCTCGCCTAACGCAGCCGTATGCCTGACCAACACAGCACTGCAGCTGCCGCTGAACAACTCGACATGGCCAATGGCTTGGGGTTTATCCAGCTCACGTAAAACCTGCGGCAAGGCACGCAGAATCGGCTGCAAAGCCTGTACCAGTACCGGGCAATCCGCGATGGCAATAATGTCTTGGCTGGCGGCCGCACGAAAACCGACATCTAAACGCTTGGCTTTGTGCTCCCAGCGCACAGCAATTCTTGCGCGGCGACGATAACCCAGCTCCGGGCCGATCAGCGGCGGCGCCCACTCACGCGGCTCAAGGTTGCCCAGACGACTCAACTGCTCAGCCAGCATGCGCTGTTTCAGGGCCAGCTGATCGGCATGTGGCATATGCTGCAAGCTGCAGCCACCACACACTTTGGCGTGCACGCAGGCCTCATTACGGCGTTCAGCACTGGCGTTGAGAATGCGCTCAACACGTGCCTCGACCACCTTGCCATGGGCGCCGAGCAAGCGCGCCTCGACATCCTCACCCGCCAGCGCGCCGCTGACAAACCAAGTTCGTCCTTCGACAAAACCGATGCCGCGACCATCGTTGGCCAAGCGCTCAATAGTCAGTTTCTGTTTTTTGCCCACCGGTATTTGCGGCGCGCGGGAACCACCCGTGGGTTGAAAGCGTAGACCGCCGTCTTTCTTCGCCATCAGTTGCTCGGTGCCTCATAAATGCCACTGGACAGGTAACGGTCGCCACGATCACAAATAATCGCCACCATCACCGCGTTCTCAACCTCTTCTGACAGACGCAACATGGCGGCCACCGAACCGCCGGAAGACACCCCACAAAACACGCCTTCCTCGCGCGCCAGGCGGCGCATCATCACTTCGGCTTCCTGCTGGCCCATGTCAATAATTCGATCAACCCGCTCAGCCTGATAAATACTCGGCAGGTAGGCCTGCGGCCAGCGGCGAATACCGGGAATTGTGGCGCCTTCTGTAGGCTGCAGCCCAACGATCTGCACCTTGGGGTTTTGCTCTTTCAAGAAACGCGAAACACCCATGATGGTGCCGGTGGTGCCCATGGAGCTGATGAAGTGGGTAACCTGCCCGCCTGTCTGCTGCCAGATTTCAGGACCGGTGCTGGTGTAGTGCGCAATCGGGTTGTCGCCATTGGCAAATTGATCAAGCACCTTGCCCTTGCCCTCAGCCTGCATCTTCAAGGCCAAGTCGCGCGCTTCCTCCATGCCGCTAACCAGAATCAACTGCGCGCCGTACGCGGTCATTGCTGCCTTACGTTCGGCAGTGGAGTTGTCCGGCATGATCAGCACCATGCGGTAACCCTTGATCGCCGCCGCCATGGCCAAGGCGATGCCGGTGTTGCCACTGGTGGCCTCGATCAACACATCACCTGGGCTGATATCACCACGCGCCTCTGCACGGCTGATCATCGACAAGGCCGGGCGGTCTTTCACCGACCCCGCGGGGTTGGTGCCTTCAAGCTTTAGCAGCAGGGTATTGCTGGTGGTGCCGGGCAACCGCTGCAAACGCACCAGTGGAGTGTTGCCGACGCAGTCGGCGATGGTTGGGTAATGCAGGCTCATGGCGGACGGAATAATCCAGAAGCGAATAAGGCGCCCATGATACCGGCAAACCCGGTGCGGCTACACAACCGAGCCGCTTTGCGTGACAGCATTTGCCCCGAGGGCGGGCGCAACCGCTAAACTGCCGTCACGTCAGTTGCGGAGGTAGTGTGTGATAAAGGGTTTAGGCATTAAAGGCCGGGTACTTATGCTCACCCTCCTGCCCACCAGCCTCTTGGCATTGGTGCTGGGCGGCTATTTCACCTGGATGCAGTTGTCCGGCTTACAAGCGCAACTGCTCCAGCGCGGACAAATGGTCATTGATCAGCTCGCACCGCTGGCCGCCCCTGCGCTGCATGTGCGCGACAGTGATGTGCTGCAGCGCATTGCCAGCCAAGCGTTGGAGCAGCCAGATGTGCGCGCAGTGAGCTTTCTCACTGCCGAACGCATAACACTGGCGCATGCCGGGCCCAGCATGCTCAACCCCTCGCCAGCGACGGGCGAGCAGCCCGCTCAAAACAGCAACCAGAACGCTACGCGTTTTCTCCTGCCGGTGTATCAGCAGCACCTGCGCCTGACCGGCATAGCCGCTGACGAACCAGGTACCCGGCTGCTGGGCTGGGTTGAGCTGGAGTTGTCGCATCACACCACACTGCTCAGCGGTTACCGCAGCCTACTCACCAGTTTGCTGTTAATTGCCGCTGGGTTGATGGTCACCGCCCTTCTCGCCGTGCGCATGAGCCGCACCATCAATGAGCCGTTGCGGCAGATCAAACACAGCGTTGCTCAGCTCAAGGATGGCCACCTCGAAACTCGCTTACCCCCCTTGGGCAGCTATGAGCTGGACGAACTGGCCTCCGGCATCAACCGCATGGCCGAGTCCTTGCAAAACGCCCAAGAAGAGTTGCAACAAAGCGTCGACCAAGCCACTGAGGACGTGCGACTGAACCTTGAAACCATCGAGATCCAGAACATCGAACTGGACTTGGCGCGCAAGGAAGCCTTGGAAGCCAGCCGGATCAAATCTGAATTTCTCGCCAACATGAGCCATGAAATCCGTACCCCGCTTAACGGCATCCTCGGCTTTACCCACTTGCTGCAAAAAAGCGAGCTAACCCCGCGCCAACAGGATTACCTGGGCACCATTGAAAAATCTGCTGATAGCCTGCTGGCGATCATTAATGAAATCCTCGATTTCTCAAAAATCGAAGCCGGCAAACTGGTGCTGGAAAGTACCCCGTTTAACCTGCGTGATCTGCTCCAAGAAGCCCTGACCATTCTCGCCCCAGCTGCCCATGCGAAACAGCTGGAGCTGCTCAGTCTGGTTTACCGCGACACGCCGTTGTCGCTGATCGGCGATCCGCTAAGGCTCAAACAAGTGCTGACAAACCTAGTCAGCAACGCCATTAAGTTCACCCGCGCCGGCACCGTGGTGATGCGCGCCATGCTTGAAGATGAAAGCGCCGACCGCGCTCAGCTGCGCATCAGCGTGCAGGACACCGGCGTTGGCCTGTCCGAAGAAGAGCTGCGTGAACTGTTCCAGGCCTTTAGCCAAGCCGATAATTCACTCAGCCGTCAGGCTGGCGGCACCGGGCTGGGCTTGGTGATTTCCAAGCGCTTGATTGAGCAAATGGGCGGCGAGATCGGCGTCGACAGCACCCCCGAGCTGGGCTCTGAATTTTGGATCACCCTCAACCTGCCCAAGGCCCGTGATGACGCTGAAGACCTGCCGCGCCCGCCGCTACTGGGTCGCCGCGTTGCGGCCCTCGAACACCATGAGCTGGCCCGTCAGGCCTTGCAGCATCAGCTAGAAGATTGCGGTTTAGAAGTCAGCTGCTTCGACAACCTCGACTGCCTGCTGGCTGCAGTGGCGGAAGCGCAGCATAGTGCCTACCCGCTTGAGCTGGCTGTGCTCGGGGTCAGCACCCAGAACCTGCCTCCGGAGCGCCTTGAGCAACCCATCTGGGAGCTGGAACGCCTGGCCTGTAAAACCCTGCTGCTGTGCCCCACCACCGAGCAGTCGCTTTATCACAGCCTGCTGCCCGATGCGCACAGCCAACTGCAGGCCAAGCCCGCCTGTACCCGTAAGCTGCAGCGCGGCTTAACTGAGCTGGTCAGCCCGCGCCACAACCGCGCCGAATTTAAGCAAAACGCCCCCAGCCGCGCGCCGCTGATTCTCTGCGTCGACGACAACCCGGCCAACTTGCTGCTCGTACAAACCCTGCTGGGCGATATGGGTGCGCAGGTCAGCATCGCCAACAGTGGCTATGAGGCAGTGGAAAAAACGGCTGAGCAAACCTTCGACCTGATCTTTATGGACGTACAAATGCCCGGCATGGACGGCCGCCAAGCCACCGAAGCCATCCGTCAACAAGAAAACCAGTGCGCCCAAGGCCCAGTACCGATCGTCGCACTGACCGCTCACGCCCTGGCCAATGAGAAACGCGCCCTGCTGCAAAGCGGACTGGATGACTACCTGACCAAGCCGATCAGCGAGCGTCAACTGGCCCAAGTAGTGCTCAAATGGACGGGCCTGGCGCTGCGCACCCAGAGCAGTGAACACACCGGCATCAGTGCCGCGCACAGCAGCCTCAGCGTGTTAGATGCCGATGAGGGCCTGCGCCTGGCGGCCGGTAAAGCCGACTTGGCGGCCGACATGCTGAGCATGCTGCTGGCCGGGCTGCCCGCCGATCGCCAAACCATTCGTCAAGCGCGTGAAAGTGGCGAACGTCTCAGCCTGATCGAACGAGTGCACCGCCTGCACGGGGCAACTCGCTACTGCGGCGTGCCACAGTTGCGCGCAGCCTGCCAGCGCAGTGAAACCCTCCTCAAACAAAATGACCCCGCCGCTCAGCAAGCGTTGGATGAATTGGAAGCCGCTATTGAGCGGCTGGCTCAGCACGCCACGGCCAGTCATTGAGGGCGCCCAACATCCACGCGAGCCAAGGAAAGCCCCATGCGTATTATTTTGTTCAGCAGCAAACCTTACGACCAACAAAGCTTTAACGCAGCAGGCTGCCCCGATGACTGGCAGCTGAGTTATCAGGAAGCGCACCTGCGTCAAGACAGCGCCGGACTGGCTAAGGGTTACGAGGTGGTCTGCGCGTTTATTAATGATGACCTCAGCGCTGCCGTCTTGGCGCAACTTGCAGCGGGCGGCACCCGCCTGATTGCCCTGCGCTCAGCCGGTTACAACCATGTCGACCTGCACGCCGCACACGCCCTCGGTTTGACGGTGGTTCGAGTGCCCGCCTATTCACCGCATGCGGTGGCCGAGCACGCCCTGGCGCTGATCATGACCCTCAACCGGCGCACCCACCGCGCCTTTAACCGCACCCGCGAAGGTGACTTCTCCCTGCACGGGCTGATCGGCTTCGACCTGTACGGCAAGCGCATCGGCATCATCGGCGCCGGGCAAATCGGCCTGACCTTCGCGCGGATCATGGCCGGTTTCGGCTGTCACCTGCTCATCCATGACCCGCTGCCGATCGCCGACCTGCCTATCGGCGCGTGCCAAGTCGAGCTTAATCAGCTGCTTGAAAACAGCGACATTATCAGCCTGCATTGCCCGTTAAATAACGCGACGCAGCACCTGATCAACGCTGCGCGTTTGCAGCAGATGAAGCGCGGCGCCATGCTGATCAATACCGGGCGCGGTGCATTAATTGACACACCGGCGCTGATCGGCGCATTGAAAAGCGGGCAGCTGGGGTATCTGGGCTTGGATGTTTATGAAGAAGAAGCTGAGCTGTTCTTTGAGGATCACTCTGAGCAACCGCTGCAGGATGATGTGTTGGCGCGCTTGCTGAGCTTCCCTAATGTGCTGATTACCGCGCATCAGGCTTTTCTCACCCACGAAGCGTTGGCCGCGATTGCCGGCATCACCCGCGACAATATCGCCGCCTGGCTGGCCGATACACCGATCAATCAGCTGCATCCTGCCGCGTGATAGCATTTCAATTCATTTGGAGGACCCATGGCTGAACACGACTTTCGCTACAACCTGCTCAACCCCGAGCACACCCTGATTGAATGCCGCGCCTTAGCACCCGGCCGTTATCAGGTTACCGGCAATGGCGGCTCGATCCAGAGCGGCGATACCCTGCTGGTGACCCTCAAGGGCAGCCGCGAACTGCACATGCGCCTATTGGCGGACAAGGTTCGTCACCTGATTACGCCGCGCGGCCAATGGGTGGCGGTCGCGACCGGCCCTGCGTTCAAAGAACTGGCCATTTTTAATTGGCAGGTCAATTGCGACAGCTGTGATGCTCAGCTGGACTTCGAATTTGCAGTCGATGCCGCCCTCGGCAAAAAAGTCCAAGCCCCAGCGGCTGAAACGCGCATCAACGAACTGGGCTGGCAGTCAAAAAACGCCAAACACCTGTGCCCGGCCTGTATCAGTAAGGAGGCAGCATGAACCGACGCTTAACAATCTGCTGGCTGGCTGCAGCGCTCACAGGTTGCGCCACACCTGCGCTGCAAATGGAAACTGAGCGT
This sequence comes from Pseudomonas sp. TMP9, assembly GCF_037943105.1. Lineage (NCBI taxonomy): Bacteria > Pseudomonadati > Pseudomonadota > Gammaproteobacteria > Pseudomonadales > Pseudomonadaceae > Pseudomonas > Pseudomonas vesperimontis. The sequence goes on from NZ_CP149803.1 coordinate 2,233,620, forward strand.
ACTTACCAAGTGGAATGGATCGGCGAACGCCCGCTGATTGATAACAGCCATCTAACCATCACCTTAGGTGACGATGGCCGCGCCTACGGCAACGCCGGCTGTAACCACTGGTTTGCCGGCTACACCCTGAATGGCAACATGCTCAGCTTCAGCGCCGCCGGCAGCACGCGTAAAATGTGCGCACCGGCGCTGATGGAGCAGGAAGCGCGCTTTCTCGACAGCCTAAGCAAGGTGCAGCGCTGGGACTTTTCAACCATCGAGCAGCTACGCCTTTGGCCTGCTGAAGGCAAGCCGCTGCGCCTGTGGCCGCAAAGCAACTAAGCGCCTATCTCGGCTCTGCTGCACGTCGGTAAAACTTTTTTGAACGGGGCCTGCGCGCTTATTTATCACCGGTATATTCGAGTGCGCACACACACCAATCAAAAGCATGTTTGGCCAGCCGCAATCCGAAACAGGCCTTGGCGTACGGCTAATCGAATAAAAAAAGGGAGCTGAAAAGCTCCCTTTTTTATTGCCGCTAAACCTCAGTGAATGATCTGGCTGAGGAACAGCTTGGTACGCTCGTTCTGCGGGCTGGTGAAGAAGGCGTTGGGTTCGTTTTCTTCAACGATCTCGCCTTTATCCATAAAGATCACCCGGTTCGCCACGGTGCGGGCAAAGCCCATCTCGTGGGTGACGCAGAGCATAGTCATACCGTCTTCAGCCAAGCTGACCATGGTGTCCAGCACTTCTTTGACCATTTCCGGATCAAGGGCTGAGGTCGGCTCATCGAACAGCATGATTTTGGGCTTCATGCACAGCGCACGGGCAATCGCCACACGCTGCTGCTGGCCGCCGGATAACTGGCCGGGAAACTTATTGGCCTGCTCTGGGATGCGTACCCGCTCAAGAAAGTGCATGGCAATCTCCTCAGCCTGACGCTTGGGCATTTTACGCACCCACATCGGCGCCAAGGTGCAGTTCTGCAACACTGTCAGGTGCGGAAACAGGTTGAAGTGCTGGAACACCATACCCACTTCGCGTCGCACCGCTTCGATGTGCTTGAGGTCGTGGGTCAGCTCAGTGCCATCAATAACAATGCGCCCCTGCTGGTGTTCTTCCAGACGGTTTAGGCAGCGGATGGTGGTCGACTTGCCAGAGCCAGACGGCCCGCACAACACGATCCGCTCACCAGCCTGCACATTGAGGTTGATGTCTTTGAGCACATGGAACTGGCCGTACCACTTGTGCACGCCCTGCATCTGAATCATGCCTTCAGCGGCTGCCGGCTGTTTATTTACTTCACTCATGCTTGCTTCACTCATGGCGTGGCTCCTAACGCTTGTGGCCGGTGTCCAGCTTGCGCTCCAGGTGTTGGGAGTAGCGGGACATACCAAAACAGAAAATCCAGAAAATCAGCGCGGCGAATACATAACCTTCAGTGGCCATGCCCAGCCAAGCCGGATCGGTGGTGGCTTGTTTGATGCTGTTGAGCAGGTCGAACAGGCCGATGATGATCACCAGGCTGGTGTCTTTGAACAGCGCGATAAAGGTATTAACGATGCCAGGAATCACCAGCTTCAACGCTTGCGGCAAAATCACCAGACCCATCATCCGCCAGTACCCCAAGCCCATCGCTGCAGCCGCTTCGTACTGACCCTTGGGAATCGCCTGCAGACCACCGCGTACCACTTCGGCGATATAAGCCGACTGGAACAGAATGACCCCGATTAATGCACGCATCAGCTTGTCGAAACTCATGCCCTCGGGCAGAAATAACGGCAGCATCACCGACGACATAAACAACACGGTGATCAACGGCACGCCGCGCCAGAACTCGATAAAGGTGACGCACAGTACCCGGATGGCCGGCATATCTGAGCGGCGCCCCAGCGCCAGCATGATGCCCAGCGGTAAAGCGCCAGCAATACCGACAGCGGCGATAACCAGCGTCAGCATCAAGCCACCCCAGCGGCTGGTAGACACCGTCGACAGCCCTAAGAAACCGCCGTGCAGCAGCCAATAAGCCAGCAGCGGGTAGACCACCAAGAAGCCCAGGCCATAGGCCACTTTACGCGGCATTTGCGCGATGAACAGTGGTGCAGCACCAATGATCGCCAGCCACAAGGTCAGGTCAACGCGCCAGCGCAATTCAGTCGGATAGAACCCATACATAAACTGGCCAAATCGCTGCTGCACAAACACCCAACAGGCTCCGCCGCTGGTGCAGTCGGCGCGGGTAGTCCCGGTCCAATCCGCATCAATCAAGGCCCACTGGATCAGTGGCGGCACAATCAGCCAAACCAAATAGGCCGCAAACAGCGTAAGCAGCGTATTGAACCAACTGGAAAATAGGTTGGCACGCAGCCAACCCACCACGCCAACGCTGAGCGCGGGTGGCGGTAGATCAGGTTTAAACATATGCGTTTGCATGGCTGCTCCTTACCGCTCGATCAGCGCAATGCGCTTGTTGTACCAGTTCATCAGCATGGAAATGCTGATACTGATCGCCAGGTACACACTCATGGTGATGGCAATCACCTCGATGGCTTGCCCGGTCTGGTTGAGTACCGTACCGGCGAACAACGACACCATGTCCGGATAACCGATACCGGCGGCCAGTGAGGAGTTTTTTGCCAGGTTCAGGTATTGGCTGGTCAGCGGCGGGATGATCACCCGCAGCGCTTGCGGAATAATCACCAACCGAAGCGTCTTGCCCGCAGGCATGCCAAGCGAACGCGCCGCCTCGGTTTGCCCGTGGTTAACCGCCATGATCCCGGAGCGTACGTTTTCAGCAATAAAAGCGGCGGTGTAAATAGTAAGCGCCAGCGTCAGAGCCATCAGTTCAGGAATCAGCACCCAGCCGCCCGTGAAGTTGAAGCCAGTTAATGCCGGCACACTCCACTGCAGTGGATTGCCACCGACCAAGATCGCTAACCCGGGCAGGCTAATCAGCAGTGCAGCCGCACCTAAAGAGACAGGGAATACCCGCCCCGTTGCCTCAAAACGCGCCTTCGACCAACGCGACAACAGCACAGTGCCAATGATCGCCACAATCAATGCACCGGCAAACAAACCAAAGTTTTCAGCTGGGATTGGCGATGGCATGTACAGGCCACGGCTATTGAGGAAGAACGCATCTCCCACGCCCATGCTCTGCCGCGGTCCTGGCAAAGACAGCATGACCGCGAAGTACCAAAAGAAAATTTGCAGCAGCGGCGGGATATTACGGAAGATCTCGATATACACGCTAGCCAGCTTGCTAACCAACCAGTTTGGCGAGAGACGCGCCACTCCCAGTAAAAAACCTAACAACGTGGCTAACACGATACCGATCACCGACACCAACAAGGTGTTGAGCAGGCCCACCACGAAAACACGCCCATAGGAGTTGCTTTCGTCGTAGTCGATCAGGTGCTGGGCAATGCCGAAGCCGGCGCTGTTGTTAAGAAAGGAAAATCCGGAAGTGATCCCGCGCTTTTCTAGGTTAGTTTGGGTGTTATCAAACAGAAACCAGCCGAGCGCCACAACAGCGATAACGGCAAGAATTTGAAATAGCCAAGCACGCGCCTTGGGGTCGGTCCAGACCGATCCACCAGGGCGCGGAGCATTTGCAGTGGTTTGCATAGGAACCCTCTACGAAGCCTCATGCCCGCAGCAGCGGGCATGAGGTCCACATCAATCAGAACAATGCCAGCCACTCAGGACGAGTAGCTGGCAACGGACGGTCAGCGCACCGGCGGTGCGTACTGCAGACCACCTTTGTTCCACAGGGCGTTGAGGCCACGCTCGATCTTCAGCTCGCTGTCGACACCGACGTTACGCTCAAAGCTTTCGCCGTAGTTGCCCACTTGCTTGACGATCTGCACAGCCCAGTCTTTCGGCAGTTTCAGGTCTTTACCAAACTCACCTTCAGCACCCAACAAACGAGCGACATCAGGGTTCTTAGTCGACGTGGACATTTCCACGACATTGGCTGAAGTCACACCCAGCTCTTCAGCGTTGACCATCGCATACAGCGACCAGCGAACAATGTCGAACCACTCTTCGTCACCCTGGCGCACAACCGGACCCAGCGGCTCTTTCGAGATCACTTCTGGCAGTACGACATAAGACTCTGGGTCAGCCAGCTTGATGCGCTGTGCATACAACTGCGATTGGTCAGAGGTCAGCACGTCACAACGGCCAGCCTCGACCGACTTAGCGCTTTCGTCTGAGGTGTCGTAGGTGATTGGGGTGTACTTCAGGTTGTTGGCACGGAAGTAGTCCGAAAGGTTCAGCTCGGTAGTGGTACCTGCCTGAATGCAGACAGTCGCACCGTCGAGTTCCTTGGCACTGGAAACGCCGAGCTTCTTGTTAACCAAGAAGCCTTGGCCGTCGTAGTAGTTGACGCCAGCAAAGTTCAAGCCCAAGCCAGCATCACGCGAGCTGGTCCAAGTAGTGTTGCGCGAAAGAACGTCGACTTCACCAGACTGCAGCGCGGTGAAGCGTTCTTTAGCAGTAAGGGGACTGTACTTGACCTTGGTCGCATCGCCGAATATTGCGGCTGCAACAGCGCGGCACACGTCGACGTCAAGGCCCATGTAATTGCCTTTCTCGTCAGCGTAAGAGAAGCCAGGAAGGCCATCGCTGATGCCGCACTGAACAAAACCTTTTTTCTGGACTGCATCCAAGGTAGCGCCTGCTTGAGCAAAACTGCTGACGCCCAGAACAGCGGCGGTGGTAAGTACTGCCAATGTGGATTTCACCATCTTCATTAAAATCTCCAGTTGCTTTTGTTGTGATTGGAGTCTCGGTTCTACCGCCCAACCCTTGTGGGGCACGTTGACTGTGTCAGCCGCAACACACTCAACCGGGGATCAAACCTTAGCTCGAGTCTAGTTGCCGATTGCTCCAGCGACCATAAACTCTTGCCCGCCCATTATTTAAATGAGCCAGAGACAGCTAACAAGTGACGAGTCGCGCAGCCTGCAGCGCCTGGCGAACCTGTGAAACACCGGTAAAATCGGCTCAGCCTGTGCCGTGCCCAGCGGGTGGCAGTGTTACCACTCCTGGTCAACGTCATCAGTCCCGAAGATATACAGCAAAGGTCGTACCAGACAGGCTTTCAGCCTCTGATAAAGGTAGGTCAAGAGCAAAGGTTTCACTCTGGCGACAACTTCTTTCCATAATCGCCTGACTCAATTTTCATCACGCACTAAATCAGTGCGATCGCACCACAGCGGAGCTTTAAATGAGCGAACCATTGATCCTTCAACCCACACTCACTGCCGACGCGTGCGTCATTTGGTTGCACGGCCTGGGAGCCGACCGTTATGACTTTATGCCGGTGGCCGAAGCGTTGCAGCAGCGCTTGCGCAGCACTCGCTTTGTCCTGCCGCAGGCGCCGACTCAGGCAGTTACCATCAATGGCGGCTACGCCATGCCCAGCTGGTACGACATTTTGGCCATGAGCCCGGCGCGCGCGATTAACCGCGAGCAGCTGGAAACCTCAGCGCAGCAGGTCATCAGCCTGATTGAAGCGCAGCGTGACAGCGGCATTGATCCGGCCAGGATTATTCTTGCTGGTTTCTCCCAAGGTGGCGCAGTCGTGCTGCACACCGCCTTCTTGCGCTGGCAATTCGCCTTAGGCGGCGTGATAGCCCTGTCGACCTACGCACCCACTTTTGCTAACGACATCACCCTCGCGGATACAAAAAAACAGCTGCCAGTGCTGTGTTTGCACGGCACACGCGATGACATCGTGTTACCGGCCATGGGCCGCGCAGCCTATGACTTCCTCAACGCTGCGGGTGTATGCGTGCAGTGGCAGGATTACCCGATGGGCCATGAAGTGGTGAATGAAGAGATCCGCGATATTGCCGATTGGCTGGAGCAACGCCTCAGTCGTTAATTGTTTTCTCTAGGAACACCGACACCGCCACCGGGCAATAAAGCCCTTTGGCGGCATTTAAGGAACAACTAAAACACACACTGCCGACCGCAACCTAAGACTCAAAACTGACAGGCTGCATCGCTGCAGAGCGTTAAGCGGCCAACTTACTTGCTAGCAAAGCAAGCCATGCATCTGCAAAACGAGTAATCAACCGGCACATGGATACGCCACTATTAAAATGGGCCTTTCAACGTTAAAACCGTTGGTCGCTTAATTACCGCTCAGCATTGTCAGCACTAATTGAGCGGCATAAGGTCATGCTTGGTATCCGCAATTAACGCAGGGAGCGATAGCGATGCCCAAAATATTCAACACCTCGTCATACCTGTCCACCCCATGAAAACCGCCGCGTGGCAGGCCGACCTGCAGCAACTCCATCAGTTGCGGCTGTTTAACAACGTTGCCGCTGGGAGCATGACCAGGCTGCTCACCGCGTTCAGCGCCTGCGATTTAGACGCTGGCGACGTTCTGCTCTCGCCCTTCAACCGCAATCAATACCTCTATCTATTGCTGAAGGGTCAACTCAAGGTTTATCTAGGCTCGCTCGATGGGCACGCCGTGAGCACGCTCAAAGCCGGTGACTGCGTCGGCGAAATCAGCTTTATTGATAATGGTCACCCCTCTGCTTACGTAGTAGCCACAGAACCCTGCTTTGTATTGTGCCTGCACCGCGAATCGCTGTTCAGCTTGCTTCAGAAATCCCCTGAGTTGATGCAAAACCTGCTTGAGCTGCTGTGCGACCGCGTGCGCAAGGGTAATCGGATCATTCTCGACAGCGAACAAACCGCCAATATCGACGCCCTGACTGGCGCTTATAACCGGCGCTGGTTGGAGCATATTTTTGAGCGCGAAAGCACCCGCAGCGCGTTCAATGAAAAACCCCTGTGCATGCTTATGCTCGATGTTGACCACTTCAAAGCCTACAACGACCAGCACGGCCATTTGGCGGGCGATTACGCGCTGTGCCTGGTTGCCCACACCCTGAGCAACCAATTACGACCCAAGGACAGCCTGACCCGCTACGGCGGTGAAGAATTCGTTATTTTGCTACCGGAAATCAGTGCCGAGGAAGCCCGCAGCATCGGCGAGCGCTTGCGTGTGGCGCTGGGTGAGGTCAAGTCATTCCACGCGCCCATTGGCGTATTGCCGGGCGTGACGGTGTCCATCGGCCTCGCGCAAATGCAGCCGCAAGACAGCCTTCAAGGCCTGATCGCTAGGGCCGACAGCGCGCTGTACCAAGCCAAGCAACAAGGTCGCGACTGCCTCTGTGGCTAACGCCAAGTGCCGGCTGTACGTTGATCGCCTTGTTTGACAACGATTCGCCAACCGCCATGTGCGAGCAAAAGCCACGTTAATTGGCCCGGCCCACACCTCATGCCTGTTGATTGAAAATGCTCTGGGCATGGTCAGGCGCCTGGCCCTGCTCTCCCATACAGACTAACAAACACCTACAAAGGCCCACATATCTTAGATCCGCCATCATCGGCGGCAACATCCAGTGACTGCTGCTCAGCCGCCTGCCGGTGGACTGACATCCCGACTAATCGCACGTTGCCTAGCATCGTCGGCGCGGCACTTCGCCGCGCCGGCTTCTTGCTTTACACTGACCGCCGTTCACTTCTTAACCAATTAATGAGATGACCGTGCTCAAAGCACTCAAAAAAATGTTCGGCAAAGCCGAGGGCGAGCAGCACAGCCCAGCAATTCAGCGCACTGAAACGCCCAGCGCGCCGCGCGTCGAACACGACGCCAACGCTGAAAAATCTCGTCGCAGCGCAGCACCACGTGCAACTGAAGCGCCTGAGAACCTATTACCGAGCAAGGAAAAACCGGCAAAACCGCGCCGCGACCGTCCTGCCAAAGTGCTTGATAACTGGAAACTTGAAGACTTCGCGGTAGAACCGGCCGAGGGCAAAACTCGCTTTCATGATTTCAAACTCTCGTCTGGGCTGATGCACGCCATCCATGACCTTGGCTTCCCCTATTGCACACCGATTCAAGCCCAGGTACTGGGTTACACCCTTAGCGGCCGTGACGCCATTGGTCGCGCACAGACCGGCACGGGCAAAACGGCAGCGTTTCTGATCTCGATCATCACCCAGTTGCAGCAAACTCCGGCGCCGAAAGACCGCTATATGGGTGAACCGCGGGCGCTGATCATCGCGCCGACCCGTGAACTGGTGGTGCAAATCGCCAAAGATGCTGCTGACCTGACCAAATACACCGGCCTCAATGTGATGAGCTTTGTCGGCGGCATGGACTTCGACAAACAGCTCAAGCTGCTCGAGTCGCGCTTTTGCGACATTTTGGTGGCCACGCCAGGTCGTCTGCTCGACTTTAACCAGCGCGGCGAAGTGCACTTGGACATGGTCGAAGTGATGGTATTGGATGAAGCCGACCGCATGCTCGACATGGGCTTTATCCCGCAAGTACGCCAAATTATTCGCCAGACCCCAATGAAGGGCGAACGCCAAACCTTGCTGTTCTCCGCCACCTTCACCGACGACGTGATGAACCTGGCTAAACAGTGGACCACTGACCCGGCCATCGTCGAAATTGAACCAGAAAACGTCGCCAGCGACTCGGTGGAGCAGCACGTCTATGCCGTGGCTGGCAGCGACAAATACAAGCTGCTGTATAACCTGATTACCCAAAACGACTGGATTCGGGTGATGGTCTTCGCCAACCGCAAAGATGAAGTGCGGCGCATCGAAGAGCGCCTAACCCGCGACGGCATCAGCGCCGTGCAAATGTCCGGCGATGTGCCGCAGCACAAGCGCATCCGCGCTTTAGAAGGCTTCCGTGAGGGTAAAATTCGCGTGATGGTCGCCACCGATGTGGCAGGTCGTGGCATCCACGTCGATGCAATCAGTCACGTGATCAACTTTACCCTGCCGGAAACCCCAGACGACTACGTGCACCGCATCGGCCGTACCGGTCGTGCTGGCGCCAGCGGCACCTCAATCAGCTTTGCCGGCGAAGACGATGCCTACGCCCTGCCGGGCATCGAAGCACTACTGGGCCGCAAGATCGCCTGCGAAATGCCGCCCGACGAGCTGCTTAAGCCGGTGCCGCGCAAAAACTGATCGCCGCGCCGCTAAAAAGGCGAAGCTGTGCGGCTTCGCCTTTTTAGTGGCCGACTGTTCATCGCGGCCGCCCTGCGGGTAGTCAGCACGTTGATTCTTGACGTGAAAACAACTCCAACTGTTCGTGCTTGCCACGCAGGTCATGCAAGCGCACGCCAACACCCAGCAGGCGCACAGCCTTGTTGCCGCGCAAAAAAGCAGCGCTCAGCAGCCGGCTGTAACTGTCTAGGTCACGTCGCGCCCCAGCTTGCTCCAGCGTGGTCTGAGTAAAGTCATGAAATTTGATTTTAACGAAGGGTTTATCGGGTCGGTAACTGGGGTCTAAACGCGCCATACGCGTGTCCAATTCCTCTAGCAGAGCGGGCAATTGTTCCAGGCAGGCGGCGAGATCGGGCAAATCTTTGTCGAAGGTGTTTTCCACGCTAACGGACTGACGCCGGCTGTCGTTATGCACTGCGCGCTCATCAATGCCGCGCGCCAACCCCCACAGGCGCTCGCCGAAGCTGCCAAACTCTTTGACCAACGCCAGCTTGTTGTACTCGCGTAGGTCACTGCAGGTGCGGATGCCCAAGCGTCCGAGCTTGTCAGCCGTGACCTTACCCACGCCATGCAATTTATTCACCGCCAAGGAGGCGACAAAATCGTCCACCTCATCAGGGGTGATAACGAACAAGCCGTTGGGCTTCTTCCAGTCGCTGGCAATCTTGGCGAGGAACTTGTTCGGCGCCACGCCTGCAGAAACCGTGATGTGCAACGCCTGCGATACTCGCCGACGAATATCCTGGGCGATGCGCGTAGCGCTGCCGGCAAAGTGCGGACTGTCAGTAACATCTAGGTAGGCTTCATCAAGCGATAACGGCTCGATGAGCTCGGTGTAGTCTCGAAAGATCGCCTGAATTTCGCGCGAAACCAACTTGTAAGCTTCCATACGCGGCTTAACGATCACCAGGTCTGGGCACAGCTTTAACGCGTGCCCCGACGCCATCGCCGAACGCACACCGTAGCTGCGCGCCTCATAGTTACAGGTGGCAATCACCCCGCGCCGATCCGCCGAGCCGCCGACCGCCAGCGGCTTGTTGGCCAAACTCGGGTCATCACGCATTTCGATGGCAGCATAAAAGCAGTCACAGTCAACGTGGATGATCTTGCGGCTGTTCATCGTCAAAGCCATCAACCCTACCGCTATTGCGCCGCTGAACTCAAGGGAGCGGCCGGTGTGGCCTCACTCTGCACGTCATCCGACTTGCTGATATAAGACTGGATAACCAAAATAACGATCAACATAAAGGCCGCCAAGGGCAACAATTTGCTCTTACCCGCCACAGCTGCACCGCATCCGGGACAGGTCTTGGCCTCAACTACGACCTGGGCACCACACGACTTGCATTTACTGCGCATAACACCGCTCTCCTTTAATGGGCATGGACTCTAGCCCAACAGCCTGGTCACAGGCTATGACGAAAGCGTTTGCACCCCTTTAGTCAGGCTGAGGCAGCCAGACGCAGCCCAGGGCTCAGGCGTGGAGAACTCAGCTAATGTGGCTAAGCATCTGAATAAAATAGAATTCTTCTTACGTTTTGGTTGACAGATTGTATTTTGCCGCTATAGTTGGCGCCGCGGGATGGAGCAGTCTGGTAGCTCGTCGGGCTCATAACCCGAAGGTCGTCGGTTCAAATCCGGCTCCCGCAACCAGATACTCAAAAAAGGCCACTCACTCGAGTGGCCTTTTTTGCTTTCCGCCCTAACCATTTAAGTTATTGATTAAAAACCACTAATCGATTGACAAAGATTCTCTTCTGTATAGAATCGTCTGCGCGGGATGGAGCAGTCTGGTAGCTCGTCGGGCTCATAACCCGAAGGTCGTCGGTTCAAATCCGGCTCCCGCAACCAGATACTCAAAAAAGGCCACTCACTCGAGTGGCCTTTTTTGCTTTCCGCCCTCACCACTTAAGTTATTGATTAAAAACCACTAATCGATTGACAAAGATTCTCTTCTGTATAGAATCGTCGGCGCGGGATGGAGCAGTCTGGTAGCTCGTCGGGCTCATAACCCGAAGGTCGTCGGTTCAAATCCGGCTCCCGCAACCAGATATTCAGAAAGGCCACTCAATCGAGTGGCCTTTTTGTTTTGGCTTGTTTAAACGGCGCACCAGCACCGCTCAATCAACAGCCCCTCGCTACCCGCTCCGCATGTTTCCCTGCTCCCAGATTCGCCTGCGATGACGCTTAATCGCAACAAACTAGGCCATAACACCAGCCCTGCAGGGTTTTGGACGGGTCGCAGCAGCGCCGAACAAACAAGGCCAGCCAACACCGCGGCGATTATTGGTTACTTTAGTTTGCATCACGCGGCCAGGCTGCTCCGCTGTTAAGCATGCAACACCACCCTTAAACGCTCGCATATGGACCGCTCAGCGCTGGTCAACTGGCGGCGTCACCGCTAGAATTGCGCACTTTTTGATCAGAGGCGCAGCCATGCGCCCAGCATCCATACGTTCATGCCTGAGGTTACCGCCATGTCCACCCCCGCTGCGCCAAAAGTCGGCTTCGTTTCACTTGGATGCCCCAAAGCCTTGGTGGACTCCGAGCGCATTCTGACCCAGCTGCGCATGGAAGGTTATGAGGTGGTGTCGACCTATCAGGACGCCGACGTGGTGGTGGTCAACACCTGCGGCTTTATCGACAGCGCCAAGGCTGAATCTCTGGAAGTAATCGGCGAAGCCATTAAAGAAAACGGCAAAGTGATTGTCACCGGCTGCATGGGCGTGGAAGAAAGCGCAATCCGCAACGTACACCCCAGCGTGCTCTCAGTGACCGGCCCGCAACAGTATGAACAGGTGCTCAACGCCGTACACGACGTGGTGCCACCCTCGACCTCACACAATCCACTGATCGACCTTGTGCCGCCGCAAGGCATCAAGCTCACCCCGCGCCATTACGCTTATTTGAAGATATCCGAAGGCTGCAACCACACCTGCAGCTTTTGCATCATCCCGTCCATGCGCGGCAAGCTGGTCAGCCGGCCTGTGGGCGACGTGCTCAGCGAAGCCGAGCGCCTGGTGAAAGCCGGCGTTAAAGAGCTGCTGGTGATTTCTCAGGACACCAGCGCCTATGGCGTCGACATGAAGTACAAAACTGACTTCTGGAACGGCCAGCCGGTGAAAACTCGCATGACCGAAATGTGCGAAGCCTTATCGAGCATGGGTGTTTGGGTGCGTTTGCACTACGTCTACCCCTACCCGCACGTCGACGAACTGATCCCGCTGATGGCCGCTGGTAAAATCCTGCCGTACCTGGATATCCCCTTCCAGCACGCCAGCCCGAAAATACTTAAAGCGATGAAGCGCCCAGCCTTCGAAGACAAGACCTTGGCGCGGATCAAGAATTGGCGCGAAATCTGCCCGGAACTGACCATCCGCTCGACCTTTATCGTCGGTTTCCCCGGTGAAACTGAAGAAGACTTCCAATACCTCCTCAACTGGCTGACCGAAGCCCAGCTCGACCGCGTGGGTTGCTTCCAGTACTCGCCCGTCGAAGGGGCATCCGCCAACCTGCTCGACAACCACGTACCGGATGACGTGAAGCAGGACCGCTGGGACCGCTTTATGGCTCATCAACAAGCCATCAGCACCGCACGCCTGCAGCTGAAAGTCGGTAAAGAAATGGATGTGCTGATCGACGAGGTCGACGACCAAGGCGCAGTCGCCCGCTGCTATGCCGACGCACCGGAGATCGACGGTAGCGTGTTTATCGCCAGCACGGAGGTCAAGCCTGGCGACAAAGTACGCGTGCGTATCGTTGATGCCGATGAATACGACATGTGGGCTGAGTTGATTTAAGCCCAAGGTCGTCGAGACTAGCCCCGTCTGCACGGGGCTTTTTTCTGCCTCATATTTCAATATCAGGCTGGCGATTGCCCCAGCGAACACCCAAGCCTCCATCAAGTAGCCGCCCAATAGCCGGCAACCCGATAAATGCGGCTCCCGCGCTGGCGAATTAGCGAATTGGCGAAGCAATCAACTGGATCGGCACCCTTGTGATGCGGCGGGTGCCTCGGTAACGTGGGCGCACTTTTGAGGAGTATCCGCATGCGTGCCAGCCGTATTTTTTGCTTTGCTTTGTTGCCATTGCTCGCCAGTTGCCAGGTGTTTACCGAAAAAACGGCTGAGCCTGAGAGTGAGCAAACGCGCATGCAAGGCGAGTTAAGCCTTAGCGCTGGCCAGTTGCTGTTTCGTCCGTGCCGGGAGCAGCGGCAATTTATCGTTAATAACGCCGGGGCAACCGGGCTGAGCAGTGATGCCAATAACTTGTTCAGCATTGGGCACAGCACCCTTTATGTAGACATGCGCGGGCAACTGCAAGCCAACGCTAAAACGAGTGTCGACGGCCAATTCGTGCCCAGCCAGGTTTATCGCGTGCAGGCTGAAGGCCAAGGTTGTTCAGACATTAACTTTGCCCGCACCATGCTGCGCGCCAGTGGCCGTGAGCCGCAGTGGAGCATTGCCGTGAGTAATCAGGGCATGGTGTTTAACCGTGTCGGCCAGGAGCCGCAAGCGCTGCCTTATCTTGAAGAACAACTGCCGGAAGGTCGCCTAAGCCTGAGCAGCGAAGCCAATGGTCAACGCCTTGAGCTCTGGGTTGCCAAACAGCGCTGTGTCGACAGCATGAGCGGCGCGGTGCAGCACATGAGTGCCGAGTTACGCCTTAATGGTGACGTGTTACGCGGCTGCGCCTTCCTTGGCGGCGCGCGTAACGACTAACGCCTCATTGCCCGAGCAATGCGTCGATAGCTGAGATAGATCAGCCTGCCGGAAGGTGTTTGGCCTAAGCTGCAAGGGAAGTCAGCCAAAGGGATACCGTTATGCTGCGCATTGCTATCAATGGATATGGACGTATTGGTCGCTGCTTGGTCCGCGCATTGTTTGAGCGCAACCTGCAGGACCAGATTCACCTTGTCGCGATCAATGACTTGGGTGAGCAAAGCACCCTCGCCCACCTAACCCGCTTCGATTCCACCTTCGGCCGCTTCCCCGGTCAAATCAACTTAGAAGGTGATGTGTTGCGGGTCGATGGTTACCCAATCAAGCTGCTGTGCGAACGTGAAGTGGCGAACCTGCCCTGGGGTGAGCAGGCGATTGACGTGGTGCTTGAGTGCACCGGCAAGCTGAAAAAGCGCGCGCACGTCGAGCAACACATCACGGCGGGTAGCCCACGGGTGCTGCTCTCGCACCCACTCGACAGCGCCGACCTGACCGTGGTGTATGGCGTCAATCATGAGTTGCTGGGCGATCAGCAGATCGTCTCCAACGCGTCCTGCACCACCAACTGCCTCGCACCATTAGCCAAAGTGCTGCATGAGGCCGTGGGCATTCGTCAGGGTCTGGTCAACACCATTCACGCCTACACCAACGATCAAAACCTGCTGGATAAAACCCACAGCGACTTGTACCGCGCCCGCGCCGCAGCGCTGTCGATGATCCCCACCAGCACCGGCGCCGCTAAGACCATCGGCCTGGTGTTGCCGGAATTAGCCGGCCGCTTGGATGGGCTGTCGGTACGCGTACCAACGCCGAATGTGTCACTGGTTGATTTGACCTTTACCTGCGAACGCCCAACAACCCGCGAGGCAATCAATGCGGCGCTGCAAACCGGTGCTGCGCGGTTGCCAGCTGGGGTAATGGAGTGCAACGAGCTGGCACTGGTGTCCAGTGACTTCAACGGTTATCCGGTGTCTTGCGTGGTCGACCTTAACCACACACGCGTACAAGGTGATTTGGTCAAGGTATTGGCGTGGTACGACAACGAGTGGGCGTTTGCCAACCGCATGTTGGATGTGCTGATGGCCTGGGTAAAGCCTGCATAGGCGCACCTCTTGGCTGCATAAAAATACTACGCCAACACGCAGCCAACTTTGCAGGCACCCCACCTAAGCCGACGGCGCTCATTCGTAGGTATAATCGCCGCCTCTTAAAAGCTGCCGGGTTGCCTCCGGCCCTTGTCTGTGGATTGCCCATCATGTTACGCATCACCGAACTCAAGCTGCCGCTCGACCATCCGATCGAGGCGCTGCGCCCAGCTATCATCCAGCGTTTAGGGATTACCGACAGCGAGTTGCTTGAGTTCACGCTGTTTAAGCGCAGCTACGATGCGCGAAAAAAATCCAGCGAAATACAGTTTATCTACACCATCGACTGCTGCCTGCAGGATGAAGCCGCGTTGCTGAGTAAGTTTGCCGATGACCGGCATATCAGCCTAACCCCGGATACCGTCTACAACCCCGTCGGCCACGCGCCGGAGAACCTTGAAGAGCGCCCGCTCGTGGTCGGCTTTGGCCCGTGCGGTATTTTTGCCGCACTGATTCTTGCTCAGGCGGGACTCAAACCTATCGTGCTGGAGCGCGGCACTGAAGTGCGCCAGCGCACCAAGGACACCTGGGGCCTGTGGCGCAAGAATGTGCTTAAACCGGAATCCAACGTGCAGTTTGGCGAAGGCGGTGCCGGCACATTTTCTGACGGCAAGCTCTACAGCCAGATCAAAGACCCTCACCACTATGGCCGCAAGGTGCTGCAGGAGTTTGTCAAAGCCGGCGCACCGGAAGAAATTATCTACGTTAATAAACCGCATATCGGCACCTTCCGCCTCACTGGCGTGGTGGCGACCATGCGCGAAGAGATCAAGGCGCTGGGCGGTGAAGTGCGCTTTCAGCAGCGCGTCAGCGATGTATTGATTGAGGATGGCCAGCTCAAAGGCGTGGTACTCGACAGCGGCGAGCAGCTTCTCAGCCGTCAAGTGATCATCGCACTGGGCCACAGCGCACGTGACACCTTCCGCATGCTGCATAAGCGCGAGGTGTTTATGGAAGCCAAGCCGTTCTCGGTGGGCTTTCGCATCGAGCACCCGCAATCGCTGATTGACCGTGCGCGCTTAGGTAAATACGCCGGCCACCCCAAATTAGGCGCGGCGGATTACAAATTGGTGCACCACGCCAAGAATGGTCGCTCGGTTTACAGCTTTTGCATGTGCCCAGGCGGCACCGTGGTGGCGGCCACCTCGGAGCTGAACCGGGTGGTGACCAATGGCATGAGCCAGTACTCGCGCAACGAGCGCAATGCTAACGCGGGGATTGTTGTCGGCATCTTCCCAGAACAGGATTACCCGGGTGGTCCGCTGGCTGGCATTGAACTGCAGGAACGCTTGGAATCGCAGGCTTATCTGCTCGGCGGCAGCACCTATGAAGCACCGGGGCAGCTGGTCGGCGACTTTATCGCAGGTAAGCCGTCCACCGCACTGGGCACTGTCGAGCCATCCTACAAACCGGGGATCAAACTGGGCGACCTGGCCCTGGCACTGCCGGACTTTGCCATTGAGGCTATTCGCGAAGCGCTGCCGGCCTTTGGTAAGCAGATCAAAGGTTTCGACCTTGCGGATGCGGTGCTCACCGGCATCGAAACTCGCACCTCTTCGCCGCTGCGCATCACCCGTGGCGCCGACATGCAAAGCTTGAATGTGCGCGGCCTGTACCCAGCAGGTGAAGGCGCAGGCTATGCCGGCGGTATTCTCTCGGCAGGGGTCGATGGCATTCGCGTGGCAGAAGCGTTGATCAAAGACATGCTGGGCGAACAGCCGGTTTAGGGGGTTGCAGCCTTTATGCAATGCGGGGCTCTACAGGCGGAACAGGGGGCCTGAATTGCATCCGGGCTACAAGCCAGCCGTAAGTATATTGCCCGGCAAAGACTCGCCCTTTTCAGCGCAGGCGGCGATTACTGATATCAAGTCAGTCAGGTCGAAGCCCTGCGTATTCAACCAGGCTTGATCGTAATAGGTATCTGCATACCGTTCGCCGCCATCGCAGAGTATCGCCACCACCGAGCCCGATTCGCCGGCCGCCACCATCTGCTGCGCCACCCGCAACGCACCAATTAGGTTGGTGCCGCTGGAGCCTCCTACTTTTCGGCCCAAACGCTGCGCCAAATAATGCATGGCCGCTAGCGACAGCGCATCTGGCACCTTACACATCGCATCAATCACCGCTGGCAAAAAGGAGGCTTCGACCCGTGGCCGGCCGATGCCTTCGATGCGTGAGCTATGGCTCAGGGTCAGGCTGGCATTACCCGTGCGGTAGTAATCGAAGAACACCGAACGCTCAGCGTCGGCGCACAGCACGCGGGTGTTGTGGCGGCGATAGCGGACATAGCGCCCTAACGTCGCCAATGTGCCGCCGGTGCCCGCGCTGGACACCAGCCAACTCGGCTCAGGGAAGTGCTCACTGCGCAGCTGTTGGAAAATCGACTCGGCAATATTGTTATTAGCGCGCCAATCGGTGGCGCGCTCGGCATAGGTGAACTGGTCCATAAAATGGCCGCCCGTCTCACGGGCCAAGCGCTCGGACTCTGCGTATATCTGCATCGGGTCGTTCACCAAGTGGCTCTGGCCACCGTAAAACGCGATCTGCGCGATCTTCTCCTTTGAGGTGCTGGCGGGCATCACCGCGATAAACCGTAGCCCCAGCAGACGGGCGAAATAGGCTTCAGAAATCGCCGTGGACCCGCTGGACGCCTCAATCACCGGCGCACCAGGCGTGAGCCAGCCATTGCACAGTGCATAGAGAAACAATGAGCGCGCTAAGCGGTGTTTAAGGCTGCCGGTGGGATGGCTGGACTCATCTTTGAAGTACAACTCCACACCCGGCAAACCTGGCAGCGGTAACGGGATCAAATGGGTATCAGCGCTGCGTTGAAAATCCGCCTCGATAATATGGATCGCTTCGCGTGCCCAGCGTCGTGAATCACTCATGCCTTACTCCTTAATCCAACACGCCAGCCGGTCCCACGCGGGGCGCACGCCACTGGCTTAGCAACACCCCCGCGAATACCAGTGCCGCCGCAAGCATTTGCATAGGGTTGAGGCTTTCGTCCAATAACACGATGGCAAACAACAAGGTGAACACAGGAATCAAGTTGGTAAAACCGGATGCCTGACTGGCTGGCATCCGGCTGACGCCAAAGTTGTACAACCCATACGCACCGACAGTGACCACGATGCCCAAATACGCCACCGCACCCACGCCCATAAGGCTGATCGTAGTCGGCAGTGGCGCGCTGAGCCAGGCCAAAGGCAGGAAGAAAACAGTGCCGACAAACGCCACCATAGCGGACAACAAAAACGGCGAATAACGCGCCGACAGGTGCTTAAGCAGGAGGGTGTACCCCGTGGCGCAGAGCATCGCCAACAGCTCGTAGGCGTTACCAAGCATGGGGTTGCTGGCATGTTCGTCGGCGCTGCCGGCCAGGCTCAACCAAACGGCGCCGATCAAGGCGAGAAGAAAGCCAGCCAGAGTGGTTCGGCTGATGCGCTCATGCAGGAAGATAAACGCACCCACCGCAACCAGCAGCGGCAATAAGGCGGTGACCATGCCAGCCTGGGCGGCGCTGGTGTGCTGTAAAGCTAAGGCCTCGAAGAGGAAATACAAACAGGGTTCGCAAGCAGCCAAACCCAGTAGGTACTTCCAATCACCGGCGCGGTAATGCATCTGCCCGCGCCAACGCCAAGCCAGCAAAAATACCAAGCTGCCTAAAGCCATGCGACCAAAAATCACCCATAACGGCGGCAGTTCGGCGAAGGCCAACTTGAGCGCAATAAACGAACTGCCCCACAGCGCCATGGCGATGATTAGGCAGACTACTGCAACGCGTTTACCCTGCTCGTGCATACCGCGCCTCTGCGCAAAAGCAGCAGTGTAGAGAGGCCAACGCGCCGCAGACAGATACAGTCAGTCGCGCAAACTGTGCAGGCTTATTGCTCCCAAGGCTTACCGCGGGTTTTATCGCTGATCCGCAGCTTTTGCTGCAGGGCCGCTTTGGCCAGCATATGGGCGCTAACCGGCGCGGTGATAAACAGAAATAAGGCGATCAACAGTTCATGCAGGCTGATGCCCTCGCCGTTAAAGCTAAAGTAAATCAGCGAGGCGATGACCATGCCGCCAACGCCTAAGGTACTGGCCTTCGTCGGGCCGTGCAGGCGCATAAAAAAGTCTGGTAACCGATACAGACCAATCGCCCCCACCAGAGCGAACAGGCTGCCAATCAGTAGGAATAACGCCACCAGCGCTTCGATCCAGAAAGCCATCAGAGAGTCCTCATTCGATAATGTCGCCGCGCAGCAAATACTTGGCCACCGCCACGGTGCCAATAAAGCCCATGATGGCAATCAGCAGAGCGGCTTCAAAATAAAGGTCAGAGCCCAGCCACACGCCAAACAACACCAGCATGGCAATGGCGTTGATATACAAGGTATCCAAGGCCAGGATGCGGTCGGGCAGGTCCGGGCCGATAATCAGCCGCGCCATGGTCAGCAGCAACGCCAAACCTATGATCACCAAGCACAACGGAATCACGTAGACGAGCATGTGAATACCTCCAGCAAAGGTGCTTCGTAGCGCTGTTTGATCACAGCCACCAATTCGGCCGCATCGGGCACATCAAGGCCGTGCACCAGCAGCGTTTTGTGGTCATCACTCAGGTCAGCGGAAACCGTACCCGGCGTCAGGGAAATAATGCTGGTGAGCATGGTCAGCGCCAACTCATCCTCCAGCAGCATGGGAATTTCCACGAATGCGGGCCGCAACTTGGCCGCCGGGCCGAGAATCAGCTTGGCCACATGCAGGTTAGCAACGACGATATCGCCGAGAATGCGCAGCAAAAACAAGCACAGCTTAAAAGGCTTGTGCACCCGTGGCGGATTGATCCAGAACAATTGGGTCAGCAGTGGAATGGCCCAGCCAAGCAGCGCGCCTAAAAGCCAGTGACCCAAGCTCAAGTCGTTGATCAGCAGCAGCCAAACCAACAGCAGGCACAAGCTCAGCAGCGGCTGGGGTAACCAGCGACGTGTTTTCATCGTGCGACTCCCGATTCGATGATCTGCCGGTACAGCGCCAGGTCATGTAACTGGCTGGCTGTTGCTTCGACATAGCTCAACAAAGGTGCCGCCCCTGCGACCAGCAGCAGGCTCAGCAACAGCAAGCCCATGCAGGCCAACAGCCTGCCATAGTCCAGCTCGGCGCTGTCCAGCTGGCTCAACCCCACCCGCCAAAACAAGGTGCTACCGGCGCGGCTCAGCGCAATTAAGGTCAACAAGCCACCGCCCAACACCACCGGCCACAGCAGCAGTGCCTGCAGACCTGGTTCAAGGGAGCGTAATAACAGCAGTTTGCCGATAAAGCCGGAAAGCGGCGGGAGACCCGCGACTGCAATCGCGCCAAAAAAGAACAGACCACCGAGCAGATGAGGGTTCTGCAGCGCCGGCCCCTGCACCAGCAGCGCCTGCTTTTCGCCGCGCTGACGCGCAATCAGATCCGCCAATAAGAATAAACCGCCGGCTACCCAGGTGCTGTGCACCAGGTAATACAAAGAAGCCGCCAAGGCTTGCTCGGTGCCGATAGCAATACCTGAAAGTAAGGTACCGACCGATACCACCACCAAGTACGCCAACAACCCGTGCAGCGTTGTCGCCGCCAGCGCGCCGATTACGCCTAGGGCCAGGGTCAGCAGGGCAATCGGCCAGAGCCAGTCATTGGCCATATTGGCTAGGCTGCCGGCATCGTCGCCAAAGATCAGCGTGTACACACGGATGATTGAATACAGCCCAACCTTGGTCATGATCGCAAACAGTGCGGCAACCGGCGCGCTGGCTGAGGCGTATGCCTTGGGCAGCCAAAAATACAACGGCAAAAACGCAGCCTTAAGCCCGAACACCACCAGTAACAGCAAGCCAGCAGCGCCTAACAGTGCGGCGTCATCAGGCCCGGCAGCAGCCACACGCGTCGCCATATCAGCCATGTTCAGGGTGCCGGTAATGCCATACAGCACGCCGACGGCCAGCAGGAAAAAGGCCGATCCGACTAGGTTCAGCACCACATAATGCAAGCCAGCCCGCACCCGCTCGGCACCGCCGCCATGCAGCAGCAACGAGTAGGAGGCGATCAGTAAAATTTCAAAGAACACGAACAAGTTGAACAAATCGCCCGTCAGAAAGGCGCCGTTGATGCCCATCAACTGGAACTGGAAAAGCGCGTGAAAGCTCTGCCCGCGCTGATCATCGCCACGCACCGCATACAGCAAGGCGAAGCTGGCCAACACCGCCGTCACCAGCACCAGCAAGGCACTGAGGCGATCGAGCAACAAGATGATGCCGAACGGCGCAGCCCAGTTACCGGCGGCATACACCTGCAACACGTCTTGGTCGGCCAGCCAGAGCAAATAGGCGCTTACCGGCAGCAACAGTAAAGTCGCCACCAGCGACAGGCTGCGCTTGAAGCGCAGGCTCAGGCCAGACCCCAGCAGCAACAGGCCGCCAGCAAACATGGGCAAAAGAATGGGCAGGATCAAACCATGGTTCATTGCGCAGGCTCCTGGCCATCAACATGGTCGGTTTGGGTTTCGCCGACGCTGCGCAGTGCCAACACCACCGCGAAGGACGTCATGGCGAAGCCGATCACGATGGCGGTCAGCACTAATGCTTGCGGCAGCGGATCCGCATATTCGGCACCCGCCCCGATCACCGTGACCGCGCCCGTTTGCAAGCGGCCCATGGCAAACAGGAACAAATTGACTGCATAGGAAATCAGCGTCAGCCCCAGCACAACCGGGAACGTCCGTGCGCGCAGTAATAGGTAGACACCGCTGGCGATTAGCACGCCCAACGTCGCGGCAAATATGGCTTCCATCTCAAAGCACCTCGTGTGCAGCTTTTTCCTGGGTCAGCTTGCCCAGGTTGGCGAGAATCAGCAGGGTCGCGCCGACAACCGTCAGGTACACGCCCAAGTCAAAGAGCATGGCGGTGGCCAGTTCGATTTCACCGATTAACGGAATCTGGAAATAGCCGAAGGATGAGGTCAAGAACGGGTGGTCAAACAGCCAACTGCCCAGCCCCGTCAACCCGGCGATCAAAACACCCAGCCCGGCCATGCCTTGGTAATTCAAGGGCAAGCGTGATTGCGTCCACTGCACGCCACTGGCGACGTATTGCAGAATCAGCGCCACGGCCGTTACCAACCCAGCAATAAAGCCACCACCGGGTAAATTGTGCCCACGCAAGAAGATAAACACCGAGACCAGTAACGCCATGGGTAGTAGTACCCGCGACAGGGTAGCGAGAACCAGCGGATGGCGGTCACGCGCCCAGTTACGCCCTTGCGCATCAACTTGTGGCTGGATCAGGCGCAGGCCGTCGAGCAATGCCAGGATGCCGACTGCGGCAATCGCCAGTACGACAATCTCACCCAAGGTATCAAAACCGCGGAAGTCCACCAGAATGACGTTGACCACGTTGGTCCCGCCGCCGCCCGGCTTGCTGTTTTCGAGAAAGAATCCAGAAATACTGTCATACGGCCGGGTCAGCACCGCAAACGCTAACATCGCCACCATCAGCCCGCTGCCCACCGCCAAGATGAAATCACGCAAGGCCCGCAGGCTGCTGGACTCGACGCGGGTATGAGCGGGTAGAAAGAACAGCGCGAGCATCAACAAGATGATGGTGACCACCTCCACTGAGAGCTGGGTCAAGGCCAGGTCCGGGGCCGAAAAACGGGCGAAAGCCAAGGCCACCATCAACCCGACCACGCTGAGCATCAGCAGCGAAACAAGACGCTGGCGATGGAAAATCACCGTTACCAAAGCGGCTAAGGCCATGATGCCCAAACCTAGAGCCGTGATACCGTCAATGGCGCCCAACTCAAGCGGCCCACGGATTTGCGGCAGAGAACTCAGGCCCTGGGTCACCACCACCAAAGCTGCAGCCAGCAGCAGCGCCAAGTAACGCTGCAGTGAGGCGTTCTCAAGCCAGCGGGTCACGGCGCTGCAAAGGTTGAGCAACAGCACAATGCCACGCTCAAAGATCAATTTGGCATCCACACCCGGCAGCCCGGCATACCAACGGAACAGCGACTGGCGCAGTACGTAGATCAACACCCCGCCGAACAGCGCGATAAAGCTCATCAGCAGCGGCAAATTCAAACCATGCCAGATCGCCAAGCTGTAGGTTGGCAACTCGCCGCCCAAAGTCGCAGTAGCGGCTGCCGCCAGCAACGGCGCCACCGTATAGGCGGGCACGATGCCCACCAGCAGACAAAGGAAGACCAGAATTTCCACGGGCACTTTCATGTAGCGCGGTGGTTCATGCGGCGGGTAATGCGGCAGGTTGATCGGCTCGCCGTTGAAAAACACATCGTGGATAAAGCGCAGCGAATACGCCACGGTAAACACCCCAGCCAAGGTTGCCACGGCCGGGATTACCCAGTTGAAGCTGCCGAGCAAGTGCTGGTTAAGTGTCTCGGTAAAGAACATTTCTTTACTCAGAAAGCCATTGAGCAGCGGTACGCCAGCCATTGCTGAGGCCGCCACCATGGCTAACACTGCGGTGTGCGGCATGTACTTCCACATACCGTTAATGCGCCGCATGTCGCGGCTTCCAGTTTCATGGTCAATGATCCCCGCCGCCATAAACAACGAAGCCTTAAAGGTGGCGTGGTTAATGATATGAAACACCGCCGCCACCGCCGCCAAGCGCGTATCCAAGCCAAACAGCAGGGTAATCAAACCCAAATGGCTGATGGTCGAATAGGCCAGCAGGCCCTTGAGGTCATGCTGAAACAACGCCATCACGGCCCCGACTAGCAACGTCACCAGGCCGGTAATGCTGACCAGATAGAACCACCACTCTGAACCCGCCAACGCGGGGTAAAGGCGCGCCAGCAGAAACACCCCAGCCTTAACCATGGTCGCCGAATGCAGGTAGGCGGACACCGGCGTCGGTGCAGCCATGGCATGGGGTAACCAGAAATGGAAAGGGAACTGCGCTGATTTAGTGAACACCCCCAGCAGCACCAAAATCAGCGCCAGTGGGTACAGCGCATGAGCGCGGATTACGTCACCTGCAGCCAAGACCTGGGACAACTCGAAACTGCCGACGATATGACCAATCAGCAAAATCCCGGCAAACAGCGCCAAGCCGCCACCACCGGTGACCGCCAAGGCCATGCGTGCGCCTTTGCGCGCATCCGAACGTGCACCCCAGAAGCCAATCAGCAGAAACGACGACAGGCTGGTCAGCTCCCAGAACATCAGCATTAACAGCAGATTTTCTGAGAGCACTACGCCGAGCATGGCGCCCATGAACAGCAAGAGGAAGGCGAAGAAACGACCCATGGGCTCTTTCTTCGCTAAGTAATAGCGCGCGTAGAGAATCACCAACAGACCGATACCGAGAATCAACAGGGCAAATAGAAAGCCCAATCCATCAAGGCGCAAGCTGAGGTTCAAGCCCAATGCAGGCAGCCATTCCAGCTTCACCGTGAGCAACTCGCCAGCAAACACTGAGGACTGTTGTGAGAGCAGCAGGACGAGGGCGACGAGCGGCGCCAACGCCGCTGCCGCAGCGCAGGCGGAACGGCCTAACCGCTCAGCCAGCAGAGGCAAAAACATGCCAAAAAATGGCAGAGCGATGATCAGCGCAAGCGTCATAAATAAAACCCCTTATTACGAACTCGGCACTTACGGATGCCCAGCCGTCTGCATAACCTGCTTACTGGTGTTACTACACAGGCATTCACCTGCGGCGTAACCCTGATAAACCACTGCATTGCTCGACTCGGTGAAGCAACAATTGAAAAACGTGAGCGATTATCCATAACTATCGGATAACCGTCATGGATAGAATTATTACCAAACACTCCACCCACCACTCACTTGCCTGAAATATCCAACGAAACCCGGTAAACGTCTGGTTTATAAGGAAAACAGGCAAGAAAAAGCCGGATCAGTCAAGGCTGATCCGGCTTCTGTAACACTCACTGAGTAACGCGGCTGGTGCCATTTACCGTCATGATACGAACACGCTCACCGACGCGGAAAATTTGACTCTCTTCAACCGCTTGCACGTAGGCACGCATGCTGCCGTCATCTTCGCGCACGGTAATTTCCACGCCCTGGGTGCGGGTCAAGCCTTCTTCGGTCATGGCACCCAACAGGCCGCCAGCCACTGCGCCTATTACCGCAGCCACTGCGCTGCCGCGTCCGCCGCCAATAGTACTGGCGCCAACACCGCCAATGACTGCACCCGCACCTGCACCAATCGGAGTTTTCGTGCCTTCGATTTTTACCGGCCGCAGCGACTCGATTGTGCCCATGCGCACGGTCTGTACAGCACGTGCTTCATCGCGCGAATAGGTGTCACCCGTCAGGCTGGAGGCGCAGCCGCCCAACAGAGCCATTGCGGCAAACGACACGGCTAACAGAACAGGTTTACGCATGATTTTTCTCCAGTTAGGCAGGCGCTCTTTATACGCCTGCGCAGTACAACTTACAGCTGACAATATAACGCAAAACCAGCGCCAAGCCTGCCCCAACGCCTTTACCGCGACATTGCACCACCTTCAAAGCCACCTACCGATTAGCCTAAACTTAAGCCATAACCGTATAGGCCTTTAGCCATAGACGGCCAGTTACGGGCCGCACGCCCCCAAGTTGGGCGTCAACGCATCAGCAACAGACCTTGATGGGGACATTTATGGATTACTTTGTTATCGCCAGTACCACTGCAGCAGGCTTGTGCTTCCACTTGTGGCTGTATGTGCGGATCAAGCGCTGGATGGCCCGCGATTTGGCGATGTCACTGGCGGGTAACTCGCCGGCAAAGCGCAGCTATATGCTGACCCGTTTAGCCGAAGCTCAAGCGGCCGGAGTTAAGCGCAACACCCTGCCCGTTTGGCTGGAACGCGCTGCAGCAGAGTACTCCGGTGCTTGAGTAATGCTTAGGGAGCCAGTCGCTCGCGCAGCCAAGTCGCATCGTGTAGGCGGAAATTAAGCCGATCATGCAGACGACTGGAGCGGCCCTGCCAAAACTCGATGCGCTCCGGAAGCACGCGATACCCGCCCCAATGCGGCGGGCAATGTGGTGCTTTATCGAGAAAACGCTGCTCGGCTTGTGCCAAGAAGCCTTCCAATTCACCGCGATCAGCAATCACTTGGCTCTGCGGTGAAGCCCAGGCACCTAGGCGGCTACCCAGCGGTCGCACTTGAAAATAAGCATCACACTCAGCCGCTGTGACCCGCTCGACCCGCCCCTCGATACGCACTTGGCGCTCTAGGCTGGGCCAAAAGAAAGTCATCGCAGCAAATGGATTGAGCGCAAGGTGTTGGCCTTTGGCGCTGTCGTAGTTACTGAAAAAGGTGAAACCGCGCTCATCCAAGGCTTTCAGCAACAGCACTCGGCAGTGCGGTCGGCCATCAGCATCAACCGTCGCCAACGTCATGGCGTTAGGTTCAACCGGCGGTTGTTCGGTCTCCACGGCTTCGGCAAACCACTGCTCGAACAGAGCAAAAGGCTCATGCGGCGCTTGCGCCTCGCTCAGACCATCACGGGTGTAATCACGGCGCATGTCGGCCAGGGTTTGAGTCATCGACAAATCCTCGTGGGCAAATGGGGCCTAGCTTACTCGCGAGCGATTTAGCGGGCTTGATCTACAACAACAATCACTGGCTCTTGGCGGGTTTGTCAGCTTTGGCAACGGTTTTTGCGTTCTTATCAGTCACGGATTTGACGGCAGCAACGCTTGGCGCTGGCGCAGGCTGGCTGTACTTGGCGATAAGCGCATTGAGGGTTGGTTTGGCGGTCAGCATGATTTCCACGCGACGATTGAGCGCACGGCCTTGCTGGCTGTCGTTGGCGGCGCGTGGCATGTCCGAACCCAACCCCTTGACCATCAAACGATTTTGCTTGAGGCCGCTAAGGCGAAAAATCGAGGTAAAGGCGCGGGCGCGCTGCTGACTCAGGTCACGGTTGGCATTGACTTCACCACTGCTGTCGGCATGACCGAGAATCAGCACGCCGATGTTTTCGTCGCTTTCCAGCAACTTAGCCAAGCGGCTCAGTGGCCCCAAGGTACTTGGCAGCATCATGTGAGGACGGTCTGGGTTGAACGAACCCTGCACCGGCGCGGTGACCACCAAGAGGTTTTCACGCCGCTCAAATTCAAAGTGGGTGCCTTTGATCGCTTCACGCACCTTCGGCTCATACACATCTAACCAAGCCTGAGTCACTGCCGGCGGCGGCATGGTGACCATTTTCGGCGCAGGCTTTTCCGATTTTTCAAAAAGGCTGCAACCGCTGACCAGAAGACACAGGGCGATGGCGAGAGTTTTGTTGGCGAGCATCGGGCATCCACACGTAATAAGCAAAAAAGCCGGGGTAGCCCGTTTATATGACGGGCCGTACTAGGTTGCGCAGCAGTTTAGCCGAGCTGGCTATAAACAATCAGCCAATAGGCGTGCAAGTTTCTGCGCACGCGGGTCCATCAAGACGAACGGTCCAAGATTGTTGGTGACAAAACCGAAAGCCACATCCCGCTCCGGGTCGGCAAAGCCAATGGAGCCGCCCGCACCCGGGTGACCAAACGCACGCGCGCCCATACCGTAGGTAGCGTTAGCTACGTCTGGCTGATCGAGCATGCAGCCCAGGCCAAAACGGGTGCGAGTTAGCAACGTTTTGTCCTCACCCACTGCATGTTCACGGGTCAGCTCGGCCAGTAGTTCAGGTTCCAGCAAGCGGCCATCCAGCAACCCGCTGTAAAAGCCTGCCAGGCTGCGCGCATTGCCATGGCCGTTGGCAGCCGGTTGCTGCATGCGCCGCCACTCGGGCTTGTTGGTACTGGTCATAATCGACGGTGGGTTGGTAAAAGCCCGCGTGCTCATGGCCGAAGGGTCGCTCATCATGGTCTTGAGCAGGCGCTGGGCTGCGGCATCGCCGAAATTGCCCTTGCCACGGGAAATAATCGCCACTCGGTAAAACTCTTCATCCGCGAGGCCAACATGGAAGTCCAACCCTAAAGGCGTGGCGGTGCGCGCGACGATGGACTCACCCGGCCCGCACCCCTCGACCCGGCGTAACACTTCACCCACCAGCCAACCGTACGTGATCGGCGCGTAGCCATGGCCTTCACCCAAGGCCCACCAGGGCTGCTCAGCGGCGAGCGCGGCAGTCATGGTCTGCCAGTCATATAGGGCTTCAGGCGCTAACATTTGGCGCAACGCTGGCAACCCAGCCTGATGGCTGAGCAAATGACGCAGGGTGATTTTGCCTTTGCCAGCCGCTGCAAATTCGGGCCAATAGCGCGCGACTGGAGCATCCAGCTCAAGCTTGCCTTCGCCGACT
Organism: Pseudomonas sp. TMP9; assembly: GCF_037943105.1. Lineage (NCBI taxonomy): Bacteria > Pseudomonadati > Pseudomonadota > Gammaproteobacteria > Pseudomonadales > Pseudomonadaceae > Pseudomonas > Pseudomonas vesperimontis. The sequence goes on from NZ_CP149803.1 coordinate 2,261,823, forward strand.
AACTGCAAGGCAGTTACTGCGGTAAACGTCTTGGTGCAGGAAAATAAATTCAGAATGGTGTCGCTGTGCCAGGCTTGCTGGCCGTCTTTATCAGCTACACCGGCCCACAGGTCGACCACAGTTTCACCGCCGACCTGCACGCAGAGCGCCATACCGCGCTCTTGCGGATCATCGAACAATGCCGCAAACGCCTCTTTGAGCGTCTCGAATTTGAGGTCGAAATAACCCTGTATGTGCACCGCCCCGCTCCTTTGCTACTGGTCGATAATCTAACGCCGGATTGTTTCAGGTCCACCGCGTGCGGTGAACCCTGCGCTGGGCTGATCACAGCACTATCAGCCTTGCGAATACATGTTTAGGGCGCTTCAGTGGCGGGCGCAGGCGCGGGCTTGAGCAAGGTTTTTGGCACAGCCAAGTTGGCGTTACGCACCGCGTTGACGAACCCCTTCCAAGGTCGATCGGTAATGGCTACCAACCCTAAATGACCATTTTCGCCATCCAGTAAACGACCGGTCACGGGCTGATCAAGGTACTGAAACCAATGCAGACCCACGATCTGCGGCTCTTGCAGAGCTTTGTTGAGGAAATTTGCATAAGCCGGACCACGCTCCTCTTCCTTATAAACCTCGGCAACACCGCCCCAGAACGGCCCACGGTCTCGCGAGCCGAAGTGAAATTCGGTGACCATCAGCGGCTTGTCTAACTTACGCAGCATGGCAAAGTCATAACCCTGCTGCGGCTCACGGGTGTAGAAATTGAAGCTCAGCACATCGCAGAAACGCGCGCATGCCGTTACCGCCTCGGGGATGCTGCTGGCAAAACGACCGCCCAACAACATGTGATTCGGTGCGTGCCAGTCGAGAGAGTCCGCAATGGTTTTGAAGTAAGTCTCGGCATACAGGCGCAAAAACGCCTGCATGTCGCGCTCGATGGCCGGAAACTCAGCGCTGGGCAGCGGCGCCTTAAAGCCCGGATCTTCCATCAATTCCCACGCCGGCAGCTCGATACCCCAGGCCCGCGACAGCCCATTCTGATTACGATATTTGTCCCGCAGCAGCTTGAGAAAAGCGCGCTTGGCCGGCACATCGGTAGTCAGACGCAAGGTGGCGTAGGCCAAGGCATAACGGTTATTGGGGTCATCCGCAGGGCCGGCCCACGACAGCTCGTTATCGGCGAAATAACCTAGCAGCCAAGGGTTATCACGGTGATCGCGTGAGGCAATCGCCACCGCACGCTCGGTGGCCATGGCAAAGCGCGGGTCGAAGGGGTCAGGCATCGCGCCCCACCAATCAACGCCCGTACTGATGGTGGCGTAGTCACCATGTATCGACAGCGGAATGCTAAACGGCATGCGTGCGTCGCCGCCAAAGGCTGGCTCACTCCAATTACCCAGGGTATTGAAGCCCCAAGCTTGCAGCCGGTCTTGACTGAGCGCGCGCCAAGCTGCGGGGTCAACCTGGTTGTAACTGCGTTGCACGTTGGCTTTATAGAAATCAAACCAACGCCCGCTGGCAAACGCCCGACCTTGGTTGGCACCGGTGTCACTGCGGCTGTCAGAGCTGCCGAAGTAAGCCGCCAGCGCCTCACCCGGTTGCGGCAGGCCGGCGAACATCGCCTCGCGGCCCTCAACATAGGTGGCACTCTGTTGCGCAGTGACGGCGTTGACACCCAGTGAGTAGAACGGATGCCCTTCAGGCGTGACCAAAAACCAACGATCATCGCGCTTTTCAGTACGGAAGAAACCGCTCGCTTCAAACGGCATGCCGCCTGTCCAGCCGGCAAATTTATCCTGTGCTGGGCGTTCAGCCAGCCAGCTATTGAGTTGCTTTCGTTCCTGCGCGGCGGCTTGCTGCAGTTGCTCATCGTTTTTGATTTTGCCCGGCCAGTTGCTGCGCACAAACTGACCGTAGCTGTCGACGATACCGGCATAGGCTGCATCTGAGAGCTGCTCAGCATTCACGCCAAATTGGCTTATCAAAATATGCTGGGGCGCTTGCGGTTGCGGCATCGACAGGGTGACTGCACTGACCTGGCTTAAGTCCAGCGCACCACTGACCGTGTCCACCAGCAACAGCCGCTGGCCCTTATGCATCCAAGGCATCGGCACCCCCGCGCGCATGCCGTGGTCACGAGGTGATGCGGCGTGCAAGGGAATCAGCAAGGTCTGCGCTGGGCCGGCCGGTAAAGCAATGCGGGTGTTTAAACGTTGGCCGTCGGCGCTTTCGATCAGCACATCCAAGGTCAGCGCCCAGTCCATAGCGTTTTGCACACGCAGGCTGACCAACGCCTGCTGCGACCAGTCCCAACTGCCGTTTTGCGGGGTAAGACGCAGGCTCGGCTGCGCCGCAGGATGGAAGGTCACCCGGCGCAGCACTTCGCCCTCAGGCGTAGGCTCGCCAATGCGATTGGGCAATTCAGCATCCTGCGTTGTGACTTGGACGGCGTCCATTGGCCGGACAAAGTTGAACAGCTCCTGCCGCTCTGCCGTAACACCCACGCTGCAATAACCCAACAGCAGCGAGAGCAGAACACCTGTTTGCAGCCTGCACTTAACCTTCACGAACCACTCTCTCCCATTATTGCGGTTGCTTCGGGCAATATTGCCCACAGCAAAAAACAGATATTGATGACGACAAAAACGTCACGCCTGCGCCGATTGGAGCTGATTGGTCGCAGCAAGTTGCCTACAAACCGTTAAAACCTACCTGCACTGGCAATACAGCGAAAAAACAGCTTCAACACACTCATTTACAGCAGGTCACTCTGCTTTATCGCCTTGCGGCTTGTTTTAACCATATTCGCGTTCAGCCGCCTGCTTATGCCGACCAGCGGGTGTTAGCTGATTTCTCGACGAAACGGCGGCAACGCATTAAGAATTGACTTGCCGTAACGCTGCGTGACAACACGCCGGTCGAGCAGGGTAATGATGCCGCGATCCTCCTCAGTGCGCAGCAGACGGCCGCAGGCTTGTACCAACCGCAGCGAAGCATCCGGCACAGCGATTTCCATAAACGGATTGCCGCCGCGCGCCTCGATCCACTCGGCAAGCGCTGCCTCAACCGGATCATCTGGCACGGCAAAGGGGATCTTGGCGATCACCACATGCTCGCAATAGGCGCCCGGCAAATCGACACCTTCAGCAAAGCTGGCCAGACCAAACAACACGCTTTCCTCACCGCTATCGACCCGCGCTTTGTGTTTATTGAGGGTTTCCTGCTTGGACAGGTTGCCTTGAATAAATACCCGTTTGCGCCAGTCGCGCTCCAGGCCCTCGAATACGTCCTGCATTTGTTTGCGTGAGGAAAACAGCACCAGCGTGCCGCGCGAGCCCTCAACCAAACCAGGCAAATCACGAATAATCGCCGCCGTATGCGCCACCGCATCACGCGGATCAGCATTCAAATTGGGTACCCGCAGTACGCCGGCATCGGCATGATGAAAAGGGCTTGGCACCACAGTGGTAACAGCTACTTTGGGTAAGCCTGCGCGCATGCGATAGCGATCAAAGGTACCCAGCGCTGTCAGGGTGGCCGACGTCACCAGTGCGCCATAAGCGACATTCCATAGATTTCGCCGCAGGGTTTCCGCCGCCAAGATCGGGCTGGCGTTAACTTCAATATCAAACAATGCGCCGCTGTCAGCCAGCGTGAGCCAACGCGCCATCGGCGGGCTGGTTTCCGGGTCTTCGGCAGTGAACGCCAACCACAATTCCCAACTGCCTTGCGCACGCGCCAATAGGCTGCCGAACAACGGGTACCATTCTTCGGCCTGATGGCTGGCGATGCCAACAGTGGCCTCGCCGTCCATGGCTTCTTTGAGTTTTTCCGTCACCCCAGTAAAAAGTTCAGTGAGCTTGGAGAAGCCCTTTTTCAGTTCGACGCCCAGCTCTATCAGGTGCGGCGGCACCACACCGCCAATAAAGCGATGGCGAGGCCGTTCGCGGCCCTGCATGTCTTCACCGGGCTTAAATTCAGCCACCTGCTCACAGGCGGCGAACATAAATTGTTGCTGGGTTTTGATCTCCCGCGCCAACTCCGGCACTTGCTCAATCAAGCGCCCAAGATCACCGGGTAGCGGATGTTGAGCGAGCAACTTGGCGAGATTTTTGGCGGTCTGCTCCAGCCAGTCAGCAGTCGAACGCAGGCGTGTAAAGTGGGCGAAGTGGCCAATAGCTTTATCCGGCAAGTGGTGGCCTTCGTCAAAGACATACAGAGTGTCGCGCGGGTCTGGCAGCACCGCACCACCGCCTAGAGCCAGGTCGGCCAAGACCATGTCGTGATTGGTGACGATGACATCGACCTTACCCATGCCCTCACGCGCTTTATAAAAAGCGCATTGTTGGAAGTTTGGGCAATGGCGGCTGGTGCACTGGCTGTGGTCAGTGGTCAGTTGCGACCAACGCGCATCTTCCAGCTCTTCGGGCCAGCTGTCGCGGTCGCCATCCCACTTATTACCGGCGAGCTTCTCGATCATGGCGGTGAAGAGCTTCTGACTTTGCTCATCCACATCGATCTTGAAGCCTTCTTCCTCGAATAACTGCGCAGTGGCGCTTTGCGCTTGGCCTTCCTGCAGCAACATGTCCAGCTTGGACAAGCACAGGTAGCGGCCACGACCTTTGGCCAAGGCGAAGCTAAAGTTCAAGCCGCTGTTGCGCATCAAGTCTGGCAGGTCTTTGTGCACAATCTGTTCTTGCAACGCCACAGTGGCCGTGGCGATTACCAGCCGCTTGCCCGCAGCCTTAGCTGTCGGAATTGCCGCCAAGCTGTAGGCCACGGTCTTACCCGTACCGGTACCAGCCTCAACCGCTACAACGGCTGGCTCACCCGAGCGCCGGCCTTCTTCGTCGGTTTGAATCGCGCCCAGCACCTTGGCAATTTCAGCAATCATCAAGCGCTGGCCATAGCGCGGCTTGAGCGACTTGGCTTCGAGAAAACGCGAGTAAGCGCCCTGGATCTGGGACTTGAGTTCAGTACTGAGCATGGGGTCTGGGTACAAAAGGCTGGATAAATTTTCAGTGTTTGAAAGCGGCGGCTATCATAGCGCGCTAATTGATCCGGCGCTGATCCGCGTAGACCCGCTTTTGCTCTGGCGAGTGAGCGACATGTATGTAAAACCGGGCCAACTCGCTGCAGATCGCAAACAGGTCATTAACCAACAGGAATGCCCCTATGACGCCCTATGACTTCATCTATAGCCTGCACCTGCTCGCCGCCGTGGTGTGGGTGGGCGGTATGTTCTTCGCTTGGATGGTTTTACGCCCGGCAGCCGTCAGCGCACTGGAAGCACCACCGCGCCTTAGACTATGGCTGGAGGTCTTTCCGCGATTTTTTTACTGGGTATGGGCAGCCGTGATTGTGTTACCGGTTACCGGCGTGGGCATGCTGCAGCTGCGCTTTAGTGGCTTTAGCAACGCGCCGCGTTATGTGGATGTGATGACTGGGCTGTTCATCGTTATGCTGGCGCTGTTTTTGCGAATTAAAGTCCTGCAATTACCAGAACTGCGCCGCGCGGTGACGGCACAAGAGTGGTCGAACGGTGGCGCGGTACTTGGCCGTATTCGTCGCTTAGTCGGTATCAACCTGGTGCTGGGGTTGCTGGTGGTAGCCATCGCCGGCGCACGCCCCTCATTGTAAACCTGCGACAGCAACCACTGCCTTCCAGCAGCGGTTGATACGGTTGGGCCTTTTAGAACCTCACCACATTCAGCACACCATCCGGGCCTGACTCACCAGCACGCCCTGCCTGCCCGGGCTTGCCGTCACCCGCGCCGTCAGTGCTGTAAAGCCAGCAACCTTTACTTATGCCACCTTGGCCGCCCGCACCTGAAGCGCCTGGTTGGCCGCCACTGCCGCCGTTTAAACGAACCTGCAATTGCTCAACCGGGAAACCCTGCGGCACTTCTAAGCGTATCTGCGCACCGGCAGCACCCGGCTGACCGTCACCACCATCAAAACCATCAAAGCCGCGACTGGCTTGACCCCATGTACAACCTCCCGGCTTGCCATCTGCACCGGCCAGGCCTGCATAACCTGGCGCACCCGAGCCGCCACGTGCATCCACAATCAGATTTTCAAGCGTCACGGCGTGCAAGCGTACAGTTAGATCGCGCCCCGGCAATGCAGGTTTCTCATAGCTACCTTTAGCGCCGCGAGCGCTGATCTGCGCACCGATAGCAATGTCGGCAGCTGTCACCTCAAGGCGCAACACATGTTCGCCCGGCGCAATCACCAAGCGTGCTTGGCGACCTAAGTTCAGCTGTTCCACACGGATCTCAGTCAAACCGGCCGGAATCAGCAAGGTGCCGTGGTCGGCAATGGCTAATCGTTCCAGCAACAGCACATTGGTGCTGTTCGGCAGTCGCAAAACCGCATGGGAGTCGACCTCAATCACCGTTTGGGCCAACGCCAAGGGACTGCATAGTGCGACAAGGGCGAGTAACTTACGCATTGTTTGCCTCCAACTGCAGCGTCTGATTCGGCTCGGTGAGCACGGTAGCCGGCGCTTGCTCAGTGGGCAGCCCGAGCAACTGGAAAATCCCGAAAAGCATGACCTGGAGCCGCACCCGTCCCGGCTTAGGGCCAGCGGCAATACGAGCATTAAAAAATATCAGCTCAAGTGCATGAGTCAGCAGGATAAAAGCCCCTGCGACGTTCAGCAGCAAGGCAAAAGGTTGCGCGAACGGTTGCAGCAGGTTTGCCAACACCACCAACCAGAACAACGCCGCCAGCCCCTTTCCCAAAATCAATACTATTTTCATTGCCGCCCCAGCCGTTTTTATTTGGCTGCACCATATCTGCTTTACGAGTGTGCGGCCAGAAGACCAGTCGCAGCCGTGAGAATCCGTGGATCAAGCGCGGCTTGCTAACACGTCATGGTGAGCTGTCTCGGGCACTTAGCGGCGCCCTGCTGGTTCGTTACATCACCCCAGACAAACGCGTCAGCGGCTTGGCAAGGGAGTGCAAATAAGCCTTGTCGTGTAAATCGCTGAAGGTGCCTGACCGCGACAATAATAAGTCGATGGAGAAATTCGACAGGTAAGACTGCAGGGTTAGACGCATAAAAAAACCAGGCCTTTTCGGGCCTGGCTTGTTTGCTGTGACGCCTAAATCAGAAGATTAAGGGCGTGCTTCCACTTCAGCTTCTACGCGGCGATTGACAGCGCGACCGTCTGCACTGGTGTTATCAGCAACTGGACGAGATTCACCGTAGCCTGCCGCGTTGACGCGGTCACCGCCCACGCCATATTGGTTAACCAGCACATCGCGCACAGCATTAGCACGGCGCTCGGATAGGGTCTGGTTGTAAGCATCACTGCCCACAGAGTCGGTATGGCCTTCAACCACGGTGGTGGTTTGTGGGTACTGAGTCAGGAAGTCAGCCAGATTTTTGATATCGCCATAGCTTTCCGGTTTGACCTGAGCTTTGTCGAAATCAAACTTAACGTCTAGCTCAACACGCACAGCCTCAGCAGGCTCGGCCACAACCACTTCTTCCACAACTTCTTCAACCATAACAACCTGCTCTTCGCCAGCGCCATGCACCCAGCAATAAGCGGCCGCCATGCCAGCGCCGACAACTGCACCGCCGCCGGCCCAGGTAGAGCTCTCAATGGCGCCCAGAGCAGCACCGCCGACACCACCAATCGCGGCACAGGTTGGCCAATCCGTTTTCTGCAGCCCGGCACAACCGGTCAAAAAGGTACTCGCCACAATCAGCGGCAATGCTTTCCTGGTGATGCTCATAAATACGTCTCCCATTGGTAAATCGGTCCAAAACCGATGCAATTAAGTAAAGACGCCACTTCCTGAAAACGCCAGAGAATATGCAAACACATTAATTACACGCGCCACGCTAGGTCGTTCTGCTGCTGCACGTTAGTCTTTTGCGCACTTGAATGAGGAATTGCCATGCTCACAGCACCATCATCCCGCACACCCCAACAAGCGCTCGCCGCTCTATTGGCGCGCTACACCCCAGAACGTCTGCTGGTAGTCGGAAGCCGCGAACTGCCTGCTATAGATGCCTTCATCCAAGCGCATCCGAGTTGTCATGTTGCCCACACTGATGCCGGCGCGCTGCCCACCGAAGTGGCTGCACAACGGTTTGATCTGGCCCTAATTGTTGACTGCCTTGAGCACCTGCCTAAACGCGCGGGGCTGGAACTACTGGGCGGTATTCGCAACCTGAATGCCAGCCGTATGGCTGTGCTGGTTGATCTGCAAGCCGCTGATTGGCAAGAAACTGATTTTTTCGCCTTGGCTTTGCAGGCCAGCGAGCGCTTCCAGCGTGACGAACAAACGCTCAACCTGTTTACTTACGACCTGCTCGACTACAAGCAAGTCCCAGACTGGCTGAATGCTAAATTCTGGGCCAACCCTGAGAACTTCGGTAAGTATTGGTGGTAAACGTATGAGCAACGCAGCCTGCCCCTGCGGCAGCAGCCTCCCACTCACAGGATGCTGCGGCCTTTATCATTTGGGCGCTGCGGCACCCAGTGCTGAAGCGTTGATGCGTTCGCGCTACAGCGCCTATGCATTGGGATTGGTCGATTACCTAGTGCACAGCACATTGCCCGCCCAACAAAAAAACCTTGATCAGACGGCCATACGGGCATGGAGCCTAAACAGCATGTGGCTGGGCCTTGAGGTGGAGCACGCTGAATTAATCGAAGGTGAACCGCAGCATGCCTATGTCACCTTTATTGCACGCTGGCTTGATGACGGTGCTGAGCACAGCCACCGCGAACGCTCTGCATTCGTGCGCAATAACGGCAACTGGTTTTTCATTGACCCCACCGTCGAGTTGAAGACGGGCCGCAATGACCCCTGCCCCTGCATGAGCGCCTTAAAATTCAAAAAGTGTTGTGCAGCCTATTTTTGACCGCTGAAATGCGCAGTGAGCAAAAGGCAGAGGCTCTCTGCGCAGGGCGCTCTAATCTTGCAGTTTCAAATGCGAAATATCAGGCAGCGGCCCAGCTGGCGCTTTTTTTACTTCACCCATGTCGCTACCGGGCGGCGCCAAGCTGAATTGCGACAAATCCACGTGTGGGGCCGCTGCCTGCGGCTTGCCATCATGAACATCGGCACCCAAGGGTGCGATGCCAAAATCTGGCGCATCCACCTCAGCAAACGCAGCCATGTATTCATCACGCGGCGTTACCTGCAAACGCCCCGCAGGTGAACGGTCAGCAACAGCCCTAGCAACGTCGGCAACTGGCGAAGCGGCGGGCGCTGAAGTTGGCACGTCTGCCGGTGGGGGTGCCAACTCGATTTCTTCGATTTCTTCGTCGAGGCATGTTATCTCGGCCACAGCCCCCGCGCGCTCCAGCGTAGAGCGATATTTCTCTGCTGCAACTGCATCCACGTTGCTTTTGATGACGATGCGCCGACCCGAGAACAACAACGCCACACGCTGCTCGTCAGCTTGAAACAGCCTAGCCAAGTTAGCCTTCACCAACTCCAACTGGGCACCGGGAACCAACTGCGCGCTGAACGCTATTTCGTAGAGAGCCATGGTCATACTCCTGTCCTATTCATTGCTTAGTATGGCGCAGGTTTTTTTACCGTCACAACAGGTGGCAGCCAAGCGCTTGCTTGTTACACTGGTGCGACATTCGGAGTATGTAATGCTTTATCAGGCGCAAACGATAAAAATTCTCAGCCTAATGATGTTGTTTGGCCTTATTTCAGGCCTTGGCGGTTGCTCATCCCTATCTTCTGGTGACTTCAAAGACCCCGAGGTCCGCTTAGTCAATGTTGATGTGGTCAAAGCCAAACTGCTGGAGCAGCACTTTATGCTGCGCTTTCGCATCGACAATCCCAATAGCTTTAGTCTGCCGGTGCGTGGGCTGGACTATGCGGTCTACTTGAACCAGGTAAAGCTGGCTGAGGGTGAATCGAATGCATCCTTTACCGTGCCTGCGCAAGGCCACCACAGCTTCAATGTTCCGGTGCGCACCAACCTTTGGCGACACCTTCGGCAAATCGTCAAAGCCTTGGAAAAACCTGATGAACCTATCCCTTATCGTTTCCAGGGCGCAGTTAAAACTGGCTGGTTATTTGGACGAAGCGTGCACATGTCGCGCAATGGCGAGATAATTCCTGGCAATCACATTCCGGAGTAACTCACATGACCCAGCAAGAACACGTTCACGGCCCTGACTGCAATCATGACCACGACCCTGCTCACAGCCATGACCATGGCCACGTGCACGGGCCCGAGTGTAATCATGGCCACCAAGAACCTGCGCGCAACGCTCTTAAAGACGTAGGCCGGAACGATCCCTGCCCTTGCGGCAGTGAGAAAAAATTCAAAAAATGTCACGGCGCGTGATTGCGCAATGAATAACCTCACTCTGCTCGCACTGATTGCCAGCGCCTTACTGATCACCGCATTGGTGCTCTACGCCCTGCACCTCTGGCGGCGCGTCTGGGCCAAAGAAAAAGTGCAAGCCGAGGCGCACAGCATCCAGCGCGAACGCCTTGCCAACGATCTACGCATTCTTACCAGCAGCCTGCTCGACGGTCAGCTGCCGCTGATTGAAGGTGCGATTCGGATCAAAGTGCTGCTGGACAACTATGACAATAGTCTCAGTCAACATCAGCGCTGTGAGGTTTTTCATCTGTTGTTCGCGGCAACTGCGCAAGTGCCCACCCATGTCGAGTGGAAGGCGCTGGAGAAAAGCGTGCGTCGCCAGCATGAGCAGCACTTCAGCGAACTGGAACTTCAGCATAAAGCAGCGGCTCGCGCGGCTGCGCGCTGGTTACTTGATGAAGCCCTGCCGCCAGTACCTAAAAGCGCCTGACGTACCTGTCCTGCGCCTTGTCAGGCGCACGGCCGCTGGATAACGTAGAGCGTTCGCATCTGAGCGCCAAGGCACTTGCCGAAAGGCCAATCCCGTCCTGATTGTTTTCCATCTGCAAGGAGCCAGCTGCATGCTAGCGCGCGCATTACGCCCCACGGCCTACCTCAGCCTCGCCGCCGTTATAACGGCAGTCGTTGCACTCAGTGGCTGTCAGTCATTCTTGAACAGCCGTTACCACGACAGCGTGCCCCCTGACCAAGGCGTCGTTCGCGTCAAAGGCCTGGCGCAAGGCGTGGTGGTCCGTCGCAATCAGTTGGGCATGCCGCTGATCGAGACTGCCACCTTCCACGACGCCCTTTTCGCCCTAGGCTATGTGCATGCCAGCGACCGCCTCAGCCAAATGGTCAGCCTGCGCTTGATGGCCGAAGGCCGTCTGGCTGAGATGGCCGGACCCGGCGTGCTGGAAATGGACCGTTTTATGCGCGCGGTCAATTTGAAGAAAAGCGCTGATGTGCTGTACAGCAATGCATCACCACGGCTTAAGCGTTTCTTCGAAGTCTATGCGCGCGGGGTCAACGCTTACCTATTCCGCTACCGCGATAAGTTACCCATGGACCTGGCCGAATCCGGTTATCGCCCGGCCTATTGGAAAGCCGAAGATTCGGTGCTGGTCTTCTGCCTGCTAAATTTTGGCCTTTCGGTAAACCTGCAAGAAGAAATTGCCTCGCTGGTGCTCGCGCAGAAAGTCGGCAGCGAACAACTCGCTTGGCTGCTGCCGACTTACCCCGACGAACCCTTACCGCTTGAAGAGGCTGCAAAACTTAAAGGCCTCAACCTTAACGGCCAACTGACGGGCCTGAGCGAGGTCAGCGCGGCCGTCAGCCAATTTGCTGATGCGCATATGCTCGGCGTGGCGGCGTCTAATAATTGGGCCTTCGCCCCACAACGGACGCGCAGCGGCAAAAGCCTGCTGGCCAACGACACCCACTTGCCACTGTCGATGCCTTCGGTGTGGAACTTTGTGCAGATCCGTTCGCCAAAATTCCAAGCGGCTGGCGTATCGATTGCCGGCGTACCGGCTATCGTCGCGGGGTTCAATGGCAAACTCGGCTGGGGCATGACCATGGTCATGGGTGATAACCAAGACGTATTCTTAGAGCAAGTCAGGCGCCAGAATGGCCGCCTGCACTACCTGGCTGACGGCAAGTGGCTGCCGGCACAACAACGTCAAGAGACGTTCTTTATTAAAGGCCAACGGCCAATCCGCGAGACTATTTACGAAACTCGCCACGGCCCACTGCTCAACTCAGTGCTGGGCGAGCGCAAACACAGCCTGCAGCCCATGCAGCTGAGCAGCGGCTATGGCCTGGCGCTAAAAACCATACAATTCGAAGCGGATAAGACTCTGGATGCCTTCTTCGACCTGTCGCGCGCTCAGTCAGTCGAGCAGGCCTTTGAGGCCACTCGTGAAATCCGCGCCATGCCGTTGAACATCGTATTTGCCGATGCTCAACATATCGGTTGGCAAGTGACTGGGCGCTTCCCTAATCGCCGTGCCGGCTTAGGGCTGATGCCCTCGCCGGGCTGGGACAGCCAGTACGACTGGGACGGTTTCGCGGATCCAATGCTGCACCCCTATGACCAAGACCCTGTACAAGGTTGGCTGGGCACAGCCAATCACCGCACTGTACCGCGCGGGTATGGCATGCAGCTGTCCAACTCCTGGTTTTACCCCGAGCGCGCTGAACGTATTGCCGCACTGGCGGCAACAGGCAAGCATGACAGCCAGAGCATGATTGCCATGCAGTACGACCAGACCTCACCTTTTGTCGCGAAACTGCAAACTATGCTCAGCGCGCCAGGCATGGCCGAAAGCCTAAAAAGCGCTATCGATACGCTGCCGGCAGTTGACCGTGACAACGCGCGCGAAGCCTTGAACAGGCTGATGAAGTTTGACGGCAAGATGGCAGCCAGTTCAGCGGATGCCGCCCTATACAGCGCCTTCCTGTTCCAAAGTGCGCGCGAGACCTTTCTCGACGAGCTGGGTCCCGAAAGCAACCCTGCCTGGAAAGCCTTGGTCGAAGCGGCCAATAGCTCCTATTCAGCTCAGGCTGATCACCTACTCGGCCGAGAAGACAGCCCATTCTGGAATGACCGCCGCACCGCGCAGCAGGAAGATAAACCCGCCATTCTGGCGCGAAGCCTGGCAGGTGCAGTCACTTTGCTTGAAAGCACACTGGGCAGCGAGCGCAGCACTTGGCAGTGGGGCAAACTGCACACCTACAACTGGACCAGTGGCACCAGCCAAATGGCGCAATACATGAGCGCCAGCCAACGCAGTGGCATCAACGCCATCAAAGGCTATCTCGACCGCGGTCCCTACGTGGCAGGCGGCGATCACAGCACCTTAAACGTAGCGGCTTACAACTGGGGCGAAGACTTCGACACCTGGCTGATCCCCGCCATGCGCATCGTGGTTGACTTCGGCCGCGAGGAGCCGCTGATCGGCCTAAACAGTTCAGGGCAATCCGGCAACCCCGCCAGCAAACACTATGCCGATGGCATCGATGCTTGGCTCAAAGGCAGCTACATGAGCTTCCCCTTCAAGTCGCAGAATCTCGATAAGGTGTACGGCACTAAACGGCTCATGCTGATGCCAACAATTTAGAACCCATGACCGCTCGTCGCTGGCCACTGAACCATTCGGCTGGCTGCGGCTCAGAGAAGACGGACTTACTCCATAGATCATCACTTTAGGGCGCTCATAGCGCCCTTTCTTTTGCCCGTTTTTTGTGCAAAACCATCCCAAAAGCGATCGTCACGTAAAGCCAATAAAAATTTTCAGATAATTTTTGATCTACGGATTAGCTGACGACACATTCGTTAGCGTATCCATACACCTCTAGCGTGCACTTCAGCGACCGTTCGACGTAAGCTTTGCAACTTGTACTGAGGTTTGAAGCCTTGCATACAGGTTTTTCAGCCGCACGAACGGTACAAGTTATGTGTTCTGCTCCCGTGAGGACTTTAAAATGAGTAACCGCCAAGCTGAAATTGCCGCTGCCCTTGAGGTAGTGCCGGCCTTCGTCAATGAAGCCGATCTAATCGCACAGATCGACAAGCGCAAAGCGTTTATCAAAAACTGCCTAAAGACCTCAGGGTTGAAAGTATTGGTGCTGGGCATCAGTGGCGGTGTTGACTCACTGACTGCAGGCCGGCTGGCGCAGCTGTCCGTTGAGGAACTTCGCGAAGAAACTGGCGACTCAGCCTACCGTTTTATCGCTGTTCGTTTGCCCCACGGCACTCAACATGATGAGCACGACGCACAGGCCTCGCTGCAATTTATCCAGGCTGACGAAGCAGACGCGGTGAATATCCAAGACAGCGTGAATGGGCTTGGCCAACAAATCACCCACCTGCAAACACTCAGCGCCGCACGGCGTGACTTTGTGATGGGCAACATCAAGGCGCGTATTCGCATGGTCGCCCAGTTCACCATCGCAAACGCCACCAACGGCTTAGTGATCGGCACCGACCATGCTGCTGAAGCTTTAATGGGGTTTTTTACCAAGTTCGGTGATGGCGCTTGCGACTTGGCCCCGCTGTCCGGGCTGGTCAAAGGGCAGGTACGTGCCATTGCCAATTACCTAGGCGCACCGGAAAACTTGGTATTTAAAGTACCGACTGCTGACTTAGAAGAGCTGCGCCCCGGTAAACCGGACGAAGAAGCGCATGGCATCAGCTACGACGAAATCGATGCGTTCCTGCATGGCTTGCCTGTCAGCGAAGAGGCCTATGGAATAATCGTGCGCACTTACGACACCACCCACCATAAACGCGAGCTACCTTTAGCCCCTTAAATGAGCATAAAAAAGCCGGGCAACGCCCGGCTTGATGTTTAAGCTGCAATTAGGCGCGCGGCAACGTAACGCCAAGCTGCCCTTGATACTTGCCACCACGGTCCTTGTAAGAAACTTCACAGGGTTCATCAGACTGAAAAAACAGCATCTGCGCGACACCCTCATTGGCATAAATTTTTGCTGGCAGGGTGGTGGTGTTAGAAAACTCCAAAGTCACATGGCCTTCCCACTCAGGCTCAAGTGGAGTGACGTTGACGATGATGCCGCAACGCGCATAGGTGCTTTTGCCTAAACAGATGGTCAGCACATCACGGGGAATCCTGAAAAACTCCACGGTGCGAGCCAAGGCGAAGGAGTTTGGCGGAATAATGCACACGTCACTCTTCACATCGACAAAGCTTTTTTCATCGAAATTCTTCGGATCGACTGTCGCCGAGTTGATATTGGTAAACACCTTGAATTCATCAGCACAGCGCACGTCGTAGCCATAGCTGGAAACCCCGTAAGAGATAAGCTTCTCAGCACCGTCGTTACGCACCTGCCGCTCGACGAAGGGCTCGATCATGCCGTGCTCTTGAGCCATGCGGCGAATCCACTTATCCGATTTGATGCTCATGGCGGCTGTCCTGCTGTAGGCGGAGGATGAAAGTGCATGCATCTTACCGGGCTGGGCGACTGGGTTCAAAGGCTCTAAAAATATCCAGCTCGCAAACTGGCAACAATTCAGCGCGTCGCTTAATAACAGAAAGATGCACAGAGTATTCGCGCTTAGCGCTAAAAGCGGGTAATGTGTGCCTACTGTGCTGCATGTGTCACCGCGAATCGCTACTTGATGCCTAGATTTCGATCCAAACATCGTCCGACTCCTAGTACTCGTTGCACTCAGTCCCGGCCTGGGCTTTTCCAGGGCTGTTAATAAAATTGTTAGGAGACATAACATGTCGAATCGTCAAAATGGCACCGTCAAGTGGTTTAACGATGAGAAAGGCTACGGCTTTATCACTCCACAGTCCGGTGACGACCTGTTCGTACACTTCAAAGCAATCCAGAGCGATGGCTTCAAGAGCCTGAAAGAAGGCCAAGCTGTGACCTTCGTGGCCACTCGTGGTCAGAAAGGCATGCAGGCTGAGGAAGTTCAGGTTGCATAACCTGTCCTAACCCCGCTTGATAAAAAGCCCTGCCTCGTGCGGGGCTTTTTTATGGCCGTTAACTTTCCAAATCGAGCCTTGCCACGCGCAACGTGCGCGTGGCAACAGGGCTTAATCTTCACTCACCATGATACTCGGCATCACTTGCTGCGCACCGCCATGGGCAATGCGTGCGCCAACGTTGCGGGCAATTTCCTGATAGATCATGGCGATCTGGCTTTGCGGATCGGCCACTGTGGTGGGCTTGCCGCCATCAGACTGCATGCGAATAGCCATCGACAATGGTAATGAAGCCAGTAAATCAACGCCAAATTGCGCCGCAAGCTTTTCGCCGCCCCCTTCACCAAAAAGATGCTCGGCATGGCCACAATTCGAGCAAATGTGTACCGCCATATTTTCCACCACACCCAGCACGGGGATATTCACTTTGCGGAACATCTCCACACCTTTCTTGGCATCTAATAGAGCCAAGTCTTGTGGTGTGGTAACGATCACCGCGCCAGCTACGGGCACCTTCTGCGCGAGGGTCAGCTGGATGTCTCCAGTGCCGGGCGGCATGTCGACCACCAAATAATCCAGATCACCCCAGGCGGTCTGCGTGACCAACTGCAACAGAGCCCCTGAGACCATCGGCCCGCGCCACACCACCGGGGTATTTTCGTCGGTAAGAAAGGCCATGGACATCACTTCCACACCGTGGGCTTTAAGCGGCACAAACCATTTTTGATCTTTAATCTGTGGCCGCGTGCCTTCGGGAATGCCGAACATAATGCCCTGGCTGGGGCCGTAGATATCCGCATCAAGAATGCCGACCTTGGCCCCTTCGCGCGCCAGCGCCAGTGCCAAATTGGCCGCCGTCGTCGATTTGCCCACCCCACCCTTACCCGACGCAACGGCAATCACATTCTTTACATTGGCCAGCGCAGCAACTTGATCCTGAGCTTTATGCGCCTCAATTACGCAGTCGACCTGCACGTGAGCGTGCTCGACGCCATCGAGGCTCTCAAGAGCCATTTGCAGCATCTGCGCCCAGCCGCTTTTGAACAGCCCAGCGGCATAGCCCAACTGCAGGCGCACCCTGACTTCGCCACCGCGGATATCCACCTCACGCACGCAACCGGCGCTGACCGGATCCTGATTCAAATGGGGATCGGTGTATTGGGATAACACGGCCTCGACCGCTGCGCGGGTAATGACACTCATGAAAGACTCCGAAAGACTGAGTAAAACAGGTGGGTATATTACCCCAGGCCAAGCAGCTAGACGTGCACCTGCGCGCAAACGAGCCCGCAACGCAGTATCCATAATGCGCATAGCGCCTGGCATTGCCTGCGCGAGGGTGAAAAATATCCTCTGCCGCTATATAGTTATCGGCTTCTCTGAGTTACCAGTGCAGCCAATCCCCATGAGCCAAGCCCGCAATATTCTTGTTACCAGCGCCCTACCCTATGCCAACGGCTCGATCCACCTTGGCCATATGCTCGAATACGTCCAGACCGACATGTGGGTGCGCTACCAGAAATTGCGCGGCAACCAGGCTATCTATGTGTGTGCCGACGACGCTCATGGCTCAGCGATCATGCTGCGTGCCGAGAAAGAAGGCATCACGCCAGAACAGCTAATCGCCAATGTGCAGGCTGAGCACACCGCGGATTTCGCCGATTTCGGGGTGAATTTCGATAACTATCACTCCACTCATTCGGATGAAAACCGCGAACTGTCCGCATCTATTTACTTGGCCCTGCGCGATAAAGGCCATATCGCTACGCGCTCGGTGACGCAGTACTTCGACCCTGAAAAAGGTATGTTTCTCGCCGACCGCTTTATCAAAGGCACATGCCCCAAGTGCGCAGCAGAAGACCAATATGGCGATAACTGCGAGAAATGCGGCGCCACCTATGAGCCCACCGAGCTGAAAAATCCGCGCTCAGCCATCTCCGGTGCTGTACCCGTGTTGCGCGATTCCAAGCACTTCTTTTTTAAGCTGCCTGATTTTGAGGCCATGCTGAAAAGCTGGACCCGCAGCGGCGCATTGCAAGACGCTGTCGCCAATAAGATTGCTGAATGGCTGGATTCCGGCTTGCAGGAGTGGGACATCAGCCGCGATGCACCCTACTTCGGCTTTGAAATCCCCGACGAGCCTGGAAAATATTTCTACGTCTGGCTGGATGCGCCTATCGGCTATATGGCTAGCTTTAAAAACCTGTGCGGCAAACGCCCGGAACTGGATTTTCATGCCTTCTGGGGCAAAGATTCGACTGCCGAGCTGTACCACTTTATCGGCAAAGATATCGTCAACTTTCACACCCTGTTCTGGCCAGCCATGCTCGAAGGCGCCGGCTACCGCAAGCCAACCGCAGTCGCCGTACACGGCTACCTGACGGTCAATGGGCAGAAAATGTCGAAGTCGCGCGGCACCTTTATCAAGGCGCGCACCTACCTGGACTACCTCAATCCGGAATACCTGCGTTACTACTACGCCGCCAAGCTGGGCCGTGGCGTCGATGACCTTGACCTGAACCTTGAAGACTTTATCCAAAAGGTCAACTCCGATCTGGTTGGAAAAGTGGTGAATATCGCCAGCCGCTGCGCTGGTTTTATCCACAAAGGCAATAATGGCCTGCTTTTGGCGGGCAACATTGCCCCCGAGCTAACTGATGCCTTTGGTGCGGCCACACCCTCTATTGCTGAAGCCTACGAGGCCCGAGATTTTGCCCGCGCCATGCGCGAAATCATGGCATTGGCAGACCGTGCTAATGCGTGGATCGCCGACAAGGCGCCTTGGTCGCTTAATAAGCAAGAAGGTAAGGAAGCTGAGGTGCAGGCCATCTGCGCACTGGGCATCAACCTGTTCCGGCAGCTGGTGATTTTCCTAAAGCCGGTGTTGCCACAACTGGCCAAAGACGCCGAAGCCTTCCTCAATGTCGCTCCATTGACTTGGGACGACCATAAGTACCTGTTGGCCGACCATCAACTTAACCCCTTCAATGCCCTACTCACTCGTATTGAGCCGGCGAAAGTCGAGGCCATGGTTGCCGCGTCCAAAGAAGACCTAACCGCGTCAGACCAAGCCGTTGCAACATCCGCAGCAACAGCTGAAGCAGTTGCAGGTAACGGCGAGTTGACTAAAGACCCGTTGGCCGCTGAGATCGCCTTTGATGCATTCGCCGCTGTAGACCTGCGGATCGCACTGATTGAAAAGTGCGAGCTTGTTGAAGGTGCCGACAAATTGCTGCGCCTGACCCTGGATATCGGCGATGCCAAACGTAACGTGTTCAGCGGCATTAAGAGCGCCTACCCGGACCCGAGCAAACTTGAGGGCCGTATGACCCTGTACGTGGCCAACCTGGCTGCACGCAAGATGAAGTTCGGCGTTTCGGAAGGTATGGTGCTGGCAGCCGGTCCTGGCGGTGAAGAGATCTACCTGCTCAGTCCCGACAGCGGCGCTAAACCGGGGCAGCGGGTTAAGTAAATTAAGCGGATTCACTGGCCCCTCTAAAAAATTGAATAAAAAGTGAGGGCCTGAATGCGAATAGTTCGGCCAGCGACTGGTTAGCGTTGATTACTCAAAAAAAAACACATATCCAAGCCTAATTCAAAGCCATTACTGAGTTCTCCAGCAATGAATCACACGAATTTATCCTCTGCGCAAACCCCTGTTCTAAGTATTGCACTGGTCAATTACAAGACTCAAGAAATGACCAAGATATGCTTAGACTTACTGCGCCAGCACTTGGGCAACAGCAATGTTCCGGTATGGGTAGTTGATAATTACTCCGCTGATGAAAGTACCGAGTACTTGAGACAATTGGACTGGATAAACCTGATAGAAAGAACCGCCGTGGCACCTGAAGTCGGTCATATCGCACACGGCAGAGCGCTTGATATGATCCTTGACCGTATTAATACAAAATATTTACTACTACTGCATACTGACACGTTTATCTTTGACAAAAACGTATTTTCTATGCTGCTCAGCAAATGCCAAGATGAAGCAATTGTTGCAGCGGTTGGTTGCGTTGAACAAATAGATCGCGGCTATCTACGCAGCGCATGGCGCTTAAGCTCTCGGTTTTGCAAGCATCACTTCAGGCGGTTAAAATTAGCCTGGGGATTAGCCTCTAAACAACCAAAACCCTATCGCGAGATTTACTTGAAAAGTTTCTGCACGCTGTGGAATGCTAAACTCATGAAACAACATGACCTGCATTTCTTGATGGATGAGCGCGTGCCCGGTTATGAGCTACAAGATAGAATGGTTGCGCTGGGATATACCATTAAATTCTTATGGCCTCGCAAGATCTTTGCCTACCTAGATCACATCCAGTCTGGAACAGTTTCAGCGGCGGGGGGCTATGGCGCAAACCATAGGAGAACGAAGATGTATGAAAAAATCCTCGAGCGCCTTAACAAAAATAATAAATAGCAGATCACGACTATTTATTTAACTTGCCGACAGCCGCAGCCCTTTATTATCTTCTGGAGCGCTAATGAACTCATCAATCAAAACTTTACCCATCAGCCTCGATAATCAACTTGATTTTAATACAGAAGATGCCTGTGCATTTGGCCTATCACTTAACTCTACTTACACTCAGGCGCAGCCATTCCCTCATATCGTGATTGATAATTTTTTACCAGAAGACTTAATAGATTGTATTCATTCTAACTTCCCACTTGAGCAAGCAAACACCGACATGCTTTATGAGCGCGGCTATAAAGGTCAGCACAAGCGGCAGATCAACCCCAACCAATGCTCACCCCAGCTAAAAAATATATTTGCCGCCTTCAACTCAGCGGGCATGTTGCAATTTATCGAAAAACTCACTGGTATCGATGGTTTGATACCAGACCCTTACTTTATTGGCGGCGGCTTGCACGAGACTAAGACCGGCGGCTTCCTAGGCGTACACTCAGATTTCAGAATTAATAAAAAACTGAATATAGAACGCCGAATAAATGTCATTATTTACCTTAACAAAGACTGGCAGGAAGAATACGGTGGCAACTTAGAGTTGTGGGACAAGCAGATGAAAACATGCCTTAAGCGGGCACTTCCGATTTATAATCGTTGCGTAATTTTCAACACGGATAAGGACAGTAACCATGGCCACCCAGAACCCCTAACAAGCCCAGAACATATTACCCGGAAATCAATTGCACTTTATTATTACACCTCACCCAACAACCTCACTGAGGTTAAACAACGTAATAAAACCCATTACAAACCACGCCCTAAAGATCGCTTTAGCCTTAAATATTACATAAATAAACTTATGAAAAATAAGAATTAACAAATTACTCTCACACCGTGCCACTGATAGGCAACTCTTGCGTTAGCAACTGTGAGCGTTGATTTATACAAGCACAGCTGCTGAGTGATGATTACTGTAAGCGCTCCATGATGTGGGAGCTGCGCATCTAAGGTTAGCGAAAATGCCTAGGGCAGCACCTTCATAAAAGCTATCGTGCTTGTCTGCATAGGCCCAGTTCCCGATAATAGCTGCACTGTTTCTTCAGCCTGCGCGGCTCACCAACGGAACCTGCAATGACCGAACTCGCCTTGATCATGGTCAGCGCCATCCTGGTTAACAACTTCGTGTTGGTCCAGTTTCTTGGTTTGTGCCCGTTTATGGGTGTTTCCAAGAAAATTGAGACGGCGATTGGCTTGTCGCTGGCCACCACCTTCGTCCTGACCTTGGCCGCCATGTGCAGCTACTTGGTGCAGCATTACGTGCTCAAACCGCTGGACATCGAATACCTGCGCACCATCAGCTTTATTCTGGTGATTGCTGTGGTGGTGCAGTTCACCGAGATGGTGGTGAATAAAACCAGTCCACTGCTGTACCGCGTGCTGGGTATCTTCCTGCCGCTGATCACCACCAATTGTATTGTCCTAGGCGTGGCCCTGCTCAACGCCAACAAGGCCGAATTCACCTTTATCACCGCCACCGCTAATGGCTTTGCTGCCGGTCTCGGTTTCTCCCTGGTGTTAGTGCTGTTCGCCGCCATGCGTGAACGTATTGCGATTGCTGACGTGCCGAAATCTTTTCAGGGCGCGGCCATCGGCATGATCACTGCGGGGCTAATGTCCCTAGCATTTATGGGCTTTACCGGGCTGATCAAGCTATGAACGTGGTGTTGATCGCCGTTCTGGCGCTGCTCGCTTTGTGCCTCGTGGCGGGTGCCATCCTGGGTTTCGCCGCTGTGCGCTTCAAGGTTGAAGGCAACCCGATTGCCGAACAGATCAACGCTTTGCTGCCGCAAACTCAGTGTGGTCAATGCGGCTATCCCGGTTGTAAGCCTTATGCCGAGGCGATTGCCGGCGGCGACAAGATCAATAAATGCCCACCCGGTGGCGAGGCGACTATTCAGGCCTTGGCCGACTTGCTCGACGTTGAGGTCGAACCGCTGGACGCTGTAGAGGGCGAAAAGCCGCAAATGGTCGCCTACATCCGCGAAGCCGAATGCATCGGCTGCACCAAGTGCATCCAGGCTTGCCCGGTCGATGCCATCCTCGGCGCGGCTAAACAAATGCACACCGTCATTGTCAGCGAATGCACCGGCTGCGACCTGTGCGTCGAACCCTGCCCGGTGGATTGCATCGACATGATCGAAGTGGGTAGCACGGTGCAGAGCTGGAAATGGGAAAAGCCGCTGGCCCTAGGGCAATTAATTGTCAGCGACCGGGAGCACGCGGCATGAGCGCAGCGCACACCCCTGACGGGCAGATTTGGGACATACCCGGCGGCATTCACCCCGCTGAGCACAAGCAACTGTCAAACCGCACGCCCATTCAGTCAGCGCCGCTGCCTAAGCGCCTGATAGTGCCACTCAACCAACATATTGGCGCACCTGCCGAGCCTGTGGTTGGGGTGGGCGAGCGCGTGCTCAAAGGTCAGCTGATTGCGGCTGCAAATGGTTTTGTCAGCGTACCCGTGCATGCGCCAACGTCCGGCACCGTGAGCTTTATTGGCCCGCAATCTTACCCGCATGCCTCTGGCATGCCCGCCCCAGCGATCGTTATCGACAGTGACGGCGTCGAGCAGTGGTGCACGCTGACGCCCTACCCGGACTATCAGCCGCTGGATAACAGCGCCCTGATAGAGCTGATTCGTCAAGCCGGCATCAGCGGCTTAGGCGGTGCGGGCTTCCCCACCGCCGTCAAACTCAACGCGCGACCTACACAGAAAATCCACACGCTGATAATCAACGGCACTGAATGCGAGCCCTACATCACTGCCGATGACCTGTTGATGCGTGAATGTGCCAGCGAGCTGATCGGCGGTATTGATATCTTGGTCAAGCTGATCCAGCCGGATCAGGTGCTGATCGGCATCGAAGACAATAAGCCCGAAGCCATCGCCGCAGTGCGTGTCGCGTTGGCTGAACGCAACTATCAACTCAAGGTGTTCCCAACCAAGTATCCCTCCGGCGGCGAGAAACAGCTGATCCAGATCCTCACCGGCGTAGAAGTGCCAAGTGGCGGCCTGCCGGCAGACATCGGCATGCTGTGCCACAACGTCGGCACTTGCGTGGCCATCTATGATGCGGTGATTCACGGCAAACCGTTGATCTCACGCATCACCACCCTCACGGGTGAAGCCTTGGCGCGGCCGATGAATGTCGAGGTGCTGCTGGGCACACCGGTATGTGAACTGCTTGAATTTGCCGGCCTGGATCAAGCCAAGCTGAACCGGCTGATCATGGGCGGCCCGATGATGGGCTTTACCCTGTCCGACTTCAGCGTGCCGCTGATCAAAACTACCAATTGCTTGCTGGCATCGACCACTAACGAGCTGCCAGCTCCGCCGCCCGCTATGCCGTGCATCCGCTGCGGTGAGTGCGCACAAGCGTGCCCAGTTAGCTTATTGCCGCAACAACTGCATTTTTTCGCCATCGGCCAAGAGCACGAGCAGCTCAAAGCGCATAACCTGTTTGACTGCATCGAATGTGGCGCATGCGCCTATGTCTGCCCCTCGAATATCCCACTGGTGCAGTACTACCGCGCCGCTAAAGGCGAGATTCGCGAGTTGGAGCAAAAGCAACTCAAGGCTGAACAATCGAAACAGCGCTTTGAGCTGCGCCAAGAGCGCCTGCGCCGCGCTGACGAGCAGAAGGAAGCTGAACGCCAAGCCCGCGCCGCCAACGCTGCACAGGCCAAGGCGACCCAAGCACAGGCTGCATCACCGCTAGACAGCAGTGGCTCAGCAGCAGCCAAACCAGCTGGGCTTAGCGATGAGCAAAAGAAACTCAAAATCGAAGCCAGCATGGCCCAAGTCGCACTGAAAAAAGCAGAAAAACAACTGCTCACTCACGCCAGCGCCGAGTTGCAGGCCCAAGTTGACGAGCTGCGCAGCGCTGCCGCGACTGCCCAACACACTCTTGATACGTTTATTGCTGCCCATCCGCCAGCACCGCCGGTTGCACCGGTTGCCAATGATGTTGAGCTAAAGAAAATTAAAATCGATGCCGCCATGCTGCGTGCTCAAGTGCGCAAGCTGGAAAAACTAGAAGCGCCCAGCGACGAGCAGCAGAGCCAATTGCAGCAGCTGCGTAGCCAACTCGATGCAGCTGAACAACTGCTGGCCCGCATCAACACACCAGCACCCGCTGCGCCGGTAAAAACAGTTGGTATAGACGCTGCTGACTTACTGAAAAAAGCCAAAATAGAACTGGCAATGAAACGCGCCGAGCTCAGAAAAGCCGAGAAGGTCGGTACCAATGACGCTGCACTTAGCCCTCTGCGCGCAGCCTTAGCTGCTGCCGAGCAAGCGCTGCATCACGCGGAAGACACAAGTGGCAAACCTGCGCCCGAGTTGCTGCGTACCGACAAGCAGCCGATTGATGAAACCACCCGCACCTTGAAAACCGAAGTGGCTTTTGCCCGCGCAGATTTGCGCAAACTCGAACGTGATGAAAATGCAGCCCCCGATTCTCTGGAGCAGGCGCGTGTTCGCCTAGCCGATGCCGAACACAAACTGACCGAACACCAGATGTAGCCCGGATACAATCCAAGGCAGCGCCCCCGGTTCGCGGCAACAAATGGCGCCAAGAATTTCCCCGGATTACATCCGGGCTACAAAGCAGCGAGTGGCGCGATAACGCCATGCACAGCAAGACAATCGACCGGAGCGCTAATGGCCCTGCCCCGCATCACCTCGCCCCACGCCAAGGGCAGCAACCGCACTCAGCAAGTAATGCTGCAGGTGATGCTGGCCACACTGCCGGGCATTCTTGCGCTGACGTGGCTATTCGGCGCCGGCACGCTGATTAATCTGCTCTGGGCCAGCGTCTGCGCCTTAGGTTTTGAAGCGGCCATCTTGGCGCTGCGCAAGCGCCCAGTGCTGTTCTTTCTGAAGGACTACAGCATCCTCGTCACGGCCGTATTACTGGCACTGGCGCTGCCGCCCTACTCGCCTTGGTGGCTGACCCTCGTCGCCACCGGCTTTGCTGTGGTGCTGGGCAAACAACTGTACGGCGGCCTTGGGCAAAACCCCTTTAACCCGGCGATGCTCGGCTACGTCGTGGTGCTGATCTCATTTCCGTTGGAGATGACCCGTTGGCCGGCACCGCATACGGTAGGCATGCTCGATGGCTTGCAGCAAATTTTCGGCATCGCCGCTCTGCCCGATGGCTGGGCTCAAGCCACCGCGCTGGATGCACTAAAAGTCAATAAAAGCCTGACCCTGGATGAGTTGTGGGCACAAAACCCAGCATTCGGCTATCTCGGCGGCGCAGCCAGTGAAGCCGTCAACATGGCCTTCCTGGCGGGCGGGCTGTACCTGCTGCACAAACGCCTATTCACCTGGCACGCGCCAGTCGGCATGCTCGCGGCACTGGCGGTTATGAGCCTGGTGTTCTGGAACGGCTCTGGCTCAGACTCCAACGGCTCGCCGCTGTTTCATCTGCTGACCGGCGCGACCATGCTCGGGGCGTTCTTTATCGTCACCGACCCGGTCAGCGGTGCGACCAGCAACCTTGGCCGGCTGATCTTTGGTGTCGGCGTTGGCGTGCTGGTATATGTGATTCGCGCTTGGGGCGGCTACCCAGATGGCCTCGCTTTCGCCGTGCTACTGATGAACCTGGCAGCGCCGACCATCGATTACTACACGAGGCCGCGCACTTACGGCCACCGCAAACCGACGCGCGGCTTTAAGCTGGGAGAGTAACCATGGCCCTGCCTGAAATAAGCCGCTCGATGCTCAAGAACGCCCTCGTGCTCGGGCTATTCGCCATTACCACCGTGGGCCTGGTGGCTGTGCTGCAACAGGCCACGGCTGAACGCATCGCCACGGCGCAGCGCGCGGCTCAGGTACGCGCGCTGAGTGAAATTTTACCGATGGGCAGCTATGACAATTACCTGCTCGACAACAGCCTGCAACTGCATGACCCACTGCTGGGCAGCAAGTCGCCGCAGACCGCCTACATCGCCCTGAAAGACGGCAAACCCAGCGCAGTGATCCTGCGCGCCACTGCACCGGACGGCTACAGTGGCATTATCCAGTTATTGGTCGGCATCCGGGCTGATGGTCGATTAGCCGGTGTGCGCGTGCTCACTCATCGGGAAACGCCTGGGCTTGGCGATAAAATTGATCTGGCTAAAAGCGCCTGGATCCGCAGCTTTGATGGCAAATCGCTGAGCAACCCGAACGAGGATGGCTGGGCGGTGAAGAAAGATCGCGGTGAATTCGACCAGTTTGCGGGTGCCACCATTACTCCGCGCGCGGTGGTCAAAGCCGTGCACAAGGCTTTGCAGTATTTCGACGCCAACCAGCAACAACTGTTCGCACCCCAGGTGAAGTCCAATGGCTAACCCCAGCTACCGCGAGATCACCCTAAACGGCCTGTGGAAGAACAACCCCGCACTGGTTCAGCTGCTCGGTCTTTGTCCGCTGCTGGGGGTGAGTAACTCAGCGGTAAATGCCCTTGGCCTTGCCCTGGCCAGTGCGCTGGTGCTGATCTGTTCCAACACCGCAGTGTCACTGGTGCGCGGCGTGGTCAACACCGCGGTGCGCTTGCCAGCCTTTGTGATGATCATCGCCGCGCTGACCACCTGCATCGAGTTGCTGATGCAGGCCTTCACCTATGAGCTGTATCAAATACTCGGCATCTTTATTCCGTTGATTACCACTAACTGCGTAATCCTAGGCCGCGCCGATGGCTTTGCAGCCAAGCATGACCCGGCCCGCGCCGCCTACGACGGGCTCATGATGGGCCTTGGCTTTGGCGTAGTTCTGGTGATGATTGGTGCGCTACGCGAGCTGTTTGGTACCGGCGCGGTGTTTGCCAATATGCATTTGCTGTTCGGCCCTATGGCCGCCAACTGGCAGCTCACCTTGATCCCAGAATATAAAGGTTTCCTGCTGGCCATCCTGCCGCCGGGTGCATTTATCGTCCTCGGTTTACTGATTGCCTGTAAAAACCGCATGGATGAGGTGCTAACCGAGCGCGCTAAAGCTCAGCAAGTGGCCGCGCCCGCACAGAGTCGCCGCGTGCGGGTGACAGGAGTGATCGAGTGAACGCGGCTAAGCGCTTAGAAATTTTTCGGCGGCTGCACGAAGACAACCCCGAGCCAAAAACCGAGCTGGCTTACAGTTCGCCTTTCGAATTACTGATTGCCGTTACGCTCTCAGCCCAGGCCACCGATGTGAGCGTCAACAAAGCCACGGCCAAGCTCTACCCAGTGGCCAATACACCCGAGGCTATTTATGCCTTGGGCGTTGCCGGTTTGAGTGAGTACATCAAGACCATCGGCCTCTATAACAGCAAAGCTAAGAACGTGATTGAGACCTGCCGCTTACTGATTGAACGCCATGGCAGTCAGGTACCCGAAACCCGCGAGGAACTTGAAGCACTGCCGGGTGTAGGCCACAAAACGGCCAACGTGGTGCTAAATACAGCGTTCCGCCAGCTGGCCATGGCGGTGGACACGCATATTTTCCGCGTCAGCAACCGCACCGGCATCGCCCCTGGCAAAAATGTTGTGGAGGTAGAGACCAAGCTGATGAAGCATGTGCCCAAGCAATTTCTTCTCGACTCCCACCACTGGCTCATCCTGCATGGCCGCTACGTGTGCCAGGCCCGCAAGCCACGTTGTGGCAGCTGCCGCATCGAAGACCTGTGCGAATACAAGCAGAAAACCGGCGACGATTGAGCGACCATTCAGCGACTCAATGAGTCGATTGAAAAAATCTTTTTTACCTGCCCTGCTTTTGCGGCTATAAGGTGCGCACTTGGCCCTTGTAGCCTGGAGTGAAACACATGAGCACTGATAAAGAAGATCTTGAGCTCGATGAAGATTTTGTGGCCGAAGAGGCAGAAGAAGTCGAGGCGCCCGTTGAAGTGGCCAAAACCAACCTAGCTAAGCGTCGCGTCATCGATAACCTACTCGATGAGCGCCGCCTGAACAGGCAACTCTCCGAATACGACTTTGATTTGTAGCCAAGGCCAACAAAAAGCCCCGCAGCGATGCGGGGCTTTTTTTTATGCAGAAAACTCAGTCGCCACGTGAAGGCGACAACAGCTCAATCTTGTAGCCGTCTGGGTCTTCGACAAAGGCTAGGATGCTGCTGCCGTGCTTCATCGGCCCAGGCTCGCGGGTGATCTTGCCGCCGCGCGTGCGAATGTCTTCACAGGCCTTGTAAACATCCGCCACCTCTAGGGCGATGTGACCGTAGCCAGTACCCAGCTCGTAGCCCTCAACACCCCAGTTATGGGTCAGCTCGATCACGCTGTTGTGCGCCTCATCGCCGTAACCGACAAATGCCAAGGTGAACTGCCCTTCTGGATAGTCCTTGCGACGCAATAGGGTCATGCCCAGTACCTCGGTGTAGAACGCGATGGATTTATCCATATCGCCGACGCGTAGCATGGTATGCAGCAGTCTCATCAGGTCTCTCCTTATGGTGTAAAGACAAACCCCGGCTTATGGCCGGGGTTCGTTAGGGCTTGGACGCTCAAGTCTATCAGAGCATCTTGCGCCCTTTACCCGCCGCAATGCGCATGCGCAGAGCGTTGAGCTTGATAAAACCACCCGCGTCAGCCTGGTTGTAGGCGCCGCCGTCTTCTTCAAAGGTCGCGATTGTGGCGTCGAACAGCGAATCATCGGACTTACGACCGGTGATGATCACATTGCCCTTGTACAGTTTCATACGCACCACACCGTTCACGTTGGCTTGGGAGGCGTCGATCATCTGTTGCAGCATCAGACGCTCTGGGCTCCACCAGAAACCGTTGTAAATCAGGCTGGCATATTTGGGCATCAGCTCGTCTTTCAGGTGAGCGACTTCGCGGTCCAAGGTGATCGACTCAATAGCGCGGTGGCCTTTGAGCATGATGGTGCCGCCCGGCGTCTCGTAGCAGCCACGGGACTTCATACCGACAAAGCGGTTCTCAACGATGTCCAGACGGCCGATGCCGTTGAGGCCGCCGATGCGGTTCAGCTCAGCCAACACGGTGGCTGGACTCATGTCTTTACCGTCGATGGCGACAATGTCACCGGCGCGGTAAGTCAGCTCGATATAGGTCGCAGTGTCCGGCGCCGCTTCAGGCGAGACAGTCCACTTCCACATGTCTTCTTCGTGCTCAGTCCAAGTGTCTTCCAGCACACCGCCTTCATAGGAGATGTGCAGCAGGTTGGCATCCATGGAATACGGCGATTTTTTCTTACCGTGACGCTCGATCGGGATGGCGTGCTTTTCGGCGTAGTCCATCAACTTCTCGCGAGAGAGCAAATCCCATTCGCGCCAAGGCGCAATCACTTTTACACCAGGTTTGAGGGCATAGGCACCCAGCTCGAAACGCACTTGGTCGTTGCCTTTGCCGGTCGCGCCGTGGGAGATGGCGTCGGCGCCGGTTTCGTTAGCGATCTCAATCAAGCGCTTGGCAATCAGCGGGCGAGCAATGGAGGTGCCCAGCAGGTATTCGCCTTCGTAGACGGTGTTGGCGCGGAACATCGGGTAGACGAAATCGCGGACAAATTCTTCACGCAGGTCATCGATGTAGATTTCCTTAACGCCCATGGCCTGAGCCTTAGCGCGTGCTGGCTCAACTTCCTCGCCTTGGCCAAGGTCGGCGGTGAAGGTCACTACTTCACAGTTATAGGTGTCTTGCAGCCACTTAAGAATCACCGAAGTGTCCAGGCCACCGGAATATGCCAGAACTACCTTGTTTACGTCGGCCATGCCATCAACTCCACGGGTTGTGCGGGAAACCAATGATTCTACTGCCCATGCCGCCTGATTTACAGAGGCGCGACAACGTGTGACGACTAAGCGACGGATAATCGTTGGGTATGGCGCTAACAGTAGACGCTAGGACGTTGCGGCTGGGTCCGCCGTGGCGGCGGCTGGCGTGGGCGGCACTGCGGCTTCAGGCACCCGGTCGAGGAGGATGTTCACCCGGCGATTTTTTGCCCGATTAGTTTCTTGGTTATTCGGCACCAGCGGATAACGCTCCCCATGAAAACGCAGGGTGATTTGCTCGGCTGGAATGCCGTTAGCCTTGAGGTATTCCATCACTGCCAGCGCTCGGCGGCGCGACAGATCCCGGTTAGTCAGACGATTACCGCTGTTGTCAGCATGACCGTCCAACTGGATACGGTTGACGCTAGGGTCGGCCTTAAGAAAACTTAAGATGATGTCCAATTTGGCTTGGGCCAATGGTTCAAGCGCGACACCACCACCCGGAAATCCCACCAAGCTTTTGCGCACCTGATCGAAATTCACCGGCAACAGCTTGGCCGTACAACCTAAGTAGTCTTGGTAGGCCTTTTTGAATTTGGCGGGCAGCAGGCGCACTTCAACTGCATCACCGCCCATCGCCGCGCGGTGACGCACCACAGGGCTGCGGCCTTCGAGTAAACCGGTGAGCAGGCGCGTGCCCTGCTCCTGAGAGCTGTTGAACAGCACCTCAGCCGGTACCACGTTGACCGAACCGAGGTTGATATCACCGCGCCCTGGCTGCCAAGGGGCGGCGGCGGCCAATAACGTTGCGTTGCCCGCACCCAGCCAGCGCTCGCGGGCTTTCAAGCTAAATGTCACCCGCTCGCCCGCTCGGCGCACAAATACCCCAGAACCAAAATCCGTGATGTCTTGCGACAAACGGCACTCAAACTGATCGCCTTCGACCTGCCACTCTATTTTCTCCAGACGCGTCTGGAAGCTGATAGCTAAAACTGGCTGGCTGACCAGCAGGCACAGCACCACAAGTGGATAGGGTCGCACGACAGGCTCCGGGGATTACGGCTTACTCAGTGTCTATCGGTGCCAATGCGAAAAACTTGAGGCGCACGCCATAGTGGTTGCGCAGGCTGCGTTGCTGCGCGGCCCAGCGCTCCGTTCGCTTTGCCCGATTGGCCTGCTTTCAGCGTGCTGAAACGGGGCTTTTCCGGTAGCATTCTCGCCACGTTTGCCCGCCTGGAAGCTTCCATGACTGACCGTCTTACCCTGCTGCGTCCTGACGACTGGCACATCCACCTGCGCGATGGCGGCTTACTGCCCCATACCGTCGCCGATGTAGCCCGCACCTTTGGCCGCGCCATCATCATGCCCAACCTGCTGCCACCGGTGCGCAATACAGTGGACGCCGAAGCTTATCGGCAACGAATTCTCGCCGCCCGCCCAGCCGGCAGCCAGTTTGAGCCCTTGATGACGTTGTTCCTCACCGACCGTACCAGCGCCGAGGATATTCGCCTGGCTCGAGCCTGTGGCTTTGTGCATGCCGCCAAGCTGTATCCGGCCGGTGCCACTACCAATTCGGATTTTGGCGTGTCCAGCATCGACAAGCTATTTGGGGTGTTCGAGGTGATGGCCGAAGTTGGTCTGCCACTGTTGCTGCACGGTGAAGTCACGCGTAGCGAAATCGACGTATTCGACCGAGAAAAAGCCTTTATCGATGAGCACTTAACGCGCATCGTCACACGCTTCCCAACGCTCAAAGTGGTGTTAGAACACATCACCACCGGCGATGCGGTGCAGTTTGTCGAAGCGGCCTCCAGTACCGTAGGCGCCACCATCACCGCCCACCACCTGCTCTACAATCGCAATCACATGCTGGTTGGCGGCATTCGTCCCCATCTGTATTGCTTGCCGGTGCTCAAGCGTAACAGCCATCAAGACGCCTTGTTGGACGCGGCCACCAGCGGCAATCCAAAGTTTTTCCTCGGCACCGACTCGGCACCGCATGCAAAGCATGCCAAAGAAGCCGCCTGCGGCTGCGCCGGTTGCTACACCGCTTACGCCGCCATTGAGCTGTATGCCGAAGCCTTTGAACTGCGCACTGCGCTGGACAAACTAGAAGCCTTCGCCAGCCTTAACGGGCCAGACTTCTATGGTTTGCCGCGTAACACAGACAGCATCACCCTGATCCGTGAAGACTGGACCGCACCCGCCAGCTTACCCCTCGGTGAGCACACCGTTACCCCGCTGCGCGCCGGTGAAACCCTGCGCTGGCGCCTGCTGGAGAATCAAGCGTGAGCGAGGACATGTACGACGATGAGCCCGGCAGCAACGGCCACTCAGGCCCACGCCACCCGATGGCAGCCCGCTTTCGAGGCTATTTACCGGTAGTTGTGGACGTAGAAACGGGGGGCTTCAACTGCGCCACCGATGCGCTGCTGGAGATTGCCGCCACCACCATTGGCATGGACGAAGGGGGCTTCCTTTACCCTGAGCACACCCAGTTTTTCCGGGTTGAGCCGTTTGTTGGTGCAAATATTGAGCAGGCGGCGCTGGACTTCACCGGCATCAAGCTCGACCACCCCTTGCGCATGGCGGTCAGTGAAGAACATGCCCTGACGGAAATCTTCCGCAGCTTGCGTAAATCACTGAAAGCCAACAGCTGCAAGCGCGCCATTCTGGTTGGGCATAACAGCAGTTTTGATTTGGGCTTTTTGAATGCCGCTGTGGCGCGGACCGGCATCAAGCGCAACCCGTTCCATCCGTTTTCCAGCTTCGACACCGCCACTCTGGCCGGCTTAGCCTACGGGCAAACCGTTCTGGCTAAAGCCTGCCAAGCTGCGGATATCGATTTTGATGGCAAAGAAGCGCATTCAGCGCGTTACGACACTGAAAAGACTGCTGAGCTTTACTGCGGCATCGTTAACCGCTGGAAAGAGATGGGCGGTTGGATGGATTTCGACGACTGAGCTTACAACCTGAGGTCAACAAGCTCCGCACTCAGCGCAATGCCGCTCACGTAACTCAGGTGAGCGGCATTTTCTTGTAGCCCGGATGCAATCCGGGAAAGTTCTGCGGGCCGAACAACCGCTCCCGGATTACATCTGGGCTTCGCACTGAGGCCAAACCGTTGCCCATAAAAAACCCGCACTCAGCGGGTTTTTTATTGACGCTGCGCAGGCAAGGCCTGCGCTGATACCGCTTAGGCGCTTTGCGCCAAGTCCATCAACTCGCGGTTAGCCACGGCATACATGGCGTAATCGGTGTTGGTGGCGGCGCGCAGTTCGCTCAGCATAAGCTTCCAGCGATCCACCAGGCGGCGGTGCTGATCAAGCCATACGCTGGCGCGTTCTTCGATGTCCACTGGACCCTCGGCCATTTGCAGCACTGACACGGTGATGGCGCGTTGCTGCCAATCCAAGTCATCGCGGAAGGCTTCACGGGCCAGCGCTTGCCAGTTGTTTTCCACAGGTAAGCTGCTGATTTGCTGCAGGTACCAAGACAGCTCAAGCGAGCCGCCAATGGCAAAGTAGGCGGCCGCCACACGAG
The DNA here is from genome assembly GCF_037943105.1 of Pseudomonas sp. TMP9. Taxonomy (NCBI): domain Bacteria; kingdom Pseudomonadati; phylum Pseudomonadota; class Gammaproteobacteria; order Pseudomonadales; family Pseudomonadaceae; genus Pseudomonas; species Pseudomonas vesperimontis. The sequence continues at coordinate 2,295,364 of NZ_CP149803.1, forward strand.
CCGGTTCTTGGCCCGTTACATCCGACGCTTCAATGATCGGCAGAAGGGTGTACAAGTGGCTTGTACCCGCGACCACCCGGGCTAGCTCTTCGGGCACGCCAGCTTCGACGTAACCTTGGAAGCGGGCCAACCATTGCTCACGGGCAGGACCTTCAAGCAGTTCATCCAATCGCCCCACCAGGGCCTCGATACGCGGTGCAAAATGCGCCACGTCGCGGGCGGCGTCCAAGTCATTACGGCGATTGCGCAGGAACCAGCGCGTGGCGCGACGACCCAAGCGCACCAGCTCATCCATCAACTGCAATTGCAGTTGAGCCGGCACCTTGGAGTCAAGCGCCTCAATCTGCTGCCACCAATGCGGCAAGCGAAACAGATCACGCACAATCACATAGGCGCCAGCGACATTCGCCGCACTCATACCGGTGGACTCTTTCAGGCGCTGCACGAAGGTGATGCCCATGTGGTTGACCAGATCGTTGGCGATCTGCGTGCTGACGATTTCGCGTTTAAGGCGATGGCGACGCATGGGTTCGCCAAATTTCTGCGTAAGCACAGCCGGGAAGGCCGTTTCCATTTCGCGCGCCAAGTACTCATCGTCCGGCACCTGCGACTTGAGCAGTGACTCTTTGAGGTCGATCTTGCTGTACGAAATCAACACTGCCAACTCTGGCCGAGTTAAGCCCAGACCATTAGCGGTGCGCTCATTCAGTTCGTCGTCGGCGGGCAGGAACTCCAAAGCACGGTCGAGCTTGCCGGCACTTTCCAGCGCTGACATTAGGCGCTTGTACTCACTGACCTGCTCACGGGCAAGGCGCTCAGCCAACGACAGCGCCTGGGTTTGCTTGTAGTTATTACCCAGCACCAGGCCGCCGACTGCATCGGTCATTTCCACCAGCAACTTGTTACGCTGCTTGCCGGTCATGTCACCAGCGGCAACGATTTCGCCGAGCAATATCTTGATATTGACCTCATGGTCAGAGCAATCCACACCACCGGCGTTATCAATAAAGTCGGTATTGCTCTTGCCGCCATTAAGGCCGTACTCGACGCGGCCCAATTGGGTCATGCCGAGGTTACCGCCCTCACCCACCACCTTGGCGCGTAATTCGCGGCCATCCACCCGCAACAGGTCGTTGGCCTTGTCGCCGACATCGGCGTGGCTCTCTTTACTGGATTTGACATAGGTGCCAATACCACCATTCCAGAGCAGATCGACCGGCGCTTTAAGCAAGGCATTGAGCAACTCATTGGGCGCCAGCTTGTCGGCACTGATGTCGAAACGCTCTTTCATCTGCGCGCTGATTGGGATGCTCTTAGCGCTGCGCAGGAAGATCCCGCCGCCTGCCGAAATCAGCTTGGCTTCGTAATCAGCCCAGCTGGAACGTGGCAAATCGAATAGACGCTGACGTTCGATAAAGCTCTTAGCTGCGTCCGGGTTAGGGTCGATAAAGATGTGCATGTGGTTAAAGGCGGCGACCAATTGCAGGCTTTGCGACAACAACAAGCCGTTGCCGAACACGTCACCCGCCATGTCGCCGATGCCGATTACCGTGACGTCATCTTTTTGCACATCAATGCCGCACTCGCGGAAATGCCGCTGCACCGACACCCACGCCCCTTTGGCAGTGATGCCCATGCCTTTGTGGTCATAACCCGCCGAGCCACCCGAGGCGAACGCATCGTCCAGCCAGAAGCCATAGTCAGCGGCGATACCGTTAGCAATATCAGAGAACGTCGCCGTGCCTTTGTCTGCGGCCACCACCAGATAGGGATCGTCCGCATCGTGACGGACCACGTTCTGCGGCGGCACCACTTCACCCTCTTTGAGGTTGTCGGTGATGTCCAGCAAACCACTGATAAAAATGCGGTAGCAGGCAATACCCTCAGCCAGCACCTCATCACGCGAGCCGCCCAAGGGCAAACGCCGCGGCACAAAACCGCCTTTGGCGCCCATGGGCACGATGACTGCGTTCTTCACCTGCTGCGCCTTAACCAGGCCCAGCACCTCGGTGCGGAAGTCTTCTTCACGGTCGGACCAGCGCAGACCGCCACGGGCGACGTCGCCAAAGCGTAAGTGCACCCCTTCAACCCGGGGCGAGTAGACGAAAATTTCAAACTTTGGCGTCGGCCGTGGAATATCTGGAATGGCCCGCGGGTTGAGCTTAAAGCTGAAGTAGGACTTGTTCTGCCCGGCCGCATCGGTCTGGTAGAAGTTGGTGCGCAGCGTCGCTTTGATCAGGTCCAAGTAACGGCGCAGGATGCGGTCTTCATTGAGCACCGCAACGTTATCCAATGCCGCGAGAATGGCCTGCTCCAGTTTCTGCTGCTTGTCTTCCAAATCATCAGCCGAGAGTTTGCGCGCGAGATAGAAGCGCGTCTTGAACAAGCGCACCAGTTCTTTGGCGATATCGGCATGGTTGACCAGGGTGCTGGCGATGTAACTCAGGTCGAAGCCCAAGCGAATCTGCTTGAGGTAACGCGCATAGGCGCGCAGCAGCGCCACATCTCGCCAAGGCATGGCGGCCATCAACACCAGACGGTTAAAGCCGTCATTCTCGGCCGCACCACCGACGATATTGACAAAGGCCCCCTGCAAGGTGTCGTTGAGTTGCTGGATATCAACATCCAGCCCTTCGGCGTAGGTGAAGGCGAAGTCGTGAATCCAGAACTCACGGCCATCGGCACGGCGAAGCTTGTAAGGGAATTCGCCCAATACACGCAGGCCGAGGTTTTCCAAAATCGGCAGTACATCCGACAGCGCCAGCGGCGCATCGGCATGGTAAAGCTTGCAATGCAATTGCGGTTCGCCATGGGTCAGCGGTTGATAAAAGCTCATCACCAGCTGACGTTCAGCATTGATACTCAGCAAATGCTGCATATCCACCACCGCTGAGTGCGGGGCAAAACGCTCGCGGTAACCGGCTGGGAAGCCACTGGAGAACTCGCTGAGCACTTCCGTGCCCTGCGCCTCGCCGAGGCTTTCGACCATCAGGCTGGTGTAATCGTCTGTCCATGAACGGCAGGCCTGAATAACTTCTTTTTCTAGGCGGGCGGGGTCGATCTGCACGCGGTTTTTCGGGTCAACCTTAAGGATGAATTGCACCCGTGCCAGCACCGACTCAGAGAAGAAAGTCCAGAACTCGCAATCAATGCCCTGCAGGCGGTCCATCAATACTTGTTGGATTTTCAGGCGGGTTTCCGTGGAGTACACATCGCGCGGCACATAGACCAGGCAGTAGCAGAAACGCCCGTAAGGATCGCGGCGCAGGAACACGCGAATCTTATTGCGTTCCTGAATCTGCACGATCGACATGGCGGTACTGAACAGCTCATCCACCGAAGTTTGGAACAGATCATCACGCGGCAACACTTCCAGCACTTGCGCCAGCTCTTTGCCTAAGTGCGCGCTGCTGTCGAAACCGGAACGCTGCTTGATGACCGCTACTTTGCGTCGGATATAGGGGATGTTCCACACGCTTTCGGCATACACCGCCGAGGTGTAGAGGCCCATAAAGCGGCATTCCTTGATGACCTTACCGGAACTGTCCAGCTCGCGGATCGACACCAAGTCCGGATAAGCCGGACGGTGCACACGGCTGGGTACCGCCGCCTTAGCGAAAGACAGCAGTTGCGTCTCACGCAGGTAAACCAAAGCCTCCGCCTGAATCTGCGTGTCATTGGCCGTCAGCCCCGAACGCAGGCTTTTAGACAGGCCCAACAAGGACGACTCGTCGTACACCACGCTGCCGCCATCGGCGCTGTCGACAACGGTAAATTCTTCATAGCCAAGGAAGGTGAAGTGGTCATCGAGCAACCAGCTCATAAACACCTTAACCTCTTCAAGCTCTGCGCCATCGACCTTGAGTCCGGCTTGGCTTGGCTTGACGTTATCCAGCGAGGCCAGCAGCTCTTTGGCCTTAGCCTTCATCGGTTGAAAGTCCGCCACACTCAAGCGCACATCGCTGAATACGTCATGCAGGGCTTTTTCCAGGACTTTCAGTTCACTGGCGCTGGAACAGCGGTCAATCTCCAAGAACATCAGCGCTTCGTGATGTACATCCTTGCCCTGAGCACCTTTAGGCAGAATTTCTTGCAGCTCGCCGCTTTTATTGCGGCGCACGCTGAACACACTGTTCTGTAAGGTGTGGATGCTATAACCGCGGCGGTTCAGCTCCATGCGCACCGAGTCGACGAGGAATGGAATATCGCGGTGCAGAATTTCTACGGCTGTGTGGGTGGACTGCCAGCCGTGTTTCTCATAATCAGGATTGAATACCCGCACTTCAGGTTTGGCCGGGGCAAAACGCTCCAGCAAGCGCCAAGACGACAAGGTGCAGCCGACCAGATCGGAGAGGCGGCGCTGAGTCAGCTCCTCAAGGGCGATAATGCCGAAAAATTGTTCAGCAAACAGGGCCACTTGTGGCAGAGCCTGTTGGCTGACGTGCTGAGCCAGCGCCGTTTGCAGGTGATGCTGAAAATCGGTTTTGCTGGCTGCCGTAAAGAACGCCATGGGTGTGCTCCATTTGGCTGGTGATTCGACTAGGTGGCAGTCGCGAGAATGACCTTCGCCACAACCTTGTTGTTCAACGTTAGTCTAGGAGGCAGCGATTGCATTAAAGTGGCTGCCACTTAACTCTGGCGAGTCTCACGACCCGCTGGTCACATTTGCTGGATGAGCTTAACGATGGAACACCGTGAAGCGCTTGTCGCGCTGCGACATTTTCTTTCAAGTCAGATCCTTGGCCAGGAAAAACTCATCGAAAGGCTGCTGATTGCCTTGCTTGCCGATGGTCACATGCTGGTTGAGGGTGCACCTGGGCTCGCCAAAACCAAAGCGATCAAGGAGTTGGCCGAAGGTATCGAGGCTGAGTTCCATCGTATTCAGTTCACCCCAGACCTGCTGCCGTCCGACATTACCGGCACGGAGATTTACCGTCCGGAAACCGGCAGTTTCGTCTTTCAGCAAGGGCCGATCTTCCATAACTTGGTGCTAGCGGATGAGATCAACCGGGCGCCTGCCAAGGTGCAGTCGGCGCTGCTTGAAGCCATGGCCGAGCGCCAGGTCAGCGTGGGCCGCAGCACTTATCAGCTGTCGCCGCTGTTTCTGGTGATGGCCACACAGAACCCGATTGAGCAGGAAGGCACGTATCCACTGCCCGAAGCCCAGCTGGATCGCTTTTTGATGCATGTGAAAATCGGCTTCCCCGACGCCAGCGTGGAACGCAAGATCCTCGCGCAAGCCCGTGGTGAAGCGCTCAATGGTGAAACCAAGCCTGAGCAACTGGTCAGCCAACAGGCCATTTTTGCCGCGCGCCAAGAGATCCTCGGCCTGTACATGGCCGATGCGGTGGAGGAATACCTGGTGCAGCTGGTAATGGCCTCGCGCACCCCGGCCAAGTTTGATGCGGAACTGGCCGAGTGGATTGCCTATGGCGCCAGCCCGCGTGGCTCGATTGCCCTAGACCGCTGCTCACGCGCCCATGCCTGGTTGGCCGGGCGTGATTTTGTCAGCCCGGAAGATATTCAGGCCGTGCTGTTTGATGTGCTGCGCCACCGCATCATTCTGTCGTTCGAGGCCGAAGCCGCCGGCATCGACCAAGACCGCGTGGTGCAACGTATTCTCGACGTCGTGGCGGTCGCCTAAGCGCCATGCATGACCAACCCACGCAGCCTGGCATTCGCGTTAGCCTCGGTGAACTGATCGAGATGCGTCACCGTGTGCGTGAGGTACAACTGTTCTCGACGCCAGCACAGCGCAGCCCGCTGATCGGCCTGCACCACTCCAAGCTGCGTGGCCGCGGTGTGGACTTTGATCAAGTGCGCATCTATCAACCCGGCGACGATGTACGCACCATAGATTGGCGGGTCACCGCGCGCACCCAAGAGCCGCACACCAAACTGTTCCATGAAGAGCGCGAGCGACCGATCTACATCATGGTCGAGCAAAGCCGGCAGCTGTTTTTCGGCTCCGGGCTGATGTTCAAATCGGTACTCGCCGCCCAAGCCGCCAGCCTGATCGGCTGGGCCGCACTGGGCCATAACGATCGCATCGGCGGCTTGGTATTCGGCGACTTGGAGCACCACGAAGTCAAACCTCGGCGCAGCAAACAAAGCCTGTTGCAACTGCTTAGCCGCCTGGCCAAAGCCAACCAAGCGTTGAATAACGACAGTCAAGGTGGTCGCGATAGCTTTGGTTTGGCCCTGCGCCGTGCTCGCGAAGTGCTGCGCCCCGGCAGCTTGGTGGTGGTGCTGTGCGATGAGCGCACCCTCAGCGACAGCAGCGAACAGCAGTTACTGCTGCTGGCGCGGCATACCGACTTACTGCTGCTGCCATTGTCCGATCCGCTTGACCACGCACTGCCCAATGCTGGCCTGCTGCGCTTCACCGAGCAAGGCGCGCAGCTGGAACTCGACACCCAGGACCCCCATCTACGCCAAGCCTACCGTAGCCTGGCCGATGCACGCCAAGCGCGCTGGCAGCGCCTGGCACAAAAACTCGGTGTACCGCTGCTGGCATTAAGCACGCAACGGGAAATGATCGAGCAACTGCGCGAACACCTGAATGCCCAGCGGCCGAGGAAAACCTCGTGAACCTGCTGGATCAACTTGAACCGCTGATCGCTCCGCCCGCCATCAGCTGGTGGCCGCCGGCACCCGGCTGGTGGCTATTGGCGTTGTTACTGCCATTGCTGCTGTGGGCCAGCTTTAAATTGCTTAAACGCCTGCCACGCAAAGCGTCCGCGTCAACAGCCGAAGCGCCTTTAGACCCGCTGCGCCAAGCTGCACTCAACGAACTCGAACAGCTGAAAAAACCCTATGACGGCGCGCACGCCGGCCCTTGGCTGCAACAACTGAATGCCATCCTCAAGCGCCTGTGCCGCGAGCGCTACCCGCAAAGCCACAGCCACGTGCTCAGCAGCCGCGCCTGGTTGGCCTTTCTCGACAGCCGCTGCCCCGCCGCCGGCTTGACGCGCTGGATGGTCTTGGTCGAAGGCACCTATCGCCCGCATTGCAACTTGGATGACAAAGCCATCGCCGGGCTCAACCAAGCGGTATCGATCTGGATTCGCAAACATGTTTGAGTTCGCCTGGCCGTGGGCCTTTCTCCTTGCCCCCCTGCCTTGGTTGCTGCGCGCCTGGCTGCCGGCCGCAGACAGTGGCGAAGCAGCGTTAAAAATCAGCTTTCTGGCTGAGCTGGAGGGTTTGAGCGGTCGGCGCGCGCGGCCGCGCCTGCCCGCCATACGCCAACAACTGCCATTTATGCTGATTTGGCTGTTACTGCTGCTCGCCTGCATGCGCCCGCAGTGGCTCGGCCAGCCATTACCGTTGCCCGCCAGTGGCCGCGATCTGTTGCTGGCCGTGGATGTATCTGGCTCCATGGATTTCGCCGATATGCAGTGGCAAGAGCGTGAGGTCAGCCGCTTAACCTTGGTTAAGCACCTGCTCGGCGACTTTATCGACGGCCGCGAAGGTGATCGGGTTGGCCTGATCCTGTTTGGCAGCCGCGCGTATTTGCAGTCGCCGCTGACCTTCGACCGGCAGACCGTGCACACCTGGCTGGATGAGGCGCAGATCAATATTGCCGGGCCACAAACCGCCATTGGCGACGCCATTGGCCTAGCAGTCAAGCGTCTGCGCGAGCGTCCCGCACAAAGCCGGGTACTGGTGCTGGTGACTGACGGCGCCAACAATGGCGGTGAAATTGATCCCATGACGGCCGCTCGCCTGGCAGCAGAAGAAAGCATCACCATTTACCCCGTCGGCATCGGCGCCGACCCCGCGCAAGGTGGCGTGCTTGGCATGCTGGGTTTCAACCCAGGGATTGAGCTGGATGAACCGAGCTTGCGCGCCATTGCTGACGCCACCGGTGGCGAATACTTCCGCGCCCGCGACCGTGAAGAGCTAGAAGCTATCGAAGCAACCCTCGACCGCCTAGAGCCCGTGGCGCAGAAGCCAACCCTGGCACGTCCGACCTTGCCACTTTACCCTTGGCCGCTGGGGCTCGCTTTGGCCCTTAGCCTGCTATTAGTCAGCCAAACGCTCTGGCCAACCCTGCAACAACGCTGGCGTAGCCGGCTAGCATCGCTGCGGGGTAAGCGTCATGAGTGAACTGCTCAGCCTCTGGCCGCACTGGCAACGACCGTTCTGGCTGCTGCTGGTGCCGCTACTGGGCGTACTGCTGTGGCAACTCTGGCACCGGGAGAAACGCAGCGGCCGCTGGCAAGCCTTGTTGCCGGTAGCTTTTCAAGCGGCGCTGCTGACTGCCAATCAAGGCCGCAGCAGTCGCCTGCCTTTACTGGCATTGGGTCTTGCTTGGTTGCTGGCACTCACCGCACTGTTAGGGCCGAGCTGGCAACGCATCGAGCAGCACAATCCAAAACCTGCCGACCCACTGGTGGTGATGCTGGAGCTGACGCCTGAGATGCTCGCCAGCGACGCCTCGCCCAATCGCCTGGCTCAGGCTAAGCGCAAACTACTCGACCTGCTGGCGGCGCGACAGGATGCGCAAACCGCCATCGTCGTCTATGCCGGCAGTGCGCACACCGTAGTGCCGTTGTCGGATGACCTGGCCACCAGCCGCAACCTGCTCGACGCACTTAACCCAGGGATCATGCCTGAACCTGGCAGACGCGCCGACTTGGCGGTGGTCAAGGCCCTGCAACTGCTCGAACAAGGCGCCCAAGGCAACGGCCGTTTACTGTTGCTGACCAGCAGCCTTAACCAAACAGAACGTCAGGCCATCACCCAGGCCCTTGGCCGCCGCGGCGAACGCCTGCATATTCTCGGCATTGGCAGCGCTCAGGGCGCACCGATCATTCAGCAGGACGGCTCGTTCCTGAAAGATCCACAGGGCGCCATTTTGCTGCCGCGCTTGGACGGCAGCGGCCTCAAGCGTTTTGCCAATGAACGTGGCGGCCGCTATCAGGGCATAACGCTGGATGAGCGTGACGTGCGCAGCCTAGGCCTACTGGATGCACCGCAACACGTTCGCCGCGACGGCGAACTGACCCGCCTGCAAGCCTGGGCCGACCAGAGCCATTGGCTGGTAGTGGCGCTGTTGCTACTGGCCGCCTGCGCCGCTCGCCGTGGCTGGCTGCTGTGCCTACCGTTTTTGCTACTGAGCCTGCCGCAAACCAGTTATGCCATAAGCATGGAAGACCTCTGGCTGCGCGCTGACCAACAAGGCCAGCGCTTGCTTGATGCACAACAACCGGCGGCGGCGGCGCAGCGCTTTAATGACCCGCGCTGGCAAGGCCAGGCGCTTTATCAGGCCGGAGATTACGCCGCAGCCGCCGAGCGCTTCGCCAGTGGACAAACCGCCAGCGATCACTACAACCGGGGCAACGCCCTGGCGCGCAGCAATGAGTTAGAAGCCGCCATAGATGCCTATACCCAGGCACTGGAGCTGCAACCAGACTTTACCCAAGCACAAAAAAACCAAGCCTTAGTTGAGCAACTGTTGCAGCACAACCAACAGCCGCAGAATCAAGCAGATAAGCCACCAGAGCCCAGCGAACAGCAAAAGACGCCTGAGGCGCAACCGCAAGCTGGGCAGCCTGACCAGAGCGCGCAACAACAGGCCGAGCAAGCGCCCGCCCAAGCAACAGAGCCAGAAAAACAGCCGAATGATAAGGACAAAGAGCCGGTGCAACCCGGCTCAAGCGAAGAACCAGACACGGCGCCGCCTCAACCGGATAAAGGCGATGGCGACAGCCGTGAAGAGCAAATCGCCACCGCTGAACCGGCCCTTGATGGCGAGCGCCGGCAGGCATTAGAACAGTGGCTAAGGCAGATCCCCGATGATCCGGGTGAGCTGCTGCGGCGTAAATTCAGGCTGGAACAACAGCACCAGGAACAACTGCAATGAGCCGACTGCTCTGTACCCTCCTGCTAAGCCTACTGACCCTGAGCGCCAGTGCGCAGAGCTTGACCGCCAGCGTTGATCGCAGCCGCTTGGATGCAGGCGAAAGCGTAGAACTGACCGTGGAATCGGATGACGCCACGCAGTTCGGTAAGCCCGATTTGCAACCGCTTAATGAGCTATTCGAGGTGTTGGGCACTCGCCAAGTCAACCGCCTGACCAGTGCCAATAATAATGCCCAAGCCAGTACCCGCTGGATCATTACCCTGCAGCCCAAACACAGCGGTTATGTGGTGATCCCACCGCTAAGCCTGGGCCAAATGCAAAGCGCGCCCATCACCTTGCATGTGCAGCAAGCCACTCGCGCCGATGACAACCGTATGGCTCCAGTGTTTATTGACGCCAGCCTGGACCAAGAAAGCGTGTATGTGCAGGCACAAACGGTGCTGACGCTGCGTATTTACCACTCCGTCTCGCTTTATGACGACAGCAGCCTTAGCCCGCTGGAAATGCCCCAGGCGCGGATTGAATCCTTGGGCGAGCCGCGCACCTATGAGAAAGACATCAGCGGCGTGCGCCACGGCGTGATCGAGTTGCGTTATGCAATCTTCCCCCAGGAAAGTGGCGACCTGCTGATCCCTTCTCAAGCCTTTAGCGCCACGGCAGTTGATCGTTCAGCCAGCAATACCTTTAATCCATTTGGCCCTCGCCCGGGCAAAGTGGTGCGGGTTAGGTCCCCAGAGATTCCGCTGACGGTAAAAGCCAAGCCCGCCAGTTACCCAGCCGATGCCCCTTGGCTGCCGGCGCGCGCGCTTAGCCTCAGTGAAGTCTGGAGCCCACAACCAGAGGCCGCTCGCGTCGGTGAATCGCTGACGCGCAGTCTGCTGCTCAAGGTCGAGGGGTTAGCCAGCGCTCAATTACCGCCGTTGCCGGCCACTCAGATAGAGGGGCTGCGGCACTATCCAGACCAGCCGCAACTGACTAACCAAGCCAGCGACAGCGGAGTAACCGGCAGCCGCGAAGAACGCGAAGCGCTGGTGGCCAACCGCGAAGGCTTGATCTCCCTGCCAGCCATCGACATCGCCTGGTGGAACACCCAGACTGACCAGCTGGAGCGCACTGGCTTGCCGGCGCGCAACCTTCAGGTGGCCGCTAACCCAAGCTTGGAAGCTGCGCCGCTGGAAACCGTGCGGGCTGAGCCGATCACCACCGCCACTGTGCACGTATGGCCGTGGCAACTCAGCAGCGCGTTACTCGGCCTAACCACCTTGCTTGGCTTTACCCTCTGGTGGCGCGCGCGCCGTCAGCCTGCGGTAACGCCTAACCAGCAAACCGGCCCCAGCCCGCGTAACCTACTCGACGATCTCAAACGTACCTGTTTGGCCAACGACTCCCAGGCCACCCGTCATGCACTGGATGCTTGGGCCCGCCAGCAACCGGAAACCTTGGCTGACATGGCCGCACGCTTTACTCCGCTGTCCGCTGCGCTCGACGGCCTTAACGGTGCCCTCTACAGCGAGAGCGGCCAGCATTGGCAGGGTCGTAACCTGTGGCTGGCCATCCGCAGCCTCCCCGCCATAGAGGATCTGGAAGGCAGCGCCAGCCTAGACACCAGCGCACTGCCGCCGTTGTATCCACGCTAAACGGACTGAATCACCGGATATAGGCATCGTGTCGCGTTCCAGCACCCTGACTTACGAAGCTGTTAAGCAGACTACTGATGCCGGTTTCGGTCAGTCCACCTGCGTTGGCATCGGCGGTGACCCGATCCCAGGTTCTAACTTCATCGACATCCTCAAGCTGTTCCAGGAAGACCCGAAGACCGAAGCGATCGTGATGATCGGTGAGATCGGCGGCTCGGCTGAAGAAGAAGCGGATGCCTACATCAAGGCTAACGTGACCAAGCCAGTGGTGTCTTACATCGCGGGTGTGACTGCCCCTGCGGGCAAGCGTATGGGCCATGCCGGCGCCATCATCTCTGGTGGTAAAGGCACTGCGGACGAAAAGTTCGCAGCCCTGCAGGACGCCGGTGTGAAAACCGTGCGTTCCCTGGCTGATATCGGTAAGGCTTTGGCCGAACTGACCGGTTGGGAAGTTAACAAAGCCTAAAGCTTTTTAACTTAAGAAAAGGCCACCTTCGGGTGGCCTTTTTGTTATGTGCTGCAATGATTGTAGGGCGGTGTGTTTTTTGCCGTAAGGAATTGGCTAAAGATTCAAGAATGCCGTTGCTGCAGTCGATAAGGCAGTGGGTGCTTTACACAATTGCTACCAGAGGGAGTTACTTATGCGCTGGTTTGCTGATCTACGGATTGCTTACAAAATCGCCATCGTGCCTGTGGTGCTGTGTTTACTGCTGATCATCCTGGGGGTTGTCTCGTCACTGTCGCTGCGCAATATCGCCGACCGGGTCGAGGTGGTCACCCGTGACCTAGGGCCGAGCATTGAGCGGGTCGCGCAGGTGAGTGACAACATGGCGCGTCTGCAGCTATCGGTCAGTCAGTATGCGCGCAGCGGTGATCCTGAGGCCGAATCGCTGATTGCCGAACTGGATAAGAACCTTAGAGCAGCCTTGCAGGAGGCAGCAGCGGGCCTGACCGAGCCGGAACAACAGCGCCTGCTCGAGTCGATACAGCAACTGCATGTGCAATACAGCGATCTGTTCCGCGAGCGCTTGGTGCCCCTGAGTCAGCAGCGCCAGGCCTTGCTCAGCGGTGAACTAAGCGAGCATGGCCCAGCGATTGAGCAGGCCCTCTCCGCAGTGCTGACCAACGCCCAGCAAAGTTTCAACTTAGACGCGGTGTTCTATGCCAGTGCGGCTATGCGCAACCTGTTGTTGGGCAGCCAGTATCTGTACCAGTTCTTGCAGGAAAACCAAGACGCTCAGGTCAAGGCCTTTACCAGCGAGCTGGACAATGCGCAAAGCATGATTACGGTGTTGCGCGACCGCAGCAGCAGTGAGCGCCTGATTGCACAGCTGACCCAGGCCCTGGACAGCCTAGAGCGCTACAAGACGGCCGCTGCCAAGGTGGTGGAGCTGGTCAAGCAACGCAATGATGCCCTCGCGCAAATGGATCGCATAGATCCCCAAATCGCCGAGCTGGCCAGCCGCCTGCAACAGCGCTTAATGGCGGATATGCAGGCGGCTGCCAGCGCTACCGACAGTACCGTGTTGCAAGTCAATCAGCTGCTCTGGGGTTTATTGTTAGCCGCCCTTGTACTGGGGGCGCTGCTGGCCTACGGCACAGGGCATGCGTTGGTGCGAGGGCTGCGGCAGATCAATTTGATGCTGCAGGACATGGCTGAAGGTGAGGGCGATCTGACTAAACGCCTGCCGATCCTCGGCAAGGACGATCTCGGTCTGTTGGCCAGTAACTTCAATACCTTTATCGAGAAGATTCGCCAGACTGTCGCCGAGGTGGCGCAGGCCTCCCATACCCTAGAGCAGGCTGGCGAGAATTTACAGCAGTCGGCTCAGCGCGCTCACCAAGATGTTGAACAACAACGCGATGAAAGCACCCGAATAGCTTCCGCCATGACCCAAATGGCCGCCAGCGCGCAGGAGATGTCCTATAGCGCAGGGCAGGGTCAGCAGCTCTCGCGCGATACCCGTGAGGCCGCTCACGACGGCTTGCGCTGCGTAGAGAGCAACCGTCAGGCCATGCAGAGCCTAACCGAGAAGATGACGCGTCTGTCCGATGTGATCGAAAGTCTTAGTGCAGACAGTGAGCGTATTGGTTCAGTGCTGATTGTCATCGGCTCGATTGCCCAGCAGACCAATTTGCTGGCTCTCAATGCGGCAATCGAGGCCGCGCGCGCGGGTGAACAGGGCCGAGGTTTTGCCGTCGTCGCGGATGAGGTGCGCAGCCTGGCGCTGCGTACTCAAACCTCTACCGCGGAGATTCAGGAGATCATCCAGACCCTGCAACGGCGCAGTCAGGCGTCTATCACGGTTATGGCCGAGAGCCAGCAGGCGGTGACATTGGCGCATGACAGTACCGAGCAGACCAGCGACTCCCTGCAGCGCATCACCGAGGCCGTAGGCGCTATCGATCAGAATATCCAGCTGCTGGTGGCTGCTGCGGCCGAGCAAGCCAAGGTGGCGGAAGATGTTGGCGCGGGTGTGGTACGAGCCAACCACATCAGTGAGAACGCCTATGCAACGGTCGAGCAAACCCGTGCCTCTGCGCAAAGTATCCGCGACCTGGAGCAAAAGCTGAGCCGCTTGATCGAACAGTTCCAGACCTGATTTTCAACGATGGCGTAAGCAACGTTACAGACATGCTCCATACCCATGCTGCCATGGAACCCGCCAAGCGATAATCCACCCGCCAGACGGTGCAGGCCGCTTATTCAAGCGGCCTTTTTGTGGACCAGCTACAAGCCAGCCTGTCTATAATCGGCGCAGGTTAACAGGAGTATGTGGTGCGGAGAGCGTTGCACGGCGCGGAGTTTAAGCCTTAGCCATTGCGCAGAAATTCCACAACGTGCTCAGCGGCGAATGGCCAATTCAACTCGGCGCCGGTATCGCAGCGGCGCAGCACCGGAATGCGCAGGGCGTAACCCTCGAACATGTATTCATGCTCAGCAATATCGACCAACTCGACTAACAGGCCATGCTCGACAAAGGGCATTAAAAGCGCCTGCGCCACCTCACAGAGGTGGCAACCGAGCGTACCGAACAGTTGGCATTGCGGGAGCATCTTGACGTCTCAATTAACGACTGGCCCGACAGTTTAGCACTGCACTGGCTTTAGCCGCCCAGGGGCTTGGTGCCCTCTAACGCTGGGCTGAGCAGGTTTTGCAGGCCATCAAGTAAGCGGCTGTTAAGCTGCTCGGCTTTGTCCAAACGGCCGCTGTCGAAGCGCTCATCCAGCGAAAAACCACCTTTAAGCAGGTCGAGCAAGCTGGACTTACCGGTGCCTGCTTCAGCCACTTGGTTAACGTTGCGCAACGCTTCAAGCAAACCTTGGGCGTAATCAATCAATGAGTTATTCACTGCGCTGGCGGCCTGGCCGCTGCCTTGCGCCACAGCGCTGTAGGCATCGGCGGCTTGACGCACAGTGGTTTGGGTCAGGCGCAGCGACATAGAGGCTAACTGCTCGCCGTCCATTTCCAGCGCCATGGCGCGGTCGAAAGCGCCAGACAGATCACCGGAGTAGAACTTATCGGACAGCTCCTGCACTTGGCCAAAGAGCTTTTCCAGCGCGCCACGTTCCTCGTCATCCAGCTCGCCTTCAACACTGACCTGCCACGCACCAATCTGCAGGCTGCCTGACTGACTGCTGGCAACCGCTGAGCTACCTTGGCCATTGCTGCTGGCGACCACGCCACTTTGCGACCAGTTGGCCGAAGCCTGGGCAATGGAAATACGCAGGCGATCGCCATCACGGGTGGTGACCGACATCTCAAAGCTTTCCGCCTGAGCGGTAAAACGCTCGCTGTAAGCCGCGATGCTGCTTGAGCCTTCAACCAGCGCCGCCTCTGGGTTAAAGCGCTTATTCAGGTCACTGAAGCCGCTCTGGATTTTCTGGTAGGTGTCGTCGATATCGCTCGCCACCTTGCCTTGCAGCACACCCATGCCGTCGAGAATCTTGCGCGCTTCGGCAAAGCCCTTTTCCACGCCTTCACGGGCTTGGTCGAGGAATTCTTGCAATTTGGCGGTATCGGCACCCGCCGCTTGCTCACTTTGCAGGCGCTGTTCGATAAACCCAAGAATACGCCCGGCGACTTTCTCCGGGGTGTAGTCATTGGCCTTACCGGCCAGCGCACCGGGCTCAAGGCCAAGTCGCTCGGCCAATCGATTAGCCAGCACCGCCTGCGCGTCAGCCGTGTTGCGCACGACAGGCTGAGCAGTGGCAGAGGATGGGCGTGACGCGGGCGATAAATTTGAGGCCAGGGGGTTCATAGCAAAATTCCTAGGCGGTGTATTGATAGGTTTGCGGCCGCGCGCCGTGAAACTTTAGGCTGGCGGCAGATAACCCGATCAACGGAGCACGGCGTCTGTCAGTCATATGCAGGGGCTAGTGAGCGCTTGGTAAACCAGGTACAGCCGACCAAAGTCTAAAAGCTAAGTTCACCCGTCCATGCTTTATTGCGCTTCGCTGTAACAGATCGGCCATAAACCGACCCGCACATACGAGGAGCTAATAACAATGAGTCAATCTCCCCTCGCCCGCGCTGTGGCACTCGCCGCACTGGGCACCAGCCTCACACTACCAACGCTGGCCCACGCTGAATTTATTAAAGACAGCAAAGCCACCGTCGAAGCGCGTAACTTTTATCTAAACCGCGACTTGCGTAATAGCACTGCCGCTCAACAATCCAAGCGTGAAGAATGGGCCCAGGGCTTTCTCTTTAAAGCCGAATCCGGTTTTACCGAGGGCACCGTAGGTTTTGGCTTGGATGCCTACGCAGGGCTAGGTATCAAGCTCGACTCGTCTGATGACCGCGCCGGTACAAACCTTTTGCCTAATACCTTTGGCAATGAGGGTCCGGGGGAGTATTCCGAGGCCACCGCTACGGCCAAAGCACGTATATCCAAAACAGTAGGTAAAGTCGGCGGGCTGATGCCGAAGTTGCCTATAGTGTCTTCCGGTGACTCGCGTCTACTGCCTCAAGTCTTTACTGGTGGTCTGATAACTAGTCAAGAAATTGAAGGGCTCACCTTCAATGGCGGCCAATTACGCGAAGTGAACTTCCGTAATTCGTCGGATAGGCAGGACATCACCGCCAGCAACGTCAAAGGCATGAGTGATCGTTATAATTTCGCCGGTGGCGATTACAAATTCAACGCCGGCAATACCACCGTTGGCCTGTGGTATGGCGAGCTGGAAAACATCTACGATCAGAAGCTTTACAACTTGATCCATATACAACCTATAGGTGACTGGAAACTCGGTGCCAATCTTGCCTATTTCGACTCCCAAGATAACGGTAGCAAACTTGGCGGCAAGCTTGATAATGACCTGACCTCGGTAAATCTGTGGGCCGGTATTGGTGCACACACATTCCGTATGGGCTACCAGGAAGTCGGCGGAGATAATGCCTTTCCGTTCTTGGCTGAAACCGACCCTTATATTGTTAACTACCTACAAATTCTCGACTTCACTCGCAAAGACGAAAAATCTTGGCAAGCTCGCTATGACGTCAATTTTGCTACCTACGGCGTACCCGGCCTAACGGCATTCGTACGCTATGTAACCGGTGACGGTTTTGATGGCGCTCTTGGTAGTAATGGTAAGGAATGGGAACGCAACCTCGATGTCAGCTACACCGTGCAAGAAGGCACCTTCAAAAATCTGGCCTTTCGCTGGCGTAATGCGATGGTGCGCACTAACGCTGTTGCCGCAGGCGGCGACCTCGACGAAAACCGCCTGATCGTCAGCTACACCCTGCCGCTGCTGTAACCTTTTCAGTCGGCTGAAAAAACCAGGCCCGGACAGTGTCCGGGCCTTTTGCATTAATCCCTTTAACTTTAGTCCTGACTGACTGCACCGATTTTGTGAATCGACAGGTCAGCACCGTAGTACTCCTCTTCTTGGCTCAAGCGGATACCCACGGTGGCCTTCAGCACGCCGTACACCAGCACGCCACCAATCAAGGCCACCACCACGCCTAACGCGGTGCCGATAAACTGGCTGGCGAGGCTAACGCCGCCCAGGCCGCCCAACGCCTGCTGACCAAAGATGCCGCAGGCAATCCCGCCCCACACGCCGCACAGACCGTGCAAGGGCCAAACGCCGAGCACGTCATCAATCTTCCATTTAACTTGGGTGGCGGTGAATGCCCACACAAACAGCGCGCCCGCAATTGCGCCAGTGGCCAAAGCACCTACGGGGTGCATCAGGTCAGAACCGGCACACACCGCCACCAAACCGGCCAGCGGGCCGTTGTGCAAGAAGCCTGGGTCATTACGCCCGACAAATAACGCCGCCACGGTGCCGCCGACCATCGCCATCAACGTATTGACCGCCACCAGGCCGCTGACGCTGCCCAAGGTTTGTGCGCTCATGACGTTGAAGCCAAACCAGCCGATGATCAAAATCCATGAGCCCAGCGCCAAGAACGGAATATTCGACGGTGCAAAGGCCACCAAGCGACCCTCGCGGTAACGCCCATTACGTCGGCCCAACAGGATCACCGCGCCAAACGCCAACCAGCCGCCCATGGCATGCACCACCACCGAGCCGGCGAAGTCATGAAAAGCCGCACCAAACTGCGCCTCTAACCAAGCCTGTACGCCGTAGTTGCCGTTCCAAATCATTCCTTCAAAGAAGGGGTAAATAAACGCCACGATCAGCACCGTAGCGCATAGCTGAGGGCCGAACTTGGCACGCTCAGCGATGCCACCGGAAATAATCGCCGGGATAGCGGCGGCAAAGGTCAGCAGAAAGAAGAACTTCACCAAGGCGTAACCATTGCCCTCAGTCAGCACGCTGGCCGGCTGAAGAAACGTCACGCCGTAGGCGATCCAATAACCCACAAAGAAATAAGCCAAAGCCGAAACGGCAAAATCAGAGATGATCTTGGATAACGCGTTGACCTGATTTTTCTGCCTAACCGTACCCACTTCAAGGAAAGCAAAACCGGCATGCATGGCCAGCACCATTACCGCGCCGAGTAAGATAAACAGGGTATTGGAGCCGTGAATTAGGGTTTCAACAGCACTGTTGATGTTGTCCATCTGCGAAGAAAGCTCCGTCGCGGGGAAAAGCACCAAAGCGGATCACAAAGCGGAAAATACGCACCACTTAGCAGCATTTTTCCTGACCCACCCTGCTGATGCCACACCTATACCGCACCAAAAAGTGCTGTTTACGTTTGGCTTCAACGTACTTATTCCATAGTTATTAGTAAGTTATTGATGCACCACGGCGTCCTGGCCAAAAACCTAGCAGCCCTATAAAAGAGCAAATATGCATGAGTGCGCACCAGCGCAATGCAAACGTTGTACCAGCGGTGTGCTCAGCATCACCGAGGGGTGCACACGAACAAGGGAACCACTGCCGCGCATCGGACTCGTATGTCTTACATTGCCCTCAAAAGGAGAAACATCATGGCCCGTAAAACTTCGATAACGTCCAGTTCCGATCAATTACTCGAAGAATTCCAGGCGTTGGTGCGCGACACCGAGAGCCTGCTGCAGCACTCTGCCAGCCTCGCGGGCGAACAAGCAGAAGAGCTGCGTGATCAGATCCGCACCAGCTTGGGCCGAGCACGCAGCACTCTGCACAATGCCGAAGATGCCCTGCATCAACGCGGCAAAGCTGCACTCGACGCCACCGAGGGTTATGTCCAGACTCACCCTTGGCAAACGCTGGGCATTGCTGCTGCCATCGGCTTACTGTTGGGCATGCTGATTACCCGCCGCTAGCAGGTCGCTAACATCGAGCTGTGTTGCGTAAACTGCGCGAATAGCAGGCTGAGAACGCTGTTTTACACCGGAAATACTGCTTTCTCGCCTGTTTAACCCGCAGGTGCTTGCTCTCAATTGACACCTGCCAGACCGTTTCACGTAGATTTTTCAACGGCCCGCAAAGAGAAACTTACATGGATGCAACGCCTTCCACCCCACCAAGTCGCAGCACTTCGCCTAGGCGATTTGGCAGTGCGTTACTGGGGTTACTGCAGGGCCATATCGCGCTGTTTGCTGAAGAACTCAAAGAGCAGCAGAGCCATACCGTGAGCCTGCTGGTGCTGACCAGCTTGAGTCTGCTGTTTGGCTTGTTGCTGATCATCGGCTTATCGGCTGCGGTATTGATTGCCTTTTGGGAAAGTCATCGTCTGCTGGTGATCAGCGCCTTGTGTGCGTTCTATGCAGTAGGCCTGTTTAGCGCGCTGATCACGCTGTTACAGCGGGTGCGCAATGCGCCGGCACCCTTTAGCGCCAGCCTTGAAGAGCTGGCCCGCGACCGCGAGCAACTGCTGCCATGACCATGCCTGAGTTACCCGCCAAAGCCTCGCGCCGTGAGTTGCGCAAGACCCTGCTGCGCATGCGCTTAGAGATGCACCGCCAAGAACTGCGCCACGAGACCTTGGTGATGCTGCAACCGCTGCGACACATGCAACACCTGCGCAAGCACTGGCGCGAAGAGCTCGGCGACAGCAAAGCACCGTTTTGGGTTGCCGGTGGCGCGCTGCTAATGGCCACCGTAGGCATTCGCCGCGACCATTGGCGACGCTGGCTGCGCATTGCTTTAATCGCCTTCCCGCTGCTCAGACGCAACCCCGCGCGCCACTCGCAGGAAACCTCGGACACGACTAAAGATACTCAACCAGAAAATTAATCTGGCCGCCGTCTTGCTTAGTAACTTGGTTTAACGCCCTCTGGGCGTCTTGCATGACCAAGGAGCTTTTATAGTGTTCAACGGTGAACCGTTCGCTGTTTTTCAACCTTTCATCGACACCGCTACCGGTCGCATTGCCGGTGTTGAGGCATTAGCACGGCTGCGCAGTGACGATGGCCAGCTGCATTCGGCTGGCCCGCTATTTAGCGATCCGAAAACACCACCCACAGCATTGCGTCGCCTCGACCGCGAAGTACGTGAACAAGCCCTTATGCGCTTCCACGAAGCGCCGCAGGATTGGTTCTTGAGCGTGAATATTTCCCCGCGCTGGATTAGCCGACTGCGCCCCGAACAGCCTCTGCCCAGCCTCAAGCAGCTTCAGCGCAGCGGCATCGATCCGGCGCGTGTCGTCTTTGAAATCACCGAACTGGGTGGTGCGAGCACTCGCCTGCCTGAAGTAGTCAAACGTTATCGAGAGGCCGGCGCGCGGGTCGCTATTGATGATTTCGGCGCAGGCTATTCACAGCTAGACCGCGTTCTGGCCTTGCAGCCGGACATTCTCAAGCTCGATATGCGCCTGTTTCAGCAAGCCGCCCGTGGCGGGCCGAGCAGCGAGATTGTTAAAGCCCTCGCGCAAATGGCAGAAAAGACTGGTTGTTGGATCATCGCAGAAGGCGTGGAAACCGAAGCCGAGCTGGACTTTGCTCTGGAGTGCGGAGCGCGCTATGTCCAGGGATACCTGTTTGCCAAACCCGAAGAAACGTTTTTCAACAGCGACACCTTCGTCAAACGCTTTGCCCAATTGCGCGACCGTTATGTCCAGCAAAAGCTCGCCGAGCGGGCACGGTTGATGGGCTTACGTCAGCAGCTGGGTGAACTCATGAATGGCTTCAAGAGCTGGATCGAGGGCGGCTCACACCCTGATCTTTTACCGCAACCGCACGCCTACCCTTGGCTACTGCGCATCTTTCAGTGCGACCGCTATGGCACCCAGCTCACGGCCAACCTGGAGTGGCGTGAACAAAGCTGGCAAAGCGATGCGCGGTATGTCGGGCACAATTGGTCTTGGCGACCTTACTTCTACCAGCTGCTGGCCGAAGGCTGGGATGAACGCCGACTGATTCTCTCCAACACCTACCGTGACGCGACGACGAACCAGTACTGCCTGACCGCCGGACAATTTATCGATAACGGTAAAAAGCTGTTGCTGATTGATATTGATGCCGTCGGGTTTTGATTGCACGGCGCGCAGTGAGGCTGCCGCGCCTTGCATGATTGGCATAGAACCCCGAAGCTAGAGGCCAATAGCCAGGATACAGTAAGGACATCCCTTGGATTGGCAAACCCTGCTCAACCGCGAACGACTCGGCAAGCCCACGCACAGCGTCGCTGAACTGGGTCGTACGCCGTTTCACAAAGACCATGACCGCATTATTTTTTCTGGCGCGTTTCGCCGCCTGGGCCGCAAAACCCAAGTGCATCCGGTTTCCAGCAATGACCATATCCATACTCGCTTAACCCATTCGCTTGAGGTCAGCTGTGTAGGCCGCTCCCTCGGCATGCGTGTCGGTGAAATGATCCGCAGCGCCTTACCTGATTGGTGTGAGCCCAGTGATATGGGCATGGTTGTGCAGTCCGCTTGCCTGGCCCATGACATCGGCAACCCACCTTTTGGCCATTCCGGTGAGGATGCCATCCGCCATTGGTTTCAGCAGGCGGCTGGACGCGGTTGGTTGGACGACATGAGCGCAGCCGAACGCGGCGATTTTCTGAGTTTTGAAGGCAATGCCCAGGGTTTTCGCGTACTGACCCAGCTGGAATATCACCAGTTTGACGGCGGTACGCGGCTGACTTACGCGACGCTCGGCACTTATCTCAAATACCCCTGGACCGCCCGACACGCTGAAGCGCTGGGCTACAAAAAACATAAGTTCGGCTGTTACCAGAGCGAACTGCCGCTGCTGGAGCAAATCGCCGGCAAACTGGGCTTGCCACAACTGGAGGACCAACGCTGGGCACGCCATCCACTGGTGTACCTGATGGAGGCCGCCGACGATATCTGCTACGGCCTGATCGACTTGGAAGACGGCCTGGAAATGGAGCTGCTTGATTACAGCGAAGTGGAAGCGTTGCTACTCGACTTAGTCGGCGATGACTTGCCGGAGACCTACCGCCAGCTTGGACCCGATGATTCCAAGCGGCGAAAGCTGGCAATCTTGCGCGGTAAAGCCATCGAACACCTGACCAATGCTGCCGCCGAAGCCTTTGTCGAGCAACAAGACGCCTTACTCGCCGGCACCTTGCACGGCGATCTGGTCGAGCATATGCACGGCACTGCCAAACGCTGCGTGCAGAGTGCTAAAGACATGGCCCGGGAAAAGATTTTCCAGGACAAGCGCAAAACCCTGCATGAGATCGGCGCCTACACCACCCTGGAAATCCTGCTTAATGCCTTCTGCGGAGCAGCCTTGGAGCAGCATGGCGGGCGCACGCCGTCATTTAAAAACCGGCGCATCCTCGACTTGCTGGGTAATAACGCGCCCGATCCGCACTGGCCGCTGTACAGGTCATTTCTACGCATGATCGACTTTATCGCCGGCATGACCGACAGCTACGCAACTGAAATGGCCCGCGAGATGACGGGCCGTTCAAGCCCGGTATAAGCCATGACTAGCGTTTTGCGACAAACCTTCAGCTGGCACCCTGGGCCTCCTGCCTGGGGCCCGGCAGTGGTCGCAGGTTTTGGCTGTGCGCTGCCTTTGCTGCTGGGGCTGTTTAGTGCTCACCCGGGGTTTCTCTGGGCGTCGGTGGGGGCTTTTCAGGCCGCCCAAGCGAACCCGCTGCACCGCCTCGGCATGCTGCGCATGCTTATGCTCTGCGGCCTAGGCGCTTGCAGCGCTGGGTTGGGCTTTTGGTCGGCCAGCCATCCGCACATCAGTTTTATGCTCTTCGCACTGTTCGGCTTTTTACTCGCGTGGTTGCAACGCTTTGGCAGTGAAGCCGGCAAGCTAGGCATTGGCTTGGCCATCTGCTTGTGTCTAGGTCAAGGCCAGCAGGGCCTCGGCACCCTGAATAACCCTTATGCCATCGCCATGCTGTTCATCCTCGGCGGGCTTTGGGTGATGCTCCTGGCCTTCGGCTTACGCGGCATGCATGGCTTGCGTATGTGGCCGTACATGCCGCGTTTTATCAGTATTTTCAGGGTGCTCAAGCGTCATGCGAAACGCTTGCCGCGACAAAAATGGCGCTTACATGCGCTGGGCTGCACCCTGGCTTTTGCCCTGTCTGGGTTGATCGTCAACCTCGCGCAATTGCACCGCGGCTATTGGCTGACGCTGACCGTGGTCACCACCTTACAACTGAGCTTTCAAGGCAGCTTGGTGCGCGCCGTGCAGTCCATTTTGGCCAGCCTTGGCGCAGCGTCACTGTTGATACTGCTCGGCCATAGCTTGCAAGACCCGGCACTGATGGTGGCCGTACTGCTGCCGCTGATCACCCTGAGTCGCGCCCTGCAAGCCAACCACTACGGGCTGTTTGTGCTGCAAACCAGCGTGTGCTTTGTGCTGCTAGCAGAGAGCCTGGCGCATGACTGGCAACTGCCACAGCTGCGCCTGTTCAACAGCCTGATCGGTGTAGTGCTGGCCTTACTGGTGGCGCTGATGGTGTATGGCTTGGAGCGCTGGTTAGAGCATCGGCAGCTGTTGCGAAAAACCAGTGGCCAAGGCCCAACCTCACCGATATGAAGACGCAAAGCGGCTTTAGCCTATTCGCAAAGGTGGCATGCAACGCTTGAGGTGGCGTTATTTAACGAGGACGCAGAGCTGCAGATTGGCACGCACCTGCTTGTCAAAGCTGACCGGGATGACTAACGCGTGTGTTGCGGGAGAGGAACAACACGGAGCATGCGCGATGCATGCCCCGCTTACAGCATTAAGCCTGATTGATCTGATTGTCTGGGTACCAGACATCGATCAGCGGGCTGGCAGTGAAGTCAACCAGCTCGTCACGACCTTTAAGCCAGGCTTCAACAGCAGCACGCTGTGCTTCGCTGACCGAACCACGCTTGGACAAGCAAACCAGACCGAAGTCATCGCCGCCTACATAGCCCAGCTCGTTGGCGGTCATGGCTTCGTCCAAGAACTGCTCAAGAAAGCTATCGATGGCTGCATCAGCCAGATCTTCCTTGAAGTTCAGGTTCAGCTCAAAACCCAGCTCCTGGAATTCATCCACGCAGAGTTTTTTGCGCAGACGGCGGGAACGGTTAGTAGCCATGGAACAATCCTCAAAAGTGATAACGCGCGGCACTTTAGCAGCTTCGCCGCCTGCGTGCCCGCTTCGAAGACGACAGGTCATTCAGCTCCCAGCAGAAAAGTTCGGCCTCAGGCAATTACTGCCACTGCACAGGCCCACTCCTGGGGCATAATTAGCGCCCTTATCCCAATCCGCGATGGGCCTTGTTTACATGCCTCGCATCATCTTTTTCCCTCATCTGGAGGGTCGCCGCCCATGATCAAACTACTTCGTCAGCTGGCTATCGCCGGCCTGCTATTGCCCGTTTGCCTGCCACTGGCAGCTGCTAATAACGGTTTATCCAATAAAGTTCAGCAGTCACTTAAAGCCAACAAGATCAGCAGCCAGTCGCTGTCGGTGGTCACAGTGCCGCTCAATGGCCCCGGCAGCAGCACGTATTTCAATGCCGATATTTCGGTTAATCCCGCGTCAACCATGAAGTTAGTCACCACCTATGCGGCGCTGGAACTGCTGGGCCCGACCCATCAATGGAAAACTGAATTTTTTACTGACGGCCAACTTAACAATGGCGTGCTGACCGGCAACCTTTACCTTAAGGGCGGCGGCGACCCCAAGCTGAATATGGAAAAACTCTGGCTGCTGCTGCGTGACCTGCGCGCCAATGGCGTGCAGCAGGTGAACGGTGACTTGGTGCTTGACCGCAGCCACTTCGTGCAGCCCGAATTGCCCAGCTTCAATGACGATGGCGGCGACGCCAATAAGCCCTTCTTGGTGGCCCCCGATTCGCTGCTGGTCAACCTCAAGGCGCTGCGTTTTATTGCCCGCAATGAAGGCGGTAAGGTGCACATCGCCATTGAGCCGCCGATCGCCAATATCCGCATCGATAATCGCGTTAAAAGCCTAGCCGCTGCTAAATGCCCAGGCTGGCCGGATGTGCGCTACAACCCGGTGACCGAGATGGAAGGGACCACGGTGATTGTCAGCGGCCAGCTGGCCCAAGGTTGCAGCTCGCAAACCTACCTGTCGCTGCTGGATCACCCCAGCTACGCCACCGGTGCTATTCGTGCCATCTGGCAAGAACTGGGCGGCAGCATCATGGGTAAAGACCGCCTCGCTCCGGCACCGGAAAAAGCCCGCCTGTTGGCGCGTGCTTTTTCTCCAGACCTGACCGAGATCATTCGCGACATCAATAAGTACAGTAACAACACCATGGCCCGGCAGCTGTTTCTCAGCATCGGTGCACAGTTTCGTAACGCCACCGACCTGGATGACAGCCAGGCCGCGCAACGGGTGATTCGCAGTTGGCTGGCGCGCAAAGGTATTGTCGCGCCGAATCTGGTGATGGAGAACGGTTCTGGGTTGTCGCGCGCCGAGCGGGTCAGCGCGCGGGAAATGTCTGCGTTGCTTGAGGCCGCGTGGCAAAGCCCTTACGCCGCCGAATTTATGGCGTCGCTGCCACTGGTGGCGATGGATGGCACCATGCGTAAACGCCTGCACCGCACGCCACTGGTGGGCGAAGCACGGATCAAGACCGGGACACTCAATAACGTACGTGCAATCGCCGGTTTCAGCCGCGACAGCAACGGCAACAGCTGGGCAGTGGTGGCGATCCTCAACGACCCTCGGCCGTGGGGCGCCTCATCGATTCTTGATCAGGTGCTGTTGGATGTCTACAAGCAGCCGAAAATCACTGCGCACCGCTAAGGCAGACAACGCTGCGCTGTCGGGCGCGGCGTCTCTACTCCATCTCTCCACACAGCTGCGCCGCGCGTAACAGCGATGCCGTCAGGCTGTGGCGCTCCCACGCATCCAGCCGCGCAAAGTGCTCGACAAACTCGGGCGGCAGTAAGCTTGGCGCTTGTTGCAGCAAGGCGCGGCCTTGCTCGCTGAGCAGCAACCATTGTTTGCGCCGGTCCTGATCATCACGCTGGCGTTGCAACAAGCCGCGCTCCTCCAACCGATCGAGCATCCCCGATAAGGTCGCGGCCGTGAGGCTGACGCGGCCGCTGAGGTCGCTGGCCGTGAGCCGTGCTTCGCCTGCCAACACCTGCAAGATCATCAGCTGCATCGGTGTTAGCCCACCGAAACGGCTCAGGCGTTTGGCATGCACTTCACCCGCCTGCTGCAAGCGCCGCATGGCCTGAAACAACGGCAACTCGAAGGCTGAAATAGATGACAACTCTATTTCAGTAGAAACCTTTTTATCAGCCATAACTGCCTTTTTATTCATCACAAAACTTTGACATGAAAGCATTATTTTGTTTTGGTGTAAAAGGCTCAGCACCCCGAGCCACTCCCCAACGGCCCTACCGGTAAGGACAACTATGTGCGGAATAGCTGGAGAATTACGCTTTGATCACCAACCAGCCGACTTGGCTGCAGTTGAGCGGATCACCCATCACTTAGCCCCGCGCGGCCCCGATGCGCAGGGCTTTCACAGCCAAGGGCCGATTGCCTTTGGCCACCGTCGGCTGAAGGTCATGGATCTCGCCGAAGCGTCAGGCCAACCGATGATCGACAGCGATCTGGGCCTGTCCATGGTCTTTAACGGTGCCATTTACAACTACCCGGAACTGCGTGATGAGCTGAAAGCGCTGGGCTATCGCTTTTTTTCCGGCGGCGACACCGAGGTGCTGCTCAAGGGCTATCACGCTTGGGGCACAGACCTGCTGCCCAAGCTTAATGGCATGTTCGCCTTCGCCATTTGGGAACGTGACAGCCAACAGTTGTTTATTGCCCGCGACCGCCTTGGGGTAAAGCCGTTGTACTTATCACGGACCGGCCAGCGCCTGCGCTTTGCCTCCAGCCTGCCGGCATTGATGGCCGGTGGCGATATCGGCAAAACCCTCGACCCCATCGCGCTCAACCATTATCTGAACTTCCACGCGGTAGTGCCCGCGCCGCGCACCCTGCTGGCCGGCGTAGAGAAACTACCGCCTGCAACGTGGATGCGCATCGACGCCCAGGGCCACTGCGAGCAGCACACGTGGTGGAACCTGGCGTTCGGCCCGCAACGTGACGAAATTGCCTATGGCTTGGATGAGTGGAAAGAACGCGTGCTCGACGGCATGCGTGAAGCGGTATCGATCCGCCAGCGTGCGGCGGTGGATGTTGGCGTATTGCTGTCTGGCGGGCTCGATTCGAGCCTGTTGGTCGGCTTGCTGCGGGAGGCTGGGGTGGAAAACCTCTCGACTTTCTCCATCGGCTTTCAGGATGCCGGCGGTGAGCGCGGCGACGAATTTCAATACTCCGACCTGATCGCCGAACGCTTCGCCACCCAGCACCATCAACTGCGCGTCGGTGAACACGAAATTCTTGAGCAGTTGCCAGCCGCCTTTCGCGCCATGAGCGAGCCGATGGTCAGCCATGACTGCATCGCCTTCTATCTGCTCTCGCGTGAAGTCGCCAAGCACTGCAAGGTAGTGCAAAGCGGCCAAGGCGCTGATGAGCTGTTCGCCGGCTACCACTGGTACCCAAAGGTGGATGCTGCCGACGATGCCTTTAGCGCCTACCGCGCCGCCTTCTTCGACCGCGACTACGACGAATACGCTGCCTGCGTGCAGCCTGCCTGGCTGACCGGTGATGCGGCGGGCGATTTCGTCCGTGAGCACTTCGCCCAGCCTGGCGCCGTCGCCGCTGTCGACAAGGCGCTGCGCCTGGACAGCACAGTGATGCTGGTCGATGACCCGGTCAAACGAGTCGACAACATGACCATGGCCTGGGGCCTGGAAGCGCGCACGCCGTTTCTCGATTACCGCCTGGCGGAGCTTTCTGCGCGGATCCCCGGGCGCTTCAAGCTGCCCGATGGCGGTAAGCATGTGCTCAAAGAGGCGGCGCGCCAGGTCATCCCCGGCGAGGTGATTGATCGCCCCAAAGGCTACTTCCCAGTGCCGGGCCTCAAGCACCTTGAAGGTGCAACTTTAGGTTGGGTGCGCGACCTGCTGCTCGACCCCAGCCAAGACCGTGGCCTGTTTAACCCGACCATGCTCGACCGCCTGCTGACTGACCCACACGGGCAACTGACACCCTTACGCGGCTCAAAGCTGTGGCAACTGGCTGCGCTCAACCTCTGGCTCAACGAGCACGGCTTGTAAGTACGTGCCTTAAGCAGTCGCCGCGCAGATGAAGTCTGCGCTATTCAAGGCTCAACCCTGCCCGGCACTTATCGGGCGAAGCGACAACGGACAAGGGACATTCCCATGCGCGCCAATGCTATCAACCAGCGCCTGCTGCGCGGCCAAACGCCCTCTTATGAGCGCCTGCAAGCGCGCTTCGCTGAAGAACCCAACAGCGAGATGGGCCAACCGAAAGCGGTGCACTGCGGCTGGGGTCGCCTGCTGATCGGCCACACCTATCCGGATGCCAACAACCTGGCCCGCGACCTGCTAGATGAACAACCCGGCGAGCGTGATATTGCCTTGTATGTTGCGGCGCCCCATCAGGTGTTGGCGCAGGCACCGCAACAACTGTTTCTCGATCCCTCCGACACCCTACGTTTGTGGTTTACCGACTACCGCCAAGCACGCAGGGTGTTTCGGGGTTACCGCATCCGTCGCGCGCAAAACGCTCATGACTGGCAGGCGATCAACAGCCTGTATCAGCTGCGCGGCATGCTACCGATAGACCCCAGCAAACTCACCCCACGCCACCTTGGCGGTCCGGTGTATTGGTTGGCCGAAGATGAAGACAGCGGCGAGGTGATTGGCAGCGTGATGGGCCTTAACCACCAAAAAGCCTACAAAGACCCCGACTGCGGCAGCAGCCTGTGGTGCTTAGCAGTCGATCCACGCTGCAGCCGCCCGGGGGTCGGCGAAGTGCTGGTGCGCTATTTGATTGAGCACTTTATGAGTCGCGGCTTGAGCCATTTGGATTTATCCGTGCTGCACGACAACGACCAAGCCAAAGGCCTGTATGCCAAGCTGGGTTTTCGTGAGCTGCAAACCTTCAGCGTCAAACGTAAAAACGGCATCAATGAAGCGCTGTTTCTCGGCCCCGGCCCGCACACACCCATGAACCCTTACGCGCGGATCATTGTCGATGAAGCCCTGCGCCGGGGGATCGAGGTGCAAGTGGATGACGCCGACGCCGGTCTGTTCACGCTCAATCACGGCGGCCGACGCATTCGCTGCCGCGAATCACTCACGGATCTCACCAGCGCCGTGAGCATGACCCTCTGCCAAGACAAACGCCTGACCCATCGCGTTTTAGCCCAAGCCGGCCTGAAACTGCCGGCGCAACGTTTAGCCGGTAATGCCGAAGACAACGCCGCCTTCCTCGCCGAACACGGCAGCGTGGTGGTCAAACCCGTGGACGGCGAGCAAGGCCAGGGTGTGGCGGTGGATTTACGCACCTCATTGGAGGTGCAAGATGCCATTGAGCGCGCCAGCACCTTCGACAGCCGCGTGCTGCTGGAAAGCTTTCACCCAGGCTGCGACCTGCGCATTCTGGTGATAGGTTTTGCCGTGTTGGCTGCCGCCATTCGCCGCCCGGCACACGTCATCGGCGATGGCCAACACAGCATCGGCGCGCTGATTGATGCGCAAAGCCGCCGCCGACAGGCCGCCACCGAGGGTGAAAGCCGCATTCCCAAGGACGCCGAAACCCTGCGCACCTTGCATGCCGCCGGCGTCGACTACGACAGCGTGCTGCCGGCAGGCCAGCGTTTAGCGGTCCGCAAGACCGCTAATTTGCACACCGGCGGCAGCTTAGAGGACGTGACCGCAAGCCTCCATCCGCTGCTGGCCGATGCCGCGGTAAAAGCCGCCCGCGCCTTGGATATTCCGGTGGTCGGCCTCGACCTGTTGGTGCCCGCCGCCGATCAGCCCGACTACGTGTTTATCGAAGCCAACGAGCGCGCGGGCTTAGCCAACCATCAGCCACAACCCACTGCCGAACGCTTTATCGACCTGCTATTCCCCCTTAGCCGGGTGGATTAATTCAACGTTAGCGGCGCGCCCTCCCGGATTGCGCCAAGGCTTATCCGGGCTACCTCTGAATCACAACCCGCACCCAACCAACCGTAACCCGCACAACCACAACACACCGCAAGCAAAAACACACACCGCGTAGCCCGGATAAGCGCAGCGCAATCCGGGAACCCAACAAACCCACGCAACCCGCACAACCACAACACACCCCAAGCACAACACACAGCACGTAGCCCGGATAAGCGCAGCGCAATCCGGGAACCAAACAAACCCACACTACCCGCACAACCACAACACACCGCAAGCACAACGTGCAGCGCGTAGCCCGGATAAGCCTTAGCGCAATCCGGGAAAGGGATAAGCCCGTTGAACGTCAGGCAAGCCCAGCGCCACCCAGGCCTCATGAATAGGTGTTCGCAAGTCGTATACCTGACTGCGCACCCTCGCTTAACTAGGAGACTTTATATGCAACAGCTCCCCGAACCCGACCTTGTTTACCTGCAAAAAGTATTGCTGGAAATGCTCGCCATCCCCAGCCCAACCGGCTTTACCGACACCATCGTGCGCTACGTCGCCGAGCGCTTGGAGGAGATCGGCATCCCTTTCGAGATGACCCGCCGCGGCACCATTCGCGGCACCCTTAAAGGTAAGCAAACCAGCCCGGACCGCGCTGTTTCGGCGCACTTGGACACCATCGGTGCGATCGTGCGCGAGCTGCAAGATAACGGGCGCCTAGGCTTGGCCGCCGTCGGTTGCTGGTCCAGTCGTTTCGCCGAAGGCAGCCGCGTCAGTGTGTTCACTGATCACGGGGTGATCCGTGGCAGTGTGCTGCCGCTGATGGCCTCCGGGCATGCCTTCAACACCGCCGTGGATCAGCTACCAATCAGTTGGGACCATGTCGAACTGCGCGTGGATGCCTACTGCAGCACCCGCGCCGACTGCGAATCCCTTGGCATCTCGGTGGGCGACTTCGTCGCCTTCGACCCGCTGCCGGAGTTCACCGAAAGCGGCCATATCAGCGCTCGTCACTTGGATGACAAAGCCGGCGTCGCCGCCTTGCTCACCGCGCTCAAGGCGATTAAAGAAAGTGGCATCGAGCCAGAGATCGACTGTCATCCGCTGTTTACCATCACCGAGGAAGTGGGTTCCGGCGCAGCCGCTGCTTTGCCTTGGGATGTCAGCGAGTTCGTCGGCATCGACATCGCCCCGGTCGCGCCGGGGCAGCAGTCCAGTGAACACACCGTCAGCGTGGCGATGCAGGATTCCGGCGGGCCGTATGACTATCACCTGTCGCGGCAATTGCTGCGTCTGGCCGAGGAAAATGAGGTGCCGGTGCGCCGTGACCTGTTCCGCTACTACCACAGCGATGCGCAATCAGCAGTTACCGCCGGCCATGATATCCGCACAGCGCTGCTGGCTTTTGGCTGCGACGCCACCCACGGGTATGAACGCACGCATATCGACAGCCTTAAGGCCCTCAGTCGCCTGCTTGCCGCCTACCTGCTCAGCCCACCGGTATTTGCCAGCGACGCCCAGCCAGCACAAGGCTCGCTCGAGCGTTTCAGCCACCAACTGGAGCACGACGCGCAAATGGAAAGTGACACCCGCTTACCGACTGTCGACAGCCTGTGGCGCTCACGCGATCAGGACGCTTGAAGGGCCTCTCGCATACAGGCAAAGTGACAGCACTGCACGGAGCTGAATAACGCTCCGGATAATAATAATGAGATCAGCCAATGCTTCGGATATGCCTGGCAATAGTGCTTGTTTGGCTGAGCGGGTCGGCATGGGCCCTGCTGCCTGCAACGCTGGATAGCGACAACCTGCGCCTACCGCTGGGGTCTTCCATGGCCTACG
This sequence comes from Pseudomonas sp. TMP9, assembly GCF_037943105.1. Classification (NCBI taxonomy): domain Bacteria; kingdom Pseudomonadati; phylum Pseudomonadota; class Gammaproteobacteria; order Pseudomonadales; family Pseudomonadaceae; genus Pseudomonas; species Pseudomonas vesperimontis. Next base: position 2,327,547 of record NZ_CP149803.1, read on the forward strand.
TGGAAGACCCTCAAGGCACGCTCGGCATCGAGCAGGTCAGTGCCTTGGCCGAGGAACGCTTCACCCCGGTTCAGGGCTCACACGCCAATTTAGGCAAAAATGATTCGGTCTGGTGGTTCAAAGTTGGCTTGGACAACCGTCTGGCAACCAGCCTAGGCGGCTATCTGGAGATCAACTATCCGCTTCTCGACCACCTGCAGATTTTTCTCCTCACCCCCAGCGGTGAATGGCGCGTGCAAGAAAGCGGTGACACCTTCGCGTTTACACAGCGCCCGGTGCAAGTGCGTAACTTCTGGTTCCCGCTGGAGTTGGCGCCCGGTGAAAGTCACCTGGTGATTCGCGTTAAAACCAGCAGCACGATTCTTATGCCGGTGTTTTTCAGCACCTATGACGCCAGCGCAGCGGCTCAGGAAACCCTGGTGGGCATCAACGGTGCGTTTTACGGCTTACTGTTTGCGATGCTCTGCTACAACCTGTTCCTGTTTATCTCGCTGCGTGAATCGGCGTATTTTTGGTACGTGGTTTACAGCCTTAACGTGGTCCTGCTGGCGGCCTGTTTTGACGGCCTGTTGTTCAAGCTGCTGCCGGAGCAGATCGGGCTGCAGTCGGTGAGCATTTACATATTGCTCTACACCCATTGCTTGAGTGCACTGCAGTTCGGCCGGCACTTTCTGCACACCGCCCAGCACTTCCCCAGGCTGGACAGGGCCCTGCGGGCATTGATGCTGGTCTGCGCCGGCTGCCTGATATGCGCACCGCTGATTGGTCTTGACGCGTGGAATATCTTGACCAGCCTCACCATAGTATTCGTTTCGCTGTGCCTGCTGCTCGCCGGCCTGTATGTGTGGCGCAACGGCATTCGCTACGGCTCGTATTACACCCTGGCCTGGTTAATCTTATTGTTCGCCTCCATGCAGGCCGGCAGCGGCTCACTGGGTTTTGAAGTACTCGGTATATTCGGTGCCACGGCGATAAAAATAGGTGTGGCCATTGAGTTGATCGCTCTATCAATCGGCTTAGCCGACCGTATCAACGTTCTCAAGGAAGAAGGCTTCGAGTCGCGCCGCATCGCCGAGCAGGCGGAAATCGAGAACCAAGCAAAAAGTCGTTTTCTGGCCAAGATGAGCCACGAGATCCGCACCCCGTTAAATGGCGTGCTGGGCATGTTGCAACTGCTCAAGGAAACACCCTTAGACCGCAGCCAGCGCTTCTACGTTGACACCATCTCCAGTTCTGGCAGCTCACTCATCGCCGTGATCAACGACATCCTTGATTACGCGCGAATCGAGTCGGGCAAGCTCAGCCTGGAACACATTGAGTTCGACTTGGAAGAGTTGGTTTCCGACACCCTCAGCCTGTTCACCGGGCAGACCCTGGACAAACGCCTGCGCCTTTATGTCAGCTTGGAGAATGGCGTGCCACGTCGCATCCAAGGCGACCCGACCCGGCTTAAACAGGTGCTGATGAACCTACTCAGCAATGCTCTGAAATTCACCGCTGAAGGTCATGTGGCGCTGAATATTAGCCAACGCGATGACGCCCATGGCAACCCTCACCTGGTGTTTGCCATCAGCGACAGCGGTATTGGCATTAGCAACCAAGCGCAGGCTCAGCTGTTCGAATCCTTCTCCCAAGGCGACTCCAGCACCACCCGCCGCTATGGCGGCAGCGGCTTGGGCTTGGTAATCAGTAAGGAGTTGGTCGAGATGATGGGCGGACGCATTGAGGTGCAGAGCACCCCAGGCCAAGGCGCCCGTTTCGCTTTCGATATACCGCTGGCGGATGAGCCACTGTGCGTAGATCCGCTGCATGAGTTGCTCAAAAGCCAAACCGCATTACTGTCGTCCCTTGACAGTCCCGGCCTGGACGCGTTGAGCCGCTTACTCGCACGCTGGGGCATGCGCACTGAGCGCTGCCAGAACCCGGATAAGCTAGGCGATTACTTGCAAAGTTTTGCCGCCACACCTTTGTTGGTTTTGCTCGCCCCTTGGCCCGGCAGCATCCAGCATTGGCTGGACTCAGTGCGCCCGCTGCTGCAACCAGGACAACGCGTGTTGATGCTCTGTGCGCCAGAGCAATGCCAACAACTGCCCAGCCCTGACGGCCTGCGCTTGCTTGGCCTGCCGCAACCACTGGCGATCAATGCACTGCGCAGCGCGCTGCTCGAGCTGTATGCAGAACCGCACACAACTGAGCTAAAACCACCCGCGCAAACCTACAACGAGACCGCCACATCACCGTGCATTCTGGTAGCCGAGGACAACCCGGTAAATCAGTTAGTGGTGCAGGGCTTTCTGAAAAAACGTGGCTATAACGTGCGCGTGGTGACCAATGGCTTGGCCGCTCTGAATGAATATCGGCGCAACCCGAGCGCTACGCAATTGATCCTGATGGACTGTGAAATGCCAGAAATGGATGGCTTCGAGGCCACCCGGCAGATTCGCCGCCTAGAGCGCCAGCTCAACCTGCCTGCCGTACCGATCATCGCAATTACCGCACACATCCTCGACGAACACCGCCGGCATGGCGCCGAATCGGGGATGAATGACTTTATCGGCAAACCACTGGACAGCAATAAGCTCTACAGCACGCTGGAAGCCCATCTAAAACCAGCTAAACCTCCTGACCAGTAACGGCGCAGCAACCAATACGGGCTAAGCCTGTTAGCATCGCCGCTGCGCTCTGGAGGCCACCCCGTGCTGATCCCCTATCACCTGCTCGAAGCTGACACCCTGACCGGTTTGATTGAAGATTTCGTCACCCGCGACGGCACCGACAACGGCGACGAAACCCCGCTGCACACCCGTATCGAACGCGTCCGTCATGCCCTAAGCAAAGGCCAAGCGGTGATTGTTTTCGATGCAGAAAGCCAGCAATGCCAATTAGCGCTAAAACGCGATGTACCCAAAGAGTGGCTGGATGCGCTGGAAGAATAAAACCCACGGCACCCCAGCGGGTTAACGGCAACCCACATCAGGGTTGATGCTGAGCGTATCGAGCACGAACGCGTGATCAAGCGTCGCCGCTTAGCGCGTTAACTCAACCGGCCACGCAGGCCGCCTTCTCGCTCCCACGCGCAACGCACGCGCAAGTCGCCCTCCTGCGGACTGTGGAAACCATTATCCGAATCCCAACGAAAAGTGTGCGTGCCACTCAACTCGGTTTCTAAGTGCACCACTGCACTGGCCCAGTACAGCCGTGTAAGCAGGGCTTCAAACTGCTTGATCCACAGGTTCCACTCATACTCAACGGTGCGATAACTGGCGCCAAAGTGGATCACTTGAGTCTGGTACGAGCCCTCGCCAGGCTGCTCGCAGCAGGCGAACATCTCCCGCCCAAGAAAACTCCAGGCATCGCCCGCTGGCAGCTCATCAAGTACTTGGCGGTTGATTTCACGGCGCAAGCGGCTTTCCGGCGGGCTGTCTGAGGGCCAATCACGGATGCAACCATAAACGATGGATTCGGACTCCACGCGGGCACTCCAACAAATCAAGGCTGCCTTCTATCACAGCCTTACAGACCAAGGAAGGAACGGCTGCTAATTTAGCGTAAACGCCTCTAAACGGCGGCGCTGAGCCTTGACAGTCTAGCGGTGCGCAGGACCGCGACGCATCACCCAGGCAAGTAGCGTCATCAGCACGGCTAATGCCGTCAGCACCATAAACGGCAGTTGATAGTTGCCGGCCATGTCACGCGCCAACCCTGTCAATACCGGCGTCAGACACGCCAAGCTGTAACCCATAAACAACATCATCGCCGTCCAGCGACTGACCGCCATCGGCGAGCCGGCCTCGTACAGCGGCAGCACCAGTGACAGTGCAAAAGAGCCGCCCAACCCAAAGCCAATGGTCACCGCCCACAACTCGGGCAGTACGGTGGGCTGGAAGGTGATCATCATCAGGCTGATCGACGACAACAACCCGCAGCCCATCAGCAATGCATAACGGTTCTGGAAGCGCTGCGCCAACCACGGCAGCAAGAACGAGCTGGGTAAACCCATCAGCATGGACACGCTGAACAAGCTATTGCTTTGTAATAAACTCAGCCCCGCCTCGTGATAACGCGCCACCGCCCATGTGGCTAACGCATAAAACAACCCCGCCTGGATGGCAAAAAATGCACTGATCAGCCACGCGCGCGGCTGCCGCCAGGGCAAACCTATGGCCACGTCACTGTCAGCCTCGACACGATTGGGCAGGCACAACCAAAGCACTAACCCCAGCAGTGCCGGCAAAGCCCATACCGCCAAACCATAGGCCCAGTCATCACCCAACAGTTGCGTAGCCGGAACCGTCAACACTGCGCCACCGGCGCCGCCAATCGCCATACTCAGCGAATACCAACCGACCACACTGCCCATACGGCCAGCAAAATGACGTTTGATAAACCCCGACAGTAATGGCCCAGCCACAGCAATGGCGGCACCCAAGAGCACGGCACTGCCGATTAAAATCACACTGTTGTGGCCCACAACCCGCAGCACTAAGGCCAGCGCAATCAGCGCCATGCACAAGCCAATCGTGCGCTCCAGCCCCAAACGCACCGCGAAACGCGGCGCAAACGGCGCCAGCAAGCCCATGCATAACACCGGCAGCGCCGTGGTCAGGCTGATCATGCTGCGGCTCAACGACAACTCCGTGGCAATCCGCTCAATCAGCGGCGCCAACGAAGTGATGCCAGGGCGCAAGTTAATGGCAGCCAGAATAAGAGCCAGCAACAGCAAGGCTCGGGGGAAAGGTTTCACAGTAAATCCATCGGTTTCGCAGCCATTCCGGCACGGCCACGAACCTTAGAGTGCAAGCCCGCCAGACACAAGCCCGCCCGGCGATTAAGCTGACTGCTGCGTCAATAAAGAAGCCTCAGCAATGCGCTGTCACTTGGTGCGGGGCGCGCGCATCTTGTCGGCCATTTTGGTCATTTCGGTATAGAGCAACTGCGCATTCTGCTTTTTCAACGCCCACGCCATACGGCCTTGCTCGTGGGGCAGAATCATAAATTCGCCTTTGCTGATCTCTTGGTAAATGTAATCGGCAATTTGCTCGGCGTTAATCGGTGAGCTTTCCAGCAACTTACCGACCTGTGCCTTCATCGCCGGCGTCGGGCCGCGGAAGGAGTCGAGCAAGTTGGTTTGGAAGAACGATGGGCACACCACGTGCACGCTGACTTCCTGCATCTTTAACTCGATCAGCAAGCTCTCCGACAACGCCACCACACCCGCCTTGGCCACGTTGTAATTACTCATCGCCGGGCCCTGCATCAAGGCCGCCATAGAGGCGATGTTGACGATCTTACCTTTGCTCTTTTCCAGCAGCGGCAGGAAGGCCTTACAGCCCTTGACCACACCCATCAGGTTGATAGCGATTTGCCAATCCCAATCCTCCAGCGACAACTCACTAAAGAAGCCACCAGACGCCACGCCGGCGTTATTGACGATCACATCAATGCCGCCGAGCTTCTCTTCACAGGCTTGAGCAAATGCCGTCAACTGGCTGTAGTCGCGCACGTCACAGCGCTGCGTAAAGCCATCGCCACCAGCGTCACGCGCCATCTGCAGGGTTTCTAACAGCCCCGCTTCGTTAACATCCGACAGCGCCAACTGCCAGCCCTCACGGGCCCAACGCAAGGCAATCTCACGTCCTAAACCTGAACCTGCGCCCGTGATCATCATGCGATTTTGCATAGGAAATTGCCTTGTGCTGCTGTGAATGATGACGCCAGTGTAGCCGGGTAAATTATCCAGCCCGCACACCATCATCTTTCTGAATAAGGCGGCCTAAGCTCACTCGCGGGGACAACTGCGCAGCAAGATAAAAAACTAAAAACAAAAAGCTGCGCGCATAAAAAAGCCGGTCAATCACCGGCTTTCTCTCATGCCACAACATTTACCCGTCAGTTGATACTCAACTTACCGCGATTCTTCTCCACCGTTGCTTCGCCAATGCCTTTAACTTCCAGCAACTCATCCACTGAGGCGAACGCGCCGTGCTCATCGCGGTAAGCAACAATCGCCTGCGCCTTAACTTGGCCAATACCCAATAGCTCACGTTCTAGGGTGGCCGCATCGGCAGTGTTGAGATTGACGGTGGTAACAGCCACTTCAGCACGTTGTGCATCAGTGCCCGCCGGGGTTGCAACTTCAGCGGCGGAGACCATCAGTGAGAAAGAAGCCAGCAAAGCAAACAACAGAGAAGAGAGTTTTGCGTTAAGCATGGGTGCGTCCTTTCATTAGTTTTAGTGGGGCGCGTGGGACATCCAGCTCCACACTTTGTCAAAACTAGACGCTGTTACACACCTGTCAAACTGGCCTACCAAAAAATCTTCACTGTGCGACGCGGCACTCTATCCAGCAGCATCTATCCCACCCATGCACAGACTCTCGCCACTCGATGTGCAATCAATTCTCGAGCGTGCTCCATTACGGTTCTATGCGGCGTTGCAAATGAATCCAGTCAACAATTTCACCTTCTGGTTTATAGCCACTGACTGTCTCACGCAATAGCTGGCGCACCCGGTCATAGTCATCACGCGCTACCGCCGCCAACATTTCGCTCAGCACTGGCTTAAATGTCTCCCAAGGAAGATGCTCTTCACTGGCGCGCATGATCATTGGATGCTCAGTCGGGCTGACGTTGTCACCGATCAGCAGTTCTTCGTAGAGCTTCTCACCCGGACGCAAGCCGGTGAACTCGATGGCAATATCACCATGGGGCGCTCTATCAGAACGTACGCTTAAGCCGCTGAGGTGAATCATTTTTTCCGCCAGCTCAGCAATTTTCACCGGCTCGCCCATATCCAACACAAACACATCACCGCCCTCACCCATGGCGCCGGCCTGGATCACCAACTGCGCGGCTTCGGGGATGGTCATAAAATAGCGGGTGATATTGGGATGCGTCACCGTCACCGGCCCGCCTTTACTAATTTGCTCGTGAAACAGCGGAATCACCGAGCCGGATGAGCCCAACACATTGCCAAAACGCACCATGGTAAAGCGCGTTTTGTTTAATTGACGTAGCGCTTTGTCATCTTCAAATAACACGGGCGCAGACTCATGGCTAAGCGCTTGCAGCACCATCTCGGCTAAACGCTTAGTACTGCCCATCACATTGGTGGGCCGCACCGCTTTATCGGTTGAGATCAGCACAAAATTGCTCACCCCCGCCCTGATCGCAGCTTGCGCGGTGTTCAGTGTGCCCACCACGTTATTCAGCACACCTTCAGCGATATTGTGCTCAACCATGGGCACATGCTTGTACGCCGCCGCGTGATAAAGCGTGTCTACTTTCCAGGTTTTCATCACATCCAACAGCCGATCGGCACTGCGGATAGACCCCAGAATCGGCACCAAACGCAGCGGCAGCGACTCACGTTTAATCCGCGCTTCAAGCTCTGCGTGAATGCTGTAGAGGTTGAACTCACTGTGCTCAAACAACAAAAGCGTCAGCGGCTGGTTAAGCACAATCTGCCGGCACAACTCAGCACCAATCGAGCCACCCGCGCCGGTGACCATCACCACCTGGCCGCGAATACAGCGCTCAAATAACGCCTGCTGTGGCGGCACCGCATCGCGTCCCAGTAAGTCGGCGATATCCACTTCTTGAACATCATCAACCTTGACCCGACCGCTGGCTAAATCCATAAACCCAGGGACGCTGCGTACATGCAGCGGGAAGCACTCCAGCTCAGCTAAAATCTGCCGCCGCCGAGCACGCGAAACCGAAGGCATGGCCAAGAGAATCTCATCGGCGCCGGTTTCGTTGATCATCTGCTGGATGTGCTTAGAGGTATAAACCCGCAGCCCAGCAATCGTGCGATTGGCAATGCCGGCATCATCATCAATAAACGCGACTGGGCGCATCGCACGTCCCAGCCTGAGTGCCGCCACCAACTGATTACCGGCTGCGCCTGCACCGAAAATCGCCACTTTTGGTGAACCGAAATCACGCCCTTGCAGCCTGCCAGGTTGGTCGGCTGAGAACCAGTCGCCCATAAAATACTGACGCATCAGCAAACGCAGCCCGCCGACCATCACCAGGCTCAACCACCAGTAATTGAACACCATCGAACGCGGTATAAGCTTCGGCGCACCTTGGTGCCAATAAACAACCAACGCCAGTAATAGCGCCGAGAGCGTAACGGCCTTGGCGATGGCGAGCAGCGCATCGTTTCCGAAGTACCGCATCACCGCGCGGTACATACCAAAGCGAATAAACAACGGAATGGCGATAATCGGCGCCAACGCAAATAACCAAGCATGCCCGCCAAAAGGTTCGATCGCCTTGCTATCACCCAACCGCACAACAAACGCCAGCCAAAGGGCCGCCCAGACGAGCAGCACATCCATGCTGACCTGAATCAATCGCTTCTGACGTCGTGGCAAGCTAACCAGACGGCTGCGCAACTTTTCAGCAAGTCTCAACACAACAAACACCTCAATCCTTAGAGCATAAAAACAAGCGAAGTGAAGCCCCTCGCCGGATAAAAAAGACTGCTGCTGGAAAAATTCAACGGTGAACAGACGCTCAGCTACAAATGTAAGACCAACGTCAAAAAACCCTGTCGGCGACGCTACAACTACGCTGGCGGTAATAGCCCTTACAAACCATTAGAATTGCTGGGCCCCTACAACCGCCCATACAACACCTTGACACCTAAACCCTAACTAACTCATCAGTCTGCAGTACCGACCCCGGCGCGTACACTGTGCCCTCGCCAACTACCACCTGATACCCCGCGCTACAGCCTGCCTGCAGCCAGGCCCGCGCGCCAATTTTCACGCCACCGGCCAACTGAACACCAACGCCAAGATGAGCAAAATCCCCAAGACTTGTATCATGATCGACGGTGGCATTGGCATTGACGATACCCCCCTGGCCAATCAGAGCATCAACACCCACCATCGCCAGCGCCATGATCGCCGTACCTGCGCCCACAACAGCGGCAGCACTCACGCAGGCGCGCGGGTGCACGATGGTTACAAGCTGCAAACCAGCCCTGTGAATGGCATTGACGCACTGCTCACGCAGGGCGTTATTACCAATTGCTGCAATGGCGCCTTCGCACTGAATACCTAAGGCAGCTAACCCCGCCACGTCAGCGACAACCGGCCAGCCAAAGGTTTCGCGCAGCTCGGGCCAGCGGTCATCAACAAATGCAACCCATTGCCAATCACCGCTGAGCAACGCTGCTTCTGCAACAGCCTTGCCGTGCCCGCCTGCACCGATGATAAGTAATGTCTTCTCGCTCACGCCCGCAGCTCCATTTCACATACCCGGCTTGAAGGCATCAGAGCCAGAGACTTAATGAGAGACACCATGACGACTTACCACCTTGACGAAGGTCAACCAAAGAATACGTATGTCGAACCACAGCGACTGCTTATTTAAATATTCAACATCCAACTTAACCTTTTGCGGAATAGGCAACTCGTCCCGGCCATTGACCTGAGCCCAACCGGTAAGCCCAGGTAGCAGATGATGCACTCCACTTTGCGTACGCAAAGCAATCAAATCGTCCTGATTAAACAATGCAGGCCTTGGACCGACAAAGCTCATGTCGCCCCTTAAGATGCTCCACAGTTGCGGTAACTCATCCAGGCTAGATTTACGCAAGAACGAGCCAATCGGCGTCAGGTGGGCATTGGGGTCTTGTAACAAGTGGGTCGCCACCGCAGGCGTGCCAACACGCATGCTACGAAATTTAGGCATACGGAAAATCTCATTGTCCCGCCCCACGCGATCCGACCAGTACAGCGCAGGCCCATTCGACGTCAGGCGCACAGCCAAGGCAACTAGGCCAACCGGTAACAGAAGTACCAGCGCAGCACACGCGCCAAGAAACAGGTCAAACAAACGCTTCATATCCACCACACATAAATAAAATCACCCACGGGTTAAACGTTGGAAAAATGCAGTCGCGTTAACCCGGTAACGCACATCCAACATACCTTCAGCGCTGCTGAAGAAAACTCTCCGCCGTTTTAGCCAGCGCCTCATCAACGCTGACTGGCGGAGTCCAATTGAGTAGTTCGCGTGTCTTGCTGATATCGACTTGCAGCGAGCCACACAACCGTTGGGCAAGTGCTTGCTTACCCAACAGCGCCGCCCCTACTTCGAGCAACCGACTTGGCACTGGCAACAAGCGCGCCGGCTTGCCCAGCGCCGTGCCCATCCGGCGCAACAACTCGGTAGTCGAAAGATCCTCGCCATCACTGACCAAAAAGGTCTGATTCGCAGCAGCAGGGTGGTCGATACAGGTCACGATCAGATCGATCAAATTGTCCAAGGCGACAAGGCTGCGTCGATTGTGGATAGCCCCAAAAGGCAAAGGCACACCCTTGTGCAGCCAGCGCATCATGTTAAGGAAGTTGGCCTTAACACCCGGCCCATAAACCAGAACCGGACGGATAATTACCACCTGCATCCCGGTTTCGTCCGCCAATACCCGCAAACCCTGTTCGGCCTCCATCTTGGAGATGCCATACGGGTCCATAGGATCAGGCTGAGCATCAGCGTGGTAAGGCATACCTAGAACCGTGCCCTCCCCGTTGACCTTGATCGAGCTGATAAAGATAAAGCGACTTACACCTGCTGCAACTGCCTGCCGCGCCAGATTCAAGGTGCCGTCGACATTAACCTTGCGGAATTCGGTGAGTGGGTCAGATGACGTATCGTTCATGACGTGGACGCGAGCGGCGCAGTGAATAATCGCCTCAATTCCGTCGAGTGCGAATTTCCAGTCTGTATTGGCGTTGAGTCCAGCCACGGACAAATGCTTAACTCCGCTCGGAACACTCATCGGAGCACGAGAACAGACGAGCACCTGCATACCGTCACTGCAAAGGCGATTAAGCACAGATTGCCCAACGAACCCCGTACCTCCAGTCAACAGCACTTTCTTTAACATGACTTGCCGTCCCTGCGAGTGGCCTGACGAAACAAACTCACCAGATCCGAGAAGAGTTTTCCCTTGGAGAAATATTCTTCATAGTAATGTTTGCCCAACGCCCCCATCGCCTCGCGCTGACTCGAGGTCATCAGCGCCATTTGCTCGACAACGTTGGCGAACGCCTGACGATCACCCGAAGAACAGGCTAGACCGGCACCGGCCTCCCCAATGACTCGGGCCGCTTCACCATCGATCATGCCCAGGATCGGCTTACCGGATGCCAAGTAGGCCTGTACCTTGCCGGGGATGGTTTTCTCGAATACTTCGTTAGTTTTCAGCGAGACCAGCAATGCATCTGCCGTAGCGAACAGAGGTGGCATGGCGTCGAGAGGATGGCGCCCTAACAGATACACATTGTCCAATCCCCGTTCGGCGACCTGTTGTTCAAGCCATCCACTCATCCTGCCGTCGCCGACGATCACCCAACGTATGGCCAACTTGCCACGCAAAGCCTCGGCTACATCGAGAATGGCGGGAAAGTCCTGCGCCTCACCCAAGTTGCCGGCAAACAAAATGGTGAAAAACTGCAGATCACGCTTGATCAGAGGCGAGTCCTCCGCAGGCAGACTAGAAAAGCCATCCTCGGCCCAACTTGGGAAATAAACCAGCCGCTCGGATGGCATCTCCAGCGTACAATACTTCCTCACGCTGGAGCTAAAAGCTTTCGATTGGAGGAGCAAATAGTCGGCCCTGTTATAGATCCAGGATACTCCTTTGCCCACTAGAGCAAGTAGACGTGCATTGCTCAAGACTCCAACCGCCTTTAATGTTTCGGGCCACAGATCCAGAACCCAGATAAACACAGGCACCCGCTTGAACTTGCCGATCACTAACGCAGGTATTGCAGACATGATCGGTGATACCGCATAAACGAAAATGGCGTCGAACTCTTTTCCACGCAACTTCCAACAACCCAACACAGATCCGCTAATAAAAAACGACACGTAGTTCAGAATAAGAGTGATGCTGCGCTTACCGCGTGGAATGAATGGCACCCGCACAATCTTTGCACCCCGATACTCGGCGTAGTGCTCAGGCGACCGGCGATAATCCTCAAATACGCGCCCTTCCGGATAATTGGGCAAGCCAGTCAATACCGTGACTTCGTGACCACGCTGAACCAATCCCTCAGCAAGATCATTGACTCGCATGTTCTCTGGCCAGAAATATTGACTTACGATTAGAACCTTCAATTTTTGCTCAAACATATAAAGGCTCAGTTGTTCTGCTTCCAAACAGTGCGCATCACATAGTCACGATAACTGTGCACGATGCGCACTACCTTGTCGGCCACGTTGGGCATGCTGTAATCACCGACTAGGCGTAGACTGCGCTCTTTACCACGACCTTGGGTTTCCAAAAGTTGCAGCGCCTGCATAACGCGCTCAACTTCTAGGCCAACCATCATTACCGCAGCTTCCTCCATGCCTTCCGGACGTTCATGAGCCTCGCGGATGTTCAGCGCCGGAAAGTTGAGAATCGACGACTCCTCATTGATTGTGCCGCTATCAGATAACACCGCCTTAGAGGTAAGTTGCAGCTTATTGAAATCCATAAAACCCAACGGCTTCAGCAACCGCACATTGTCATGAAACAACACACCCATTGCATCGATTCGCTTCTGGGTGCGCGGATGCGTAGACACAATTACCGGGTAATCGTAATGTTCAGCAACCGTGTTGAGCACATCCACCAGCTTGAGGAAATTAGTGTCCGAGTCGATATTTTCTTCGCGGTGCCCACTGACCACAAAGAACTTACCCGCCTCTAAACCTAAGCGCTCCAACACATCAGAGGCTTCGATACCTTCACGGTAATAATTGAGCACCTCAAACATCGGGCTACCGGTCTTGATAATCATGTCGGGCGGCAAACCTTCACGCAGCAGATAGTCACGCGCAATGGTGCTGTAGGTCAGATTGATATCAGCCGTGTGATCAACAATGCGCCGGTTAATCTCTTCCGGTACACGCATGTCGAAACAGCGGTTGCCGGCTTCCATATGGAAGGTAGGAATCTTGCGGCGTTTTGCGGGAATCACGGCCATGCAGCTGTTGGTGTCACCCAACACCAGCAAAGCTTCGGGTTTCACCTCCGCCAGCACGCGATCCACCGCAATAATCACATTACCGATGGTTTCGGCACCGCTGCTACCGGCCGCATTGAGAAAGTGATCCGGCTTGCGAATACCCAAGTCATCAAAAAAAATCTGATTCAACTCATAATCGTAATTCTGACCGGTATGCACTAACACATGCTCACAGCACTCATCCAGCTTGGCCATGACTCGCGACAGGCGAATGATCTCCGGACGGGTGCCCACTACCGTTACAACTTTCAGTTTTTTCATTACGGTGTCCTGTTCGCTGCCGCTCATGCCTCAGTACCCACCGCGCGGGTGAAGGTATCTGGGTGTTCACGATCAAATATTTCATTCGCCCAGAGCATTACCATCATTTCCTTATCACCGACATTGGTAATGTCATGCGTCCAACCTGGAACGGTTTCAACGATTTCAGGCGTATCACCCTCAGTGAACAGCTCGTAGAACTCGCCGGAAACAATCTGTCGGAAACGGAAACAAGCTTTACCCTTTATGACCAAAAACTTTTCGGTCTTGGAGTGGTGATAATGCCCACCACGAGTAATGCCTGGATGCGCAGTAAAGAACGAAAACTGCCCCGAATCCTTGGTTTTAAGCATTTCCACAAACACGCCACGAGCGTCACCGTATTTCGGCACTTCATAAGTGAAACGTTCGGGCGGCAAGTAGCTGATATACGTGGAATACAACCCCCGCACCAGCCCAGTCCCCACCGGCTCGGTGATCATCGACTTGCGGCTATTGCGGAAGGTATGCAGCTGTTCGGCCAGTTCGCCAATCGTAATGCTGTATTGAGGCTCGACACTGACGAAAGGCCCGCCGGCTAACTGGCCATCCATGACCCCAATGAAATGACTGATCACGTCGTCGATGTAGACGAGATTGATGCGAGCATCGGGATCATTAATCTGGATAGGCAAATCACGCGTGATGTTATGGCAGAAGGTCGCCACCGCAGAGTTGTAATTCGGGCGCGCCCACTTGCCAAATACATTGGGCAAGCGAAACAGATGCACTGCGGCACAACTGGTGGCTGCCAGCTCAAGCAATGCCTCTTCGGCACCACGCTTGCTGTTGCCATAGGCGTTATCCAGTTCAGCTTGACTGGATGATGTGTACAGCACCTGAGTCTGTCGACCACTGGCCTTGATCGCCTTGCAAAGCGCGATGGTTAAATCGGTATTGCCGGCCTTGAAATCAAGCGGATTCTGCGGACGGTTAACGCCAGCAAGGTGAAAAATGCAATCTGCCTCCGCTACTAGGTTCGGCAAGCTCGCCAACGAATCTTCACGGGTAAAACGCAACACCTCGACATCCGCACGCTCGCTCAAATGCGCAACAAGGTTCTGGCCAACAAAGCCATTAGCGCCTGTGATCAGTACCTTCATCACTCACTCCTCCGCAATTGCGTGCTCGCCACGCTGGATGGCACGCATAAACTCAAGCTTGAGGAGCAGGCGTTGCATACCGTCCACATCCAAGCGTTCGGTGTTGTGCGAGTTGTAATCTTCCATGTGCGAAATCTTCTCTTCACCCTGCTCCACAAACTTGCTGTAGTTGAGGTCGCGCAGGTCCGGTGGCACACGGTAGTACTCGCCCCGATCTTCCGCACAGGCCATTTCTTCACGACTGAGCAAGGCCTCGAAAAGTTTCTCGCCATGCCGAGTGCCAATAACCTGAATCGGATGTTCTGGTTTGCCTAGCAATGAGGTCAGCGCACGAGCCAGCGTCTCCACCGTTGCGGCAGGCGCCTTCTGTACGAATAGGTCACCGTTATTGCCATGCTCAAAGGCGTAGAGCACCAGATCGACGGCATCACCCAGTGTCATCATAAAACGGGTCATATTCGGATCGGTAATGCTCAGCGCCTTACCGGCACGAATTTGCTCGATAAACAACGGAATCACCGAACCACGGGAAGCCATAACATTGCCGTACCGAGTGCCGCAAATAACCGTCTTGGTGTCATCAACATTACGCGACTTAGCCACCATGACCTTTTCCATCATTGCCTTTGAAATACCCATGGCGTTGATCGGATACACCGCCTTGTCAGTACTCAGGCAAACCACGCGCTTGACGCCATTCTGGATTGCCGCTTCGAGCACGTTGTCCGTACCGATCACATTGGTCTTAACGGCTTCCATCGGATGAAACTCACAAGACGGCACCTGCTTGAGCGCCGCCGCATGAAAGATGTAATCCACCCCGCGCGTAGCGTTCAATACACTTTGATAATCCCGTACATCGCCGATATAGAATTTAAGCTTGGCGTTGGCATACTGCTTACGCATGTCATCTTGCTTTTTCTCATCACGACTAAAAATACGAATTTCAGCGATATCGCTGGCGAGAAATCGTTTGAGCACGGCATTGCCGAATGAACCAGTGCCACCGGAAATGAGCAGCTTCTTACCATTGAACATATGCAATCCTGAAATCATAAAGCAATGCAGCCTAGCGGCGGCCTTGCAGAGCTGAATAGATAGAGTCGCGCTTCTGCTGTGACGTGGGATAGCTGATAAGTACCGCGCGATAAGGGCCTTTGAAGACGAAAAAACTGCCGGCAGCCACACCGACAACGCCACAGGATGCGACCACCTTGTGCATATCCTCGAGACTGCCACCACCACCCAGCACCGTCAGCGGTACGGTTAGCACTTCGCGCAGGTGCGCAGCCAGCAATAAGTCATAGCCTTTCATCTTGCCATCGTTATCGATGGAGTTGATAACGATCTCTCCCGCCCCAAGCTTTTCCATTTCAAGCGCAACATCAACAACACTGCGCTTGGTGTTGCGGGTGCCATTATGCGTCCACACATCCTGGACTTTACCCAGTAATCGCTGCTTGTGATCCAAAACAACGACAACGCTCTGCCGTCCGATTTCAGCGGCAATCTCACTAATCAGAGCAGGGTTGGCAAGCGCAGCCGAACTGATAGCGACCTTTTCGACGCCCAGTTCGATGATGCGCTTGGCCTGCTCTGCCGTGCGTACGCCGCCACCGTAGCAAAGGGGCATTCTGCATTCAGACGCTAGATGAGCGATCTGCTGATAGTCGGGCTCGCGGTTCTTAGCGCTGGCGTCAATATCAATGACGATCAGCTCATCCGCCTCCTTCTCATTGAAGATCTTCACCGCATTAATCGGATCGCCAACGTATTTGGAGTCCTTGAAACGAACGGTCTTAACAAGACCGCTATCCTGAATCAACAAGCAAGGGATGATGCGTGGTCTCAACATTTCACAATTCCGCGAAGTTCTTCAGTAAGGCGACACCACAGTGGTGACTCTTCTCAGGATGGAACTGCACCCCAAAAACGTTCTTCGACGCAACGGAACAACTGAAGCCAATGCCATAGGTAGCCGTCGCGGCGATATGTTCAGGTTGAGCGCACTCGAAGAAATACGAGTGAAGGAAGTAAAACAGCCAGTCGTCATCTTGCCCATGAAACAAAGGATTACCGAGCTTAGGCGACACGTCGTTCCAGCCCATGTGAGGTAAGGCGAGCTCACTGGACTCGGTCATAGAGTGAAAGTTGCGAACCTTCCCAGGAATCCAGCCCAAGCCAGGCAGGACGCCCTCGTCACTTGAGTCGGCAAGCATTTGCATGCCCACACATACCCCTAGCACAGGAGTACCTTGACTGATGATCATGTCATCCAGCGTCTTCCGCATGCCAGAAGCATTCAAGCGCTGCATAGCATGGTCGAAAGCTCCGACTCCAGGCAAGATAAGCTTGCTGGCTCCAACCAGCTGATCGCTATTCTTGGCCACCGTGACCGGTATATGTAGGCGTTTGTAGACGTTGACGAAAGCCTGAATGTTACCCAGACCATAATCGATGATGGTGATCATCTGAAAAGCCTTCTCTCCAATCCGAGGGCGCTCATTACACGCGAACCAATACCGATAAGAAAGCGCTTGTTCTTGTAGTCCCTGTAAGTCTTGTTTTCCCCTTCGAATATCGCCTGCAATTCTTCGACCGACAGCCCCAGCTTGTTAGCCACAAATTCGAACTCCGTCTTCAGGAACTGCTCGTCCATTTCTGGCTTGGCGATGCGAGCCAGAGCCTCGTCCCGAGTCATCTGCCCGGTCATGATCAGGCTGGAAAAGTGGGCACGACGCTTCTCGTAGCCGAATTTGCGCGGCATCCAATAATCTTCGTAGAAACGCGTAAACCGCGACTCGTGGTGCTTATGCTGAAACTTCTGCCAGCCGAAACGACGCTCCAGCTCGGCTTCGGCTTCTTGCTTGACATAAGGCACAAGATTGAGCGGTTTGACGATTTGCATGCCCAGCACACGCTGGTAGAGAATCTTGTATGTCATAATATCGACAAGGGGGAAAGTCTTGAGCGGTCGCTTGCCGAAGCGCTTGTGGATATCCGTAAACAGGGTCTTGTCGATCCCTGGATACCCGCCCCACTCCTCCGGCTCGCGGCAGCACTCGGTCGAATAATTGCCACCGGTGAGCACATATTTGATGCCGTTCTTACGTGCGAACTTGTACAGCCCGGAAAAAAAAGCAGCATCCTGAGGCAAATCCTGGTCCGCAATTTGCGAACGCAAAAAAGCAACCTGCAGATCCTTCATCTCTTCCCAGTTGATCACCTCGGTATAGAGATCCAGGCCAAGGCCATCTACCAGCTTCTCGATATTGCCCACCGCCTGGTCAGTATTCCAGCCCGCATCCACGTGAAAAAGCAACGGGCGCAGCCCCATCTTTTCCTTGGCGATATAAGCTGCGTAAGAACTATCGAGGCCGCCACTCAGGCCGATGATGCAGTCGAAATCCTTGCCCTCACCCTGTTTCTTGATTTTCGCGGCGAGTGCTGCAAGCTCCGCCTCCCCGCGCCCATCGGGATGCCAGTTGGGAGCGATTTCTGATTTGAAATTGTTGCAGTATTCGCAGACACCCTCCCCATCAAAAGAGATACGAGGATCGCTTGTGTCCATGATGCAATTACGACACATCGCAAATGATAACTGCTTATTAGGCATAGCATTTTAACCTTTGTTCACTAGCTGAATAACTTCAGCGTATTGATTAGCTTGAGCTCGCCTTGAGAGGCCTTTGGCAAAGTCTGAAAAAAAACTTTCCTTTCTTAAGTAAAAATCTTCATCAAGGAATGCATGTAGAAAGATATCAGATTGTGTGCCGACGAAATGAGACTCACTGGCTTTAACCAAAAATGATCCAGCAAGAGCTTGTGGAGATATATCAGCAACAATCGGTCGGCCGGAACCAAGATATTCAAAAAGCTTAGTAGTTAAAATACCTCGAGCACTGACCGATTCCTGCGAGGAGGTCTCGGAGAATAGTAAGTAATCTGCCCCAACAACAAGCTTCAAAGACTCCACATATGGGACTGCACCATAAAACGAAAATGCACCCTGAATACTTGGATAAGTGTTGGATAGCGCAGCTTTGATCAAATCAGCACCACCATAAAACTCAAACCTGAGGCGCTCAAAAGCAGGGGTATTAAGCTCACGAAGTCGCACAAGAGCCCTCATCACATTATGAGGAACTCGCCCTGGCGATACAATTCCCATATAGCGAATAACTGTTAAACGAGAATCATGCGGCAAAACTTGGTTGCGCGCGAAGTCCAAAACCTCATGGTCATAACCATTCATTATCGTAGTCACTCTAGGAGTCATACCCCTATAGTAAGCGCTCATTGGCTCCGATATAGCGACCACGTGATCGGAATTCCCAACCAGCCACCTATCAAACTTAAACTCTAGCCACTTCGCAAAAGCACCACCAGGCATCTCGTGGCACTCACTAAAATGGTCTCTGTAATCAAGGACACAGGGAACGCCGAACCTTTTCTTACATATCACAGCAGCCAGGAGCATCGGCCATGGCGGAGCAGACCCAATCACAACATCTGCAGATCGCAGCACCGAGTTAACTTTTAGATCTAAAGTCGGCTTCAGAAAAGCAACTGCAAAAGGTAAGCGAGGGTCAGGTATTTGGCCTAACATCTTAAGGACAAAATTCTTAAATCGCCTTTTGAAAGATGGGGCTTCAGTATACATCGGCTCAAAAACACCATGACTCTCGGTCGATGGGATTTTTCTGCCAAAACCATCTAATTCAATGACATTGACTCCTGCCGGATAAGCTTCCGTAAACCTACCGTCAGTCGCGGTTTTTTTTGTTGTTATAACCGTCACAGAGTGCCCATCCGAAGCAAGATACTTGGAAATCGCTTCTACACGCTTGGCCCCCGAACTATTGACCGGTGGATAATAGTGCACAATAAAAACAACATTCATAAAACAACCTCAAAGCATAAGTAAAAATAGCCCTGTAAAACCATCATCTCGATATGCAGTAGACCCTAACAAATAGCGCATGAAATAATATATACAGAAAACCGTTGCTCATAAGCATTCCAATTAGGGATGCCGAGTATAATGTCAAAGCAAAAACAGGCCACAAAGACTTGAAGGCAACATCATTAGAGAGCCTGAACCACCTAAAAACCTGGCCAATAAAGAACGAGAAACAAAAAACACCAGTCCAACCAAAGTTAACATAGGCGTCAGATATAAAAACAGCATTAGCGTTAGCAATTTCATTCCAGCTTCCGAACTGATGCTGAAAAACAAAACGCTCTATGTTAACTCTGTCCATACCAGAAACCAGTGACAGGAACGTACTGGTTGCCCCCATCAAAAAATCGCCCTTGAATATCTCAGAATGTACGAGCAGGGTGTCAGTAGCAGTAAACAATGGCACGGCAAATAGACGCCAAAACAGATAATCCAATCCGCCAAGTGGCAAATATTCAGCAGAAAAATAATAGGCCAGCGGTACATTTTCTGTACGCATCGCGGTTGACGCATCACCAAGCGAAAGAAAAACAGCAATCGCTAAAATAAATGGAATACCTAACAGGCAAGCTAAAAACATACGAATTGAAAGTCGTCCCGTTATGGCAAAGCAAACCAAGACAGGTAAAAAAATATTAAGAAAAAGAGCTTTCTGCAAAAAGCTTATACAAAAAATAAACGACATGAAGAAGAATAAATGTCTGTATTTATTATTATCCCTATACATTAAGACCAGACTATAGGGAATAAGTACTGTTGTAAAAATCGTACTCAAGTATAATAATATTGATTCCAGCCCCGTACGACCTTTGAAAAAATCACCTCTCTGCTGGCTTAGGTCGTCTGCATTAGCACCCTGTAAAGCACTGTATAGAGGTATAGATGGAGCAGTATAAAATGTATACGCTGCAAACATTAAAAAAAACAACCACACTATACAGTTAAAACCCGTACTTTTAATTATAACTCGGCGCACGCCCGGAGAAAACTGGCCATCAAATAACGGAGTGAAATAGCCAGCCACGAGTATAACTATTGAGAAAAAGGTCAATCCGGATAACTTTAAAAAGTACTCATCTACTGAAAAAAACATGAAGAGCGAAAATGGAATAACACAATAAGTCAGGCCAATAAAAAATAAAAAGATAAAAAAGCCAAACCCAGGGAGAAAAAGCCTTTCAGCTAGATTTTTCAAAACAAACATACCTATATCTATAAGAGAAGAAACCAGTTATTGGGTATTAGCAAATAGCACATTTATAATTTTAGAAGCTGTGTCACCCTGACCATATATAAACTCACTGAAATCATATGTATCAGAAGAATTTATAGCTTCTTTTATTCTTTCAGCAGAGTCACCAACGAGAATATTCACTCCTTTTTCGACAAGCTCAACCCATTCGGTTTCGTTACGCATGGTCACGCAATATTTCTTATGGAAGTAGGCTTCTTTTTGAACGCCGCCCGAATCAGTAGCTATTAGCCTACAATTAGCCTCTAACCAGTTCATTTCAAGATAACCAACAGGGCTAACAACTCGAACACAATCTGGTATCAATATGGATAAAGATTCAAGTTTTTTTCGTGTACGCGGATGCATGGGCAAAATTACTGGGAGCTGAGAACAGCCCAGACCTGACAAAATATTCCTGATTCTAATCTCCGAATCCGTATTTTCGGCTCTGTGAACGGTGCAAAGTATAAAATTATTAACTTCGAACCCTTCAACATCAAACCAACTTGGCTTTTTAGCACGATCCAAATAAAAAATGGTCGCATCGTACATCACATCACCAACGACATGTATTTTTTCAGCTGCAATTCGCTCATTCAATAGATTTTCCTCAGCCACTTGAGTGGGAGAAAAAAGCAATGAGGATACATGATCAGTCAATACTCTATTAATTTCCTCAGGCATCCTACGATTGAATGAGCGCAGGCCCGCCTCGATATGTGCGATTGGAATATAAAGTTTAGCGGCAGCAAGCGCACCAGCAAGCGTACTATCGGTATCACCGTAAACTAAAACCCAATCTGGCTTTTCTACAACCATCAACTCCTCAAGTTTCTCCAACATACGACCAGTATTTTGCCCATGCGTACCACCTCCCACAGCAAGATTGTAGGAAGGCTGAGGAATACTAAGTTCACTAAAGAAAACATCTGACATATCATTATCATAATGCTGTCCAGTATGAACAAGCACCTCTTCAATATTGTGCGCTAAGAACGCACGAGAAAGTACAGCTGCTTTAATAAACTGGGGCCTAGCCCCAACCACAGTGAAAACTTTCATTTAACCTCCAAGCCAACTCGACTGATTAATTTTAAAGTTACAAAAATGCTCGCGACATAGAAAAATAACATCCAGATGCTGTAGATAAGTATCGAAACAGCAAATCCGACCTCATATATACCGCAAGCGATTAGACAAGCCACAACAACAAATAGACGACAAACATCCCAAATCAACTGGACATCTTGCCTGCCGATGACATTTAGAGTCTGACTTAATGGTGACGCAACAAACTGTCCAAGAAAAAAAGGAGCCAACACCAATACTAACGATGAAACACCACCCCATTCGCCACCAAATATATACTCAGAAAAATAAAAAAGAATTAGTGTAGATACAGTAACCAAAGGCAACCCAGACCACAATAAATTTCTAAACGATTTAATATAGAATTTTTTGGCATCAATAGGATTTCGCTTTAGTATTTCGGGAAACTCAGACAAGTAAACACTTGCAATAGCAGCGCCCAAAAAAGCCATAGGCGCACCCATCGCTCGCTGAGTCAGTGCAAAAAGCCCTGCATCTGCTACCGTCCAAAAATAGATAATAAGAAAGGGTAAAGAGTTGGTGGCCGCAGTATTTAAAGTACTTGCAGAAGCAGAGAATTTTGGAAACCTAACATACTTCCTGAGCAACACCATCAATTTTGAAAATTTTGGAGGTTTGGCCTCTTTTAAGGCACCATGCAAAATCTCGAAACTTCCTAACCCCTGACTAATGATATAACTCAATACAAGCGAGCCGCTACCAAATGAAAGAAAACCTGAAATAACTTGTAAGAATGCCTGTGCAGAGCTTCTATATATATTAGCCTTAGACAGCAAATAAAAATTTTTATCTTTAATAGAGAAATATGTCGCGACTTGAAAAGAGCCTGCTAAAAAAACAGCTATAGGTAGAGCCCAAAGATAAGCTCCCACGTAATAGAAATCAAAAAACCATAAGAAAAATATAAAAATCGCAACTACAAATGAAATCAGGCATAGTATGTAGATACACAAAAAAACCAATTCTAACGAATGCTTCCTCATTGGGACTTGTGGTATGGCGAGCTCATACTTCAGCGATGAGAAAGAAATCAAAATTGTCAGAATTGCAACAAAAGCACCTAGTACTCCAAAATCTTCTGGCGTAAAAAGCCTGCTCAACAAAGGCGTCACCGCAAAAGTAACACCTTGAGCCAGTACCGTACCACCAAACATAACAGCAATCGAGCGAGCTATTATTGAATTAAAACGACCTAGAACCCACTGTTTCATTTAGACAACGCTTGCGTTATTAATCTTATATCGCCTGCCTTTAGATAAGGATGCATAGGTAAGCTCATTACCTTCTGCGAAAGTTCGTCACCAACGGGAAGATACGCTTCATCAAAAACAGCGGGCTGCTTGTTCAATGGTATAGGGTAGTGCACAGCAGTTGGTACACCCTGCTCCATGAGGTGCTGCTGTAGGCTATCACGATGACCTACACAAATAGTGTATTGGGCATAGGCACTAACGTTATATGGTTCGATATAAGGATTTTTTATCGCGTGCTGCGACAACAACCGATCGTAGGTTAAGGCCACTTTTTGCCGAGCAATCAGCTCACTAGGAAAAATCTCCAGCTTGGGTAAAAGAATCGCTGCTTGCAGTGTATCCAGGCGGCTATTAACCCCCACACGGATATGGTGATAACGGCGATCCTGCCCGTGACGCGCAATTTGCCTTAGCACTTTTGCCAGCTCTTCATCATTGGTAAAAATCGCGCCGCCATCGCCATAGCAACCCAGCGGCTTGCTCGGAAAGAAGCTCGTGCAGGCAATAGTGCTCAGATTGCAAGAGCGCTTATCTTTGTAGGTTGCACCAAAACTCTGCGCAGCATCCTCGATTACCGGAATACCGTATTTCGCAGCTATTGCATTGATGGCATCGAAATCCGCGCATTGTCCGTAGAGTGAAACAGGGATGATAGCTTTAGTGCGTGGGGTGATAGCAGCTTCCAGCAGGTTCGGGTCGAGGTTGTACGTACGCGGGTCGATATCAACGTAGACCGGTTTTGCCCCCAATAAGGCCACAGTTTCGGCTGTAGCTATATAGGTGAATCCAGGGGTAATTACTTCATCGCCCGGACCAATCCCTAACGCCATCTGCGCAATCTGCAGCGCATCGGTGCCGTTGGCGCAGGTGATGCAGTATTTAGCGCCAACAAAAGCGGCTAGCTTTTCTTCCAGCTCAGCCACTTCCGGACCAAGAATGTACTGGCCGTGGGCAAGCACTCGCTGGATACCAGCGTCGATCTTGTCCTTGATACGGACTTGTTGGGTTTTCAGGTCGATGAACTCGATCATTTATTGCGCATCCACTTTGCTCAGGGTTGTGCCATTCAATACATAGCGGGAACCAGTGTGCTGGCAGGCAACTTCGCCCTCACCTGTCACTGGCAGTGTCAGTTGCTCGCCAAACTCGCTCATCCAACCAATCTGGCGTGCTGGTACGCCCACCATCAGGGCATATGCTGATATGTCCTTGTTGACTACCGCACCGGCCCCGACGAAAGCGTACTCACCAATGGTCACACCACAAACGATGGTGCAGTTGGCGCCGAGGGTGGCTCCTTTTTTCACCAGGGTGTCGCGATACTGGTCCTTGCGCCCGATCAGCGAACGCGGATTGTACACATTGGTAAATACCATGCTAGGGCCGCAGAATACGCCCTGTTCAAGGGTGACGTTGTCGTACACCGAAACGTTGTTCTGCACCTTGCAATTATCGCCGATTACAACCTTGTTGCCGACGAAGACGTTTTGACCGAGGGATACGCCCTTCCCTATACGGGCTCCGCCACAGACATGCACGAAATGCCAGACACGCGAGCCTTCACCGATCTGAGCACCGTCGTCGATGATGGCACTGGAGTGCTGGTAAAACTTCATATTCTAACTACCTGAAAAATATTATAAGAAGCAGTCAATAGACGCCGGACAATGATTTATAACTTTACACCACCAACAACAGCACGACTCAGGACATCCATGACCCATCCTTGCTGTTCTATAGTCAGCCCCACCCAAAGAGGCAATCGAATCAAACATTTGGAAATTTTATTGGTCACCTCCATCGACCCTGCGACCCTGCCATAGCGCTCTCCTGCAGGCGAAGAATGCAGTGGCACATAGTGAAAGACTGCATTTATATCATTGCTCTTTAATTCACTCAAAACTGCTTGCCGACCGATACCAGGAGCAAGTAGCACATAATACATGTGCGCATTATGCTGACAGTCCACTGGCACTCTAGGGCGTTGCAGCAGCCCCTTACTCTCGAGCGTTTCCAACGCCTCATGATAACGAGCCCAAATTGCCAAACGCTCCCTAGTAATTGTTTGTGCTTCTTCCAGTTGGGCCCAGAGGAACGCCGCAGTTAGTTCACCAGGAAGAAAGGAAGAGCCAACCTCCTGCCAGGTGTATTTGTCCACCTCGCCTCGGAAGAAACGGTTTCGATCCGTACCTTTTTCCCGAATAATCTCTGCGCGCAAGGCCAGCTCGGGATCGTTAACCAACAACGCTCCACCCTCGCCGGAGATCACATTCTTGGTTTCGTGAAAGCTATAGGCACCCAGATCACCAATGCTGCCAAGCGCACGACCTTTATAAGTAGACATCACACCCTGTGCAGCATCCTCCACAACTTTGAGGCCGTGCCGACGAGCAATCGCCATGATGGCATCCATCTCGCACGCGACACCCGCGTAATGCACCGGCACAATCGCCCTAGTGCGGGGGGTAATGGCCGCTTCGATCAAGCGCTCATCAAGATTCAGCGTGTCCTCACGAATATCCACAAACACCGGCACACCGCCACGCAACACAAAGGCATTGGCCGTCGACACAAAGGTGTAGGACGGCATTATGACTTCGTCGCCCGGCTGGATATCCAGCAACAGGGCTGCCATCTCCAGCGCTGCAGTACAAGAATGAGTCAACAGTGCCTTGGAACAGTCAGTACTTTGCTCAAGCCAATTGTGGCAACGTTTGGTGAAAGGACCATCGCCTGCAAGCTTATTGCCGAAATTCGCTTCGGCAATATAATAAAGCTCTTTGCCGGTCATGTACGGCTTGTTGAACGGAATTTTCAAGCTATTCAATTCCACACCCCGCTTGCTTGTTCAATATCCAGATCATTTCTGGCACTCCATGGAGCAATGGGTATAGGGGATCCAAGCCTGATGGTGCACTTCAACTCGTGGCGACGCGAACACCTTGTCGGCCAACGATTGATACCCTTCCTTGTGACGCACATTCTGGCCGCGATCATTGCGAACCAGGAAACGAGCAACTACATTTTGTGAAGGATCCAGACAAGGATCAATTGTCAGCAATCTACCACCTGGCTTCAGCGCCTCATAACCAAGTTGCAGGACGCCCAGTGCTACAGAATCATCTAAATGATGCAGCAACCCCAAAGCCAGTATCACGTCAAACTTCGGCAACGCTGCAAGATCCTCAAATTGAAGTTGTCTGCAGTTGAACTGACCATGCCCCCCAAACCGTTTTTTGGCCTGCTCAATGTAGGCCTCACTGATATCGAACCCCCAATAGTCTACATTGGGCAGATAGGCAAGAATATCGGAAGGTCCGCAACCCACATCGAGAATCTTCATTCCCGGAAAGGGCCTGACAAAATTCTCGACGAAATGCTGACGTGACTTATGTGCCCCCATAAGCGACTGAAAAGATGAATAGATAATCGGGTGAGAGAGAATCGCCCTGATGCCGTACGTGACCTGTGCCATGGATCATTTCCCTGCTAGTACGACAATACCAGCGACAATAAGAAGTGTGCCAAACAGCTTTGCTATACTGAATGATTCATCGAACAACACCACCCCAAAGAAAAGCATAAGAAGAAAATTCAGGCTTATCCATGGGTAGGCATAACTGATCTCAAATCGAGACATAGCCAACATCCACGAGATCCCCGCCAAAAGGGTGGCTAAAATGCTAGAAATCACCCATGGATTGAGAAAAAGGTGCCCAACGAAGTACAATTTTCCTAACAAGTCGGTAGGCAGCACACCGGCAAGAGACACTTGCCAGCGCATTATGAGCTGGCTATAGACAGTAAAAAAAATTGTCCCAGCAATATATATGTGATCTAGCGACCGCAGCATCAGCCTGCCTCCAATACGGCCAGTCCAAAACCCGTTTTCCCGTAGCCATTACCGTTGTAAACCATGTACCTCTGGCCCGCGTGATCGAAGACGTATGGGTATTCGATCATTTCTGAATCCCACCCTGTTTCAGAAACATCTATACCAACTTGATGATCAAGACGCTCCCACTTGCGACCGTCAGCTGACTCCGCGTATCCAATTCGATATGATTCCCCTCTAAATGAATACCACATTCTCAATCGATCAGTGTCAGCAATAACCGATGGTCGAGAAATTGCGTATTCCTGCTTATTCAAGAAATCAATAGCAATATCACCGTTTCGTTGCCATTTTATACCATCTAGCGACTCAGCATACTTGATGTGATACCTGTGCTCGGGCTTGCCGTCTCGCATACACCAACCGGTGCAGGACAAATACCACATCCGCCAAATATTATTTCCGGGGATAACGCAACAACTTGCACAGAAATGCGGTTCGTCAATCGATCGATCAACGATTGGCCCGCTGGAATACCGCTTGAAACCATTGTCTTTTACACTGATTGCCAGGCCTATTGAATTCCGAAACGGTACGGTAACACCCAGATTCCATCCAATGTAGTAGAGAAACTTTTGGCCTTCATGGTGACTTAGCCAACTTGCCATTGCGCCACTGTCGTCGAATTCGCCAAGTTGGCCGGGACTAAGGACAGGGTCTTTCGACAATTCAAGGATACGTTCTGGTCGATCTATGTCTACAACCACATATCCGGTATAACTACGGTTGTGGGCATCACGCGAACTAAAATAAATTTTAAACAGACTATCTCCAAGACTTTCAGCTACTGGAACAGCTGCGTGAGATTTCATCCAAGGCGTTTCGCCTGAAGGGCAAAACACCAAACCAAGCTTACGCCACACGGCATTAACACTCATATCCGTCTCAACTTCGTGCTAGGCACTTGCGCACGCTCGGTTGCTTTCCCGATATAAACACCTTCGGCCTCAGCATCGGCGAGCAGCAAGGTGCCGGCACCAACCACACACTTCTCGCCGATCTTGATATGGTCACGCAACGTGGCGTTCACGCCGATAAAACACTGCTCACCAATCTCGACTCCACCCGAAATAACAACATGCGAGGCGATGAAACAGTGATCATTAATGGTCGAGTGGTGGCCGATATGATTGCCGCTCCACAAGGTGACATTGTTCCCGATGGTGACAAATGGTTGAATGGTATTGTCTTCAAAGATAAAACAGTTTTCACCGATACGCCCTTCGTTTAACACGGTGGTCCGTGAACTTACGAAGCTAGCCAGGCGGTAACCCAGTTCTTTAGCAGCCAGGTATTTTTCCTTGCGTACCGCATTGAGCTTGGAATAACTCAGTGCAACAAAAAACTCGCATTCCTCAGGCCTATACTTCTGGGCCACCTCTTCGAATGCAACCACCGGCAAGCCACAAAAAAAAATTTCTGTTATGTACTCGGCGTCAAGCGTGAAAGCGACTACTTCATAATCGGAGTCCGTGCTGAAATAGTAGTGTGCGAGTTGGGCAATATCGCCAAAGCCAAAAATCACTAGAGGCTTCTTCATGGAGACTTCCTCACCAGGATTGTGAACTCATAAAGGTCGTAATCATGCAGCAGGGCTACGTTGCGCGAGTAGCGTCGCTTGCAGAGATCGAACAGAGCACAGGGGTCTGCATAGTAGAGGTAGTCGAGCATCTTCTCCGCATCGGAATAAGCCGTAAGGCAATTGAAGGAAAAGCCAAGTCGGCTGGTGCGGTCGAGAATGTCCAACGTGGCTTCGAGATACGCGCACCACTCCGCATCCGACCGCCCCAGACGAACATTGAAGATGCCGCTGGCAACTCCGTAATCGGCAACGCCGTCGGGCTGACTGGCGAGCACGAAACGCGCTTGAGGAATACCCTTATATAGCTGCTCGGCGGACCTGATCATGCTTTCGGATACATCTATTCCCGCGTAGGAAAATCCTGAATAGCGACCAACGAGAAAATCATGAAGCGCCCCGTAGCCGCAGCCCAGATCATTGAGTGAAAATTGATTCTGACCATCGATGATCTTGCACAGTTGTTCGAAGCGCAGTCCCTGACCCTCTTCGCCGCTCCAGTCGACGCCACGAGGGGTTACCCCGTGTTGCGCCAACTTTTCGGAGTAATAGTCGGCGACCTCTACGAGTAGATCAGTCTTGTTTTTTTGCATAGACCTGCCTGACGATTGTGTAAGGGCGCTGTTTGGTCTCGGAGAAAATTTTCGAGAGATAGATGCCGATCACCCCAATGAACGAGATGACCATCCCGCCCAGCAGCCAGATCGAGGCCATGACCGACGTCCAGCCGCTCAAGGGTTTGGCAAAGAATATCCAGTGTATGGAAAGGTAGGCGATGTAGCAGAGCGCAAACAGTGAAATTGAAATACCAATATAGAAAATGCTTACGAGCGGCGCATTGCTAAATGACGTAACCGAGTTCACAAGCAACGACATCTTACTGCGGAAGGTGTACGTCGTATCGCTGGTGTTGTGCTTCTTGACTATTTGCGGACGTTGAACGAAGCCGGTGATGTACCAGAGGCCTGCCATGAAGACCTCTCTTTCCTCATGGCGCAGCAGGGCATCCACGTAGCGACGGGTCATCAGGCGCGCCGTGACTATATTCTCGGGAAGAGCCAAGCCCGTCAGCGCTTGGAAAAAACGATAGAACCACTGGCCACTCCAGCGCTCGAACCAATTTCCTTTGCGCTGTTCCTGTACGCCATAAACCACGTCACATGACTCAATTTGCATCTGGTCTGAAAAACCGATCAGGCACTCTGG
Organism: Pseudomonas sp. TMP9; assembly: GCF_037943105.1. Classification (NCBI taxonomy): domain Bacteria; kingdom Pseudomonadati; phylum Pseudomonadota; class Gammaproteobacteria; order Pseudomonadales; family Pseudomonadaceae; genus Pseudomonas; species Pseudomonas vesperimontis. The sequence goes on from NZ_CP149803.1 coordinate 2,357,226, forward strand.
CTCCTCCTCCAGATCGCTGTCGATCAGAAAGACTCGCCCTCCCCTGGCATGGGCAAGCCCGGTCATCATGGCCTTGTGATGACCGAAGTTGCGCGATAGATCAACGACGACAACATGGCCGTCGCACTCTGAAAATTGCACAGCCAGATCCAAACTACTGTCTGGCGACCCATCATTCACCAGCACGATCTCGTAGTCGTCACCGACGAGTTGTCTGGCAGCAGCACTGGCACGCTGATGGAACTCGGCAATGTAGGGAGCAGACTGATAAAGGGTTGCAACGATGGACAGCTTCACTAGCGTACATACCTCATGTAGCGGTATGCATCTTTACCGCAGTTGAAGAGCAAATCCAGAATGCTAACCCCATGTGTAAAATCACCACATAGTTGAGGGTACTCAGGGTATCCCGCGTAATCAAACCACGTCAATTTAATGCCCCGTTCGGTAAATACAGCTTCTTCGATGTAGTCCTTGGCAGACGGCCCAGAGATGTATTCACTGCCCCCTGCCGCCGCACACAGATTCGCTAGCCGCTTTGTCTTACCTTCAGACAATGAGTAATCCCATGAATTACTGATAACTGTCTTGATTTCTAGGTAAGAGCAGACGGCGTCAATGAAGCGTCGATTTAGTTGGGAAAGATGCACTGCTGGTTCAGCTAAATACAGTGGCTCAAGCCAGGCAGCAATCTCGCAAAAACATGGGGCGTGTCGATAATTCTGCGACAGGACGTTCCAGTGGTCCTTTGACCACTGGTAACCGTCGACCTCCGTTTCGCGTATGGTCTGGTAATATTTGCCTTTTACCTTGACGGGAATAGTCAGCCATTTAACGCCCTGTGGCGTCTTGATTTGGTTTCGATTACGCCAGTCGCGCCGAGTATATTGCATGTCGTCGTAGAGGATGAATTCATCCACTGCGGCGATCATGTCGAAATAACCTTTCCAAGGGATGTAGTTGGATTGGAGGATGGCGATTTTTTTCATGGGTAGCTCACTCGCAATTTACTGCAGGCTGTTTCGACAATATGTATTGGATGCGCCGGCTTATAGACTGTTTGCGCGTCACCATTAGTGGAATGAAGCATACCAACAACATCGAAATCAGCTGAAAGACTTGCCCCAAAACTTGCCAATAGCTGCTCTGAGAGTGGACGGGGACCCTTTGGCTCAGTGATTAGCCACGCTTGTGCGAGCTGTTTGCAGGACACTAATTTTAGTGCTTTCTCAACATATACCGTGCTGCCTGGATAACCACCGAGAGTCCAGGCCACTCCAACACTGTCAGCTCCTATTACATGAAGGACTCCCGGCGAGTGCCCCGTCATGTCGATCACTGGCGTGCCCTTGATAAAGCCAGATGCGGAAAAAACATTACGCGCAGCGGAAATGTATTCTCCAGAATTTTCTGCCAGCCTCAACTGCCCACCTTGGGTTCCCAAGTCTATGGCGTAGCTATTATCGAACAGTGGGTAAGTTTGCCGATAAGGATGCTCTAACCCTTTCAGCAGCAAGCCCAATGTAATGACTTGGACTACTATAGACACAGTGAACAACACCCGAGGAAACTCTTGCCTGCCGGCAAGATGAGAAATAGCCAGAAGCCCAGATAACACAATGAAAAATCCGGCGCTCCCAATAGGAATCCAATAGTTATTCCCCGTCCCAAGTGCATAGGCATATGTAAACCCAAGAAATGGAACAACCAATACTAAGTATCTTCCGTGCTTCACAGGAAGATACTTACGCCTGAAAAATGCAAAGCCCATCGCTATTACTGCAAGTAACGCTGCACTCTGCAAAACACTAAAACCCAAATTGGAAGTCAAAGGGCTTAGAGGAACCAAATAGAAAAAAGCGAACCCTAGAACAATTATAAAAACCTGAATAAAAGATAATAATAGCCTTGATTGCAACAGTGTAGAAATACCAACTGGAATAGCCGCCATTAGAATAACGCCAAGCATCAAATTCTGATAACCATCATGCATTTCGACTTGTGATGAATACCAAAAAACACCTGTTAAACCAATAGCTATCAACGTAACCTGCATCAACGCAACAATAACTGCAGACCCCGAAGTTTCCAAAAGGGAAGCAATAAGCCCTACAATAGCAGCTAGAACAGTTGCCCAAAAAATCCCTGTCGACATCAGGCTTAACTGAAAATCATCAATACGGAATAGTATATCTACTGAATGCCCTCCCCCTAGCATTGAGGCAAACTCTAAACCGTCACGGTATCGAGCGAAAAACCCAGAGACGGATCCATCAATCACAAACGCGGAAACGAGTAGACAGACCAAAAAACTCAACAGTGCTATCAGCGAGCGAACTGATAATTTTCCTGATAGTAGTGCATATACAATAACGCTAAGGCCTGCCATTGCAGCAGTCGTGGGCTTGCCCATAAATGTCAGCCAACCGCCGAGACCAACCAATACCCAACCGAGGGTACTAGAACGAGAGCCAGTTCTATCTCCTAGTAGTAAGCCGGCGGTGATTATCAGTAATCCCTTGAATGCTAGGCTGTTGTAGCTTGGGGTTGGTAGCCATAATCCGGCGAAAACGAGAACCGTCAGAGAAGACATTGCTATACCGGCAGAAGTGACAAGCCGAGCATAAGCACCCCCAACCGACTGAGGTGTTAATCTCTTAAGAAACAAGTCACAAACAGCCCACGCCAAGAAAAATATGATAACAATATTGAACTGACGTAACGCTGAAACATCCCCACCTAACAATCTATATATCGGGTTATATATAAAGCCGAATTGCGATATTGAAAAACTGTAGCGGGATGGATTGGCCATCGAAACCAAGTAAAACGACTCATCAGTATAGTCCAGACCATAATGGCTAAACCACAGGAGGCTGACAATCATAAAAACAGTTAATGCCGCTGAGAGCCCCCAGGGCAATACGCTCAGCAATCGCAATGCACTTACATAAATTCTTGAGCTCCCGCTAGTCATTTCTACATCAACCTTTCAATGACAATAGGAATGGATGTGCTTCATCGTTCTGTGCACTAACAATGGCAGCAGAGCGAATCGTATTCACCGTCTCCACACAATGACGGGCGTCTTCGATACCGTAGCCACGACCCGCGAGAATCTCTTGGTAACTGGTGGTGTGCAGATCAGTGAAGCCTTCGGAGAACTCCATCTCCTCACCGTTGACGGTGATAGAACGGTAAGTCGACTTCTTGCCCTTTACGGACGCTGGAAGGTCGTTAGCGTCGATAGAGAGAAACCAGCGAACCCGGGCATTCTCGTATTCCAGGTAGCCCGCGGCTTTATAGTCTGAAACGAAGTGAACGACGTTGCGCTGCAGCTTACCGAAGATGAAATGGAGCATGTCGTAGAAGTGCACACCGATATTGGTAGCCACGCCAAAGGATTTGCGTGGATCGCCCTTCCAGCTCTCCATGTACCACTTGCCGCGCGAGGTGATGTAGGTCAGCTCAACATCGTATTTGTGTTCGCTGATTTCGCGGGCGACCTTGTCCTTAAGGCTGAGGATGGCCTGGTGGTGACGCAGTTGCAGGATGTTGTAGAGGCGCTTGCCGGTTTCCCGCTCGACCAAGGCCAGCTCGTCGAGATTTTCCGGGGTAGGGACCAGCGGTTTTTCGCAGATGACATCGCAACCCAAACGCAAGCCCGCGACGATATGCGAATGGTGCAGGTAGTTTGGCGAGCAAACGGCGGCATAGTCGAGTGCAGTGGCCGGATCACGCTTCAGGCGATAAGCGTGCTCTTGGAAGCGTTCGAACTCGGTGAAGAACTCGCTTTGCGGCGAGATGCTGTCGATGATTCCGACCGAGTCGTTGATGTCGTAGGCAGAGACCAGCACGTTGCCGGTGTCCTTAATAGCGCGCATATGTCGGGGAGCAATGTAACCGGCAGCGCCGATCAGGGCGAAGTTTTTCATGGGTGTTCCTTGCATTGCATAAGTATCCGGCAGGTTACTAATCGAACCGGCCGGGCAATGTTATTAGGGGCCAGGGATTAGGCTTTGATGATATGGGGGGCCGGGGCACGGTATTTGCCACGGCTATCCACGATCAGTGTGGCGTGTTGCTTAATCAGTTCGTAATCGAACTTATCGTGATCAGTGGCCAAGATCACTGCATCAAAGCTGGCAAGGGTGTCGGCAGTTAGGTCTTCGCTGCTCAACTCGAAGTGGTGCTCACGCATTTTGGGGAAGACAGGAACGTGGGGGTCGCTGTAGGCAACAATACCGCCCTTGGCCTCGATCAGCTCCATGATTTCCACAGAAGGCGATTCACGCATGTCGTCAACGTTCTTCTTGTAGGCAATACCAAGCACGAGCACTTTGCTGCCCTTCACGGCCTTGCCATTATCGTTCAAGCCATCCATCAGCTTACCCAGCACGTATTCAGGCATAGCTTGGTTGACTTCACCGGACAGCTCGATGAAACGGGTGTGCAGGCCGTATTCGCGGGCTTTCCACGTCAGATAGAAGGGATCGATAGGAATACAGTGGCCACCCAGGCCAGGGCCAGGGTAGTAGGCAGTGAAACCAAACGGCTTAGTGGCAGCAGCGTCGACCACTTCAAAAATATCGATACCCATACGGTCTGCGACGATCTTCATCTCGTTTACCAAGCCAATGTTGACGGCACGGTGGATGTTTTCTAGCAGCTTGGTCATTTCCGCCGCTTTAGTTGAACTGACCGAGACAACTTGGTCGATTGCTTGCTCGTAAAGAGCTACACCGACTTCCAAGCAAGCTGGAGTGTGACCGCCTATAACTTTCGGGATGGTGCGGGTTTCAAAGTTTAGGTTGCCCGGATCTTCACGCTCAGGCGAATAAACTAAGAATATGGATTCGCCGACCACCAAGCCACCTTCTTGTACGCGAGGTAGTAACTCTTCTTCGGTAGTGCCTGGGTATGTGGTGCTCTCCAACGAGACAATTTGACCTTCACGCAAGTAAGGCTTTATCGCGTTAGTAGTATCGATCACAAAGCTCATGTCTGGCTCACGATACTTATTCAAAGGCGTGGGTACGCACAGAATGAGTGCTGCACACTCACTGACGCGACGAAAATCCGTAGTGGCTTCAAAACCGCTCTGACGGGCGCTAGCGATTTTCTCACTAGGTATATGTTCGATGTAGCTCAGCCCATCATTAAGTTTTAAGACTTTAGCTTCATCGATATCAATGCCAAGTACACGAAAGCCGATAGCGTTATAGCGCAGCATCAATGGTAAACCTACATAGCCTAAACCTACGATACCAATAATCGCTTCTTTGTTTTTAAATTCAGCGATACTCACTTGCTTTATGCCTGACATCTGGTGAAGCTCCATAAGTTTTTCTTTAAATTACTGGTTATCTATTCAACTTGAAATTGCTTAGCAGCCGATTATGGTGTTGATCTTGGCTTAAATCTTATAGTTCTCTGCGTCTAAATCTACATAACGGCCGCGCTCAACGTAGATTGGGATGGTTGGACCCGGCGTGCCTTGCGTTTGGTAGCCGATAAACAATGCGTCAAACCGGGGGTTGCAAAGCAAGCCTGTGAGATCATTTACAATATACCCGCTGCTGCGGATGCCGCCGCTTGCCATTAGCGTGGCCATGGGCGCTTAGCCCGATGAACAGCGAATTTATATTCAACGCTCATTTGCAACCTTTGAAACGAACCATAATCGATGAACAGACCGTGGACGGCACGCATCAGTTGTTGATGGTATATGGCGCTCGGGCTTTACTTGGTGCTGTGGTGAAGGGTAGTGAGGTATCCCATGAGGTCGGTCCGTGTTATTCCGTTAACGATAGTAGTCGTTGCCGCTCTTGGCCGATGATCAGTACTTACGGGTGTTGCCAATCACAACAGCCAGCACTGCGCAAAAATTGCTTTCAGCGAATATTTAGTTTTAGCAGACTGCTCAGCGCGGCCGAAAGACTCAACTCGGAACTGCTATCGTGCAGCGTCTGCGAGCACCATAAGCTTTATAAGCCCTCGCTAACACAGTACGTACAGCACAACGCAGCAGGTATCGACAAATCACTTTACCTTAGCTGTATGCTTTATCAGCATCACTCGGATCAGCGCAATAAACATACCCAACATACCGCCCAGCACGATGCCTAGCGCTACGATGAGCGCCTTTTTCGGCTTAATTGGCTGATCTGGCACCCCAATTTCACCGTCTTGGCGGAAGACTGCAACATTGCTCCGATCAATACTCACTTCTGTAAGTAGCTGATATTTAGCTTCAAGGTCACGTAACCCAGGGATAAACGGATCATTGGAGACGCGCGCCTGCAACACCTCCATTTCAGCGCGCAACGATTTTGCGCCCCGCATGTACATCAAGCTGCCGTCCATAAATGCAGATAGTTCTGTGTTAACAACCGGAGGATTATCAAGGCCTATGGCGTCGGCGACTGTTAGTGCTTCCTTCAGCTGCTTTGTACGATCATCCCTGCGAATTTTTGCGCTGTTGCGACCCGATTTTATTTGCTGTTCAATATTACGAGCTTGCACAGCAAGCTCGCGCTTGCCGTTCTGCAACACATCTTCTAGTGATCGCACACTAACTTGGTCAATATATTGTTTAACCAACGCCGAGGCTGAATCAGGCTTATGATGCTCGACAACTATGGAGTAACGATCCGGCTGTGTCTTATCCGTAGCTTTGATACTAAACTTTTCGTTAAATGCTTTATAAAGATTATCCTGTGACCCTACGCGCTGAGCATCCTCCAGCGACGGTAAGTAGAACTCTTTAAAAAATTTACGCCGCGATTTATCTGACTGTAAATTTCCGACGAAAACCACGTATACATCATCAACCAAAAATGGCTTCAGGCCACCCTCATCTGCACCGGTTCGCCCCAAGTTGAAGCCGGCAATATCACTAAGAGACGGTGGCAGCACAGCGGCACTTGCCTGATAAACAGGCTTACTCAGATACGCATAGGACGCTGCAGCTACTGCAAACACCAACGTGATAAAGACTATCAACCATTTTTGCGCCCACAGGCTTTGGAAGAGCTCAACAAGGTCGATCTCATCATCATTGGCTTGGCGCTGGTAAGTTTGCTCGGTCACTGTAGATCCATCTTTTGTCAAAAATTAGTTATTTGAGTTGGGGTTGCCGTAAAACTGAATAACCATTGCAGCGATGTCCCAATTGCAAATAGCGATCGTTACAGCTGTTCGAATCATACACTCTGAATTCTAGCAGGCATTTTGCCATGCCTCGCTGGTAAATCCTACCAACTGAGAGCCTAGATTTTCCATCACGGCCACATCCCCTTGCATCGCTCAGGTCTTTGTTGCCGAACTGAAGAAACTGTGCGCAGCCTATGCAATTGAACGCTCAAGATCTCGTCAGATAGCGATCATTTCAAAGTCATCACTCGCCAGTGACGATCAACGCTTACTGAAATGGGCTTGGCCGCGAATCGAGAACATATGGAAGGCTATGCGACAAATAATCTAGATCGCTGTCGAGCACGAGACGATTACGAAAATTTCGTAGCCATTGAGAAACTCCCTTGCTCTTGGCATCAGGATTTATGGCTTTACGTTGATGGGCTTGCCGGTTCAGGCAAGCTGACGGATTAGTAGCGGGCTTGTGAAAAACAGATGAAATCAGAGGAAGGCGGTTACTCGTCCTCATTCACCCGATCACGTAGCTCTTTGCCAGGCTTGAAGTGCGGCACAAACTTGCCGTCCAGCCGAACAGAGTCACCGGTTTTTGGATTGCGGCCGACGCGGGGGGCGCGGTAGTGGAGGGAGAAGCTGCCGAAGCCACGAATCTCGATGCGGTCGCCTGTCGAGAGTGCCTGCGACATTTGCTCAAGCATGGTTTTGATCGCTAGCTCGACATCCTTTGACGAGAGCTGCCCTTGATGGGTGACGATGCGCTCGATCAACTCCGACTTGGTCATGGTTTTCCCTTCTTTTTCAAGCAGCTAGATCACTAGATAGAAAGGTTTTAGCATGCTTAATCGGGTTTGAACAGCCTATAAAACAATACCTTAGCGATTTTCAAGCAATAAAAAGGGCGACCCCAGGGTCGCCCTTTTCATGGAGTGTCTGAACTTAGTTCTGCTTTTCCATTTGTGCGCGGAGCAGATCACCCAAGGTGGTCGGGCCCGCAGCAATGTCAGAGGCAGCTGGCTTGTCGCGCAGGCTCTGGATTGCTTCTTTTTCGTCTTCAACGTCTTTCGACTTGACCGACAAGCTGATTACGCGGCTTTTACGGTCAACGCTGATGATCTTGGCTTCTACTTCTTCGCCTTCTTTCAGAACGTTGCGCGCGTCTTCAACGCGGTCACGGCTGATTTCGGAGGCTTTCAGTGTGGCTTCGATGCCTTCGGCCAAGGTGATGATGGCGCCTTTGGCGTCAACTTCTTTAACGATGCCGCGCACGATAGTGCCTTTATCGTTTACAGCTACGTAGTCGGAGAATGGATCTTCTTCGAGCTGCTTGATGCCAAGGGAAATGCGCTCACGCTCTGGGTCAACGGAGAGGATAACGGTTTCCAGCTCGTCGCCCTTCTTGAAGCGGCGTACAGCTTCTTCGCCTACTTCGTTCCAGGAGATGTCGGAGAGGTGAACAAGGCCGTCGATGCCGCCATCCAGACCAATGAAGATACCGAAATCGGTGATCGACTTGATGGTGCCGGAAATTTTGTCGCCCTTGTTGAACTGACCGGAGAAATCTTCCCACGGGTTAGTTTTGCACTGCTTGATACCCAAGGAGATACGACGACGTTCTTCGTCGATATCGAGAACCATAACTTCCACTTCGTCGCCGACGTTAACGACTTTCGAAGGGTGGATGTTTTTGTTGGTCCAATCCATTTCGGATACGTGCACCAGGCCTTCCACGCCTTCTTCCAGCTCTGCGAAGCAGCCGTAGTCGGTCAGGTTGGTTACGCGCGCAGTAACACGGGTGTCCTGCGGGTAACGCGCCTTGATGGCAACCCATGGATCTTCGCCCAGCTGCTTAAGGCCGAGGGATACACGGTTACGCTCGCGGTCGTACTTGAGAATTTTGACGTCGATCTCATCGCCAACGTTGACGATTTCAGACGGATGCTTGATGCGCTTCCAAGCCATGTCGGTGATGTGCAGCAGGCCATCGACGCCACCCAGATCGACGAACGCGCCGTAATCCGTGAGGTTCTTGACGATACCTTTGACTTGCTGACCTTCCTGCAAGGATTCCAGCAGAGCTTCGCGCTCAGCGCTGTTCTCGGCTTCCAGCACGCTGCGGCGGGAAACGACAACGTTGTTGCGCTTCTGGTCCAGCTTGATAACTTTGAATTCGAGCTCTTTGCCTTCCAAGTGAGTGGTATCACGCACTGGACGGACATCGACCAAGGAACCTGGCAGGAACGCACGGATGCCGTTAACGTCGACTGTGAAGCCGCCCTTAACCTTACCGTTGATAACGCCCGTGACCACTTCCTCAGCGGCGAAAGCTGCTTCCAGAACGATCCAGCACTCGGCACGCTTGGCTTTTTCGCGGGACAGCTTGGTTTCACCAAAGCCATCTTCAACCGCGTCCAGCGCAACGTGAACTTCGTCGCCAACCTTGATGGTCAGCTCGCCAGCGTCGTTGTGGAACTGTTCCAACGGGATGAGGCCTTCCGACTTCAAACCAGCGTGAACAGTTACCCAACCCGCTTGGTAATCAATGTCGACGATGATGGCGGTGATGATCGAGCCAGCCTGAAGATTCAGGGTTTTTAGGCTTTCTTCAAACAGTTCAGCAAAGCTTTCGCTCATTTTAATTCCTGTTGATTCAGGGCAGGGAATCCGCCCAAACCACACTCCAGACAATGTGGGTACGTTTATGTAAAAAGAAGCGGACGGGTCTAGGACTGGGTTCCCGTAGGCTTCCTTGGCGAGCCGGTCAACTTAAGCAGCTGTGGCTCTGGTCATCCAGCGAGGTCGCGATGGGCGACTTCACTGAGAATTCGTTCAAGCACGTGTTCAATCGAGAGTTCTGTGGAATCCAGCTGGATAGCATCGGCCGCAGGTTTAAGTGGGGCCACCGCTCGCTGGGTATCGCGCTCATCGCGCGCCTGAATCTCCTCGAGAAGACTCGCGAGGTTAACATCATCACCCTTGGCCTTCAACTGCAGGAAGCGCCGGCGAGCACGCTCCTCGGCGCTGGCGGTGAGGAAAACCTTGAGCTGCGCATCGGGAAACACCACGGTGCCCATGTCACGACCATCGGCAACTAGGCCCGGCATTTCTTGAAATGCCTGCTGGCGCTGCAGCAGCGCATCGCGCACTGCAGGCAGGGATGCGACCAGTGATGCGCCAGCGCCGACTCGCTCGTTACGGATTAGATCGGTGACTTCTTCACCCTCAAGAATGATGCGCTGGCCATGACCATTACCGGTGGCGATGAACTGCACATCCAGATGAGCGGCAAGCAGTTTCATCGCTTCTTCGTTAGTCAGGTCTACACCATGGTTACCCGCAGCAAAGGCCAGCAGTCGATACAGCGCACCCGAATCGAGCAAATGCCAGCCCAGTTGCTTGGCCAGCAGGCCGGCTACAGTGCCTTTACCCGAGCCGCTTGGCCCGTCGATGGTGATAACCGGGGCGACGATCATGCTTTGCCCTCTTCAGCAACACGGATACCCACTTGAGCCGACAACGCGAGGAAGTTGGGGAACGAGGTGGCGACGTTGGCGCAATCATGAATGCGGATCGGCGCTGTGGCGCGCAGTGACGCCACGCTAAACGACATGGCGATGCGGTGATCACCATGCGCCCACACTTCCCCACCGCCAATGCTGCCGCCTTCGATGATGATGCCGTCGGGTGTTGGCTCAACCTTGACGCCGAGGGCCGCTAAGCCATCAGCCATCACTTGAATACGGTCGGATTCCTTGACCCGTAACTCTTCAGCGCCGCGCAGCACGGTGCGCCCTTCGGCCACCGAGGCGGCCACGAACAGCACCGGGAACTCGTCAATGGCCAGCGGCACCAAGTCTTCCGGGATATCGATACCTTTGAGCTTGGCGCTGCGCACGCGGATATCCGCCACTGGCTCGCCGCCGACTTCACGCTGGTTTTCTAGGGTGATATCGCCACCCATCAGCTTAAGAATATCGATGACGCCGGTGCGCGTCGGGTTAATACCAACGTGCTCAAGCAGCAGCTCAGAATCTTCAGCAATGCTGCCGGCCACCAAGAAGAAGGCTGCCGAGGAAATATCTGCCGGTACTTCAATGTTTGTGGCGATCAGCTTGTGGCCAGAGTCTACGGTGGCGCTATTGCCATCAACCGTTACCGGGCAACCAAAGCCGCGCAGCATGCGCTCGGTGTGGTCGCGGGTCGGTGCTGGCTCTATTACGGTGGTTGAACCGACCGCATACAAGCCCGCTAACAACAGGCAGGATTTCACCTGAGCACTGGCCATCGGCATTTCATAGGTCATGCCGCCCAAGCGGCTACCGGCGCGGATGGTCAACGGGGGACGCCCTTCCGGCCCGGTCTCGATAATCGCGCCCATGGCTCGCAATGGCTTGGCCACGCGATTCATCGGCCGCTTTGACAGCGATGCATCGCCAGTAAGGGTGGTGTCGAATGATTGCGCCGCCAGCAGGCCCGACAACAGGCGCATGGAGGTGCCGGAATTACCCATATACAGCGCGCCGGCTGGCGCCTTTAAGCCATGCAGACCAACGCCGTGCACGGTGACGCGGCCGTGATGCGGGCCTTCAATGACCACGCCCATGTCGCGGAATGCCTGAATAGTTGCCAGCGCATCTTCGCCTTCCAAGAAGCCTTCAATGTGCGTGGTGCCTTCAGCCAGCGAGCCGAGCATGATGGAGCGATGCGAGATGGATTTGTCGCCCGGCACGCGAATACGCCCGGAAAGTTTGCCGCCAGGCTTAGCCAGAAAAATCAGATCGTTCGAGTGCATATCTTCCACATAAGCCCTACGGGCGAGAATTTTGCTGAAATGCTCACGGGCTACGCGAGCGCGAGTAAACACGCCCAGCAGTTGATGCCCGTCCCCAGCGTCAACCGCGTCGCGCAAGGCGTCGAGGTCGTCGCGAAATACGTCCAGCGTGCGCAACACCGCCTCGCGATTGGCGAGGAAGATGTCATGCCACATAACTGGATCACTGCCGGCGATGCGCGTGAAGTCGCGAAAACCACCCGCAGCGTAACGAAAAATCTCTAGGTTCTCACTGCGCTTGGCCAGTGAGTCGACCAGGGTGAAGGCCAGCAAATGCGGCAGATGGCTGGTTGCCGCCAGTACCTGGTCATGATGCTCAACCTCCATGTGCTCAACATCTGCACCGAGCTTGCGCCACAGGCGATCAACCAGCGCCAATGCGGCTTCATCGCTGTGCTCGCTCGGGGTCAGAATTACTTTATGCCGACGAAATAATTCAGCATTCGCAGCCTCTACACCGCTCTGCTCGGAGCCAGCAATTGGATGCCCGGGGACAAAACGCACTGTTTGGCCACTAAAAGCTAGGCGCGCCGCACGCACCACGTTGCCCTTGGCGCTGCCGACATCGGTAAGCACTGCATGACCCAAATCGAGTTTGGCCAGCTCTATTAGCAACTTTTCCATGGCCAGGATCGGCACCGCCAATTGGATAACATCAGCGCCGTGACAAGCGGCGGCCAAATCTGTTTCGCAGCGATCAACCACACCCAAATCGACTGCCATGCGCCGGGATTCCGGGTCTAGATCAACGCCGATCACCTCGTCAAACACACCGCACTCACGCAGGCCTTTGGCAAAAGAGCCACCGATCAAGCCTAAGCCAATCACTACCAAGCGAGCGAGTTTAAGCTCAGCGGGTTGCACCTGGGTGACAACAGGTTTGCCTTCACTCACGCGCTAAGCACCTTGGCCAACGCCTCAAGAAAACGCGCATTTTCAGCGGGCAAACCAATCGAAACCCTTAAAAAATTCGGCAAGCCGTAACCCGCTATCGGCCGCACGATCACTCCGGCGCGCAGCAGTGCTTGGTTGATCGCCGAAGTATCGCGAGCAAAATCGACGGCAATAAAGTTGGCCTTGGAGGCAATCCAGCCAAGCCCTAATTGGCGCAGGCCAGCCTCAAGCTGGGCCATACCGGCATCGTTCAGCTCACGACTTTTAACTAGGTAATCCGCATCATCTAGCGCCGCACACGCAGCCGCCAAGGCCAGGCTGTTGACGTTAAAGGGTTGACGCACGCGGTTGAGCACATCGGCAATCTGCGCCGAACTGATCGCATAGCCAACACGTAACGCCGCCAAACCATAGGCCTTGGAGAACGTGCGCGAGACCAGCAGGTTGTCGTAGCGTGCCAGGTAGTTGAGGCCGTCCGGCAGCTCATCGCCTTCGGCGTACTCGATATACGCCTCGTCCAGCACCACCAGCACATTGCCCGGCACACGCGCGAGGAAACGCTCCAACGCATCCGGGCCGAACCAAGTGCCCGTCGGGTTATTCGGGTTGGCGATAAACACCACACGGGTGTTTTCATCGATGGCCGCGAGCATGGCTTCAAGGTCGTGAGCGTAATCTTGCGCCGGCACTGCTTTGCCCTGCGCGCCCGCCGCCTGAGTGGCAATCGGGTAGACAGCAAAAGCGTATTGGCTGAACACCGCATTCAACCCCGGCGCCAAATAGGCGCGGGCGACCAGATCGAGAATGTCATTGGAGCCATTGCCCAAGGTGACCTGATTGATCTGCACACCACAACGTTCAGCCAAACGGCTTTTAAGCTCGAAGCCGTTGCCATCGGGGTAACGGGTCAGTTCCGCCAATTCAGCACGAATCGCCTCCAGCGCCTTGAGGCTAGGGCCTAACGGGTTTTCGTTACTGGCCAGCTTGACGATACTGGCCGGCTCCAGATCAAGCTCACGGGCCAATTCGCCGACCGGTTTGCCCGGCACATAGGGCGATAGCTTTTGCACGCCCGGCTGGGCCAGGGCGAGGAAATCGGTCATAACAAAGCCTCACGCTTAAAGCCGCAAGCCCCAAGTACAGCCCGGCGTCGATGCGCATGTAGCTTGAAACCTGAGGCGTGCCGCAGCAGTTTTAGAGTACCGCTTTTGGGTAGGAGCCCAGCACCTTCAGCGCCACAGCTTCCTGGTTGATCTTTTCTAATACGTCTTTGATCAGTGGGTCGCGGTGGTGGCCGACAAAGTCGATAAAGAACACGTACGTCCACTTACCGCTGCGCGACGGACGAGTTTCGATGCGGGTCAGGTCGATGCCGTTATGGTGGAATGGCACCAGCAACTCATGCAGTGCACCCGGCTTGTTGCTCACGGAGATAATCACCGAGGTTTTGTCGTCGCCGGTCGGCGGCACTTCCTGGCTGCCGATAATCAAAAACCGCGTGGAGTTATCCGGGCGATCCTCGATTTTCTCAGCCAGTTTGGTTAGGCCATACAGGCTCGCCGCCATGTCACCGGCAATCGCTGCGCTATTCCACTCACCCTTGACCCGTTTAGCCGCCTCGGCGTTGCTCGACACGGCTACGCGCTCAACATTGGGGTAATGCGCGTCCAGCCACTTACGGCACTGGGCCAACGACTGCGCATGGGAATAGATGCGGGTGATCTTGTCGGTCTTGGTGGTTTCGCCAACCAGCAGGTGATGGTGAATGCGCAGCTCGACTTCGCCGCAAATGACCATGTCGTGTTCAAGAAAACTGTCGAGGGTGTGGTTGACTGCACCTTCGGTGGAGTTTTCCACCGGCACCACGCCAAAGTTAACCGCACCAGCGGCCACTTCGCGAAACACCTCATCAATTGCCGCCATCGGCTGACTGATCACCGCGTGACCGAAATGCTTCATCGCCGCCGCTTGGGAGAAGGTGCCTTCTGGGCCAAGGTAGGCAACCTTAAGCGGGTTTTCCAAGGCCAGGCAGGACGACATGATTTCGCGAAACAGCCGCGCCATTTCCTCGTTACCCAAGGGCCCTTGGTTGCGCTCCATAATGCGCTTAAGCACCTGAGCTTCGCGCTCGGGGCGGTAGAACACTGGCTTCTCGCCGACTGGCAGGGCCTTCATTTTGACCCGCGCAACTTCTTCAGCGCAGCTGGCGCGGTCACTGATTAAGGCGAGAATTTTTTCATCGAGGTTATCGATACGCAGGCGCAGCGCCTGTAATTCCTGTTCGGAGATTGCATCCGTCATCAGCCGTGCTCCTTCTCGAACTCAGCCATGTAAGCGACCAGCGCTTCAACTGCGTCCATGCCCACCGCGTTATAAATAGAGGCGCGCATACCGCCGACCGAGCGATGGCCTTTGAGGTTAAGCAGGCCACGGGCGTCGGCGCCGGCGAGGAACGGCTTATCCAGTTTCTCGTCAGCCAAGCGGAACGGCACGTTCATCCAAGAGCGCGCATTCACGGCAATCGGGTTGCTGTAAAAATCACTGGTATCAATGGCGGTGTAGAGCAGGTCTTTTTTCGCGCGGTTGATACGCTCCATCGCAGCCACACCGCCCTGCTCTTTCAGCCACTCGAACACCAGACCCGACAGGTACCAAGAGAAGGTCGCCGGGGTGTTGTACATCGAGCCGTTATCGGCCGCGACTTTGTAGTTGAGCATGGTCGGGCAAACGCTACGTGCGCGACCGAGCAGGTCTTCCCGGACGATGGTGACGACTAAACCACTGGGGCCGATATTCTTCTGCGCGCCGGCGTAGATCAGACCGAATTTCGACACATCAATGGGCCGCGAGAGAATGTCGGAAGACATATCTGCCACCAGTGGCACGTCACCGATGTCGGGGATCCAGTCGAACTGCAGGCCACCGATGGTTTCATTGCTGGCGTAGTGCAGGTAGGCGGCGTCTTTCGACAGCTGCCAATCATTCTGCCCAGGGATAGCGAAGTAATCGTAGACCTTGGCGCTGGCGGCGACGTTTATGTTGCCGTAACGGCGGGCTTCTTCAATGCTTTTCTGCGACCAGATACCGGTGTCGATATAGTCCGCAACGCCCTCTTCGGGCAGCAGATTAAGCGGGATTTCAGCAAACTGCTGGCTGGCGCCGCCTTGCAGAAACAAGACTTTGTAGTCCGATGGAATCTCCATCAGATCACGCAGGTCTTGTTCGGCATTTTCCGCGATGGAGGTGTATTCCTCACTGCGGTGGCTCATTTCCATCACAGAAAGGCCTTTGCCGTGCCAATCGAGAAGTTCCGCTTGGGCGCGCTGCAGAACAGCTTCAGGAAGCGCGGCCGGGCCGGCGCAGAAGTTAAAGGCTCGCTTGCTCACATCCACTCTCTCTCAGATTGACTGAACACCACCGCCCCTCGCGATGGCGCATGCACTGCCTTAATAGCGACCCCGTAGGATGGGTTAGACGCGCAGCGGCGTAACCCATCATGGCGGCTGATTGGCGGATTACGCCTTCGGCTAATCCGCCCTACGCACTGCACATCTGATGGGTATCGCTTTGCTCAACCCATCCTACGGCTGCGTACCCTCACGGACGCAGGAACCCTGCCCTAACACATCACTCTTCGCTGGCTGGGCTTTCGTCAGCAGTTGTCTCGGCAACGTCGCCTGCATCTTCAGCGACGCCTTCAACACCTTCTTCGCCTTCCAGCAACTCATCATCTTCTTCCGCTGAAGGCTCCTGCACCCGCTCAAGGCCGACCAGCGTTTCGCCCTTGGCCAGTTTGATTAGGGTCACACCTTGGGTATTGCGGCCCAGGCTGGAGACTTCGCTGACGCGGGTACGCACCAGGGTGCCTTGGTCGGAAATCAGCATGATTTCCTCACCGTCCAGCACTTGCACGGCACCGACCAGCTTGCCGTTGCGCTCGTTGCTGACCATGGCGATTACGCCCTGGCCGCCACGGCCGCGACGGGGGAACTCTTGCATGGCGGTGCGCTTGCCGAAGCCACGCTCGGAGGCCGTGAGAATCTGCGCGTCGGCTTCGGGAATCAGCATGGAGATAATCTCCTGCCCAGCCGGCAGACGCATGCCGCGCACTCCACGGGCGGTACGGCCCATGGTGCGGACTTTGCTTTCTTTAAAGCGAATCACCTTGCCGCCATCGGAGAACATCATCACTTCGCGCGCACCGTCAGTGACGGCAGCGGAGATCAGGGTGTCGTCTTCATCCAGCTTGAGGGCGATCAGGCCCGAACTGCGCGGACGGCTGAACTGCACCAGCGGGGTCTTCTTCACAGTGCCTTTGGCCGTGGCCATAAAGATGTAGGCACCGGTCGGTTCATCCGGGGTTTCGTCGTCGGCATCATCGCCTTCGACCAGCTCTTCGACTTCTTCGGCTTCGACCAGCACGCCTTCGATGTCATCCGACTCATCTTCATCTGGCGCTTGCTCACGCAGCGCTTCCAGATCGATTTGCAGCATGGCGGTGATGTGCTCACCCTCACCCAACGGCAGTAAGTTGACCAGCGGGCGACCACGGGCAGCACGGGACGCTTCCGGAATCTCGTAAGTTTTCAGCCAGTACACCTTGCCCTTGCTGGAGAACAGCAACAGGGTGGCGTGGCTGTTGGCAACCAACAGGTGAGCGATGTAGTCCTCGTCTTTGATCCCAGTGGCCGATTTGCCTTTACCGCCACGACGCTGCGCTTGGTAGGCATGCAGCGGCTGCGACTTGGCGTAACCGGTGTGGGAGATGGTGACGACCCGCTCTTCTTCGGTGATCAGGTCCGCCAGGGTCAAGTCCAGACGGTTGTCGAGAATCTCAGTGCGGCGCGCATCGCCGAACTCGGCCTTGATTGCTTCCAGCTCTTCGCGGATCACTTCCATCAGACGCACGGCGCTATTGAGGATGCGCAGCAGCTCGCCGATCTGGGTGAGGATTTCCTGGTATTCGGCCAGCAGTTTTTCATGCTCAAGGCCGGTCAGGCGGTGCAGGCGCAGCTCAAGAATGGCTTGAGCTTGCTCTGGCGACAGGAAGTACTTGCCGTCACGCAGGCCGTATTGCGGGTCAAGATCATCTGGCCGGCACGAGTCGGCACCGGCGCGCTCGACCATCGCTTGCACAGCACTGGATTCCCACGCGTTGGCAATCAGCGCGATCTTGGCTTCGGCCGGGGTCGGCGAGGCTTTGATCAAGGCGATGACTGGGTCAATGTTGGACAGGGCAACCGCCTGACCTTCGAGGATGTGGCCACGCTCGCGGGCTTTACGCAGCTCAAACACCGTGCGGCGGGTAACCACTTCACGGCGGTGCAGAATAAAGGCTTCGAGCATGTCCTTGAGATTAAGGATTTTCGGCTGGCCGTCGATCAGCGCGACCACGTTAATGCCGAACACGCACTGCATCTGGGTCTGGGCGTAGAGGTTGTTGAGCACCACCTCTGGCACTTCACCGCGGCGCAGCTCGATCACAATGCGCATGCCGTCTTTGTCGGACTCATCGCGCAGCTCGGTGATGCCTTCGAGCTTCTTCTCTTTAACCAGCTCGGCGATCTTCTCGATCAAGCGCGCTTTGTTCAGCTGATACGGCAGCTCGCTGACGATAATCTGCTGGCGGCCACCGACCTTGTCGATGTCTTCAATGATGGCGCGGGCACGCATGTAAATGCGCCCGCGACCGGTGCGGTAGGCTTCGATGATGCCAGCGCGACCGTTGATGATCGCCGCTGTCGGAAAATCCGGGCCCGGGATGTATTGCATCAAGTCATCGACCGTCAGCTCGCCGTTATCAATCAAGGCTAAACAGCCGTTGATCACTTCCGTGAGGTTGTGCGGCGGGATGTTGGTGGCCATGCCCACGGCAATACCGCTAGAGCCGTTGATCAACAGGTTAGGCACCTTGGTCGGCATAACCGCCGGGATCATTTCAGTGCCGTCGTAGTTCGGCACCCAATCCACGGTTTCTTTATGCAGATCAGCCAGCAGCTCATGGGCCAGCTTGGTCATGCGCACTTCGGTGTAACGCATGGCGGCGGCGTTATCGCCGTCTACCGAACCGAAGTTACCTTGGCCATCGACGAGCAAGTAACGCAGGGAGAACGGCTGCGCCATACGCACGATGGTGTCGTAGACCGCCGTATCACCGTGCGGGTGATACTTACCGATGACGTCACCGACCACACGGGCGGACTTTTTGTATGCCTTGTTCCAGTCGTTGCCCAACTCACTCATGGCAAACAGCACACGGCGGTGCACGGGCTTCAAGCCATCGCGTGCATCCGGCAGTGCGCGCCCAACAATTACGCTCATCGCGTAATCGAGGTAGGACTGCTTGAGTTCGTCTTCAATATTGACCGGGAGGATTTCTTTGGCCAGTTCGCCCATGAGTAGCCTTGTTCCTTTTTCTGGTGAAACTCCGCGCCACTCGTCCTGAGTGATGGGGAGCCTGTCGCCGCGCCTTAAGGCTTACAGCGACTCACGACAAATCAATAAGTTATGCCATGTATCTGCGCAGGTAAGAGGCCCATAATTGGCACCCCCGAAAACCGCCGGAGCTTACCACAATCAGTGCGCCGCACCTATCCCCAGTGCCAGTTCGGCGACTAGCAGACCGTCGAAAACTACTGCGCTCGGCTATGCCGCGTTGAAAGCAGCCTCGGAATGCTCATGTACAACTCGTACACTGCGCTTCCTCGGCTGCTTTCGCCTTGCCTAGCCGTCGCTCGCTACGTTTTTAACGGCCTGCCATGCGCGGAATAAGCAAAACTCAATGCAGACGCTTGCGGCACATCAATTGCGCCATTTTTTCAGTGTCTGGCCGATCGACCACGCCTTTCTCCGTGACGATAAAGTCGATCAAGTCGGCGGGTGTCACATCAAACACCGGGTTGAGTGCATCGACACCCGCAGCGATGCGCTGGCCGCCCAGCTCCAGCAACTCGCTGGCGTCGCGCTCTTCCAACACGATGTCATCGCCGTGCTCAGTGGCCATATCGATGGTCGAGCTGGGCGCAACCACCATAAAGCGCACACCGTGGTGCATGGCGTTGACGGCCAACTGGTAGGTGCCGATCTTGTTGGCCACGTCGCCATTCGCGGCGATTCGATCCGCGCCGACGATGACCCAGGTGATGCCGCGGGTTTTCATCAGGTGCGCCGCAGCTGAATCAACATTAACCGTGACCGGAATGCCATCGGCCGCCAGCTCCCAAGCGGTCAGGCGTGAGCCCTGCAGCCAGGGGCGGGTTTCATCGGCATATACCCGCTCAAGCAAACCCTCGTGGAAAGCGGCGCGGATCACCCCCAGCGCTGTACCGAAGCCACCGGTGGCCAAAGCGCCGGCATTGCAGTGGGTCAATAGGTTCTGCTGATTGCCTTGATGCCGGCGAATTAAATCGACGCCTAATTGAGCCATGGTCAGGTTGGCTTCGCGGTCGCTTTGGTGGATGCCGATAGCAGCAACTTCAAGTAATCCGGCGGCGTCATCGCCCGGTTTAAGCCGCTCAAGCCGCTCGCGCATGCAGGTGAGCGCCCAGAACAAATTCACTGCAGTGGGCCGCGAGGCCGCCAACAGGTCAACGTCTTCTTGCAACGCCGCACGCCAGTCACCGCCTGCCTGCAGACGCGCCCGCACGGCCAAAACAAACGCATAAGCCGCGCTGATACCAATGGCTGGCGCGCCGCGCACCACCATGTCACGGATCGCTTGCGCGACAACCGCCGCCGAGTCACAGCGCAGCCAGGTTTCCTCAAATGGCAGCGCGCGCTGATCAAGCAGGTACAGAGCACCGTCACGCCATTCGATGGCCTTGACCTTCTCTGCCGCTAACAGTTGCTCGCGCATCGCACACCTCCGCCGAAAAAAGCCGTCAAGTATACGCACAGCACCTCTACCACCAGGCCAGATCAATTGTATGCGGCTACAAGCCTGAGGCGTTCCGCTATAAACTCGCTGTTTTATTGACTGCCGGAAGCCCTTCTTATGCCCCACGCCCCGCTCGATCTGCTGCTGCTGCCCACTTGGCTGGTGCCGGTCGAACCCGCTGGCGTGGTGCTGTTGGAGCACGGCTTAGGCATCCGTGATGGGCGTATTGTGCTGATCGCGCCGCGTGCCGAGGCGCTCAAACACACAGCCCTGGAGGTGCGCGAACTGCCGGGCCGGCTGCTCACGCCCGGGCTGGTGAATGCCCATGGGCACGCGGCCATGACCCTGTTTCGCGGCCTGGCCGATGATTTACCGCTGATGACCTGGCTGGAACAGCACATCTGGCCGGCTGAGGCTAAGTGGGTCAATGAGCAGTTCGTGGCCGACGGCACCGAGCTGGCTATTGCCGAACAGCTTAAGGGCGGTATCAGCTGCTTTTCTGACATGTACTTCTACCCACAAACGGCCAGCCAATTGGTGCACAGCAGCGGCATTCGCGCGCAGATCACCATCCCGGTGCTGGACTTCCCCATCCCCGGCGCCCGCGATGCCGACGAGTCGCTGCGCATGGGTTTAAGCCTATTCAACGATCTCAAACACCACCCGCGCTTAAGTGTCGCCTTCGGTCCCCATGCGCCCTACACAGTGAGCGATGACAAACTGGAAACCATCCGCATGCTCGCCGAGGAGCTGGACGCTGGCATCCATATGCACGTGCATGAAACGGCGTTTGAAGTGCAGCAAAGCATAGAGCAGCGCGGCGAGCGGCCACTGGCTCGCCTGGCGCGATTAGGCCTACTCGGCCCGCGTTTTCAAGCCGTGCACATGACCCAAATCGACGATGACGACCTGGCCCTGCTGGTCGCCAGCAACAGCAGCGTGATCCATTGCCCCGAGTCCAACCTCAAGCTGGCCAGCGGCTTCTGCCCGGTGGAAAAACTCTGGCAGGCCGGGGTTAATGTGGCCATCGGTACCGATGGCGCAGCGAGTAATAACGACTTGGATTTACTCGGTGAAACCCGCACCGCCGCTCTGCTGGCCAAGGCCGTTGCCGGCTCCGCCACCGCCTTGGACGCCCACCGTGCGCTGCGCATGGCCACACTGAATGGCGCACGCGCCCTGGGCTTGGACGATCAAATCGGCTCGTTGGAGCTGGGCAAAGCTGCCGATGTGGCCGTGTTCAACCTTTCAGGGCTGGGCCAGCAACCGGTTTACGATCCGGTATCGCAGCTGCTGTATGCCGGCGGGCGCGCCTGCGTGGAACACCTGTGGGTCGGTGGTAAACATTTACTCGATGCAGGCCAACTCACCCGCATGGACGAACAGCGCATCATTGCCAACGCCCGCGCGTGGGGGGCGAAGATCGCGGCAAGATGATAAGTAGCCCGGATGAAATCCGGGAACAACCGCGCATCTGTTACGCCCACCCCGGATTTCATCCGGGCTACACAGCAGACACTGCGACAAACTGACATACATTGGCCGCTCAACGGGCGCCCACTCCACACAGTGAAGCTGGCACCATGGGCACCTTGCGCGCCCATTCTTGCTACAGCCTGATTCAGGGATATTTATGAGCAACGTTGACCACGCCGAAATCGCCAAATTCGAAGCCCTCGCCCATCGCTGGTGGGACCGTGAGAGTGAATTTAAACCGCTGCACGACATCAACCCGCTGCGCGTCAATTGGATTGATGAACGCGTCAGCCTAGCTGGCAAGCAGGTGCTGGACGTCGGTTGCGGCGGTGGCATTCTCAGCGAGTCCATGGCCCAGCGCGGCGCCAGCGTTACCGGTATCGACATGGGTGAAGCACCCCTGGCCGTGGCTCAGCTGCATCAGCTGGAGTCGGGCGTCAATGTTGCGTACCGGCAGATCACCGCCGAAGCCCTGGCCCTTGAGATGCCTGGCCAATTTGACGTGATCACCTGCCTGGAAATGCTTGAGCATGTCCCTGACCCCGCCTCGGTGATACGCGCCTGTTACACCATGGTCAAACCCGGCGGCCAGGTGTTTTTCTCCACCATTAACCGCAACCCTAAAGCCTATTTGTTCGCCATCATCGGTGCCGAATACCTGCTGCGTTTATTGCCGCGTGGCACCCATGACTTCAAAAAATTCATCCGCCCATCCGAGCTAGGTGCTTGGAGCCGCGACGCCGGCTTTGAAGTCAAAGACATCATCGGCCTGACCTACAACCCGCTGAGCAAACGCTACAAGCTGGAAGCTGACGTTGACGTCAACTACATGCTCCAGACCCTGCGCGAGGAGTGAACCGCATGCGTTTACGCGCTGTATTGTTTGACATGGACGGCACCTTGCTCGACAGCGCGCCGGACTTTATCGCCATCTGCCAGGCCATGCGTGCCGAGCGCGGCCTACCGGTAAT
This sequence comes from Pseudomonas sp. TMP9, assembly GCF_037943105.1. NCBI lineage: Bacteria > Pseudomonadati > Pseudomonadota > Gammaproteobacteria > Pseudomonadales > Pseudomonadaceae > Pseudomonas > Pseudomonas vesperimontis. The sequence continues at coordinate 2,380,426 of NZ_CP149803.1, forward strand.
TGCCGACAAACTGATCCGCGATCAAGTCTCCGGCGGGGCGCGCTCGATGGTGGCAGCCAACTTCGCTATGGACACCGACGCAGAAGGCTTCGAGGGCCTGCGACTGGAGTTCCTGGAGCGCTATCAGAGCCATTGCGCGGTGTTGACGCGTCCGTTCGACGGCATGCACGAGCTGCTTGATGAAATCGAACAAGCCAAGCTGCTCTGGGGCGTGGCCACCAATAAACCCGTGCGCTTCGCCGAACCGATCATGCAGCAACTGGGCTTGGCCCAGCGCTCGTCGGTGCTGGTCTGTCCAGACCACGTCAGCCGCAGCAAACCAGACCCGGAGATGATTCTGCTGGCCTGCGCAAAAATGGGCGTAGAACCGGCCGCCACGCTGTTTGTCGGCGACGACGAGCGCGACATCGAGGCCGGTCGCGCCGCCGGCTGCAAAACCGCAGCCGTCACTTACGGCTACATCCACCCGCAAGACAACCCGCGTAACTGGGGTGCTGATGCCGTGGTGGACCACCCCCTTGAACTGCGCAGGGTGCTCGAACAAGCACTGTGCAGCTGCTAAGAAGCGCAATGGCCGCACACAGAGGCTGCCCGCTGCTAAAGACATGAGGTTTTATTGATGTTTGATTATTCCGCTAGCCCCGACCTGCTCACGGGCCGGGTGATTTTGGTTACCGGTGCCGGCCGTGGCATTGGCGCAGCCGCCGCTAAAACCTTTGCCGCTCACGGTGCCACGGTGCTGCTGCTAGGCAAGACTGAAGCAAACCTCAGCCAAGTGTATGACGCCATCGAAGCCGCTGGCCACCCGCAAGCCGCCGTGATTCCGTTTAACTTAGAAACCGCATTGCCGCATCAGTTTGATGAACTGGCGGCCATGATTGAAGCCGAATTCGGCAAGCTCGACGGCCTGTTGCACAACGCCTCGATCATCGGCCCGCGCACGCCGCTGGAGCAGTTGTCCGGCGACAACTTCATGCGCGTTATGCACATCAACGTTAACGCCATGTTTATGCTCACCAGCACCCTGCTGCCGCTGCTAAAACTTTCGGCTGACGCTTCAGTAGCCTTTACCTCCAGCAGCGTTGGCCGCAAGGGTCGAGCTTACTGGGGCGCTTATGCGGTATCGAAGTTCGCCACTGAAGGGTTAATGCAGGTTCTAGCCGATGAGGTGGACGGTATTTCCACGGTACGCGCCAACAGCATCAACCCAGGCGCCACTCGCACCGACATGCGCGCCCAGGCTTACCCCGGCGAGAACCCGGCCAATAACCCACTGCCCGAAGCGATCATGCCGGTTTACCTGTACCTGATGGGTCCGGACAGCACGGGCATTAATGGTCAGGCATTTGACGCGCAATAACGGCTTAAGTCTGCCGCCGGTTTTCCGGCGGTGGCTGAATGGGCCGGCAACAGATTGCCAGCACTGCGCCGGTTAACCGGCAAAACCCTGCCGCAGCTTGTGATACGTACATTCTAATCCTTTGAAATATATATACTTTTAAAGCGGTTATAGGATTGGCATGGTTTTCGCTCTAGCCCAGCTATCGTTGCAAATAGCGCTAGAGGTAGAGCTTCATGACCCCGCACAATCAATCCAACACCATCGACTTCGACGCCGCCAAATTGCAGCGTTTGGGCTATGCCGGTCGCCTTCAGAAAACCCTGAAGCCCGTCAGCCTCGCGCAACTGCGTCAGCAGCTGAGCCTGCGCCTGCAAACTTCGCTGGAAGCCGAGCGCATTCTTGAGCTGTTCTTCAGCGAAGTGCAGCGTCTGATACCGCTGGGGGCATTGAGCTACGAACTGGCGTCCTGCGACCTGCGCCTGGATTTGGGCGAACGCGCCAACCATTCGGCCGGTTATCGCTTGAACCATGAAGGTGAATACCTCGGCGAGCTGACCTTTCGGCGCAGCCGCCGCTTTAGTGAGGATGAGCTTGGTCAACTTGAATCGCTGCTGGCCAGCCTGCTCTTCCCCCTACGCAATGCTCTGCTCTACCGCGCCGCCTTACAAAGTGCGCTGCGCGACCCGCTGACTGAAACCGGCAACCGCATTGCCATGGAGCAAACCCTTAAGCGCGAAGTGGACATTGCGCGGCGCACCCTGCAGCCACTTTCTGTGCTGATGGTCGACATCGACCACTTCAAACGCATCAACGACAACCATGGCCATATGATTGGCGATCAGGCCCTAAAAGCCGTTGCCGCCGCGCTGAAAGACAGCCTGCGCAATGTCGACATGGTCTACCGCTACGGTGGTGAAGAATTTATGGTGCTGCTCTCCGGCACCAGCCGTGAAGCCGCCTCAATGGTCGGCGAACGCCTGCGTATGGCGGTGCTGGGCATTCAATACCTGGTCGAGAACCGCGCCATTGAAATGTCCGTTAGTCTCGGCTGCGCCACCCTGCTGCCGGGTGAGTCCATGGACAGCCTGCTGCGCCGCGCCGACAACGCCCTGTATGTGTCCAAGCGTGATGGCCGTAATCGCCTGTCCATGGCGGGCTAACAAACCCCCTCTATTTTCAGGCAATAAAAAGGCGACCCGAAGGTCGCCTTTTTTATAGCCGCAATCGCTGGGTTACTCAGGCTTTGGCCCGCGGCCAAAGCCTGGGCGTTGACCTTCGCGAGTTGGCGCGCTGCGGCGTTTAACCGGCGCACCCGCCGGCTTGCGCGACGGACGATCAGACAACTCAACGCCTGGGCGCTTTGCACCCGGCTTGGCCGGACGCTTTTTATTCACATCACTTGGCCGCTCAGCGACCGGCGTACCCTTGCTTTGATCGGCACGCGGCGCGCGTGGGCTGCGCACAGGACGCTCGCCACGTTCAGTGCGTTCAGCACCTTCACCACGAACAGGGCGCGAACGACCTTGATCGCCGCCGGTGGCGCCAGCGCCATGGGCAGGTCGCAAGGTCCGCTCAGGACGTGCGGCGCGGCCCACTGGCTTAGCCGATTTGCGCTGTAGACGGTCAATCTTGTCGCGGGCTTTTTCTTTCATCTCTGGCAAGGCCATTGGCTTGAGGCCAACTTCTTCGCTGAGGATATCCACTTCGCGCTGGCCCATCTCACGCCAGCGGCCCATGGTCAGGTCCGAGGTAATGAACACCGGGCCGAAACGCACGCGCTTCAGGCGGCTGACTACCAAACCCTGAGACTCCCAAAGACGACGCACTTCGCGGTTGCGGCCTTCCATCACCACGCAGTGGTACCAATGGTTAAAGCCCACGCCACCTGGCGCGACTCTGATATCAGTGAACTTGGCCGGGCCATCTTCAAGCATCACGCCGGCTTTCAGGCGCTCAATCATCTCGTCGTCGACTTCGCCACGCACGCGCACGGCGTACTCGCGGTCCATCTGGAAGGAGGGGTGCATCAAGCGGTTGGCCAACTCACCGTCGGTGGTGAACATCAGCAAGCCGGTGGTGTTGATGTCGAGACGACCGATGTTGATCCAGCGACCTTCTTTTGGCCGTGGCAGACGGTCAAACACAGTCGGACGGCCTTCTGGGTCGTCACGGGTGCAGATTTCGCCTTCGGGCTTGTTGTAGATGATCACGCGGCGCACGCTTTCGGCGGCTTCTTCGCGGCGGATCACCTTGCCATCGACGGCAATCGCGTCGTGCAGGTCAACGCGCACGCCAAGACTGGCGATGGCACCATTGACCTTAACGCGACCGGCACTAATCCATGCTTCGATTTCACGGCGTGAAGCCAGGCCCATGCGCGCCATGACTTTCTGCAGTTTTTCGCCTGCGGGGCTGTATTCTTCAATTTCACTCATCTGGGCACCTCCCGGTGTTTTCTTTAGTGATTGGACGACTCAGGTCGTCGAAGGGGCGCGGAGCATACGCGAAAGCTAGCCTATTAGCACGACCTGAGGCTCGCCGGCAGACGAGCAGTCGTCAGCCTTTGCGACAATCAGCGCTTCGCGCAGTTACCGTAGCCCGGATGCAATCCGGGGAGCTGCCATCCCGGATTGCGCTAGGGCTTATCCGGGCTACCACTGATCGGCGGCCGTCAGTCAGGCAGCTGCTCTCTATCAAGGGTTTCGTGAGGCTCATCGCCATCATCAGGCGCGTCGTCTGGCTCTGGTAAATCGTCGAAATCACTTTTCAGCCCTTGTTCCATCGAATCAAGCTCAGCCAGCAAGCTGCTGAAGCTGGTTTCCTCGCCCACCTCCACTGCCGGCTCATCGGCCATGGCCAAATCAGCCCGCGCCTGCAGGCTTGGTGGAGCGTGCAGGTCATCGTCAAATGCCAACATCGGTTCGGGTTCAAGCTCACGCAATGCGGCCAGCGACGGTAACTGATCGAGACTTTTCAGGTTGAAGTGGTCAAGAAAGGCCTTGGTGGTGGCAAACATCGCCGGTTTACCCGGTACATCACGGTGACCCACCACGCGGATCCACTCGCGCTCCAGCAGGGTTTTGACGATGTGGCTGTTGACCGCCACACCGCGCACATCCTCAATCTCGCCACGGGTGATCGGCTGACGGTAAGCAATCAGCGCGAGGGTTTCCAGCATAGCCCGCGAGTAGCGTTGCGGCCGTTCTTCCCACAGGCGACCGACCCAAGGCGCATACTTTTCGCGCACTTGCAGGCGGTAACCTGAAGCGACCTCAATCAGCTCAAACGCCCGCCCATCGCAGGATTTACCCAGGTGCGTCAGCGCTTTTTTAAATACCGTAGGCTCAGGCCGCTCGGCCTCCTCAAAAAGTTCGAACAGGCGCTCTAAGGATTGCGGCTTACCGGAGGCCAGCAGAAAGGCTTCGAGCAAACTGGCCAGCTCACGCGGCTCATTAAGGTTCATGTTTATTCGGCCCGCGCACGCACATGGATTGGCCCGAAGGCCTCGTTTTGCACCAGTTCGACCAAGGACTCTTTGATCAACTCCAGCACCGCCATAAAAGTCACCACCACGCCAAGCTTGCCCTCTTCGGCACTGAACAGGCTGACAAAGGGTACAAACGCGCCGCCCTTCAGACGCTCAAGCACATCGCTCATGCGCTCGCGAGTTGACAGCGCTTCGCGGGTCACTTGGTGGCTCTCAAACATATCGGCGCGGCGAAGTACCTCGGCCATCGACAGCAAGACCTCTTCCAAACTGACATCCGGCAACAACTTACGCGCCCGCGCCTGCGGGGCATCCAGACGCGGCACAGTGAGGTCGCGCCCGACTCGACTGAGGCCGTCGATGCCTTCTGCCGCCGCCTTGTACCGCTCATATTCTTGCAAACGCCTGATCAGCTCGGCGCGCGGGTCGTCTTCCTCGGCCTCGATCTCACTGGAGCGCGGCAACAGCATGCGCGACTTGATCTCGGCAAGCATGGCGGCCATCACCAAGTATTCGGCGGCCAACTCCAAACGCACCGACTGCATCAGCTCGACATAGCCCATGTATTGACGGGTAATTTCCGCCACGGGGATGTCCAGCACATCAATGTTCTGTTTACGGATCAGGTACAGCAACAGGTCCAACGGGCCTTCGAAGGCTTCAAGAAACACCTCCAGCGCATCCGGCGGAATGTACAAGTCCAGCGGCATTTCAGTCACAGCGTGGCCATAGACCAAGGCAAATGGCAGCTCCTGCTGGGCACTGACCTGATCTTGGGGGTCGCTGTCGGGGTGTTGCTCGGTCGGCACGCTGGACATGGTCATTCTCGAATAGGCGTTCAGCGGTAATTCAGGCCAAGGGCCAGGCGCACTTCGCTCAGGGTTTCTCGCGCCTCGGAGCGCGCCTTTTCAGCGCCCTCAGCAAGAATCTGCCGCACTAGGTCGGGGCTTTCTTGATAGTCAGCTGCGCGCGCCTGTAATGGCTGCAACTCCAGTTGCACCGCCTCACTCAGCGGCCCCTTGCACTCCAGACAGCCAATCCCGGCACTGCGACAGCCTTGCTGCACCCATGCGCAGGTCTCGTTACTGGAATACAACTGATGCAGCGGCCACACCGGGCAGTGTTCAGGATTGCCCGGGTCATCGCGGTGCACCCGCGCCGGGTCGGTGGGCATGCGACGGATCTTCTCCTCAATCACCGGGCCGCTGTCGCGCAGAAAGATCGCATTATTATTGGACTTGGACATCTTGCCGCCATCCAGCCCCAGCAGCTTGGGCGACTCGCTCAGCAGAGCCTGTGGCTCGACCAGCAAAATTTTGCCACCGCCTTCCAAGTAGCCGTACAAGCGTTCGCGATCACCCAAGGTGATGCTCTGCTGATCTTTAAGCAACGCCCGCGCCGTTTCTAACGCCTCGGTATCGCCTTGCTCTTGGTAGGCTTTGCGCAGGTTGTTGTAGAGTTTGGCGGTCTTTTTACCCAGCTTGATGATCGCAGCCTCGGCTTTTTCTTCAAAGCCTGGCTCGCGGCCGTATAAATGGTTGAAGCGCCGCGCCACATCACGGGCGAACTCGATATGCGCGAGTTGATCGCTGCCCACCGGCACCACGCCAGCGCGGTATAGAAGAATATCGGCGGCCTGCAGCAAGGGGTAACCGAGAAAGCCAAAAGTGCTGAGGTCTTTACCGTGCAGCTGTTCCTGCTGCTCTTTGTAGGATGGTACGCGTTCCAGCCAGCTGAGCGGGCAGATCATCGACAGCAGCAGGTGTAATTCGGCATGCTCAGGGACTTGCGACTGAATAAACAGCGTTGCCGAACTGGGGCTAACACCGGCGGCTAACCAGTCTACGGCCATGTTCATGACCCGCTGCGACAAAGGGCCGACATCATCGTAATCAGTGGTCAGTGCGTGCAGGTCAACGATGCAGAAAAAGCATTCGTAGGTGTGTTGCAGCTTTACCCAGTTCTTTAGCACGCCCTGGTAATGCCCCAAGTGCAACAAACCACTTGGGCGCATGCCAGAGAGCACGCGGCGTTCGGCGTCAGCAAGACTCACAACGGATTACCTGAACAAACGAGAGAAACGGATTATATAGAGCCCGCGTTAAAGGTCATCGCTAAAAGGCGACGGGTCGCCACAACCCACGCGAAACACCTCAGGCTCATCCTCAAGCAAGCTGACCACCGTGGAGGCTTCCAGCCCGCCGAAGCCACCATCGATGATCAAGTCGACCTGACGCTCAAGAATCTGGCGCATCTCGTAAGGGTCACTCATCGGTAAGCCTTCACCCGGCAGGATCAAACTCACGCTCATCAGCGGCTCGTTCAGCTCTTCGAGCAACGCCATGGCAATCGGATGGTTGGGCACACGCAGGCCGATAGTACGGCGCTTGGCATGCAGCAGCATGCGCGGCACCTCACGGGTGGCGTTAAGAATAAACGTGTAGGGCCCCGGCGTATGGGCCTTGAGTAGGCGAAACGCAGCGGTATCAACCTTGGCAAAGGTGCTGAGTTCGGAGAGGTCGCGGCACACCAGGGTGAAATTATGTTTGTCATCCAGCTGGCGCAGGCGACGGATTCGCTCAATCGCCGTCTTGTCACCAATGTGGCAACCCACTGCATAGGAGGAGTCGGTTGGATAAATCACCACACCACCGCCGCGGATGATCTCCACGGCCTGTTTGATCAGGCGCGCTTGCGGGTTTTCCGGATGAATCTGGAAGAATTGGCTCACAGTCGAATCCTGTTCAGATGGCAGTAGGCTGCTGGACATGTTTGAACCGTGCCCACAGGGGCGGTAGATCCTCGGGAACAGGGCGATAAACACCCAACTCTGACCACTGGCCCGGTGCATGAAAATCACTGCCTGCGGTGACAAACATGCCGAATTCACGCGCCAGAATAGCCAGACTGCCGACCTGATCAGCCGGCTGCATACCGTTGACCACTTCCAACGAATGCCCGCCAGCAGCGACAAAATCGGCGATCAATTTTCGGCGTTTGCTGCGCGTAAAGTCGTACTGCCATGGATGCGCCAGGCTGACCCAAGCACCGGCACGGCGCAGGGTATCAACCGTCTGGGCCAGCTCCGGCCAATGCTGCTTAACATCGCCTAGCTTGCCCGAGCCCAGCCATTTGCGAAACGCTTCTGCACGGTCCTTCACATAACCGCCGCGCACGAGAAAATCAGCGAAATGCGGCCGCGCCGGGGCGTTAGCGCTGTCACCCAATTCTTGCTGAATGGCCCGCGCGCCGTCCAGTGCGCCCGGCATGCCTTTGGCTTCCAAGCGCTTACTAATTTCTGCGGCGCGCAACCAGCGCCCCTCGTGCAGTTCGGCAATCGCTTGCTGCAATGCCGGCGCATCCCGGTTGAAGGCATAACCCAGTACATGAATGGTCGCGCCGCCCCAGATACACGACAACTCGATGCCATTAACCAACTGCATACCCAGCGTTTGCGCTGCCGCACCGGCCTCATCGAGGCCCTCGAGGGTATCGTGATCGGTCAACGCCAGCACCCGCACACCGCGCTCAAACGCCCGCGCCACCACCATAGCCGGCGCAAGTGCGCCGTCTGATGCGGTGCTGTGGCAATGCAAATCAACATCCATAAGGGGCGCTTTCCGAGTCGTTTATGTTTGTTATTATGCCGGCTGATACGGATTCTTGCTGACTTGCGCCACTATTTCCTCGACTTTGCTTGGCTAGGCTGCTTTTCTCCCCGGGCTGCAGCCCGCGCCACCGCCGCTATTAAGGATTGAAATGCTCTACGCGATCATTGCCACCGATGTGGAAAATTCCCTAGAAAATCGCCTAAATGCTCGCCCGGCGCATTTGGCGCGCTTGGAACAGTTGAGGACTCAAGGTCGCTTGATCATCGCCGGCCCGCATCCGGCCATCGACAGCAATGATCCAGGGCCTGCTGGCTTTTCCGGCAGCCTGGTCGTGGCGGAATTTGAATCGCTGCAGGCTGCGCAACAGTGGGCTGATGCCGACCCCTACCGCGCCGCCGGGGTGTATGCCTCGGTGCTGGTAAAACCGTTCAAGCTGGTGTTGCCGTAAATCTCCCCTCGCTGAATAACCCATAACAACAACTACAAAAAAATAGGAGTTCCTATGCGTCTCGGCTCGCTGTTTCTGCTCTTGACCCTGTGCTTACCCGCCTTAACTCAGGCCGAAGAAAGCCCGACTCAGCCTGGGGTGCAAGCCACCTCGGCGCAGGCACAAATCGATCAGCTGGAACAGCGCTTGGCGCTTAGCGAAGAACAGCGCGCGGCCCTCAGCAGCGAACTGCAAAGCAACGCCAGTGAACGTGAAACGGTGCAAGTGCAGCGCCTGCGCCAAGAAAACCAGCGCCTCAAACTGCAGCTGAAACAAGTTCAGGCCAGCGCTCCACTGCCGCTGATCAGCGAACAACAACTATGGTTTGCCATCGGCGCAGGGGCCGGTTTGCTTGGGGTGCTTATTGGCGCCTTGCTGCGCAGTGCTCGCCGCTCACGCCGCGATTGGCTCAATTGAGTCATGAGTGCGCTGCTGTTAATCGATGACGACGTCGAACTCTGCGAACTGCTGACCAGCTGGCTGATTCAGGAAGGCTTTCAGGTCAGTGCCTGCCATGACGGTAACAGCGCGCGTAGCACCCTCGCCATGCAAACTCCGGATGCGGTGGTGCTGGATGTCATGCTGCCTGACGGCAGCGGCCTGGAACTGCTTAAGCAATTGCGCAGCGACCACCCCGAATTGCCCGTGCTGATGCTTTCGGCTCGTGGCGAACCGCTGGACCGCATTCTTGGCCTGGAACTGGGCGCCGACGACTACCTGGCCAAACCTTGCGACCCCCGCGAACTCACTGCGCGCCTGCGCGCTGTATTGCGCCGCAGCGTGCCGGCCCTGCCCAGCAACCTCTTCGACCTGGGTGATCTGCATTACAGCCAAGCGCGCGGCACCGTCACGCTTGGCGAGCAAGACGTGCCCCTGACCCTCTCGGAAAGCCGCATCCTTGAAGCGCTGCTGCAACGTCCTGGGGAACCTGTGGATAAACAGCAATTGGCGCAGTTGGCCCTGGGTCGCAAACTAACGCTGTATGACCGCAGCCTAGACATGCACGTCAGTAACCTGCGCAAAAAACTCGGCCCGCACGCTGATGGCCGTCAACGGATTCTGGCGCTGCGCAGCCGCGGCTATTACTACAGCGTTTAAAACCTGCTGCGCGTCGGCCCAGCTGCGTTAAAAACCAGCTCGGATGCGAGCCCAGTCGGAATGCTCATTTACAGCAGTAAACTCGCGTGCGAGCCCAGTCCGCGTCCTCGCCGTTTTTTGCCTTGCATGACTCTAGCTCGCGAGGTTTTGCACAGTTTTTAAGTAAATCAGTTCAGCCGCGCTCTTTACCTAAGCTTTACCTTGCCCTGACGGCTCTTGACCTTGACCGCCCTAGACTGAACTCATCCGGTGTTTACCGGTTTCAGACAAGGAGACACCCCATGCGCAAGACCCTTACCGCAGTCATGCTCGCCCTGACCCTACCTACTCTCGCCATGGCCATGCCTGAAGGCGGCTCGCGGCACGAAGGCCATTATGGTGAACATGGCTCGCGCATGTTCAAAGAACTCGACCTGAGCAAAGAGCAGCACCGCGACATTCGCAAACTGATGGGCGAACAGATGACTGATCGCCGTGCAATCACCCAGCGCTACCTGGAAAAACTCCCAGCCGCCGAACAAAAAGCCATGCAGGATGAGCTGCAAGCCGCAAAAGAAAAACAGCACAGTGCCATCCGCGCCCTGCTTAAACCCGAGCAGCAAAAAGCCTTCGACGAGCACCAACAACAGATGCAAGCGCGCCGCGCTGAGCGTCAGGCGTTCAAAGCCTGGCAGGCTGAACAAGCAAAGAAAAGCTAAAGCCATCCCCCTAAACTTACGCCCATCAGGTCGCTAGCCTTGCTGGGCGTTTCTGTTATTCAAGGAGCCGCTGTGCGTTCACTGTTTTGGCGTATTTTTGCCAGCTTCTGGCTAGCTATCGCTCTGGTTGCCGGGCTGTCCATGTTGCTTGGGCGCATGCTCAATCAGGATGCCTGGCTTCTCAGCCAGCACCCCGGCATGGGCGACCTCGCCGAAACATGGAGCCAACGTTACGAAACACAAGGCCCGCAGGCCGCGCAGCGCTTGCTTGAACAGCGCAAGCGCATGTTTCGCATCGATGTGCAGGTGTTGGATGACAGCGGCCAAGCGCTGGTTAAAGGCACTTTTTCACCTCGCGCAGCCGCCTTTGAAGCGCGCCATCGCAATGAAAAACGCCTGCCCTGGCGCCGCCTAAGTGTTGACTACACCAGCACGCACAGCGGCGAAACCTATCTGTTTATTTACCGCATCCCACTTCCTGAAGTTGCTGCCTGGCAACGCGACAGCCTGCTGTGGCCGCTCAGTGCACTGGGTATTGCCATGCTGGTACTGACCCTGTTTAGCCTCTGGCTGACGCTGTCCATCACACGCCCACTGAACCGCCTGCGCGGCGCCGTGCATGACTTGGGACAAACCACTTATCAGCAGAACAGCCTGGCGCGGCTGGCTAAACGGCGTGATGAGCTGGGCGTATTGGCAGCGGACTTCAACCGCATGGGCGAGCGCGTACAAGGCTTGATCAGCAGCCAACGGCAGTTGTTGCGCGACGTCTCCCATGAGCTGCGCTCACCGCTGACGCGCCTGCGTGTCGCCCTCGCGCTGACTGAACGGGCAGATGCCGTGGAGCGGGAGAAATACTGGCCGCGCCTAAGCCAAGAATGCGACCGCTTGGAAGCGCTGATCAGTGAAATCCTCGCCCTTGCCCGCCTCGATGCCGAACCGGGTGCGGCGCAGCCGATCAACTTAGGCGAGTTGCTGCATAAACTGCAGGAGGATGCGCGCTTGGATGCGCCGCAGCAGTCGATCAAGATTCAGCTGGAAAGCCACCTACAACTCAACGGCTGGGCAGATATGTTGCAACGCGCGCTAGAGAACCTGTTGCGCAATGCCCTGCGCTTTAATCCAGCCGGTGAGCCGATTGAATTAACGGCCAGCAAAACCGCTGGGCTGCTGCGCCTTAGCGTGCGTGACCATGGCCCTGGGGTAACCCCTGAGCAGCTGGCGCGTCTAGGTGAGCCCTTCTACCGCGCCCCCGGCCAGACCAGCAGCGGCCACGGTTTAGGCTTGGCCATTGCACGCCGCGCGGCAGAACGGCATGGCGGCCAGCTTGAACTGCGCAACCATGCACAAGGCGGCTTTGTCGCCACCTTGTACTTGCCACTCAACCAGGATAATCAGACGCCGGCCAGCACCTGACAAAATTACTCACTTGCAACACAGGCACCGCCCGTAATTCACGCTCTGGCGTGCCTAAGTAGAGGTAGGCAATCACCTGCTCATTGGCGGCCAAACCCAAACCCGCCGCTACTTGTGGGTTGTAGGCCATATCACCCGTGCGCCAGACCGCGCCAATGCCCTGAGCATGGGCCGCCAGCAAAATACCGTGAGCTGCGCAGCCAGCAGCCAACAGCTGCTCTTGCACGGGTACTTTGCCATTGGCTTGCACGCACGCGATCACCACCACCAGCAAAGGCGCGCGCAGCGGCATGGCACGTACTTTGGCCAGCGCATCAGTGCTGGCCTCTGCGGCCAAGGTGCTGGCGAACAATTCACCCAGCTGCACCAGCGCCTCACCCTCAACGGTGAGAAAACGCCAAGGCCGCAACTGTCCGTGATCCGGCGCGCGCAAGGCCGCACGAAACAGCAGTTCGCGCTGCGCAGCATCGGGTGCGGGTGCAATCAGGCGTGGTGCGGAAACACGATTTAGCAACGCATCAAGAGCGTCCATTAGCCACCTCAGCTATTCAATCAGGCCATCATTCTAGTGCCTGTGGCCGCTGGGCGGGCAAGCGCATAAACCGACACTCAGGCAAGGCTTGTCGAGCAGGCCTACTTTGCCAAACACAGAACCCGGCAAAGACTCGTACCCAAGAGCCATTCTGCGCAGCGCGTGCCGCCGGTATCCACCAAGCTCAATCGCTGTACAGCAGCCATAGCGCGAGTAGAATGGCGCCCCTTTGACCCCCAGCGCCTGAGCAGAACCCATGTCATTGCCGACACTTCGCATCATTGCTTTTATTCTCGGCATTTTCCTGATCACGCTGGCCATCAGCATGTTGATCCCCATGCTGACGCTGCTGCTGTATTCGCGCACGGATGACATCAATGCCTTTTTCTGGTCCAGCCTTGTTACAGCGGCTGTCGGCTTGGCCATGGTCATCCCCGGGCGCCCCAAAGATGCGCAATTGCGCCCGCGTGACATGTACCTGCTGACCACCGGCAGCTGGCTGGTGGTGTGCATCTTCGCAGCGCTACCGATGGTACTGATTCATCACATCAGCTACACCGATGCCTTCTTCGAGACCATGTCCGGTATTACCACCACAGGTTCGACGATACTGGTCGGGCTTGATCACGCCTCACCCGGGCTGCTGATTTGGCGTTCGATGTTGCAATGGCTAGGCGGCATCGGTTTTATCGGCATGGCGGTGGCTATTTTGCCGCTGCTGCGCGTAGGCGGTATGCGCCTGTTCCAAACTGAATCATCAGACTGGGGCGAGAAGGTCATGCCGCGCTCGCACATGGCGGCCAAATACATTCTGTTTATCTACCTAGGCCTGACCTTGAGCGGCTTTCTTGGCTTCTGGTTAGCGGGCATGACGCCCTTTGATGCGATCAATCATGCAATGACCTCGATTTCTACCGGTGGTTATTCAACGTCTGACTCATCGCTGGCCAACTGGACTCAACCCGCCGTGCATTGGGTTGCAGTGGTATTGATGATCTGTGGCGGTTTACCCTTTACCCTGTATGTCGCCACCCTGCGCGGCAACCGTAAAGCGCTGTTTAAAGACCACCAAGTGCGCGGCTTTCTGGGTTTTCTACTGGCCACTTGGCTGGTTTTTGGCACGTGGTTATGGCTGCACTCGGACAACAGCTGGCTGGATGCCTTTCGCATCGTCGCGGTGAATGTCACCTCAGTGGTCACCACCACCGGCTTTGCCTTGGGCGACTACACCACGTGGGGCAGTTTTGCCGTGTTGCTGTTTTTTTACCTCACCTTTGTTGGCGGCTGCTCGGGTTCGACTGCCGGCGGGCTGAAAATCTTTCGCTTTCAGGTGGCCTACGTGCTGCTGAGGGCGAACTTGCAGCAACTGGTGCACCCGCGCGCCGTGATCAAGCAGCAATACAACAATCACAACCTCGACGAGGAGATTGTCCGCTCATTGATCACCTTTTCATTTTTCTTCACCATTACCATCGGTGTGATTGCCCTTGGCCTGACGCTGCTTGGCTTGGACTGGGTAACAGCCCTGACCGGCGCGGCGACAGCAGTGTGCAACGTTGGCCCAGGCTTAGGCCCGATCATTGGCCCAGCGGGTAACTTCTCCAGCTTGCCCGATGCGGCCAAATGGCTGCTAACCATCGGTATGCTGCTGGGGCGTTTGGAAATTCTGACCGTACTGGTGCTGGTCACTCGGGCATTCTGGCGGCACTGAATAAACACCAGACCGGCTAAATAACTGAGCGCACGCGGCCACAGCCTCTAAAATTTCGCTACACCTGCAATGGAACTCGCTTAGATGGCCTGGCCGACCTTACGGATCATCGCCTTTGTTAATGGCATCTTTCTCCTGACCCTGGCGATCAGCATGGCCGTGCCCATGCTAACGCTGGTGTTATTTGCGCGGCCTAACGAGCTCAACACCTTTCTCTGGCCGAGCCTGATCACGCTTGTCGCGGGCTTGGCGATGATCGCCCAAGGCCGGCCTAAAGATGTGCAATTGCGCCCTCGCGATATGTACCTGCTGACGGTGTCCAGCTGGGTGCTGGTAGGGCTGTTTGCCTCACTGCCCTTTATGTTTTCTCTGCGTTTGGGCGTGACTGACGCGGTGTTTGAGAGCATGTCGGGCATCACCGCCACTGGCGCCACCGTGCTCAGCGGCTTAGACAGCATGTCGCCGGGGATTTTGATTTGGCGCTCGCTGCTGCACTGGCTTGGCGGGATCGGCTTTATTGCCATGGCGGTGGCGATTCTACCCATGCTGCGAATCGGCGGTATGCGCCTGTTCCAGACCGAATCATCGGACCGCTCCGAGAAGATCATGCCACGCTCGCACATGGTCGCCAAATATATGATCGCGGCCTACGTGGGCATCAGCCTGCTTGGCTGCTTGGCGCTCTGGGTGGCCGGCATGGGCGTGTTTGATGCGATCAACCACACCATGTCCGCCATCGCCACGGGCGGGTTCTCCACCTCAGATCAATCAGTGGGCAAATGGACCCAACCGGGCGTGCATTGGGTCACCATCGTGTTGATGATTCTCGGCAGCTTGCCCTTCGTGCTGTTTGCTTCAATGTTGCGTGGTAACTACAAGGCGTTGATTCGGGACCAGCAAGTGCGCGGCTTCCTCGGTATTTTGCTCAGTACCTGGCTGTTGCTCGGCACTTGGTATTACCTGAGCACCGATCTGCATTGGCTTGAAGCCATTCGCCATGTCGCGTTCAACACCACGTCAATCATGACCACCACCGGTTTTGCCCTCGGCGATTACACCCTTTGGGGGGGCTTTGCCGGCATGCTGTTTTTCTACTTGGGGTTTATCGGGGGTTGCTCAGGCTCAACCGCTGGCGGCTTAAAGATATTCCGTTTCCAAGTGGCCTATGTGCTGCTTCGGGCCAACTTGATGCAGCTGATCCATCCCCGCGCGGTGATCAAGCAGCAGTACAACCGTCACCACCTGGATGAAGACATCGTCCGCTCGATCCTGACCTTCTCATTCTTCTTCACCATCACCATCGCCGTGCTGGCACTCGGCCTGACGCTGTGTGGCTTGGACTGGATCACCGCACTCAGCGGTGCAGCCAGTACCGTCTCAGGTGTTGGCCCTGGCATGGGTCCGATCATCGGCCCGGCGGGCAATTTTTCTAGCCTGCCCGATACGGCTAAATGGTTGCTGACCTTCGGTATGCTGCTCGGCCGCCTGGAAATCCTCACCGTATTGGTGCTGATGTTGCCGGCCTTCTGGCGGCACTGAGTCGTCTTGCTGCACGCTTGTTGCCGGCGCATGCAATTGATGCCGCTAGATACGCGTCCGGTATTCGCCTGGGGTGGTGTTAAACCAACGGCGAAACGCACGGAAAAAGTTGCTGGGGTCAGAAAACCCCAGCAGGTAGGAAATCTCCAACAAGGTCAGATTGGCCTGGCCCAAGTATTGGCCGGCCAGCTCGCGGCGCGTGTCGTCGAGCAGGTGCTGATAGCTGGTGCCTTCATCCTGTAAACGACGCTGCAAGGTGCGCTCGGATAAGAGCAGCGCTTGCGCCACCGCCTCACGCTTGGGCTCGCCTTGGGGCAACAAACGGCACAGCACTTGGCGCGCTTGATGGGTTACCCGCGAGCCCGAAAACCGCGCCAAATATTCCCCGGCAAAACGATCGTGCAACTGTGCCAAGGCTTCATTAGCCGATGGCAACGGTGCATCTAAATCAGCCCGATCAAACAGCAAGGCATAGTGCTCGGCATCGAATTTCAGCGGGCACTGGAACACCTCTTGATAGGGCTGCAAATTCTCTGGCGCCGCGCCCATCAGGCTGACAAGCCGCGGACGCAAGGGCTTGCCGGTGAGCCAACGAGAAAATGCCAACGAATGCGCCAATGAAGCCTCAGCGCTCTGCCGCGCTGAAGGCAAGCGATCGCCATGGATGGCCAGGAGCATTTCATAGCCTTCAGGGGTGGGGTGAAAACTGATGTCAGCGCCCTCGGCAATAATCCGCTGGTAGCGCACCAGCCGGGCGAAACCCTCCAGTAAATTGCGGCTGCTCATGACCGCATAGCCAACCACGTTGAATGCCGATGGCCGCTGGATTTTTGCCATGTTTAAGCCTATGGCCGGGTTGCCAGACGCTTGCACGGCCAAGTGCCAAAGACGGGTCATGGCATCCTGAGCAAAGCGCGCATCGGGGTCGCTTAACGCTGCATAGTCGAGGCCGAGCTGAGCAAACAGGCTGCGGCAATCAACATCGCCAAGTTCCAACGCCGCGACAATACCCGCAGCCCAGCTGGATGAAGTGGTACGTTCACTCATGACTTGATCTGTTCTTATTCGGGTACGAAGGGCGACGGAAGGATACTAAACTGGCACCGAATGTCAGTGGCCACGCGCTTAAGCCGACCTAGACTGATGGTTAGTCTTAACCGCTGCAACCCCGGCGGTAACATGAACATCATTGCGAGGCCCTTATGACCAGCGAAACCAATACCCGCTTCAGCAGCTTCGCCGAGTTCTATCCCTACTACCTGCAGGAACACAGCAACGCCATTTGCCGCCGCCTGCATTACGTCGGCAGCTTTTTGGTGCTGGGCATAATCGCCTACAGCGTGCTGACTCAGCAGTGGCTATGGCTGCTGGCCATCCCGCTGGTTGGTTATGGTTTTGCCTGGGTTGGCCACTTTGTGTTCGAAAAAAATCGTCCGGCGACCTTTGACTACCCGTTTTACTCGTTAATGGCTGACTGGGTGATGCTGAAAGATGCCTTTACTGGGCGCATCAAGTTCTAGCAGGCCAAACGCGGTCAAAGCGTGCGCAGCCTTTCGGTGAGCGCGCTTGGCGGTTGCGGCGGGCTTGGTTATGATCCTTGGCTTATTTTGCGCAGCCGAGTTGCTGCGCTATCAGGCACCCGGCAGAGGTGCCAGACGAGTAGCAGGGATTGTTCCATCGAATGAATGACATAAACGCCCCACGAATTTCCATCCTGCCTGCACCGCCGCTGCGCGAGTATTACTCCCGTGTCCTGGCGTATATCACCATTGCCGCCAGCATTGCTGCGGGCACTTATGCCCAGCATTTCGGTTATGAAATTCTTTGGTCGGTGCCCTACGCCCTGCTCTATCCACATTTGGCGCACCACCTAAGCCAGCGCCTTAAGCGCGATCACCCGCAGCGCACGGCCCTTTCTCTGTTATTTATCGATGCTGTACACGCTGGCGGCGTGCTTGCCCTGCTCGGCTTCTCGGTGGTGCCCAGCTTGATGTCGCTGCTGATTCTATTATTCAGTTCGCTGGTGATGGGCGGCCTTCGCTATCTTGGCCTCGCGGCACTGATTGCACTGAGCGGCGCAGTAATCAGCGCGGCTCTGCTCGGGATCAAGCCGAATATCCATACCCCAGCGCTGGTTGCACTGGTCAGTATCTTTTTCACCACCCTATATATTTGCATCACCGCCTACTTTGTGCACCAGCAGGGTCTGCGTTTGGCCCAAGTACGTAAGGACATTAGTCGCGAACAAGAAAAAGCCGCTCGCTTGTCGCGCAACTTAGCCAAGTACTTGTCGCCGCAGGTATGGGAGTCAATCTTCACCGGTAAAAAGAGCGTGCGCTTGGAAACTCAGCGCAAGAAGCTCACGGTATTTTTCTCTGATATTAAGGGCTTTACCGAGCTGTCGGAGGAGCTGGAAGCTGAGGCGCTGACTGACCTGCTCAACACCTACCTTAATGAAATGTCGAAGATTTGCCTGAAGTACGGCGGCACTATCGATAAATTCGTCGGCGACTGCGTAATGGTGTTCTTTGGCGACCCGGCCAGCAAAGGCGCGAAGAAAGATGCCGTTAATGCTGTTTCCATGGCCATTGCCATGCGTAAACACATGAAGGTGCTGCGCCAACAGTGGCGCGCCCAAGGCATCACCAAGCCGCTGGAAATCCGTATGGGCCTCAATACCGGCTACTGCACGGTGGGTAACTTCGGTGCGGATACGCGCATGGATTACACCATCATCGGCCGTGATGTGAACCTTGCCAGCCGCCTAGAAAGCGCCGCTGAGTCTGGTGAAATCCTGATTTCTCACGAAACCTACTCACTGATCAAGGATGTGATCATGTGCCGTGACAAGGGCCAGATCACCGTCAAGGGGTTTACCCGCCCAGTGCAAATTTACCAGGTGGTGGACTTTCGCCGCGACCTTGGGGCCACCTCAAGCTACGTCGAGCATGAGCTGCCGGGCTTCTCTATGTACCTAGACACTAACGGCATCCAGAATTTTGACAAAGAGAAGGTCATCCAAGCCCTCAGTCATGCCGCTGACAAGCTGCGCGATAAGGTCATTATGTAGCACGGCTCACCCCACGATAGAGGCGTGTGTTTACACAGCTGCAACGCCCTCCCTCATCAGGCTTAATCAACGCCCCTCATGCCGCGGTCAACGCACGGTTGCAAGCTTGCATCGCACTGATTTCAAGCCGCGACTGCCCAGCCTACGTTACCCCCCCACTCAAGGCAACTGCCTGCTATGAATCATCGTAATGCGCTCTGGGCCATCCACCTTGGAGCCTTGCTGTTTGGCCTATCGGGGATCTTCGGTAAGCTGGCGAGCACTACCCCGCAGATGATCTCCGCCGGCCGCGCGCTCTTTGCCGTCGCTGCCTTAGTGCTGTTCGCTAAACTGCTCGGCAACGTGCGCCTGGTGCGCCTCGGTTTGCGCCAGACCAGCCTGCTGGCTCTCGGCGGACTGCTGCTTGGCGCTCATTGGTGGAGCTTCTTCGAAGCCGTACAAATCTCCGGTGTGGCCATCGCCACCCTCGGCTTTGCCAGTTTTCCAGCGTTTACCGTGCTGCTAGAAGGGCTGTTATTTCGTGAGCGCACCCGCGCCGTCGAGTACGCTATGGTGGCGCTGGTATGCTTGGGTTTGGTCTTGGTTACACCGGAGTTCGACCTAAACAGCCAGGCCACCAGTGGCCTACTGTGGGCCGTGCTGTCCGGGCTGTTATTTGCTTTATTGTCTTTGCTCAACCGCGCCAGCACCCGTGGCATTGAACCGGTGCAAGCGGCGCTGTGTCAGAACATTGCAGTGCTGCTGGTGTTTATCCCGCTGGCTTGGCCGACGCTGCCCAGTGTGCAGGCACAAGATTGGCTGTGGATGGCCATGCTTGGGATTTTCTGCACAGGCTTGGCACACAGCCTATTTGTGGCCAGCCTGCGAGTGCTAAAAGCACGCACTGCAGCGGTGATTTTCGCCCTAGAGCCGATTTACGGGATCAGCTTTGCTTGGCTGTTGTTCAGCGAGGTACCAACGTGGCGAATGCTCGCTGGCGGTCTGCTGATTGTCAGCGCGATCTTTCTATCGGCTCGCACGGCCAAGTGATCAGCACATGGATAAATCAGGCGATTTTTGCCAGTATCTGGCGCGCTTCCAGCTTTTGCTGCTCATCGCCTTCATTAATCACTTCATTAAGGATCTGGCAGGCGCTGTCCAGGCTGCCTTGCTCGATATAGGCCTGTGCCATATTTAGCTTGGTCAGGTTATCGCGGTCATCCGCCAATTGTTCGAGATCATCAAGGAAAACCACGTTGAGCTCATCCCCCTGCCAATCGTCATGGGGGGCTTCTTCCACAAGCATCGACTCGGCAAACGGGCTACGAGCATCACGAGCGCCCGAGAGCGCGAAGATATCCGAGCCTTTACGCTTATCCGCTGCATGGCCCTGAACCTTGTCCGCCATTTTGCTTGGCGTAGCTGGGGCAAAGGGGCTGACCAAGTCCCAGTCGGCGTCCAGAGACATTTCATCCAAGTTAAGCTGTGCGTCATCATCATTGGGTGCAAACGGCGGCGCTGGAGCGTCATCAAGATGCAGCACCGCATCCTCAAGCAGGTTAGCCGGCGGTAGTGTGGACAGCTCGGGGTGGCGCGCTTTTAGCTCATCGATACGCAGTGGATTAAAGCCCGATGCACGCACCACTGCCTCATGAGCAACAAACCCTTGGCCATCACCCAGTAACGCCAGCACTTCAAGCAAACGAAAACTGATATCACTGCGGTGCGGCTGCGCCTCCCACGCTTTGCGCAAGGTAGTGGCAGCCTCGCTTAAGCGGCCATAGGCGATATACATGTTGGCGCTTTGCAGGGCATCTTCGCCCGCAGCCGGCCACACCGGCCCGGCGCGGGGCGCATCAGCTACATTCAGCGCGGCGCCAGCAGCAGGCTCGGCAGGTGTGACGCTCATCTCACGCGTGCTCGGCATCAGCGCCGGCGCCACGGGCAGCGGCGCGACGGGCTTTCTACCCCGCCAGAACAATGCCGCTACGGCGGCCAATAGCAGTACCAGTAAGCCGGCAATAATCGCCAACCAATGGCTGTCCGACTCGGCCATCACCGGTGGGCTTACCTGCACAGGTGCCGGTGCTAATGACGCCTCGGCGTTGACACGACCGGCCGCTAACTGTGCCTGAAAACCGCTAATCAGTTGATCTCGCACCGCCATTTGCTCGCGCAACTGCTGCACTTGCTGGTCCAGTTGCGCCACGCTTTGCTGCAATTGCAACGTTTCCAACGTCTGGCTGGCCAACTCTTGTTCGACGCGGGCCTGCTCCTGTACCAACTCTTCAGCCGACAGCTCAGCACTGATAGTTAGGGCAGGGTCTGAATCCTCGACCACTTGTAAAAACCCTGTTGCGCCATCTGCCTCGGTGGCTACAGGCGTCTGACTGGCGATACGGTCAGGCAATAACAGTTGTGCACCCGCGCGTAGACGATTGATATCGCCATTGATAAAAGCGTGGGGATTAAGCACGTGGATATCGTTTATCAACCCTTGAACGCTCTGCCCGCTGGCGGCAGTCAGTTGCGTCGCAATACTCCACACGCTGTCGCCACTGACCACGCGGTGACTATTACCTTGTTGCGCCGCTGGCAGGACCTTTTGCTGAGCCGGCGCAGCAACTGCCGTTCGCGGCGCTGCTACCGCAGCCACTGGCGATGGCGAAGAAGAAGCCAAGCTGGCATAAGCGGCCGAGTTGGGTGGGTCGAGCAATAACGTGTATTCGCGATAAAGCTTGCCGTTAGGGCGCGCCACTTCGACGATAAAATTCAGGTATGGCTCACGCACCGCTTGGGTCGACACCACACGCACCACTGTTTTGCCGCCGCTAAGTTGCGGGGTGAAACGCAGCTCACTAAAAAAAGACAGACGCTCGACGCCAGAACGGCTGAACACATCAGCAGGCGCCAAGCGCACGTGCATGTCAGCGCCGGTCAGGTCGCCTACATCAAGTAATTCGATTTCAGCATCCAGCGGCTGACTCAGCGCTGAACGCAGGGTGATATCACCCAAGCCAAGTGCGGGCACCAGCCCCGAATAGAGAACTGAGCTGGACAGCAAACCGATCAGTAATTGACGAACCGTTGCCATAAAAATACTCCCAATAAAACCGCTCCCGTACTCTCGCCACTAAACGTCTAGGACGTGCGCTTCCAGCGCTTGCGAAAGTAGAGAAGGCGGCACATGCAGCCTTGGGATGTACATTCCGTGTTTAACCCGGTCGTGCTTGACGAAAAAAGACCCCATAAACAGCAAAAACGGCGGCCGTTTGGCAAAAAGCCAGCACAGGTGCAAGCATAGGCCAGCAGTCAATAAAATGACAACTTCGTCACACTGCTGCTTTACTGTCAGCGCCGTGCTGATTTAACGCCCAAAGCCGCTACAACCGTGACTGCAAACACTGCTGCCACCAGCCAGAAGCCCTGCTTAAAGGCCACCATTTCAGCAAACTGATTACCGCCTTCGGCGCTGTGTCGCCACTCCAGAAAAAAGGTCAGCAAGTTGACCCCAAATGCACCGCCAAGCTGGCGGACAAAGGTGATGGCGCCTGCGCCTTGGGCCAACTCCTCGGGGCTGAGAATATCCATCGAGCCGGTACTCAATGCCGGCAGCAATATCCCCAGGCCGATACGGCCGACGCTGGCCCAGAAGCACAGCAGCAAAAATGATGCGCCCTGTTCAATCCACGCTAACCCCGCCGCCGACAGCGCAAAGATCAGCAGGCCTGCGCTCAGCAGCACCGCCGCAGTCAGTCGATCACTCAGCCAACCACCGAGAAATGACGCCATACCCATCAACAATCCGGCCGGCAGCAGCAACATACCGGCACGCCCAGCACTGAACCCTTCAACGGTTTGCAGATAGAGCGGGATCAAGTAGGTCGAGCCGTACAAGCCCATACCCAAGGTCAAGGCGACCCAACTGGCGCTACGAAACCCGGCATGCCGCCAAAGCGCCAGCGGCAGCAAGGGCTGAGCGACGCGTCGGCTTCGCTGAATAAACGCAGCAGCGCTCAGCAGCGCAACAACGCCTGGCAACCAGACATTGACCGCAGTCAAGGCAAACCGCTGCGCCTCGGCGAGAAAGCCTAGGGCGGCAAATATCGCCACACAGAGCACAACGAACGCTGTAACGTCCAAGCGCGATTTAGCGGCCTGACGCTCACTCGGCAACAGCCATTGCCCGGCGAACATGGCCAGTAAACACATCGGCAGCGGCATCCAGAAAATCGCCGCCCAGCCGAAATGATCAACCAGATAACCGCCAATCCCAGGCCCCAGCGAAGGCGCCAGCATGACCCCCAACCCGTAAATACCCAGCGCCATACCGCGGCCACTGTAAGCGTAAACACGGAAAATCAGCACCATTGCCAACGGCTGTACAAGCCCGGCGCACACCCCTTGAAAAATACGCAGGGTAATCAGTTGCCACGCACTAACGGCCACCAGCGCCAGCAGCGAGGTGACGATAAAGAGCAGCAAACCGAATTGCGCAGTACGCCGCGCGCCAAACCGCGCTTGCGCCCACGCGGACAACAACAGCCCGGCGGTCATGGCCGCAAGAAAACCGGTGGACAACCACTGCGCCAGCGGCCGGCCAATGGCGAAGTCCGCCATAATCGCCGGCAAAGCGACGTTGATACTGGTGGAGGCCAAGACCATGGCCATGCTGCCGATCATCAGCATCGCCAGCAGCCATTGCGGGTATCGCGGGCCGAAACGCAGCTGCAGGGTTTCTAAGTCAGCGCGCATCAACGCTTTTCCAAGTTCCTCAAGACCTGAGCATGGACTTTTTGGCAGCGGCGTAATTCTTCTTCATCAATGCCGGCGAAGACTTCTTGGCGCAGCTGTGCGGAGATGGCCTCAATCTTTTCAATCAACGGCAGCGCTTGAGGGCTTAGGGCGATCTTCTTGGCCCGGCGATCTTCAGGCACGGCCTGACGGCTGACCAAGCCCTGGGTTTCCAGGCTATCGAGCAGACGTGCCAGCGTTGGTCCTTCGACGCCGACGCTTTGCGCCAGCTCGCGCTGGGTCGGTAATTCGGCAAAGCGTCCCAAGTGCAAGAGCACCAACCAACGCGCTTGGGAAAGCCCCAAACCCACCAAACGGCGGTCTAACTCACCGCGCCAAGCGCGCGACAGTTGGGCAACTTGCATGGCAAAACGGTGTTGGTCGGTATGGGACATGGAGAACGGCTCTTAACTGTAAAAAACTAATTATTAGCCAGCTAACCATAACCGCCTTAACGAGGCAAGCCTGCAACAGCCTGCCCGTCACCACTTGACGTACTGGTCCTCGACAAAGCCCCAGAGGTTATCAATGCGCACCTCGGGCCGACCCGCTGGCCGCAGCACCCCGCTGAACTGGCCGAAGACCTGTTTAAAATTGCTCGCCAGCAACCCCGCATTAAGCCGCTCCTTATGCAGGCCGCGCCCTTCAAAGCGCAGCTGCACTTGGCCGTCATGTGAATTGATCAACCAGGGCTGCAAGGGCTGATCGCGCTCAAAAGCAAACTGCACCGTATCGACCTTGAGCAGTTCACCATCGAGCCAAAAACAATTCTCGGTAAAGCTGGTTTCATTGACCCCACAAGACAGGTTCAACCCAACCCGCTGCTCACCCGCTTGACCGGATAAACAGGCCCACTGCCAGTGTGTTTCAGGGCGCATATAGCCCGCCGACCAATCGTGGTGAGCAAATGCGTCGATGCACGCCAAATCAAAATTACCCAACGTACTGCGCACCTGCCCGGTGCAGCGCACGCCAGCGACTTTCTGCGCATAGACCCAGCCATTCACCCCAGCCTGTGTGTTGAGGCACATCGGCTGGAACATAGGCTCCGCCTCAGAAAAACACGCATCGATTCGGGTGCCGTCATCCAGTTCGACCAGTAGACGTTTTACCTTGGGCGACGCGCTGTTTTCCAAGCGCAGCAGGTTGTTGCCGCTGCGCAATTCGCACACGCCATGGTCGGGTGTTTGCGAGAACTGACTGCCAAATGCCAAGGGTAATTTGAATTGACGCTCAATCATCCGGCCACTGGCGGGGTGAAACAAATAAACAAAGCCCACGCTCATCAAGCTGAGATTGGCCAAGGCGCAGCCACCAATCAGCTCATCGCTGATCAAGCCAAAATACTGGAATTGATGAAATCGCCGCCACTTTGCCAGAGCGCCGAGCTTGCGGCCCATGGGCGAGCGAAAATCGAAGTCGCGGTAGTTGATCAGACCCGGCGCAGCCGGGAATAGGCCAAAATGCGGTTGACCGTTAGCTTGAATCAGTCGGTCCATGGGTCACTCTGCTCACGTCAAGAGGTGAGGATGCTAGCACCGCAACCAACGCATAGGCATTCACCGCACACGTCACGTGCAGCGGCAAAATCGGCCACTCAGGTCTCGAATTCAGCCTGCAATGCGGCTCGCACGCAGTACAAAATACCGAGTTCGGCGCGCCCGACGAACTGCTGGCTAATGGCAGCTACCGACGGCAGCTCACCCTCACCGTCGAGAAAAGCGTCTTGAATCTCGCTGAGCAAGGCCTCAGGTACATCCAACGCTTGATCCAAGGACAGCTGCTGCCGGCCAATGGCTTCAGCCAGCATGCTGTACACATTTTTTTCACTGCAACTGAGCTGGCTGGCGATTTGCGCTGGGGTCATCCCGGCGCAGGCCAGACTGACCAACTCATGGCGTAAATCGGCCACCGCGCGCGGCGCCTCATCACTCGCCCCCAGTACGTTTAGGAAGGCTTCGCCATAGCGCTCCAACTTGCGCGCCCCCACGCCACTGACTCGCGCCATCTCTGCCAAGGTGCTGGGCTTGCCCCGCAGCATTTCCAGCAAGGTGGCATCGGGGAAGATCACATAAGGCGGCACGCCATGCTCTTCCGCCAATTTACGGCGCAACGCACGCAGCGCTTCCCACTGGCCACGCTCCTCGCCACGCACCAACTGGCTGGCGGCGCTGCTGGACGCCTTGGCGCTCTGTTGCGGTTTGAGGTCGCGGCGCAGTTGCAGGCTCACCTCACCCTTCAGCAAAGGCCGGCAACTGTCAGACAGGCGCAGGCCACCAAAGCCTTCAAGGTCAACATCGGCCAACCCGCGCGCCACCAGTTGGCGGAACAATGACCGCCACTCGCCTTCAGCCAACGCCTTACCCATACCAAACACCGCTAAGTGCTGATGACCCACGGTGCGAATTTTGTCGTTATCACGGCCGAGCAGCACATCGACCAAATGCCCGACGCCATAGCGTTGGCCGGTACGGTAAACGGCCGACAACGCCTGGCGCGCCGGCTCAGTAGCATCCCAAGTCTGCACGCCGTCCATGCAGTTGTCGCAATGCCCGCAGGGTTGCGGCATGACCTCATCAAAATAGGCCAACAGCGATTGCCGGCGGCAACGGGTTTCCTCACACAGCGCCAGCATGGCGTCGAGCTTGTGTTGCTCGACACGCTTATGCCGCTCGTCACCCTCAGAGTTATTGAGCATCTGCTTAAGGAAAATCACATCCTGCAGGCCGTAAGCCATCCAGGCATCCGCTGGCAAGCCGTCACGACCGGCACGACCGGTCTCTTGGTAATACGCTTCAAGGGATTTCGGCAGATCAAGGTGGGCGACAAAGCGCACGTTGGGTTTGTCGATGCCCATGCCAAAGGCGATGGTCGCCACCATGATCAGGCCTTCCTCATTAAGGAAGCGCTTTTGATTGAAGCTGCGCAGCTCATTGGGCAAGCCGGCGTGGTACGGCAGCGCCGGATAGCCCTGCTCGGAGAGGAACGCGGCAACTTCCTCGACTTTTTTGCGCGACAGGCAATAAACAATCCCGGCATCGCCCTTGCGCGCCGCAAGGAAGTTCAACAACTGCTTGCGCGGCTGTTCCTTCGGCACGATGCGGTAGAAGATATTCGGCCGATCAAAGCTCGATAAAAAGCGCTCGGCATTCTGTAAATGCAGGCGCTGAACAATCTCCTCGCGGGTGCGCATGTCGGCCGTGGCCGTCAGGGCGATACGCGGTACGTTGGGGAACAGTTCAGCCAGCTGGCCCAACTGCAGGTATTCCGGACGAAAATCATGCCCCCACTGCGACACGCAATGCGCCTCATCAATGGCAAACAGGGCAATCTCGAGGTTCTGCAGAAAATTCAACATGCGCGGCTGCACCAGCCGCTCGGGGGCGAGATAGAGCATCTTGATCTCACCGCGCTTGATTCGCTCAGCAATCTCACGCTGCTCGTCAGCGCTCAAGGTGGAGTTCAGCGCGGCCGCCGCCACGCCCAGCTCATCGAGGGTCGCCACTTGATCGTCCATCAAAGCGATCAGCGGCGACACCACCACCGCCAAACCTTCACGCAAAAGACCCGGCACTTGAAAGCACAATGATTTGCCGCCGCCGGTGGGCATCAGCACCAGAGCATCGCCGCCACTGGCCACGCGCTCGATAATCGCCCCCTGACGGCCACGAAAACTGTCGTAACCGAATACGTCTTTGAGGATGCGTTGTGCGTGCTCGAGCATGAAGGGTCTCCGAAACAAGCTGCGCATTATACGCAGTGCCGCACAGGCACGCGCAGCCATGGCCGATTTTGCGCCGATATTCAGCCATCGCAGGCGCGCACCTATGGCCGCTCGCGCCGCTCTAGACTAGAATCTGGCGTCGTTTACTCCTTCAAGGTAGCCCCCGATGTCTTTCGCCGAGCAACTCACCCGCCTGCAAGCCTTCCTCGATGCTGATGAGCTGCATGATGAGGCACTGGACTACATCGCCGCCCACGGCTACCTGACCGCCCTGTCGATCTGCCCGGAGCAAGTGCCCGAGCGCGAATGGATTGACGCATTGTTCTCTGAGCCGCCGCATTACCGCAGTGATGCCGAGCGTGAAGAGATCGAAGCTACCCTGATTCAGCTGCAAAGCCACATCGCCCGCCAGTTGGCCAGCGATGATGAGCCGGAGGTGCCGTGCGAACTGGATCTGGGCGATGAGCCGGATGATTCCGACCTGCGCGGCTGGTGCATCGGCTTTATGGAAGGCGTGTTCCTGCGTGAAGCAGTGTGGTTCGACGATGCTGAAGATGAAGTCAGCGAATTACTGCTACCGATCATGGTTGGTTCCGGATTATTCGATGAGCAGCCTGAATTTGTTGAAATTGGCGCTGATCGCGACCTCGTCGACAGCATGGTTGAGCAAATCCCGGAACTGCTTACCGCCTTGTTCTTGCTGTGCAATGCGCCTGAAGAAAAACCTGCCCTGCTCAAGCCGCGCCACCACTAAGCACACGCCATGGCGCGTGACGTTCAGCTGCAGCGCAACCCGGCCATTCGCTACGCTTTGCTGGCCGTCGGCTGGCTAAGCGTTGTGCTGGGGGTCATCGGTATTTTCCTGCCAGTGCTGCCGACCACGCCGTTTTTGCTGTTGGCGGCAGCCTGCTTTATGCGCAGCTCGAAACGCTTCTACCTGTGGCTAATCAACCATCGCCGCCTCGGCCCATGGATTGTTGATTACCTTGACGGCCAGGGCATTCCACTCAAGGCTAAGGTCTACGCCATCGGCCTGATGTGGTTGAGCATCGGCCTGTCGTGCTACATGGTGCCGTTGTTCTGGGCGCGGGCCTTTATGCTCACCAGTGCGGTGCTGGTCAGCCTGTATATCCTCAAGCAAAAAACCTTAGCCAAACGCTAGTGAACGGCTAAACCCGGCAACAATGGGTATATTTCGCATTGGTTATATTCAATGCGCCAGCTCGCAGCAGCACCTAGACTTCTCAACTCCCCAGCCAAGGCGCGGCACATGCCTCACCGTCAGCTTACTTACGGATGGTTCAAGCACCTCAACCGCGTGTTGCTGGGCAGCTGCATCCTGCTGATCGGTTTGGCCAGCGCTGTGGGCGACTGGGATTTTGGGGTGATCCTGCAAAAAGCCGAGAGCCGCTACGGCAACCTTGGCCAAGGCAAATCACGTATCCAGGCGTGGGAGGCACAAATCAAGGCCAGCAGCACGAGCAGCGAACTGGACAAGCTAACTGAGGTTAATCGCTTCTTCAATCGGCAGATCCGTTTCTCTGACGACATACAAATCTGGAAGCAAAACGACTACTGGGCCACCCCCGTGGAGATGCTGGTCAAGGGCGAAGGCGATTGCGAGGACTATTCCCTCGCCAAGTACTTCACCTTGCGCCGCCTTGGTATCCCCAGCGAAAAAATGCGTATCACCTACGTCAAGGCGCTCAACTACAACCAAGCCCATATGGTCCTGACGTATTACGCCAGCCCAGGCGCCGAGCCGCTGGTACTGGATAACCTGATCAACGTAATCAAACCGGCGTCGCAGCGCCGCGACCTGCTGCCGGTTTATGCCTTCAATGCCGAAGGGCTCTATCTCCCAGGTTCCAACAGCAAAAAAAGCGATTCGAAAAGACTCTCGCGCTGGCAGGACTTATTGAAAAAAATGCGCACGGAGGGCTTCGCCATCGGCGAAGGCTAGGAGGAACCTATGTCTCTACTCAAACAGCTATTTCTGGCGATCTGCTTATTTTTGGTAGTGGCCTTCACCGGCAGTTTTATCGCCGGTGTAGAAAGCTCGCGCGAGCAATCGCTCAGCCAACTGCGCTCACACGCTCAGGACGCTGCCACGGCGCTAGGCTTGTCGATGACGCCGCATGCAGACGACCCGGCGATGATCGAACTGATGGTCAGCTCGATTTTCGACAGCGGCTATTTCAACAGCATCCGCGTGGTGCGCATCCCAGGCGATGACGTCATTATCGAACGCCACAGTGGCGATTCGGCAGCTGAAAGCGTGCCACTTTGGTTCAGTGACTTAGTAGACCTGCAGCCGCAAGGTGGCGATGCATTGATCATGCGGGGCTGGGAGCAAGCAGCGCGGGTTGAAGTGATCAGTAATCCACAGTTCGCCCTGGCCAAATTGTGGGACAGCGCCATCGGCAGCCTGCTCTGGCTGCTGCTCTGCGGCTTAGTCAGTGCCGTGCTCGGCGGCTGGCTCCTGCGCACCCAATTGCGCCCACTGGATAACATGGTCAAACAAGCGCAAGCCATTACCCGCCGCGAATTTCTCACCCTGCCAACAGTACCGCGCACCCCGGAACTTAAGCGCGTAGTCAACGCCATGAACCAAATGGTGGAAAAGTTAAAAACCCTGTTTGCCGAAGAAGCCGCTCGCAGCGAGAAACTGCGCGAGCAAGCCTACCAAGACAGTATCACCGGCTTGGCCAACCGCCGCTTGTTTGATATCCGTCTGGCTCATCAACTGGCCATCCATGAACAAAATGCTGAAGGCTATTTGATCCTGTTACGGGTCAATGATTTGGCAGGCCTCAACCAACGCCTCGGCGGCCAACAGACCGACGCACTGATTGCCGCCATCGGCGAACTGCTCAAACGCCTACTCGACCAGAAAAACCGTACTGACTGGCTGGCTTCGCGCAGCCGCGGTGGCGAATTTACCCTACTGGTGCCGGGCATTGGCAGTGAAGAAGCCGACCTGCTCGCCAGCGAACTCCACAACGGGTTGGAAAATCTGCGCCAAACCGGTGCCAGCGACTGCACACCGGTGGCGCACATGGGTATAGCCGCATTTCGCCCCGGCGAAGAACCCAGCCAAGTCATCGGCCGCGCCGACCAAGCGCTGGCGCAAACGCAAAATGACCCCAGCCAGAACTGGGTGCGCCTGGATGATTACAACACCCAGACAACCCAAGGCCTGCATGAGTGGCGTACCTGGA
This sequence comes from Pseudomonas sp. TMP9, assembly GCF_037943105.1. Taxonomy (NCBI): domain Bacteria; kingdom Pseudomonadati; phylum Pseudomonadota; class Gammaproteobacteria; order Pseudomonadales; family Pseudomonadaceae; genus Pseudomonas; species Pseudomonas vesperimontis. The sequence continues at coordinate 2,411,135 of NZ_CP149803.1, forward strand.
TTGACGATGCCTTAAGCCAGCGCAAACTGCAGTTGTACTTCCAGCCAGTGATGCACTGCGCTGACCGTAACCAGGTGTTGCATCACAAGGTGCTGGCGCGCTTGCTCGACCCGCAGGGTAAAGCGATTGCCGCAGGGCGTTTTCTACCGTGGATCGAACGCCTGGGTTGGACTGCACGCTTTGACGTGGCCATGCTCGAACACAGCTTGGCGCACCTCAGCCAACATGCCGCGCCGCTGGCTTTGAGCCTGTCTGCTGCAACCCTGCATGACCGCGCAACACTCGAGCGCATCCAAGAAATTCTCAAACAGCACCCACAGCAAGCCGACCTACTGACCTTTGAAGTGGACGAGCGCCACCTGCCACCGGCAGCCGAACTGGAAGCACTCAGCCAAGCCATTCGCAGCACCGGTTACAGCCTCGGCCTGCAGCACTTCGGCGGGCGCTTTAGCCTTATTGGCAACCTCACTCACCTAGGCTTGGCTTACCTAAAGCTCGACGGCACCTACATCCGCGCCATCGACGAAGAAAGTGATAAACGCATGTTTATCGAAGCCGTGTTCCGCGCCACTAACAGCATCGACCTGCCACTGATTGCCGAGATGGTCGAAACCGAAGGCGAGCTGACCGCGCTCAAAGAACTGGGTCTATACGGCGCCATGGGCCGCCTTCTTGGCGCACCGATGCCATGGAAGAACTGACAGATAAACTCACGGCTTAAACGCGGCTCTAAACCTGACCCTGTGCAACCTCCTAAACACCGACGTAGCCCGGATAAGCCCTAACGCAATCCGGGTAACCTCAGCGCAAGAAGCGCAGGGGTGGCTCACACCGGTATAAACCCGAGGCCTCACCGTTTTTCCCGGACGGCGCTTCGCTTGTCCGGGCTACAAAACCCAAGGCTTTGAATGCTGGAGCGTTCCCCATGCAATCCACAAAACATCGGCGTAGCCCGGATAAGCCCCAGCGCAATCCGGGTAACCTCAGCGCAAGAAGCGCAGGGGTGGCTCGCACCGTGATTAACCCGCGGCCTGAGCATTCCCGGACGGCGCTTCGCTTGTTCGGGCTACAAAAGCCCAGGGCTTTGAATACTGGACCGTTCTCTATAAAGCCCATCAAACGCAGACGTAGCCCGGATAAGCCTTAGCGCAATCCGGGTAACTTTCAGCGCAAGCATGGCCCGTTCTAGCTGGCGAACAAATAACCTTCGACATCCATGCCCGCATCACGCATTTGCGCCAGTTTATAACGCAGGGTGCGCGGGCTGATGCCGAGGCGTTCGGCGGCTTCTTTGCGGCGGCCGCGCTCGGCACGCAGGGTGTCGATGATCATCTGAAACTCATGCCGGCGCAGGTCATCGCCTAACGCTCCAGCTTCGGCCGTCGGGTTATCGACTGGCACCGGTGTACTGTTAGTGACCACCGCCAGCAACGGCTGCACAACAGGCGCAACTGAGGCGCCAATAGGTGCTTGCAAACAGAGGTCCTGAGGCTGAATCAAACCGCCCTGCTGCAGGATCAATGCCCGCTGGATAGCGTTATCCAGCTCGCGCACATTACCCGGCCAGCTGTGGCTGATCAGACTCATCTGCGCCTGAGGAGAAAGCCGAATCGGTGCATGGTTCATTTTCTTCACGTACTTGGCCAGTAAACGCTCGGCCAGCGGCACGATATCCGCTGGGCGCTCACGCAACGGCTGCCAAGCCAGCGGGAATACCGACAAGCGATAGTAGAGGTCTTCCCGAAAGCGCCCCGCCGCTACTTCTGCAGCCAAGTCGCGGTTACTGGTGGCCAGCACGCGAATATTCAAGGTGATCGGCTTGCGCGCACCCACCCGCTCGACCTCACGCTCCTGCAGCACACGCAGCAGCTTGGCCTGCAATCCTAGGGGCATTTCCGAGATTTCATCGAGCAAAATAGTGCCGCCCTCAGCCAGCTCAAATTTGCCCGGCGCGCTGGCAATCGCCCCGGTAAACGCGCCTTTCTCATGGCCGAACAGGGTGGCCTCGAGCATGTTGTCCGGGATCGCCGCGCAGTTGATGGCAATAAAGGGTTTATTGCCCCGTGGCGACTGCTGGTGGATAAAGCGCGCCAGCACCTCTTTGCCGGTACCGGATTCACCCGTAATCAGCACGGTGGAATCGCTCTGCGCCACGCGTGTGGCCAATGCCAACAATTGCACGCTGGCAGGCTCCTCGGCGACCGGGCCATCCTGTTCGCTGCTGGAAACACGGCCCAAGGCATGCCGATCGACCAGACTCAGTAAGGCCTTGGGCTCAAAAGGTTTGACTAGGTAATCTGCTGCGCCTTGGCGCATTGCATCCACTGCACGCTCAACCGCGCCAAAAGCGGTCATCAGCAACACCGGCAATTGCGGCTGGCGCTGGCGAATTTGCGCGAGCAGCTGGTGGCCGTCCATGCCGGGCATATTGACGTCACTGACCACCAAGCCAAAAGACTCTTCAGCAATCGCTAACAATGCGGCTTCAGCGCAATCAACCGCGCGGTAATCATGCCCGCCCAGCGCCAAGGTATCGGCCAGTGCTTCGCGCAAGGAGCGGTCATCTTCGACCAATAAAATTTTGCTCGCCATGGCTGCTTACTCCTGAATCAAGGGGTGCGCAGCACCCAATAGCGGCAACGTGATAATGGCGCACGTGCCGCGCCCCGGCCGCGAACGCAGTTGCACATCGCCCTGATGGGCGCGTGCGACTGCTTTGACCACTGCCAGGCCAAGCCCGGTACCGGTGGTTTTGGTGGTAAAAAAAGGTTCGCCGAGCCGCGCCAACGTCACGCTGTCGATGCCTGGGCCGTTATCACTGACGCACAAGCGAACAGCGTCGCCGCGCTGGTACAGGTGGATTTTCAAGTGCGCCTCACGACCGCCCGCTTGAATCGCGTTCTCAATCAGATTGAGCACGGTGCCAACGAGCGTGTCGCGGTTACACAGCAACTCACCGGCGCAGCTGTCGCATTGCCAACGCACCTGCATGCCCAGCACGTGAGGTTCAGCTGCACTGCGCAGGGCATCAAATAGCGCCGTTGGGGCTAAGCGATCCGGCAACGGCAAGTCGCCACGGGCGAAAATCAACATATCGCGCACCTGATGCTCCAACTCATGCAGGCGCTCTTTTAGTCGACCGGCAAAGCGCTGCTGCTGCTCAACTGGCAGCACCTGCTCGGTGAGGTGACTTGCATACAGCAACGCAGCCGACAACGGCGTGCGAATTTGATGGGCCAGTGACGCGACCATGCGCCCCAGGGCGGACAAACGCTCATGGCGGGACAATTGATCCTGCAAACGCCGGGTTTCTGTCAGGTCAGTCAACAGCACCAACTGGCCCGGCTCAGCGCGCAATGAGCGGGTGGCAATCGACAAACGCCGGCCATCTTTAAGGGAAATTTCATGGCCATCGTCTTCGCGCGGGGCAAAATTACGCGCGATCACCTGACGCCAGAGCATACCGGCCAAGGGCTGGCCGAGCAGGGTACGCGCCACTGGATTGGCTTCGCGCACCACGCCCTGACCATCAATGACGATGACGCCACCGGGCAGCAAATCCAGCAAGCTCTGCAATCGGTTAGCCAGGCGCTCTTTCTCAGCCAACTCCTGCATCCGCTGGGCACTGACCAACGCCAACTGACCTTTAAGCTCGGTCACTCGCGTTTCAAGCATGCTGTAGGAGCTGCTGAGCTGGGTCGACATTTGGTTAAACAGGGCGAAGGCCTGCTCGAGGCCGGCACGGCTGGCCTGCTCGACAGGTGTGGCGGGCACTTCGGTAGGTTCAGGGCGTTGGGCGTTGCTAGTCATGGTTATCTCTCGCGCAGCGAGCCGTCATAAGACAGTCAGTTGCAAGAGAGATAGCAATACCCGTGCCTGAAAAATATCCTTTACATTTCAACAGCTTGAAAATGCATAACCGCAGAAGGCGTCAAACTTCCGACTCGCTCGCCAGCAAGCTGGTTGCTACAACAAGCCACACGTGTACAGAGGGCCGGCTTATTGGCGAGCGCCTAATCAGTCATCCAGCCCTTCGTCATCACGGCGGCTCATACCATATTTGCGCATCTTCTCCACCAGCGTGGTGCGGCGAATACGCAGACGCTCAGCGGCACGCGCCACCACCCCGCTGGCGTCATCCAGCGCTTGTTGGATCAAGCCTTGCTCCAGGTTGCCCAAATAGTCTTTCAGGTCCAGACCTTCAGGCGGCAGCATGGCCATTGAATCGACACCGGGCAACCCAGCCATCAGCGTGGCGCGCTCATCCAGCTCTTCACGCAAGCTGGCCACCATGCTCTCGTCTTCATCGTCAACATGACGAAATTTTTTCGGCAACTCACCGACGCCAATCACGCCATAGGGGTGCATGATCGCCATGCGCTCAACCAGATTAGCCAGCTCGCGCACGTTACCCGCCCAGTCGTGCTGACACAGCGACATGATGGCCGCCGAGTTGAAGCGGATGGAGCCACGCTTCTCAAACTCCATGCGCGAAATCAATTCATTCATCAGCAAGGGAATGTCTTCGATGCGCTCACGCAGCGGCGCCATTTCGATGGGGAAGACATTCAGACGGTAATACAGATCCTCGCGGAAGCTGCCTTGCTCAATCATCTGTTCAAGGTTTTTATGCGTGGCCGCGATGATCCGCACATCGGCATTCTGGGTTTTATTGCTGCCCACTCGCTCGAAAGTTCGCTCCTGCAGAACGCGCAGCAGCTTTACCTGCATAGGCAATGGCATATCACCAATTTCGTCGAGAAACAGCGTGCCGCCACCGGCCAACTCAAAACGCCCAGCACGACTAGTAATGGCACCGGTAAAGGCACCTTTCTCGTGGCCGAATAACTCGCTTTCCAGCAGCTCAGCGGGGATTGCCCCGCAGTTGACGGGGACGAAAGGGCCTTCACGGCGCTTAGAATGGTAGTGCAGGTTACGCGCGACTACTTCTTTGCCGGTGCCCGACTCACCCAGAATCAGCACACTGGCCTCGGTGTCAGCCACCTGCTGCATCATTTGCCGCACATGCTGAATGGCGCGGCTGGTGCCGACCAAGCTGCGAAACAAATTGGTCTCACGCTGACGGCCGCGCTCGCGGGCTTGATCGTACATCTCACGGTAAACCTGGGCGCGGTGCAGTGAGTCCAGCAACTTGTTGTAGCTAAGCGGCATTTCCAGGCTGGCCAAGACACTACGGCGCTGCTCTTCCGGCCACTCCGGTGCAACTTGCTCATTGAGTAATAACGCCGGCAAGAACTCATCCCACTCAGCCACCTGTTTAAGTATGGCCAACACGCCGCCTTTAGCGTTCACATCACCGAGCAACACGCTGAGCACTTCACGGCTGGAACCGAGCCCTGCTACCAGCTGCTGCCAGCCGTGACTGTCACAGGCTAGGTGGTCTTCACCGAGGAAATTAAGGATCACCGCTAAGTCGCGGCGGCGCTCATGGTTGTCGTCAATAAGGAGGATTTTGGTTTCACGCCACATAATTTATTTCTAATCCCGGAGTGAAAAACGCGCCCGCCGCCCACTACAAACTCACTCGGCACCGGCAATTGGCCAGTAGTAAAGTCAATTTTTTGTTAATAGTCAATTTTATGGCGTGCGAATATGCGCTGAAGAGGCAAATGAACGTTATGAGCAAAGAGAAGGGACAATCGAGGGCAGAACATAGACAACGACTGGAAGGCCGATGCGAGGAGCATCGACCGAGAACGCGCATCAACCGAACAGTTGATAAACCTTGGCACCGTGTTGTGACTGGTTGAGCTGAACCAGCTCCTGCGCCAAACGCTGCTGCTCAGTTTGGCAAACGTTTACCAACTCACGATAGAGGTCGAGCAACTCCTGCATGCGGGCACGCAGCGTGTCTTCATCAACCACTGGTTCAACCATGGCTTCATCCACTGCTTGGCGACACTGCACATCCAGCTCACCAATGGCAGTCCAATCTTGGCTGGCCAAGGCACTGCGCAACGCGCTACCGGTTTTTTCGAGACGCTGGACGCATGAACTCATGAATATCTCCTTAGCCAGATAACGCCATCACTCAGCAATCGCGTCCCAAGCAACTTTTACATTGCGCAGCAATACAGAAACTTCATCCAATGGCGCTATTACATTCTGCACATTGGCTTCAACTAGGCGCGTGGCCATGTATTCATAGAGGCTATCAAGATTGGCAGCGACTTCACCACCTGCTTCAAGATTAAGCCCTTCGCGCAGGCCACCGATAATACCTATAGCCTTACTGATCATCTCACCCTTAAGAGAAACTTGGTCGCGCTCCATGGCTCCGCGAGCTTGGGCTAGACGAGTGAGCCCCCCCTCCATCAACATCTGAATCAAGCGATGCGGGCTGGCTTCAATTGCTTGGGCTTGGGTGTTGACGGTTTGATACTGCTTAAGAGCGGCCATCGCGTTCATCACTATTCTCGCTATTGTGCATGCTAGATACTTTAAGTATCGGCGCTGCAGCGCAAAGCTTTAGCAACAAAATCAACTTCCTACAGCAGGCTCAACCTCTGGGCCAATGGCGTCCCAAGCGTTTTTAATTTGCTCAAGCAACGCACGAACTTCATCCAACGTCCGCGGTGTACTGTCGAGCGCGACCCCCGCCAAACGGCGGGTCATGTAGTCGTACAGTGAATCTAAATTTTCTGCAATTTCGCCACCTAACTCTTTATCTAAGCTGGCCTGCAATACACCCAAAATGGTGATGGTGCTGCCAACAGCTAAGCCACGAATTTCAGCATCACCCTCAATTTGCGCATGCTTGGCTAGCATCACACGCTGCAGTGCCCCCTCAAGCAGCAGCTGGACTGTGCGATAGGGCGAAACATCATGGCTGGTATTGACCTGTTTATAAGTATCAATTGGTTTTTGGTTCATTATTTATCCTTCCTTACAAAACCTGGCAGGCTAGCAAGTTGATTGGCCAAGCTCTCACTGGTGCGCTTTAGCTGTCCAACGAGAGAATCCATGGCGTTATATTGGGCGAATAGACGGGTCTGGACTTTTTCAATACGAAGGTTGAGGGCCTCACGCTGCTTGTCGATATTACTGACAGTGCTTTGTAAGCCTTTTTGTCGCTCATCTAGCACGCCACCTGTGCCTACATAAGGTGAGGCTACAGCCGAAAGACGTGACATCAAACCGCCCTCGCCAGCTAGATACTCTGCAGCCTTGGCATAATTACTGCCCTGTAAGGCTGAATCTAACTTGCTCGAATCCAAGCTGAGCTTGCCATCTTTACCGGTGGTTATGCCGAGCTGAGCAAGGGACTGGATACCGCCAGAATCTCCAAGCTGCCCCATCTCTTTGCGAACACCGGACATAAGGTTACGAATTGACGTATCACCCAACAGAGGACCGGTAACTGGTTTTTTACCCTCACCTAACTGAACAACTGCGGTGAGTTCGCCCGTGGTTTGAACGAGTTTATTGTAGGCATCTACAAACTTTTGCAAATTACTGCGCGCCAGCCCGCGATCTTCTCCTACGGTGACATTGACACTTTTACCTGCAGCAATATCAGTAGCAGACTGAGCACTCACCAAATTAAGTGTTATTCCATCGATTGCATCGGTGATGGTGTTAGTTGCTTTGTCGAAGGAAATGCCATCTACCTTGAACAGCGCTGACTTGGCCACATCTACAGCTCGACTGTTTGTACCACTGGCAATCGACAAGGCCGTTAGATCATTATCACCAGCCCCAGTGACGCCGTCTGCTACAGAGACGCCAAGATCGCCACCAGATGCTGTGCGTATGACTAATTGCTCATTACCATCGAGTGCTGCAGAAAACCCCTGTGCACCACCCTGGGCATTAATTTCGTCCACAACCTCAGTAAGACTCATACCAGCGCTTATGGTAATCGCCGCGGAGCCAGTGCCTGATGTCAGGTTAAGCGTACCCTCTTTAAAAGTAGCCGCTGATCCGCCGGCAAATGCAGGCAGTCGCACAGCAGTTTCGTTGGCTGAGTAGCTGAAATTACTGAGTGAGTTGCTGCCTGTAAGTGCACCATCCTCGCTTACGGCCACGGCAATATCGTTACCCGCTCCAGTTTTGCTTGAGTTCAGAACAAGACGCGAGCCGGAGGAGTCACTGATAATACTGGCACTAATGCCCTGAGACTCGCCGGCACTGTTAATCGCGTCACGGACACCAGAGAGAGAATTATTACTGGCATCAATCGTTACATCCAGACTGGCTGTACCTGCTGTGATGTTCAACGACCCGCTGTTGAAGGTGGCTGCGCTTGAACCAGTGAGGGGGCCACTCACAGATTGCAGTGCCACCTTACTGCTGGATGCCAATTGCTGGACTTGAAGGCTAAAGCTCCCGGCAGTGAGCGAGCCAGTGGCACTTGCCGTTAATACACTGCTGCTGGATGAGCTTACAGAGGTACGCTGAAACGCAGAAAGCTTAGTCAGCCCCTGCAGCGCAGAATTGAACTCATTAGCTACCGAACGAAAAGTGCCCAGCGCCGATATACGCGAGGTGGTGGTTTGCTCAAGGCGATTAAGCTGCAGCTCTTTAGGAGCTCGCTCAGAGTTAACCAACGCCTTGACGATACTGTCGATATCGATTCCTGAGCCAACGCCCGTAATCCCGACCATAAATCACCTCGCCAAAATAATGACTAAAAACACTTGTTAGGCGTTATCAGTCAAAAGCTGTGCCAACCTGCTGGTTAAGCTTCAGCTTTGAACAACAAACTACGAACCTCCGAAAGATTCTCTGCCAATTGCAGCGCTTCTTCAGAAGGGATTTGCCGAATCACATCACCTGAACCTGCATCGGTCACTTTAACAACTACGCGCCCGCTGCCCTCTTCAAGGGAAAAATTTAAGCTGCGACGAACCGATTGAACAAAATCCTGAATCGTCGCTACAGCCGCTTCGATTTCTTCTCGAGAGGCCGGGGAGCCACTCTCAGATTTTGTGATGCTGCTGGTTGCTACAGCTTCAGATGGCTTACGTTCAACACTCTCTGCAGTAACATTTTTTGCAGAGGAATTTGGTGTGCGCTCAGCCTTAGAAGCAACTGCAGTGGGTGCTGACGAATTCTGAATAGAACTAATGTCCATAACTTTATCCTCAGAATGAGGGAACGGGGAGAAGAGCAAAGCCCTCCCCCCCGCAGTCTAGCCCTTTTACCTTTAGCCGAGCAGGCTGAGGACAGCCTGAGGCAGCTGGTTGGCCTGGGCTAAGATCGCAGTACCAGCCTGCTGCAGGATCTGATTTTTTGTCAGTTCCGATGTTTCGGCAGCGAAGTCAGTATCACGAATCCGGCTACGAGCAGCCGAGGAGTTCTCAGCGATGTTCTGCAGGTTCGAGATGGTGTTCTCGAAGCGGTTTTGCACCGCACCAAGTTGAGCTCGCTGGCTGTCGATATTAGAAATCGCACCGTTAACAATACCGAGAGCACTCTGAGCGCCGGCAGCGGTACTGATATCAATGGTATTCACTGCATCAAGCTCGCTGAAGCCGTCAGCTCCCAAACCGCCAGTAACACCATTCACGCTGAAAGCATCCGCGGCCTCAAGTTGAACTTGGCCATCGGCACGCGCACCACCACCAGCAACAATTGCTGCAGCAGTACCCACATCGTCTTTGCCATCGAAACTATTCGTCTGCAGACTAGCACCACCAGAACCTGCGTAGTTGCTGATGCCAATCGCATCACCGCGGGAGCTTACTAATTCAATGGTATCGCCCTTAGAAACAGCCGATATGCCAGTCTTACCAGTTTCACGGTTAATTGCATCGGCCAAGGAAGACAGGTCGGTGAGGTCATTCACCACTGCAGAGACGGTAGCAGAGTCAGTAGTAAGTGACTTACTGGTTAGACCAGAAAGATCGAAAGATACAGTACCCGACGCAGTGATACCGCTAAGCGTTGCAACTGTGCGTGCGTTTGCTGTCACACCAGTTTCATCACTCTTTGCATTAACTGCGCGCGCTACTTCACTTGCTGAACCGCTGGCTGCGCCAGAGATCGCAACATTACCGTCAGACAACTTGGAGTTGATATTAAATGAGGCACTGCCGTAGGAACTGCCCGAGGTAGCACTGAATGCTGCACCGGAAGCTGTAGCCACAGCGCCAGCGCTGTCGGTGGTGAAACGGTTTACGCCAATACGGTCGGTAGCAGCAGAACCGATGGATACGCTGATGGTTTCATAAGCGTTTGCTCCAACTTGGAATGCCTGCGAACCAAAAGAACCATCAAGAATCTTGCGGCCACCAAAGCTGGTAGTTTCAGAAATACGGTTGAGTTCTTGTTGCAACTGCGACACTTCGCCTTGGAGGGCTGCACGCTCAGTCGCGCCGTTGGAGCCGTTAGCAGACTGCAGGGACAAGTCACGAATACGTTGCAAAATACCGGTCGACTGCTGCAATGCACCTTCAGCGGTTTGCGCCAAAGAAATACCGTCGTTGGAGTTACGAGTCGCAACGTTCAAACCGTTGATCTGACTGGTCAGACGGTTAGATATCTGCAAGCCGGCAGCGTCATCCTTGGCACTGTTGATACGAAACCCTGTGGACAGACGCTGCAATGAGGTGTCCAAGCCTTTAGATGAGCTGTTGAGGTTACGCTGAGTGTTGAGTGACGCTACGTTTGTGTTGACTGTAAGGGCCATGGTGTTTGCCTCCAAAGGACCGTGATACTAAGTTTGTCTGAGCTTGCGAGCTTCGGGCCTGCTTTGCTCAGACGCCCCATAAAGTTCGCATTCGATCTTTATATCGGCGGTCTTATGAGCAGCTTTAGCAGCTCGTGCTGTTTTTTTTTCCACAACCAGGACAGACACTTAAGCGACCAAACCATGAAAAACCGAGTAATTGACGATATCTCGACAGCAAATATCGCTGTTCTTCATGCACAAATACACTTTCTACCGTTGCCCTAAACCATCGCTAGCACTGTGTCGGCATCAATCAGGCAACCATGAGACGCGCCATGCTTCGAGATTTGCACCTTCAAGCATCCACCCCTCCTGTATTTGCCGGCGTAGCTCGTCACCCACCATGGCAGTCGCATCCAGATCGCTGATGTGCATACGGATTGCATCGACCCAGTCCTTAAACCTGTTCTTCACCCGGGTTACCGGCAGTGCGCCCTGATAACAGATGAGATCACTACACACGACCGGGAAGCCGCAGGCACCGTACTCAAGCAGGCGCAAATTACTTTTGCACTCATTGAATAAGTTTTGCTCAACTGGAGCCAACGCAAGATCAAGATCCAGGCTCGCCAATGCTGCCGGGTAAAGATCAATGCTGACCCCAGGATGCACCTCATGGACATAAGGGCGGATTTTATCCGGACACATGCCCATAAAAACCCATTCAACTTCGCCGGCCAATTCCTTCACCACATCAGCAATCAGTTCAAGATCGCCGGTATGGCTGACACCACCGGCCCAGCCTACGCGAGGCTTTCTCCCTCGCCGGCGCTTAGCCGACAAGTCGCTCCACCAATCCACTGGCAAGCGGTTCTCGATCACCCGAATGTCGCCATGCAAACCGGCAAAGGCCTCGGCCAACGGCGCCGTAGATACCGTGAACCGGTCAACAAAGCTCAGCCCCTTGCGCAAGGACTTGAGTATGTCCTTGGGCATTTGGGCACGATGCACACTCTTTAGGGGCAAGTTGGGCAGGTAATCATCTAATTCATAGATGGTGAAAGCGCGCGAAAATCTCTTGATCCGCCGCATGGCGTCCAAGCGCTCATCACCGATCTGACGCTGAAGCACGATAATATCCGGATCAAGGCGCTCCAAATCTGGTACCTGCAACAGGCCGATGGACATCATGCCGTCAGCCATACCGGCATCCTTTAGCGCAGAAAACGGTTTAATCACACGATAGTTACCGCAGCCAAAGGGGTCAGCCGGATGAGCCAGCACTACTGGCAGCGGTCGCCAGCTCAGTGGTCGCCAGGTCAGGCCAGAATCGTTCTCCAAATCAAAACCACGACCACTCAATGCCAGATTGCGGTTATAGGCAGGGTCACGCGCGATGTCTGGAAGGTGACGCTCGTAGAGTGCGTCTTGCTCGCCAACGTCAGGCTCTCGATATACATGTTCATGCATCAGCACCGCATGGGCAGCCCATACGGTCAGGTAGCCTGCAGCACGAACGCGCAGGCAGAAATCGACATCGCGGTATGCGCTCAGCGTGACATCCAGGCCGCCAAGCTGACGAAAGATATCAGTGCGTACCATCAGGCAGGCATCACTTACGGCGCTGTAGTTCTGATCGACCTGCAGGCGTTGCAGATAGCCCGCGCTGTCCATTGCCTCACCGGCGAAAGCCCGGCCAGCAGGGCCACGCAGCCCAAGTAGCAAACCGGCTTGATCAATACGGCCATCACCGCTCAGCAGTTTGCCGCCAACAACACCGACTTCAGGGCGCTGCGCATGATTAAGCAACTCGTCCAGCCAGACCTCACTCACCGCCACCGACTCACCAGACAGTAGCAGCAGGTATTCACCTTTAGCGGCCATAGCCGCCTGATTCTGGGCCAACACGATATCGCCCGCAGAAACGACTTTGAGCCGAGCATCAGCCAGACTGGCAATCCCCTGCAACCACGCCTGAGTATCGGCATCCAATCCATCATGGGCACCGAGCAGTATCTCGTAATGTCCGTAACGAGTCTTCTCGAGCAAACTATCCAGACAGCGCTGCAGGCAGGCCAAAGGGGCATCAACCGCGATGATGATCGATACCAGCGGCGTACTCGAATGACCATAATCGATGCGGTAACGGGCAGTTAGCCCTGGAATAACCCGCGCCTGATAACCGCGCTGGGCAAGATGGCGCTCAATTACTCGCCTCTCATCCGGGTTATCCCGCAGTGCAGGCGCGTCAATGATTAGCAGTGGCTCATCAACATGACCCAACCCGAGCAAACCCTCTGCTTCAATTAAGCGGGTGAGAAGATCAAACTCCAGAGCATCGGCGAACTGCGCATCAAAGCCGCCAGCAGCCAGAAAGACATCACGGCGGAACAGCCAGTGGCGCGCCATAACCAGCGGGAAGCTGAGTAGCAAATCAAGATTGAAGCCAGGCAGAAAGGCACCACCAAGGCTGCCATCAGGTAAGCGCTGCAACTGATCGCCGTAAATCGCACGACACTTGGGGTTGGCCGTTAGCTCAAGCCCTGCGACCATCAGCCCACTCGGGGTGAACTCATCGCCAGCACGGACCAGCATGAACCAAGTAAAATCGCTGACACTGATAGCTTGGTTTAGTTGCTCGGCAATTGCCCCGCCCGCCAGCTGGATAAAGTGCAACTTATCAGAAGCTGATGTGGCCGGTACAGTGCTGCTGGTTAGAACCACAATCTTCAAAGTGGCATAGAGACAACGCTCACCACTCAGACTCTTCAGGGTTCGCATCAATAACGACGAATCCGTCTCGGTATCGAGCACAATAATGCCGATCAGCGGTCCGCCATCATGCTCTAGCAAGTAGTGGTTGATCAGTTTGTTTTCTGCTTCCGTTGGCAGGCGTTCGGCGAGCCACCGCTGCAGTGCCGGATCTTCCGGGCTCGCCTCAGCCAGGACACCCAAACTCTGCAGCATATCTTCACGACCCTGCTTCAGCGCCTCACTGGCCGACCCGAGATAACGCCTATACAAGGTTTGATAGAGCTCCGGGAAGTTTTTCCGCTCCCGCCCCAGCATATGATCGCTGCCAGCCGCTTGGTCGCGGGTGTGTACCTCACTGGTAACTACTGGCACATGCACAAACGGGTAACGTGTGGCCAGGCGCAGGAGCATGTCCCAGTCTTCGAATGCAGCCAGTCCCGTATCGAACTCTCCGACCTCATCCAGCATGTCACGAGGGTGCGCCCAAGTATTAACCGGGATGTAGTTCTGAACAAACAGGCGGTCGCGGTCAAAGATGTCATGCTCAAACGGCCTACTGCGGCCCTGCTCGATCCGCCGCCCATTCTCCAGGCGCTCACTGACGTACTCCACACCGGTGTACACCACGCTGCGTGGATGCGCCGCAAACGCCTCAGCCAAGACTGCTAAATGGTTCGGCAGGTAAATATCATCGTCATCTAAGTAGACGACGTAGCGGCCTCTTGCCTGTTTCAAGCCAGCATTACGTGCAGCAGACAAGCCGCGATTAGAGCCCTGACGAAGGTAGGTGATCGGAAACTCATAACCGGCCAAGAGCGACTCGACTGGGTCGCCATTATCGTTGACCAGTATCACCTCGAAGTCGCGCAGGCTCTGCTGTTCAACGCTGCCTAAAGCATCCTTGAGTAGGTCTGGACGATTATACGTGGTGAGAATGATCGAGAACTGGCACTCCAACTCTGGACGCTCGGCACTTTCCAAAAGCGTGTTACGGATCGCCTCGATGCGGGCCTGCAAGGGCACTCGCACCTCAGGTGTATACGCCTCGATACGCTGCCTATAAAGCTGCCAGATCGGTTGCGCAGCGGCGATCATGCGATCGCGAGTTGCCGCATCAGCAAGGCTTATTTCAAGTATCTCGGTATGCTCGCGCAGAGGCCGATCACTGCCATAGAAGCTTTTTGAAATCTGCCCTTCGTGAACCCGATAGCCCACAGTGGGTTGACGTAAGAAAACGAAATCTGGAGCAACGCGGCCCAGACGAACCCACAACTCCCAGTCACCAGCCAGCATGTCGTGACGATGAATACCGCCTTCAGAGAGGGCCACTAAATGCAAAGCGCTGCGCCGTAACATAACGGCCGAGGGCGTGATGTAGTTGTCGAAACTGAGCAGGTCAATGACCTCGTCACGCCCCCCGCAATACGACTGAGGCCGGTGCCCAGGGTGCTCAGCATACTGAGTGCGCGTGCCCTGCTCATCGATCCAGTAACACTGCGTATAGCCCAATGCAGCCTGCGGATTAGCATCAAGCGCTTCAACTAGAGAGCTCAAATGTCCTGGATAAAGAATATCGTCTGAGCCCAAAACAACGATATAACGCCCACTACCGGCGGCCACACACTTGTTGTAATTGCCGGTCATGCCGAGGTTCTGCGCGTTGACCTCGTAATGCAGGCGTGGCTCGTCAGCGTAGCCCTGCAAAACCGCCAGACTGTTATCTTTCGAACAGTCGTCATAGACCAGCACTTCGACTCGAACACCCTCTTGAGACAGGATCGAATCAATAGTCTGACCAATAAACGCGGCGTTATTATAGGACATAACGGCCACAGTGACATCGACCTGGGTTGCTGACGCAGCAAGCCCTGGTGATAGCGAAGCCAGCACGGCAGGTTTACGCCGATTAGCCAACTCGCCATGCAGCGCCTCAGCGCTCAATGGCTGCTCGGGAAGCGCTTGCGAGAGTTCTTCCCGGCGTACGGCATCTTGGGCCAGCCAGTGCCGCAGCTCACTCACCGGAAACTCGACACTCCAGTGAAATACGACCGTATGGGTACCAGGCAAACCCTGTACTGGGTGGTAAACCAGGCGCACGCCTACTGCAGCTGCCAGGGTGTGGAAGAACCAATACCACATCTGCGGATTGTCCTGAATCAGCATGACCAGGGTTGCCCCTTGGGGCATCCACAGCAGATTAGCGGCAGCGGCTCCCGACCCCAGGACGCCTAGGTTGCAGGACGCCATACTCCGAACCTGCGTAGCAAAGTCGCTGATTTCCGGCTGGAAAGCCTGAAAATCATCGGCTTGCAACTGACGAATCACCTCCTGCTGATTGACGATAGTGCGACCATTACCACCCGGCGGGCGAATTAGATAAGCCTTGATCTGGCCGTCAATTGCTTCATAGCGAGACTTCACATAACAGGCCATCCAGGCGATTGCCGTCGGATAAACATGATACTCATCGCCTCGGTAAACGTAGCCGGCACGCGGCTCCCAGATGTCGGCGGTATCGGAGAAGTAATGAAGAACCGATACGTCGCAAGCGCGCCCAAACTCAACACAGACAGTTTTCTCCCGCGGCCAGAAGATCGCGAGGGACTCCATGATCGAGCTCGGCAAACCGGCCTCTACCAACAGAACAGTGTCATCCGGCAACACCGCCTGATTGATCCAGTAAAAACGCCCAAGTTTTTCGCTCAACCAGTGGGCATAGTTGCCGTTTTCCCAACCAAAAAAAGCGATCGCATTAGCCACGCGTAAGGGCTCACTCTTGCCACAGTAAAACTGGCATTCGCCACTGTCGTTGATGCGCAGCCCGTGCTTCTCATACCAAGCGTTATTAATTCGGCCGAGGTTGTCATAAACACCGTCGCAGATGTACTCACCATGAGCGATATCGCCAATGCCCGCCATACCGGCTACCAGGCGCACATCGTGAAAACGCCCACGGTATTGCGCCAACGTAATCTGCGTTGCCTTACGGACGCTTTGCTCCAACGAGAAGTTCACCATTTCCAGTGAAGGAGGTGACCATGAGTTAGCCGTGGCCAGCTCCATCAGCTCGATGCAGCCCGCAGCGCTGCGAACAGGTACCACCTTGGCGCTGACGACTGTATCTCGCAGATGACTCCACTGGGGCATACAGAAAACTCCGATTGAACCAATTGAATAGAAAGAAATAACGTCAAAGGTAAAGACGCAGCGTGCTTAGTTAGCCGAGGGGTTTGCCAGAGGCAGCCTGACTGAACTGATCATAATCACGGTAATAGTCGTCTTCGCTGAAGTGTTCAGACGCCAGCACCATGCACACAGACCCGCTGGAGAAATTGTCGATTTCCCGCCAGATCATTGGCGGGATATAAAGACCGTAATAGGAGCGATTGAGGTGGTACTTGAATTTGGTACGACCATCGTCGAGTAAAATATCGAAGCTACCTGACATGGCGATCAGCAACTGGTGCAAGCCCTTGTGCGCATGCCCACCTCGATGGGAGCCACCTGGCACATCGTAGAGGTAGTAAACACGCTTAATATCAAAGGGAATGTGGTTACCACCCTCGATAAACGTGAGGTTGCCGCGACGATCCTCAATGATCGGCAGGTCGATGATCTTGCAGTGCTGAAGAGACATATAAGCGCTCCAAATACGCTGGTAGAACCCACTCCGCATACTCTCGACCATCTATAGAGCGGTAGGGATTGAGCAGCCGTAGTGTCAAAAAAACATGACCACCACGATTTTTATGTTCTATAGCAAAATTTGAACCACCCATCCATGTCACGCACGGAAAGCATTGCATGCGTCGATGGTTCGATCGATCCAAGTATCCGCAAGCCCTGGATAGAGAGGCAGACTGAGTACTTCGCCAGCCAGCTGGCTGGACAACGGCAAGTTCAGATTGGCGAAGCCTTGGTAAGCCTGCTGTTTATGAATTGGAATGGGATAGTGAATTAGGCTCGGCACACCGCTGCGCTCCAAATGAGCCTGGAGCGCTTCACGCTGTTCGCAGCGAAGCACAAACTGATGCCAGACATGACTGCTCGCAACTGCCGGCGCTTGCGGCAAACGCAGGTGTGGATTACAGATCTCGGCGATGTAGCGTGTGGCTATCCTTCGGCGAGCGCATGCATCACTTTCCATGCGCAGCAGTTTCACTCGTAGAAATGCAGCCTGAAGCTCATCCAACCGCGAGTTGACACCCTGAACCTCGTGCACGTACTTGCGGCTAGAGCCATAGCTGCGCAGCTTACGCACCTGCTCGGCAAGCGCATCGTCGGGCGTGGTCAAAGCTCCGGCATCGCCGAGCGCCCCAATATTTTTTACCGGAAAAAAACTGAAACCCGCCGCGTCGCCAAGCGAGCCGGCTGACCGACCCTGAGCGTCAAGAGCACCATGGGCTTGGGCCGCATCTTCGATAAGCAAAAGATCATAACGATCAGCGAGTGCCCGCAAACTCCCCATATCGGCGAGCTGACCATAGAGGTGCACGGCGATCACGGCTCTGGTTCGCGCACCGATAGCCGCTTCAACAGCGGCAGAATCTATGTTGAACGTTACGCTATCAGGTTCCACCAGCACTGGAGTCAACCCGGCCTCGCTTACAGCCAAGGCAGTGGCGATAAAGCTGTTGTCCGGCAGAATGACTTCGTCGCCCTCAACCAAACGCCCCAACTGGATATAACCGCGCAGGATCAGGGTTAACGCATCAAGGCCGTTACCGACGCCAATAGCGTGTTGTACGCCGCACGCCGCAGCGTACTCTGCCTCAAACGCAGAAACCTCCGCCCCCAGAACATACCAACCAGATCGGAGTACGCGCTGGAAAGCTTCGGTCAATGCGGCTTCATCGCGCAGATTAAGAGCAGCAAGATCAAGAAAAGGAAACATGTTACTCATCCAGATAGCGCACGATACGTGCAGGATTACCTACAACAAGTGCGCGCGGTGGGACGTCACGAGTGACGACAGCGCCAGCACCGACCATCGCGCAGCTACCAATAGTAAGACCCGGCAAAATGACGGCAGCAGCGCCGATCGATACGCCTTGTTCAATCACGGTCTCGGCAAAGCTATCGGGGTAATGCTTGGAGCGCGGTAAGCGATCATTGGTAAATGTGGCATTAGGGCCGATAAACACATCGTCAGCAACACGCAAACCATCCCACAGATAGACTCCACACTTCACCGTCACCCGATCACCCAGAACTACATCGTTCTCGATGAAGCAGTGCGCATTTATATTGCAGTCCCGCCCTATACGCGCCCGCTGCAAAATCACCACGTACTGCCAAACCGAAGTGCCTTCGCCGATCGACTGGCTTTGAACGTCCGCAGATGGATGAATGGATGCCATATATCGCCTCACTTACTGAATGGATGAGGGTAGCAAGCCTGATTTGCAGCGTCACGGAAGAACACCTTAACGGCCAGCGGATTTCCAGTAACATGAGCCAACAGTAATTGCCAGGATTGGACGGCATGGCGAGCGAACTCGATCGTATTGGTTTTTTGATTCATAATCCTGAGATGTTTAATCACTATCACGCTGTTTGGCAACACCTGCCAGCGGGCAGTGTGGAAATCGCGGTCACCGGCAAAACCCAGCAAGATATTGATACGGTCATAGCAGCCAGCGAACGGCGGAATTTACCTTGGCGTGATGCCCGTGAGCGGCTGGCACGCAAGGAACGCTACAACACACTGGTCTCCAGCTTTCCACAACACTATCTGCGCGGCGCCGACTCCCCTTACCTGCCCAAATCTATCGGCCGCTGCAACCTGAGGTTCATGTACGCCAATGGCAAGGCAGGCTGGAACTTTCAACCGTGGAATCAACAGTACGACAGCATCCTGTGTTTTGGCCCATACCAGGCTGAACATCTGGAGTTCTGCCGGAACACGCTAAAAGTCCAGATGGGTTACCCGCGCTTTGACCGCTTCTTCAACCAACCACTCGATCGCATTGCGAGCCTGACCGCACTCAAACTTGATCCGTCGCGCAAGACTGTAGTGTGGCTACCTACCTGGAGCACACTGAGCTCAATTGATCTGTTCGCAGTCGCTATCGCCCGGCTGCAAACGCACTACAACGTGATCGTCAAGCCACACCCCATCACCCTAACCGACGAGCCTGCACGCATGCGCGAGCTCGAGCGGTTCAACTGTGTGATTCGTGAGCACATCGATAACGTCGAGTTGTTCCAGCTGGCCGACTTCCTGCTCTGTGACTACGGTGGCTCAGCTTTCGGCGGTATCTATACCGACCGTAATGTACTGCTCCTAGACCTGCCTAACGCCGAGAGCGATCCGTTAATGGGTGAAGACTCCTCCGACATCTGGTTACGCAAGTACATGCCACACCTCACTGCTCAGCAGGCCGGAAGGCTAGAGGAGATGCTCGATGACGAAGCCTTATGGGCGGCCCAGCGCAGCGTGCGCGCCAGCCTCAGTCAGTACTACTTCGCCCCATTTTATGGTTACGCCGGCCAGGTTGCTGCCCTGGCTATTGCCAACGCTGCACGCTCACTAGCAGGAAGAGCCTAATGGTCATCTGGCTGATCGGCCTATCGGGCTCCGGTAAAACCACCCTAGGCAAAGAAATAGTCAGTCAGTGGAAAACCAGCGCGCCCAACACTGTCTTGGTTGACGGTGACGAGGTGCGGCGAATATTTCGCCAAGACACCCAAGCAGCCGATTACAGCATGGCCGGGCGGCGACTCAATGCCGAGCGTATTTTCGAGCTTTGCGCCTGGCTCGACGCCCAGAATATCAATGTGGTGTGCAGCATATTGTCGATCTTCCCCGACCTGCGCGCACGCAACCGGGAACAGTTCCAACGTTATTTTGAGGTGTACCTTAACCCGCCGATGCAGACGCTATTGGAACGCGACACCAAAGGCCTTTATCGCAAGGCCCTGGCCGGCGAAATGAACGATATGGTGGGCGTGGATATTGCCTTTCCAGCGCCAACGGCTGCTGACTTGGAAATTGACACCAGCCAGCCAGGCGATGTCAGCGCACTGGCACGTCATATTATTGAGCAGGCACAAGAATCGGCATGAGCAGCGTCAGCTATCCCTACAGCCAAAGCAACCGCCTGGAAGAGCGCAACACCTATTTCTATAGCGAGTATCACGGCGCAGCATTCTTTCCTGCTTGGCGCGCCAGCCGGCAGGCAGCATTGGCCTGCCTCCCAGAGCCGCAACGCCTCGGTTTATCCCTCCCCTACCTTGCCATAACGAATGGCTTCAACACTGCAGCACTGCTCGCTGGTTTGCTTACGGACGCATCCGACAATCTGCAGAACAGACGCACTGCCGAGCGCCTGCTGCAACGTTTCGAAGTCAGCAAACGTCTCTATCGCAGCTACAACAGCGACTTCAGAGCCGTGCTCGACAGTGGATATGAAGAGCTGGAGCTTTACCTGCAGTTCGCCTCGCTATGCCTGCACTACGCCGCACAGCCAAATTCGCTGCCCTTCCTCAATGGCATGCTGAAGAGCCTGGACAGCTTAATATCCATCAAGGAACGCCTGTGCCCGGAACAAGGCGCGCATTTGGCGTGGCTAATCCACGCCGAACATAAGTGGGTGACAGACGTTGCTGCAGCCGTGGCGGTAGAAATAACTCAATGACATATCTAAACGATGTAGTGCTAATTGCGGCCCACAGCGCACGCAGCCAAGCCTATGTGCAAACGCTAGCCGCGCATGAGCTGATGCCGTCCCATGCCCTCGTGCTTGGCGAGGCACCGCCCAGTGAAGCCGGACCACTCGCCCCGGCAAAGATCGTGTCGGGGGTTCTTCTCCCGGACCTGAGCATTCCCCTGAGCAAAACCCTGGCCGACGCCGGCGTGCCCAGCACTTACCTCGCGACCCGTGACATCAATGCAACAGAGGTTCTTAAGGCCGTACGTGACCTTGCCCCGCGCCTGGTGATTTTTTCCGGCTATGGTGGCCACATCGTAAAGGCCCCACTAATCGAACTGGGTATCCCACTGCTGCACATACACAGCGGCTGGCTTCCAGAGTATCGGGGCAGTACTACGGTCTACTACAGCCTGCTGGAGGAACGCACCTGTGCCGCCAGCGCAATACTCCTCGACACCCACATTGATACGGGCCCAGTACTGGCGCGAAAACACTATCCGGCACCGCCCATGGGTACCGACATAGATCGACGTTATGACACGGCGATTCGCGCCGACCTGCTGCTGCAGGTACTACGTCGCTACCAGGCCAGCGGCAAACTGGACGCGCTCATGCACCAGCAGCGGGAGGACGGCAATACCTATTACGTCATCCATCCGTTACTCAAGCATTTGGCTTTGCTAAGCCTGCCCGAGAACTGATGCAGCAACAAAGACGTCCACGTCGATAGCGGCTCAGGTAAAGGGTTGGCCTTGATAGCTATAGTGCTTGCGAGCCTCATGGAGGTTCATCCGCCGCTGGGCAGCAGGCAACACCTGAGAGCGGCGACGCAACACGACAAACAATTTATCGACATCCTGACTAGGCACGAATGCCTTGGTCATCTTGCTGTCTACCAGCTCAAAGTAGCGCTCCATAATGTCGAACTTATGATCGAGATCGCCATCGTCCCCTGCCGTCCCAGCACCTGGACCGAACACATTGTGGCTTTCGAAAAACAACCAGCCATCTTCATTAGTAAGGTGCCAAAGCTTGGCCACAAAGCTTTCAAACTCGACAGACAGATTACCGTCGATCGTGCAGTGATTGGCGAAGGAAAGCACAACGTCATAGCGTTTGAGAGGCGCCCAACTGCTGAAGTCTGCAACCTCAAAGTGAACGTTGCGCTGATCAAGTGCCTCTGCGGTGATGCGACCAATCTCGACCAGAAAGGGGTTGTACTCCACAGCATCAACTGAGCCCGCATGACGGGCCAGCTCGATAGCCATAAAGCCATTGTTACAACCGATTTCCAAGACACTCATGGCGGGTTTCAGCCACGAGGTGAAGCCATAGGCCTGCAAACGTACTTCAGTCGGTTTGACACCGGCCAGACCGATGCGGGCATAACCTTGATAGGCATAGCCCCCGCAGTAGGGTTTCCCCCAGTGCTTGTTCTGCATGTCCAATAAACTGAATACTCGATCGAGCAGTTCGGTGCGTTGCGGTGCCACCAGCTGCGTCACCACCAGATCACGCCACGTGTAGTAACGCGCCAAGAACCCGAACGATGAATCACCGACAGGATTAGCACTACTCAGATAGCTCAGCAGCTGATGCATCAGAGTACCTGGCTGATCCGCATCCCCCTGCTCTAATACCCATTGCGCGCTGCTGATTTCTATCTGAGCCATAGTGGCGGGCACCCATAGCTGCTCACGCAGACCTTTGACAAGCTGCTGCATGTTTGGATGCTGGGCACAGACATCTGGCCAGAGCGCCTCCAAATAAACGGGACTCAGCAATACCCTCATGCATAACTGCTCCCATAAAGCGTCCACCTCTTGAGCACTTATCGCCTGTAAATACTCGCGGGCCTTTTGCTCCAGCGTGTCAGCGGGACGAGGAAAGCGGCTCAGAATCGTAAGAACTGTTTGCCGGGGGAAACACAAAGGCATGGTGAGCGCTCCAAAGCTTAATGAGTCAGGTCAGCCACAGAAAATAGCCGGTGATAGAGCGCCAAATCATCTGCCGCATCCACTTCGCCCCATACTCCTTGAACGGGCGACACCGCAATTTGCCAATCGGCCTGCAAGCCAAGACGTAACAGCGTGGTCATATCCAACCGATCCACCTCTGCTTCACTGTAACCGGCCAACAGCTCGCGCACTTGCGCCCAGCCCGTTGGGGTGAACTTCAGCAGGCCCATATACTGCCCTTCGATCTCGGCTACATTGCTGCAGCGCTCACCGATGGTAGCCAAATAGCCGGCGCTATCCAGACGAAAGCTTTCGGCGTCAGCAAGAGGATCGTCAAAGCGTTGAGACCACAGCGCGTGCCAGTGTGGGTCGTAAGCTATCGCCAGATCTTGCTTAGCAGCCGCTAACCCAGAAACGGTTGCCGCACTGTAAAAAATGTCGCTGTAACTGACGATGCAATCTTCCGCAGCCAGCCAGCTATCGGCGGCCAATAATGTGCGCACCATATTGCTCTGCTGCCAGCGCGGGTTTTCAAAATAAGTTAACGGCTCAGCGAAGCATTCAGCGCGGTAACCACGCACCACAGCCAGTTGCTCGATACCTGCCCCGTGCAACGCCGTTAGCTGCCAATCCAGCAAGCGTCGACCATGCAGACGAGCAAAGCACTTGGGTTCGAGGGTAGTCAATTCGCCCATACGGCTGCCGCGGCCTGCCGCGAGAATGATGGCATGTGTCATTAACAACTCATTCCTTATTCAGACATTGCGCAAGAAGTATTTTGTCCAGTTCGGCAAAAGGCATCTCTCGCTCCGGGTGCCACATTATCCCCATGACTGGCAGATGTTCGTGGGTGAAAGCCTCGACAACACCGTCATCACTCCGCGCCAGCACCTGCAGGGGTGCGCGGAGCTCTCGGCACGCCCACTGGTGATAGCTATTGACCGAAAAAGTACGGCCATTAATCGACACCTGATGACGGTTACCTACATGTCCTGTCACGCGCTCTAGGGGAATGCCGAACGCATCCAGCACCAGTTGCGCGCCACGGCATAGTGCGAAAAGCGGAATCTGCTCAGCCAGCGCACGGGCCAATAAAGCACGCTCCACGGCATCACGTTCGGGGGCATCTCCGCCGTAGCTAGCCAAATCATTCCCACCAGAAAGAATCACAGCACAGGGACGCAGATGCTCCCATAGCGCCGCTAATCTCTCGAGGTTATTAGGTACAGGCACAGGCAGCAGGTCACTCGCTGCCAGCCAATCCAACAGGCGCTGATCGAGCGTATCGCGGCGCTCACCTCGATCAGGCAAAACGTCGACCCGCTGACTGACCAGCACCGTCTTCACCGCAACACCTCAACTCGACGATTCGCACAATCGATGCTGAGCACCTGCGCTGCCGCCCATTTACGATAAAGCACCTCACCGGCGCCGATCACCGCCGGCAAACCCAGTTCGTTGGCGCGAATCGCCATATGTGAATTGGCTCCACCGTACGCCGTGATGAAGCCCGCTATACGGTGAGAAAAAATCCAATCGAAACCGGGGTCGGCACTGGGAATAACCACAATGGCCCCTTGCAACCGATCACGCTGCAGGTAGTCCACTACGGCAGCCGTAACCTGACGCTGAGTAATAAAATTTGGCTCGGTCTGGGGCATGTGGAAACAGAGTGCATCCTCTGCCCGAGTAATCAGCGGCGGTAGAACAATCTGGCAAGTCTCGGCATAGCGCCGGCGCCCTTCCTCGATACTGGCCGCAATTAACTCCTTAGGGTCGGCGCTGGCGGCATGCAGCTCTTTGATAACCTGGATATTGGCGTAAGACATGTCATCAGCACTAAAGCCCAGGTCTTGGCCCAATTCACGAAATAGCGTGAGCGCATCCGACAGGTTGCGTGTGAAGACGAACTTGGCGTACTCACGCAACTCGATGCCTGCTTGAAGAAAATCGAACAATCCCACCACATCGTGAGACAACCCATGCTCGCTTAGCAGCCGGCTGATCTCACGCATCTGCGCCAATGACAGGGCAAAACGCGCCTCATCGGGGCGAGGTTCAACAGCCATGCGCTGCCAGTCGAAATACAAGTCAGGGGCTTCGTCATAGCGCGGCGATAGGATGTCGTAGGTTCCGGGACGCAAATGCCCGTAACGAGCGAGAAAGGTCGTGCGATTGAGCTGCTCAAAATCCTGTGTCATCTGCCCGCTGACAGTGGACAAACCACTGAGAAAAGCATCGTATTCGACTTGATTGAGCACACCGACAGTGACCAGCGAGCGCAGCAATTGCACCGCAATGAATCCGGCGCGTGCCAAGCCTGCAAACGGCAGAGTGCCGTAGCGGCGACAATCTTCCAGCAACCAATAGATGCGGGTGACCGGGTCGGTGTCCGCACCAAGTATTTCATCACGACGCGCCAATAGAACATCGAGCTTTTGCCGATCCGTACGCCACAACCCCGTTTCATTGTGCACGATACGATTGGTCAGATTACGCAGACTGTCTGCCAACCGCTCGCATTCGGCCTCAGTAAATCCTTCGTTCTGCAAGGCTTGCAAACGTTGTGGCAAGTCCAATGTGTAGCAGGAGAAAACGATTTCAAACTCGATCTTGTCATGCAGGTTCGGCGCAGCCAGCAAGCGCTCAATGTAATAATTGACCAGCTTGTCAGCTAGCGCCCCTTCTATATCACGGGGGATGAACGAGTTGAAGCTGACGCGCACATCGATATACGGCAAGCCATGGAAGTGCAGCATTAACGGGAAACTGCGAAGGTTGCGATAACCGTAATTATTGCGCTGGTAGGCCCAAATCATATCGGTGACCAGCTCGCGATACAGCGACAATGCCAATGGCCGAGGGCGCACACCAATAATCTCTGCCGGGTTCCAATCCGGCATCACGCCGAACACCGTTCGCTCGCCATGCAAAAAAGGTTGCGGCCGAATTCCCTGGGCGATGCGCTCATGAATCAAACGAACCAGCTTGGCGTGGCTTTGCGTATCTGTCGGCTCGCCAGTCAGCACCAAGGGGCGAACCTGGAGCAGGAACAACCGCCCCTGCTTATCCATGGCAAATTCGATGTCGATGGCCTGTCGACCAAACAGGTTCTGCAACTCTCGCAACACGTCCACCACCGGTGCCAGATCCAACGGAACCTGGGTCGCGGAGTGGTGGGCGTAAAAGGTTTTGAGCTCGTTGGAGCGCCCCGACGTTACGCTGTCTGTTAGGCCGCTACTTTCATCATAATTAATCACGAAATAAGGGGCCAAGGTGGCTGGGTCAAGCCCAAAGCCAACGCCCGCAAGGCTCACATCCGTGACCATCGGCTGCACGAAAAACTGATCATCCGGCCATGCGGCCTGACCGCCCATGGAGTCAAGCACGCGTTCGACGGCGGCCTCGACCTCATCGTGGGTGACATTCAGATAGGACTCGTACTCACCCGCTGCCGAGGCCTGCTCACCGTCCTCACGAGCGCTGCTACTGCGCACGGCCATGTAGGGCCAATCCGCCTCATGTAAACGCGTCAAGCAAGCTCCGGCATTCAGTCGCCAGTCAGCTACAGTAAACAACACTTGGGGCAATACAATAGCGCCCTGCAAACGGCCAGCCAGCAGTGCGAGCGTTCCCGCTTTGGTGGAAAAAGCCAGTGCCTGATCGGTCATGTTTTTCGTCGATTCCTTCAAAATTGAACATGCCGCACTGCCCCACTGCTAGAGCAATAAAACTACCTATTAACGCAACTGATTAAACAAATTCAGCCCAGCAATCTTCACATAGCTCTGCTGCGCTGCCTCAAGGACGATAGTTTGAAATGACAGGCGCGAGAGTGCTTCTGCGTAGTCTAATTCGCGCAGGTCAGCTTGGACGGCTTTGTTGATCAGGGTGACATCTTCGTTATCGATTTCAGTCGTCTCGATCAAGTTGAGCCGTGCGCCGATCTCCGTTTGCACTTCAAGCACCTTGCCCAACCCGTTGTCTAGGTTGGTCAGCGCAATCGCGACCTCATTACGAACCCCCAGGTTGCCCGCAGGTGAGGTCGGGGAAGACTCCAGCGCCTGACGTAGACGGCTGATGGTGTTTAGGATGCTGATCTGCTCTTTGAATTGCGGCTGCACGCCGAATTCATCGCCACCGGCGGCAGCGGCAGGCGCAGACAAAGTGAAGTTGGCGCCATACACGCTAAAGGTTGCGGGATATGGACCACCAACAGAACCCGTGCTAAGAACTGGGCTACCCGGCCCTACCGGCTGGGAATAGACCTCGTAATTGCTGGCATCAGTGAACCGCAGCACCACGCCGGAGGTCGGGAATTGCCTATCGAAGGTCGCTTGGTTGCTGATACCCGCAGGCGCAATGATCGCAGTGGAATTATTGGTCGATGAGCGATTCACCGCAAAATCCGTTGGCGCCGACTGCAACGTAAAAGTGTGGGTATTGATACCAGGCGCACCGGCAGTGGCGGTATCTGCCAGAAGGTTATTCAGGTCAAGTTCGTTATCCCCGGGCTTCAGCACGACATCTAGCTGGAAACGCATCCCTCGAAAGGTAATGGCGGTACCGTTGTTAGTCAGTGGGTCAATCAATCCAGCACCCGGCACCTCCGACGTTACGTCCGCGCCAGCGCTGTCATAAATACGGAACTCTTTACCGCTGACGAATGCCAGCGAATAAGGCTCACCGGAGCGAAAATTGCTGTTAAACGCTTGGTTGTCCTGCACCAGCCCTGGCGACATAAAGATCCGCTGATCCGCTGCAGGTAATGCCGGAACGGTAGTGGCTGGCAAAGGCGGTGTCGGTAATGCCGGATTGTTGACACCGAGCGTATTCACAACCCGGTTGGCATTAGTCACCTCTTCGAAAAGGCGCTTGCCGTTGTCATTGATCGCTACATTGCTGGAGCCTGCAACCTGAAGGGTGCGCTGCCCTTCATCACCTTGGTAGGAATAGGTGCCGTCGGGGTTGCGCTGGAAGGGTTCAGTTTTCCCGAGAAAACCGCTGAACAGGTATTCACCGCGAGCATTGCGACTGTTCATTAAGTTCAGCAGCTCGCCCTCACGCTCACTTAGCTCTTTGGCAAGTGATTTGCGGTCTTCAGCCGATAACGCACCGCCGCCAGCTTGCACCGCCAATTCGCGAACACGCTGCAGTACATTGACTACCGAAGTGATGGTGGTTTCTTCTTGGGCCAGACTGTTCTTTGCAGCGGTGAGGTTTTCCTTGTACTGACCAAGCACTGCCTGTTGTTGTTCGAGTTGCAGCAGGCGCACCGAGGCTACCGGGTCATCAGCCGGAGTAAGAATACGATTGCCGCTGCTAATCTGCTCCTGAGTGCGAATCAGATTTGCATAGTTACGCCCCAGGCCGCTAACACCGTTATTGAACGCTTGGATTGAAGAGATGCGCATAACCATAAAACTAACCTCGAGGTTCTAGACCGCACGCAACTGGTGCGTCAGAACGTGTTAATCAGTGTATCGAACAGGCTGCGGGCAACTTGAATAATCTGTGCTGAGGCTTGGTAATACTGCTCGAATTGGATCAGCTTAGCGGCTTCTTCATCAAGGTTGACCGCCGAAATCGAATCGCGATTATCAGTAGCCTGTTTGAGGATAGCCCCAGTGGCCTCACCATCAACCCGCGCCTGACTGGTCAGTGTGCCCACCCGCTCCACTAAATCTCCGTAAGCGTCAGTAAAGCTTGAACCTGTGGTTGCAGGCGCTAGGGGATTGATACCAATGACCGCTCGATTCTGCAGGTCGATTAGCTTCAAAGCGTTACGGTTATCGGATACACCATTGGTGTTAAACGATACAGAGAAATTATCGCCGCTCTGAGGCCGACCACTGACACTCACTTCGTAATCAAAAGGCACCGGTACAGGAGGCGGCCCGGCTGAGGCGGGCACAGTAATGGTCAACTTATTATTCTGCCCCGGCACGATGACACCGGTATCAATAGCAGGACCGCCACTAAGGTTAAACACCTCATAACTCTGTACACCTGCTGTAACTGCCCCCATCACGATGCGCAGTGGCGGTGCGTTGCGTAGGCTGGTTTCCAGATTAGTTTGAGCCACCGGGTCGTAGATATCGATTTCAGTTTTCAGTGTCGGCTGGCTGATCACGCCAGTGCCAATATTCGCTGGGCTGGTTTGCGATTTCAGCGGAGCAGCAAAGGCTAGCTCCTCTGGCCGCTTCATGTCGGCACGCATAGACTCGCCGGCATTACGCGCCGGCATAACCCGAAAGCGATCACCCGCAGCAAACGTACCGCTGGCCACGTTCAGTGAGATGCCTTCGAACTGCGCAGCCGGAACCGCCGTGATATCAAAAGGACCAAAACTGGTACCGTCGCTGATGCGTCGCGCGGTGAAATCTGTAGCAGTGGTGAACTCAATCTCATAGTCGCTTGTGCTGAGCTGGGTGGTGTCTTCGATCAACACGTTGAGGTTGGCTGTGGTGTCACTGTTACCCACACGCGCCAAACTGCGTTGACCAATTAGCAACGGATCATTCAGCTCACGAAATAAACCATTACCGAACTGACCATTGAGATCCAAGCCCTGCCCAAGCTGACGATTGACTTGATCGGTGACCGACAGCGCCAGTCGCCCGACTGAGTTAAGCGTGGTATCCAGCACGTCTTCGCGGTAGCGGATCAGCCCGCCCATCTCGCCGCCAGTGATTAACGAGGTAATACCTTGGCGCGAATTGCCGCTGACAAACTGCACTTCACTGCGCAGCGGATCGGACAAGCCGGGGACCACTTCAAGTCGTGACGCGGTACTGCCTACTACCAAGGGCTGGCCCGAACCGACAAAAAGGTTGTAGCTGTTGTCGTCTTGGGAAACCACGGTTACACCAATAAAAGTCGACAACTTGCGCACAGCCTCTTCACGCGCATCAAGCAGATCATTAGGCTGCTTGCCGTTGGCTGCAGCCACTGCGATTGCATCGTTGTAACCCGCTATTGATGTTGCCAGTTGATTGACTTGGTCACTTACTGCAGAAAGCTGTTTATTGATAAATGCGTTTTGTTCGGATAGACGGTCGTAGACAGTATTGAAACGCTTGGCCAAACCTTCAGCCTCAGACAACGCTAATTGCCGAGCTGGAATATTGGCAGGGTCTTCTGCAGCGGTTTGCAGCGCAGCAAATACTTTTTGCAACCCAGGATTGACCCCAGTGGTAGTACCTGCCAGCAAGGAATCCAGCTGATTGATCTGGCCCAGATAGCTCTGGGTATCACTATTAAGTGCTGTGCTGCTGCGCACCTGCGTATTGAGAAATTCGCTGTAGATACGTCTTACATCGACCAGCGTTGTACCTGAGCCGATGTAACCGACGCCGCTGAACTGCGGAATACGCGTAGCCTGTATCGTCTCTTGGCGCGAGAAGCCGGGCGTATTGACGTTGGTGATGTTGTGGCCGGTGACCGCCAGCGAGGTTTTGTTCGCTGACAGCCCAGACAAGCCAATATTGAGGAGATCAGCCATGGTTCATCATCCGTTGGTGGACGGCGTACTGACGGCCGCGACTGTTTGGTAGGTCTGCATTTGCCGAGCGATCTGGGCGATTTTGCTGGCGTATTGCGGGTCGGTGGCGTAGCCGGCCTTCTGCAATTCGCGGGCAAACTGCTCGGGCTTGTCGGTAGTGGCTAAGGCTTTTTCGTAACGACCGTTGTTCTGCAAGAAGCTCACGTAATCATCAAAGCTGTGGGCGAAGGACTCATAGGCGCGGAATGAGGCCGCTTCCTTAACAGCTTTGCCGCCCTTGAACTCAGTGGTCAGCACGCGCGCTGAGTCGCCTTCCCAGGTGTTGTGGGTTTTGATGCCAAACAGGTTATGGCTGCTGCTGCCGTCTTGCTGACGAATAATTGATTTACCCCAGCCGGTTTCCAACGCGGCCTGTGCCACTAAATAGCGTGGGTCGACGCCAATCTTCTCGGCGGCTTGTTCAGCCATCGGCAACATGGCGGCAATAAATTCATCTTTCGAGCCAAAGGCTGCTTTGCCAGGCGCCAGTGGCGGCTGGGCAATACGCCGCCCGGTAATGGCGTCCATCCCACTCAAAGCCAGTGCTGTGTCTGCAGGGGCAGCAAACGTCTTGGCGGGTATCCAATCGTTTTGCGCCAGTGGCTGTGCGTCCGCCGCCGTAGCGGTCGGCACGATGCCCGCGAGCAAACGGTCTGTCAGTTTGCTGGGCAGGGACAAGCGCCGTTGGTTGAGCAAGGAGCTGTCATCGCGGCTGCTTTCAACCTGAGCCAATGGTTTAACCGGCGCAGCTGGGACCGCCTCGTTCACCTGAGCAAACGGATTGGGCCGGCTGTCGGCTTCTTTGATTTTGGACATCTGCCGCACCAACACGTCGGCCAAGCCAATACCGTTTTGGTGGTTGGACAAGGTGACCGACAGTTGTTGGTCGTGCATGTCTTGGTAGGTTTTGCTCTCGTTGCTGTTCATAAAGTTGCCCTCACCAAACGCCTCGTTAGCCGAGCGCATGGCTTTGAGCATTTCATTGAGAAACAGCGACTCAAATTCTTGAGCGACTTTCTTGATGTTTTTTTCGCTGTCGCCGCCCACCTTGAACTGCTGCAAGCGGCCTAGGTCGTTATAGGCGCCACTGTCTACCGGGCTTTTAGCCCCACCGAGTAAACCGGCTGAGAGTCGAGAGTCCATTTTGGGCGTGCCCTCCCTTAAATCACAATCAGGTCAGCCTGCAGAGCGCCGGCTTGCTTAAGCGCCTCCAGGATGGCCATAAGGTCGGAAGGCGAAGCGCCCACCTGATTCACCGCGCGGACGATTTCATCCAGCGTGGTCCCGGGGCCGAACTTGAACATGGGCTTGGCTTCTTCATCAGCATTGACCCGTGAGCGCGGCACCACAGCCGTCTGGCCGCCGGACAAAGCGTCTGGCTGGCTGACAATCGGATCTTCGGTAATGGTCACTGTCAGGCTGCCGTGGGTGACTGCAGCCGGCTGCACGCGCACGTTTTGGCCAATCACGATGGTGCCAGTACGCGAGTTGATGATGACCTTGGCCACAGCCTGGCCGATCTCAACTTCGAGGTTTTCCAGAATGGATAAGTAGTCCACCCGCTGACCCGGGTCGAGGGGCGCGCTGACGCGGATCGAACCTCCATCGAGCGCTTGGGCCACACCTGGGCCAAGCAGCTCGTTGATGTGGTCAACAATATTTTTTGCAGTGGTGAAATCTGGACGATTGAGGTTGAGCGTCAGGCTGTTGCCTTGATCAAAACCGCTCGGTACCGGCCGCTCGACCATTGCCCCGCCGGGTATACGCCCTGCCGATGGCACGTTGACGGTGATGCGTGAGCCGTCGCCGCCTTCGGCGTCAAAACCACCGACCACTAAGTTGCCTTGGGCGATGGCGTATACGTTGCCGTCGATACCTTTAAGCGGGGTCATCAGCAAGCTGCCGCCACGCAGGCTTTTCGCATTACCGATGGAGGATACGGTGATGTCGATGGTCTGCCCGGGCTTTGCGAACGCCGGTAGGTCAGCATGGATCGACACCGCCGCGACGTTTTTCAGCTGCACGTTGCCACCCGCCGGCACCTTGATACCGAACTGCGCCATCATGTTATTGAAGGTTTGCACGGTAAACGGCGTCTGGGTGGTTTGGTCACCGCTGCCGTTAAGGCCAACCACCAAGCCGTAACCAATTAACTGATTACTGCGCACACCTTGGATGCTGGCAAGGTCTTTCAGCCGTTCGGCCTGAGCCATTGAAGCCAGTAACACAGCGGCAGCGGCGATGAGGTATTTACTAAGCGTCATGGTGACCATCCTCAGAACGGCCACATTGGGCTAAGAAAGAAACGGCTCATCCAGCCCGGCTGCGAAGCATCAGCAAAGGCACCGGTCCCCGAGTAGGTGATGCGAGCATCGGCGATGCGGGTCGAGGACACGGTGTTGTCAGTGGCGATGTCATCGGAGCGGACCAAGCCGGCAATGCGCACCAGTTCGTCGCCGGTATTAAGGGTCATCCACTTTTCCCCGCGCACCAGCAGAATGCCATTGGGCATCACTTCGGCCACCGATACGGTGATTGAGCCGGTAAGGCTGTTGCTTTGCCCAGCAGCGCCAGAACCATCCGCTGAACGCGCTGCATCGAAGCTGGCGTCCAGACCTAAGGTGTCATTGTTCAGGCCCAGCGCACCGATGGAGGCCAGCGGATTTTTCGGCGTTACCGCCATGCCGAACAGGTTGGGTATGCCGAGGTTGGCCGAGCTGTCTTTGCTGACCTGGCTGTTGCTGTTCTTGCTGGCTTGGGTGCGCTCATTGAGGGTAATGGTAATGATGTCGCCCACGCGGTAAGCCTTGCGGTCACCGAACAAGCCATTGTCAAAACCAGCTTGGTAGATGGAGCCATTATTTTGCGAGGCAGGCAGCGGCGTGCGCGGCATTACCGGGGCGTAATAGGGATCGTCCGGCTTAGGCGCGGGCGCCATGCAGCCGCTCAATGCCAGAGGGCCAAGCAGTGCACTTAGAATAATTAGCCGGTTCATATCGATTACCTCAGTTGTTGCATTCTGCTAGGTGAGGACCTTGTTGGGTTACGCCGCTTCGCGTCTAACCCGCCCTACGCCATTAAAGATTCTGTGAAATAAAGCCGAGCATCTGGTCCGCAGTGGAAATGACTTTGGAGTTCATTTCATAGGCGCGCTGAGTGGTGATCATGTTCACCAGCTCCTCCACCACACTGACGTTGGAGTTTTCCAAGGTGTTTTGCAGGGTGGTACCTAGGCCATTCAGGCCCGGTGTGCCGACTTGCGGCGCCCCGCTGGATGCAGTTTCCAAGAACAGGTTATTACCGATAGCCTCCAGCCCCGCCGGGTTGATGAAATCGGAAATCTGCAAGTTACCAACGATCTGCGGCTGCGGGTTGCCGGCAGTGGTGACGGATACGGTGCCGTCTTCGCCGACAGTAAAGGTGCGCACTTCATTGGGCAGAACAATGGCCGGCTCCAATGCATAACCGTTAGAGGTCACCACCTGGCCATCGGAGTTGAGGTGGAAACTGCCGTCGCGGCTGTAAGACACCGTGCCGTCTGGCAGCAACACTTGGAAGAAACCGCGACCGTTAATCGCCATGTCTAGCGGTTGTTCGGTGGTTTGCAGGCTACCGGCGGTGAAGATTTTTTGCGTGCCCACCACTCGCACCCCGGTACCCAGCTGCAAGCCAGACGGCAGTTGGCTGTCTTGGCTAGACTGGCCGCCCGGTTGACGACGAATTTGGTACAGCAGGTCTTCAAACTCGGCGCGATCACGTTTAAAGCCGGTGGTCGAGACGTTGGCCAAGTTGTTGGAAATGGTGGTCAGGTTCATGTCCTGAGCGGACAAACCCGTCTTACTGACCCACAGTGCCGGAAGCATATCGATTCTCCTCGGGCGTCGTATTACCGACGCCGCGTGCTGGTAATTAGGTCATTTGCAAGACGCGCGCCATGGCTGCCGAATTGTCTTCGGCAGTGCGCATCATCTTCACTTGTAATTCAAATTGGCGAGACAGCGAGAGGATCGCGGTCATCTCTTCCACGGCGTTGACGTTGCTTGACTCAAGAAATCCCGAAGTGATTTCCGTAGTTGCATCGGCCTGCACCGGGCCTTGGCCTTTGAAGCGAACCAAACCGTCGGTGCCCTTCTCCATTTGTTTGAGGTCCGGATTGACCAGCTTTAAGCGGTCAACCTCAGCCAACACATTTGGCGCTTCACCCAGCGCACGAATGCTGATGGTGCCGTCTTTACCGATTTCGATTTTCTGCTCAGGCGGCACGGCAATTGGTCCGGCGTTGCCCATCACCGGCAAGCCATTGCCGGTGCGCAAAACACCCAGCGCATCAACGTTCAAGCTGGCAGTGCGCACATAGGCTTCGGTGCCGTCAGGAGCCTGCACCGCCAACCACCCTTTGCCGCCAATCGCCACGTCCAGATCGCGACCGGTTTCTTGCAGCGAGCCTGGCGTGAAATCAGTGCCGGGGCGCTCACTCATGGCATAGACCCGCGACGGTAAACCGTCACCGAAGATCGGCATGGAGCGCGCCTGCTCGAAATCCCGGCGAAAGCCATTGGTGGTGATGTTCGCTAGGTTGTTGGCGTGGGCACGCTGGGCCAGGGTGTTGTTGTGGGCGCCAGTCATGGAAACGTACAGCATCTTGTCCATGGTTATTCTCCGAGTTGGGCGTGTCGCCCGTTGCTCTATACAAGGTATAAAGCAATGCTTGTGCCAGCACTCAAAAAATAAAGATAACTAATTGTTTTATATGAATTTTAATAAATAAAAAGGCTCCGAATGGAGCCTTACAAACAATCAAGTGGCGTATTTTTGCCGCCGCCGACAGGCACGTGCCTACCGCCGGCCAACCCGATTAACGCAGGTTGATAATGGTCTGAGTCACCGCACTCTCAGTTTCGATGGTCTTGGCGTTGGCCTGGTAGTTACGCTGAGCGACGATCAAGTTGACCAGCTGATCGGACAACTCAACGTTGGAGTCCTCCAGCGCGCCAGACTGCAACGCACCTAAGGTGCCGCTGCGCGGCGTGCCTCGTACCGGCTCACCTGACTCAAAAGACTGCACCCAAGCGGTTTTACCCACTGGCGTCAGCCCTTGCACATTGGCGAAGTTGGCCAAGATAACCTGCCCTTGAATATTCGACTGGCCATTGGTGTACCGGGCAAAAATCACCCCGGTATCGTCGATTTCAAGCCCTGCCAACTGGCCAGTGGTGTAACCATCTTGGCTGACGCTATTGACCGCGAAGGTGCTGGCAAATTGAGTGGCCTGACGTAAATCAACATTCACCCCGGTCGCACTCGCGGTTGCGCCGTTGCTTGACCATACCGGCGGGATCGCTGTGTCTGGCGCTGCCGGCACCCAGGTGGTGAGGTCGATGGTGCCGTCTGCGCCCACGCTAAACCCGGTTGGAGCAGAAGCAATAAGAGCGGGGATATCTAGCTGACCCGCTGAGGTGAACTGCAGGTCAACCGAAGAAGGCGTGGTCAGGGCTGGGTTGTCCGGGCTGCGGCCATCAATCAACACGTTCATCTGCCAGTTGTTTGGCCCGGTCTTGAGAAAGTACTGGGTAAACACATGGGAGTTACCCTGAGTGTCATAAATATTGGTCGACGTTGATGAGTTGTAAGACGTGGGGTCAGCCGGATCAAATGGCACCGTGGTCGGCACTAAGTTGGTGGAGTTAAGGTTAAACGTTTGGTCCAGATTACTGGTCGGTAACGGTGCTTGGCTGGCCGTCTGGATTTGCAGGTCAGCCACCACACCATTCTGCAAATTATTATTAGCATCCACCGTATAACCCTGCAGTTTGTAGCCAAAGTTATTGACCATAAA
Organism: Pseudomonas sp. TMP9; assembly: GCF_037943105.1. Classification (NCBI taxonomy): domain Bacteria; kingdom Pseudomonadati; phylum Pseudomonadota; class Gammaproteobacteria; order Pseudomonadales; family Pseudomonadaceae; genus Pseudomonas; species Pseudomonas vesperimontis. Next base: position 2,447,517 of record NZ_CP149803.1, read on the forward strand.
GCCGTCACGGTCGGTACCGAAGTAGCCAGCACGGGTGTAGCTCACATCGCCGTTATTGCTGGTTTGAAAGAAGCCATTGCCGTTGATTGCTAAATCTAGGGCGTTTTGCGTGTTGTTAATGTTGCCTTGGTTAAACAGCTGCGACACGTTGGCGAGCAATACACCGCTGCCTTGAGGATTCTTACCAGAACCCAAAACAGACGCGGCATATACATCGGCGAACTCGGCGCGTGATTGTTTAAAGCCTGCAGTGCCCGCGTTGGCGATGTTGTTGCCGGTCACATTGAGGTCGCTGGTGGCGGCACGCAGACCGCTAAGACCGATATTGAAACCCATGGAAGACTCCTTTGCCGGACAGCCGGCAGCTAAAACCTGGCTAAAAGCTGTTGGTTACTGACCGATCATCTGCACTTGCGACATAGGCACACTACCAAGCCCGGCAAGGTTCAACATCAGCTCACTGCCGCCCAAGGTCACGCTGTCAACGTTGGCCGGTAGCAGGGTGTAAAGGCCCTTAGTGCCCTCGGCATAAGATGCCTGCGCTTCAAATTTGTAGGTGCCCGGCGGCAATAGATTGCCGCTGGCATCTTTGCCATCCCAAATAAAGCTGACGTTACCGGCCGCTTGCTCACCCAGGTTGATGCGGCTTACCGCAGCACCGGACTTGTCGTAAATATTGACGGCGACGTTACTGCTGCTGGTTGGCAAAATCAGGCTAGCTTTGAAGCTCTCGCTGGTATCAACCACAGCTTTGTCGCCCGGCACGATCACCTTGCGGCCCACCAGTGACGAGGCCTGCAGCGCCTGAGAAGACTGATAGCCGGTGACCAGCGAACCCATGCTGGTATTCAATTTTTCAATGCCCTCAACCTGGCTGAACTGCGCCAGCTGGGCGATAAACTCACCGTTGCTTTGCGGCTCCAGCGGGTTCTGGTTATTCAATTGGGCCACCAGCAGATTGAGGAACTCGTTCTTGCCGAGTTCCTTCTTCTGGTTGCTGTCTTGTTTGATCTGGTATTGATCCATCGTCGAAAGGCTGACATCGCCAACAGTACTCATAACCCTGCACTCCTTATTCGCTGGCTTACTGACCCAAGGTCAATACGCGCTGCATCATCTGTTTGGCGGTGTTCATCAATTCGGTGTTGGTCTGGAAGGCCCGGCTGGCGGAAATCATGTCAGCCATTTCTTCCACCACATTGACGTTGGGGTAATAGACGTAGCCGCCTTCATCCGCCGCTGGGTGGTTAGGTTCATAGCGCGGCATCAGGCTGCTCTGGTCTTCAACCACGCCCAGCACCTGAACCCCGGCACCGGCATTGTCTTGGTCGGCAAACAGCGAACCACGGTCACCGCCTTGCGCGGACTGATAAACGGTGGCGAACACCGGGTGCCGCGCGCGGTAGGTTTGGTCAATGCTTGAGGAGACAGTCTCGGCGTTGGCGATGTTGCTGGCGATGGTATTAAGGCGAGTGCTCTGGGCACTCATACCCATCCCGGCGATATTAAAAACACTGCTAAGTGACATGGCTTCAGGCTCCTATTAGTCGCCGCGCAGGGCACTGGTCAGCCCTTTGAACTTGCTGTTGAGCAGGGTAAAACTGGCCTGGAATTGCACCGAGTTTTCCGCGTAATTGGATTGTTCGATTTGCAGATCAACGGTGTTCTGGTCGATCGATGGGCTCATTGGCGTGCGATAGGCGAGGCCCGCGTCACCGGCTGACAGGCCTTCAGCAGCAATGTGCTGGTTGTCTGTTCGATTCAGGCTGACCGCGCCGCGCGAGCCCTTGGCACTCTGCTCAGCCAAAACGCTGGCAAACTGCAGATCACGCGCCTTGAAGTTGGGCGTGTCCGCGTTGGCGATGTTGTTGGCCAACACTTCAGCGCGCTGGGTGCGGAAGCTGAGGGCTTTTTCGTGAATGCCGAGTGCTCTGTCGAAACTGATGCTCATGGTCAGAAACCTTTGCTCGTTGGCGGTACTGTTTTGCGTACAAGACCATAAGCAAAGCCTGTGCCATTTTATTTATTGCATATTTATCAGTCACTTAAGCTGTAGATGCGTTAATAAAAGCGGCAAAGCGGCAAGCGCTTTCCGCCCTCGGCAAGCAGGCGGCAAGGCGCTGGCAACGCAAGGCCGACGTCACGCGCAACAGGTTGCCGACCAGGGAGCATCACGCAATAACATTTAACTTTGACAAGCATTCTCATTAACATTAGTATCTTTAGCACCAGCCACTGCCCTGCCATGAGTGCTCACCATGTATGTCTGTCTTTGCGAAGGTGTTACTGACAGTCAGATCCGCGAAGCCATCTACGAAGGCTGCTGCAGCTACCGTGATGTGCGATCAACCTTGGGTGTTGCCAGCCAATGCGGCAAGTGCGCCTGCCTGGCCAAGCAAGTGGTACGCGAAACATTGAGCGAAGTGCAAAGCAGTCAGGCGGCCATGGCCTACCCGGCCAACTTTGTAGCGGCTTGATAGCGACGCACTGACAAACCGGACCTTGCGTCCGGTTTTTTATGCCCCGCTGTTTATAGCGCCACACACCCACACTCGCAACGCGGCTTAAGCCCGTGACAGCGCCAGCGCCAGCGCTCATAGTCTCTGGCCTTCCTATGTGCCGGCAAATCAACACGTTAGCGCTAAAATGCACACCTTAAACATACTTACTCAGACTGATTTTAACTTTGATTTCAACCGCTTAGGTTTGACAGTCGAAAACCTGCAGCCCAGAATCAGGCGCTAATTCCCCTGCAAGGCAGACGCAGACATGAAAAGCGACAAGAAGGTCATCCAGCATCTGAACAAGATCCTCGGTAACGAGCTGGTCGCGATCAACCAGTACTTCCTGCACGCACGCATGTATGAAGATTGGGGCCTGAAGAAAGTCGGCGAGCATGAGTACCACGCGTCCATCGACGCGATGAAGCACGCGGACAAGCTGATCAAGCGCATTCTGTTTCTCGAAGGCCTGCCTAATCTGCAAGACCTTGGCAAAATCCTGATCGGTGAAAACACCCAAGAAATGCTCGAATGCGACCTGAAAATCGAACACAAAGCGCACATCGACCTGAAAGCAGCGATTGCCTATTGCGAAAGCACCGGTGACTTCGCCAGCCGCGAGCTATTAGAAGACATCCTCTGCGCTGAAGAAGACCATATTGATTGGCTGGAAACTCAGCTCAGCCTAATCAAATCAGTCGGCCTGCAGAATTACCTGCAATCGCAAATGGCCGAATAAACGCCTGCGCCATAAACAACAAACCCCGCACTTGGCGGGGTTTGTTGTTTATGCAGCCTGCTTACGCGTCAGCTTTTTGCGTGGCGTCTTTGATCAGGGTCTGCAGCTCGCCCTTATCAAACATTTCCGCAAGGATATCGCTGCCGCCGACCAGCTCGCCACCCACCCACAGTTGCGGGAAGGTTGGCCAGTTGCCGTACTTTGGCAGGTTGGCGCGAATTTCTGGGTTTTGCAGAATGTCGACAAAGGCGAACTTTTCACCACACGCCATCACAACCTGTGACGCTTTGGAGGAAAAGCCGCACTGCGGAGCGTTCGGTGAGCCTTTCATGTACAGCAGAACGGTGTTGTTAGCGATCTGCTCTTTGATGGTTTCGATGATATCCATTGGGCACCTCAGGGCTTAACTTACCCGACTCTCGGGTCGGCACGGTGGCGGCATTGTAGCGAAAAGCCGAGCGTAATGCTCGGTCTTCCCGGTGACTTTGCACGCCTCAGCAAACCGCTGTCAGGCCGCCTCCACCTGTACCGGCACGCCGTTGAGCGCGGCGTTACCCGACAATGCGTCGAGTTGCCGCTCATCGGTCAGGTCGTTGGCGCTGGCGCCCGGTTGCGCACTGGCAATGCTCATCTGCACGCCCGGGCGCGCATGCCCCCAGCCATGCGGCAGGCTGACCACGCCCGCCATCATCTCGTCGCTGGCCGCTACTTGCACCTCAATCACCCCAACCCGCGAACGCACGCGCACTAACTGGCCGTCGCTGAGCCCGCGCTGGCTAAGGTCTGCCGGGTGCATCAGCAGCTGATGACGCGGCTTGCCCTTCACCAGCCGATGGTAGTTGTGCATCCACGAATTATTGCTGCGCACATGGCGACGGCCAATCAGCAGCAATTCGCCGACCATAGCCGCTGGCTCTGCAGCAAAGCGTTGCAGGTCAGCCATGATCACGCTTGGCGCAGCCTGCACCTGCTGGTTACTGGTTTTCAGCCTTGCCGCCAAGTTGGGCTTGAGCGCACCTAAGTCGAGCCCATGCGGGTGCTCACGCAGTGTGGCAAGGGATAGCTTATGGGCGGATTTATCGCCGTAAGTACCAAAGCGCAGGCCCATATCAATCATCTGCTCGGGGGCCATGGTCGGCTTCAGTGCGGCGCCCGTCTTGGCGGCAAACGCCTTGGCCAGGCCAACAAAGATTTCCCAGTCATGCAGCGCGCCTGCAGGTTTAGCCAGCACCGCTTCATTGAAGCGGGTGACATTGCGCACCGCGAACATATTAAAGGTGGTGTCGTAGTGATCATGCTCCAGCGGCCCAGTTGGCGGCAGGATCAAGTCGGCATAGCGAGTAGTTTCGTTGATGTAGAAGTCAATGCTGAGCATAAACTCCAAGCCATCCAGCGCCTGCTCCAGTTGACGACCATTGGGCGTGGACAGCACCGGGTTGCCGGCCACAGTGACCAATGCACGCACTTGCCCCTCGCCGGCGCTGAGCATTTCCTCAGCCAAGGCCGACACCGGCAATTCGCCGGCGTACTCCGGCAAACCGGAGACGCGGCTCTGCCAGCGGTTGAAATGACCGCCTGAGGTCGAGGCGACAATGTCCACCGCAGGCTCTGTGCACAGCACTCCGCCTACCCGGTCTAGGTTACCGGTCACCAGGTTAATCAACTGCACCAGCCACTGGCACAAGGTGCCAAAGGCCTGGGTCGATACGCCCATACGGCCATAACACACCGCCGATTCAGCGCTGGCAAAATCACGCGCTAACTGGCGAATAGTCATCGCTGGCACCCCGCAGCGTGCGCTCATGGCTTCAGCACTAAACCCGGCGATGGCTTGACGCACTTCATCCAGCCCAGTGATGGCTAAATGGCTGGCACGACCGAGGTTTTCTTCAAACAGGGTATTGAGTAGGCCAAACAACAGCGCCGCATCCTGCCCCGGCCGCACGAATAGATGCTGGTCGGCAATGGCCGCCGTTTCACTGCGTCGTGGGTCGACCACCACCAATTTACCACCGCGCTTCTGAATGGCTTTCAGGCGTTTCTCGACATCCGGCACGGTCATGATGCTGCCGTTAGACGCCAGCGGGTTGCCGCCCAAAATCAGCATAAAGTCGGTGTGGTCGATGTCTGGAATCGGAATCAACAAGCCATGGCCGTACATCAAATGGCTGGTCAGGTGATGCGGCAACTGATCGACCGAGGTGGCAGAAAACCGATTACGGGTCTTCAGCAGACCAAGAAAGTAGTTGCTGTGGGTCATCAGCCCATAGTTATGCACGCTGGGGTTGCCCTGATACACCGCTACGGCGTTCTGCCCATGCGCCGCTTGGATTGCACTGAAGCGCTCGGCCACCAGCTCAAACGCTGCATCCCAGTCAATCGCCTGCCATTCGCTGCCCACACGGCGCATCGGCTGGCGCAGTCGATCGGGGTCACTCTGGATATCTTGCAGGGCCACGGCCTTAGGGCAGATATGGCCACGACTGAACGTATCCTGAGCGTCGCCTTTGATTGAGCGGATCTGCGTGCTGCCATCGTCCATGGCTTCAGTTTCAATGGTTAGGCCGCAAATGGCTTCACACAGATGGCACGCACGGTGGTGGAGGGTCTTAGTCATGGCCGGGCCTCTTGTTATGTTCGATGCGCACAGCACCGTAAGCGTTGGACTATGGCGACTGGTTGCAGGCCACGCCAGCAGGGTTCGCCGCGTGAATTGCGCTGCATCAGGTCAGTCGATGTACACGTGCATCCGCAAGAGCTGCCTCGCCCTGCACGCGCAAGACGCCTTGGCAATTTGCGCCTGATTGGCGTTTGCTTATAAGATCGCGCCTTCCCCGTTTCGTCGCATGGTGCGGCCCCCAGCCGTAGGTTCTGCTGTTTCTTCTATTTATTGAGGCCATTGAACCTGCGCCCCGCTGTTAAAAGGTAGTTAACGATGAGCGCAAGACACTTTCTCTCGCTGATGGATTGCACACCCGATGAACTGGTGAGCCTGATCCGTCGCGGCATGGAGCTGAAGGACTTGCGCAACCGCGGCGTACTGTTCGAGCCGCTGAAAAACCGCGTGCTGGGCATGATCTTTGAGAAAGCTTCGACGCGTACCCGCATCTCTTTTGAAGCCGGCATGATCCAACTCGGCGGTCAGGCTATTTTTCTTTCGCCGCGCGACACCCAGCTGGGCCGTGGCGAGCCGATTGGCGATGCGGCCATCGTGATGTCGCGCATGCTCGACGCGGTGATGATCCGCACCTTTGCCCACAGCACCTTGACTGAATTCGCCGCCCATTCACGGGTGCCAGTGATTAACGGTTTATCCGATGATCTGCACCCCTGCCAGTTGCTGGCCGACATGCAAACCTTTCACGAACATCGCGGCAGCATCAAAGGTAAGACCGTGGTCTGGGTCGGCGATGGCAACAACATGTGCAACTCTTATATAGAGGCGGCCATGCAGTTTGACTTCCAACTGCGCGTGGCCTGCCCCGAGGGCTACGAGCCAAGCGCCAGCCTATTGGCACTCGCTGACGAACGCGTGCAGGTACTGCGTGACCCGCAGCAGGCCGTGGCCGGCGCTCATTTGGTCAGCACCGATGTCTGGGCGTCCATGGGTCAGGAAGAAGAAGCGGCTGAGCGCATGCGCCAGTTCCAGCCGTATCAAGTCACCCGCGCCCTGCTCGATGCAGCCGCCGATGACGTGCTGTTTATGCACTGCCTGCCCGCACACCGCGGCGAGGAGATCAGTTTCGACCTGCTTGACGATCCCCGCTCAGTGGCCTGGGACCAAGCCGAAAATCGCCTGCATGCGCAAAAAGCGCTGCTCGAATTCCTCGTTGATCCGGCGTACCACCACGCATGAGCCAAGCCCTGCTAAACCTTCGCGACCTGAGCTGCGGCTACCCTGAACATAAGGTGGTGCAGCACCTCAACCTGCACCTAAATGCCGGTGACATCGGCTGCCTACTGGGCCCTTCGGGGTGCGGCAAAACCACCACGCTACGCGCCATTGCCGGTTTCGAACCGGTGCTGGAAGGCGAGATTCAGCTGGCCGATCAGGTTATCTCCAAGGCGGGGTACACCTTAGCCCCGGAAAAACGCCGGATTGGCATGGTGTTTCAAGATTACGCGCTGTTCCCGCACCTCAGCGTGGCCGAGAACGTTGCCTTCGGTATCCGCAAGCACGCTAACTGTCAGCGTATTACCGGTGAGCTACTGGACATGGTTAAGCTCAGCCACCTGGGCGCGCGCTACCCACACGAGCTATCCGGCGGTCAGCAACAGCGCGTGGCCTTAGCCCGCGCTTTGGCCCCGGAGCCGCAGTTGCTGTTGCTCGACGAGCCCTTCTCCAACCTTGATGGCGAACTGCGCCGGCGCTTGAGCCACGAAGTGCGCGACATTCTCAAAGCACGCGGCACCAGCGCGATTTTGGTCACCCATGATCAAGAAGAAGCGTTTGCCGTCAGCGACCAAGTCGGCGTGTTCAAAGAAGGCAAACTGGAACAATGGGACACGCCTTTTAACCTCTACCACGAACCACTCACGCCATTTGTGGCCAGCTTTATCGGCCAAGGTTATTTCATCCGTGGGCAAATGCTCAGCCCAGAGTCGGTGCAAACCGAGCTGGGGTTGATTCACGGTAATCGCGCTTATAACTGGCCAACCGGCAGCGCAGTGGACGTACTGCTGCGCCCAGATGACATCGTGTATGACCCAGACAGCTCACAAAAAGCCTTGATCGTCGGCAAAACCTTCCTGGGTGCAGCCACCCTCTATCGCCTGCAACTGCCCACCGGCAGCCAGTTAGAGGCGATCTTCCCCAGCCACGCCGATCACCAACCAGGTCAGCACGTTGGCATTCGGGTGGCGGCCGACCACTTGGTACTGTTCCCCGCACCGGGGAGCATTGCCGCCCAGGTTAGCTTGAGTGAATCAGGCGTGCGCCGCTGCAGCAGCGACAGCTAAACCTCTCACGGCAACATAAGCCGGCCACTGGCAATCAGCAGTGCCTGGCCAGCAATTTTCACCCGTTCGCCCTGCAGCTCACACTGCAGTTCGCCACCGCGTGCAGAACATTGGTAAGCAATCAGGGCATTCTTGCCGAGCTGCTGCGCCCAATACGGGGTGAGCATGCAGTGAGTCGAGCCGGTAACGGGGTCTTCATCGATGCCAATCGCCGGGGCGAAGTAGCGCGAAACAAAGTCATGCCGCTCGCCAACTGCGCTGATCAGCAACCCTAGGCCTGGCAACTTGGCTACCGCCGCGAGATATGGCTGACAAGCCCGTACAGCCGCCTCGCTCGGTAAAATGGCCAATAACTCCTGAATGCCCTGCCCTTCATGCAACGCCAATACACGTTGCACCGGCACACCCAGCGCCTGCTCAACCTCGGCCTGCCACTCGCACGGCTGCGCCCGGCGTACCGGGAAATCCAGTACCAGCTGGCTACCCGCGCGGCTAACTTGCAGCGCACCGGACAAGCAGGTGAAGTCGATCACCTCGCCGGGCTCCTCATACTGCTCAAACAGGACATGAGCCGCCGCCAGTGTGGCATGGCCGCACAGCGGTACTTCAGCGCTGGGGGTAAACCAGCGGATATGCCAAGCCGCGCCCTCCTTCACCACAAAGGCGGTTTCCGCCAGGTTATGTTCGGCGGCGATCTGCTGCATTAGTGCTGCGTTTAGCCAGCTATCGAGGCGATAGATCATCGCCGGATTACCGGTAAAAGGTCGCGAAGCGAAGGCATCGACTTGGTGAAACTCAAGCTGCATGAAGTGGTTCTCCAACTTATTGCCATCCAATTGATGAAGAGAGCAGAGCATGGCGCAGCGCGCTCATCGGCATGCACTACAGCGGTCGACTTTTGCACCGATACAGCTGCACCATCTCAATGCATCGGGTGCAGCGACGGTGCACTGATTAATCGCCAACCGTCCTTATAAATTCACTAAACATAAATAATTCAGTAACTTAAAAAGCTTGGCACGCTGCCTGCTCTACGTCCACCGGTCAGCACAAAGGCGTGTCTGCCGCACATCCGACAACGACGTCATGGCACCCCCTCCTAATTTGGAGATGTGGGCGCCGTGACGTTTTTTTTTGCGTTTTGGGCCTAATTAGGAAGACCGCTATGCGCATGATTAATCTGTCTCTGCTGTCGCTGGCCATTGCTAGCACCACCCTCAGCCACGCCGCCTTCGCCGAACAGGCATTGAGCAACCTTTTCACTCAGGGCAAGCCCACCGTCGATGTCCGCTACCGCTATGAGCACGTCGACCAGGACAACGCCCTGAACAATGCCAACACTCAGACCGTCCGCACCCGGATCGGCTATCAAACGGGCAAATGGTACGGCCTCTCCGCGCTGCTCGAAGCCGATAACGTCAGCCGCATCGGCGATGCAAGCTACAACAACACGCGTAACGGCCAGAGGGACTTCTCGGTAGTCGCCGACCCGGACGGTACTGAAGTCAATCAGGCCCTGCTGCGCTACGACTTTAAAAAAGGCAACGCAGTCCTCGGTCGCCAGCGCATCAACCTCGACAACCAACGCTTCATCGGCGGTGTGGGCTGGCGGCAGAACGAGCAGACCTACGACGGCGTGCTCGGCCAGATCAAACCAATCACCGGCCTTACTCTGACCTACAGCTATATCGACAACATCAACAGCATCTTCGGTCCAGGTAACGGCCGGTTCGACAATAAGACAAACCCGGCCAACATCGAAGGTCACAGCCACCTGCTCAATGCCCAGTACGTGCTCCTGCGTGACTCTCGCGGCGGTCCACAACTAACACTGACCGGCTACAGCTACCTGCTCGGCCTGGACAACATCGCGGTGAGCGGAGCCGCCGCGCTGGGTAGCCTGTCCAGTCGCACCAATGGCCTGCGCGCCAACGCTGCCATCGGCAACTTCAGCGTCGTCGCCGAGTATGCCCACCAGGAGGACTATGCCGACAACCCGCAGGAACTGGACAGCGATTACTACTTGGGCGAGCTGGGCTACACCTTCAAGGCCGGCGTACTCAAGGGCCTCGTGATGAAGGCCGGCTACGAAGTGCTGGAGGGCGACGATGGCCCAGGCAACCGCGCCTTCCAGACTCCGCTTGCGACTAAGCATGCATTCCAGGGCTGGGCCGACGTGTTTCTCACCACCCCGGCTGCTGGTATCGAGGATGCCTACGTCGGTTTTACCGCACCTCTGCTGGGCGGCAGCTTGCAGGCTTGGTACCACGATTTCCGCGCCGAGCAAGGCAGCAGCCAGTACGGCGAGGAAATTGACGTTTCCTATGCCCATCCAATACCAGGCGTGCAAGGCTTGGTCGGCTTGGTCAAGTACGCCAGCTACGATGCCGACGACTTTGCGGTGGATACCGACAAGCTGTGGGTACAGCTGCAGTACACCTACTGACGAGCAGCCCCGCTATGTAGCCTGCATGCGGGGCCATTTCCGTTGTGCCCGCAGTAACCTTGCGGTGGGTCTCAAGGTGATCCAACCATGCTCAAATCCATATTCGTCAGCCTGTTGGGCAACTATCAGCGCCGCCGAATCGATGAACCTGTCCGGCATGCAGCGCATGCTCAGCCAGCGCATTGCCAAGCTGGATCTGGCCATGCGCTGACGCTTACCTGTAGCCAACCTGCTGCAGAATTCTGAGCAGGCCGTCGGCGAATTCGAAGTCGCGTTAGACGAGTTGCAGCAAGCCAGTCAGAACACTGCGCAGATCAGCCAAGGCGTAACCCAGGCCGAAGCGCAATGGCGATTTACCCGCGCAGGCTTCAAGCTCGCCAGCGACTCACGTTATGTGCCGACAATCATCTCCACCACCACCGAAACCCTGCTGTGGCAGATGCATGAGCTGACCAGTCAGTACGAAGGAGTGATGCACGCAGAAAACTGAAAACATCCCCTACTGGGCGCAGACGATAACTGCAGTCTCCAAATCAACCTCGAAACCTGGATAAGTGCAACACAGTCGGGGCTGCCTGACTCCTAGATTGCGCTAAGGCTTATTCAGGCTTCGCAGTGGTAATAATTGAAACCTAGCGGCCTGTGCGGCCAGTTGGTTAACTCAAGTACGGATGACTGAGGTACTGAGACAAAGCGCTGCGACGAGTCGTAGCTGACTATAGCGAGGAGCGGCAACGCAGTATCAGGGCCACCGGCGCCGGGGTTGACTAATTGAACTAGCCGCACAGGCCACTGGAATGGGTTGAGCGCAGCGATACCCATCAAGCAACCAAAGGATTGCCCCGCTGCATGACACACCCCTCACGAGACTGAGCCGAGCCAGTGTCGGTTTACTCAACCTTCGCTGCGCACCCGCTTCACCGCATCCAGCCAGCCGTCATACAGCTTGCTGCGATGGCTATCAGCCATACACGGCTCAAACCGCTGCTGGCGATGCCAATGCTGCGCGATGTCAGCCAGGTCTTTAAAGATTCCGAGTTGCAAACCTGCCAGATAAGCCACACCCAACGCCGTCGTTTCAGTCACGTCAGGGCGCTCCACTGGCACGCCGAGGATGTCAGCGAGAAACTGCATAACCCAATTATTTTCCACCATGCCGCCGTCTACCCGCAGTGCGCTGGGCTCAGCTGCGCCGTCTTGGCGCATGGCTTCGAGTAGATCACGGGTTTGGTAACAGACCGACTGCAGGCCGGCAGTCACGATTTCTTTGATCCCGGTATCACGGGTTAAACCAAAAATTGCACCGCGGGCTTTCGGGTCCCAGTACGGCGCACCCAGGCCAGTAAACGCAGGCACGAGGTAAACCCCGCAAGCATCACCTGTCTGCTCGGCTAGGGCTTCTGTTTCACGAGCGTGGCTGATCAGCTTGATGCCATCGCGCAGCCACTGCACGGCAGCACCGGCAACGAAGATGCTGCCCTCCACCGCATAAGTGACCTTGCCATTCAGGCGATAGCCGACAGTGGTGAGCAGCCGGTTTTGCGAGGCAACCGGCGTATCACCGGTGTTCTGGATCATAAAACAGCCGGTGCCATAGGTACTTTTCACCATACCTGGCTCGAAACAGGCCTGGCCGATCAATGCGGCCTGCTGATCACCCGCCATGCCCAATACCGGAATTGCAGCGCCGAGCAGAGCGGCCTCGGTTGTGCCGAAATCAGCAGCGCAGTCGAGCACCTCGGGCAGCATGCTCGGCGGAATATCGAACAACTCAAGCAGGTCTTCATCCCACTGCTGGCTGTGGATGTTAAACAGCAACGTGCGCGAGGCGTTACTGGCATCGGTCTTGTGCGATTGGCCATCCGTCAGACGCCACAGCAAGAAGCAATCCACAGTGCCAAAACGCAGCTCACCGCGCTCGGCACGTTCACGGGCGCCGGCTACGTTGTGCAAAATCCAGCGCAACTTGGTCGCGGAGAAATACGGATCAATCAGCAGGCCAGTCTTGGCCGCTACCGTGGCTTCATGGCCAGCGTCTTTCAGTTCAGCGCAGTAATCCGCGGTACGGCGGTCCTGCCAGACTATCGCCGGGTGGATCGGCTTACCGGTCTGCGCATCCCAGACCAAGGTGGTTTCGCGCTGATTGGTGATACCAATGGCTGCCACCTCATGGGCGGCTAAACCGCTTTGCTTAAGCGCTTCGCGGCAAACGTGCAGAGTGCTCTGCCATAGCTCTTCAGGGTCATGCTCAACCCAACCATCTTGAGGGAAATACTGTTTGAACTCCTCCTGCGCGCGCGCCACGGGCAAACCTTGGTCACTGAAAATAATCGCCCGGCTGCTGGTCGTGCCCTGGTCGATGGCAAGCAGGTAATGCGGCATGCAGATTTCCTTGTTTTTATAGGTTATTGAACGACGATTAGCCGCGACCGATGGGGGCAAATAATCCCTGAGTCAATTGCGCCAGAACAACAGCGTCTAACTGCACCTCGAGTCCACGCCGCCCAGCGCTGACGAAGATGCTGGGGAGCTGCTGAGCAGATTCATCAATAAAGGTGCGCAGCCGCTTCTTCTGCCCCAATGGGCTTATGCCACCGAGCAAATACCCTGTAGCGCGCTGCGCCGCTGCCGGGTCAGCCATATCGGCTTTCTTCACGCCCGCTGCCTGAGCCAAAGCTTTTAAATCCAGCGTACCCACCACCGGCACCACCGCCACCAACAACTCGCCCTTTTCACTGGCCGCCAGTAGCGTTTTGAACACCTGAGCGGGCTGAAGATTTAGCTTTTCAGCGGCCTCCAGCCCATAGGACGCCGCCTTGTGATCATGGTGATAACTGTGCACCTGATGCACCGCTTTGGCTTTTTTCAGTAGGTCGATGGCTGGGGTCATGTTCGAATGTGAAAACAATCTGACAAAGTTGGCGTACCTTAGCCGAAAAAAACTGCCGGGAGCAGTTTTTAACGTCGCGCAGCGACGGCCCGCAGGGTGGCCGCCATGGATGGCAGGCCATCAAAAACGCCGGGAGCAGTTTTTAACGTCGCGCAGCGACGGCCCGCAGGGTGGCCGCCATGGATGGCAGGCCATAAAATCCGCGACGGCAGCCTATAATGGTGCGCACTTCCGAGGAGCTTTCATGACCCTGCCGTCCCGCCAACACGACATTCTCGAACTTACCCGCGAGCGCGGCTATGTCAGCATTGATGAGCTGGCCCAAGCGTTTGCCGTGACGCCGCAGACCATTCGCCGCGACATCAACCAACTGGCTGAGCAGGGTTTGCTGCGCCGTACCCACGGCGGCGCCGCGAGTGACAGTTCGAGCACTCAGAACACCGCCTACAGCATGCGCGCCGGCCTGATGCGTGATGAAAAACAACGCATCGCCGCCGCCATTGCCGCGCAAATCCCTAACCATGCTTCGCTGTTTATCAACATCGGTACCACCACCGAGGCGATTGCCCGCGAACTGCTGGGCCACAAAGGCTTAAAGATCATTACCAATAACCTGCATGTGGCCGCGCAACTCAGCGCCAAGGCTGACTTCGAAGTGCTACTGGCCGGTGGCACTGTGCGCAGTGACTGCGGCGTAGTGGGCCAAGCCGCAGTGGATTTCATCGAGCAATTCAAAGTTGATTTCGCTCTAGTTGGCATCAGTGGCATTGATGAAGACGGCAGCCTGCTTGACTTCGACTATCAGGAAGTTCGTGTATCCCAAGCCATTATCAGCAATGCACGCCAGGTGTTTTTGGCCGTTGACTCAAGCAAATTTGGCCGCAATGCCGTGGTCCGTTTGGGCTCAATTGCACTGGTTGATCGCCTGTTTACTGATGCCGCGCCATCCGCCGCAATCAATCGCCTGCTCGCTGAGCACAAAATTCACCTCGATCTGGCGTAAGCCAACCGCTTGTCATACACGGCAACGATCGGTGTGCTCGAAAGCGCACAACGAGGTAGCGCCGCCGCGCTTATTCAACTAGCATATTTTCGAAAGTGAACATTTAAAGTTCAATACTGACTTTCGGTGACGTTATGCCTACCCAACCTGCTAGCCACACCCCACTCGCTGAAGTCTATGACCTTGCTGTAATTGGCGGCGGCATCAACGGTGTCGGGATCGCCGCCGATGCGGCTGGTCGCGGGCTGTCAGTGTTCCTTTGTGAAAAAGACGACCTGGCGCAACACACCTCATCGGCCAGCAGCAAGCTGATCCATGGCGGCCTGCGCTACCTCGAGCACTATGAGTTTCGCTTGGTGCGTGAAGCATTGGCCGAGCGTGAAGTGTTGCTGAGCAAAGCCCCACATATCGTCACGCCGTTGCGTTTTATCCTGCCGCATCGACCGCATTTGCGCCCGGCGTGGATGATTCGTGCCGGACTGTTTCTGTATGACCACTTGGGTAAACGCGAGAAGCTTGAAGGTTCACGCACCTTACGCTTTGGCGCCGGCAGCCCATTACAGGCGCAGATTAGTCGAGGCTTTGAATATTCCGATTGCTGGGTCGACGACGCTCGCTTGGTGGTGCTCAACGCCATGGCCGCCCGCGAACACGGCGCGCACGTGCACAGCCGAACCCGCTGCGTCAGCGCCCGACGTAGCAAAGGCCTGTGGCATATTCATTTAGAACGCAGCGACGGCAGCCTGCTTTCGATTCGCGCCCGCGCCTTGGTCAATGCCGCAGGCCCTTGGGTGGCGCGGTTTATTCGCGAGGACTTAAAGCAGGAATCGCCCTACGGTATTCGCCTGATTCAGGGCAGCCACATTGTGGTGCCACGGCTGTTCGAGGGCGAAAAAGCCTACATCCTGCAAAACGAAGACCGTCGTATTGTCTTCGCCATCCCCTATCAAGAGCGCTTCACCCTGATCGGCACCACAGACCGGGAATACCAGGGCGACCCGGCCAAGGTAGCGATTAGCGACGAAGAAACCGATTACCTGCTGAAAGTGGTCAACGCGCACTTCAAAAAGCAGATTCAGCGCAGCGACATCCTGCACACCTACGCCGGCGTGCGACCGCTGTGTGACGACGAGTCGGACGACCCGTCGGCAGTCACCCGCGACTACACCCTGTCGCTGTCCGGCAATCCGGGCGAAGCCCCGCTGCTCTCGGTGTTTGGCGGCAAACTCACCACCTACCGCAAGCTGGCCGAATCAGCGCTGGCGCAACTGGCGCCCTTCTTCCCCAAAATCGGCCCAAGCTGGACCGCCAGCAGCCTGCTGCCCGGCGCAGAGCAACTGGACAGCCAGAGCGCGCTGATTGAAGCGCTGTGCGCACACTTTGGTTGGCTGCCCACCTCACTGGCGCGGCGCTGGGCCAGCAGCTACGGCAGCCGCAGCTGGGTGCTGCTCAAAGGCGTGAGCAACCTCAGCGACCTGGGCGAACACCTGGGCGGTGGTTTGTACACCCTCGAAGTCGACTACCTGTGTAAGGAAGAGTGGGCCATGCAGGCTGACGATATTCTCTGGCGGCGCAGTAAGCTTGGCCTGTTCACCACCCCGGCGCAGCAAGCCAAACTCAACAGCTACCTGCGTATTGAATCACCGCGCAGCCCGGAAGATGCTCACACGGCATAAATGGCTGTTTCAGGGACAGAGCATCTTCTTGCCCGCGCCGCAATTTTCCGCGTCATGGACGGCGGCTGACTGCATGCGCACCGTTGCTTCCGCAGTGAGAACAAAGCCCTTACGTGCGCCGCAGATGGCAGCGTACTGGTCCCATGACTGTTTGGAGTTTTCGCTGAAGCTACCGCCCGATTGGCGCTGATTAAATTTTGAGGCGCTGCTGAGCAGGTGCTCGACCATCGGCACGATCAGTTTCACGCAGTACTGCACGCGTATTTTCAGCAGGTTGGCATCTTGAATCGACACCGGGTTCTGCTGGGCCGAGCGGTACATCAGGTTGTCATTGGGAATGGCTTGAGCGGTTTGGCGGCTGCTTAGCAATCCGGCATGGGGCGTTTGCCAGGCGCTAAAGCTGTTGAGCGCCGGGCTGATGCGGGTGATCAGCACATAGTTGTCGACCTCCTCCGCGGTTTTGTCCATCCGCTCGGTTTCCGGGTACTGCGAAAACATCGGGTACATGCCGCGCAGCAGGCCACGGCGCATGCTTTCGTATTGGGCATTGTTGACTGCACCAAGGCGGGCTGCCTGGAAGGCCGCGTAGTTCAGCCCGCTTTTTGCCGAGTAGATCAACGTCGCCTGAAACGCGCCAAAGATGAGCAGGATCAACACCGGGATGATAATCAGAAACTCAACCATGGCCTGGCCACGATCTTTACGGCTACTCGGTGCTGGCGGGAGCGTGCTCATCGAACACCTCGATCAGTTGCTCGGCGCGCTCCAGAGCTGAACGTGCCCTGGGATTTTTCCTGTCCAGATAACGGCGCGCCTCCATGGCTGTCAGAGTCAGCTCCTGCGCTTGCAGCTGCATCAAGTTGTACCAAGCGCCAGCGAGTTGCGGGTCGCGCAGCAAGGCTTCGCGATAGGTCTGGATCGCCAGGCCATGATTGCCTTCGCGAGCCAGGCTATTGGCCAAGCGATAGCGGGTGTCAGCATCGGTGGGCATGCGCATCGCCAGCTCCCCGTAATACTCGCTGGAGCGTGCGTAGTTGCCTTTGGCGTAGGCCTGCTGCGCTTGGCGCTCAAGGTCGAGCAGGTCGTTGGAGCTGCCGAGCCCAAGCCCGACGCAACCCTGCAACAAGACGCTCAGGGCGATGATAATTAAGCCACGCATTGGATCTGGTCCCCCGCTGTAATGTTCAGCCGCTGGCATTCGCCGGCGGCCATTTCGATAACGCTGTTGGCCGGCCAGCACAGGCTCAGTTGCCAGGGCCGCAGCTGTGCGCGGATCTGCAGCACTCGCTGCTGCTTATCCAGGTAGATCACATCAATGACAAAACGCATAAACCAGCAATGCACGGAATTACACGGCCGCAGCCACAAGCCGTGGCCGGCCGGCAGGGTTTTGTAGCCGAGCAAGCCGCGCAGTCGCGCCCAGGGCGTATGGGCGAGTTGCAGCTGCAAGCGGCTCGCTGGGCGATGGCCATCCGCATGTAGGACGAGGGCTTCAGGCATCAGGTTTGCCCCATGAACTTGACCACAATCGGGAACAGCAAAATCACGAAGGTCAGCGGGAAGATGAACATGATCAATGGAATGATCAGCTTCACGGGGGCCTGCATAGCGGTTTTCTCGGCGCGTTGAAAGCGCTCTTCGAGGCGTTGCTGGGCCTGAATCTGCAGGGTATTGCGCAAGCTGCTGCCCATCTTCTCGGCCTGCACCACCGAGCGCACGAAGGTGGTGACATCCTTCAAGTTGATGCGTTGCTCCATGCGCGCCAGCGCCTCGGCGCGCGGCAGGCCCGAGCGGATATCGCGCAGCACGATGCGGAACTCGTTTTTCATGGCGCCGTCGGGGCCTTTATCCACGGCCTGCTGCAGGGCGCCAAGGAAGTTCAGGCCGGCGTCGACGCACATGGACAGGTATTCGAGAAACACCGGCAGGTTGCGCACGATGTCGCGGTCACGGCGTTTGTGCGTATCGCTGATCCACATGACGGGTAAGGCGGCGCCCATCAGCAGCATCAGCAACACCACCGACCAGAGGATGCCGCTCTTGCCGCTGGCCATCGGCAGGATCGCAAGCACCGGAAACAGCAGCGCCGTGGTCATGCACAGGGCGAGAAAGTCTTCGGCGGTGAGCACATAAAGCGCCCCGGTGCGTTGCATGCGCACGTCCAGCCAGTCCATCAATTTAGGCGGCAGGTTGCTGCAGGCAAAGTGGCTGACCAGGCGCACCAGCGGCCAGACCGGGCGTATCCAGCCGGGCACAGGGTCCATGTAGGTGCGGTTTTCCGCAGGCAGCAAGGTGAATAGCGACAACACCGCGAGCAGAACGCAGGTGACGGTCACCCCCAAACTGGCACTGCTGAACAGGACAAGAAGTTCGCTCATGATCAGGCGTCAATCCGGGTGATTTTTCTGATAAACATAAAGCCCATTACTTCCATCACCACCATCACCGCCAGCACCATCAGGCCGTTGCGGGTGGTGTAGAGCTGGCGCATGGCTTCCGGCTCAATGAAGCTGAGGATGATGGCCAACATGATCGGCAGCATGGCCATAAACGTGCCCTGGGCGCGGCCCTGGGCGGTGAGGCTGTCGATCTTGCCCTCCATGACTTTCTTGCGGCGCAGCATGGCGGCCATGCCGTTGATGGTTTCCACCAGATTGCCGCCCACTTCGCGGCTGATACGAATGGCCGAACTGGCCATGATGAACGAGGGCAAGGGCAGGCGTTTTTCCAGCTTGATCAGCGCCTCTTCCAGGGTCACACCGAGGCGGATGTTCTTGATCAGCAGGCCGAACTCCTGATTCAGCGGCGCCGGCGATTGATGCACCACGTTCTCCAACGCCATGTTCAGGCTGGCACCGGATTGCAGGCTGCTGGACAGCAGCATGAAGGCATCAGGCAACTGCTCTTCGAACTTTTTCAGGCGCGCTTTGCGCAGGTGGCTGAACATCAGGTGCGGAGCGAACAGCGTCACGACAATGCCCGCCGCCGTGACCACCGGCAGTTGAAACAGCAGTTCGAGCAGCACCGGCACCAGCAACAACAGCACCAGGGTGAGGATCACCACTTGCCGGCCGCTGGTGAAAATGAACATGTCGGCCATTTCCAGCTCGGCACGGCGGGAAAATTGCCGGCGGTAGTGGTCCAGGTTGTCGGCCACCCGCCGGCTGATCAGCAAGGCCAGGGCGCAGACCGAAACGGCCAGCAACAGCGCACACAGCACCAGCCACACGACAGCCACTTACAGGCGCTCCGGGGTGAGGAAAATGTCCATATTGACGCCAATCCCGCGCTTGCTCAGCGCCTCATAGAACTCGGGTATTTGCCCGGTGGCGCGGTAATGGCCCTTGACCCGGCCCTGCTCGTCGAAGCCCTGCTGTTGGTAGGCAAAAATCTCGTTGAGCAGAATCGTGCTTTGCTCCATGCCGGTGACTTCGGTGATGCTGATGATGCGCCGCGAACCGTCACCAAAGCGGGTTTGCTGCACGATCAACTGCACGGCCGAGGAAATCTGCTCGCGAATGGCCTGCACGGGCAAATCCATGCCGGCCATCAGCACCATCACTTCCAAGCGGCGCAGCATGTCGCGCGGCGAGTTGGCGTGGCCGGTGGTTAGCGAACCATCGTGGCCGGTGTTCATCGCCTGCAGCATGTCCAGCGCTTCGCCGCCGCGACACTCGCCGACCACGATGCGGTCGGGGCGCATGCGCAGGCAGTTACGCACCAGATCACGAATGGTCACTTGGCCTTTGCCTTCCATGTTGGCCGGGCGCGCTTCGAGGGAGACCACGTGGGGTTGCACCAGCTTCAACTCGGCGGCGTCTTCGATGGTCACCACGCGCTCATCCAGCGGAATGAAGTTGGAGAGAATGTTCAGCAGCGTGGTTTTGCCCGAGCCGGTACCGCCAGAAACGACGATGTTCATCCGTTGCTCAACGGCGATACGCAGGAACTCGACCATGGGTTCATTGATCGAGCCATAGCCCAGCAAGTCATCGGTGGTGAGCTTCTTCTCTGAGAATTTACGGATGGTCAGGCACGGCCCACGCAGCGCCAGCGGCGGGATGATAGCGTTGACCCGCGAGCCATCCTTGAGCCGGGCATCGACCATCGGCGAGCTTTCATCGATACGCCGGCCCAGCGGCGAAATGATCCGTTCGATGGTCGACAGCACAGCCGAGTCGGAGCTGAAGCTGATGCCGGTGCGCTCCAGGCGGCCCGAGCGCTCCACGTAAATATCGTCGTGACGGTTAACCATGATTTCCGACACGCTGGGGTCGGCGAGCAGGTCTTCTAGCGGGCCAAGACCGACAGCCTCGTTGATCACGATTTTGTGCAGAATCTCACGACTGAGATTGGCCGGCAGGCGGTGGGCGATCTGCTCGGTGATGCCGTTGATCAACTCGGACAAGCTGTTGCGCACTTCCTGCGGGCCCATGCTGTCGAGGTTCATGCGGCGCAGGTCCATGGCGCGGAACAGCTCGGCCTGCACGTACTGTGACCACTCCATATAGACCGTGTTGTCTTCGCCGCTGGCCGTTATTGCTGGCGGCAGCGGTGCATCAGCCTCGGCTGCGGTCTGCCCCAACGCGCGCACCTGCAGGTTGTAAGCACCGATACCGATAAGGTCTTCGGGGCTGAGCGGACCGAAGCGCTCCACCGGTTTGCCGTTCACCAGCAGCTCGTTGCCACGGCTGATGTTTTCCACAAACAGGCCGCCCAGCGATTGCTCAATGCGCGCGTGATTGGGGGCCACCTTCCAGCCACGCAAGCGCACCAGCCCGGTACGCGCCTTACCCACCTCGCATTGCGCCGAGGTGCAGGTGAGCGTGTCGAGCGGCTCGCCGCCTTTGTAGGTCACGACAACTTCAAACATGCTCAGCCCTCAATCAATCAGTTCGAGATTGCCAACGGTTTTGGCGTATTTCTCGATCATCTGTTTCTCGCGGGCGAGTTCTTTGACGTTCGGCGAGTCGGCGCCCTCGGTGAGCAGGCGCGGGGTGATGAAAATCACCAGTTCGGTGCGATTGCCCTTATAGCTTTTGTTGCGAAACAGAGCGCCGACGTAAGGGATGTTCATCAGCCACTTGATGCCTTCAATGGTTGACTGGCTGTCTTCTGTCACCAAGCCTGAAAGCACCAGGGTTTCTCCGACTTTAAGCTGCACTTCGTTCTCGGTGCGGCGGGTTTTGAAGGCCGGGTATTCGCCCACCTGATTGGCTTTGTCCAGTTGGCTGATTTCCGCTTTAACGTTGGTGGCGATGGTTTCGCTGCCATACAGTTGCGGCTCGATATTGAGCAGGATGCCGAAGTCTTTGTACTCCACCGAAGGCCCATTGATGCTGCTGGTGACCACCGGCACCTGGCCGCCGACAGTCAGCTCTGCCTTGCCGCCGCTGCGGGCGCTGAGCCGGGGTGAGGCCAGAGTCAGGGCCGAACCATTTTTCTCCAGCAGGTTGATCCGTGAGGTGATCTCACTGGCCACCCCCCAATACGCATGGGAACCGACATTGCCGACGGCATCATTGAGGTCGTCAAAGGTGCCGGACGCGCTGGGGAACTGGCCACGGTAGAGGTTGTTGGTGCCACCGTCGGCGTTGAAGGCGAACGTGGGACCGTTGATGCTGGTGCTCCAGTTGACGCCCAGCTCTTCCACATCGTCTTTGGCGAACTCGGTGATGCGCACATCAAAATAGATCATCGGCGCGAGGAACTTGGACATCGGCTGTGCCAGCACCAGCAGATCCGGGTAGCGCTCCTTGAGCAGCTCAATGCGGGTGATGTCGATAGCATCGAGATCGCCGTCGATGACAATCTGCCGGCCAACGGCGTTGATCTTGATGCCGGGGATCTGCCCGAGCATGGCCTTAACCTCTTGCAGCACTTGGGCTGAGTCGGCTTTGGTGGCAGCGCCCATCTGCTCTTCGGCCAGTACCAACACATTTTCATAGAACTTGGCGGCTTCTTTAACACGCGCCAGGTACTCACTGCTCAGGCGACCCTCGAGCACCACCTGGCGGCCCACGGTACGGATGCGCAGCCCCGGAATATCCGACAACAAGGCGCGCAATTCACCGACCTGGCGGTAGCCATTGGCCTTGGCGACCACCACGCTGATTTGCTTGCGCTGGTCGCCTTCAAACCACAACTGCACCGTGGTTTCCCCAGGCGTTTCGGCGGTGATCACCACTTCTTCGTTCTTCAGCAGGGTGGCGCTGATGATCGCCACATTGCCCACGGCCACGCGTTCAACGCCGGGGGCGAGGATCACATGCACATCACCGTCGTACAGCACCATCGCCGCCGGAATCTCGTCGGCCTGAACCTGCAGGGCCATGACGGCGCCGCACACTATCGATAACACTCCTAACCTTTTCATTGTCGCCCCAGCGTGTGCAGTAAAGTGAATCGGCGCGGACACAGCCCGCGCACAATGGAAAGGGTTATTCAAGGCGCAGGGTCTGCACGGGAATAATGCCGGCGGTGCCTGTGCCACCCGGAATGAACTGGATCATGCGGGCGGGCTCCAAGCGCTTGTTGCGCGCTTTACCCGACTGTTCGCCGGGCAGGTTGGCGGCCTGTTCGGCGGCTACCGCAAGACCGCTGGCCAGCACGTTACCGTTGCTATCGACGAGCTTGCCGTTGAGCAATTTTCCCGTGGCCTTGCCGTCAGCATCGAACACCGTGTCGCCGCGCAAGGTACCAATGACGTTGCCCTCGGCATCGCGCACCACAACCTTAGCGTCACCCTGGACCGCCACTTGGGCACCCGCCACCACCTGCCCGGCCAAATCGCGGATTTCGCCATTTTTGACGCTACCGACCTTGCGGCCCTGAGCATCGATAATATCGTCGCCCACCAAGGTGCCGAGCACCTTGCCGTTGGCATCGCGCGCCACCCGCACGTTGCCCTCAACGGGACGACCATTGCTGTCGAGCTGAATGTTCTCGACCTGACCGAGCACCTGACCATCGCGGCCGAGCACCTTGCCGTCTTTAACGCTGCCGAGCACTTTGCCCTCGGCATTGATCAGTTGGCCGTTGATCACGCGGCCGATGATCTTGCCGTCGGCATCGCGCGCCACTTGACCCATCTCGCCGACGATCTTGCCTTGGGCGTCTTGCACCACGGTGCTGATACTGCCGAGCAGCTTGCCGTCGAGGTCGTAGGCTTTACCGTCGCGATAGCTGCCGATCACCTTGCCTTGGGCATCGACGATTTTGTCGCCATCCACCCAGCCAAGAATATTGCCAGCCGCATCACGCACGACCTGGCGCTCCTGATTCGCGGGTGCCGCCTGGCTCTGCACCCGCGAGCGGCTCATGTCGACTACGCGGCCCTGACTGTCGAGCACAGCATTGGCTTGCACCTTGCCCAACGACTTGCCATCCACGCCGACGGCCTTGCCATCGACGACGGTGCCGATGGGGTTGCCGTTGGCATCGATGACCTTGCCATCAACCACACGGCCGATCACATTGCCCTGCTCATCGCGCACCACCGTGGCACGTTCATGCATACGCAGCAGCGGGTCGTCGGCATTCAGGCCGCGAACAATATTGCCAATCA
Organism: Pseudomonas sp. TMP9; assembly: GCF_037943105.1. Taxonomy (NCBI): domain Bacteria; kingdom Pseudomonadati; phylum Pseudomonadota; class Gammaproteobacteria; order Pseudomonadales; family Pseudomonadaceae; genus Pseudomonas; species Pseudomonas vesperimontis. Next base: position 2,471,298 of record NZ_CP149803.1, read on the forward strand.
CGTTGCCATCGAAGCCTACGGCCTGACCATCGACGATCTTGCCAAGGATGCGTCCGTCGGCACCGACAATGTTGTCGCCGACGATGCGCCCAATCAGATTGCCGTCGGCATCCACCACCACGTCAATCAGCTCTTGCGGTGGCGGGTCCAGCAGGTTGGCGACGGTGACTTGACCGAGTGTGGCCATGCTGGTGTCTTTAGGGTGGCGCAGGACGGCAACCATTTCACCGGCCTTTTCCGCCAACTCCACCCGTGCCACCTGCGCCGGTGTGAGCATCAGCGACAGTGTGGAAAAGTTCATGTTGAAGCCGTCGGGCGTGCTCTGGTCGTAGTAATTCTCGTACTTGTGACCACTCGCATCTTCGCGACCCGCGGCCAGCACCATGACGTCTTCGAGGATGCTGATCACCACGTCGTCGGCATAGTTGGGCTGCTTTTGCAGGCCGATGTCACCGGCGGCAAAACTGCCCAGCAGGTCGATGCGGTCACCGGGGCGCAGCATGCCATCAAAGGAATTGATCTTGCTGATTTTGACCGTCTTGATTCGCTTGCCCAGCTCGACGTTCTCCGAGAAGCGCGAGACGCGCTCCTGCTCCACGGCATCCCAACTGATGGGGCGGCCGCGTTGCAGTGGGGCAATTGTCATGCGCCCTTCAAGCTTGGGCCAGTCCTCGGCGAGGACGACATTGGAGGCCAGGTAGTCATTGGGCACATCCAGGGTGGCGACGAGCTCTGGGGTTAGCACCTGAGATTTGCCAATGTCAGCCTGTGGCACAACCACCGTGACTTTCTGTTCAACCGGCGGGCGATAAGCGTCGCGGTATTGAGCCTCCTTGGCTTTCAGGTACATCCAGCCCATGGCGCCGGCGAGTACGCCACACGCCACCGCGATGATCAGCAGTTTCTTTCCTGATACAGATGACATGGTGCTCCCCAGTGCAAAAAGTGCTGTCCGCGCGGGCGCGCGATGGCTATCGGTGTCTCTTATGGTTTTTCTATACGTTGCAGCGTGTCTGGCCTGGCTCGCAGGCGCGCATTAGTTGCGGCGTAACGCCCACTGCACTCCTATGACTGGATCGTTGGTTTGCAGCACGGAGAAGCGTGCATTGCAGGCATCCGCCGTGCTGTCTACAAAACTGAGCGGGTTGCTGGGTGCGCTGAACTGGGTGTACACGCTGGAACCAATGGGTACGCTTGCGCCTTTTGCAGGCAGTGAAGTGACGGCTCCGGCTGCCCAGTTATGGCTGCGTACGATGCACCGTGAATGCTTGCTCCAAGCGGCCTCGGTTTCCGGGGTGAGGTACAGGCTGACCAGCTCGCCGGTTATTTTTAGCGGGGTGGTGAAGGTACTGCTGTCCATACCCAGCGCATCGCTTCGGGCATACACCAAACCAGCGGCCTCGTAGCTGATGACGAAGGTTTTGCCCTTGTCGTCGCTCATCAGTACGTCACGGGTGGGGATAGGCGTCAGCCCTTGAGGTTGTTTGACCAATGCGTTGCCGGTAAAGGCGTTGTAGTACGTGTCGCGGTCCAGGTAAGCGAAACCCAGTACTTCACCGTTGGCGTTGGCCAGTGCTTGCAGCACCAAGGGCTTACCATTGCTGTCGACGAAGACCCGGCTGATGCTGAAGCCGGGATAGATAACCTTGCCATCGGCATCAATCAGGCTGCTGTTGCCCTGCGCGTCGAAGGCATAGGAGGCGATTACATTGCCACTGGCATCAAGCAGTTGGTTATCGAGCAAGCGGCCTAGCAATAGACCGTTAACGTCATACACCTCGTTCTGTTCGCCGAGCCTGTCGTTCGCTGGGGACTCCGGCTCGGGCGGCGGTGGCACGGGCTTGCCGTCATCGAACGGCGGCTCGGGACTGGGATCGAGAATGCGCACCGCTTCATTGTTATACAGCTGAACCTTATTCATTTCGCTGGAGTAGGTTTTGTAGCTGCTACGCACGTTATCGAACAGGCGCTCAACATCGTTGCCCGCCAGCAGCAGTGCCGCACCGGTAACGCCGAGCACGACTAGATACTCGGTCATGGATTGTCCGCGCTGGCTCTTCATCAGCGATCCATCCGGTTGAGCAGAATCTGGGTTTTGTCCTGATGGCGTAACAAACCGACCGTCATCAATTCACGCCCGCGGCTGTAGCTGAGCACCATCCCATTGGTCTGTTGGCTGCGCTGGTCCAGGGTCCAGCCTTGTTGTTTGAGATCGGTTTCGTACCAGCGGGCGGTGGTGTGCATGTCCTCTTCATTGAGCAACAACACCAGGCGGCCTTGGCGAATATCGTCATCACTGCGCATATCGCTGACTACATGAGCGCCTGGTGGAACGGGCATGCCATCACCCAACACTTGAGCGGCTACAGCGCTCCCCGGTGGGTTGGTGATGACCATCTGGCCAAAGCTGAAGCGCTCGTTCTGGCGCTTTACCTGGATCATCATCATGCACTGTTGATTGATGTGCAGAATCTGCTCCCAGCCGTTGAATGCCGAGAAGTCGACCTCGTCGGCCCAGGCCTTGGCGTAAAAGTCTTTGACGGTTGCCAGGTTGGCCGGCACACGAAAACTGCGGCCCGCCATCGGGGTATGGTTCCACTGAATGTTGCTGCCGATAGTGGCAACCAACATGTCAGGCATCAGCGGGAAATCATCATAGTCACACTCAGCCTGCGCTCCATTGGCGGCCAGTAACACGGTGATTAAGAGCAACGGGATTATTTTCATAGGCTTACTCGAAGTAGCAGAACCCCGTGCTGTTGGTGCATTTGGCCGGCTTATCCGGAATAGGCTCGATGCCGACATAGTCAAACTCGACATCCTTAAACGAGGGTTCAAAGATGCCGATGGTTGAGATGATGGTTTCAATCAGCGGATTGCTGAGCATGGTGCCAACGGCAAAATCGTCGGCCCGCTCCTTAAAGTGCTCATCGCCCTGGGCGTTCCAGCCATCGGCGAGCACCGCGGACTGAGCGCGAATGTTCAGCTGTTTATCAAGGGTGCCGCCGAACAACGGCTTACTGCCCAGCCGACTGCCGGCCATGGCCACGGGAATCACCACCGTGGGGTTGTAGAGGTTCTCGGTCTCGTGGGCGACTTGCAGAAAATCGTCATCTTTGGCGATTTTCAAAAAACTCAGCACTTTCATCACGCCGCCCATGGCGTCGTTGTAAATGCCGATAACGTCGTAGCTGTAGGACGGCGTGTCCTCTGCGCTCAGGTTGGAGTGGCTCGGCATGCTGCCGGTGGCCGTCATCGGCTTGCCCGCGCTGCCATGCGTCCAGCGCCACAGGCTGTGATTGCTGGCAGTATTGGCGCTGCCGTCGATGTCAGCGGCGGTGAACGGCTGGATGGCGGCGGAGTAGGACATCAGGCGCTTTTCCGCGCTTTTCAATACCGCTTCGTTGCCGCGCTGGGCGGTATCACCGTTGTCGGTTTCGCCCGGCGTCTTGTTGGTGTCGAACCAGACGGTGCGTTCCCAGGCCACATAGCGCGCCACCTGTTGGGCGGTGTAGGCCATGTCAGCTAGCTTGGCTACCACCGGCACCAGCACAAACAGCAGCAGCACGCCGCCGGCGACCATGACCACGAACTCCGCCATGGCCTGCCCGCGCAGGCGCACGCTGTAAGTCGGCGTAGTCATGCTTATTTCACCAGCTCGGAGACGGCGCCGCTGGCGGTACCGGTGACCGTGTCGACGAACTTGTCGAGTACCGGCTTAACCGGGCCGCTGATAACCGACGGTAATTTTTCCAGCACCCGATCCTTGCCCGGCTCAATCAGTTTTTTCAGCCCCAAATCGAGTACCGCACCCACAATGGCCGAGGTGCTGGCACCCGGTTGTATGCCCAGCACAGCCATCAGGTCGATCTGTCCGGCAGCGATCATTTGCACCACGCGGCTGGGTTCGCGCAGCCGCGCATCCCAGAAAGGGCTGAACTGATTGGGGCTTTCTACCCGGCCCGGCGGCGGGGCGAAGTAAGATTCCGCCGAGGCGATGGTCATCATGTGGTCGGGGCCACCCCACAGCGACGACAGCGCGTTGTCTGTTACGCCCTGGGTGTCGAGGGCAAACTTACCGGTATCCAGGCCCAGGCTTTCAGGGTTGTCGCTGGTGCGCAGGCTACTCAGTGGCTTGGCCACTGCCACAGTAAATTCGTTGCTGGTGCCACGGGCCTGATAGTCACGGCCGAGGCTGAAAAATGAGGGCGCACCGCCGTAGCCGGTGCTGACGTCTTCTGCTTGGTTGGCACCGAAGGCAGCCAGGGTGTTTCCCCATGCCCAAGTCGTCGCATGTACCGATTGCATGGCTTCGCCATAGGGGCTTGAGCTGCCTGGCGGCGAATTTTGCGTGGGGCTACCCCACTGTGGACCAATCAAGAACTGGTCACCCGCCTTTGCCACGATCTGGTGCGTGCCGCCGCCCAGTGGCAGCCCTAGGCCGAAGCCGATGGTCGTGTTGAGAATGGTTAAGCAGCCAATGGGTTGTGGCAGGCAGAGCTCCAACTTCAGTGGTACGGCTATTTTAAAACCCATCGAGCTGAAGTCGACCGAGCTCCAGCCATAGCGCGGGATGCCTTTGCCAGTGGCCGCAGTGCTCTGCGGGTTATAGACATAGGCCGTACCGCCGTTGTTAAACACACCAACTTCAAGGTTGAAGCTAAAGGTCAGCTTCAGTGGGTAGAGGGTTATCGAAATTTCCGGAATGCCCAATTTGGCTGTTGCATTAAAATTGCGCGCATCCAGCCAGTCATTACGGTTGCTGTTCATGATCGCGGCGTACTGGCGGCCAGCCGTGCGTGCGGCGCTGTTTTCGGCGTTCTGACCGTTACTGTCGCTGTGCTTTTCCGGTGAGGTGTTGACCAGCATGGTCGAGGGCGCCAGGCTACCTAGAAAGTCGGCGACAAAATCATCGGATGAGGCGGCGCTGCCGCCGGCCGCCGTGCTGGCACTTTTCGCCTGGCTGGTCAGGCTGCTCAAATTCAAATCGCTGGCGAAGTACGTGAGAACAAAGTTCTGCACCAGCAACAGATGGCTAAGGGTGACCACTTTTAGGTCGTCGCTGGTGTCCGGCATTTCATGCCGGTTGACAATGCTTATTGGGGTGGTGAACTGCGCTTCCAGCGTCGCTACCGCAAAGATCTTTTGAAAGAAGCCCATCACCAAGTTGAAGCTGGAAATCACATCGGGATAGATGCTGAGCAACGGTTTGGCTACTGCCCCCGTCAAAGTGCCCAGTATCTGATAAGGCAGGGTGATGGTGGACAGCACATCCCCGACTGTCGGTTTGGGTGCCGGTACGATAGGGATCTGATACGCCGGAAAGCTGTTCACCCAGCGCGGAATATTGGCGTAGCGCTTGGACCAGGACATCAGCGCCACCACCTGACCTACGGACATCTCGTTGGCGACGATGGCACGGTTGGTGTAGGCAATCAGGTTCTGGTGGCGGGCAAATAACTTGGCTTGCGAATAGGCTGCCGCATCGGCGGCGTTCTCAACCTGGACGCGGTCACGGGTCATGATCCCGTGGTTGTACATCAGAATCAGCCCGATCAACGCGATGCCGATAAAGAACAGGCCAAAAACCATGGCCTGCCCAGACTGCCTATGCGCGTTCACAAGCTAAGGATCGGGCGCTTATTACTTACGTTCGTCTTGTTTGAAACTGCTCAGGTTGGATTTGACGCCGGCTGCTGTCTGCGCCTCACCGCCTGTTGTGGCCGCGGCTTGCGTTGCTTCACCGCCGCCCAGCTCGGCGGCCATGTCGCCAACTTGTTCGCGCACGGTACTGCCGAACAGGTTGTAAACCACAATCGCGGAGATTGCGATCAAGGCCACGATGATGATGTATTCGGTCATGCCTTGGCCCAACTGACGAGCGCGCGACTTAATGGACATGGTGCTTCCTCTGAGATGGCGTGTGTACGTTGGATAAAGAGGGCGCTGCAGTTGAGTTTAGTGCGCCGCCGATGATCAGCGTCTGGCTCAAGAGCCCTGAATTACATCCCGATCCTACCCAAAGACCCATCGCGCCGTATGTCCCCCGTTATAGGTACAGATAAGCCTGTCGCCTTGCGCCATAAAGGCTATACCGCCTAAAAAGCTGCGCTACTATCGTGGCCGTGAACGGGCCTCATTCAGGATCAAGATGCGCAGCGAAAATGACAGCACGCCGATTCGAGTGATCTTGGTTGAGGACGACGTAACCTTTCAGCAAGCACTGCGCCAGACCTTCATCACAGCAACCGATATGCAACTGGTGGCCGTGTTGAGCACGCGCGCTGAGGGCTTAAACATCCTCGAACATGCGCCGGCAGATGTTCTCTTAGTTGATCTAGGCCTGCCGGACGGCTCGGGCATCGATGTTATCCGTGCCGCACATGCCAAATGGCCCGAGTGCAATATCATGGTCAGCACCGCGTTTGGCGATGAGATGCACGTCATGCAATCGCTTGAGGCTGGGGCGGCGGGTTACCTGCTTAAAGACAGCAGTACCGCCAGCATTGCCACGGAAATCCGCAGCCTGCACCAAGGCGGCAGCCCGATAAGCCCCCTGATCGCCCGGCAGATATTGATGCGCTTTCGCCAGCCTGACGCGACGCAGGCCTTGGCACCCAGCACAGCAAACGCGTCACGCGCGCGGTTGTCTGCCCGCGAACAACAAGTGCTGGAGTACATCACCAAAGGCTTTAATTCGGATGAGATTGCCGGGCTGATGGGCGTCTCACGCCATACGGTGCTGACCTTTGTACGGCGAATTTACAAGAAGCTTGAAGTGAGCTCGAAAACAGAAGCCATCTATGAAGCGCGCAGCCAAGGATTACTGGGTGCTTAAGCAATGGCCGGGGATCTTATTCCTGACAACTGCACTGCTAACGCTATGTATTCCGGCAGTGGCCGCAACAGAATCAGCCTTACACATTACCCGCGCGCAACTATTAAACATCCCCGTCCAAGGCTTTAGCGCCCCACCCCAAGTAATTAACGAACAACTGCTGCCTGACAAATGGACGACCGTTGATCTACCACACGCCCTGACCCGGCAATTGATCCCCACCTCAGCCGAGCATGGGAACGCTACAAAACCGACAATAGAAACCTGGTATCGCCTGCAACTACCCGCTTCGACGTCAGCAACACAACAACAACTCTACATTCCCCGTTGGAAAACCGATGGCAACCTCGCCATCTACGCAGACGGCCAGCTGATTTATATGTCACACAGCGGTGTGTACTGGAATGGCTGGAATATCCCCCTTAGTATTTCATTAAACGCAACAGCCGATACTCCACGCCCACGCTCCATCCTCTTGCGCATCCAACGCCCAAGCGATTCGGGCGGTGGCATTTCATCGATATGGGTTCAAGAAAGCAGCGGTCTGAACTGGCGTTACCGAATACGCTATTTGCTTCAGGTGCAACTGCCCTATACCAGCAGCGTGGTATTTTTAGCCGTCGGCTTATTCTCATTTTTTGTGTGGTTTAAATCGCGAAAAGAATACTCATACCTACTATTTTTCTTTATTTCAACTGCATCCTTTATTCGCACCCTGCACTATTATGTTGGCGAAACTGAACTACCCATACCGGAGTCCTGGTTCAGCTGGCTAACAATAAACGCTCTGTTCTGGATGGTACTGGTTACTCACTTCTTCCTACGCAGCCTTCACCATCGCCCGACCGGATGGCTGGGCGCGTTTGTCATTCTAGTTACGCTTTTGGCCGGTGTGCTAACGCTGCCAATGCTTTCCGGGGTACTGAATGCTTATGCCCTGTCGCCACTGATCTACTGCGCACTGATTACTACAGGTTCTTTAGTGGCAGGGGTTGGTGCCTATCAGTCCTGGCAGGCACGCTGCAATGATGGTTTGCTGTTAAGCGGCTGGGCAATAGCAGGCATGCTGCTGGGCTGCCATGACTGGCTACTGCAAAATAATTATTTAACTATTGAATCTATTTATCTTGGTCCTTATAGCAACATTGGCGCTTTTCTAATTGTAATGCACATTATTTTTCGGCGTTTTATCAAGGCCAATGAGAATGTCAAAAAAATCAACGCCAGCTTGGCCTTTCGCCTGAACGAGCGCGAAGATGAGTTAACGAAAAGCTATCAGCGTCTGCGCGCAATAGAGCATCGCCAGACACTCAGCAATGAACGCCAACGGCTCATGCAAGACATGCATGATGGTATGGGCTCATCGCTTATCATTGCATTGCTTGAGGCTGAGAAAGGTCATCTTGATGCATCTTCACTGACCGACGTCCTGAAAAACTGCATCGAAGACCTGAAACTAACCATCGATTCGATGGAGCCAGTAGAGGCCGACTTATTGCTATTAATGGCAACGTTAAGATTCCGCTTAACGCCCCGCTTGGAAAGCGCCGGAATACACTTGCGCTGGGATATTCAGAACGTGCCTGCACTTGACTGGCTTGACCCCCGCAATGCATTACATATCTTACGGATCCTACAAGAGACATTCTCCAACATTATAAAACACACCAACGCCACAGAAATTCGCATTACCACATCCTATGACGCGACTCATGTCAGAGTCATTATCGTCGATAATGGCCAAGGATTTACGGAAGAGCATTCCGCATACTTTAGCGGCAAAGGCCTTAAGAACCAGCTACGCCGTGCTGCTTCAATAGGCGCTGAAGTTCTATGGCATTCTACTGCGGCCGGCGTCACTGTCACATTAACGCTACCTATCGTCGCCACTGAGCGAAATAGCCATCCAAGCGAATGCGCGCAATAAAACATAAGCCCACTAAATAGCATTGAGACACAGGCATAAAAAAGGCGACCGAAGTCGCCAGAATTGCCTTGCTTGCTCATGCTCTAGCGGGTTTAGTTCTACTTACGCTTGTGCGAATCCTGCCAGATGAAATAACTGAAGCCGACGAAAAAGGCGACCATAAGGCCAATGGTGCCGATACCGGCGAGCACTACGACTGAATCGCCCCTAGTTTCGTAGACCTACTAAAATAGGAATATCGACACCATGGCAACTAAAATATTCACACAAACTTAAGAACAGTTCGACACCTACCTTCCAGCCCATAAGAACATCATATCTGCTGTTGGGTTTGTAAACCTTCACACTGGCGAGACAATTAAACTACGTGCAGAAAAAATTGTTTGATTCTACATTTTTGATCGCTAAAAAATTTCAAAGACAAAGAATAACTATATTTCGACAATCAAACTGACATTACCCAAGCTTGTGGTGTTAGTGACCGTACAGTTTTACGACTCATCAGTAGATTGGATGTCTGCGGGTATCTACAGATAAATCAAACCCGTACCGGCGGTCATAAATCGAATAGTTATGTATTGTTATCTGAGCTTGTATTAGTGCAGCCAGAGCGTGCTAAAAACAACGCAACAGTGAAAGCGGCCCTACCACCTGTAACCCACTCAGCTCGAGCAGTATCCTGTACTTTTTCCTGCGGGATCGTTACGCGGAACCGATGTCAGTGCCGCGTGCATCATAGATCGCGCCCAAGGTTGAGGGCACACAGTCCACGCACTTGAACGCCAGCTCAAACTGGCGTTTTTCATGGCCCTATTAAGTGAGGGATTATCGGATGCCCAGTCGTCGATCCAGCGAAAATGCTCCTGCTCCACGCGCGACGATAAGCAGGAGCAGGCCCGCCCAAGCGAGGTGAGTCGGCCAGGCATCGGGGTAAACAAAGACCTCGATGACAAAGGTCATACCCAGCAGCGCCAACGCCGATAAACGGGTAAATAGACCTAGCACCAGAAGTACAGGAAACACGTGCTCGCTGTAGGTGGCAAGGTGCGCAGCCAGTTCTGGAGAGATCAAAGGCAATGCGTATTCCGTACGGAACAGCTCATAGGTACTCGGCGTAATCGTCAGAAATTCACTGACCTTGGTGCGCCCGGACATAAAGAAAATGGCGGCGATGGCGATACGAGCCACCAGCGCTAAGAACGAATCGCTGATCAGTGAGTCCAGTCGGCTTGCAACGCGATTCCAGATTCTACTCAGGGCGTTGTCGGCGGTGGATGAGCGGTTTCGGATAACGTTCATGGTGTGCTCCATTAGTGACGTAAGTAACACGTTTTCAGGAAGGTCGACCTGGGTTCGCAACGCAGAACGCGTCAGCACTCACCAAGCGGATGATGAGATTTTCCAGATCCAGGGTTGGCTCGACTGCAATGGCATGGTCTGCTGCCAGTTCGAGGGGCAGATGTACCGCGCAAGCGTCGAGAAAGGCACAGTCGGCAGCACTGGCGGCATGCCAGTGCACCCCACCGGCCTTTCTAGTCAGCAGCGCGCCTTCGCCCTGCCAGTTGAGTTCGTCAGGCATTGGCAGCTGTTCACGATTGACGCGCCAGATCGTGTAGGCCGGACAGTCTGGCAACCAAACCCAGCGGCATGCGGCCCGCGGTGTAAGCCGGCTACTGGCAAGCTCCGTCGGGGACAGGTGCGCTAGGGCGCTCATCTCAAAGCCTGGCTCATCAGCCGCGCAATGCACCTGTGTCCAGAGCCGATCCAGGCGGGCGACGTCGCCCAAGTAGGGCATTTCTCTGGCATGCTCAAAACTGTCGAGAAAACCGGGAAAGTCGGCGCCATAGTGCAGCAAACGTGCATCAGTTGGCGGCGAGCGCCGCGCGTGGATTGCGGCCGCGGCCAGCAGCCAGTCGGTGCCCACCAAGCGCTCTATGGTCGGAAAATTGGCGAGCAACGCATCGGTTGCACCTTTGAGTACCGTATTGCGATAAACCGCAAAACCGGGTTGTTGGGTAAGCATCGTCATTTCGAGTGACTCGGCGCCGTATAGCGCATCGACGAATGCATCCTGAAACTGGTCGAGTGATGGCGTCATATCGCAACCCCCAATTGCGGGTTCTGCCCACGTTTCAACAGCATCTGCGCCCTGTCGCGCTCTGCGAGTAAAATATCGAAATCCGGTATATGGTCGTCACGCTCAATCAATGTCGGACGCATACCGATCCGTTCGATTAAACGTTGATACAAAGACCAGACATCTTGAGCGATAGGCGCGTCGTGAGTATCAATAAGTAACGATGAATCGCCAGGATCATTGGCGTGTCCAGCCAGATGAATCTCCATTATTGCCACGGCTGGAAAAGCGTCCAAGTAGGTTGCCGCATCGAAACCCAAGTTATGGGCACTGATGTGCACATTATTGACATCTAGCAGTAAGCCGCAGCCAGTCCTCTCACTCAACTCGGTCAGAAAATCGAGCTCGTTGTAGTCATGGCCATCCAATTGCAAATAGTGGGTTGGGTTTTCAATCGCGATACGCCGTCCAAGGACATCTTGTGTGCGTTGGATATTGCTTGCGATACGCCGCAATGCCTCGCCTGTTCGGGGAAAGGGCAACAGGTCGGGATGATACTGCCCGCGCCAGGCTGACCAAGCCAAGTGCTCGGAAATCAATACGGGTTGAACGTGATCCGCGAGCTTTTTCAGGCGCTTCAAGTGCTCTGCATCCGGCGGACAATCGGCCGCCAGCGAGAGTGATACACCGTGCAGCGACAGAGGGTGTCGACTGCCAATTGCCTCCAGCCACGCCAAACGGGGGCCACCACCAACCATGTAATTTTCCGGATGAACTTCGAACCAGAGACCCTCAACCGCGCAGTCGAGGGCGTCCTCATAGTGGTTCGGTTTGAGGCTGAGTCCGGCCCCGATCTGGGATAAATTCTTCATGGTTAGCGTGTGCCCCGAGGTGTGGAGATTACTTGGGTGCGAGCGTACCCATGCCGTTTGGGGTCTTGATGCTGGTGCACGTACCCGCTGGAACATATTCCCAAGCGTTAGGCTGGTAGTCCATTTTGGAGGTGCCTGCACAGGAGGTCCCGGCGCCAGCCTTGCAATCGTTTTTACCGGCCATGGAAACGCCGTAACATTTTTCCATTGCACCTGCTGCGGCCGGGGTCTCTGCGGCGATAGCACCGGCGGTGAAGGAAGAGAAAGCAACGGCGATGGCGGCAAGTTTCAGACTGTTCATGGTTATTTCTCCGGGAGAATAATGATGGCTCGTCGCATCAGTGCAGGAGTGCGCTGTGCTTGAGGTCCGAAAGGTAGTTCGCTGATTTTTCCTATTCGGTTACAGCAATCGCAAAATATTTTTCAGAGTCGCAAAATAAATCTGCTGGTTGCCTTATGCCCTTGAACGCAATCATGCTCCGCTGCCCGTAATTAGCGCTGGCGTCATCATCCAGGCGTAGCTACGAAATATTTTTACCCTTCGTGTAACCAAGGCAGACGATGGAACGAACTACTCCTAACGACGCGTTGCGAAGCCGAGAAATACATCTTCAGGCCCTGTTTCTCGCATGCCTGGACGGTGACGAACGGGCTTATCGCGTATTCCTATCGGAGTTAAGCGGCCATATACGCAGTTTTTTGCGGGCGAGACTTCAACGACAACCCGATGAAGTCGAGGATTTGTTGCAGGAGGTCTTGCTAGCCGTTCACAACAGTCGCCATACGTACCGGGTGGATCAGCCACTTACGGCATGGATTTTTGCCATCACCCGCTACAAGCTCACGGATTTTTTTCGAGGCAGGTCACGCCATGAGGTCTTCAACGATTCTCTTGACGATGCGGCTGAGATGTTTGCCCTGCCCTATCTTGAACCTGCACAGGCCAGCCGCGACCTGCACAAGCTACTCGAGCAATTACCTGAGCATCAGCGCCTGCCCATCGTGCATGTGAAGCTTGAAGGACTGTCCGTGACTGAAACCGCGCAGATGACGGGATTATCGGAATCAGCCGTAAAAATAGGCGTACATCGTGGGCTTAAAGCGCTGGCGCAGAGGATTAGAGGTACAAGATGAAGACTGATGATTTTATTAGCATGCTTGCGTCTGGGGTCACCCAGATCGACCGGCATGCGCTCGCTAAGCGCTTCGGCGTCGTGGTGTTAGTCGGCTTGCTGACCGCCACCTTGCTGGTAATGACGATACTGGGCGTTCGTCCCGATCTGGCTCAGGTGGCGGTAACACCGATCTTCTGGGCGAAAATCGCCTTGCCATTGAGTCTGATGATCGGGGCGCTGAGCGTAGTTATGCGGCTGGCAAGACCTGGAATAACGCCGGGCTCCGGAAAACTCCTGATTGTCGCAGCGGTCGCCGCGGTGTGGGCCGGCGCCTTCTATGTCCTCATGGCAGCAGCACCCGATGTGCGCCTCGCGATGATCCTCGGCAAGACGTGGCAGGTGTGCGCCCTGAACATTATCTTGCTTTCGATTCCAGGATTCATTGGTGTTTTCTGGGCGCTAAGCGGGCTGGCACCCACGCGCCTCAGGCTGGCAGGTGCCTGCGGCGGATTGCTGGCCGGTGCGATGGCTACCCTTGCCTATTGTCTGCATTGCCCTGAGATGGAGGTTCCATTTTGGGGCACCTGGTACTTGCTGGGCATGTTGGTACCGACCCTTATGGGCGCGCTACTCGGGCCGCGCTGGCTTCGCTGGTAGCGAACTGATAATCGATAGTCCTGCAGTGGACGCGCCACTGCAGCAGCGTTTCCAGCCGCGCAACGTATGTTGACCGAGTGCTTAGGCTTATGCAGCTTAATAGGTACAAATTTCAGGCATAAAAAAGGCGACCGAAGTCGCCCAAATTGCCTTGCTTGCTCATGCTCTAACGGGTTTAGCTCTGCTTACGCTTGTGCGAATCCTGCCAGATGAAATAACTGAAGCCGACGAAGAAGGCGACCATAAGACCAACGGTGCCGATACCGGCGAGTACTACGACATCGATAAACATGGTTGCCTCCTGCGTGAAGCCTGTGTGGGTATGGCTTCAAGGTAGCAGGCGATGCAGAGGTATTATTGATCCAGATCAACCCTTGACCGCGGCGAGAACAACCAGGCGGTCAATCACTGACCTAGATCAAGTAATCAGCCTAACGCAGAGCGTTTCACGGCTTTTTTGGTTTGCCTTTGGGCTTTTTCTTAGCTGGGGGCAGCGGCAGGACTTGCGCGAACGCATCGCGCATTTCGTTGAGTTTTTTGTCGCGCAGGTCATGGATACGCTTGTCGCGCTCGGCTGCGAAATCAATCAGCTTATCGTCTTTGCTCATGGGCTCGGCTTGATCAATCGAAAGGTCAGGTTAAGGCGGGGCGCGCAGGGCCTGCGCGTTTTCGCCACTTGGTGCTGCCAATGATGCTGAGTTGGCCCGCGCATGACCAGCAGCGAGCCGTGCTGCAGAGGCAATGAATGCTCAATGCGGTTTTGCCCCTTGCGCCGCAGATCGAAGCGCCGAGTGCCACCCAGATTAAGCGAGGCGATCAGCGGGTTGGCGCCCAACTCCGCCTCGTCATCACTGTGCCAACCCATGGAGTCCTGGCCGTCGCGGTAATAGTTGAGCAGCGCGCCATTGAGCGACTGCCCAACTGCTGCGGCCACTTGCGCGCGAATGTGCGCCAGCAAAGGCGTCCAAGGCAGGGGTTGATGGGTCAAGCCGGAATAGCGATAGCTGGCCTCGGCGTCGCCGTACCAAGCCACTAGTCGCGGCACGGGGAGTTTGCGCCCGTAAAGGTGCACATGCGGCTGCTGCCAAGGCGTTTGTTTGAGTAATTCGCTAAGCCAGCTGTCGGCTGTCGCGGCATCCAGCCACTGCGCATGCAACCGCAAATCGGCGTTAGCTAGCGGCAATGGGCTGTCGTCAAATAGATCCACGAATAGAGCTCGATCGGGCTGAAGCGTCAGTGTGCACGCCTCAGACTTCTACATCCACCCACAGCCCTTGCCGCGGCAACTCATCTAATACAGCTGCATCCGCCTCATCAACATCGCCTTCGGCCAATTCCTCAGGGCTATAACCCTGCCTGCGCTGGCGCCGGCGTTGTTCTTCGCGCAGCAACTCTGCGGCTTCCTGCGGGTGCCGCTTGTCCAGGCTCACGCCACTTTCCTTAGCGCTTTCGGCAGTCGCGGTTACCGGCGGAATTTCCGGGCGTGGTTTGACCACATCATTCTGCGTGGTGATGGGAGCCAAGCTATGGGGGATCGGCGGCAGCATGTTTAAACCCTCCTTTGGTCAGACTGTCGGCCAGGCAAGCCGCGACTTGAGCGCCGCCTCGCTACACTTTTACTTAACCTCAGCAGACAAAGTACGCGCTGCGCAGCAATGCGTCTTGGGCCTGAGTGCAGGGTTCCGTTACAATTGTCGGCTTTTTCACACGGGAGACACGCATGGCGCAGTATGAACCGGGGCAACGCTGGATCAGTGACAGCGAAGCGGAGCTGGGGTTGGGCACCGTTCTGATGCAAGACGCCCGCATGCTCACCGTGCTCTACCCGGCCACCGGTGAAACCCGCCAGTACGCCACCCGCAACGCGCCCTTGACCCGCGTACGCTTCTCGCCGGGCGATGAAATCACCCATTTCGATGGCTGGAAACTGACCGTGCAGGAAGTCGACGATGTCGACGGCCTACTGGTCTATCACGGCCTTAATGCGCAGCATGAAAGCGTCACCCTGCCAGAAACCCAGCTGTCGAACTTTATCCAGTTCCGCCTGGCCAGCGATCGCCTGTTTGCCGGGCAGATCGATCCACTGCCTTGGTTTGCCCTGCGCTATCACACCCTTGATTACACCAGCCGCCAGTTACAGTCCAACCTCTGGGGCTTGGGTGGTGTGCGGGCACAACCGATTGCGCACCAGTTGCACATTGCCCGTGAAGTCGCTGATCGCATTGCGCCGCGGGTATTGTTGGCCGACGAAGTGGGCTTGGGTAAAACCATCGAAGCAGGTCTGGTCATCCACCGCCAACTGCTCTGCGGGCGCGCCAACCGCGTATTGATCCTGGTGCCCGAGAACCTGCAGCACCAGTGGCTAGTCGAGATGCGCCGGCGCTTTAATTTGGATGTCGCCCTGTTCGACGCCGAGCGCTTTATCGAAAGCGACGCCAGCAACCCCTTCGAAGATTGCCAGTTGGCGCTGGTCGCTCTGGAATGGCTGTGCGAAGACGAAAGCGCCCAAGATGCGCTATTTGCCGCTGGCTGGGATCTTTTGGTCGTCGATGAAGCGCACCACTTGGTCTGGCATCCGGAGCGTGCCAGCGCCGAGTACGCGCTGGTTGAACAGCTGGCTGAGATCATCCCCGGCGTGCTGCTGCTAACTGCCACCCCGGAACAACTGGGCCAAGACAGTCACTTTGCGCGCTTGCGCCTGCTCGACCCGAACCGCTTCCATGACCTGGCCGCCTTCCGCGCCGAAAGCGCCCACTACAAGCCAATAGCCGAAGCCGTTCAGGAGTTGCTGGATAAAGGCCGCCTGTCTGACGCGGCGCATCAAACCATTCATGACTTCCTCGGTGAAGGCGGCGAAGAGCTGCTTAGCGCAGTGAATTCAGGCGACAGCGAAGCTTCCGCGCGCTTGGTCCGTGAGCTGCTTGATCGCCACGGCACCGGCCGCTTACTGTTTCGTAACACCCGCGCCGCCGTGCAAGGCTTCCCCGACCGCGAACTGTACCCTTACCCGCTGGCCAGCCCCGACGAATACATGGAGCTGCCGATTGGTGAACACGCTGACCTGTACCCGGAGGTCAGCTACCAAGCGCAGCCAGAGGTTGATGAAGAGCTGCGCTGGTGGACGTTCGATCCGCGCGTTGAGTGGCTGTTCGACACCCTGAAGATGCTGAAGAAATTCAAGGTCTTGGTGATCTGTGCCCACGCCGAAACCGCCATGGACCTCGAAGACGCCCTGCGCAAGCGCAAAGGCATCCCGGCCACGGTGTTCCACGAAGGCATGAGCATCCTTGAGCGCGACCGCGCCGCCGCCTACTTTGCTGATGAAGAGTTTGGCGCCCAAGTGCTGATCTGCTCGGAAATCGGTTCGGAAGGCCGCAACTTCCAATTTGCGCACCACCTAGTACTGTTCGACCTGCCAGCGCACCCAGACTTGCTCGAACAGCGTATCGGCCGCCTCGACCGTATCGGTCAGAAGCACCGTATCCAACTGCATGTGCCGTACCTGGAAAACAGCCCGCAGGAGCGCCTGTTCCAGTGGTATCACCACGCGCTGAACGCCTTCCTCGCCACCTGCCCGACTGGCAACGCCTTGCAACACCAGTTCGGCGCTCGCCTGCTGCCATTGCTGGAAAGCGGCGATGATGCTGAATGGCAAACGCTGGTTGACCAAGCCAAAGTGCAACGCCTGCGCTTAGAAGATGAGTTGCATGCCGGCCGCGATCGCTTACTGGAACTCAACTCCGGCGGTGCAGGCGAAGGTGAAGCGTTGGTCGAGGCCATTTTTGAGCAGGATGATCAGTTCGCGCTGCCGATCTACATGGAGCAGCTGTTTGACGCCTTTGGCATCGACAGCGAAGACCATTCCGATAACGCCTTGATCCTGCGCCCTGGCGAAAAAATGCTGGATGCCAGCTTCCCGCTTGGCGATGACGAAGGCGTGACCATCACCTACGACCGCGACATGGCCCTGGCCCGCGAAGATATGCAGTTTCTGACCTGGGAACACCCCATGGTGCAGGGCGGCATGGACCTGGTGCGCTCCGGCTCGATGGGTAACACCGGTGTTGCACTGATCAAGAATAAAGCCCTGAAAGCCGGCACCGTGCTGCTGGAAATGCTTTATGTCAGTGAGGTGGTGGCCCCGCGCGCGCTGCAACTGGGCCGTTACCTACCGCCGATCGCTCTGCGCTGCCTGCTCGATGCTAACGGCAACAACCTGGCTGGCAAAGTCTCTTTCGAGAAGCTAAACGAACAGCTGGAAGCTGTGCCGCGAGCCAGCGCCAACAAGTTTGTGCAGGCCCAGCGTGACAGCCTTAACCCGCTGATTAATGCGGGTGAAGGCATGGTAGCGCCTCGTCACAACGAGCGCGTCGATGAAGCCAAGCGCCGCCTAGCGGCCGAAACTGACGAGGAGCTGGCGCGCTTGATCGCGTTGCAAGCCGTTAACCCTAGCGTGCGTGACAGCGAACTCAACGCCCTGCGTCAGTTACGCGAGCAAGGCATGGCCATGCTCGACAAAGCAGCGCTGCGGCTTGAAGCCATCCGCGTATTGGTTGCCGGCTAACGTTTAGGTTTGCCCCGCACAGCAAGAGGCCCGCAATCGCGGGCCTCTTGCTGTGCGGCTGTAAATCCTCAATCCGCTGCAACGTCATTCATGCCCCGTTGCATCTTCGCGGCATCGTCAACAAAGCAACGCGAGGCCTGCAACAGCGCCAGCATGGTCAGTAATAACGCCACAGGGATCAAATACATGGCGTTATGTAAACCGACGGCCTTAAAGGCTTCGTTCATTTCAGTGGCGCCTGCCGCGAGCATGGCTGCATTGGAGTAATGATCCGATAGCATGCCGACGGCTAATGGGCCAAACCCACCACCCAGCAGGTATAGGCCAGCAAAGAACAGCGCCATGGCCGTGGCGCGCAGGCGCGGCTCGATCACATCCTGAATGGCCGTATAGACGCAGGTGTAGAAATTGTAGGAAAACAGCCAACCGATGCTGAACAACGCCACAAACACAGCCACTTCAACCCGCCCAGCCAGCAAGGCATAACCGGTGGCTAGCGAGGCAATCAACATACTCACGGCCGCGAAAACCAGGCGACCGGTCTGCCAGCGCTGATGGATTTTATCTGCCAACCAGCCGCCGAGGGTCAAGCCGACCAAACCCGTCAACCCGACAATCACACCCGTGGCCATCGCGGCCTGCTCCAGCGGCAAGAGAAAATAGCGCTGCAGCATCGGCACCATGAAGGAGTTGCAGGCATAAGTGGCGAAGTTAAAGGCCAACCCAGCCATCACCAACCACCAGAATGTGCGGATCGCCAGCACTTTTCGCAGAGGCTTTTCCACCTTGCTGGTGCGCGATTTCACCTGCTCTGCGGCGCCGCGCTGAGGTTCCTTGATGAAAAACATAAACACTGCCAAGAGCAGCCCAGGAACTGCCGCGATAAAAAACGGCGCGCGCCAACTGTCGAACGCCTCAACCATCGCCCCAATGGTGAAGAACGCCAGCAACAGGCCAAGAGGCAGCCCGAGCATAAAGATGCCCATGGCACGAGCACGTTTATGTGCGGGGAACAGGTCGCCGATCAGCGAGTTGGCCGCCGGCGCATAGCTGGCTTCACCGATGCCAACACCCATGCGAATCAGCAGAAAGCTCCAAAAATTCCAAGCAAAACCGTTAAGAGCCGTCAGACCACTCCAGGCAGCCAAGCCCCAGCCCATAATCTTGCGCCGCGAGCCAGTGTCGGCCATACGCCCCAGCGGAACCCCAGCAATGGCGTAAACGATGGTGAATGCGGTGCCAATCATGCCCAACTGCAGGTCGCTGAGGTCCCACTCCATCCGGATGGGTTCAATAATGATCGCGGGAATGGTGCGGTCAAAGAAGTTGAACAGGTTGGCGAGAAAAAGCAGAAACAGAATGCGCCAGGCATTCGTGGCTTGGAGGGACTGCTGCATGGAATCCATCTCTAATTGTTGTTATCGGAGCACATCAGCACTGCTTGGCCGTCAGCCAAGGTCCTGAGTGCTAGAGCAATCTAGGGGCTTGCCGCTGGGCTGTCTGTGACTATTTGCGCTGTGTATGCAGGCTAATGAGTTCGCACGCAACTGCTCAGACCGCCATTGACCCTACTAAAGCACTGGTATCACCTGAGTAAAACTATGCAAAACCGCGAGATTTTCTATTTTTCATGCTACAAACGAGCCTGTTGAACGCAAATATGGCCATTTGCCAAGCCGACCTCGTTAGCCGCCGGACTGCCTCTATATGAAAACAAAAAAAGACGCTGCAACCTCCTCCGCGACTGAAGCCACCATGGCTGATTTAGCCGACAACCTGTTAACACCGGCGCCGCTATCAGCCCCAGTGCAAGTTGACGGCAACGGCGAGCGCTACATGTATTTCACCGAGCGCGACATTGATCGCATCCTCGATAACCTCGACGGCCTGCGCAGCTTGGTGTTTCCTCCAGCGCCGCAAGATGACGACAGCGAACGCCGGGTTCAGCACTTCCCCTCTGTTTGCTTGATTGGCCTTGGCCGCTGCGGCTCGAACATCGCGCTTGATGTCGCCTCACTGGTGTACAACGCCCGGCAGTTCTACTTAAGCGAATTTAATAACGAAGAAAAATCCGTTACCGAACAAGATTTTCGCCCGACCCGCTGGATCCGCAGCAACCTGCTTCGCGCACCGAACAAGAGTAGCAAGCCGGTTTTTTTGATCGAGCCGCTGGTGATGCTCGGCGACCTGGACAAAGACATCGAGGGGCGCATCCGCTTCTCACGCAAGGGAGAAACCAGCGGTTTCCTCAGCGACTACAGCAAGATGAAGATCATGGACCTTTCCGAGGTGCATGCCGGTGGTGCAGGTAACGCGCCGATCCTCGGTCAGTATTTAGCCAAGATCATCCTCAACAAAGACACCCAGCGTTTTACCAACGAAGATTGGAAGTTCATCCACAGCTACCTGATCGACTCCTGCGGCATCAAGGCCAACCAGTCGCGGTTGTACTTCTACATATTCAGTGCTGGCGGCGGCACGGGCTCGGGCATGGCCTCAGAATTTGGCCTGGCCCAGCAATTCGCCTACATGAGCAAAACCTTCGACACTAAAAATTTCGATGACAGCCCGGAGAACCGCGACCACAGCTTTGTCTTCGAGCCCATTTTCACCAGCGGCATCTGCATCCTGCCAAACATCTCCGGGCAGCGCAGTGAGATGTCTGAAGCGCTGCACATCAACGCTGGTCGCCTGCTGTGTAAGTACCTCGCTGAGGAGTGGGATTTCTCTTACAACTTCGACAATGAAGAGAACAGCGAAGCCAGTGTGATGCGCCGCATTCGCCCGTGGAACGCGATGATGCTGATCTCCAACGACATCATGCGTTACGCCGAAGAAAGCGATGACGGTAACATCCAGAACATCGACGTGAACGCCATGGAGCGTCACGCTAACCAGTACATCTCCCAGCAGATTTTCAACATCCTCACCGCGCAAGCGGTAACCACCGACTACGACCAAAACTATTTCCGCCGCGCCGGCATCGACATCGGCGAGACCATTCGCCTCGATGCCAACGACCTGTTTATGAGCTTGGCCGGGCCGGTGGCCATTGCCTATGCCGAATCGGTGGTGCCGGAACAAAGCGCTGCAGCGCTGGATAAATTCCGTGTGCTGGAAAAAGAGCCGTCACGGCTGAACATTGACGACCTGTTCTTCCGTTCCATCGACCTGCCACACTTCAACAAAGTCACCCAGGCCATCGAAGGCATCAGCCTGTTGCCGATCGAGTCTAAGCGCTACCGCGAAGCGCTGGATGAGTACAAGAAGTCCAATTACGACGCCGCCAAACTGAGTGACCTGCACTTCTTCAAGAACTGCTCCTCAGTGGTGTCGATTGTCTCGCTGCCGAAAGATTACAAGCTGTCCTACATGGACCTAAACCGGCTCAAGACACACCTCAACAGCATGTTCCCCAACACCACCCTGAAGCGTTATGCGCTGGTTATCGGTGCTTCGGCCAATTTGTCACTGACCACCTTGATCGCTAAAAGCCCATGCCTGTCGGATGACTTTTTGACCTTGATTGTGGCCTTCATCAAGCGCTGCTTTGCCCGCGACCCGCACCGTTTTGATGAAAGCTTGGACAACGCCATTCTCGACTTCATCACCAGCGATGAATTTGACGAAGCGCGGGTGGACGCCATGCTTAACGAATACGAGAACCCGGCGAAAATCCTCGACACCAACTGGTACGCGATCAAGCCGATGTACGAGAAGAAGTACCGCGAGCTGATCCACGATCAAGACAAATTCGTCTCGATTAACGACATCCGTTTGTCACGCGACAGTGTCAAGAAAGCCATCAAGTACCTGCGCGAGATTTATCGCCACCGTATCGGCAAGACTCGGGTCATCTCGCTTAACAAATACGCCGACGACACGCCTGAATAACACCAACCAGCCTGTTGCTCGACGCTAACGCGGCGGGCGGTAGGCTGATTTTTCAGCTGCGCGCCCACCACATCCGCCATTCGCTCAACCAGCCAAGGCCGGCTACCGTGCCCGCCTCGCCGGGTCGATACTCGGCCGCCAGCCAACCTCTGTAACCGCTGGCATGCAGGGCCTTGAGTAATGGTGCGAACTGTAACTCGCCCGTGCCCGGCGCACCGCGGCCTGGGTTATCGGCAAACTGCACATGGCCGATGCGCCCTGCCAGCAATGCCATACCGGCCTGCACATCCAAACCCTGACGCGCCATATGATAGAGGTCGTATTGCGCGGCCAAATTGGGGTGGCCGACTGCCGAGAGCAGCGCATCCAGTTGAGCTGGGGTGTTGATCAAAAAGCCCGGCATGTCGATGGGGTTGATCGCCTCCACCAGCACGCCAATACCTAATAACTGAAAGGCCTCAGCAGTTTTGCGCAGATTGCTGATCAAGCAGGCCTGGGCTTGTTCAGGCTCAAGCCCCGGTGCCAACCGCCCCGCCAACACGTTGACGCGAGCCGGACGCACCATAGCGGCATAGCTCAGCGCTTCTTGCAGCGCCGCATCAAACTCAGCCTGCCGCGCGGGTACGGCGGCTAAACCCGCGCCACCCCGGAGCAGATCACCGGCGGGCAGATTAATCAGCACCAGCGGCATGCCGGCAGCCTCTAGCGCTTCCTTAAAACGAATGGCGGCGAGCTCATAGGGGAACTGAATTTCTACGCCGTCGAAACCCGCAGCGGCCGCCGCAACCACGCGCTCAACAAGCGGCACTTCGGTAAACAGCAGCGACAGATTGGCGGCGACTTTCATGGCGGTGACTCCTGATGCTGTGGCCCCCGGTAAAGATGCACCAAGGTGGCTGGGTCGCGCTCTAGGTTGCCTTGGCTGGCGTGCTGGCGCAGCAACTGCGCCGCCAACCCGCTTAGCGGTGTGGCTGAGCCCATTTGCTGGGAGAGGCTCACCGCCGTATCCAAATCTTTAAGCAAGGTGCGCACATGCCATTTGACCGGCTCAAACTGGTTTGCCGCCATTTGCGGGGCCAAAATCTGCAGCGGTTTGGAATCGGCAAAGCCGCCAGCCAACGCTTGCGCAAGCAAGCTGGCCTCCACACCGGCTTGTTCCGCCAAGGCCACTACTTCGGCGATCACTAGGGCGTTACACGCCACAATCATCTGGTTGCACACCTTGGTTACCTGCCCCGCGCCTACATCGCCCATATGCGTTAGACGCTGACCTAGATGCGCAAGTATTGGCCTTATCCGCTCAATGTCCTCAACGCGGCCGCCAGCCATAATCACCAATGTGCCGTCGGCAGCTCCGAGGGTGCCGCCGGACACCGGCGCATCGACCCAATGCATGCCGCAGCGTGCATGCAGTTCGGCAGCCATGGTGCGGGTGGCCGCGGGTTCTAAGCTGGAAAAATCCACCAGCAACTGCCCTGGCTTGGCCGTTTCAACAATACCGCCTGGGCCCAACACCACCTCACGCACCACCTCGGTATTGGCCAAGCACAGCATGACGATATCCGCCTGCCCACACAGCTGCGCCGGGCTCGCCACCGCGTACGCGCCCAACGCCTGTAAGGGTGTGCATTTGGCGCTGGAGCGGTTCCAGACCGTCAGCGCAAACCCGGCCGCCAGCAACCGCTGGGTCATGGGCAGCCCCATCAGGCCGATACCGGCAAAGGCCAGAGCGGGCAGTGTGGTGGGCATAGATAAACTCCGACAGGTTATAGGGCGCAGATTCAAAGGGGCGGATACTAGAGCGCCAGATCAGTGCAGCGGAGCGCTTTCACTGCGCTCTTGCGCAAGCACCCAAGGCGCAACCACCACTGCCCACAATGCTGGATTGCGCTTGAGCAGGCTCTCGGCACGGCTGTCATCCACCCGACTCAAAAGTCCTGATTCAAGCCAAGCGGCGACTTTAACGTGATCGTTTTGCGCCACGGCCTGCGCCACTTCGATCAGGTCTTGAGTGCCCTCCACCAGCAGTAATGTGCCGCGGGCGAAGAAAGGTTGCAGCTCGGGCCACGTAATAGCTGCAGTTTCACCAAGCAGCTTGGCATAGAGGGTGCTAGGTTGTTCGGTCATGGATTGCCCTGTCGTGGATGGCCATTTGTTAAATCGGCGGCCATGATAGCGTTGACCGGCTGACTGGCAAATTCGCGACACTTGTCGCGACGTTGCCCGCAGCGTGCAAGACACGCCGTTTATCTATACGTTTATTGCGTTAAAGCGACACCCCAGGGTTTTGCCCCCAGCAAGCTGCTTTTCAAGGCGTGAAGCGGCACTCTACACTGCACCGATACAGTTGCCGGGGGGCTGGCCGGGGAAACAACCCGGTTCTGCTGCTTTGGCCGCCAGAACTACAACAATCAAAACCAATAAGAGTGGAGCACTATGAACAAGGCTACTAAGCAGATTTCCAAACTGTTTGCCGCCATGGCCATGGCTGGCGTTGCCAGCTACTCGGTAGCGGCTGACACCATCAAAATTGGCCTGGCAGGCCCAGTCACCGGCGCCGTCGCGCAATACGGTGAAATGCAGTTTATCGGTGCCAAGATGGCCATCGAGCAGATCAACAAAGCCGGCGGTGTAAACGGTGCGCAGCTTGAAGGCGTGGTCTATGACGATGCTTGCGATCCCAAGCAGGCGGTTGCCGTGGCTAACAAGATCGTCAACGACGAAGTGAAATTCGTCGTCGGCCACCTTTGCTCCAGCTCCACCCAGCCAGCGTCTGACATCTACGAAGATGAAGGCATCCTGATGGTCACTGCGGCTTCTACCAGCCCAGAAATTACCGCTCGCGGCTATGAATTGGTGTTCCGCACCATCGGCCTGGATAGCTTGCAGGGCCCTACCGCCGGTAACTTTATTGCTGATGTGGTTAAGCCAAAAGCGGTTGCCGTAATCCACGACAAGCAGCAGTACGGCGAAGGCATTGCCACTGCGGTCAAGCAAACGCTGGAAGCCAAAGGCACCAAGGTTGTCATGTTCGAAGGCATCAACGCCGGCGACAAAGACTTCTCCGCCATGATCGCCAAGCTCAAGCAAGCCGGCGTGGACTTCGTCTACTACGGTGGCTACCACCCAGAACTGGGTCTGCTGCTGCGTCAGTCGGCTGAAAAAGGCCTGAGCGCCAAGTTCATGGGCCCGGAAGGTGTAGGCAACAAGGAAATCTCAGCCATTGCCGGCCCCGCGTCCGAAGGCCTGCTGGTGACCCTGCCACAGGCGTTCGATCAGGACCCACGCAACAAAGCGCTGGTTGATGCATTCAAAGCTAAAAATGAAGACTCCAGCGGTCCGTTCGTATTCCCGGCCTACGCCGCGGTACAAGTAATCGCTGAAGGCATCACCAAAGCCGGCAGCACCGACACCGCTAAAGTGGCCGCAGCCCTGCGCGCTAACAGCTTTGATACGCCGACTGGCAACCTGACCTTTGATGAGAAGGGTGACCTGAAGGACTTCAACTTCGTAGTTTACGAATGGCACCAAGACGGCACCAAATCCGAAGCCAAGTAACCACTTAGCCTGAACCCAAAACCCACTGCTTGCGCAGTGGGTTTTGTTTATTAGAAGAATTCCGGTTACATGCTGCGCCAAAAGCGCTGCCTTGCGTGGCAACCCAGGAGTTAGGCAATGCCTGAACATTATCACTACCTGCAACAGTTGGTTAACGGCCTGACTGTTGGCAGTACTTATGCCTTGATCGCTATTGGCTACACCATGGTTTACGGCATCATCGGCATGATCAACTTCGCTCACGGCGAGGTTTATATGATCGGTTCTTACGTCGCCTTTATCGCGATCGCCGGCCTGACCATGATGGGCATCGACAGCCTCCCGCTGCTGATGATCGCCGCCTTTGCCGGCAGTATTATTATTGCCAGTGTGTACGGATACAGCATCGAACGGGTCGCCTATCGCCCCTTGCGTGGCGGTAACCGCTTGATCCCACTGATTTCCGCCATCGGCATGTCGATCTTTTTACAAAACGAGGTGCTACTGGCGCAGGACTCCAAAGACAAAGCCATCCCCAATCTGCTGCCCGGCAACTTCGTGCTGGGCGAAAGCGCGATGAATGGCGTGGTGATTTCCTATATGCAGGTGCTGATCTTTGTCGTCACCTTTGTGGTGATGGTGGCACTGACCGCGTTTATCTCGCGATCACGCTTGGGCCGCGCCTGCCGCGCCTGTGCCGAAGACATCAAGATGGCCAACCTGCTGGGCATCAACACCAACAACATTATTGCCCTGACCTTCGTCATCGGTGCTGCCCTGGCCGGTATTGCGGCGGTATTGCTGGGCATGCAGTACGGCGTGATCAACCCACACGTGGGCTTCCTGGTCGGGATCAAGGCCTTTACTGCTGCGGTTCTAGGCGGTATCGGCAGTATTCCGGGCGCAGTATTGGGTGGCCTGCTGCTAGGCCTTGCTGAAGCCTTTGGTGCCGACATCTTCGGTGATCAGTACAAGGACGTGGTGGCCTTCAGCCTGCTGATTCTGGTTCTGTTGTTCCGTCCTACGGGCATTCTCGGTCGTCCGGAGGTTGAAAAAGTATGAGTCTCGCCATCCGTAAAAATCTCAAGACGGCCTTTTTCAGCGCCCTGCTGGTGCTGGCTGTGGCCTATCCGGTGCTTGGCCTGAAGCTCACCACCGTCGGCATCAAGCTCGAAGTGCACGGCGCCAGCCCGGCCGTCCTGTGGGCCATCGCCGGCAGCGCGATTGCCATGTTCTTCTGGCAACTGTTCCGCAGCCAGCTAACAGCAGCCTGGAGTCACGCACCCAAGCTGCCCAGCATGCCCACGCAAGCCAGCAACTTCATCACCCTGCCGTCAACACAGCGCTGGGTCATTCTGGGCCTGATCATGGTGGCGCTCGCCTGGCCATTCTTTGGCAGCCGCGGTGCCGTGGACATTGCCACGCTGATCTTGATCTACGTGATGTTGGGCCTTGGCCTGAACATCGTGGTCGGTTTAGCCGGCCTGCTGGACTTGGGCTATGTCGGCTTCTACGCCGTGGGTGCTTACAGCTACGCACTGCTGTCGCATTACTACGGCCTGGGCTTTTGGGTTTGCTTGCCGATTGCGGGGCTGATGGCGGCGTTCTTCGGCTTTGTACTGGGCTTCCCGGTGCTGCGCTTGCGCGGTGATTACCTGGCCATCGTGACCCTGGGCTTTGGCGAGATCATCCGCATCCTGCTGCGCAACATGACCGAGTTAACAGGCGGCCCGAACGGCATCAGCAACATCGAAAAACCCACCTTGTTCGGCTTATCGTTTGACCGTCGCGCAGCAGAAGGCATGCAGACCTTCCACGAGTATTTCGGCGTTGCCTATAACGGCATCAACAAGGTGATTTTCCTGTATTTGATCGCTCTGGTGCTGGTGTTGCTCACCCTGTTCGTGATCAATCGCCTGCTGCGCATGCCGATTGGTCGGGCGTGGGAAGCACTGCGTGAGGATGAGATTGCCTGCCGTGCGCTGGGCATGAACCCAACGGTGATCAAACTCTCGGCGTTCACTTTGGGCGCGGCTTTTGCCGGTTTTGCCGGCAGCTTCTTTGCCGCCCGCCAGGGCCTGGTAACGCCTGAGTCGTTCACCTTTATCGAGTCAGCGATCATTCTGGCCATCGTCGTACTGGGCGGCATGGGCTCGCAACTGGGCATCATCCTGGCGGCCATCGTGATGATTCTGCTGCCGGAACTGATGCGTGAGTTCAGTGAATACCGCATGTTGATGTTCGGTGCCTTGATGGTACTGATGATGATTTGGCGTCCACAGGGCTTGCTGCCCATGCAGCGCCCGCACTTGGAGCTGAAACAATGAGCCGCCCTATCCTTGAAGTAAGCGGCCTGTGCATGCGCTTCGGCGGCCTGCTGGCCGTAAACGGGGTAAGCCTGTCGGTTAATGAAAAACAAGTGGTGTCGATGATCGGCCCTAACGGCGCAGGCAAAACCACCGTGTTCAACTGCCTGACCGGTTTTTACCAGCCTACATCGGGCAGCGTAAGCCTCGATGGCGAAGCCATTGCAGGGTTACCCGGCCATAAAATCGCGCAAAAAGGCGTGGTGCGGACCTTCCAGAACGTGCGTCTGTTCAAGGACATGACGGCAGTGGAAAACCTGCTGGTGGCGCAACATCGCCACCTCAACACCAACTTCCTTTCCGGGCTGTTCAAAACCCCTTCGTTCCGCCGCAGCGAGCGCGAAGCCATGGAATATGCCGCGTATTGGCTGGATCAGGTCAACCTGACCGAATTCGCCAACCGCACGGCAGGCACCCTGGCCTATGGGCAGCAGCGCCGCCTGGAAATCGCCCGGTGCATGATGACGCGTCCACGCATCCTCATGCTCGACGAACCGGCAGCCGGCCTAAACCCGCGTGAAACCGAAGATCTCAAGGCACTGATTGGTGTGCTGCGTGACCAGCACAATGTCACCGTGCTGCTGATTGAGCACGACATGAAGCTGGTCATGAGCATTTCCGACCATATCTATGTGATCAACCAGGGCACGCCTCTGGCGGACGGTACACCGGAGCAGATCCGCGAAAACCCGGACGTGATCAAAGCCTACCTGGGGGAAGCGTGATGCTGTACTTCGAGAATGTTTCCACCTTCTACGGCAAGATCCAGGCGCTGCATGACATCAATGTTGAAGTGCGTCAGGGTGAAATCGTGACCCTGATCGGGGCCAACGGCGCAGGTAAATCCACCCTGTTGATGACCTTGTGCGGCACACCGCAAGCCAGCAGTGGCAGCATCCGTTATCAGGGCGAAGAGCTGATTGGCCAAGACACGCCCAGCATCATGCGCAAAAGCATTGCCGTAGTGCCTGAAGGTCGCCGCGTATTCGCCCGCTTGACCGTCGAAGAAAACTTGGAAATGGGCGGCTTTTTTGGCAGCAAGGCTGACAATCAGGAGCAAATGGACAAGGTGCTGCACCTGTTCCCGCGCCTGAAAGAACGCTTTGCCCAGCGTGCCGGAACCATGTCCGGTGGTGAACAGCAGATGCTCGCCATCGGCCGTGCGTTAATGAGCAAGCCTACGCTGTTGCTGCTCGATGAACCGTCTCTGGGTTTGGCGCCGATCATCATCCAGCAGATCTTTGACATCATCGAGCAGCTGCGCAAAGACGGCGTGACGGTGTTCTTGGTTGAGCAAAACGCCAACCAAGCGCTGAAGCTGGCTGACCGCGGTTATGTGTTGGAGAACGGCCGTATCGTCATGCAAGGCAGCGGCCATGATCTGCTAAATGATCCGAAGGTGCGCGACGCCTATCTCGGCGGCTAGGTACTGACGTTTTGGCAAACCGCTCTCCGGAGCGGTTTTTTATGAACAGGTGCAAAGCGGAGCCCCGCACTGCACTCAGCTGACCGCAGATTTATCCGCGCCGTTCGCCCGATGTTCAGTGCACGGCGGCTCTGGCCAGTTACAATGGCGGCCCTTTTTTATCCGATGACTGTTTTTATGACTGAACCCACTCGCCTGTCCAAACGCCTGATCGAAGTGATTGGCTGTTCGCGCCGCGAAGCCGAACTGTATATCGAAGGCGGTTGGGTCACAGTGGACGGTGTGGTCGTCGAAGAGCCGCAATTCAAAGTCAGCGAGCAACGCGTCGAGCTGCTTGCTAATGCGGTACTCACACCTATTGAGCCGGTTACATTGCTGCTGAATATACCTGCCGGACAGTATCCTGATCGCGCCATTGAGAGCATCGGCGCGGCCACGCATTGGGCCGAGGACGCCAGCGCTATCCGCCCACTCAAAAGCCATTTCGACCGGCTTGTAAGCTGCGCGCCGTTGCAGGCCGGTGCCGATGGCCTGCATGTACTGACCCAAGATTGGCGCATTGAGCGCAAGCTCAAAGAAGATCTAAAAAAACTTGAACAGGAATATGTGGTCGAGGTCATCGGCACCCTCAGTGCCAGTCAACTCAAGCGTTTGGCTCATGGCCTGACGTTTAATGGTGTGGACTTACCACCCTGCAAGGTCAGCTGGCAAAACGAAACCCGCCTGCGCATCGCCCTTAAAAACCCACTGCCTGGGCAAATTGTATTCATGTGCAACAGCCTTGACCTCAAGGTGCTGGGCATGAAGCGCATTCGCATCGGCGGCGTGCCTATGGCCAAGGTGCAACCCGGGCAATGGCGCTATTTGGCTGGCAAAGAACGCTTCTAATTTTTTAGCTGATGCATCCTGTGCATCAGCCCTTTTCAGGATCACCCCATGCTTAATAACGACGTACTGCGCAGCCTGCGCTACACCCTCAACATCAGCGATGCGCAGATGGCCGAGATCATTCTGCTGAGTGGCAAGCAAGTCGCCCTCGACGACCTCGTCGCGATGCTTAAAAAAGAGGATGAAGACGGTTTTACCCCGTGTGACGACGAGCTGATGGCGCACTTTCTGGATGGCTTGGTGTATTTCAAGCGTGGCAAAGATGAGAGCCGCCCCGCCCAACCGTTCGAATTGCCGATCACCAACAACATGGTGCTGAAGAAATTGCGCGTTGCCTTCGAGCTTAAGGAAGACGACATGCACACGATCATGCACAGCGTCGACTGCCCCGTATCGAAACCGGAGATGAGCGCCTTGTTTCGTAAATTTGGCCACAGCAACTACCGCACGTGCGGCGACCAATTTCTGCGCAACTTCCTCAAGGGCTTGACCCTGCGCATTCGCGGCGAGTAGGCCAACACATCCCCAGCAACGAAGCCGCTATGGCTGAAGGCACCGCCGGGGCGATGGCCTGCGCAATCAACCCCATCGACAGCGGTATTCACCTCCAACACGCTGTCGCGTTCCATGGCGGCGTCTTCACTTGATCACGCCGCCATGCCTTACTCAGTTTCACCCATCGGTTTTGTCCGCTCCTGCTTCAAGGAGAAGTTCGCCATCCCTCGTCAGCCGCAGCTGGCTCCGGCAGCGCGTGGCGTGCTGGAGCTGCTTGCGCCTTTTGATAACGGTGATGCCGTACAAGGGCTGGAGCAGGTCAGCCATGTCTGGCTGCTGTTTGTCTTTCATCAGGCGCTGGAAGACAAGCCGCGGCTGAAAGTTCGCCCGCCACGCTTGGGCGGCAATCAGTCAGTTGGCGTATTCAGCACGCGCGCCACCCACCGCCCCAATGGCCTCGGCCAGTCGGTCGTCAAGCTGGATAAGGTCGAAGCCGGCAAGTTGTGGCTCTCCGGTATCGACCTGCTCGACGGCACACCCGTACTCGACATCAAACCCTACGTGCCTTATGCCGACAGCGTTACCGGCGCCTACAACCGCATCGCTGATAGTGCCCCGGCATTGATTGAGGTCAGCTGGGAGAATGCGGCACTGGCTCAGGCCCACGAGCATGGGCGGCGCCTGAGCGAACCGCTGACCGAGCTGATTGAGCAGTGCCTGGCCCAAGACCCACGCCCGGCCTACCAGCAGCCAACCCCGGAACGCCGCTACGGCGTGCGCTTCTGGGATGTGGATGTGCACTGGCACTATCCGCAGCCAGGCTGCATCTGCGTGCTGGCGGTAGTGCCGGCTGACTAATGGCCTATTGGCCGCTCAGCCTACGCACGCGCCGCTGGGGCAACGAGCAAAAATGCGGTTAAGTTCTAAACTGCTCGCACCATCAGATCAACTGCCTACCCGCGCAACCGCAGAATGCGGCCCAGAACAAACAAGCGTTCACGGTCATAAGGTTTATGCGGGTAAGGTGGGTGCAAGGCGCATGCTGTCCAGTGGCCAGCAAGCGCTGTTTTAACCGCCATAACGCGCCAACGTATTGTGAGTGTATGAAAGCCAACACCTACGTGCCGACCGAGAACCTTGTCGATCTTTTGCTCGACGCCATCTGTGTGGTTGACACCTGTGGACGCTTTGTTTTCGTCAGCGCCGCCTGCCAGCGCATCTTTGGCTACAGCCCAGAGGAAATGCTCGGCAAAAGCATGATTGATCTTGTGCACCCCGAAGACCGGCACAAAACCCTGCTGGCCGCCAAGGAAGTCATGGACGGCATCAGCAAGCCGCACTTTGATAATCGCTACCTGCGCAAAGACGGCAGCATCGCGCATATTCTCTGGTCTGCCCGTTGGTCCGAGGACGATCAGGTGCGCATCGCCGTCGCCCACGACATCACCGAACGCAAACGCAGTGAAGCGCTGCAAACAGCGCTCTATGGGATCTCCGAGGCGGCTCACTCGGCCAAAGATCTGGCCGGGGTATTTGAACAGGTGCACCAACTGCTGGCTGAGTTGCTGCCGGCTATCCGCTTTGCGGTGGCGCTCTACGACGAGCAGCAAGACACGCTGAGTTTCCCCTACCCCGTGGAGCCACAGCCCGAGCTCGCTACCGATGACCACCCCACCATCGCCACCCTGAGCACAGAAGTGATTCGCAGTGGCAAAGCCCTGTTGTTGCAAGACAAGCATGCTGCCCCCGCGACAACCTGCTGCCACCCTAGCGCAAACTATTGTTGGTTTGGTGTCCCGTTGAACTCACACAAAGGCGTTATTGGCGCGCTGGTTGTGCAAAACCACACGCCGTGCAGCGAACACGATCAAGAGCTGCTGCAGTTTGTTTCCACCCAAGTGGCCACGGCCATTGAGCGCCAGCAGATGCTCAGCCGCTTGCAGTTTATGGCCCAATACGACGCGCTCACGCACCTGCCCAACCGTGCACTGCTGCGGGATCGACTGCACATGGCGCTGGCGCGTGCACAGCGTGAACAATCCAACGTGGCGTTGCTGTTTCTCGATCTGGATAAATTTAAACAGGTTAACGACAGCCTCGGCCATGCCGCTGGCGACCTACTGCTGCAAGGCGTCGCTCAACGCATCCAAGCCTGTTTACGCAAGACGGATACGGTAGCGCGCTTTGCCGGTGATGAATTTGTGGTGCTGCTGGAAGACTTCACCTCGACCAATCACGCCAGCGTGGTGGCAGAAAAAATCCGCCAAAGCCTCAACCAACCCTTCGCGCTAAGCGGGCAACAACAAACCATCCTGCCGAGCATCGGTATCGCCCTTTACCCGCAACATGCAGAGGATGAACAGCAACTGCTGCAGCAAGCCGATAACGCCATGTATCAGGCCAAACAGAAAGGCGGTAATTGTTCGTACAGCGCCATTGAGCCTCAATAAAAAAGCCCGCCAATTGACGGGCTGCTGGCTCACGCACCGCTTATTTTTCGACGAACGCACGCTCAATCAGGTAATCACCCGGCTCGCGCATGCGCGCAGAGATTTTTAGGCCGAACTCGTTGAGCACTTCGCTGGTTTCATCAAGCATGCTCGGGCTGCCGCAGATCATTGCGCGGTCGTCTTGCGGGTTGATAGGTGGGAGGCCGATGTCTTGGAACAGCTTACCGCTGCGCATCAGGTCGGTTAAGCGACCCTGATTTTCAAACGGTTCACGGGTCACCGTCGGGTAGTAGATCAGCTTGTTTTTCAGCGCATCGCCAAAAAACTCATTACGCGGCAAGTGGTCGGTGATGAATTCGCGGTAAGCCACTTCGTTCACATAACGCACACCGTGCACCAAGATGACCTTCTCAAAGCGCTCATAGGTTTCGGGGTCCTGAATCACACTCATAAAAGGTGCCAGACCCGTGCCGGTGCTGAGCAGGTACAAGTGTTTGCCTGGGTTGAGGTCATCCAGAACCAAGGTGCCGGTGGGCTTCTTGCTGATGATGATCTCGTCACCTTCCTTGAGGTGCTGCAACTGCGAGGTCAGCGGACCGTCTGGCACCTTAATGCTGAAGAACTCCAGATGCTCTTCCCAGTTCGGGCTGGCGATCGAATAGGCACGCATGAGCGGGCGGCCCGTCTCCTGCTGCAGACCAATCATCACAAACTGGCCGTTTTCAAAACGCAGCCCCGGATCACGGGTGCACTTGAAGCTGAACAACGTATCGTTCCAGTGATGCACGCTTAGAATGCGCTCAGCGTTAAGGTTGCTCATGCTCGGGACTCCGCAGAATATTGATATCGCCAGCGCACCTGAGCGCCATTGCACGGCATTGTAATGAGCGACACAATATCTGTTAACTTGATTATCAAGATATAGGTTATCGGTTATATAGATATGCGATTTACCCTCAGACAGCTGCAAGTATTCGTCGCGGTCGCGCAGCAAGAAAGCGTGTCCCGCGCAGCCGATTCGTTGGCTTTATCGCAATCAGCAACCAGCACGTCGCTCAGTGAATTGGAGCGTCAGTCCGACTGCCAGTTATTCGATCGCGCGGGCAAACGCCTGTGCCTGAACGCCCTTGGCCTGCAGCTGTTACCGCAAGCAGTCGCCCTGCTCGATCAAGCTAAAGAGATCGAGCGCCTGCTGGGCGGCAAGAGTGGTTTCGGCTCGCTGACGGTCGGCGCGACCCTAACTGTCGGCAACTACCTGGCCACCTTGTTGATTGGCAGCTTTATGCAGCGCCACCCCGAATGCCGGGTCAAACTGCAGGTGCACAACACCGCCTATGTGGTGCAGCAAATCGCTCACTATGAGCTGGACATGGGCATGATTGAAGGTGACTGCCAGCACCCCGATATCGAAGTGCAGCCTTGGGTCGAAGATGAGCTCGTGGTGTTCTGCGCGCCGCAGCATGCGCTGGCGCAACGCGGCGAAGCGAGCTTGGATGAACTGACGCGCGAGGCGTGGATACTGCGCGAGCAAGGCTCCGGCACCCGCCTGACGTTTGATCAAGCCATGCGCCATCATCCAAGTAACTTGAATATTCGTTTGGAGTTAGAGCACACCGAAGCGATCAAACGGGCGGTAGAGTCGGGCCTGGGAATTGGCTGCATTTCCCGCCTGGCGCTGCGCGATGCATTTCGCCGCGGCAGCCTAGTGGCGCTGGAAACACCCGAGCTGGACCTGCGCCGGCAGTTCTATTTCATCTGGCACAAACAAAAATACCAGACCGCCGCCATGCGTGAGTTTATTGAGCTGTGCCGCGCGCTGACCGCAGGGGTGACGCGCAGCGATCAGATCGTCCTGCCGCCTATCGCCTAAAAGGCTGGATTACCCAGCAGGATGATGGCCCACACCAGCCCGATTAAGCTGAGTGCGGTGAACTGGGCGGCGCTGCCCATGTCCTTGGCGTTCTTTGACAGCGGGTGCAGTTCTAGGGAGATACGGTCGATCGCCGCTTCAATCGCCGAATTGAGCAGCTCAACGATCAGCGCCAGCACACACACGGCGACCAGCATTGCACGTTCGACGCGGCTGACATCCAAGAAAAAAGCCAACGGCACCAGCACCAGGTTGATCAACAGCAATTGGCGAAACGCGGCTTCACCGGTGAAGGCGGCGCGCAGCCCCGCTAGCGAATAACCCGTGGCATTGAGAATACGTTTGTAGCCGGTTTGACCTTTAAATGGCGACATCATCACGACCGTATGCGGGAAAGCCGGGCAGGCTACGCCAAGCCCGGCAAAAAAAACACCTTAGAAAGCCAACTTAGTTAGACGGAATCGATTCCAACTGCTGTAACAGCAAGGCAGCCTGGGTGCGCGTACGCACCCCGAGCTTACGGAAAATCGCGGTGACATGGGCCTTAACCGTGGCTTCGGAAACACTCAGCTCATAAGCAATCTGCTTATTCAGCAAGCCGTCGCAGACCATGGTCAGCACCCTGAACTGCTGCGGCGTCAAGCTGGCTAAGCCGGCGCTGGCGGCTTTGGCTTCGGCCGACAGGGCAATGGCAGCCTGACTCTGCTGCGGCCACCACACCTCGCCATCGAGCACCAAGCGCACCGCCTGCTGGATAATTTCTAACGGGCTGGATTTCGGGATAAACCCGCTGGCACCGAACTCACGTGAGCGCGCAACGATGGTCGGGTCTTCCTGAGCGGAAATCATCACCACTGGGATATGTGGATATTGCCCGCGCAACAGCACCAAGCCGGAAAAACCATAAGCACCCGGCATATTCAGGTCGAGCAGTACCAAGTCCCAATTGGTTTTTTGCCCAAGGCAGGCTTCCAGTTCGGCAATGCTGGCGGCTTCAACCAGCCGCACATCTGGCCCCAACCCGAGGGTCAGCGCCTGCTGCAAGGCACTGCGGAACAAGGGATGGTCATCAGCAATGAGGATTTCAAATGCGGCCATGGTGAATCCTGTTTTTGTTATGTGGATACCCGCTGAGGGTATTTGTCCAAGGCACGACGAACAGTGCATGCAAGGTGCCGGGTTACAGCGCAACCCACGCTGACCTTGCAGGAAGCACAACAGCATGCCGAGCACTGACGGGGTGGTCAAGCGCGATGCTTTGCGGCACAGTTCGCCACCTTGCCGACGAGAACCAAAAATGCGAAGTAACGCCCTGCGCGCCGACCTGTTGATGCTGCTGACCGCCATGATCTGGGGCTCCTCTTTTGTCGCCCAGCGTTTGGGCATGGACTCCATCGGCCCCTTTCTTTATAGCGGTTTGCGCTTTGCGCTGGCTGCGCTGATGTTGCTACCGGTGCTGCGCCTGCTCGAGGGCCGTAGCAGCAGTGCCGCCATCGTGCCGCTTAACCGTCAATTGCTGCGCGGCGGGGTGTTGATGGGCTTGGCCCTGGCGCTGGGGATTAACTTGCAGCAGGTCGGCTTACTGTTCACCAGCGTGACCAACTCCGGTTTTATCACGGGGCTGTATGTGATCATCGTGCCGCTGCTGGGGCTGTTTATCGGTCACAAAACCGGCCTGGGCATCTGGCTGGGCGCCAGCTTGGCGGTGGTAGGAATGTTCCTGCTCAGTGTCGGCGATGGCTTTCAGGTGGCTTCCGGTGACTGGCTGCAACTGGCCGGCGCCTTTGTCTGGGGCGTGCATGTATTGCTGGTGGGGTTCTTTGCTGGCCGGCATGACCCGCTGCGGTTAGCGCTGGTGCAGTTCGTCACCTGCGCGGTCATTAGCTTGGTGCTGGCGGTGATTTTTGAAGATATTCAGCTGCAGGCAATCATGGCGGCAGGGCCGGCAATTCTTTACGGCGGCATCATTGGTGTGGCCGTAGGCTTTACCTTGCAGGTGGTGGCGCAGAAACACGCCATCGCTTCACATGCCGCCATCATCCTCTCGCTGGAAGCCGTCTTTGCCGCCATTTTCGGGGCCTGGCTGCTCGGCGAGTTGTTGCAAGTGCGCGGCTACTTCGGCTGTGCGCTGATGTTCGCCGGCATGCTGCTGGCGCAGTTGTGGCCGAAAAAATTAGCCCCCTTACCGACAATCGATGCGAAAACCGGCAGCTAGAGAAATTCGCGCAGGCGATCATGCAGCGGATCGTCCAGCGTGACCGTGCGCGGTGCTTTGGCGGCGAGGTAATGCTGGCTGAAGACATCTAGGTAGGCATTCAGCCCATCAGCGGCGCGCTGGTCGCCCGCCAGCTCCAAACACAGGGCGGCAACCTCAGCGGTACAAAAATGGTCATCACGTTTAGAGCGGCGCAGCTTGTAACGTGACAACTGCTCGGCTTGCAAGCTGAGCACCGGCAAACTGTTGAGATAAGGGCTTTTACGAAACATTTTGCGCGCCTCACTCCAAGTAGCATCCAGCAGCACGAACAACGGCCGCTTGCCGGGTCCTGGCTGCACCGCAGTGACCACCCGCTCGGCGGCGGCATATTCGCCGGGGAATACCAGATAAGGCTGCCACTGCGGATCACTGAGCAATGCCGGCAACTCAGCATCAACCGCTACCCGCGACCAACCAAAAGCCGAGGTATCGGCCAGCACATCGGCAATTAACCAACCGGTGTTGCTCGGCTTGAGTGCTTCAACGTCATGCATGAGCAAACACACCGCCGACGTTGCTGCGATACGCGGCCGCCAAGCGCACAAACAATGGGTCGCAACCAAACGGCAATCATCACAGCGCACCGAACGGCTGCCACGGGCGAGGAAAGGTTTAGCGCTGCGGGCAATCCGCGCCGCCCGCAAACGTGCAACAGCGTGGCCCATCAGGCAGTTACCTGAGGCAGAAAATAGAACGGCATGGCTGATCCTAAGTCGATAAGCGCGGCAGTCTAACAAAGCCTGCGGCCGCGTATTCAATCGCCACCGCAAGTGAGGTAAATGCGCGCGTGCAGGCAGGCGAGTAAGATGACCTCCAATGAACCTCTGATGACTTCTACCTGTCAGAGGAGCAAATCGACTTTGGAGCGTTGTATGCTGCGTTTAACCAGCCTGACCCTGGCCTTGAGCCTGCCCCTGTTTGCCCATGCCGCCACCTTGAAAGACTTTGAGCTGAGCAAAGCCTTAGAAAAAGTCGCACGCGAAAGCAGTGTGGGCACGCCTAGGGCAGTCAATGAAGACATTCTCGATCAAGGCTACACGGTTGACGGCAGCGAGCTGGTCAACCACCTCAGTGTGCGCAGCGAGCACGCCGCTCAGATGCGCGGCAACCCTGATGTGGTTCGCGCGCAACTGGCTAACAGTGTGTGCCGCAATGTTGGCTATCGCCAATTGCTGGTACGCGGAGCTGCGCTGCGTTATGAGTTCAGCGAATACAAAAGCAACCGCCCAGTGACCACCGAGCGGTTCAGCAAAGCTGATTGCGGCCTGTAAGGCTATCAACGCCTTACAGGTCTCAGCCTTATCGCCAAAGCGCACGCAGTAAAGTACGCAGTAGCGATCAGCTCGCCGTTAACGCAGGCAACGCGGATCACCACGCCCTTCTACTGCTGCGTGCTCATCGGCATTCAGCAATTCGCTCAGCGGCTTATCCAGCAATCCAGCGGCAGCCTGCAGCACATGGGCCCAGCTGGCTTGGTTAGCGAACAACATACCGGGCTCATCCAATGTGCCGCCGCGATTGCGGTAGCCCAACACTTGGGTGTGTTGAGCATCGCCAAGCAGCGGCCACAAATGCCCACGGGCCACTTCCGGGCGCATGTGGGTTAACAGCACACGCTGTGAAATTGCCGCAGGGAAGATCTGTTCAACCCGCTCGGCATGGGTAATGCCGACTGCCTCCCACGGGTCGCGTGGGGCACGAAAGCGTCCCGGCTCTTGCAAGTAAACCAAGCGCCACGCGCAACGCACCTCACTCAGACGAGCGGCCGCACGCTGCATTTCAGCCAATTGATAACTGCCAGTGGCAATCAGCAACACAGGCTCGTCGCCGGGCTGTTCGGCCAGCACAATGGCTCCATCACGGGCTAATTGTTCGGCCTGTTCACGGCTGAACAGCGCAGGTCGCTCGCGCTTGGCGATCACCATGCAGGCCAGCTCGCCGCGCGCCTGATAAATACCGGGGAGCAGGGCCAATACCGAGTTATGGTCGGCGGGAAACAGCACCCTGACCATGTCGCTCATCTCACCCAGTAACGCCTCACAAAAGGTGGTGTCTTGATGCGACTGCTGATTTTTGCCGTTTTCCCAGGTATGCGAGGTGGCCACCAGCGGCCAGCCGAGCCAGCCGGCAGGGCGGCCGGCTTCTTTTTGCTGGCGGGCAAAGATGATGCGTTGTCGCACCGCACCGAGCATTTTCACGCAGAAGGCCTCGTAGCTCGCCACCAGGTTCAAGCCCCCTTGGTTGGCCAAGCAGGCGGACACCACCGCTTCCTCGTTAAGCACAGTAATGATGGCGCCATCAATCGCCTCCAGCTCACTTTCTGGCGCGGTCACTCGGTGCTTAAGTGCCTTGAGCACGCCGCCGAGGCGATTACTGGCCAGCTCATCGGGGTTACCCACACGCGGGCGCAGTTGCGGGTTGGCCTTGACCAAATCGACAAAGAAGCGATCCAGCGCCAGCATCGGTGAGCAGGCGTTGTTCTGGTAATGCAGCGCCGGCAGCTGCGGCTGAACCGGCAAGCGCTGCGCCAAGGGGTTATCCCGCTCCAGCACGCGGTCACCACGGGCGGTAAACAGCGCACAGGCCGCCTTAAGCTCAGCCGGTTCAACCCACAGCAGCGCGGCGTACTGGTTGAATAATGCACGGGCGCCCGCATCATCATGCGGGTTCGCCGGTAACGGTAAGTTATGCGCAGCATTGCTACCGGCCCCATAGAAACCGAAGCCTTTTAGCGTTTCAGCAATGCCGTAAGGTATCGGCAGCGGGTAGCGCAGCACGCCGTCCTGCAACTCTTGCACGCGGTGGCTCAAGCGCTGCTCCATTTCCCACAAGGCGCAGACAAATGCGGCGGGGTCGCGGCCATCAAAACTCTCAGGATCAAAGCCACAATGGCGCAGATGCTCGCGGAAGTTATCCAGCCCGGCAGGCGTGGCCAACTCAGTGCGCTGCTCAATACGCCGGCCGTTAGCGATCATGATCGGCACCGCAACGCCGCAATCCTCGGCGCGCCACCAGCGGGGCATCCAATCGCTGCCACGTTGCTCCTCGGCGGCGCCATCAGAAAGGAACGCCACCAACTTCTCACCGGGCAAAGGCAAATGGGCATATTGCAGCTCAGCAAAGCCTAAATAACCGCCCTCGGCGATACCACCTGCGGTGTGCGGGTTAACGTGGCTGCCTAACGGCATACTGACTTGGCCCGACGCGCTCTGCTCGTAGCTGTAAAAATCTGCCACCAAGTGGCTCATCCCGGTCTCGTCACAGCTATAACGTGCGGCCTGCTCAGGATGTTGGTTGGCCGTAAGCAGATTGAGCGCCTCAATGGCCGCTACGCAATGGCCCTGCCCCATCAACCAACCGCGGGTTTCCCC
Organism: Pseudomonas sp. TMP9; assembly: GCF_037943105.1. Classification (NCBI taxonomy): domain Bacteria; kingdom Pseudomonadati; phylum Pseudomonadota; class Gammaproteobacteria; order Pseudomonadales; family Pseudomonadaceae; genus Pseudomonas; species Pseudomonas vesperimontis. The sequence continues at coordinate 2,511,902 of NZ_CP149803.1, forward strand.
GGTTAAGTTATTCAACGCCAGATAACCGGCATAGGCCGGCACCATATTCAACGCGCCACCGGTGTGACCCTCAGGCGTCACCTTAAAATCTTCAGCTGCCAGCGCCACACCATCAAGGCGCACACGCTGGGCATAGGTCATGTGCACCACCAGCCAGAGCCCTGCCGCCGTCAGTCGGTCCAATGCATGAAAGTGTCGATACACGCTGGCCAGGTCGGCCTGCAAGCCGGCCTGCACCAGTTGGTGGGCCATACGGTAAACCGCTGCGCAGGTTTGCGGGCTGTGCTGCAAGGGGCCGTAACCACGCTGCCAGTCAGCGAAGGTCGGCTCAAGACGGGCGTGATCGGCCAGTTCAGTGGCGCTGGGAAATAACTGGGGCATGTGCGACTCCGATAGTTTGATAAAGTCTAGAGTGCGGGAAATGAACAGATGCTGACCTGAATCAAAGCCCTCGGTTACGTGATACGACAGCCTTTAACTCTGCCCATTCAACTCGTTCAAGGATTAGCCATGGCCCTTCTCAACTTCCTCGGCGCGATTCAACACGTTACCGGCTCCTGTTACCTAATCGAAAGCCGTGACGGCGCCAAGGTTTTACTCGAATGCGGCATGCGCCAGGGCCGTCGCGAAGAAGACGAAGGCAACCGAGGACCGTTCGCATTCGACCCTTTGAGCCTGGATGCCGTTGTCGTTTCGCACGCCCACATTGACCACACAGGCTTGTTGCCCAAATTGGCCGCCGCGGGTTATCGCGGGCCTATTTATGCCACCGACGCCACGTGCGAATTGATGGAGCTGATGCTGCTCGATTCTGCCTATATTCAGGAAAAAGACGCCGAATGGGAAAACCGTTGGCGCGCCCGGGCAGGCAAGCCGCCGCTCAGCCCGCTCTACACCACCGCAGACGCCGAGCAGGCGCTGAGCCAACGGCGCCCGGTGAGTTATGGCGAGCTGTGTGAAGTGGCCAAGGGCGTCCACGTTACCTTTCATGATGCCGGCCACATACTCGGCTCGGCGATTGTTGAACTGCACGTGCACGACCATGGACTGACGCGCCGCCTAGTGTTTTCCGGTGACTTGGGCAACACCTGCTCACCCTTGATGCGCGACCCCAGCATCCTGACGCAGGCCGATGTGGTGCTACTGGAATCAACATACGGAGACCGCGATCACCGCTGCAGTGAAGACACCCTCGATGAGCTGGCGGATATTCTGCAGCAAGCCCACCGTGACGGCGGTAACGTGCTGATTCCGTCCTTTTCGGTGGGCCGCACCCAAGACCTGATTTACTACTTAGGGCGCTTTTATCAGGAAGGCCGCTTACCGCAGCAAGCCGTGTTTCTCGACAGCCCCATGGCCATTCGCGCCAATGCCATCTACTCGCGCTTTCAGGACCAGTTCAGCCCCGAAGACCGAGAAGCCTTCCAGGGTCGTGGCAAAAAACGTATCGAGGATTGGTTGCCTATTCTGCGCTCGACCCTAACCCCAGATGAGTCGATGGCCATCAACCGGATAAAAAGCGGCGCGATCATCATTGCCGGCAGCGGCATGTGCACCGGCGGGCGCATCGTGCATCACTTCAAACACAACCTGTGGCGCAATGATTGCCATGTCGTGTTCCCCGGCTTCCAAGCTAAAGGCACCCTTGGCCGTAACATTGTCGACGGCGCACAGAGTGTCAAAATCTTCCACCAAAACGTGGTGGTCAACGCCAAGGTGCATACCCTCGGTGGCTTTTCTGCCCATGCTGGCCAATCGCAGTTAATTGACTGGGTGCGTCACTTTGAACACCATCCGCCGCTTTACCTGGTGCATGGCGAGCTGGAAAAAATGCAGGCTCTGCAAGTCGCCCTGCGTCAGCAACTGAACTGGATCGCAACCATTCCAGAACCGGGAGAGCAAATCGCCCTCTGACCCCGCCTGCGGTGACGGGTTCGTCTTGAGAGCGACACGCTTTATTACCGCCCTGGCGCTTGGCTCACTCAGATTAAGGCTGGGCTGATGCTGCCCGGCCTTCAGTATCAGGAGAAATAGCATGCCCGATGAATCGGACGATTATTTGTCCCGGCATTTTCAAATCAGTGGCGTCGACCTAAACAGCAAAGTTGAAGAGTTAAGCCGTCTAGCGACGCCCCCTCACAGCCCCAATACTCCTCTATACCAAGCCATGCTCAGTACAGTCGTACGCATGGCACAGGCGGACCGTAACCGCTGGGATGCCAAGATCATGCAGCAAACTCTGCGCGAGATGGAGCATGCCTTCAGCGTGCTGGAGCAATTTAAGCGGCGGCGTAAAGTCACGGTATTCGGCTCCGCGCGGACTCCATCTAATCACCCTATTTACAGCTTGGCTCGTGATTTGGGGGCGACTCTGGCCAAGCATAACTTGATGGTGATCACCGGCGCCGGTGGCGGCATTATGGCGGCGGCTCATGAAGGTGCCGGCCTGGAAAACAGCCTAGGGTTCAATATCACCCTGCCCTTCGAGCAGGGCGCTAACGCCACTGTGCAGGGCAGTAATAACCTGCTGTCATTTCACTTCTTCTTTTTGCGTAAATTATTTTTTGTCAAAGAAGCTGATGGCCTGGTGCTCTGCCCAGGGGGCTTCGGCACCTTGGACGAGGCGCTTGAAGTGCTGACTTTAATTCAGACCGGTAAAAGCCCGCTGGTGCCGGTAGTACTGCTAGACCAACCGGGCGGTATCTTCTGGACCAGCGCCCTAGCGTTTATCCGCGAGCACCTGCAGGACAGCGGTTACATCCTGCCGAGCGATTTGCATCTGGTGCGCCTAGTGCATAGCGCCGAAGAGGCTGCCGAAGAAATCGCCCAGTTCTATCGTAACTATCACTCCAGCCGCTGGCTTAAGGAGGCCTTCGTGGTCCGCCTCAACCACGCGCTGAGCGAGGCCGCCGTGCAACAACTGAACAATGAGTTTCGCGACCTGTGCAAACACGGCGACTTCCAACAACAAGCGCGCTGTGAATCGGAGAAAGATGAACCAGAATTGTGCGACCTAACTCGCTTAGCCTTTGCCTTTAACGGCCGTAGCCATGGCCGTTTGCGCGAACTGCTCGACGTGGTCAATCAACCGCATAACTGGGCGATAAATGCCCGATAGGCTTAGCTCAAGTGAAGGCTAGGGATGGCTTTATCAGGCCTACACGACACACATGCGGCGCGGATTAATCGTCTAACGCGCCGCGCAGCAAGCGCCCGACCAGCTCAAGCGGATAACCCCGATAGCTGAGATACCGTCCCTGCTTAGCCCGCTCACGAGCGTCATTCGGTAGTAAACCGGCAAACTTGCGTTGCCAAGTTTCCTGCAGCTGCTCGCGCCAATCGATACCGCTGTCGCGCAAGGCTTGTTCTATATCGCCGCGAAACAGTCCGCGCTGGGTTAGCTCTTCACGGATGCGCAATGGACCGTAGCCCGCACGCGCTTTGTAGCTGACAAAAGCCTGCAGATAGCGCGCCTCAGACAACAAACCCTCTTGCGTCAGACGGTCGAGGGCTGTTTCGATCAACTCATCTGCGGCGCCACGGCTGCGTAGCTTGCGGGTCAGCTCGACCCGCCCATGCTCGCGGCGGGCCAGTAGATCCATGGCTACCCGCCGCACCGCGACGGGGTTATCCAGAACGATGGGCATAACCGAACCAATCAGGCGTCGGCATCTGCCAAGTCAGCGGCCGCAGCATTGGCCTTGACCGGCGCAGCCGTTACCAGCAACTTTTCACGGATAAGCCCTTCGACGGTGCGCGCCACTTCCGGGTTGTCTTCCAAGTACTTAGCCGAGTTGGCCTTGCCCTGACCGATTTTGCTGCCTTGGTAGCTGTACCAGGCACCGGATTTCTCTAGGAAACCGTGCAACACGCCGAGGTCAATGATCTCGCCATTACGGTAAATACCCTTGCCATACAAAATCTGGAATTCAGCCTGACGGAAAGGTGGCGCCACTTTGTTCTTCACAACTTTAACGCGAGTTTCACTGCCGACGACTTCGTCGCCCTCTTTCACCGCACCCGTACGGCGGATATCCAAACGCACCGAAGCATAAAACTTCAGCGCGTTACCGCCGGTGGTGGTTTCTGGGCTGCCGAACATCACACCAATTTTCATACGGATCTGGTTGATGAAAATCACCAGGCAGTTCGCGTTCTTGATATTGCCGGTGATCTTGCGCAGCGCTTGGGACATCAAGCGAGCTTGCAAGCCCACGTGCATGTCGCCCATTTCACCTTCGATCTCAGCCTTCGGTACCAGAGCTGCAACAGAGTCGATAACGATCACGTCCACAGCATTGGAGCGCACCAGCATGTCGGTGATTTCTAGAGCCTGCTCACCAGTATCCGGCTGCGAAACCAGCAGGTCGTCGACATTCACGCCGAGCTTGCCGGCGTATTCAGGATCAAGCGCGTGCTCCGCATCGACGAACGCGCAGGTGGCACCGAGCTTTTGTGCTTCGGCAATCACCGACAGGGTCAAGGTGGTTTTACCGGAGGACTCAGGGCCGTAAATTTCAACGATACGGCCTCGTGGCAGGCCGCCAATGCCCAGTGCAATGTCTAAGCCCAGCGAGCCAGTAGAAATGGCCGGAATCGCCTGGCGATCCTGATCACCCATGCGCATTACCGCACCTTTACCGAATTGCTTTTCAATTTGGCCTAGGGCTGCCGCCAAGGCGCGCTTCTTATTCTCGTCCATTTAAGTCCTCACTAAATCAAGAAGGGCCAGCTAGCGGCCACCAACAACTGTATAAGTAGACAGTATTATTCCACAGGGCAAGTCGCCCGCCTACCCCGCGTTAGGATTTTCTTGCTCCAGTAGGCGCAACAGCCCAGCCAGCGCGGCCTCAACCGTTTGTCGGCGAACTTCGCTGCGATCTCCGGCAAACTGGCGGCGCACGCTGAATAGCTGCTCGCCATCACCCCAAGCCAACCACACAGTACCCACCGGTTTCTCTGGCGAGCCTCCAGCAGGGCCCGCCACACCGCTGACCGCTACCGCAAAACGGGCACCGCTATTCGCCTGAGCGCCGCGCACCATGGCTTCGACTACCCCCTGACTCACCGCGCCCACTGTGGCAAAAAGTGTTTCAGGCACGCCCAGCTGTTTAGTCTTATGCCTATTTGAGTAGGTAACATAACCTGCCTCAAACCAAGCCGAGCTGCCGGCAATTCGGGTAATTGCCTCAGCAATACCACCGCCGGTGCAGGATTCAGCGGTGGTTACTTGAGCTTTAGCGGTGATCAAGTGCACACCCAATTCGGCAGCTAACTGGGTCAGGGTGTCATCGTTGCGAGTCATCTGCACTCCGGGGTTAAAGCCTGCGAGGTCGATACCGTACACTAGGCGCTTTTGCGATTCAGCCGGACAGTTAAAACGATGAGCCAAAGCGACCTCAGTTCTCACACCCCCATTGTGCAGCTCTATTAGACTGAAAACCCGCTCAAGGCCCGCCATACATGGGCTAAGCACACTTTTGACACGGACTGCCCGCAAACTGAAACAGCATGGAATGGCATCGGGTGGCGTACAGATTGCCCCAAGCTTGCCCCACGCCCTCCAAGCTGCAGACACAAAAAAAGGCCCGGTGCAGCAGGAAGTCCTGCGGCACCGGGCCTTTTAGTTTTTGTCCTGAACAGGCGTAAACGCCTGCACCTTCTCACGCTCAATACAGCGTTGCACCTGCACGGCACAGCTCACCAGGGCAGCGTCCGACTCATCGAGCGCCTGGCGCCAGTGGTCATTTATCAGCAGTGGCGGGCGGGCCGGTAGTCGACAAGGCACCAGGTTGCAGGTTTGGTGGCGCAACGTAGGCTGCGGGGTCGCTGGTTTCGGGGCGGGCATAGAGCAGCCCGAGACCAGCAGGCACAGGCTGAGCCAGGTAATCAGCAATTGTTTGGTCATTGCGTTTCAGCTCCTCAAGGGCGCGAGATTGGACGGATGCGTTGCGCTGGATAGACTGGCCGAGCTGCTGCATGCGCTGCTCTACCCCATCCAGCTGAGCGAAACTGGCCTGCTGCGCTTCAAGCACTCGCGCCTGCAGAGCTGTTAGCTCGCGCTCGGCGGCTAGATCCTGCTCAGCACGATCAGCACGGTCGGATTGCAGCTCAATACGCGGACTGACCGCCCACCAGGTGGCATAGGCAGAGACGGCCACAAGCGCAGCAAGCAGCCCGACCACCAACCACAGGCGCAGTGGTGCCGGGATCAGATCGAGCAGGCTCATGCCAGCACCTTGCTAGCCCGCAGCCACAGTTCGCGGCGATCTGCTGCGCCGTTCTGGCCGCCATTGATCTTGCCTGTGATCGCCGTGAACTGGCCCTGGTCGGCCAAGGTGTTCAGCTCTTTGACATACCAGAACCAGCCAGCAGACTGGGCGGCCCATTCGGGTTGCTCCAACAGTTGCGGTTCGCGCAGCAGGCGGTCATCGCCGAACAGGCCGGCACTGCATTTGATGTAGTTGAACCGTCCGGTGATTTGGATCAACCCGCGCCCGCGATACAGCTGGCCGTCGCCATCGGCCTCGGGCGTGTTGCCCAGACGTTTGGCCAGCGTGCCGGTGTCGTACTTAGCTAGGTAGGCGTTGTTGCCCAGCTCGCGCGTCCATTGCAACTGGCCGGACTCATGCCCGACCTGAGCGAGGAAGGCGGCCATGCGTTTGGGCGTGTTGATTTGCCAGTGCTTGGCGGCGGCGTTGATGGCAGGTACAAAAACGCCCGCTGATCGGCGGGCGTTAGGCATGATGTGCAGCAGCTGCTGCTCGGTAATTTGCATACTTTTCTCCAGGCAACAAAAAGCCCGCACTTGGCGGGCTCAAAGATTGGTGTATGAGCTACTCGAAATCTAAATCTCCTGGCTGAAGGCCGCCAACTACATGACCACCCCCGTCAAGCAACACGCTTATATTAAGGAACTTCACGTCGCCATATTCATGGAAGACACGCTGCACTGTCCCGAACGCCTGCTCCCCCTGAGGAACCTTGGATCTATTGATGATCCATACGCGCTTCCCTTCGCGGATATCTGCAAGTTCCATCGCTCACTCCTAAATCTGCCTGACCAGCCTTAACCAATACCATTTGCTACTCAATGCTAACTGAGTCTGCTGGCCTGTTCCGCACATATCTGCACGCCGGAGAATGCGTATGTCAGCGCTACTAAGACCAACCCTAGCCCCTCACACATCCACATCGTAATGCAGCAAGTTCGGCGCCGGCCCGGTGATTACGCCGTCGGCGATGTAGGCTTTGCTGCCGGTGGGCACGTCGATGCCGCGCACGGCTACGCGGGTGCCGGTGCGTAGCTCTACCTCGCTGATGCCAGCGCTGGTGTTGATGCTGATGACGGTGGCGACGGTGCGCACGCCGCCGGGTAGTAGGCCGATGAACTTTTTCCAGGGGTTGGTGGTGGCCATCAGTGGTGCCTCTCTAGCTTGAGCTGCTGCTGCACGCGGCTTGCGCCGGTGCCTTCGGCGCTGATGTCCACGGCCAGGCACAGCCCTTCCCACGCACCTGCTTCCTCCGGCACGCGGCAGAGCATGCCGGGCAGTACCAGGCCCACGCCCTTGTCATCCGCAAACGGGAACAGCGGCAGGGTAAAACCAACGATCTCGATGTTGCCGCCCTTGCTCAGCTCGTGCACGCCACGGGCGCGGTTGGCGGCCTCGCCGGTTAGCCAGTCGTCGAACACGTCCGCCGTTGGGTTGTCGCCTGCTGTGCCGGCGCGGCGTACCAACATCGATACACCGCTGCTGGTACCGGACACATAGCAGGCGTTCCATGCTGGCTGAGGCGTCCAGTCGCCGTTGAGCTGAGTCATCATGGCGGGCGGGATGATGCGATCAATCGGCGCGTCGATCTGCCCCCACTCCCATGGCGGCACGGGGTAGCGCGGGCGAATCTCCAGCGCATCGCTGTTACGCGCCGGGCGCACGATGGCGCCCACGGTTTCCGCAATGCGGGCAATCACCTGCATGGCGGTTTGGCTCTGGTAGCTGAAGGTGCCAGCCGGGAAGGTCCAGTCCGCCGGGCCGACTGTTTCGGCATTCCAGGTCAGGGTAAAGCCGGTGTACAGCAGTTGCTCGGTGGCCGCTTGCAGCGCGGTGATAGGCGCGGCGTTGAGGCCGGTGCGCAGCGGCGCGTAAGGCGCGGCCAGCAGTTGGGTGCGGGTGGCCCCGCTGATGTTGTACGCCTCGCTGGCGAATTTGAGTTGGCGGCTGTAGCGCTCCACCAGCACCACCCACGTCCAGCCGTTGATATCGACCTCGATCTCTTTCGCGCCGGCGGCGTTGGGCTTGACCAGCTCCAGCGCGGCTTGGGTGAAAATATCCGCGCTGAACTTCCAGCTAAACGAATCAGCGTCCCAACCGAGGCGCACGTTTTTGGCTTCCAGCGGCGTGCGGCTGGGCAGCACCACCAGGTTGACTGTGTTGGCGATCATGTAGGTATCCAGCAGTTCAGGGTCGGTGGGCGGTACCGGCAGCGGTTTAACCGGGCCGCTGTAATCCGGGTAGACGATGCCAGTGAGCGGGCCGTCCAGCCGCCGCGCCTTGCCCCATGGCAAGCGGGCGCTGAGGTTGAGGCGGCGGGCGTCCTGCCAGCGCACACTGCCGCCGCTATCAACCGGCTGTATGCGCGGCCGGGCCGGCGTGTACTGGAAGTTGAAGAACACCTGCGCCGAGCTGGGCGGGAAGTACGGCCGGCCGCCAAAGTTGAACGCCAGCGCCCCGGCACCCGGCACATACAGGCTGGCCTGCAAGGCCGCTGCGGCGTCATAGCGCGGGCCGTAGGCATCCACCCGGCGTGAGGTGGTGGCCACCTGCACGTCCTTCTTGGCCGGCATGGGGTTGTAGATCAGCACCAAGCGCACATCACGCGGGCGGATGGAGTGGTCCCACCGGCCGCTGATGCCGCAATCCTTAGCCGGTACCGCGCTCCACGGCGCGGCTTGGGTGTGGCCGTCTGCTAGGGCAGCCGCGCCCCAGATTGGGGTGGCGAGCATGTCCTTGGCGGACAGCTCATCCCACCGCAGCGCGTTGCTTTGGTCGCGGCCCACCGCCTGCTGCCAGGCCACTTGCGCCTCCAGCCCCAGCGGCAGCGTGGCACCCCAGGGCGCAACAGCCGGGCGCGCAGAAACCGGGCGCGCCTTAGACCAGCGGCCCCCTACGTGTACTGAGAGCATTAGAGTATCTCGACAGGTACCGGCCCATGGGCCAAGGGTTGGTAATAGCGCACGGCAATGGCGCGGGCCGTGCCCAGCAGGCGCGGCACGTTGTCACCTTCAGCCGCCCACCATTGCGGCTCGGTGGCTGGCAGGGTGCCGGGCTCGGTGATGCGGTAGAGCCAGCCGCTGTACTGGCTGGGGCGGATGGTTTGGCCCGCAGTCACCGCCAGGTCAGCGGTGAACGCTGTGCCCCAGTCATCCACCCCCAGGGCATAGAGGCTGCCATCGGTCACGCGCACATCAATGGTGCCTTCACCGTCGGGCGTTGGCCCGTAGCCGGCCATGCGCCACTGGCCGTCACTGGGTTTTTCCACCAGCACCACTTCGCGCGAGGCCAGCAGGCCGTCGACACGCACGCGGGCTTGAACAACCGCAGGCGTACCTGGGGTACCGCCGCCTTCACCGCTGGTGATGTTGAAGGTGTAGGTGCCGGACTCCGTTAGAGTGAGGTAAGCCGCGCGAACTCTTGGCGGAGGCGCGTCATCAAGGCCAATGAGAAACCAGTCTTGTGATTGCATCGTGGCTAAGTCAAAGCGGCCCAAACGGGTAAGCTCGCCATCTCCCGGTTCCGCCGAGAAAACGGCAGACAACTGCCCAACCGAATCCGCAGACCTGTACATCCTGATTTGCTTCCCAGTACTTGTAACCTCCCCCTCGCGCAAGAGCCGAAATCGCAGCGAAACCTGGGGCGCAGCGACAAAAGAAGGAATCAGTCTGATGAACTCTTCGGTTATAGCGGTCATTGCCAGAACCTGGCCGCGTCGGTCAGCAAGAAAAACGAGGATGCGCCTGACTTCGCTGAGACGAAATACGAAGCACCCCCACCCAAGTCTATTAGAGTGTTCATTGTTCTTAGCGTGATGTCACTTGGAGCGCCGAGCGATCGTGCTGCGTGGTTCTCCCAGCTTTTCAGAAAAAGAGGACTGAGGGCGATGCCGCGCAATCTACCTGAAACCGTCCCGCTGCTAGACCAATATGCTGGACACAGACTGATCTCGCTCATCAGAGAGATGCTCGATGTAGGAGTCCTAGTTTGTGCGTCAAGACCGGGAGTACTCACATTCACCAAGCTACCAGAGCCCACTAAAAGACCCGTTGCTGGATCACGCAGGCTAGTGAACCCGTTGTTCCCGTCGAAATAGCATCTGGGATTTGTGTCGCTTCCTGAGTTGACTCCACCCATTGAGATCAGCCGGCCTTCAGAATCCTCCCCGACGTACAGCATCACGCTGTACGTGTCATAAGTGAGAGGAGTGCTCTGGGAGCCCCCAGCCATACACAGCAAAAAGGTCTTTTCATCTGCGACCATCACCCATGAACTAGTGTTGGTAGCGTATACGGCGTGGACTAGATACACGCGCTGCTGTGCAGAATTTGCTGAGGCGATACCAGATTTGAGGCCCTGCCCAACCATGACATTTGAACTGACTCCTTCGTAGGTTTCAGCTAAATACACCATCATGTAGTTCGCAGACTGCGGCCACGAAAAACATACATAGCCACTATGATTGCCGGTTCGAAGAACGAGGTAATTAGTGCTCTCCGCAGTAAGCTCCCACCCAGCCGCAGCACGACCGGCATAACCCGTTACAAGACATGCCTTAGCAATGGCTTTGAAGGCGGCAAACCCAACCGCACCATTTGTTCCAAAGGCATAAGTCGGCGCCCCAGCCTGATCCCGATGATAAGCAGTAGCCATCAGTCTGCATCCCCTCTGATCTGTAGCTTGAATTGATCGTCATCCACCGTGCCCTGCCCGCTGATCACGGTGCGGATAACCCACATCGGGCCGAGGGCGGCGTCTGTGTTAAAGCGCACCGCATTACCCGCCGCCCAGCCGCTGCCCCAGCCTTCCTTGCGGATGGTGAAGTAGGGTTGGTTGGTGAGGGCGTTGATGGGTGAGCAGTCGCTGCTGGTGTTGCCGGCGCTGATAACGCCGAGCTTTTCTTCCACCACGTTAAAGGCCGTGGCGCTGGTGAACACCAGTGCCCACTTACCGACGATGGCGCCGGCGTTGGTGATCACCTGCGGGAAACTCAGGCTGTTGTACTGCGCCGTCGTGGTGTTGCCTTGCACCTGGTCCGTCCAGTTGGGTGCGCCTTGGCTCCACGTTTGCTGGGTGAACCAGTTCCACACCCGCGCTTGTAAATCCCCCCAGGCCACGGCGCTGGATACCTGCGCTGCAGTGGCGGGCAGATCCCACGGCAGCGGTGAGCTGATGCCCAGCACACCGGTGATTTGCACGTCGGTGCACATGGCCATGTGCTCCACGCGGTCACGGATGATCAGCGGCAGGCTCAGTGGGTTGGCCTGTGCATCTTGCATCACCAACGGGTTGGCCCAGGTCACGCTGCCCAGCTCGCGGTTTACGCTGTAAGAGGTCGCGCGCAGCAGCAGGCCGTTGCCGTCTACCACCTCAATCTCGGCCTGTTGCTGGCGATCGAGCAGCACGGTGCCGCCCGCCGTGGGCGAGGCGATGAAGGTTTCAGCGGTGTGGTGGATCACCAGCACCTCGCCGTCACGGTAGATCGGCACGCGGCCATCGGATGGCAAGCGCACCGGGTCGAGCCCCAGCAGGCCGGCGTTAAGCGGCAAGCGGGTTTGCACCACAGCGTTGTAGCGCAGCAACAGCGGGATGACGGGCACGTCACTTGCGCCGGTTTCATCCGCCGGGTTGGTTGTAAACGCCAGCCGCACAATGCCAGTAGCCACATCGACACTGCCACGCACGATGCCGCTGGCGAACTCGCCGTTGAGGTTGGCCACAGCCGTGACCACCTGCGCCGTATCCGTACGCACCACGGTGATTTGCATGCTGGCTGCGCGCAGCGGCGCACCAGGGGTGCGAAACGTTGCACCGGTTACGCTAAAGCCTACGGCTGCCGTGAGGCAGGCCAGAATACTGACCGGGCCTGAGGCGTTGCCGATGTAGCTGCTGAGCGTGGCCGTGCGCGCAGCATAGTTAACCGTGCCCACCGCTACGCCGCCGTTGGTGTTGCTGGCTACATCGCGGTACAGCAGGCCGGAGCGGTCGCAGTACAGTGAGCCATTCCAGCTAAACAACAGCGAGCCGGGGACGATGCTCTGGGCGATGCTGGGCAGCAGGTTAACGGTGATCGGCGGCTGCGCTTGGCTGCTGGTTTTTGGCGTTACGCTCACGCCCGCTGCTTGGGCTTGCGCTGAGAGTGTGCCGCCGAACTGCTCGCGCAGCTGGACGTTGGTGGTGACCAGTTTCGGCACCGTGACCTTCACAAGCACGGGCGCGCCACTGCTATAGGGCGCACCGAGCACGTCTTGCGCGATGTTGGCGTAGGTGTGCTCAACGTATGTGTAGAGCCTCGCCACTTGTAGGGTGCAGGCGCCGGTGCTGTAGTTGATAGTGCCCGTGCGGCCGCCCTGCCAGCCACCGTTACCGTTGTCGGACGCCGCTTGGGCGACATCGAGATTGGTGTCATACACGGGCAGTGCGACGGTGCCGATAAATGCGGGCGCGGCTTGCCGTTGGGTGGTTAGCCAACCCACCCGCACGCTGCCGGGTTTAAGTGGCGCGCCGGGCAAAGTAAACGTGGCCATGCCGCTGCCGTCGCTGGTAACACTTAGCGGTGTATCGACCAGAGCGCCCTGCTGGTAGCTGTAAGTGATGCCGCCTGCCGGGGTGGCGCTGAGCAGCATGACAATCTCACCGCTGGCATAGGCGATGGTGCCCGTGCCGCCGGTGCCGGTGAGGTTGCCTTTGCCGTCATCAGTGAGGGTGCGCGCCGTGCCGGCGGTGTAGCTGATGCTGACCGAACCGGGCAGCACGCCGCCCTCTGGCAAAGTGTGGCGCACCTCAAGCACGGGCACCACGCTGCCGCCCGCGCGCTGCACAATGGCGTTGTCGGCTGAGCTGACGTAGCTGTAAATCAGCGAGCTGCCCACATCCGGCAGGGCATTGAGGGTGAGCGATACCGTGCCGGAACCAAAACTGATGGTGCCCGCGCCCTCGCCTGTGAGCAGGCCGTCGCCGTAGTCGCGCAGCTCATACCATTTGCCCAGCGCCATGTAACTGACCGACAAGGTGCCGGCACGCGGCACCGCGCCCGACAGGTTGAGGGTGTAGACGTAGCCACGGTTGCCCAGGGCAATCTCCAGCTCGCCGGTAATAGTCTCGCCAGTAGCCGCCGCGCCGGGTGCGTACACCGCGCTGGCACTGCCGGCCCAGCTTGTGCCGGTGCGCGTGAGGGTGACTTCGCCGGTTTGGTAATCCACCAGCCCGCTGCTGATCCAGTTGCTGCCGCTGACAAAACGCACGCCGCCCTTGCTGTCATCGGCAAAGGTGCCGCCGTTGGCGGTTAGGCTCAGTGAGCCGGGTGCGCAGCCGGTACCGAGGAACGTGCGGGACTCCCCCGCCACTGCGCCGGCAGCAACCGTCAGGCTGACTGAGCGTGCCGGGCCAGCGGCCACGTAGATTTGCCGCTGGTAACCGCCGAGTAAATCGACCAGGGCGCTCTCTTTGGTGGTGCTGGGCACCAGTTGCGAGTACACGCTTTTAACCCGCAGGCTCAGCGCACCTTGTGCCACGGCCTCAGCCAGCGGGCTGATGCCGAAGTAGCGCGCGGCATCGGCAATTTGCGTGCTCAACACGCGGGCCTTGGCTTTGCCGTCCAGGCTGGTGGCACCGGTACCGGCCGGGCTGACCTGGCCACCGGGGAACTCTTGCAGCAGCGGCGCGCTGATGGACAGGTCCAACCGGCGACGGGTGAAGTTGATGAAGTTGCCGTTGCCGTAGTCATAGGTGAACTGCTCCAACCGCGCCTCAACGCCGGCCAGTTGCACGTACTGCTGATGGGTGGCGGTGGCCAATTGGTACACGTCACCGACCTCGGGCATGCGCTGCTCTTCGCGCTGCACGCAGGCGATGGCGCGCTGGCCGGCCAGCTGGGTACCGAGCAACTCAAACTGCGCAGGCGATGCGGCGGCCACGTAACTCTCAATGGCGTTTTGCGCATCGCTGCGCACATCGGTTTGGCTGCCGGTGTTGAACAGCAGCACGCTCACGCGCGGGTCGGCTGGGCCTTCGGTGATGATGCCGTGCGCGCCTAGGTAGGCATCGGCGTTGCTGGTCATCACGCCGGCGGAGACTTTGCGCAGGTTGATGCGGCCTGCTGTACGGTCGAGCCGGCTGATATCGGGGAACAGGTTATTCACCTGCGCATCGATCACGGCCTCACCGGTAGCACGGCCACCGCCGTCATTCTCATCGGTTAGGCGCTGGGATTTGAGCAGCTTGATGTCAGTTTTGTTAATCGCCATGCCTATCTCCGGGCACAAAAAAGCCCGCACGCGGCGGGCTTAAAGGGTTGTTGGGGTAAGCGCGGGTTAGGGCGCGGGCGGTGCAGGGGGTGCCACGGTGATGAGCCGCAGGGTCAGCTCATGCAGCCAGTCGTTGCTGGCGTTAACCGTGCGCCACATGGGCTTGGCTTGTACCGATGGGCCGGCGGCGCGGTTCCATGTCACGTAATGCTGCGCCCCGGTTGGCAGGGTGAGTAGCATCACGATCACGCGCACGGCGGCCAGCGCTTCCAGCTCGCGCACTTTGGCCAAGGTGAAGTACGCGCCACCGTTGCTGCTGAGGGTGATGGGGCGGCCGTACAGTTTGCTGCGGCCCTCCTGCACGATCAGTGCGCCGCTCAGGCTGCGCTCTTGGTTTTGCTCCACGGGGTCCCAGTCCCATTCGTCCGTCCACTCAAGTTGCTCGCCGGCCAAGTCGGGGTTGTCGGCCAGGTTGATGCTGCCTAGGGTTAATGCCATCACAGAGCCCTTAGCCCAGCATCTTCGAGGATGCTCAGCAAGTTGGTTTCATCACTGGCCGAGTTGATGGCCACGTCTACAGATTTGCCGTTGGCATTTTCCAGCCGGATGGTTTTGCCCGGTGTGGCGGGCGCTGCCGTGGCGGCGGGCTTGTTAGCCTCGATGCGTTTCTCTTGCTCGGTGCGTTGGCGCTGCTGCGCGGTTTCGGCCTCGATCTGGCGCAACATGCCCAGCGCCCGTTGGGCATTGGCCACGGCTTGGGAGTCGCCACCGGCTTGCGCTTCGGCCAGCTGGGTTTGCAGCTCGCGCTGACGGCTGGCGAATTTGCGCCGCTCGATCTCTTCGGTGCGGCCTTGCAGGCCGTCCAGCTCATCCATCAGCCCTTCCAGCGTGCCGCGCGTGGATTGGTTCATTTGTTCCATGCGCTGCTGGGCCGCGCTGATGGCGGACTCTAGGCCGCTGAGGTCGCTGTCATCGAGCAGGCTGAGCGCGCGGCGCATCGAGCTGGCACTGGCCACAAACTGCTTGGCCGAGATATCGCCACGGGCGTAGGTTTCAGTCAGGTTTTGCAGCGCCGCTTTTTGCCCGAGGAAGGCTTGTTGGGTTTTCAGGCTGGCTTGTTGCGTCTCCAACTGCCAGCGCCCTAGCCCGCTGATCATCGGTTTAGCGGCCTCGGCCTGCACATCGCCCAGGGCTTTGGTCACGCGCTCCAGTGAATCGCGGGTGGCGTCTAGGCTGCCGGTATCGACAGACACATCCACCGATGAGATGCCGCGCAGGCGGTCGTAAAACTCCAACGCCGCCGCACTCATCGCCGCCAAGGGCTCACGGGCGCGGCTGATGACGCCGCCGAAGAAATCCTCGAAGGCGCTGATGTCACGCTTGGTGTCGTCGCCATCCTTACGGCTGCGCTCCATGGCCTCGCCACTGGCGCGGCGCTCTTCTTCCATGCGCTTGCCGGAGATGCGGCGCAGCTCTTCGTTGGTAACAATGCCGTCTTCAAGCGCTTTGTTGTAGGCGATTTGAGAGTCGGTGAGCTTCTCGCCTGCATCCTTACCGGCGTTGCCTGTATCTACGACAGCGCCCTTCAGCTCCTTCTGTTTGGTATTGGTTTCATCCAGCGCCTTGTTGTATTCAGTAGCGCCAATCAGCCCGTCATTAAGCATCCGCCGCAGGGCGGCGCGGATGTTGTTGAACTCAACGTCAGTTTTGGCGCTGGCGATAGCGGATTGCACATCAGCCAGGTTTTGCAGCTCACCGGTTGCACCCTTTACATCATCACCCATGCTGCGTGACGCACCACCCAGCTTCTGGATAGCAACCGACGCGGCATTGTGCTGCTCTTGAAATTGCTCAAGGCTGATGGCCTTGCTGTTGTACGCGTTGAATAACGCTTTCTTTAATGCCTCCAACTCAGCAACCGTACCGGCAGAGCTGAATGCTTCCTGTGCATCTTGGTAACTTTTAATAGAGAGGGTGGCATCACCCACCCCTTGAGTAAGCTGCGCAATCTCAACAGCCAACTCGTTATGCCGCTTCTGATATGCCTCCAGCGATATTTCATCTTTCAAACGCTGCTCAAGCAGCGCCTGCTGCTCAGCCTTCAGCTTGGCTACGGCAACCGACTGCTCTTTATCGGCAGCAGTTGCGCCCCTGGTAGAAGCCTCGACGATCTTCATACGCTCAGCAACGGCAGCGAGCGTTGTTTCCAGCCCCGATTGGTCGATTAGTTTCTTATCAAAGGCCTCTTCCAGTGCGACCTTGATCAACCGCAACTCATCAGCGGAGTCGGCGAACTTGATGGCCGCCATTGCCTGGCCAAGACCTGTGATCTTGAAGTTCGCCCGCGTCACAGCATCGGCAAGCTCCTCCGATTTTTTGCGGGCTACTTCTGCGCTGCGGTCGATTTTCTTCCAAGACTTATCAATCTTCTCAGCGGCCCTCTCGCCACTGCTACCAATACCGGAAAAGGTGTCGGTAATATCCCGGCCATCCTGCGCAACCTGGCCCGCAAGGCCTTCCATCAGGGCAAAAACCTTGTCGAGCGCAGACTCAATACCGGCGACCAGCACCTTGCCACCTAGTGCATCCGGCACAGCCTTGGCTACAGTCGCCATGACAGAAAGCGCCGTGCCCGCTAACGCTGTAAAGGCCGTACCAGCAGCGGCCATAAATCCGGTCAGCACGTTCGAGGCAATACGAATAGGCGCCGTCATCATCTGCAGCGCTGAAACAGTTTTGTCGATGTTGCGCCCAAACTGGTTCAACCATGCAGCGCTATCATCGGTCAGGGTTTTGAAGTCGACATCCAGAAGCTTTAGTGCGAACTCCTCTACCTTCTCCGCACCTTGAATAAATGCATTACTCAGCGCCTCGGCTAACTTATCAAGCCGGCCATCATTGGCCATTTCATCCAAGTAATCGCTTAGCTCCACCAGCTTGCGCTGGATGAAGTCGAACGCGCCTGAGTTAGCAACGCGGCTGGCAAAGTCACCAACGCGATCACCTAGCCCCTTCCATAAGCCCGCCGCCGTGTTGAGGCGCGCTGCCGCCGCCGAGCCGCCGTAGGCCTCGCTCAGCATATCCATGATGATGGCTTGGGCCTCAGCCGTTTTACCGGTGGCCTCTAGCTGCCTCAGCAGGCGCTTCTGCCCATCCTCCAGCTTGAAGCCCTGTCGGCCCAGCGTGGTGATGGCCTCGGATGGCGATTGCAGCGCACGCCCTACGATCTCCGCTGACTGCTCAACACTGATACCAAGGCGCTGCTGCTGATCAATGATGATCTGCATAGCACGCGGGAACTCAGTGGCCGCCACATCGGTGTACGACAGCAGGCGCGCCTGAGCAGACTGCACCTGCTCAGCAGTCAGCATCGAGCTGGCCTCGGCCGCATCCGCCATATCCAGCAGCTGCTTTGCCGTGAACTCAGCCTGACGCCCGGTAGACGCCAGCGCTGCCTCTAGCTGCCCGAGCGCCTGCTGTTTCTCCGAACCATCCAGGGCGACAGCGCGAATACCCTGGGCAACTAGCCTTAGACCGCCTTGCACCAAACCCATTACCGCACTGAGCGACACATAGGCAGCGGCGAACGCCAGCACTTGCTTGGCACCGTTGGCCATAAAGCCACGGGCTGCATCCACCCGATCCGCGTGCTCTTTGGTTGTGTCAGCGGCTTTCTTTTCCTCAACGCGCTTTTGCTTGATGGCGTCACGGTTATCGCCCAGCGCCTTCTTGCCATCCTCCAACTCTGCGGCCAGGCGTTTCTCTTCGGCCGTTACGTTGTCGGTATCCACCCCCATCTGTTTTAAGTCGGTGGTCAGGTTTTTGATAGCGCTCTGGTTTTTCTTATAAGCGCGCTCGGCTTCATCCAGCGTGCGCCGGGCCTCGCGCATGGCAATGCGCTGGCCGGCAGTGGCTTCGGCGTTGTCGCCCAGCTCACGGGTCAGATCATCCAGCGTGGCGCGGGCATCCGCCTGGGCGCGGGACAACCCCTCAGTGGCCTGCTGGCTATCTCGCAGCGAGCGGGCAAACCCGCGGGCACGGCCCACATCCTCCATGCTCGCCTTGAGGCGCTGGCCTTCTTCGGCCAGCTCGCGCATAGAGTCGGTAGCCGGCTGCACATCACCCGACAGGAAGTTACGGGCGCGCAGGGTGAGTTGGATCAGCCGGTCAAAGGCCATGACTTTTCTCCAGGTAATAAAAAACCCGCCGCAGCGGGGGAAAGGACAACGACTAGCAAAACCAACCGGCAACGTAGTAGCTTTTAGCCTTTACGCCCAAAAATCAGGGAAGAGGTATAGAGCATGAAATCTTTCATCTGCGCCGTAGTCGGGGAGTCATTCAACAACCCAGATGGCGAACCACGGCAAACCATCATCAAACATCACGTACAACCCGGCATGTACGCGCAGCTAGAGCCCGAACCGGAAAACCCTCACGACGAAAATGCAGTGGCGGTTTACGTTGCCAGTTTCCAGATCGGCTACCTCAAGCGCGATGTAGCCGAGCGTATTCTGCCCCACCTTGAAGAATTCAACGTAGACGCAACGGTGCACGCCATAAATGGTGGGAAAGACGGGCAGCTCTACGGCGTCACCCTGACAATCCAGATACAGGGTGAGGAAGGTGACGAAGACGACGACGATGAAATATACGATGAGCCCGTTTACCAACCCAGAGACCCAGCCTCAAAGGCACGCCAAACCCGATACGAACTCTCGTATAGCCACAAAGACGATCTGGAAACCATGGTCGACTGCTGCATAGGAGAAGAGCTTGAGTTCTGGAATACCCCCAACGGGCAACGGCGGATACCGCGCCCGATCTTTTTCCAGCGCGTGGCCATTCTCCAACGCAAGGCTCAGAACTACGTCGCAGAAGTAGAGGTGTGCGAACGCTGGCTGAACATAGCGGACCTTTACCTAAGCCAGGAGTTTGTAAAAAAAGGTGGAGGCTATGCATTCGAAGACACAAAGCCCCACCAAGACCTTATCAAGCGCATCGACAAAGCCCGCGAACTACTTGCAGGCACCACTACTACGCAATAGCCGGCAACGTAGTCAGCTCATACACATAAGGCCGGCAACCGGTGGAGAGCCGCACCCGCTTGTAGCCCAACAGCTGCAACGCGGTGCCTACGGCCATTTGCGTGCCCCGGTCATTAATCAAGGCCAGGGCCTGTATCAGCTGCTGGCCGCTAAAGCCTTGTGGCCAGTTATTGGCCACAAGGTGAGCCCGTATGCGTTGCTGCAATTCGTACTGCTTGCGTTGCGGCTCTGGCAAATCCGGCCCATCCAGCCATTGGCTGGCACCTAGTTCGGCCGCTAGGTCGATACCCGTTGTGCGGGTGGCGGCTTGGTTGGCGCGGGTGGCGGCCAGCCGGCGCGCCATGCCCATGGCCCGACCGGTGGTGTACAGCGCGCGGAACACGCGGCCAGCGCTGACAATCTCATCCGCCTCAACGTGCGAGGCCAGCGGCGCAGGCGGCTGCTCAAACTCAACCGCGGGCATCACGTAGGTGCCGTGCTTGCGAATGCTCGGCAGCACCTCAGCGGTAACCCACTTCTTGAAGCGCTTAGCCTCGGCCTTACGGCTTTTGAAGATCAACGAGTAAAGACCGGACTCATTGACGATGCTCAGTTGTTGATTGCCACCAAGGGTGTCGGTTAAAGCGACACCCTTCTCATCATCATCCAAACGGCTCAGTGCATCGCGGGCGTTGGTGATAGCCAAAGCACCGCAAACATCAGCAGCCACCCACCATGGCTCGCCGTCCACCAGCACCACGCGTACGGCGGCACCATCAAACGAAAACTCCATCGGCAGGCTCATCACTTCGCCTCCCGCAAACCGCTGATTGAAGAGCTAAGCAACGCCTCTACCGACTCCAACAGGTAGTAGGTGGACCAGTTAATTTTCTGATCGTCCTCATGATCGGCAGCATCCGCCACCATTTTCACCGAGGCGCTAACCGTACTCAGCAGGCACAGCGCGTACTCCAGCGCGTCGACAGCCGACACGCCTTGTTGCACAGCAAATACGGATACGCCGCGCGACACATCGCCGAATGCACGGTGACGGGTTACGGCTGAAGCAATTGGGTTGCGAGTAGACATGATGGATCTCCATAGCTGGACTGGAGTTCGTCACCACTGCGACCAAACAGAAAGGGTGGCGAACTGTGCGCAGGTTGGTCGACCGGGGCTATGGGACCCGGCAGGGCCGAAGCCCTCCCACGCACAGCCCGCCATAAAGCGGGCACAAAAAAACCGCTCTCGCGGCGCTGTGCGCCATAGCTGACCGGGCGACCAAACCCGTGCCGCTGGATATACAGCGGTACGGGCAAAGGTAAACCCAGAACGGCGGCGCGTCAACGGTGCAGTGATAGTGCACCGTGCGTTCGACCAACCTGGGCGTTCCGTAGTAGCGTATGGCCTGCATGGAGCTTCAGCCCTTTGGCTGCAACCAAAGAGCTGGCCATCGCACTACACAGCGCACAACCAAGGAGTGTCAGGTATGAAAATTCAAGGCGCAGTTATCAAGGAACAAGGCATTACGTTCGCTGTAGCTATCGTCAAGCATCACATCACAAGCTCTAACCATGAAGCCGATAAGGTTCGCGGATCGTTGCAAGGTTACTTTCCAGGGCTGCCAGTTGTTCTGGCGTCGCAGGACGCCCGAGGTAATTTCCGGTATCACGGTCGAACTGATCTGGCCAAATTCCTTGCAGGACTTCACCCGTCCCAGATCCCTTGGAAGGAATACACATACAGCTGATGGTTTTCACAATTAAGACCCTCAATAAAACCCCGCCATTGGCGGGGTTTTGTTTTGTTGCTACGCCGCTTTCGCAGCCACGCCCAACTCGTAGAACTGCGACATACCCGGCGCAGTCACCAGCGGGTCAGCCAGCAACTCACCAGTGACGTTATAGGCCGCGTAGTCAGTACCGCTCAGGGCAATTTCTTGCACCAGGCCAACCTTGAAGCGGCGCAGGCGAGCCGGGGTTGGCGCGCCACCTTGAGCGGCGTTGAGGCCGGCAAAGTAGACTTCTAGCTCCGCCTGAGCGGTGGTGAGCATTTGCACCACATCGGCCTTGAGCGAGGTGTAGCTCACTTTGACGCCTGCAGCGGTGACGGTGGTGCCGCTGGTGAGCTGAATGCCATAGGGCGTAAGAATGTAATCGGTGCCCGGCGCCAGAGCGACATCACCGGCTGTTTTGACGGTGACGGTTACCGACATATCCGGCAGGGAGTTGAAGGGGATCAACTCGCCCTCCACCGCTTCGCAGACATGCACCTCATCAACCACTGGGGCCGATGCCACACCCTTGATGGTGCCGCGCCCCATGAGCGCGAGGTTGCAAGCGTTGACGTCATACAGGGTGAAGCTGCAGGTTACGCCAGTAACGCGCGAGAACGAGTTGCGGTTGCCTACACCGGTAATGAAGTTGGCCAAAGCCTTTTGCTCTTCAGTGTGGGCGATCTTCAGCTCGCTGGTGTTACCCAGTGGCAGCATGGCCTTTTGGGTTTGGTAGGCGCGTGTGAACAGGTCGCCAAAGCCTACAAGGCTGGCGTCAGGAACAGTGATCATGGATTTACCTCGATATCAGAGAGCGGCGCGGGGCCAGGTGAAGCGCGGATGAGTGGCGGGCTTACTTCGGCTCAGCAGCCGGCTTGGCCTCGGCCTGGGGCTTTTCTTCTTTGGGCTTGGGCGCAAAGCCGTTGGCTTGGGCATGCGCCAAGACGGCACCGCTCAGCTCAGCGCCTTTGTCGTACAACTTGACCTTGCCCCCCTCACGGAAGGTGAAGGCCTTTTCTGCTTTGGTGGTGGACATATCACCCTCCTAGGGTTGGTATTGCTCGATGAAAACAGCGGCAACCTGAGCCTGCACGATGGCAATGGAATGCCCCGGGGCCGGGTAGTTAAATTGCACGTCACCCAGCGTGACGCTCTGCAGCAGGCCGAGCAGGTCAGGCGGCGGGCGCACACGCACCGCGCGGCCGATGCCCCACTCGACTTGATCCAGCAGCACATGCCGCTCGATGCCGGGGTGGTCTTCAAAGTTGATAACCACCTCAACCTGATAAGCCCGCCCACGCTTGCCGGAGAGCACCACGCCAGCAGGCGTAATGGCATCACTGGTGGAGGCGGCTACCAGTGTGGCGAGCGGCAGCGGTGCGCCTTGCGGCAGATCCTCATAGAACTGGCCCACATGCACACCCGCCAGGTTGAGCGGATAGCCGTTAGCCTGGGCGACTAGCCGCAACTGGGCGGCGAGAAAGTCAGTCACCCGCGTGGCGATCAGTTGCATCAGAACAGCTCCTTATCCAGATCAAGGTTGAACTCGAAGGCCAAACGGTCAGCCGCCTGCTCGCGCGTGCTGTCATCCACGGCTACGCGGAACAGCGCTGCAGCTGATGGGCCATTGGCGTCCTCGGGTGCTCGGTAGTCATAACGGTACTGGGTGATATGCGGCAGCTTCGTTTTGGCGTGCACATTGCGCTCGCGCACACTGCGGGTGGCCAGTGGCAGCTTGCGGGTGCTGGATGGGTTGATGAAGCCGGCCGCTACCTTCTCGCCGCGCCACCAGTCCACCAGCACGCGGGCGTTTGTCTTCGAGCCGCCAACCGGGCTCGCCCGGTGCCGGTAGCTGCGAGCCGGAATAGTGGCCGATGACGGAACAATGCTGGCTTCAGGCCTGCCCGTGTTGGCCAGATCAAGGCGAAGGCGATCATTGAAGATCACCCTCCGCACCCCTGTTGCTTTGGTGAACGGCTCAACCAGCAGCACACGCTTAACCCAACGCGCCGTCCGGTTGGTCGAGTTGATCTCGATCCGCGCGAAACGCTTTTCGTCGATGCCAAACGCGGCGGCACCGCCCTCGAACTGCGGCAGGCTCACGTCGATACGGTTCATACACGCTTCACCCACATGCGCCGCACGATGCGGTCATCCTCGCCTTCGACCAAGCCTGCAACCCGCCAGGCCACGCCAGCAGCCTCAAACACCGCACCAGGTTGCGGCCGACCGACCTCAATCAGCGCAGCCTCCAGCTGCGTCACGTGCTCCACCACCCCAGCGAACTGCCCAGGGCGGGCGACGTCATAGGCCATGAACACGCGACAAGGCAGCGGTGGCGAACCAGCCTGGGCGGTGTAGGTAGCCGGCGTGCCGATCAGCTCTTCTGCCGACACTACAACCTCGGCACCGTTACCGCGCGGATCGCGTGGGGTAACCAGGTGGAACAGCCGAGCACCGTGCACCAAGTAGCGACCAGAGCGGAACAACTCAGAAGCGCGGGCGCGTATCTCCACCAGCGAGCGCTGACGAAGCCCCAGGGGTGCTGGGCTTTCACCTTCCTTGGTGCGAATGTCTACCCAGCGCTCACCCAGCGCAATTGCTTGCAGCTGGTCATCCAGCCCCAACACCTTGGCGCGGTAGCGCAATCGGCCTGCTCGCATATCAGAACCTCGGTGGCACGGTTATCTCGGCCAGCATGGAGTCGGTGAATGTTGAGGGCAGCTCAGCTAGGATCGTGCCCACGACAAAGCGCTCACGAAACTCATAAGCCGTGGCCGCATTGAGCAGCAGCCACATACGCACGCCAGGGTAGGCAGCAAGGTCGACGCCGGCTTTGTAGGTGATACGCAGCTCACCAGGGGGTCGACCATCGGGGAAATACAGAAAGCTCTCCCGGCCACCCTGTCGCAGCTCAGTGGCCACGGTGAGAGTTGTCACGCCGCCACCGCTGCCCAAGCGGGCCACTGAGACAATCTCAGTGGCCTGGCCAACGTCTAGAGCACGACCAGAGCCGTAATGCGCCGGCCAATCCTCAACATACTCAGCCACCCGAATTGCCGCACCCGTGCGTTCTTCAGCCTGCGCCGTAACGCCGGGGATGATTACACCCTCGATCAGCGCCAGCTCTGGCGCCAGATCAGCCTCCTCAGCCCGGCACTGCAAGGCGACCTCGGCTAAGGTGATTGCCGCAGCACCGGAGTAGGCAATTCGGCGAGCCATTAGGGCTTAGCCTCATCGATATCGGTATTGCCATCAGCGCCACCAGAAGCAGGCGCGCCGCCAGCATCAGTAACGGCGGCCGGGCCGGGCTTAGCAGCAGACTTAGGCGCTGCAGCACGGACTTTTTTCGGCTTTGCACCAGGCACGGCGGCAGGGTCGTACTCAACCGCTGTGCCATTGCTCACCAGCATGTCCGCCACGTCAGCCGGGAAACCGGCGGTTTCGGCGACGTTGTAGCCGCGCCAAACTTTGGCAAAGGTGACGGGTTTTAATTCGCTCATTACAGAATCCTCATAACGCAAAAAGTGCGCCCCGCACGAGGCGGGGCGCGCGGTTTACATGCCAGCACCCCAGGTGATGCCGGTACCGACCGCGATGGACTCGACGTGGCGCGGGCCAAAGTCGTGCTTGCTGATCACGCGGATCAGCGTCTGATCACGCTGGAAGGCGCTCACAACATTGCCGCCGCCGTCTTTGTAAGAGGCTTCGGTACTGATGGCGATTGCCAGATTGGCGTCTTCGCCGATGTAGCAGTCGGCGAAGTTAACAAAGTAGATCTCTGTCTCATTGGTGCCAGCGCCCAGGTTGACCGGCACTTGCGTAGTTAGCGCAACCGGGTAGCCCTTGAGCAAGCCTCCATCGATCTCAGGGAACGCCTTGTTACCGTTGCCATCACGCAACGCTTGGAGCCAGCGCAGCACACGCGGCGCCATGATCCAGCCGCAGGAGGCGAGGTCGACGTTGGCGGCCTCTAAGCGCAGCATCATGCCGCCCAAGTAGGTATCAACAATCGCGAGCGTTGCACCCGCAGGCGCAGCTAGCACGTTGCCTGCAGGTGCCCAATAACGCAGCCCCTTCGGCAGATCGCCTGTACCCGCGCCACGAATAAAGTGCAGATCCTCCGAGAGGCCCATGCTGGCAGCGAGGTCGGCGCTCACCTGCGCATCAATGCGCGGGTTAACACCTGCGTGTGCCAGTAGGTCATTTGAGATTGGGACGATAGCCGCCGCCTTTTTAGCGGTGAGCTTGAGGTCACCGAACTGCATATCGGTAACCGAAATATCTTCCTCGGTGCCCAAGTAGGTGACTGTGGTGTTGCCTATCACGCGCGGCAACGTCAAATTGCCATTGTTCAGCGGCAAGCTGACAGCACCCATACGGCGCACTACTGACCGAGGGCGCAGTGATTCGATCACACTGGTACTGAAGTTCTCCGGCACCAACACGCCACCAGATGCCGGCGTGACGGTGGAGAGCGCCATCTGCACATCATCAGCATAGCCACCCTTTTTAGCGAGCTTGGCAGCCTCGTGCTGATTGCCACCGGCCTGCACCATGAGGCGCACCATTTGCGCCATGGCAACGCCAGGCTTGGTGGTGGCCGCGTTGTTGGGACCGCTGACATGGATGTGAGCGCCAGGCGGGCTTTGGCTACCCTGTGCGCCTTCATTAATGGGTACAGCGCTAGACGCCTGCACTCGCTCAGACGTCTCGGCGCGGCCGATCTTGTCGCTGATGGAATTGATCTGGGTTTCCAGATCCGCAAAGCTGGCGAGTTGTTCAACGGTCAGCGCAGTGCCGCCCGCCTCGATTTTAGCCAACGCTTGCAGGCTCTCATTGAGCTTGGCGCGTTCGCTACGCAGTTGAAGTACAAGGGACATGGTGCCTCCTGGGCATTAAAAAACCCGCCGGAGCGGGTTGGGTGGCTGCCGCGAACGCGGTCAGAATCGGGTTTGGATATCCATTGCCTGGGCGCGCAGCGCAATGCGGCCGCCTGGGCGGTTTGCACGGTTTTGAGCAACAGCACGGGAAAGCTCATCTACTGCGTCTTGCGGGCTTTGCATACGGTCAGCCAAGCCTGCGGCAATACCGGCCTTGCCACGGAACAACCCAGCCTCAGTGGCAATGACTTGCTGCACGGACAGGCCGCGATAATCAGCCACTGCCTCTACGAACAACTGGTAGCTTTCTTGCACCAGGTCGTTGAGGAACTTGAGCGACTGATCTGTCAGCGGCTCGTGCGGGCTCAGATCGTTTTTGTGTGCCCCGGCAAACACGGTGGTCACCTTGACCCCCATGTTTTCCTCCATCTTGGAGCGGTCCATGTGGCTGGCGATCACGCCAATGGAGCCAAGGCCGCTGGTCTGACTAACCACCAGCTCACTGCAGGCTGAGCCGATCAGGTAGCCGCCGCTGTAAGCCATGTAGTTAACGATGCCGGTGATAGGCTTCCGCAACGACATAGCGCGGATATCCGCCGCCAGTTCAAACGCACCCACTGCGGCGCCACCGGGGCTGTCGATATCAAGCACCACGCGCTCAACCAGCGGGTCCGCGACCGCTTGGCGGATCTGCGCGCGCAGCCCTTCGTAGCTTGTCATGGTTTCGCAAGCGTTGATGTGGCCACCACGGCTCACGAGAATGCCGCTGACGGGGATCACCTCAATGCCCGTGTTGCCAATGGCCACACGGCGGTTGTGTTCCTCCCGCTCCAGGCGGGCGCCATAATCTTCATCGTCACGCCATAGGCCAGCCCCAGCAGCGGCTGGCCCGATGTTGATGATGTTGAGGTTCATCGTTTGATTGGCCCAGCGCACACCCAGATCGAGCATGTCAGGCGCAACCAGTAACGGTTGGTTGAACAGCAGGCTTGCCGCTCTCAGGTACTGTTTCATTGGGCAAGCATCCTTTCGATTTCGAGCTGCTGGACTTCCAGCTGTGCCCGGACTTTCGGGTTGGTGAGATCCGCACCACCTTTGGTGGAGTCGACCATGTTCAACGGCTGCAGGTAGATATCGCCACCGGCAACCGGAGGCATGTTCTCCAGTCGCCGAATGTCGTTAACGCTGAGCCAGCCCCATTGCCGGCCAATGGCATAGGCCTCATAGCGGCTCTTTTGGTCACCGCGCAATAGGCCGGACAGGTTGAACTCAATGAAGTACTTGCGCCGGTCCTGCGGCAGCAGGAAGTCGCGCATCATTGCCTGCTCGTGGCGCTTAACCCATGGCAGCAAGCCGAATACCACGAACTGGATCAGCAGCTGCTCGATGGTGTTGTAGTTGGCCTTCTCAAGGTCGTTGAGCATGGGCAGCGGGATCTTGTACATCCGCGCTATGTCCGCAGCAGCCAGCTTGAGGATCGCGACAATCTCAGCATCCACGTTATTCATGGATACCGGCTTGAAGGTCATACCCTCTTGCAGCATGGCGACCTTTTTGGCGTTATCCATGCCGCCGAATTTGGCACCCCATTGATCAAGGATGCGGTCGATTGACCCTTGATCCTTGATTGCCGGTGCCTCACGCGGGCGCTCGATCACACCCGAGATCGCAACGCCGTTGGCGAACGATTTGTTGGTGTACTGCCGCACGGCCTGGGCAAGCCCAACGGACTCGGCATGCAGCTCAATAGGCGACATACCCAAGTAGTTGTTAGTGCTGCCCCAGCGCACATGATGAATCATGCGCATCGGCACCGGCTCACCGGCGCCAATGCGGTAATAGGGCAGCATGTCGCCGCCTTTCAATACCTGAGTTTTGTCGTTATCCAGCGGCCAGAGCGCGGAAACGTTACCGTCTTCACGGCGGTCAATCCAGCTGAAGCCGTTGCCCCGCAGGCCGAGGGCGATCTGCCGGCCTTCAAGGTATTCGTATGGGGTTTGAAACCCATTGGGCTGGTAACGCAGCACGTCGTACAGCGGGTGGTTGATGGCCGACTCACGCTGGCCTTTGTCTTTGCGCTCGTACACCTCAAGCGGTAGCTGCGCCATGCTCTCAGCCAGCAAGGTGACGCAGTTTTGCAGGATGGGCAGCCCCATGGCTGACTCTGGCGTGACAACCACCCCGGCGCTGTTGCGGCCCGAGCCGATCAGGCCGCGCCAAAAGCCGCTATCAACATCAGTCAAACTACCCTGGCCGGGGCCGAGAGCGCTGGAAAAGAACATGCTCAGCCTCCCAAGTTAGAACGCTGCACGGCGGCAGCTCGATCAGCCAAACGCGACCAAGCCAGTAAACCGAGGCCAGCAACAATGAATGCAGCCGGGGCATTAAGTTGATACACGCCCGCCACCAGCAGGCCAAAGCCCAACAAGCCGGCGAGCCAGGAAGCGATGAGCAGTTTCATATACCGACGCCTTGATCATAAATTGAGGTACCACCCCCAGTCGGGGTAGAGCCGCTAATACCGGTACCCATGACAGCAGCAACAATGCCGTCGATGCGCCCGGTGGCTTTTGACTTGTCGACCTTGCGGTTGCCTGCTGGGTCTGAGGTGATCACCGCGTTGCCGGCGCACCAGGTCATCACCGGGTTACCGTCATGGCGTAGGGTTTCAACCACCTCTACTGAGGTCTCACTGACCAACTCCCATTCAGCGGCGTCAAGGTCTATAACCTCTGCTTGCCCTGCCATGCCGAGCAGGCGACGCTCAAACTCATCCACCGCTGGTGACATGGACTGATAGCCCTGGCCGAAGCCCTTCATCGTCGGCAGGCTGATGTCGTGCTCTTCCATCAATTGCAGCAGATCCTCGATACGCCAGCGGTCATAGGCGATCTCGACAACATCGAAATAGGAGCAGATTGTTTGCAGCCGCCGTAGCACGTGCAGTTTGCTGATGGCCCGGCCCGGGGTTGTTTCTAAATGCCCTTCACGAATCCACACGCCGTAGGGCACCTGGTCGCGCTTCTCGCGCTCTTCAAGCTCGTGATCAGGTATCCAGAAGTACGGCAGCAGCCGCCAGTGCGGGTCAGCCGCCGTGGGGTAGAACACCAACACGAACGCAGTCAGATCCTGAGTACTGGCCAAGTCGAGCCCACCAACACAAGGCCGGTCGCGCAGCATGCGCATGGGCACCGGCTGGCATGCCTCGGTCCATACGTCGTAAGAGATCCATGGCGAGGTCGCCTGGGTCCACTCGCAGAAGTTCAGCCGCCTTACGACTGACTCTTTGCTGGGCATGCCGCGTGCTTCCTGCACCTGCTCACGCAGATACTGGCGGCCAGGGATGCCGTCTGTTTGCCCCTCTGCAATGAAGTCCAGCGATGGGTTTACCTTCGCCCAGCAGCTTTCATCCTTGATCGGATCATCGCCCTCATCGAGCGAACAGATGAATGCAAAGAGGCTGTCGCCTTCCTGCGAGCCGTTGCACACGCGAATGCCCAGGTCATGGTACTGACCGGCAACGCTCTTTTTGTCTGAGCCGCTGTTGGTGATCATGGCGATCAGCGCTTTGCGGCGGCTCTTTGTGCCAGCGCGCATCATGTCTACGGCGCTGGCGTTCTTGTGCTCGTGCAGCTCATCAATCAGCCCCATGTGCGGGCGCGGGCCAGACTGGCCTTCGTCGGAACTGATCGGGCGAAAGAACGAAAAGCTGCTGGGGTAGTAAAGGTTCCAAACCTTTTCGTCACGGCCGGACTGCACCAGGCGGGACGCCAGCTTGGTCGACATATTGACCATGGCCACCGCATCGCGGAACAGGATCATGGCCTGGTCACGCTTGGTCGCGGCGGCGTAGATCTCAGCGCGCTGTTCACCGTCAGCCACCAAGCCATAGAGGCCGATGCCAGCTAGCAGTGGTGACTTGCCGGAACCCTTGCCGGTTTCAATGTAGGCGATACGAAAGCGACGGAACCCGTCGACGGTGTACCAACCAAACAGCGAGCCGACAATGAAGGCCTGCCATGGCGCAAGCAGGAAAGCCTGGCCCTCATACTCGCCGCCGTTGAGGCAGAGCACATCCTCAAAAAAGCCAATGGCGCGGCTGGCCGCTTCCAGATCCCAGACCAACCCACGCAGCGGACCTTCAACCAGGTCACGCAAGTGGCGTTTGCAGGCGTTGCGAATATCCGGGCCAGCAACGATCTGATCACCCAATACCGCACTGGCGAACGCGGTTACACGGTCACCCTGCTCAGGTGAAGTAGCGCTCGGCGGCGTCTCTTGGTCCATTGGGAAATAACTCACCTTGCGGCGCGGCGGGCTTGAGGCCTCGGCGGGCAAGCGGCGTGAGACCGAACTGGCGGCCGAGATCATCGGCGCGGCGCTGGGCGTCGTTGCGTAGCTTGCGCCAGATGGAGAGATCCTTCGCACCCGTGCGGTATGTCTGTACGTCGCCGCCGCGTGGCGTCAGCGCGTTGTTGTTGATCTCGCGTATCGCAAGGGTGAAGCGCTGATACTCCGCCACAGCCTCGCAGTACTGACCCAGCGCCTGGCCATCCAGGCGAGTGACCAACCCCAGTGCCAGCAAAGCGGGGATCAGCTGATCCCACTCGCGGCCAGCAGAGTCATCGAGCCAATCAGGCTTATCAGGTGCCTCAACCGGAACGGCGGGCTTGGCCACCTCTTCCAGCAGATCCTTGGGGTTGCGCTTGCTCCGATTACCTTGGAGCAGATGCAGAACAGCGGGCTGGGCTGTACGGCCAGAGTTGCCATTCCCAGACATAAACCACCTCAGATTTCACGTAGCAACGTGCACTACCAGAAAGGGGTCACCCCCCATTTTTCCCGGCGTTGCGAACCGAGTTCCATATGTCGTTCGATACTCGCCAGATTGGGGGTTTTTAACCCCCCCTACCCCGGGGCGCGGAGATTCCAGTGATGGCGCGGATCGTGCGGCCGGCCTTCATCGCTGCAGCCACGGTGGGCCGACTTTTCCATCCGCTGCTTGGTCGAGTCGTGGCAGACCTTGCAGAGCGATTGCCAGTTGCTGCGATCCCAGAACAATTTCCAGGCTTTGGCTATCTGGTCAGGGCAGCCACTCAACTTGGCGTCACCCAGCTTATGAGCAACGATGTGGTCGACCACGCTGGCGGCAACCAGCAGGTCCTTATTCTGGCAGAACCGGCAGAGCGGGCTGCGGCGCAGGAAGTCAGCACGAGCCAGCTTCCAGCGGTAGCCGTAGCCCTTGGCCGAACTGCTCAGCTTCTTGGGCTTACGCATCGCCATCAGCCCGAGGCTTACTGGGCACGTCACACACCCCAACCTTCTTCGCCAACCAGCGCGCGTAGATGGCGCCGGTGATGTCAGCACCCAGCAGGCCGACGCCAATAGCCAAGGCGCCAGCCACATAAGGATCTTTCCAAAACGCCAGAGCCAGCAACAGCGTGGCCATACCAAACAGCGCCGAGCTGCCGAACCGCAGCAGCACACGCTTGATGATCTCCGACATCGCAACCCCAGGCAGATCAGCCTGGCGCATCTCGCCAACCAACCCAGCCAGAGCAACCAATACCAGTAACCACGTTGGCAAATTCTCTAAGCCCTGCTGCATTTGCTGTTCAGTCGACATACCGGGCTCCTGCTGCCGGAAACAAAAAAGCCCCACCGAGTGGCGGGGCCTGAAATAGGCGGCTCATCCATGAGCCATGGCGTTCTGACCAGGGCGGGGACCCCAAACGCCAAAAACAAAAAACCCGGCGCGGTGGCCGGGTTTGGGTGAGGTCTCTAGTTGCGTACCTCTCTGAACGTGCCTGATTTATACCCCTCCAATCCGGTGGCAGCAAGGGCGCGACACTGCCACCCCCGCAATCAACGGCAACGCACCGGCAATCAGCGGCCATATAACGTAACTGGCTCCAGCGCCGCAGGCATGCACCCCACCAGCCCTACCACACCAAAGACAAGTGCGACGTTTGCAACGCCGCAAAATCAAGGTGCTGACCTTCCGTCCTACTATTTATTAAGTTCTCCATATAGAGGGAGAAATTAATTAACGCTGCGCGTGATGCGCGCGCGTGATGGTGTGCGCTTGTGCTATGCGGGAGTGGCGGCAATTGGTAGGACGGTGCGCCGTCGCCAGCTACTACGCGGCATACAGCCGTTCCGCTAGCAAGAACACAGGCGGGCCGTGCTGGGTCGCGAGGCGTAATCACGCCGCACGCTCCAGCAACATGCCCGCAATCTCCAGATGCGCCGAATGCAGACGCGCATAAAACTGCGTGCGACCACACCCGCAGTGCGCCCACTTCTGCCGCTCCAGGCTCTCATGGTTCAGATAGTGCTCACGCACAACCTGCGCCAATGGCCAGGCTAAGTGCTTGTTCACGATCACCTCAATGTCCGCACTCCAACTCAGCAGCATTTTCGGCCCGCCGCGCGAGCCACGTATCAGCTCGCCCTTACAGTCCATCAACTGCCCCAGCATGCTGCTGCCAGAGCCGCCGGCACCAACACCGCCGTGCATATCGCGCGCCCATAGCTGCAACATCTCATCCATCTCGGGAATCAAAACGCACTCTCCTGCTGAGTAATGGGTGTCCCGCGCTTCCACTCAGCTGGCTTCACGTACTCATAACTGCGCACACCACCTGGGCCGCTGCCCTTGCGCCGGCGCGGCCACTTCAGCCGGTGCATAATCTTGCCGATACGCATCTGCTCCGGCTTGCCCCAATGGCTTGGGTCTATGTTCAGCGCATGCTCAAGCAGGTTCGCGCCCGTAACTGTCTCCCCGATATGCTTCTCGGCCAGGTAAGTTATCACCAGGTCCTCCCACATATCCGCCTGATAACGCTGGTCTTGCTCGGCGGCAAAGATATCAGCCTCCTCGCGCTCAACCCACCATGGCTCACCTGCGCGAAAGCAGGCTACCGCCTCGGCCCAGAGTTGATCACGGTCGGCTCGTAGGCCTTCGAGATCCACCTTGGTGCACATCACCGGCCAGTAACGGCGGTTGCCCGTGTCGTCTTTCAGGTATTCGTCTTGGTTAGTGGTGCCGATAAACACACTCTGGCGCGGCACATCGAGCATCCGCCGCCCGTAGCTCTCACGGTACGTGTCGATAGAGGATGAAACAAACTGCTTGGCCTTGGTCGACTCCGCCTTGTTCAGGCTATCCAGCTCGGCCATCTCAACAATCCACTTGCCCCGGATCGCCTGATAAGCGTCTTTGCTGCTCAAGTCGAATGACGTATCCATAAACCATTCGCCGCCCAGAATACGTGCCGCTGTCGACTTACCCGCACCCTGCAACCCTTCCAAAATCAGCATCGAGTCCGCCTTGCAGCCCGGCTTGCACACCCGCGCCACCGCCGATAGCATCCAGCGCTTGCCCACCTTACGGGTGTACTCAGTGTCGATAACGCCCAGCCGATCCTGCAGCCAAAGCTCAAGACGTGGCGACCCATCCCACTCCAAGCCGTTCAAGTACTCACGCACCGGGTGCACCGAATTATCCGCTGCCACCGAACTAACGGCCTCCACCACATGGGTGGACTTAACCCGCAAGCCGTACACATCAGCCAGCCACAACGTCACCTTGATATCGTCCAGGTCGCTCCAATCGCCGGCAGCACCGCCATACGGTGGAGTACGCAGCTTGCGAGTTTTAGAGCTGAACGAGTCCCAGGTAATCACCCCGTCCCAGCGCTGATCGTTACCCAGAATCAACGCCACGTTGTAAGGGTGCGCGATCAAACCGCCCTTCTCAGCGTACTGCAGCTTTTCCCGCCAAGCCTCAGCCGTGGCCGGGCGCACCACGGCCAGCACCTGCCGGCGCACTGCATCCAAGCCATCGGCAACGTGCAGGTCGTTAAAGTCCGTCCAACCATCCTCACGGTCGGTATCAAACACCGGGACAACCACCTGGCCGCCCACTACCAGTGCCGCATTGCCAGCTTTCAGTACGCCCGTATTCACGGGCTGGCCATTGATCACCGTCTTCCAGTCATCATCCGCGCAGAACACCAGCTGCCGTCCCGGATACCGCCCGCGCATCGCCTGCGCCACCGGCAATAGGTTGCCCGCATCAAAACACACGCACACCGTGAGCGAGGTTGCCATGTGAAGGCTGGCACCGGTGGCGTAGCCCTCGGCAATGAGGATCACATCACCCGGCTCAGGCTCAGGGCCAATCAGGTGGAATGCGCCCTCTTTCTCCAAGCCATACGGCCAATAGGTTTTGTTGCGCCCAGTTTTCGCCTGCTTCTCGGGGTACAGCACCTGCAGCCCGACAATATCGCCCTTCACATTGCGCATTGGCACAAACGCCGTGCCGCTCTTCGCCTTGTAACGCAGGCCCATACCAACAACCCGCTTGGCGTCCAAGTAGACCGAACCGCCCTTTTCGGATAACGACTTCCACATACCCGCAGCACGCCGGGCGGCAGAGCGATGCTTGTACTGCTCGGCCAAGGCCGCTTTACGCTGGCCCTCCTCGGCGCGGGCCTTCATCACCGCGCGATCCTCAGTGCTCAGCCGCACGCCCTTGGGCTTAATCTTGTGCCAGCTGCCTTTCTCACCGGAGCGCCAATCACCGAACGAGCCGCAATACAGGGTTTTACCGTCGCCAGTCATGTGCTCATAAATCACATACCAACCGGTTTTCTCCGGGGCCTTATCGCCCTCGCACTCACAGCGTGCGCGCTTACCGATCAGCAACGGCGTTTCAGGGTTCAGGCCCCCGGCCTGCAACTGGGCCAGCACGTCATCGAGCAGATTAAGGTTAGACATGGCCAGCACCCTCAGAAGCGCGCTCACAGGACACATCTACCAGCGCAATCAGGTACTCAATTGCATCTAGTCCGCACTGGTTACCATCAAAAACAAAGCGCGCTTGAGCGATCAGATCAGGAGGCAATCGATCGACTCGGCAGCCGGCTTCATAAAGCACATGTGTGCCAGCCTGCAAGCCAGCAAGATTATCCCACTTACGAATGTGCAAGCCCGGCCAGGTACCGCCAAAGACCAGATCAAGGCGCACAGCCGGCTTGGCATTGCGGCCAGCCAGCTCAGCAATATCCGCTTGAGCATCCGCCACCAAGTAGGCGATGTAAGCCGGACCGGCCTTCGCCACAAGCCTTGGATCAATAGCCGCCCAACGCTCAATAGACTTCCTCATGCACGCACCCCACGCCTATCAACCAGCTCTTGGCACTCAGTGCAACGCGTGCAGCCGCGATCAAGCACGGCCAGCCTGCGGTCTTCAG
The DNA here is from genome assembly GCF_037943105.1 of Pseudomonas sp. TMP9. Classification (NCBI taxonomy): domain Bacteria; kingdom Pseudomonadati; phylum Pseudomonadota; class Gammaproteobacteria; order Pseudomonadales; family Pseudomonadaceae; genus Pseudomonas; species Pseudomonas vesperimontis. Next base: position 2,547,361 of record NZ_CP149803.1, read on the forward strand.
GGATGGCATAGCCACACCCTTCACATTCCAACGCGCACTGGCCGGGGTTACCAACAGGCCGTGCGGCCATGGCTTGAGCAAGGCGCTGCTCGATAACACCATCAGCAAAATCTGCGTTATCAGCCATGAGCCAAATCCTCCGCATGCTTTTGGCGCAACACCGCGCGCAACTTGAATACCGCCTGCACCATGCGCTCGGCTAGCAGCTCAAACTCAGCCAGCTCATCACCGTCGACGGCGCCATCAGCCAGAGTGGCCGACACATGCGTGGCCAGCTCCCCTTCGCGTGACAGCAGCGCACCAATGCCCGCCATCAAAGATTGCGGCGTATCGGTATCGCTCAGCTCAGAAACATCAATACCCACCCAGCCAATCGGGTGCAGCAAGGCGTCCACAATGCGCGGGTCGCGCGTTGCATCCATCAGTAATTCGAGGTCGGCAATGTTAGGTGTGTGGCTAGTGTTGGTCAGGCTCAGCTTATGGTTGAGCGTGGTGGCGTTACCGCCGTCGATGGCAGCAATGGCAGTGGCACCGCCGGGGTAATCGCGGGCGGCGTGGTGCAGTGCCTGTGGCAGGGTTAACAGCGTGCGCTTAGCGCGCTCGATAGACGTGAACCGGTTGCGGCTCATGGCAATACTCCAGAAAGACTGCCAGTGACCCCAACGCGGCGTATTGCTACAGTTGCGCCGTGGTCACTCACAAGGTGGTCATTTGCAGTCGGTCGCTCTGTGGTGGAAAAGCCGACTGCACCCCAATGGCGAGACCCATGCTCCGCATGAGCCCCGCCGTTACAGCTAGGCCCTGTGGTGTGGGGCCTGGCAACCCAAGGCATCCGTGCCTTGGTAGGTGCTAGAGGTAGGCGCGTGGTATTGGTTTGCTCCGCGCCTATCTACTGCATCACCCGGTAGCACTGTGGTGGTGTGTGCCGGGAGAGACTGGGCGGCCCTTGGGTCGCCTTTTTTCTAAGCCGCCTGAGCTACTGGTTCAGGTGGGAAAACGTCATCAAGGGTGCAGTCGGCACCCAGTACATTAAGCGCACTAACGATTGCACGGCACTCCGTAAGACCAGGCTCACGCCGATCAACCTCATAGTTACTCAGGCGCGGCTGAGACCAACTTAACTGTGCAGCTAGCGCAATCTGGGAGATCCGAGCATCACGCCGGATCTTAGAAATGCAGTTCATAAGAAGATCTCCGATTTCACGCAACAGACAATAACAACACTACGTTGTTTTAACAACACGTTTAGTCGTCAACCTAATAAACACACCGTGATATTTTTGCTATATGGAAACTTTAGGCTCACGAATAGCACGCCTGCGTAACGCTCAAAAAATCTCCCAAACCGAACTCGGCAACAGGTGCGGTTGGGAGAAGGGCCAAGCTCGCATTGGCAACTATGAAAAAGACAAGCGAGAACCCGCTCTCCCAGACCTGCGCGCCCTAGCCAAAGCGCTGGGCGTAACCCTTATAGATCTTCTCGAAGAAGCACCTAGCGCAGTAACAGAGCACCGCGGCGACTACAACTATTCACCATCCGCAACGGACTACGCCTTGGTGCCGCAGTACACCGCATGCGGTGCCGCTGGACACGGCCAACTCAACGACCACGTGGAAGTCAAAGGCGGGCTAGTATTCAAAAGAGACTGGCTGACCAGAATGGGTTTACGCGAGCGGCACCTGCACGTTATTTACGTTCAGGGCCATAGCATGGAGCCCACGATCTGTGATGGCGACGTTGTGCTGCTAGACGAGACCCAGACAACACCTCGCGATAGGCGGATTTACGCAATACGCAAACCCGACGGCGAACTGATAATCAAGCGCCTGATTCAATCCATAGCGGGCGGATGGATGATTCGCAGCGACAACGAAGACAAGCGGGAATACCCAGACCAACCCATCAGCGATACTGACATTGAGCAGATAAAAATATTAGGCCGCGTTGTCTGGCACGGAGGAGCGCTTTAATGCCAACTATCCACCGCAGCATAGATACTCCAATACGCACCGGCCTCGACCAACATACCAACTGGAATGGCCCAGATAAAGGCCTTATCAACTGCTGGGAGGTAGGCCGGCAACTTGCCCAGGCAAAGCCTGAAATGGCCGAAGCCGCGCGGCGGAGTGAACTGCCACTCACCAATTGGAAAGGCGGAGTGAGCCGCACACTTAAGAAGCCTGAAAAATACGGATCACTTCAATACCTCGCGCAATGGCAAGGCCTGCGCGGCGAAAATCTTGATGTTGATCCGACAGTAGAAGTCACCATAACTTGCACCAAAACCAGCATGGTGGTGACCTTTACACCTGATATTAAAAAGATATTAGACCAACATACGGATGAAAAAGCAGACGGAGAAGAGAGCGATGGTCGACCTGCATCAGGAATTTCAGAACAGTCGCTTTTTTCATGAAGCCCGAATTGACCGGCGCTCTGCTGACGCGCTGATCGGTCTGGCAGCTGGCATAACAGCCGACAACTCAATAAACCAGCAAGAAGCCGAGTTTCTCAAGGGCTGGATAGAAACCAACCTGAATCACTTGGCCGACCCCGTGGTTAACATCGTTTACCGCCGCCTGGCCGACATGCTCAGCGACAACAAGCTAGATGCTGAAGAAGCGGCCGAATTGCTGGCCATACTCAAACAGTTCACTGGCCTGCAACTATCAAGCGCCATCCCCTTTCAGGCACCATCAACACTTCCCCTCAACCAGCCACCGCCGACCCTTGAGTGGTCCAGCCGCGCCTTTATATTCACCGGCGTAATGGCCTTCGGCCCCCGCAAAGACTGTGAAGCACTTGTTACCGAGCGCGGCGGCTTGATTGCCCCTGGCGTGAACAAGAAGGTCAACTTCTTGGTAGTAGGCAGCATCGGTAACGAACAATGGCTGCACAGCAGCTACGGCACTAAGATCAAAAAAGCAGTCGAGTTACGAGAAAACGGTAGCCCGATAGCCATCATTAGCGAAGACCACTGGCAACAGGCCATCTTCGGATAAATCACTAAACGCCGAATACAACAAATTGTTGTTGAAACAAAAACAACAATACGTTTTACTTGCCTCACTCTCCACCACAGAGCGAGGCAACACCCATGCAAACCACAACCGCAACACTGCACGTACTCCCCACGTGCCCACCTAGCCGCATCTTTGAGGTGCGCCACCTGGCCGTGATCCACGGCTGCACCTTTACCCCCAGCAAGCCCAAGCTCAAAGCCAGCACCGCACCTGCACCCCTCGATCCGAACGATGGGGGGCGCGCAGCATGAGTCTCCATATAGTTGAATTCACTCCGCTACAGCGCTTTTTGATATCCCTGCTAATCGAGATCAATACGGCCCGCGAAGCTACCAGCAGCTACTCCGTCGATTATCACAGCGCAACGGCCCAGGGCATGGTGTATGCGGCGTTAACACTAAAAGTGATCAGCCTCGAAGAGTTCGAACGCCTCACCGACCTTGCCATTGAGGCCGCTGACTATCGGCGCTGTGAGCACACCAACAACTTAGCCCTCTACACATGGACGCCAGCAATGGCCAAAGCGCAGGAGGCAGCAGCATGAACTTCACCCTCCCCGAAGATTCACTGGTGCGCCTGAACGCCCAGCTCAACCTGACCGGCACCTTTAACCACGTACTGCGCGCGCCTTACTCCACCCTGCAGGTCATGCTGCGCCTGATCGTTGAGCGAAGCACCGAGATCAGCGCCGTAACCGTCGAGATGGGCGGCCAGCGCCACAGCATCACCGTCTATAACAACGACCACTCGCGCCACATGCAGGTGGCGGACTTCATCGACGCCATCGCCAACGGCCAGGTAGACAGCGCCGAGCCAGCACCCGCCCGCGTCACCCGCATGCCGGTATTGCCCGAGCCAGACGAACTGCTCAGCACCGACCAGCTTGGCCGCATCAAGTACATGGTGCGCCATGGCGGCAGTGTGGCGCTTGAAACCGGCCACGATCTGCCCATCCACGTAGCCGTGCACCGCACCGCCACAAGCAAGGGCATTACCGCCATCGTCAGCACCGGCAACAGAAGGCCGCGCACCAGCTGCTTTACCGTGCGCGGCACCGACGCCGATTGCCTAAAGCGCCTGCTGGCCAGCATCGAGCACACCCACATTGCTGCCACGCCGCGTATCGCGGCAGCAGCGTGAGGAGCACCCATGAGCCATTCACTAAAAAACGCCGCTGAACGCCTAGGGCTAGGGCACCGCACGCTTATGCAACGCATGCGCGACAAGGGCCTGCTCGATAAACACAACCTGCCGGCCAACCCGGTAATGACCAAGGACTTTCTGGTCACCCGTGAGAATCGCTACCAGCACCCCGAGTACGGCATGCAGTACCCACGCACCACCAGGGTCACCGATATCGGCATTCCGTGGCTCGCCAAGCAGCTCGGCATTGAACGCCCAGCACCACCTGCCGTAGCCGACCCACGTGAGGTCGCGTGAAGAGTTACCCAGAGCCGTGGCCGCGCCAGTTCGCACGCCAGATCGTCGCCATGCCGACCAAAGAGGCAAGGCGCGCGGCACTGGCCGAAGTGCCGGAGGATCTGCGCGACTTGGTGCGCACGCACGTTGAAGACGCCTGGAACAAACCAAAAAGGAACACCCATGGACCGCAAACTAATTGACGCCCTGCTGATCGAGCTGCTGCAGCTGCCCGAGCAGCGCCGCACGCCCGAGAAGATCCTGGCCAACCTCATGCTGGCCGCCACCGCTGCCGGTGTATCACTCACGACCACGGCCGCACCCCTGCAGATCGAGCACCTGCAACTGGCGGCTGCGCTCGACCACCTCGCCGCCGACCTCGGCCCAAACTACCGCGCCCGCGCCATGCTGCGCCTCGGTACGGGTATTGAGGGTGTCGAGCTGGGCGCAGTGATCGAGCCACTGGACAGCACCTCAACCCTACCGCGCTTTGTAGCGTTCGGCACCACCGCGCGCGCCGTGCTGGCCGGCATCAACCGCGATATTCGTACCAGCAACCAACCGCAACCCAAGCCAGCCGCGCCCCGCGCAGCCGGTAAGTTAAAGCTCAGCAGCCTCAAACCCCACGTGGCTAAGGCCAAAGCAGCATGACAGCCCCACAGCGCGAGCTGCGCCTGCCGCCGGCACCACGCTCACAAACCGTAGAGCTGCTGTACCGCACCCTTGGAGACCTGCTCGTGCCGGTAGACCAGGTGCGCGAGCGCTACTTTCGCAACCTAAACCCGGACAACTTCACACGCGCCTTAGCCAGCGGCCGCGTGGCGCTGCCCGTCACCACCCTAGACGAAAGCGCAAAGAGCCCGCGCTTTATCGACATTCGGCACTTGGCCATCCTGATCGACTCTCAGGCAGACGCCGCGGACGTTGAGCTGGCACTTACACCTCAAGAGCAAAAGGACACCGCCTGACCATGGCACGCATCGCCAAAGAGGCACTGGCACCAACCTGCCCAATACCTAAACCCTCAGCCCTAAAGCAAGGCCTTAAGTTTGGGCGCTACCTCATTACAGACCTTGGATTAGAGCGCTTTTGCTCAAAGTGTGAAGACTTCTGGCCAGCCGACACTGAGTTTTTCTGGACGGCTCCACACACAGCATCGGGCCTGCACTGTTACTGCAAAGCCTGTTACGCCAGCTGGAAATCAAAACGCACCCAACAAGCCGCATAACCACCCGCTGCCACCACCAGCGATTCACCACACCAGGAGCAAACCATGGACCTCACCACCCAACAGCTGTACGCAATGTTCGCCATGCTCTCAGTCAGCGCCCTGGCCGGGCTGATCTTCTATTGCATTGGCCTGCGAACAGGCCGCGAGGCAGCCGACCAACTCACCTGCAAGCTAACCAAACACAACAGCACCCTGGGCGACTCGCTGGCTAAGCTCACCACCGATCTTGTTAACGTGAAACGCACCCTTGAGACCCGAGAAGGCGCACTGAGCAAGCTCCGCAAAAGTCTCATCGAGGAGCAACGCGACCACGGCGAAGTAGAGCGCGGCTTACTCAACCGCCTAGCGGCTGCCTGTCCATTGTCAGATGAAGATTACGCCGTGCTGATAGCTATGGCCGCAAAACTAGGCCTAGCTGCAGATACTTTTGCAGGCCTCAACGCTCACGACCACGCAAAAGCATCGCGGCTCTTTCAAACCCAGGCACTAGACATGGCCGAGCGCATCACCAATACCCGCGTTGATCAGCAGGCCACATCGCATGCTGCCACACCCAGCGACAATACCCTGATCGAATGGCTGAACAACCACGCCACCTTGCGCAATGTCACCAACATCGAGGGACTCGAATTTGACGATGGAGTACCAATAGAAAGCCCCGAACATCTACGGAGCCTATTGCAGAAGGCATATCAGAACACGCAGAGCAATTACCTAGATGACCCGCGCTATGAGGTTACGGCCCGAATAGACATCCCCTCCCTGATCAAGACGCGACTGATCAAGCCAGATGATCTCCCAAATGTTTTTGAGCCAGGAGTGCAGGCATGAGGCGCAACTACCCCCTGCTACGCCTAACACCGGAGCAAGCCGGCAAGCTGTTGCACGACTTCGACCGCCTTCAGGCCAAGCACATTCAGTTGCAGGCCGAGCGGGTTGCCCTAGAGCAAGCGCTGAGCAGCCTACATGGACACGAAGCCCTAGTAGCGCTGAGAAATATCGCCCGCAACCAAGCCAAAGCCGCGCTACTGAAAGAGGAGATCGCCTTATGAGCCGAATCATTCTGCATTCCGCCCGCGAATTCGACCTGCTCAATGCTCGCGCGGACCTCATCACCACGCTCGACATCGCCCACGCACTCAGCCTCATCTGCCGCTTCAACGGCCACTGCAGCCGCCACTACTCAGTTGCGCAGCACAGCCTGTTGGTGGCCGATATCGTTCAGAGCCAAGGCCACAGCCCGGAGATTCAACTACAGGCGCTCCTGCATGACGCCGCCGAAGCCTATGTGGGTGACATGGTGCGCCCACTCAAGCTGCTGCTATGGGAAGCCAACGGAGAGTTTGACGCGATCGAGGAACACGTTTGGCGCGCTGTCTGTGAGCGCTTCGATCTAGAGTTAGAACTGCCGGCATGCGTTCATCAAGCCGACATGATCGCCCTTGCCACCGAACGCCGCGATCTACTGCCCGAACACCCAGCAGCATGGGATTGCCTGCGAGGCATCACTCCGCACAACACTGTGCTCGCAACCTGGACACCATGGCAAGCCCGCCAAACCTTCCACGACCGGCTCCTAGAGTTGCTGGCCACCACCCACCGCGCGAGGGCAGCAGCATGACCCAAGCCACCGCCACCCCAACCGCCAAGGCCGTGCCCCAGCACGGCGGGCACCAATGCCAGCGCGGGGGCGTTAAAAAAAGTCTCTGCTGCGCAGCAGCAGGCATTCATGATCTTGACCTGCAAGCCACAAATGCCCTCGCATACCCTACGACAGGCGTGCGCCCGGCGCGCAAACCGAGCACATCGCTCCGCTCCCAAGCCCGCCCGCACGCGCAGCCTGTCGTGGGGTATACGCACCGCTTAAGCATCAGCCGGAGGCGCGCATGAGCACACCACGCTGGGTACTGATCCCTAAGGCCGCCGAGATGCTCGGCTACACCGTCAACGCTATCGAGCACAAAACCAAAAGTGGCATGTGGGCACAAGGTCGCATCTGGCGCAAAGCCCGCGACGGGCGCGTATTCATCAATATCGAGGAGGTCGACAAGTGGGTCGAGAGCACGCCACAAGCAGCGGCCTAGAGGCCGAACTGGCAAAGCACACGGGCGTGGAGATCCACGGCAACAGCCTGCGCATCACATTCATGTGGCGCAGGCAACGTTACCGCGAAACCCTCGGCCTGCCTGTCACTAAGGCCAACATCAAACACGCCGCCCAACTCAGGGCGGCGGTTCTTCATGACGTAAAAATGGGCAAGTTCGATTATGCCCAGCACTTTCCAGACTCAAAAAACGCCAGCAACTACAGCAGCAACCGTGATGAGCGGTTGCACCTGCTGCTGGCCAGGTACAAACCGTTGAAGGCGGTGGACATCACCGAGCAAACAGAGAGTCGCTACAACGCCGCACTGGACATCTGCGTGGACTTGCTCGGCCGCGATCGCTTGGCCAGCATTCTGCTGCCCGAGGATGTGCAGCAGCTGCGCGTTGAGCTAATCGCCGGCCGCGCCACCTCAACCGTCAACCACTACCTGGCCACCCTGGCCGGCTTCCTCGCGTGGTGCGAGAACAACGGCTACTGCCGAGCCGGGGTTGCTGCGGCCTGCATTCGCTTTGAGATGACCGACCGCGACCCAGACCCACTCACCAAAGCCGAGCTGGAACTGATGCTAACCAAGGGCTGCTTGCACCCCATGGACAGAGCAGCCATCACGCTGGCTGTGTACACCGGCCTGCGACCCGGCGAACTGTGCGCACTCGCGCGGGAAGATATCGACCTGCAGAAAGGCTTGCTCAACGTAAACAGGGCCATCACCAGCACGGGCACCTTCAAGCTGCCTAAGACTGGCAAGAAGCGCACAGTGCTATTGCTGCCGCCAGCCCTTGAAGCCTGCAAACAACTGCTGGCCATCGAGCACGGCCTGCCGCCTCAACCGCTCACCATCCAGCTGACCCGGCACGAAACGCTAAAGGAGACAGTCACCCCACTGCTCTCCCCGCTCGTGCAGGCGCGCCGCAAGCAGATCAATAAGTGGTTCGTGCCAACCGCATGGAACACCAAGTGGAGCAACATCCAGCGCCGCTCCGGCATTCGCCCGCGCCGGCCATACCAAACCCGGCACACCTACGCCTGCTGGTGCCTGACAGCCCGTGGTAATCTTGCGTTCATCGCCAAGCAGATGGGTCACAAAGACTTCACCATGCTGGTCCAGGTGTACGCCAAATGGATGGACGACGAGTCCCCGAACGAGCTGCTACACATCTGGTCAGGCATGCAAAGCAGTAAGTGAAATGCCCCAAATCTGCCCCACAAAATTTATCAAATATCTCTAAGCCCCTGATTAATATGGAAATTAAAGATTTATCTAGTCATACCCCCATGATGCAGCAATATTGGCGGCTGAAAAATCAGCACCCCGATCAGCTGATGTTTTACCGCATGGGCGACTTCTACGAGATCTTCTACGAGGACGCAAAAAAGGCCGCCAAATTACTGGACATCACCCTGACCGCCCGCGGCCAATCCGCCGGCCAGGCGATACCCATGTGTGGCATCCCTTACCACTCACTGGAAGGCTATTTGGCTAAGCTGGTCAAACTCGGTGAATCGGTGGTGATCTGCGAGCAAGTCGGCGACCCGGCCACCAGTAAAGGTCCGGTGGAGCGCCAAGTGGTGCGCATTATCACCCCCGGCACCATCAGCGATGAGGCGCTACTCGATGAGCGCCGTGACAACTTGCTGGCGGCGGTTCTGGGGGATGAACGATTGTTCGGCCTGTCCGTACTGGATATCACCAGCGGCCGTTTTAGCGTGCTGGAGATTAAAGGCTGGGAGAATCTACTGGCCGAGCTTGAACGCCTTAATCCGGTTGAGCTGCTGATCCCCGATGACTGGCCGATGGGCTTACCTGCAGAGAAACGCCGCGGTGCAAAGCGTCGCGCGCCATGGGACTTTGAACGTGACACCGCCCATAAAAGCCTGTGCCAACAATTCGCCACCCAGGACCTCAAGGGCTTTGGCTGTGAAAACCTAACGCTGGCCATCGGCGCAGCCGGCTGCCTGCTGGCTTATGCCAAGGAAACCCAGCGCACCTCCCTGCCGCATTTGCGCAGTCTGCGCCATGAACGCTTGGACGATACGGTGATTCTCGACGGCGCCAGCCGGCGCAATCTTGAGCTGGACATCAACCTGGCAGGTGGGCGCGACAACACCCTGCAATCGGTGGTTGATCGCTGCCAAACCGCCATGGGCAGCCGCCTGCTCAGCCGCTGGCTAAATCGTCCCCTGCGTGATCGCAGCGTGCTGCAAGCGCGGCAAGAATCAATTACCTGTTTGCTGGAACGCTACCGCTTTGAAACCTTGCAGCCACAGCTCAAGGAAATCGGTGATCTGGAGCGAATTCTTGCGCGCATCGGCCTGCGTAACGCGCGCCCACGTGACTTAGCACGCCTACGTGATGCTCTCGCCGCGCTGCCTGAGTTGCAAATGGCAATGACCAACTTGCAAGCGCCGCATTTGGCCGAACTGGCGAATGAAGTCAGCACCTATCCAGAACTGGCTGAGCTACTGGCCCGCGCGATTAATGATAATCCGCCGGCGGTGATCCGCGATGGTGGCGTGCTGAAAACCGGTTATGACGCCGAGCTGGACGAACTGCAATCGCTTAGCGAAAACGCCGGCCAGTACCTGATGGACTTGGAAACTCGCGAAAAAGCTCGCACCGGCTTGGCCAACCTCAAGGTCGGCTACAACCGCGTACACGGCTACTTTATTGAGCTGCCGAGCAAACAGGCCGAATCCGCACCGGCTGACTATATCCGCCGTCAGACACTTAAGGGTGCAGAGCGTTTTATCACCCCCGAACTCAAGGAGTTCGAAGACAAAGCACTGTCAGCCAAAAGCCGCGCCCTGGCACGCGAGAAGATGCTCTATGACGCCCTACTGGAACGGTTGATCAGCCACCTTGGCCCACTGCAAGACAGCGCCGCTGCGCTGGCCGAGCTGGACGTGCTGAGTAATCTGGCAGAGCGCGCGCTCAATCTAGACCTGAATTGCCCACGCTTTGTCGATGAGCCATGCATGCGCATCGATCAGGGCCGCCATCCGGTGGTCGAGCAAGTATTGACCACACCATTTGTGGCCAATGACCTGAATCTGGACGATGACACGCGCATGCTGATCATCACCGGGCCAAACATGGGCGGTAAATCCACCTACATGCGTCAGACCGCGCTGATCGTGCTGCTGGCGCACATCGGCAGTTTCGTTCCGGCGAAAAGCTGCGAGCTGTCACTGGTTGATCGTATTTTCACCCGCATCGGCTCCAGCGATGACCTGGCCGGTGGCCGCTCAACCTTTATGGTGGAAATGAGCGAGACCGCTAACATTCTGCATAACGCCAGCGAACGCAGCTTAGTCTTGATGGATGAGGTGGGCCGAGGCACCAGCACCTTCGACGGCCTGTCGCTGGCCTGGGCCGCGGCCGAACAGCTGGCCAAGCTGCGCGCCTACACCCTGTTTGCCACTCACTATTTTGAACTGACCGTGCTGCCGGAAAGCCAGCCCATCGCGGCCAACGTGCACCTCAATGCCACCGAGCACAATGAGCGCATCGTCTTCCTCCACCACGTATTACCCGGCCCCGCGAGCCAGAGCTATGGCCTGGCCGTGGCGCAACTAGCGGGCGTGCCGAATGACGTTATCCTGCGCGCCCGTGAGCACTTGGCACGCTTGGAAACCAACAGCCTGCCCCATGAATTACCCGCCATAGAGCCAGGGCAGAAGGCCGCGCCTATGCAAAGCGATATGTTCGCCAGCCTGCCGCACCCGCTGCAGGAAGAATTGCGCAAGATCAATCCCGATGATCTGACTCCGCGCAAAGCGCTGGAGCTGTTATATACATGGAAGACACGCTTCTAACGCTATTGCGCACGAACTGTTAGAATCGCGCGCATTTTTACCATTGCCCGACTTAACGCCTGAGCCGTGGCCAATACCACCAGCCTGCTAAAGCCCGCATAGAACGGTGCAGGCTGGCGCCCGAGGAGAGACTTAGACATGACCTTCGTCGTTACCGACAACTGCGTCAAATGCAAATACACCGACTGCGTAGAAGTCTGCCCGGTGGACTGCTTCTACGAAGGCCCGAACTTCTTGGTGATCCACCCGGATGAGTGCATTGACTGCGCACTTTGCGAGCCTGAGTGCCCTGCACAAGCTATTTTCTCTGAAGATGAAGTGCCGGAAGATCAGCAGGAATACACCGAACTGAACGCTGATTTAGCCGAAATATGGCCAAATATCACCGAGAAGAAAGAGTCCTTGCCGGACGCTGAAGAGTGGGACGGCGTGAAGGACAAGCTGCAGTACTTGGAGCGTTAGTCGCATCTTATTGCACTGCAACTAAAACCCGCCTTGCGCGGGTTTTTGCTTTCTTACAGGCAAAAAAAGGGGCGGTATAAACCGCCCACTCTTTTGTCCCTAGTCCCTGTATTTCCCAGCTCATCGTCCTGATGAATCGCGTCATGCGATGTCCAAGCTGTCTTCCTTGCAACCTGTGCTTGTCCGTCAGCACAGGTGTAATACTAGCTATCTTTGCCCAGCCAACAAGCAGCTTAAGTACGACTTAACCCGCTCGACACACTCACTAGTTTTTAATATTTATTATATAAATCAATAACTTAAATAAATTTATAGCGTTTCTCTCGTTCAATAATCACCAATCACTTACACAACGTGTAAGCGATGGCTTACACGGGTACTCGCAAAAAGTTCGAGCCTTCCCAAATTATTCAGCTATTTCAGTAGAAGAGCGGTGGTGATCGGCACAGGCGCGGATCCGCGCTGGCGCCCGTTGATCACAAGGGTTTCGCGTTTTTGCCCACCTATCCTAATCGGTAGCGCCTTGTTCCCGATTATTGTTCATCGGCTCGCCGCTTCGCTCCACGCGTATTCTTCACACGCGGCCGCTCTTATGCAGTTGCGCTTCACTTCATGTGTCTGTGATCAGCCTAAGGCGGGACTTGCACCCACAAGATTGCACCCATACTGGGCGTCCCAGAAAAAACCCGGCAGATGCCGGGTTGGGGTCGCGCAGCCGAGCTCACATAAACAGTGAGTCGCTCGACAGGCCATTCTTTTCCAATATCTCGCGCAAGCGCTTAAGGGCCTCGACTTGAATCTGTCGAACACGCTCGCGGGTCAGGCCAATTTCCTGACCCACCTCTTCCAACGTGCAGCTTTCATGGCCACGTAAGCCGAAGCGGCGAATCACCACCTCGCGCTGTTTATCGGTTAAGTCCGACAACCATTGGTCGATGCTTTGTGACAGGTCTTCATCCTGCAGTAACTCGCAAGGGTCAGTTGGACGATGGTCAGTCAGGGTATCCAGCAGGGTTTTATCAGAGTCCTGGCCTAGCGACACATCGACAGAAGAAACGCGCTCATTCAAACCGAGCATGCGCTTAACATCGCTCACCGGCTTTTCGAGTAGATTGGCAATTTCTTCCGCAGAAGGCTCGTGATCAAGTTTCTGCGTCAATTCACGGGCCGCACGCAGGTAGACGTTAAGCTCCTTGACCACATGGATGGGTAAACGGATGGTCCGGGTTTGATTCATGATCGCCCGTTCGATGGTTTGACGAATCCACCACGTGGCGTAGGTGGAGAATCGAAAGCCACGCTCAGGATCGAACTTCTCTACCGCGCGTATCAGACCGAGGTTGCCTTCTTCAATCAGGTCCAGCAGCGACAAGCCGCGGTTGACGTAACGACGGGCGATCTTTACCACCAGGCGCAAGTTGCTTTCGATCATGCGCTTGCGGCCAGCGGGATCACCCTTCTGCGCCAAGCGTGCGAAAAATACTTCCTCTTCAGGCGTCAGTAATGGAGAAAATCCAATTTCGTTGAGGTACAGCTGAGTGGCGTCGAGCGCGCGGGTGTAGTCGATATATTTGTGTTGCTTGCTGCTAGACGCAGAAGCTTTGGATTTAGTGCGGGAGGTAGGCGATTGCGCTTCTTGGTCTGAATCATCGTCGAGGACAATTGCGGGCTCCATTAGGAGCACTTCATCATCGACATCAAACTCCGGCGCTTCTTTTTTATTGAGAGCCATTTTTATTATTCCTTGCTGAGTTCGACAGCAACTCCAAGCGCACCAACTCCCTGGCTGCACCGGAGCCCGTTCTCCCACGTGTGGGGACAGGCCAGCGTAAGGTCAACGTTTAGGCAGGTATTGCAGTGGATCTACAGGTTTACCTTGGCGGCGCACTTCAAAGTGAAGCTTAACCCGGTCGGTCCCTGTGGACCCCATTTCGGCAATTTTCTGCCCGGCTTTGACCTTTTGCCCCTCCTGCACCAATAGCCTGCGGTTATGACCGTAGGCGCTTACGTAGGTATCGCTGTGTTTGATGATTACTAACTCGCCGTAGCCCCGTAAACCACTCCCGGCGTAGACAACTGAACCATCAGACGCAGCTAAAACAGGCTGTCCCAAATCACCGGCTATATCAATGCCTTTATTCAAACTGCCGTTTGAGGAAAAACGCCCGATAACCGCGCCATTAGAGGGCCACAACCAGCCCGATGCAGAACGCTGCGTGGGCGGTAACGCAGTGATACTTGGCGCAGTTTTGACCGAGGCTGATGGCTGAGTTTGGATAGGCCTGGATTGAATTGGCACGCTCGGCCGGCTGGGCGGCGTCACAATCACCGGTGCAGTGGCCACGCTAGGCGGACGACTGGCAGGCTGACCGTCAAAACGAATAATTTGCCCCACACGAATCAGGTAAGGCGGCGCAATACGATTACGCGCGGCCAGCGCCTTCCAATCCCAGCCGAAGCGAAAGGCAATGGAATATAAGGTATCGCCGCGTTGTACTTGATATTGGCCATTGGTGACCGGCTGACGTAGCGACCCTTGGCCCGCTGCGCCATGAGTGCGATCAACCACCTTGACGCCACCCGCTGGCGGGCTCGCACAAGCACTTAATAACGCACCCAAGACCAGACCGCCCAACAGGTTAAGAGCGTTGCTGGCGTGCATTGGCAATTGAAAGGCTGTGAAACTCACCCGCATCTCCCTCAGGTAAAACTGGCTTCATCGTGCTGGCATGCATTGTGCCGCAATTATGAGTTATCGCCAGCGCTTTGCGGGTTGCGCCCGGCTAACCATTCCAGGCCAAGTACTAGCATGACGCCGGTAATGGCTAACGTAACTGCCAAGAGCAACTGCGGGTCTTGGCCATTGATAGCGGCAAAATGCGAGGGCCAGAGGTTGGCTTGCAGCAGAGGCACGGGCTCGCCATGGCTATCGGTACGCCAGGTCAGGGTTTCTTTCCAGGGCCAAATCTTATTCAGCGAACCAATCATTAACCCGGTCAGAAATGCCAGCGTGAGGTCGCGCCAACGTGCTAGCAACCAACGCAGAATACCGGCAAAGCTGACGATGCCAACTAAGCAACCACTGGCAAAAATCAACAAAACCGCAAGATCTAGGTTTTTTACCGCGGTCAGCACAACGCTGTACAAACCCAACAACACCAGAATAAAACTGCCAGAAATACCCGGCAGAATCATCGCGCAAATAGCGATAGCGCCGGCAAAGAATAGGCTCAGTGGGTCTTGCCCCAACTGCAGGGGTGACGCCACGGTAATCCAGTAAGCGAATACCGCGCCCAGTCCCAAACTGAAAAACCGGGTCCAGTTCCACTGTCCGATTTCGCGGACAACTAAGTGCGTGGAGACCAAAATCAGGCCAAAGAAGAACGACCAAACCGGAATCGGCTGCTCAACCAACAAGTACGTTATGACGCGAGCGAGGCTTAGTACGCTGGTCAAAATGCCCAGCAGCAACACCAGCAAAAAAGTCGCATTAGCCGTCTTCCAAGCCTCGACGATGCGCCCGCGCAGTAACAGACCAAGGGCTAAAGGCACGCTGGCAATCGAGCGCAACAGTTCGTCATAAATCCCGGTAATAAAAGCCACGGTACCGCCCGATACGCCGGGCACCACGTCAGCAGCGCCCATGGCAATGCCTTTGGCGTAGAGCAGAAAATACTTCTTCATGGGGTCCATCCGTGAACGATCAGGCAATCAGGCCAGCGGCCCATTGAGCAAGGGTACAAAGCGCACGGCATCGAGGACGTGCCGTGAGAATCCGTCTTCTTCACGAATAATCAGCAACAACTCCTGCACATCCCCTGCGCCAACCGGAATAACCAAGCGTCCGCCGGGAGCAAGCTGATCGAGCAAGGCCTGAGGCACATTGGCGGCTGCCGCCGTGACGATAATGCCGTTGTAAGGGCCGAGCGCATTCCAGCCTTCCCAGCCATCACCCCAACGGAACACCACATTGCGCAAATTCAGTTCGACCAGACGCTCCTTGGCTTTTTCTTGCAAATTCTGAATGCGCTCAACGCTGAATACACGCTCGACCAGCTGAGCCAGAATGGCCGTCTGGTAGCCAGAGCCGGTGCCAATTTCCAGCACCTTATCCAGCGGGCCGGCCGCCAGCAGTAATTCGCTCATGCGCGCCACCATATAAGGCTGCGAGATGGTTTGATTACTACCGATCGGCAACGCGGTGTCTTCGTAAGCGCGGTGAGCCAGAGCCTCATCGACGAACAAATGACGTGGCGTACGACGAATGGTCTCCAGCACATGGGCGTTGGACAATCCCTCCTCGTAAAGCCGCTGAATCAGCCGCTCGCGGGTGCGCTGCGAGGTCATGCCGATACCGCGATGCTGCAACTCGTCCTGCTCACGGCGGATCACAACAGCCCCTCCAGCCAAGGTTGTAGGCTGTTAAATCCGTCCATAAAGGTGCGGTCAAGTTGCAACGGCGTCACCGACACGTAGCCTTGCATCACCGCATGGAAATCCGTGCCCGGCCCGCCATCTTCAGCATCACCGGCCACCGAAATCCAGTAACCCTCTTTACCGCGCGGGTTAACCACCTTCACCGGCGCCGCAGCCCGAGCACGATGGCCCAAGCGGGTCAGCTGAATGCCGCGAATGTGTTCCAACGGCAGATTGGGGATATTCACATTGAGTACGGTGCGCGGCGGCAGATTGAGCTGCTCATGCGCCTCAACCAACTTGCGGGCGAAATAGGCTGCGGTGGGCAGGTTATCCGGCAGGCGCGAAAGCAAGGAAAACGCGAACGCCGGACGCGCCAGAAAACGTCCTTCTAGGGCCGCGGCGACGGTGCCGGAATACAGCACATCGTCGCCAAGGTTAGCGCCCAAATTAATCCCCGCCACCACCAAATCCGCCACGTGCGGCAACAACCCATTCAGACCGAGGTGCACACAGTCGGTCGGCGTGCCGTTGAGGCTGATATAGCCATTGGGCAATGTGGTTGGGTGCAAGGGGCGGTCGAGGGTCAGCGAGCTGCTCGCGCCGCTTTTGTCCTGATCGGGGGCGATCACCCTGCACTCAGCATAATCGGCGAGCGCGGCATGCAACGCCGCCAACCCTGGCGCGCTAACGCCGTCATCATTAGAAATTAGAATACGCATGAGTTGTCCGTCTGCCCTGCAGGCAACAGATCGACGAGCTCACGCACCAATACGGTGGCAAAGCATCCAGCCGGCAGGACGAATTCCAGTTGCAAAATGTCAGGCTCGGGATAATGCCACGACAGGCCGCCAATGGGGAGGCGAAGGATGCGCCGTTCGTGGGTCATGCCGGCTTCTGCCAACCAGTCGACCAAGACCTTCTCACGAACAGCCAGATCCTGCTCCAGCGTTTGCGCAACTCCTTCGGCCGCAGACGCGCCAGCGCCCCACAGAGGCCCGGTGGGGTGTAGATCAAGAATCGCCAAGCGTGGGTCCGTGCATTCCGTCTCACCGGCGGGAAAGAAACTGCGGCTGTCGGTAAACGCCAGCAAATCCCCCAGCAATGCCTGATCCCACGTTCCAGCTTTAACTCGCTCGGCTAACACCTGATTGAACAGATAACTGCGCGCCGCTGAGAGCACCCGCGAGCGCACATTGCGTTTTTCCGGCAGCGTTTTATCAGCCGCAAAATGCCGGGCATGTGCGACATTGCCACCCTCGAAACCGAAGCGCTGTAAGCCGTAATAGTTGGGAATGCCTTGGCCTGCGATGTGCCTTAGGCGCTTATCCAGCGCCTCACGATCCACGACCAACTGGGTCAGGCGTAACGTAAAACCGTTGGCCGCGTGGGCGCCGCGCTGCAGTTTGCGGGTATGCCGAACCTGTTTGAGGATGCTCAGGCTGGCGTCTTCGGCGGCGCTCAGATCAGGATCAGCCTTGCCCGGCAGGTGCAGGCTGAACCACTGGCGGGTCAAGGCCTGCCGATCTTTGAGGCCGGCGTAGCTGATCAACCGTAGCGGCACACCGGCGGCGCGGGCAATACGTTTGGCTGCCTCTTCGGTATTTAGCTCGCGCTTTTCCACCCATAACCACAGGTGTTCACCTTCGCCAGCCAGCGGAATATCCAACACTTCATCGACTTGGAAATCTTCCGCCACGGCTTTTAGTACCGCGGTGCCGCAAGGTTCGCCATAGGCGCAGGGGCCTAACAATTCATGTTCGTTCATCGAGCCACCAACAGCGCAACGGCATGCACGGCGATGCCTTCTTCACGGCCGGTAAAGCCGAGTTTTTCCGTGGTAGTGGCCTTGACGTTGACCTGATCCAGGCTGACCTGCAGATCTTCGGCGATGCGTCCCCGCATGCTGTCGATATGCGGCGCCATCTTGGGGGCTTGGGCGACGATGGTGGCGTCAACATTGTTGACCTGCCAGCCTTTTGCGTGGATCAGCCCAACTACGTGGCGCAGTAGCACACGGCTGTCAGCCCCCTTGAAGGTGGAATCGCTATCCGGGAAATGCTTACCGATATCGCCCAGCGCCGCCGCACCCAGCAACGCATCGCTCAGGGCATGCAGCAGCACGTCCCCGTCGGAATGAGCCAACAGGCCCAATGTGTGGGGGATTTGTACGCCGCCCAAGGTAATGAAGGTACCCTCGGTAAAGCGATGCACGTCGTAGCCGTGGCCAATACGCATCAAGCTGCTCATAAAAATCAGGCCCTACAAAAGTCAGGGCGTGATTCTAACCGTATTGCCGCGAATCCCGGATGAAATCCGGGAACGGAATGCATCAATTTTCGTCTGGGCTAAGCCGAACACAATGCCGCCGCATGGTGACGCAGATGGTCATCCACAAAGCTGGCGATAAAGTAGTAGCTATGGTCGTAGCCCGGCTGCAAACGCAGGGTTAACGGGTGCCCTGCGGCTTGCGCAGCGGCTTTGAGGGCATCCGGCTTGAGCTGGTTTTCTAGGAAATCATCGCGATCCCCCTGATCAACCAGAATCGGCAGCTTTTCGGTCGCCTCGGCCAGCAAGGCGCAGGCATCCCACTCGCGCCAGCGCGAACGCTCCTCACCTAGGTAGCGGGAAAACGCCTTCTCACCCCAAGGGCAGTTGCTCGGGTTGCTGATCGGCGCAAATGCCGACAGCGATTGATAGCGCCCAGGGTTGCGCAGCGCGCAGACCAACGCACCATGCCCGCCCATGGAGTGGCCACTGATGCCACGTCTATCCGATACCGGAAAGTTCGCCTCGATCAGCGCCGGCAACTCCTGCACCACATAGTCATGCATGCGGTAGTGACGCGCCCAAGGTTCTTGGGTGGCATTGACGTAGAAGCCAGCACCCAAGCCAAAATCCCACCCCTTATCGGGATCATCCGGCACCTCAGCGCCACGCGGGCTGGTGTCAGGGGCTACAATAATTATCCCCAACTCGGCCGCCAGCTTGTGCGCACCGGCCTTCTGCATAAAATTCTCATCAGTGCAGGTCAAGCCGCTCAGCCAGTACAACACCGGCAATTTACCGCCCCGCTCGGCCTGCGGCGGCAGGTACACAGCAAACACCATGTCACAGCCCAGCACGGCTGAACGATGGCGATAGCGCTTATGCCAACCACCGGCACTTTTTTGGCAGGAAATATTTTCCAAACTCATGGCGGACCTCAGAAGTGAATAACGGTGCGGATACTCTTGCCTTCATGCATCAGGTCGAATGCTTTGTTGATGTCTTCCAGCGGCATGGTGTGGGTGATGAAAGTATCCAGCGGGATTTCGCCCTTCTGCGCCTTTTCCACATAGCTTGGCAGTTCGGTACGGCCTTTCACGCCACCAAAGGCAGAACCGCGCCAGACGCGCCCCGTGACCAACTGGAACGGTCGGGTAGAGATTTCCTGACCCGCACCGGCCACACCGATAATCACTGACTCGCCCCAGCCTTTATGGGCGCATTCCAGCGCCGCACGCATCAACTGCACATTGCCAACGCACTCAAAGGAATAATCCACGCCGCCATCGGTCATCTCGACGATCACTTCCTGAATCGGCTTGGCGAAATCTTTTGGGTTAACGAAATCGGTCGCACCCAACTCACGAGCCACTTCGAACTTAGCCGGGTTGATATCGACGGCGATGATGCGCGAGGCCTTGGCCATTTTCGCGCCGATGATCGCCGCTAGGCCGATGCCGCCGAGACCGAAGATCGCCACGGTCGCGCCTTCTTCAACCTTGGCCGTATTCAGTACCGCGCCAATACCGGTGGTCACGCCGCAACCGAGCAGGCAAACTTTTTCCAGCGGCGCATCTTTCGGAATTACTGCAAGGGAAACTTCCGGCAGCACGGTGTATTCGGAGAAGGTCGAGCAGCCCATGTAGTGATAGATCGGCTCACCTTTATAGGAAAAGCGACTGGTGCCATCCGGCATTACACCCTTGCCCTGGGTGGCGCGCACCGAACTGCACAGGTTGGTCTTGCCGGACGTGCAGAATTTGCAGGTGCGGCATTCGGCGGTGTACAGCGGAATCACGTGATCACCGACCTGCACCGAGGTCACACCTTCACCAATGGCCTCAACAATGCCACCACCTTCGTGACCCAGCACGGCTGGGAACACCCCTTCGGAATCTTCACCCGACAAGGTGTAAGCATCGGTGTGGCAGACGCCCGTGGCGACAATCCGCACCAGCACCTCGCCTGCTTTGGGCGCGGCGACGTCGATTTCGACGATTTGCAACGGTTGATTCGGGGCAAAAGCTACGGCAGCACGGGACTTGATCATGGGCGCTCTCCAGCGGATTCGACGATGGCATGAGTGTAGATCAATGACTCAGAATAAATAATCCGCCAAAAAACAAAATATTATTGCTATACAGGGATAATCAATCACCACCAAGAGTCGCCATGATGAATCGCTGGGAGGGCCTTGATGAGTTTGTTGCCGTCGCCGAATGCGGCCAGTTCACCGCCGCCGCTGAACGTTTGGGCCTGTCGTCATCGCAGGTCAGCCGGCAAATCGCACGCCTGGAAGAACGCCTGCAAACCCGCCTGTTTTACCGCAGCACCCGCCGCGTGGCGCTGACTGAAGCCGGACAGACCTTTTTGCAGCACTGCCAGCGCCTGCAGGATGCCCGCGAAGAAGCGCTGCGTGCCGTCGGCGACCTGAGTAGTGAGCCCAAAGGGCTGCTGCGCATGACCTGCGCAGTGGCCTACGGGGAACGTTTTATCGTGCCGTTGGTGACCGATTTTATGGTGCAGCACCCGCAGCTACGGGTGGATATCGAACTGACGAACCGCACCCTCGACCTGCTGCACGATGGCCTAGACCTGGCGATCCGCTTGGGCCGCTTGCAAGACTCACGCTTGGTCGCCGCTCGCCTAGCGCCTAGGCAGATGTACCTGTGCGCCGCACCCGATTATCTGCAGCGTTACGGTCGGCCACATTCGTTGTCTGAACTGAGCCAACACAACTGCCTGATCGGCAGCTCTGATTTGTGGAACTTCCAAGCCAATGGACGTGATACCACTGTGCGCGTGCAGGGCAACTGGCGCTGCAACAGCGGCCAGGCGGTGCTGGAGGCGGCATTACGCGGGATTGGCCTGTGCCAACTGCCGGATTACTACGTACTGGCGCATCTGCGCAGTGGCGCGTTGGTATCCCTACTGGACAACCAACAACCACCCGACACCGCCGTATGGGCGATTTACCCTCAACAACGGCACCTGTCGCCCAAGGTCCGGCAGTTGGTGGACTTTCTTAAACAGGGCTTGGCGCAGCGCAGTGAATACCGCTAGCTCTTCAGCGAATACCGCTAGCTCTTCAGCTGCCAAAGGCTGGCCAGCTGGCATAGATCTTCGGGGCGGGTGACTTTGAGGTTATCCGAGCGCCCCTCGATCAGGCGCGGTGCTTGCCCGGCCCACTCTATCGCTGAGGCTTCGTCGGTAATCGCCACCCCAGCAAGCAAGGCATCGGCCAGCGCCCGCTGCAATTCACCTAGGCGGAACATTTGCGGAGTAAACGCCTGCCAGATGCCTGAGCGATCCACCGTACTTTGCACACGACCATCGGCGCTCGCACGCTTGAGCGTATCGCGAGCAGGCGCGGCAAGCAGGCCGCCCACCGGATCATTGGCCAGCTCGGTGAGCAACATATCCAGATCGCTGCGCGCCAGGTTGGGTCGCGCCGCATCATGCACCAGCACCCAATCCTGCTTTTGCGCGCCCAACTCGCCCAGGCGCAACAGACCGCTCAGCACCGAATCAGCGCGTTCCGCCCCGCCCTCAGCGCGCTGAATACGCGGGTCACGAGCGCACGCAAGAGTCGGCCAATAAGGATCGTCAACAGCCAAGCTGACCACCACCGCACGCAGCTGCGGGTGCTCAAGAAAGCAGGCCAATGTGTGCTCGATAATCGTTTTGCCGGCCAGCGCTAAATACTGCTTAGGCCGATCAGCGCGCATTCGGCTGCCGATACCGGCGGCTGGGAGCAACGCCCAGAAAGGTGGTAACGCAGAGGTATTCATTCAGCCAACTGATAGAGGGTTTCGCCCTCTTTGAGCATGCCCAGCTCTTGGCGTGCACGCTCTTCAACCGTTTCCATGCCACTTTTCAGCTCAAGAACCTCGGCTTCAAGAATCCGATTGCGCTCCTGCAACTGCTGGTTCTCGCCTTGCTGATCGGCAATCTGCTGCTGCAACTGGGTGACCTGCGCCAAGCTGCCATCACCCACCCACAGGCGATACTGCAAGCCTGCCAGCACGGCAATTAGCACGATAAACACCCAGTAGAAATTATTACGCATAGCGAAAAGAGCTTCCGAACGAAAAGAGGGGCGACTCACGCCGCCCCCCTTTTATCATGCCACGGGTGATCACTGAAAACGCCGCATCATCGCCTGCAGCCTTGCTTAGCCGCGGAACTCAGCGCGACCGTTGTAGGGTGCTTTACCCGCCAATTGCTCTTCGATACGCAGCAGTTGGTTGTACTTGGATACGCGGTCGGAGCGGCACAGCGAACCGGTCTTGATCTGACCCGCTGCAGTGCCCACGGCCAAGTCAGCAATGGTGCTGTCTTCGGTTTCACCAGAGCGATGCGAGATAACCGCAGTGTAGCCAGCCGCTTTGGCCATCTGGATGGCTTCCAGGGTTTCGCTCAGGGTGCCGATTTGGTTGAACTTGATCAGGATTGAATTGCCGATCGACTCATCGATGCCGCGCTTAAGTATCTTGGTGTTGGTGACGAACAGATCATCGCCGACCAGTTGCACCTTCTTGCCAATCTTATCCGTCAAGATTTTCCAGCCTGCCCAATCCGACTCGTCCATGCCGTCTTCAATGGAAATGATTGGATAACGCTCAGCCAGACCCGCCAGGTAATCGGCAAACCCTGCGCCGTCAAACACTTTGCCTTCACCGGCCAGGTCGTATTTACCGTCTTTGTAGAACTCGCTGGCCGCACAATCCAAAGCCAGGGTGACATCGTCGCCCAAGGTGTAGCCGGCGTTAGCCACCGCCTCAACAATAGCAGCCAAGGCATCTTCGTTAGACGCCAAGTTCGGCGCAAAGCCGCCCTCGTCACCGACCGAGGTGCTCAGGCCACGGGCTTTGAGCACAGCTTTAAGGTGGTGGAATATCTCGGTGCCCATGCGCAGCGCTTCAGAGAAGGTCTTGGCGCCAACCGGCTGGACCATGAACTCCTGAATGTCGACGTTGTTATCGGCATGTTCGCCGCCGTTGATGATGTTCATCATCGGCACTGGCATCGAATAAACACCCGGGGTGCCGTTCAGATCAGCAATGTGCGCGTACAGCGGCACGCCTTTGGCCTGCGCAGCCGCTTTGGCAGCGGCCAACGACACCGCCAGAATAGCGTTGGCACCCAGCGTGGCTTTGTTTTCTGTGCCGTCGAGGGCAATCATCGCTAAATCGAGGGCTTTCTGGTCGACTGCATCTTTGCCCAGCAACACGTCACGGATCGGGCCATTAATGTTGGCCACAGCCTTGAGCACGCCCTTACCTAGATAACGGCTGTTATCGCCATCACGCAATTCCAAGGCTTCACGCGAACCGGTGGAAGCACCAGACGGCGCACAGGCACTGCCCACAATGCCGCCTTCGAGAATTACATCGGCTTCTACAGTGGGGTTGCCACGGGAATCGAGAACCTCGCGGCCTTTGATGTCGACGATCTTTGCCATTGCGTGTAGCACTCCAGAAAATTGACGAAAAGGGTCGAGCTCAGCTGCAACGTGTTACCGACCAAGAGCAAGCTGATATAAAAATTGTACTGGCTGAACAGCCGCTAATTTAAGCGGTTTCAACCGGCGCAAAACTCTTGATCAAATCATCCAGCTGCTTGAGCTGGGTGAGGAACGGCTCCAACTTGTCTAGACGCAACGCGCAAGGACCGTCACATTTAGCATTATCCGGATCGGGGTGCGCTTCCAAGAACAAGCCAGCCAAGCCCTGGCTCATGCCTGCCTTAGCCAAGTCGGTGACTTGAGCGCGACGACCACCCGCAGAATCAGCGCGACCGCCGGGCATTTGCAGGGCGTGGGTGACGTCGAAGAATACCGGGTAGTTCATCTGCTTCATGATGCCAAAGCCGAGCATGTCCACGACCAGATTGTTATAACCAAAGGCGCTGCCGCGTTCGCAGAGAATCAGTTGGTCATTGCCCGCCTCTTTGCACTTGGCAAGGATGTGTTGCATCTCATGCGGTGCCAGGAATTGGGCTTTTTTGATATTGATCACCGCGCCAGTCTTGGCCATGGCCACGACCAGGTCAGTCTGGCGCGACAGAAATGCCGGCAGCTGAATGATGTCGCACACATCAGCCACTGGCTGGGCCTGATAGGGCTCATGTACATCGGTGATGACCGGCACACCGAAGGTCTTCTTAACTTCCTCGAAGACCTTCATGCCCTCTTCCAGCCCCGGGCCACGGAATGAGGTCACTGATGAGCGATTAGCCTTGTCAAAGCTGGCTTTAAATACATAAGGAATGCCGAGCTTCTCGGTAACCCGCACGTACGCTTCACACGCACGCATGGCCAGGTCGCGGGACTCAATAACGTTAATCCCACCAAACAGCACAAAGGGTTTGTCGTTAGCGATTTCAATAGCGCCAACCTTGATTATTTTCTGCGTCATGCCTAAGCCTTCCTAGCTTTTTGCGCCAGCGCGGCCACTACAAAACCGGTAAACAGCGGATGACCATCGCGCGGCGTCGAGGTGAATTCCGGGTGAAACTGGCAAGCAACAAACCATGGATGGTCCGGCGCCTCAATCACTTCAACCAAGGCACCGTCGCCAGAGCGACCAGTAACTTTAAGGCCGGCCTCTACCAGTTGCGGCAGCAGGTTGTTGTTCACTTCATAGCGATGACGATGGCGCTCGACGATGACGTCTTTGCCGTAACAGGCACGCACTTGCGAACCGGCCAGCAACTGGCAATCCTGAGCGCCCAAGCGCATGGTTCCGCCGAGGTCGGAGGTGTCGGTGCGCTGCTCAGTGACGCCCGTTGCGTCCTGCCACTCAGTGATCAAACCGACTACAGCGTGCTGGCTGGTGGTGTCGAATTCGGACGAGTTGGCATCCGTCCAACCCAGTACATTGCGGGCGAACTCGATAACCGCCACCTGCATGCCAAGGCAGATACCCAAGTAAGGAATCTTGTTCTCACGGGCGAACTGCACGGTTTTGATCTTGCCTTCGACGCCGCGCAGGCCAAAGCCACCCGGCACCAAAATCGCATCCACACCTTCAAGCAGGTCAGTGCCCTTGTTCTCAATGTCTTCAGAATCGATGTAGCGCAGGTTGACCTTGGTACGGTTCTGAATGCCTGCATGGCTCATCGCTTCGATAAGCGACTTATAGGCGTCGAGCAACTCCATGTACTTACCGACCATGGCGATGGTGACTTCGTGCTCAGGGTTCAGCTTGGCGTCCACCACGCGGTCCCATTCGGACAGGTCGGCGCTGTTGCACTCCAAACCAAAACGCTCAATAACGAAATCATCCAGCCCCTGAGCATGCAGCACACCTGGGATTTTGTAGATGGTATCGACGTCTTCCAGGGCAATCACCGCACGCTCTTCGACGTTGGTGAACAGCGCAATTTTGCGCCGCGAGGAAATATCGATCGGGTGGTCGGAGCGGCAAATCAGCACGTCTGGCTGCAAGCCGATGGAGCGCAGCTCTTTAACTGAATGCTGGGTCGGCTTGGTTTTGGTTTCACCGGCGGTGGCGATATACGGCACCAAGGTCAGGTGCATCAGCATGGCGCGTTTGGCGCCGACTTCAACACGCAGCTGGCGAATCGCCTCAAGGAACGGCTGCGACTCGATATCGCCCACCGTGCCGCCGATTTCGACCATGGCCACTTCAGCGTCACCAGCACCCTTGATGATGCGGCGCTTAATCTCATCGGTGATGTGCGGGATGACCTGAATGGTCGCGCCCAGGTAATCACCACGGCGCTCACGGCGCAGCACGTCTTCGTAGACGCGACCGGTGGTGAAGTTGTTGCTCTTGGTCATCGTGGTGCGGATAAACCGCTCATAGTGGCCCAGGTCAAGGTCGGTCTCAGCGCCGTCGTGGGTGACGAACACCTCACCGTGCTGGAACGGGCTCATGGTGCCCGGATCGACGTTGATATAAGGGTCCAGCTTGAGCATCGTGACCTTCAGGCCCCGCGCCTCCAAGATAGCCGCCAATGAAGCCGAGGCGATGCCTTTCCCCAATGAAGAAACAACACCACCCGTGACGAATATGTAGCGCGTCATGAAGAACCCTAGAAGTCAGCGTTTAAGCGGCCAGTGCCGCCGGAGAAAGCGAAGGAGTACCCAAGCCACTTGTTGCAAGACACTGCAAAAAGCTAGCGCTGCCGATTCCAAAAGGGAGTCAACAAAAGCACTGGTAAGACGGTAGCGTAGTCTACTGGAAAGGGCCTATCAGCTCAAACCTTGATCGCTCGACGGCGGCTGCCACTGTAATTGCCAACTGCCGTCGTGCGCGCCATGCAACCCTGGCAGGTTAGCGATCGCCACCACGTGATTATCCAAACGCAATAACGGCAAGCGATCTCGGAGAAAAACTGGCACGCCTAATTCATTCAACAGTCGCTTCAAATCGCGATGCCCGCGTCCCGGCAGCAGCATCTGCTCGCCAGCACGCCGATAGCCCAACTGCCAATTACCCGCAGGCAGCATGCCGTCAATTCGTACGCTGCCATTACCCGGCAGCACCACGACTTGATCGCCCTGCACGGCAGCATTAGATAATGCCGGCATGTGCAGCCAATCACCTGACAGCCACCAGATATGCTGCTCACTGCGGCGCATCTCGCCCGCCGCCAGCTTCCAAACAGGAACCGCGTCGACGCCTGCGTCGCGTAACGAGCGCCATCCAGCCCAATGCTCGCTGTCAGGCATAGCCGTCAGTGGGCGCAACCAGTAGCGCAGGGCATTACGCTGACGAGCATCGCTCAACACCTGCAGCGCTGGCAGTGCCAAACAGGGCAGCTCCAGCCAAGCAAGCCCATGCGTTTCAGCACCCGCACTAACATCCTGTTGCGCCAGCTCATCAAGCAACTGCCCAGCCTCGTGTAGATGCGCTGCGCTGCGCGCCATGGAGGCACTTGCGTGAGGCCAACGCTTCTGAATGATCGGCAATACGCGGCGGCGCAAATAATTGCGCGAGAACTGCTCATCACCATTGGAGGGGTCTTCAACCCAGCGCAAAGCATGCACCTGCGCATAGGCCTGCAACTCAGCCCGCGAACAGCTCAGCAGGGGTCGCACCAACAGCCCAAGGCCCAACACGCGACTGGTCGGCATCGCCGCCAAGCCCTGCACTCCGGCCCCGCGCAAAAGGCGAAAGAGCAGGGTTTCCGCCTGGTCATCGCGATGCTGCGCAGTCAGCAACACCTCACCAGCAGCAAGACGCGTCGCTAAAGCCGCGTAGCGAGCATCGCGGGCCGCCCGTTCAAGGCTGGCACCAGCCGCCACGTGCACATATTCGATTTGCAGCGGCACTGACAACGCCGCACACACCTCACGGCAATGCGCTGGCCACGCATCAGCGGCAGCTTGTAAACCGTGATGAATATGGATAGCGCAAATAGGCGGCAGCGCCTCACGCTGCGCGAGGCTGACCAGCAGGTGCAACAGCACCGTTGAATCCAACCCACCAGACAGAGCGAGATGCCAGCGCGGCGCATCACGCCAAGGCGCTAGAGACTCCAGCAGCCTGGCGCTCAGGGTCATACAGCGGGTCGTTTAAACATAGAGCCGAGACAGCCAAGGCAAGGTTGAAGGAGCGGAAAAAACGGACTGCATGGGCTGTAGCGCCCGAGACCGCTTCTAACAGCGCGTTGGCAACGCAGGTAGCTTTGCAACAATTTACTAGGCGATGCCGTAGCTCATTAAACGCTCATAGCGACGCTTTAACAGCGCATCCGTATCAAAGGTTTTGAGCATTTCCAGCTGTGCCCGCAATGCCTGGCGCACTGAGTCAGCGGTGGCCGCCGGGTCACTGTGGGCACCGCCAAGCGGCTCACCGATCACCTGATCAACAATGCCTAAGCCTTTCAAGCGCTCGGCAGTGATGCCCATTGCCTCTGCGGCGTCCGGGGCTTTTTCCGCCGTTTTCCACAGAATTGAGGCGCAGCCTTCAGGCGAGATCACCGAGTAGGTGGAGTACTGCAGCATATTCAGCTGATCACACACGCCAATTGCCAGCGCGCCGCCGGAACCCCCTTCGCCAATAACGGTGGCGATAATTGGCGTTTTCAAGCGCGCCATAACCCGCAGGTTCCAGGCGATGGCTTCACTTTGGTTGCGCTCCTCAGCATCAATACCCGGGTAGGCACCCGGCGTATCGATAAAGGTCAAAATTGGCATTTTAAAACGTTCGGCCATTTCCATCAGGCGGCACGCCTTGCGATAGCCTTCTGGGCGCGGCATACCGAAATTACGGCGCACTTTTTCGCGAATCTCTCGGCCTTTTTGATGACCGATAACCATCACCGGCTCACCATCCAGGCGGGCCACTCCGCCGACCAACGCAGCGTCATCAGAGAAGTGACGATCGCCGTGCAGCTCATCAAACTCGGTGAAAATATGCTGCAGGTAATCCAAGGTATAAGGACGACGCGGGTGACGCGCCAGCTGGGCGATCTGCCAGCTGCTCAAGTTGCCAAAAATGCTTTCGGTCAGCGAGCTGCTTTTGTCCTGCAGGCGGGCGATTTCATCAGTGATGTTCAGTGAATTGTCGTTACCAACCAGGCGAAGCTCTTCGATCTTGGCTTGCAGGTCGGCGATCGGCTGTTCGAAATCGAGAAAATTCGGGTTCATAGTCATCCGTCTTGCGTCGACGGCCAAGTGGCCGGGAGCTGTATCCGTTATCGCGCCCTACCTTATAGCAGCAGGCGCATTCAGGTCGACACCCGGTTCTGCAGGAAAACCTTCACTGCAGAATCCATTGGGTATCACGTTAGATCAGCAAAGCCTGAGCCTCGCCAATCAACGGTAGTGCAAAAAGACGTTGTCGCGGCCGAACTGGTCACGCAATGCCTGAATCAGACTGTCAGCCGGCTCAATGCGCCAGCCTTCGCCAAACTGTAATTGCGCCTTAGCGTCAGGGCCGCTGTAGTCAACGGTGATCGGGCATGACCCACGGTAACGCCCGCACAATTCAGCCAACCAACGCAGCCGGTCGCCTTGCAGGGCACTGCTGGAGACTTTAAGCCGCAGGCTGTCGGCCAGGCCAGTACGCGCTTCTTCAAGGCTCATCACCCGTTTGGCGCGAAGACGCAGGCCACCGGAGAAATCATCATTGCTCACCTCACCCTCGACCACCACCAAGGCATCGGTCTGCAACAGCGCTTGCGCGGTGTTAAACGCTTCGGCAAACAAGGAAGCCTCGATTCGCCCAGAGCGGTCATCGAGGGTGATAAAGCCCATCTTGTCGCCTTTTTTATTTTTCATCACCCGCAGGTTGACCACCAGACCGGCAATGGTTTGATCACCGCGCGACGCTTTAAGGTCGACGATACGCTGGCGGGCAAAGCGTCGCACTTCGCCTTCGTACTCATCAATGGGGTGGCCGGTCAGATACAGGCCAAGGGTGTCTTTTTCACCCTTCAGGCGCTCCTTTAAGGTCAGGTCGCGAGCACGCAAGTGGTGGCGATAAACGTCCGCTTCGGTATCAGCAAACACCCCGCCGAAGAGGTCCATGTGGCCACTGTCGTGGCTGCGCGCGGTTTGTTCGGCGGCCTGAACCGCCTCCTCCATCGCCCCCAACAACACCGCGCGGTTACGGTCGATATTGGCTTTGTAGGCCTTCAGCTCTTCATGAAAATGCGGGCCGAGGCGGTCCAGCGCGCCGCTGCGAATCAGCGCTTCCAGGGTGCGTTTATTGATGCGTTTGAGATCAGCCCGCGAACAAAAATCAAACAGATCCTTAAACGGCCCGGCCTGACGCGCCTCGACAATGGCTTCAACCGGCCCCTCGCCAACCCCTTTGATTGCACCCAAGCCGTAAACAATCCAGCCTTCATTGTTTACCGTGAACTTGAACTCGGAGATGTTCACATCCGGCGCATCGAGACGCAGCTTCATGCTGCGGCACTCCTCGATTAAGGTTACGACCTTGTCGGTGTTGTGCATATCCGCCGACAACACCGCCGCCATAAAGGCTGCTGAGTGGTTGGCCTTAAGCCAAGCGGTCTGATACGAGAGCAGGCCGTAAGCGGCGGAGTGGGATTTGTTAAAACCGTAGCCGGCAAACTTTTCTACGAGGTCGAAAATGTTGCCTGATAGGTTCGCATCAATGCCGTTGGCCGTGCAGCCTTCGATAAAGCCACCACGCTGCTTGGCCATCTCCTCAGGTTTTTTCTTACCCATGGCGCGGCGCAGCATGTCTGCGCCACCGAGGGTGTAACCGGCCATCACCTGGGCGATCTGCATCACCTGTTCCTGATACAGGATGATGCCGTAAGTCGGTTTAAGCACCGGCTCTAAGCCTGCGTATTGATAGTCCTGATGTGGATAGGACATCGGCTCGCGGCCGTGCTTACGGTTGATAAAGTCGTCGACCATGCCCGATTGCAGCGGGCCCGGACGGAACAGTGCCACCAAGGCGATCATATCTTCCAGGCAGTCGGGCTTGAGCTTTTTGATCAGCTCTTTCATGCCGCGCGATTCAAGCTGAAACACCGCAGTGGTTTCGGCTTTTTGCAACATACTGAAGGTTAACTTATCGTCCAGCGGGATAAAATCGATGTTCAGGTCCGGCAAGCCCTGCTTGGCCTGCTCGCGGTTGATGGTTTCCATCGCCCACTTGATGATCGTCAAGGTGCGCAGACCGAGGAAGTCGAACTTCACCAAGCCTGCAGATTCCACGTCATCTTTATCGAACTGAGTGACCAGGCCGCCGCCCTCGTCATCGCAGGCAATCGGCGAAAAGTCGGTGAGCTTGGTCGGCGCGATAACCACCCCCCCCGCGTGCTTGCCGGTGCCGCGACAAATACC
Organism: Pseudomonas sp. TMP9; assembly: GCF_037943105.1. Lineage (NCBI taxonomy): Bacteria > Pseudomonadati > Pseudomonadota > Gammaproteobacteria > Pseudomonadales > Pseudomonadaceae > Pseudomonas > Pseudomonas vesperimontis. The sequence continues at coordinate 2,578,905 of NZ_CP149803.1, forward strand.
TTCGAGCCTAAGCGACATTTCCCAAATTTCCCGAGCGTCTTCATCGACCTTAAGGAAGTCGCGCAGCGGCTCTTCCATCTCGTAGGCTTTCTCAAGAGTCATGCCGACTTCGAAGGGGATCATCTTTGATAGCCGATCGGCCAAGCCGTATGACTTGCCCTGAGCCCGCGCCACGTCACGCACCACAGCCTTGGCCGCCATGGTGCCGAAGGTGATGATCTGACTGACCGCATTACGGCCGTACTTCTGCGCCACGTAGTCGATAACGCGATCACGGCCGTCCATGCAGAAGTCGACGTCGAAATCAGGCATCGATACCCGTTCCGGGTTAAGGAAGCGCTCGAACAGCAGGTCGTAGGCCAGCGGGTCGAGGTCAGTAATTTTTTGTACGTAGGCCACCAGCGAACCAGCACCCGACCCGCGGCCCGGGCCGACCGGCACGCCGTTGTTTTTTGCCCACTTGATAAAGTCCATCACGATCAGGAAGTAACCGGGAAAACCCATCTGGATGATGATGTCCAGCTCGAAATTCAACCGATCAACATAGACTTTGCGCTTTTCTTCATAGTTCGGCGTCGTGGCTTTCGGCCACAGCACCGCCAAACGCTCCTCCAATCCCTCGAAAGACACCTGACGGAAGTACTCATCCATGGTCAAGCCGGCGGGCACCGGGAAATCCGGCAGGAAGTATTTGCCTAACTGCACCTCGATATTGCAGCGCTTGGCGATCTCGATGGTGTTTTCCAGCGCTTCCGGCAGGTCGCTGAACAGCTCGGCCATTTCTTCCGGCGTTTTCAGGTACTGCTGATCGGAATAAGTGCGCAGCCTGCGCGGATCATCCAGGCTGCGGCCCTCGCCAATGCACACGCGGGTTTCGTGGGCGGCAAAGTCGTCCTGCTTAATAAAGCGTACATCGTTGGTCGCCACCAACGGCAGGCCGACTTTGTCTGCCAAGGCCACAGCGGCATGCACGTGCTCTTCATCGTTAACCCGGTTGGTGCGTTGCACCTCTAGGTAGAAACGCTCGGGGAAGACCGCCATCCACTCACGCAGCAAGGCTTCGGCAATCGCTGGTTCGCCATTCAGCAGGGCATAACCGACTTCACCCTCCTTCGCTCCGGACAACACAATCAAGCCTTCGGCAGCGGCCTTAAGCCAATCGCGCTGAATGATCACCAGATCGTTGCTCTGCCCCTCACTCCAGCCACGCGACACCAGCTCAGTCAGGTTGCGATAACCCTTGGCATTCATCGCCAGCAGAGTCATGCGGCTCAGGGGACCGTCATCATCCGTGCTGGCCAGCCAAATATCGGCGCCACAAATCGGCTTGATGCCGCCGGCCATGGCGGTCTTATAAAACTTCACCAGCGAGCACATGTTGCTCATATCCGTGACCGCCACGGCCGGCATTCCGGCCGCTGCCACCGACTTGATCAACGGCTTAACCCGCACCAGCCCATCGACCAGGGAAAACTCGGTGTGCAAACGCAGGTGAATGAACGAGGCGGTCATGGCAGTCCTATACAAAAAACAAAAACGCTAATGCCCGGATTGTACCGGGCCAAGGTGCAAACAGCAGCATGTGGATCAGGGATCGCGGCGTAGGGTGGATGTCGCTCTTTACATCCACCGCCCCTGCACTCGGTGGATCGATAAGACGTGATCCACCCTACTCCTCAAGCAGTGCACGCACCGGGCCAAACGAGCGCCGATGGATAGGCGTGGGCCCCAACCGCCGCAAGGCCTCGAGGTGAACGGCTGTGGGGTACCCCTTGTGGGCAGCAATACCGTAACCGGGGTATTGCTGATCAAGCAGCTGCATCTCACGATCACGGCTGACTTTAGCCAAAATCGACGCTGCAGCAATGGCCGGCACCTGGCTATCGCCCTTGATTACCGCCGCACTGGGCACGTGTAATACCGGGCAACGGTTGCCATCGATCAGCGCCAGCTTGGGCGTGACACTCAAGCCCTCAACCGCGCGCTGCATGGCCAGCAGGGTAGCCTGAAGAATATTCAGCTGGTCGATCTCTTCCACCTCGGCACGGGCAATGCACCAGGCTAGGGCCTTCTCGCGAATCTCGTCGAAGAGTTTTTCCCGACGCGCCTCGGTCAGCTTTTTCGAATCGTTCAGGCCGAGAATCGGCCGCGCAGGATCGAGAATCACCGCTGCGGTCACCACGGCACCACAGAGCGGGCCACGACCGACTTCATCAACGCCGGCCACCAGTTCCTGCACCAAGGTGAAATCCAGCCCGAGCTGCATCAGCCGCGCCCAGTCAGTTGCAGAACGGCCTTGGCCGCCTGCACAGAAGCGTCACGCCGCAGGGCCCGGTGAATGACATCAAAGCCTTCAGTCTGCACCTCGCCACCATCCAGCAGCGGCGCCAGTAACTGGGCCAGCGCTTCGGGCGTGGCCGCGTCCTGAATCATTTCCGGCACCAATAAACGTTCAGCCAGCAGATTCGGCAGGGAAATATAGGCGCTGGTGACCAAGCGCTTAAGGATGCGGTAGGTCAATGGCGCAACCCGATACGCCACCACCATCGGCCGCTTGTACAGCAGGGCTTCAAGGGTCGCTGTACCGGAGGCAATCAATACCGCATCACACGCCGCTAGCGCCTCATGGGAGCGACCGTTGAGCAGCGTCAGCGGCAGATCGCGGCCGACCAGCATCTGCTCAAGCTGTGCACGACGCTCCGCGCTGGAACAGGGCAAGACAAACTGAATACCCGGGCGCAAGGTGCGCAACCGCACGGCCGCATCAAGAAACAGGTTACCTAGGCGCGAGACTTCACCGCCACGACTGCCCGGCATCAACGCCACCACCGGCTGATCGTGGGCCAAGTTCAGGGCCTCACGAGCTGCGTGACGATCCGCTTGCTGCGGGATGGTATCGGCCAGTGGATGACCAACAAAACGCACCGGCACCTGATGGTCCTGATAGAACTGCGCCTCAAAAGGAAACAGGGTCAGCATCAAGTCGCAGGCCTCGCGAATCTTCAGCACACGCTTCTGCCGCCAGGCCCACACGGATGGGCTGACGTAATGCACGGTCTTGATCCCGGCCTGACGCAACTTGAGCTCAAGGGTCAGGTTGAAATCCGGCGCATCGATGCCGATAAACACGTCCGGTTTTGCCGTGATCAGGGTACTGATCAGCCGCTTGCGCCGTGACAACAGTTCAGGCAAACGGCCGAGTACCTCGACCAGGCCCATCACCGACAAACGCTCCATCGGGAAATAAGAATTCAGCCCCTGGGCCTGCATCAGCGGGCCGCCGATGCCGATAAATTCGATCTGTGGGTACTGGGCTTTGAGGGCCTGCATCAGGCCCGCACCGAGAATATCGCCAGACGCCTCGCCAGCGACCAGCGCGACACGCATCAGGTCAGTCATAAATTATCGGGTAATGCCGCGGCTTGAAGCCTGAATGGAATCGCGGAAGACCGCGACTTCGGTGAATTCTGCAGCAGGCTCGGCCAGCTCAGCCATTGCCTGCTCAACGGTAAGTCCTTGCCGGTAAACCGTCTTGTAAGCGCGACGCAGAGCGGCTATGGCCTCGGCACTGAAACCACGCCGGCGCATGCCCTCAAAGTTCATACTGCGCGCTTCGGCTGGGTTGCCGAAAACGGTCACAAACGCCGGTACATCCTTGCCAATCGCCGTACCCATGCCAGAAAAACTGTGTGCACCGATACGGCAGAACTGATGCACCAAGGTGTAGCCGGAGAGAATGGCCCAATCATCCACCCACACATGCCCAGCCAACGCGGTGTTGTTGACCAAGATGCAATGGTTGCCAATCACGCTGTCATGGCCAATGTGGGCATAGGCCATGATCAGGTTGTGGTCGCCAATGGTGGTTTCACTGCGATCTTGCACCGTGCCACGGTGGATGGTGACACCCTCACGGATCACGTTGTGATCGCCTATCACCAGCCGAGTGGCCTCACCCTGGTATTTCAGATCAGGGGTGTCTTCGCCCACCGAGGAAAACTGATAGATGTGGTTGTGTTTACCGATCTGGGTCGGCCCCTTAAGGATCACATGGGGACCGATCACTGTACCCTCGCCAATTTCCACATCCGCCCCAACTATCGACCAAGGGCCAACGACAACGCCGTCAGCCAACTTGGCACTGGGATCAATGATGGCGCGAGGGTCAATCAAACTCATAGTTTGCGTTCCGCACAAATGATTTCTGCCGAGCAGACTTCCTTGCCGTCGACGCTGGCCTTGCACTCAAACTTCCAGATACTGCGCTTGCTGCTCAGATAACGGGCTTCGAGGATCAGCTGATCGCCGGGTATCACAGGCTGACGAAAGCGTAGCTTGTCGGAGCCGACAAAGTAATAAAGCGTGCCATCGGAGGGCTTCAGATCCATCATCTTGAACCCAAGGATACCGGCCGCCTGGGCCATCGCCTCGATGATCAGCACGCCCGGCATGATCGGGTGCTCAGGAAAGTGCCCGTTAAAAAACGGCTCATTAATGCTGACATTCTTATAAGCACGAATCCGCTTGCCCTCAATATCCAGCTCAGCCACCCGGTCTACCAAAAGAAACGGGTAACGGTGCGGCAAGTATTCGCGAATCTGGTTGATGTCCATCATGTGCAGAGGAGCCTGTAAGAGAAAAAAGAGAAGCCGGGCAAAACCGGCTCAGGCATCAGATGGCGAATCGACAGCAGATGTCACAACCGCGAGCCGCTTTTCCAACTGCTGCAGGCGTCGCGCCATGTCATCTAACTGACGGATGCGTGCCGCGCTCTTGCGCCATTCAGCCGCTGGCTGCATGGCAGTTCCCGAGGAATAAGAGCCGGGCTCGGTGATGGAGCGCGTGACCATGGTCATACCGGTGACGAACACGTTGTCGCACACCTCAATATGCCCAACCATGCCCACACCGCCAGCAATCATGCAGTTTTTGCCAATTTTGGTGCTACCAGAAATCCCCGCACAACCGGCCATGGCGGTGTTGTCGCCGATTTGCACGTTGTGCGCGATCATGATCTGATTATCCAGTTTTACCCCGTTGCCGATCAGCGTATCCGACAGTGCGCCGCGATCGACAGTGGTGTTAGCACCGATCTCAACATCGTCGCCAATGGTCACCCCACCGATCTGCGCGATCTTTTGCCAAACGCCCTTTTCGTTGGCAAAGCCGAAGCCCTCACCACCGATCACCGCGCCCGACTGAATCACCACGCGCTTGCCGATGCGTACGTCGTGATACAGGGTCACTCGCGGGGCCAGCCAACCGCCCTCACCGATCACCGAACGCGCGCCGACGACACACTGCGCACCGACCGTGACACCCGCAGCAATCTGTGCGCCACTCTCGATCACCGCATAAGCACCGACACTGGCACTGGCATCAATGTGCGCATCCGCAGCCACCACCGCAGTGGCATGCACGCCAGGCAGCGCCTTAGGTTTGCGATCAAACAGGTGTGAGAGTTCGGCATAGGCCAGATAAGGATTGGGGACGACCAGCGCATTGCTGGCGTAGCCTTCGGCATCCGCGGCAGTCAGCAGCACCGCACCCGCCTTACAGCCCGGGAGAAATTTGCGGTATTGCGCGTTGGCCAGAAAACTTAACTGATCAGCGCCCGCCTCCTGCAAGGTGGCCAAGCCGCTGATCAGCTGATCGGGGTTGCCTTGCAAGATAGCATCGAGGCGCTCGGCCAACTGGCCAAGGGTATAAACCGTAGCACCCATGATCAGCGCAGCTGATTCATGCGCTCAATAACTTGGCGGGTGATGTCGAACTGAGGTTTGACATCAATCACTGCACCACGCTCCAGCACCAGATCGAAGTTACCGGTCTTGATCACTTCTTCCACAGCCTTATCCAGATTCGGCTTGAGTTTTTTCAACATTTCGCGGTCCGCTACTGCCTTCGACTCATTCAGTTCCTTAGATTGGAACTGGAAATCACGGGCTTTTTGCTTGAATTCAAGCTCCAAACGCTCACGTTCAGCGGTCTGCATTTTTTCGCCGTCTTTAACCAAACGGTCCTGAATACGCTTGGCGTCGCTCTCGAGGGTCTTCAGCTTATTCAACTGAGGGCCAAACTTCTTCTCGGCATCTACGGCATAACGCTTAGCCGCATCAGACTCCAGCAAAGCCATTTGATAGTTCAGCACCGCTACTTTCATCTCGGCAAACGCTGGGGTAGCCAGCAGGGCAACACTTAACAAAACCAGTTGGGTCAACTTACGCACGGTGCAACTCCTGCAAAACTGTTGGTATTCAATAATCCGACGCTTAGAACGTCTGACCGAGAGAGAACTGGAAAATCTGCGTATCTGCATTATCTGGCTTGATAATTGGCATGGCCAAACTAAAGCTCAACGGCCCCAGCGCGGTGATCCACGTCAGGCCAACACCCACGGAGCTGGCTAAGTTGCCGGGATCGATACTGCTGCACTCTGCCTGAGAAGCACCGCAACTGGTGTCGAAGACGTTACCCACATCCCAGAACAATGCTGTGCGTAACGAGCGCTGATCTTTCACAAACGGCATGGGGAACAGCAGTTCAACACCACCTTGAATCAAGACATTGCCGCCGAATGGCAACGGATCTTGATCGGGATCGAATGCGGTTCCGGGGTTAGTACCTTTGCTCGGTGTGCTGCGCGGCCCGAGGCTGCTGTCTTGAAAGCCACGTACCGAGTTGAAACCACCAGCGTAGTAATTCTCATAAAAAGGCAGCTCGCTGGTAGAGCCATAGCTTTCGCCATAACCCAGCTGACTGTGCAGGCGCAGTGTGTAAGTGTCGCTTAGCGGCTTAAAGATCTGGCCACGGTAATCAACCTTGAAGAACGACAAATCGCTGCCGGGCACCGTAGTTTCAAACACTAAGCTCTGCGAGTGGCCACGGTTAGCCAGCACGCCACGATTGAGGGTCGACTCAGACCAACCCACCGAAGCTTTGAGGTTGGTGTAGTTGTCACCTTCGGCTTCTAAGAAGTCAAAAATCTCGTCAACGGTGAACACGCCCGTACCGATGCTGTCGTTCTGAATGGTTAAGCCATAGGTCAGACGCGAAGTATCGCTAATGGGATAGCCAATACTGGCACCGGCGCCGTAACTGTCTACCGAGTAGCTGGACACATCCGTGTTCAGCTCGTCGAAGTTGGTTTCACGGAAGAAGGCGTTATAGCCCAAACTGACGCCATCTGGTGTCCAGTAAGGGTCCACAAAACCAAAGTTGTAACTGCTCTGAAATTCGCTACGGGTCAGGCCGACGCTGACCTTGTTACCCGTGCCGAGAAAGTTGTTCTGAGTAATTGAGCCGCCGAGAATCAAACCAGCGTTCTGGGCAAAACCAACGCTGGCAGTGATGGAGCCGGAGGCCTGCTCTTCAACACTGTAGTTGACGTCAACCTGATCGTCAGTCCCCGGCACTTGCGGCGTTTCAACGTTAACTTCCTTGAAGTAGCCCAGGCGCTCAAGGCGGGTCTTGGACTGGTCGATCAAATAGGTTGAAGCCCAGCCGCCCTCCATCTGACGCATTTCGCGGCGCAGCACATCGTCTTCCGACTTGGTGTTGCCACGGAAATTGATGCGGTTAACGTAAGCACGCTTGCCCGGATCGACCACAAAGGTAATAGACACGGTGCCGTCATCATGAGCTTCCGGCACGCCGTTGACGTTGGCGAAGGTGTAGCCCTCGTTACCCAGGCGACGGGTGATCAGCTCGGAGGTGGTCGTCATCACCTTACGCGAGAACACCTGACCTTCCTGAACCAGTAACAATGCCCGGACTTCTTCTTCTGGCACTTTTAGCGCACCGCTAAGTTTGACCTCACGCACCGTGAACTTTTCGCCTTCATCGACGTTGACCGTAACGTAGACGTGCTTTTTATCTGGGGTAATGGACACCTGCGTCGAGCTGATATCCATATTGATATAACCACGATCGAGGTAATAAGAGCGCAAGCGCTCCAAGTCACCGGAGAGTTTCTCGCGGGCATACTTGTCGTCATTTTTAAAGAAAGACAACCAGTTGGTGGTCTTCAGCTCAAACAGGTCGATCAGGTCTTCGTCAGAGAAAACCGAGTTGCCGACCACGTTGATATGCTGAATGGCAGCAACTGAGCCTTCATTAATATTGATCTTCAACGCTACGCGGTTGCGCGGCTGAGGAATGACTTCAGCTTCGATTTCGGCAGAGTAACGACCCTGGGCTACGTATTGACGCTGCAACTCGTTACGCACACCTTCAAGTGTTGCCCGCTGGAAAATCTCGCCTTCGGCCAAACCAGACTGATTCAGGCCTTTGATTAGGTCTTCGCTGGTAATGGCCTTGTTGCCCTCGATCTCAATACCGGAAATCGAAGGGCGCTCCACCACCGTAATAACCAGAACGTCGCCATCACGGCCGAGTTGGATGTCCTGAAAGAAACCGGTTTTGAACAGTTCTCGAGTGGCCTCAACCAATGCGCGATCATCCGCCTGCGCACCGACATTCAGCGGCAAGGCACCGAACACGCTTCCCGCAGAGACGCGCTGCAAGCCGGTGACCCGGATATCGGAGATGGTGAAGGACTCAGCGTGAACTTCGGTGATCATCAGTGCGGCAAGCACCACAGGTAGCAGCAGACGTTTCATGAAGTCCTTTCTTATTTCAACTGACAATAAAAAATCTGCCGCACAGGGCGGCACTTTTGGTACGTAAGGAGAGCGTATTACAGTTACGGTTACAGACGACCCAAGTCGTTTACTAGGGCCAGCAACATCACCCCAACCACCAGACTGATGCCAATCTGCATTCCCCAACCCTGTATCCGATCCGATAGTGGACGGCCACGCACCCACTCAACCAGATAAAACAGCAAATGCCCGCCATCCAACACAGGGATAGGCAGCAAATTAAGAACCCCCAAGCTAATGCTCAAGTAGGCGAGGAATTTAAGAAAATCACTCAAACCTGACTCAGCAGAAGCGCCCGCCACTTTAGCAATGGTTATCGGCCCGCTCAAGTTTTTTACCGAGAGCTCGCCAAACAGCATTTTCTTCAGCGAATTAAGGGTCAGAACACTCATTGTCCAGGTATTTTTGGCCCCTTCCGCGACAGCTTCCAATGGGCCATAGCTCACTTCGCGCAGCATCTCAGGCGGCCACTCGCCGCCAGCCACACCGGCACCGAGATAACCCGTGAGCGTTTGCCCCTCGCCACGTGCGGCGAGGGTCAACGGCACATCCAACTGCTGACCCTGGCGCTCGACCAACAGGTTGATTTTTTTATTCGGCAACCCTCTAACCTGATCAACCAACTGCTGCCAGTCAGCCAGCGGCTGGTTATTCAAGGCCAGTAATCGATCACCCACCTGCAAACCCGCCGCAAACGCAGGCCCTGCAGAATCTAACTGGGCCAACACCGGCTGTAACGCAGGGCGCCAAGGACGAATACCTAAGGAGCCAATAGGGTCGGGCTCATCGGCGCCGCGCAACCAGTTATCCAGTTCGATCTGCCGAGGACTGTCGACAGAAGATCCTGGCTCGCGCACCAACAGGTCCAGACGACCGCTTTCACCCAGACGGCTGACCAATTGCAAATTAACCGCCGCCCAGCCAATGGTTGGCTGGTGATCAATCGCAATGATCTCCTGCCCCACCTGTAAACCTGCCACATCAGCCAGGCTACCGGCCTCGACCGCACCAATCACCGGGCGCACCTGCTGGCTGCCCAACATTGCTACAACCCAGAAAAACAGCAATGCCAATAAGAAATTCGCAACAGGGCCGGCGGCCACGATGGCAATACGCTGCTGCACTGATTTGCGATTAAACGACTGCTCGAGCAACTCAGGCGGCACATCGCCTTCGCGCTCATCCAGCATCTTCACGTAACCACCTAGCGGAATGGCCGCAACCACAAACTCGGTGCCTTGACGGTCATGCCAGCGCAGCAGCGGGCTGCCAAAGCCCACCGAGAAACGCAGAACTTTGACCCCACAACGGCGGGCGACCCAAAAGTGGCCAAATTCATGAATGGTCACCAGCACACCTAAGGCGACTAGGGTGCCAACCAGCATATAAAGCGCACTCATTACTCTTCTCCGAGTTGGCGATCAGCGCCGATTTAGCCATTGTTCAGCCAGGTCACGCGCCCGGGCATCAGCCTCCAGCACCGTGTCCAGACTTTCAACCGCCAGAGCGGGCTCAGTGTGCAGGACGTCTGCGATCATACTCGCGATCTCGGTAAAGCGGATGCGCCGCTCAAGGAAAGCTGCAACCGCCACCTCGTTGGCAGCATTGAGCATAACCGGCGCAGTACCGCCCGCTTGCGCTGCCTCGCGCGCTAGGCGCAGACAGGGGAAACGCTGTTCATCTGGCGCTTGGAAGTCCAAACGGGCGATGGCGAACAGGTCCAGTGGCGCAACACCGGAGTCGATCCGCTCCGGCCAAGCCAAGGCGTGGCTGATGGGTGTGCGCATATCCGGATTACCCAACTGGGCCAACACCGAACCGTCGACATAATCCACTAGCGAGTGAATCACGCTCTGCGGATGCACCAGGACTTCAACCTGCTCAGCTGTGGCGTCAAATAACCAGCAGGCCTCAATCAGCTCTAAGCCTTTGTTCATCATGCTGGCTGAGTCGACCGAGATTTTGCGCCCCATCGACCAATTCGGGTGCGCGCACGCCTGCTCAGGTGTGACGGCATGCAGTTCGTCTAGGGGCATTTCGCGGAAGGGCCCACCCGAAGCAGTCAGCAAGATACGGCGCACCCCAACCTGCTTTAGGCCACGGGCGTAGTCACCCGGCAAGCACTGAAAAATCGCATTGTGCTCACTGTCGATCGGTAGCAGCACGGCACCGCTGCGCCTGACTGCCTGCATAAACAGCGCACCCGACATCACCAGCGCTTCTTTATTGGCCAGCAGCACCTTCTTACCCGCCTCAACGGCGGCCAAGGTTGGCGCCAAGCCTGCCGCCCCGACGATGGCGGCCATTACCGCATCCACATCAGGATGCGCCGCCACCTGACACAAGCCCTCAGGGCCGTGCAGCACTTGAGTACTCAGCCCCGCAGCGTGCAATCCTTGCTGTAAGTGTCGAGCCTGTAGCGCTTGCGGCACTACCGCAAAACGCGGCCGATAAATCATGCACAGCGCTTCTAATTCAGCCAAACGACTGAAACCCGATAACGCAAACACTTGGTAACGCTCAGGATGACGCGCGATGACATCAAGGGTATTGAGGCCGATCGATCCGGTCGCGCCCAACACAGTAATCTGTTGCAAATGACTCACAACGCGCCCCAACCCGCTAACCACAGCAGGGCGGCAAATACCGGGATTGCAGCGGTCAAACTGTCGATACGGTCCAGCACACCGCCATGCCCCGGCAGCAGGCTGCTGCTGTCTTTAACTCCGGACTGACGCTTGAACATGCTCTCAGTCAGGTCGCCGACCACCGAGATCAACACCACCAAGGCGGTACCGAGTAAACCCAGCACGAGGCTGACAGGCGACCAGTCCCGATAAATGGCGACGCCAAGACAAATCAGCAGCGTTGTCAGCAAACCACCGTAGACACCTTCCCAGCTTTTCCCAGGGCTCACCTGTGGAGCCAACTTACGTTTACCGAAGCGGCGACCGGCAAAGTAAGCACCAATATCGGCGCCCCACACCAACACCATCACTGCCAAAATTAGCCAATTGGCTTCAGGCCACAGCTTGAACAGTACCAAGCCTTGCCATGCAGGCAGCAAAATCAGCAGGCCAATCAACAATTTAGTCGGGACGCTGGACCAGTAACGACTGCTGGACGGATAACTCAACACCAACAACGTCGCCACGGCCCACCAAAGCACCGCCAGCAGCAGCACCCAAGGCGCTAAAGCGGGCAGCCGGTACAAGGCTAATAACAACAGCGCCACCAACACAGCAAAAGCAATGCGCTGCACCTGCGCCGTTAAACCGGCCAAACGCGCCCATTCCCAAGCACCTAAGGCCACGATCGCACCGATAAACAACGCAAACAGCGCGCCATCGAGCAAAAAGAAGCCACCGAGGGCAAATGGCAGCAGCAGCAAAGCCGTGATAATTCGTTGTTTAAGCATCAGCTTAGGGCCTCTGCAACCACCTGATCGCTGGTTTTCCCGAAGCGACGCTGACGGCTAGCAAAATCAGCCAAGGCGTTGCGCATGGCGTCGTGTTTGAAATCCGGCCAATACAGGTCGGAGAAATACAGTTCGGTGTAGGCCAACTGCCAGAGCAGGAAGTTGCTGATGCGGTGTTCACCACCGGTGCGGATGCACAAATCAGGCAAGGGTAACTCACCCGTCACCAGGCAGCTCTGGAGCAGTTCAGGGGTAATGTCCTCGGCACGCAAATGCCCACCCTGAACTTCACGCGCCAAGCGCTGGGCGGCCTGGGCGATGTCCCACTGACCGCCGTAGTTAGCGGCCACCTGCAGCACAAAGCGCTTGTTACCCGCCGTTTGCGCCTCCGCCTCACGCATAGCTGCTTGCAACTCAGGATGAAAACGCGAGCGGTCACCGATGATGCGCAAGCTGATGTCATTGGCATTGAGCTTCTTCGCCTCGCGGCGCAGGGCAGTGAGGAACAACTCCATCAGCGAGCTGACCTCTTCGGCCGGACGCTGCCAGTTTTCACTGGAAAAGGCGAACAGCGTCAGCACCTCAACCCCGGCCTCGGCGCACACTTCAATCACCGCACGCACCGCGTCAACACCAGCTTTGTGTCCGGCAACGCCGGGAAGAAGACGCTTCTTCGCCCAGCGATTATTGCCGTCCATGATGATCGCTACATGCCGTGGAACCGCATGCGGGCTCGCGTCTTTGGGCTTTTCCATGACGATATCCTGACCGTTAAACGGCCATTAGATCCGCTTCTTTCTGCTTCACCGCCACTTCGATTTCCGCCACGAACTTGTCCGTCAACTTCTGCACATCATCGGCAGCGCGGCGCTCTTCGTCTTCACTGATTTGCTTTTCTTTTACCAAGTCTTTCAACTGACTCAGGGCATCACGGCGGATATTGCGCACGGCCACACGGCCATCTTCAGCCGCGTCACGCGCCTGCTTGGTGAAGCCCTTGCGAGTTTCTTCGGTCAACGCAGGCATGGAGATCAGCAGCAGCTCACCCAAGTTGGTTGGATTGAAGCCCAGACCAGAACTTTGGATCGCCTTGTCCACAGCGCCCAGCATATTGCGCTCAAAGGCGACAACTTGCAGGGTGCGCGAATCTTTAACCGTGACGTTGGCCACCTGATTCAGCGGGGTGTCCGAACCGTAGTACGGGACCATCACACCACCAAGAATGCTGGGGTGCGCCTGGCCAGTACGGATGCGGCTAAACGCATTGACCAGCGACTCTAGGCTTTTCTGCATGCGCTCTTGGCCGTCTTTTTTGATCTCATTGATCATGCTTATCTTCCTCGATCAGAGTGCCTTCAGCGCCGCCAACGACAATGTTCAGCAAGGCGCCGGGCTTGTTCATATTGAAAACCCGCAGCGGCATATTATGGTCGCGACACAGGCAGATAGCGGTCAGGTCCATCACGCCCAGCTTACGGTCGAGCACCTCATCGTATGTCAGGCGGTCGAACTTCTCGGCGTGTGGGTCCTTGAATGGATCGGCAGTGTACACACCATCGACCTTGGTCGCTTTCAACACCACGTCCGCATCGATTTCGATAGCGCGCAGGCATGCGGCCGAATCAGTGGTGAAAAACGGATTACCCGTGCCCGCAGCGAAAATCACCACCTCACCGGTTTTCAGATGACGCAGGGCTTTGCGGCGGTCGTAGTGATCCGTCACGCCAACCATGGAAATAGCCGACATCACGATCGCCGGGATATTAGAACGCTCCAGCGCGTCGCGCATGGCCAAGGCGTTCATCACGGTGGCCAGCATGCCCATATGATCGCCGGTGACTCGGTCCATACCGGCCGCGCTCAGGGCTGCGCCACGGAACAAATTACCGCCGCCAATGACTAAGCCGACCTGCACGCCAATGCCAACCAACTGACCGACTTCCAGGGCCATGCGGTCAAGCACTTTCGGATCGATACCGAAATCTTCCGACCCCATCAGGGCCTCGCCGCTGAGTTTGAGCAGAATGCGCTTGTAGCGCGGTTGACGACCACTCATCTGCTGAGCCATTGCGAGTTTCTCCTGCGGCGTTTGAATTCTGCGCGAACCCACGGTTCGCTTTTGTTGAGCGCTCTGACAGCGCTCTGAGTTATTGGTGCCCAAGCCCCATCACCCAATAGCGTAGCTGCGCCCTCAATTTGACAAAGAGGCCGCGCGCGTTAGCGGGCAGCCTCTTCGGGACGACAGCTATTAACCGTCTTACTGCTTGCTGGCAGCCAGCTGGGCAGCAACTTCTTCAGCAAAGTTGTCCACTGGTTTCTCGATGCCTTCGCCAACCTTGAAGTAGGTGAACGAAACGATTTCAGCACCGGCTTTCTGAGCCAAAGCACCGACCTTAATTTCCGGGTCTTTAACAAAGGCTTGCTCAACCAGGCTGGCTTCAGCCAGGAACTTGCTGATACGACCCGCAACCATCTTCTCGACGATTTCAGCCGGCTTGCCCTTGATTTTGTCTTCGTTGAGGCTGATGAACACGGCTTTCTCGCGCTCAACGGCTTCAGCGGAAACTTCCGAAGGCAACAGGAACTCTGGGTTGCTGGCCGCTACGTGCATGGCGATGTCTTTAGCCAGCTCAACAGAGCCGCCTTTCAGAACAACAGCGACACCGATCTTGTTACCGTGCAGGTAAGTGCCGACCACATCACCTTCAACGCGAACCAGACGACGAATATTTACGTTCTCGCCAACTTTGCCCACCAGAATCAGACGATCAGCTTCACGCGCCTCGATCAGCGGAGCAGCATCGGTCAACTTGTCAGCAAAGGCTTGCTCAACGCTGGCAGCAACGAATGCCTTGAAGTCATCTTGCAGAGCCAGGAAGTCAGTCTGCGAGTTAACTTCCAGTAGAACGGCAGCTTTGCCGTCTTCTTTGATAGCGATTGCGCCTTCAGCCGCCACGTTGCCAGCCTTCTTGGCAGCTTTAATCGCGCCGGAAGCACGCATGTCGTCGATGGCTTTTTCGATGTCGCCGTCAGCCTTGGTCAAGGCCTTCTTGCAATCCATCATGCCTTCGCCAGTACGCTCACGCAGTTCTTTAACCAACGCTGCAGTAATTTCTGCCATTTCTAAATTCCTCTTGGATAGGTTGTTAACCATTCCACCCGCTCAACACGGGCGCTCAATTCGTAACGCATTGCCGACCACAGCTTGAAACAATTGCAACAAGACATCGGCGATGGTTTTAAAGGTGGCAAAAAGGGGGCCAGGCCCCCTTTTTGCGAACTAAGCAAACGCTGTGCGCGTTTTACTTAGCCTTCAGCAGCTTCTGCAGCCGGGGCTTGCTCGACGAATTCGTCGGTGCCGCCATTGGCATGGTTGCGAGCACGGATCACGGCATCAGCCATGGCACCCATGTACAGCTGGATGGCGCGAATGGCGTCATCGTTGCCTGGGATGATGTAATCAACGCCATCCGGGCTGCTGTTGGTATCGACGATGCCGATAACCGGGATACCCAGCTTGTTGGCTTCGGTGATAGCGATGCGCTCATGGTCAACGTCGATCACGAACAGCGCGTCTGGCAGACCGCCCATGTCCTTGATACCACCCAGGCTGCGATCTAATTTCTGCAGATCACGGGTGCGCATCAACGCTTCTTTCTTGGTCAGCTTGGTGAAAGTGCCGTCCTGGGACTGAACTTCCAGATCACGCAGACGCTTGATCGAGGCGCGGATGGTTTTGTAGTTGGTCAGCATACCGCCCAACCAGCGATGGTCGACGTACGGCGAGCCGCAACGTGCTGCTTCTTCAGCCACGATCTTGCCAGCGGAACGCTTGGTGCCGACGAACAGGATCTTGTTTTTGCCCGAAGCCAGCTTTTCAACAAACGACAAAGCGTCGTTGAACATTGGCAGGGTTTTTTCAAGGTTGATAATGTGAATCTTGTTGCGCGCGCCGAAAATGTACTTACCCATTTTCGGGTTCCAGTAACGGGTCTGGTGACCGAAGTGCACACCGGCCTTCAGCATTTCACGCATAGTGACTTGGGACATTGTAGTTCCTTGATAAGTCGGGTTAGGCCTCCACGTATCCCGATCTCCAACCCTTCGATCTCGTCGAAAAGCACCCAGGAAACCGTGTCGATACGTGTGTGGGTTTATGCTTTCGGGCACGCAGCCCGTAAAGCGGCGCGTTTTATACCATAAAGCGGCGCCTCACGCTACACACCAACCGCAACACGCGCCACGCACCCGGCTTGCAGGGCTTTCACGCGGCGCTTATGGCGAGCGGCATGTAGCTGTTAAGATGACGCCCTTTCTGTTCGCGCTCGAGAGCCGCATATGACCGTCACCATCAAAACACCCGATGAAATCGAGAAAATGCGCGTAGCCGGTCGCCTGGCTGCTGAGGTGCTGGAAATGATCGGCGAGCACGTCAAGGCCGGCGTCACCACCGAAACGCTTGACCGCATCTGCCACGATTACATTGTTGATGTGCAGCAGGCCATTCCTGCGCCGCTTAACTACAAAGGTTTCCCTAAGTCGATCTGCACCTCAGTCAACCAT
The DNA here is from genome assembly GCF_037943105.1 of Pseudomonas sp. TMP9. Taxonomy (NCBI): domain Bacteria; kingdom Pseudomonadati; phylum Pseudomonadota; class Gammaproteobacteria; order Pseudomonadales; family Pseudomonadaceae; genus Pseudomonas; species Pseudomonas vesperimontis. The sequence goes on from NZ_CP149803.1 coordinate 2,595,549, forward strand.
GTGGTCTGCCACGGCATCCCTAATGACAAGCCGCTGAAAGATGGCGATGTGATCAACATAGACGTCACCGTGATCAAAGATGGTTACCACGGTGATACCAGCAAAATGTTTATGGTTGGCAAAGTGCCAGAATGGGCTGAGCGCTTGGCCACGATCACTCAAGAGTGCATGTATAAAGGCATCGCACTGGTCAAGCCGGGGACCCGCTTGGGCGACATCGGTGAAGTGATCCAAAAACATGCTGAGAAAAACGGCTTTTCGGTGGTCCGCGAATTCTGCGGCCACGGCATTGGCGCAGTGTTCCACGAAGAGCCACAAGTGCTGCACTACGGCCGCGCGGGAACGGGCATGGCGCTAGTCGAAGGTATGACCTTTACCATCGAGCCGATGATCAACCAAGGCCGCGCCGAGACTCGCACATTAGGCGACGGCTGGACCGCGATCACCAAGGATCGCAAGCTTTCCGCCCAGTGGGAGCACACCATTCTGGTGACGGCCGATGGCTACGAAATTTTCACCCTGCGCAGTGATGACACCATCGCCCGCACATCGGCCTGAGACCTTGCTCAACGCCTGCTAGACAAGAATGAAGGAAGACCACCATGCCGCAGGTAGACCCCGAGTTATTTGACCGCGGCCAGTTCCAAGCAGAGTTGGCCCTCAAAGCCAGCCCGATTCCCGCATTTAAAAAAGCCATCCGTCATGCCCGTGAGGTGCTAGACGGCCGCTTTAAGAGTGGTCGCGACGTGCGCCGCCTAGTTGAAGACCGCGCCTGGTTTGTCGATCAGATCTTGCGCGAGGCGTGGGATCGCCTGCCCTGGAGTGAGGACGCAGACATCGCCCTGCTGGCGGTTGGTGGTTATGGCCGCGGCGAGCTGCACCCCTTCTCTGACATCGACCTGCTGATCCTGCTTGATAACGCTGACCACGAAACCTTCCGCGAGCCCATTGAGCGCTTTCTTACCCTGCTCTGGGATATCGGCCTTGAGGTCGGGCAAAGCGTACGCAGCGTGGATGAATGCGTCAGTGAGGCCCGCGCCGATCTGACTGTCATCACCAACCTAATGGAAAGCCGCACCATCGCTGGCCCCGAGTGCCTACGCCAGCGCATGCAGACCGTCACCAGCAGCGCATGCATGTGGCCGAGCACAGACTTCTTTCTGGCTAAACACAAAGAGCAGCGCGCCCGCCACAGCAAATATAACAACACCGAATATAACCTGGAGCCCAACGTTAAAGGCTCGCCGGGCGGCCTGCGGGACATTCAAACCATTCTCTGGGTGGCACGCCGGCATTTTGGCACCCTCAACTTACACGCCATGGTCGGCCAAGGCTTTTTGCTGGAAAGTGAATATGCCCTGCTCGCGTCCAGCCAAGAATTTCTCTGGAAGGTGCGCTACGCCCTGCACATGCTCGCGGGCCGCGCCGAAGACCGGCTGCTGTTCGACCATCAGGGCAGGGTCGCCGCCCTGCTGGGCTTTGAAGACATCGACAAAAAGCGCGCTATTGAGCGCTTTATGCAGAAGTATTACCGCGTGGTGATGGCCATTGCTGAGCTCAGCGACTTGATCGTTCAGCACTTTGAAGAGCAAATCCTGCGCGCCGGTGAAATCGGCGAAGCCACGGTGCTCAACAGCCGCTTCCAGGTCCGCGATGGCTACATCGAAGTGACTCACCCCAAGGTGTTTAAGCGCACGCCATTCGCCATCATGGAAGTCTTCGTGCTGATGGCCCAGCACCCAGAGATCAACGGCGTGTGCGCCAATAGCATTCGCTTGCTGCGCGAACATCGCCACCTTATCGATGATGATTTTCGCCGTGACATCCGCAACACCAGCCTGTTTATTGAGCTGTTCAAGTGCAAAGAAGGCATCCACCGCAACCTGCGGCGGATGAACCGTTACGGCATTCTGGGCCTGTACCTGCCTGAGTTCGGCTTAATTGTCGGGCAAATGCAGCACGACCTGTTCCACATCTATACCGTCGATGCGCACACCCTGAACGTCATCAAATACCTGCGCAAGCTGAGCAAACCTGGGGTGGCGGAAAAATTCCCACTGGCCAGTGAACTGATCGAGAAACTGCCAAAACCCGAGCTGATCTACCTCGCCGGCATCTATCACGACATTGGCAAAGGCCGCGGCGGCGACCACTCCGAACTCGGCGCGGTGGATGCTGCCGCTTTCTGCGTGCGTCATCAATTGCCCAGCTGGGATTCCAAGCTGATTGCCTGGCTGGTGCAGAGTCATCTGATGATGTCGACCACCGCGCAGCGCAAAGACCTCTCCGACCCTCAGGTCATCTCCGACTTTGCCCATTTGGTCGGCGATCAGACGCGCCTGGATTACCTCTATGTGCTCACCGTGGCCGACATCAATGCCACTAACCCCAGCTTGTGGAACTCTTGGCGGGCAACCTTACTGCGTCAGCTCTACACCGAGACCAAGCGCGCGCTGAACCGCGGGCTGGAAAACCCGTTGGACCGTGAAGAGCAAATTCGCCTGACCCAAAGCACAGCGCTGGACATATTGGTGCGCGGCGGCACCGATGCCGATGTCGCTGAGCAACTGTGGGCGCAGCTGGGTGATGATTACTTCCTCCGTCATTCGGCTGAAGATGTAGCCTGGCATACCTTGGCGATTATCCGTCACCCTAACGATGGCAGCCCCTTGGTGCTGATCAAGGAAACCACTCAGCGCGAATTTGAGGGCGGCACACAGATTTTCATTTACGCCGAAGACCAGCACGACTTCTTCGCGGTAACGGTGGCGGCCATGGCCCAGCTCAACCTGAACATCCATGACGCGCGGATTCTCACCTCCACCAGCCAATTCACCCTCGACACCTACATCGTGCTTGAGAGTGAGGGCGGCTCGATTGGCGACAACCCGGCGCGCATTGAAGAAATTCGCCAGGGCCTGATTGATGTCTTGCAGCACCCTGACGACTACCCCAGCATTATTCAACGCCGGGTGCCGCGCCAACTCAAACACTTTGCCTTTGCCCCGCAGGTGACTATCCACAATGACGCCAACCGTCCGGTAACCGTTTTGGAAGTCATTGCCCCCGACCGCCCCGGTCTGCTGGCACGTATAGGACGAATCTTCCTGGAGTTCGATCTGTCCTTGCAGAATGCCAAGATCGCCACCTTGGGCGAACGGGTGGAAGACGTATTCTTCGTCACGGATGCACACAATCAGCCGCTGTCTGATCCGCAGCTGTGCACACGCCTGCAGGCCACCATGATCGCGCAGCTATCTGACGCCAAAGAGCCGCAGGGCGAGCCGCACCCAATCACCTTCTGAACCACTTGCCACTCCCCTTGAGCCGCCTGACTGTTGAACGGCAGGCGCTGGATGACCTCAGGAACGAACAATGAACGACGCGCTAAACCAGCTGCAGCCCTACCCCTTTGAAAAGCTCCGTGCCTTGCTTAGCGGTGTTCAAATAACAACTGATAAAGCCCCGATAGCGCTGTCGATTGGTGAGCCCAAGCACCGCTCGCCAGACTTTGTCGCCGCGGCCCTCAGTGCCAACCTCGACCAGCTCGCGGTTTACCCGACCACCTTGGGTATCCCGGCGCTACGCGAAACGATTGCGGCTTGGTGCAGCAGACGCTTTGGCCTGCCGGTGGGTGTGTTCGACCCGGCGCGCCATGTGCTGCCCGTCAATGGCACTCGCGAAGCGTTATTTGCGTTTACCCAAGCGGTGGTTAAGCGCGACGTAGCGCCGCCAAAGGGGCCAGGGTTGGTGGTCAGCCCCAACCCGTTTTACCAAATCTATGAGGGCGCCGCGCTTCTCGCCGGTGCGCAGCCACACTATTTACCGTGCCTGGAAGCGCATGGTTTTAACCCCGATTTCGACGCCGTCAGTGACGACATTTGGCAGCGCTGCCAGATCCTTTTTCTCTGCTCACCCGGCAACCCGACGGGCGCGCTAATCCCAGTCGACACGCTGAAGAAGCTGATCGCCTTGGCGGATAAATTCGACTTCGTGATTGCCGCCGACGAGTGCTACAGCGAGCTGTATTTTGACGAAGCAAACCCACCCGCTGGCTTACTGACGGCCTGCGGCGAGCTGGGCCGGCACGATTTCAAGCGCTGCGTGGTCTTCCACAGCCTGTCCAAACGCTCCAACCTACCGGGCCTGCGCTCAGGCTTTGTTGCCGGCGACGCTGAGATCTTGCAAGCATTTCTGCTGTATCGGACCTACCACGGCTGCGCCATGCCGGTGCAAACCCAGCTGGCCAGTGTGGCCGCCTGGGGCGATGAAGTTCATGTCAAAGCTAACCGCGACCTGTACCGCGAGAAATTCGACGCGGTACTGGCGATTTTGCATGACGTGCTGGATGTGCAGCACCCGGACGGTGGCTTTTACCTGTGGGCCAAAACGCCGATAGACGATGAAACATTTACCCGCGAGCTGTTTGCCCACGAGCATGTCACCGTAGTGCCCGGTTCTTATTTGTCGCGTCACGTCGATGGGCATAATCCGGGAGCTAATCGCATTCGTTTAGCCTTGGTTGCTCCACTGGCTGAATGCGTAGCAGCGGCTGAGCGCATCCGTGACTTTGTCAAAGGCCTGCCGGTATGAACAAAACCCTTTACGGCATTAAAGCCTGCGACACCATGAAAAAAGCCCGTACTTGGCTCGATGAGCACGGGGTAAGCTATAGCTTCCATGATTACAAAATTGGCGGCATTGAACGCAGCCACTTGGAAAAGTGGTGCAACGAGCATGGCTGGGAAACCCTCCTGAACCGTGCAGGCACTACTTTTCGCAAGCTGGACGAGGCGCAGAAAAGCGACCTCGACCAGCCTAAGGCGATCGAACTGATGCTCGCCCAACCGTCGATGATCAAACGCCCCGTGCTCGATCTCGGCAACAAAACCTTGGTCGGCTTTAACGCTGACCGCTATGCCGCTGAGCTGGTTTAAACCACTCGGCCTAGACGAATTTGCGGTAAGGAAAACACCATGAGCACAACCCTCTTTAGCCTGGCCTTCGGCGTTGGCACCCAGAACCGCCAAGGCACGTGGCTGGAAGTCTTCTACGCCCAGCCGCTGCTAAAGCCAACCACCGAACTGGTCACCAGCGTAGTGGGTATTGTCGGCTATCAGGGTGGCAACCAAGCCATTGCCATCAGCAACAGCCAAGCCGGCGACCTGGCCGAAGTACTGAAAAATGTAGATGCCGTGCAGTCCGCTCTGCTGACGCGTTTAGCCGAAAGTCAGAAGCCGCTGGTGGTCACTCTGCTTGCAGAAGACACGGCGCTGGCCAGCACGCCTGAGGCTTATCTCAAGCTGCACTTGCTGTCGCACCGGCTGGTTAAGCCGCATGGCCTTAACCTCACCGGGATCTTCCCCTTGTTGCCAAACGTGGCCTGGACCAGCCAGGGCGCGATTGATCTGGCTGAACTGGCCGAGCGCCAGCTGGAAGCGCGCCTTAAAGGCGATCTGCTGGAAGTGTTCTCGGTGGACAAATTCCCGAAAATGACTGACTACGTGGTGCCCACCGGTGTACGTATTGCTGATAGCGCGCGTATTCGCCTGGGTGCTTATGTAGGCGAAGGCACCACCGTGATGCATGAAGGCTTCGTCAATTTTAACGCGGGTACGGCCGGCCCCGGCATGATCGAAGGCCGCGTGTCGGCGGGTGTATTCGTTGGCAAAGGGTCGGATCTGGGCGGCGGTTGCTCGACCATGGGCACCTTGTCCGGCGGCGGCAATATCGTCATCTCCGTTGGCGAAGGCTGCCTGATCGGTGCCAACGCCGGTATCGGCATTCCACTAGGTGACCGCAACACGGTGGAATCCGGTTTGTACATCACTGCCGGCACCAAGGTGGCGCTGTTGGATGCGGATAATAAGCTGGTCAAGGTGCTCAAAGCCCGCGAACTGGCTGGCCAGCCAGACTTGCTGTTCCGTCGCAACTCGCAAAGCGGCGCCGTGGAATGTAAAACCCACAAATCGGCGATTGAGCTGAACGAAGCCCTGCACGCGCACAACTAAGCGCAGCGCAGTCACCCCAGGCCGGGCTAATGCCCGGCCTGTCTATTTATACTCAGCAGACAGTTCCTGGATGCCGAAGCCAATGTCACTACTTTCCCCTTGGCGCACTGACTTTCCCGGCATTTTGGCCCTCGAAGCCCAAGGCCAGACTTACCTCGACAGCGCCGCCACTGCACAAAAGCCTCAGACCATGCTCGACGCCCTGCTCGGTTATTACACCGGTGGCGCCGCTAATGTGCATCGCGCGCAGCACCTGCCCGGCGAGCGTGCCACCCACGCCTTCGAGGCCACCCGTGAGAAAGCTGCACGCTGGCTGAACGCAGACAATGCCCAGCAATTGATCTTTACCCGCAGCGCCACTGAAGCGTTTAACTTACTGGCTTACGGCTTGGAGCAGACCTTTCAAGCTGGCGATGAGATCGTCATCAGCGCCTTGGAACACCACGCCAACCTATTGCCCTGGCAACAACTGGCGCGGCGCCGTCAGCTCAAACTCCGGGTACTGCCGCTGAATAATGATGGGCTGATCGATCTTGCCCATGCCGCGCAGTTGATCGGCCCGCGCACGCGTTTATTGGCTGTCAGCCAGTTGTCTAATGTCCTCGGTGGCTGGCAACCGCTTGAGCCATTGCTGGCGTTGGCACAGGCGCAAGGTGCGCTGACTGTTGTCGATGGCACCCAAGGCGCCGTGCATGGCCGCCACGATATGCAGGCGCTGGGCTGCGACTTTTATATCTGCTCCAGCCATAAGCTCTACGGCCCAGACGGTGTCGGCCTGCTCTATGGTCGCCCCCAGGCGCTGGAGCAGTTGGCGCACTGGCAGTTCGGTGGCGAGATGCTGCTGTACACCGATTACACACACGCCACCTTTCGCACCGCGCCATTAGGCTTTGAGGCAGGCACGCCGCCGATTGCCTCAGTAATCGCCCTAGGTGCCAGTTTGGATTATCTGAACAACCTCGATCCCAGCGCCGTTAGCAGCCATGAAGCGGCCCTGCATACCGCGCTGGTGCTCGGCTTACAGCAGCGCCGAGGCCTACGCGTGCTCGGTACGCCCGAGGTCGCACTGGCCAGTTTTGTGGTCGAGGCGGTGCACCCTGCCGATATAGCCCATTTACTGACCGAGCAGGGTATTGCCGTGCGCGCCGGCCATCACTGCGCCATGCCCTTGCTGCAAGGGCTTGGGCTGAGTGGCGCCATTCGGGTGTCCCTCGGGCTGTACAACGATGCCAGCGACTTGCAGCGTTTTTTCAACGCCCTCGATCAAGCCTTGGAGCTACTGCAGTGAGCCTCCCCGCCGCCGCTGAAACTGTGCAGCAGGCTTTTGCTGGGTGCCCAGGCTGGGAGCAGCGCGCGCGCTTGCTGATACAGTGGGGTGATCAACTTGCCCCACTCAGCGAGGCCGAACGCTGCGAAGCTAATCGCGTGAACGGCTGTGAAAGCTCCGTCTGGTTATTGGCGGAGGGCAAGGGTGACCGTTGGCAGTTTCGCGCCAGCAGTGATGCGCGGCTCTTGCGAGGCTTGCTCGCCGTGCTGCTGGCTCGGGTTAACGGCATACACCAGCGCGAACTGGCGCAGCTGGATGTAACCGACTGGTTCGGCCAACTTGGCCTGGCCCGCCATCTGTCACCCTCACGCAGTAACGGCCTGCAGGCTGTGCTGATCCGCATGCAACAGCTGCTACAAGCGTCTGAATAGCGGTGCGAGCTCTAAGCGACGGGCTTTCGCTCGGCTGGTCGCCGCGTGCCGGCCACTAATTTATCCACGATGCGCGCGGCCGCGACCATGCCAAAGGTCGCGGTCACCATCATCACCGCGCCAAAACCACCGGCGCAGTCAAGCTTGACCCCTTCACCCACAAACCCTTTGTCGTGGCATATCGTGCCATCCGGCTTGGGGTAGCGCAGTTGCTCGCTGGAGTAGACGCAGGGCACGCTGTAATTGCGCCCTAATGTGCGCGAAAAGCCATAGTCGCGGCGCAGGGTGGAGCGCACCTTGGCTGCCAGCGGGTCGTTCCAGGTTTTATTCAAATCGCCGACTTGAATCTGCATGGGGTCGATCTGCCCGCCGGCACCGCCCGTGGTAATGACCTGAATTTTGCGTCGTTTGCACCATGCAATCAGTGCGGCCTTGGCGTTGACGCTGTCGATGCAGTCGATCACCGCATCCAGCTGCTCGGTGATGTACTCGGCCATGGTCTCGCGGGTGACGAAATCTGCCACGGCATGCACCACACAGGCTGGATTAATCCCGCGAATGCGCGTCGCCATTACCTCAACCTTCGGTTGGCCAACCGTGCTGGCGAGCGCGTGCAGCTGCCGGTTGCTGTTGCTCACGCACACATCATCCAGGTCAAACAGGGAAATTTCACCCACCCCGGAGCGCGCCAGCGCTTCCGCCGCCCACGAGCCCACGCCGCCAATGCCGACCACTGCCACATGCGCAGCCGCCAGCCGTTCGGCCCCTTGCTGGCCATATAAACGGGCAATTCCGGCAAAGCGTTGTTCATCAACAGGCATTCTTATTCCTCACACGCCCCAAGCGGGCGGCATTATAGGTAGCCTGGCGCTTGCGCCCAAGCGCTGAGTTGACTGAGACTGCGCTGCGCCGACAAGACGCAGCAGCGCATGGCCGCTTGAGGAACCTTCGAAGCTAGCTACCGTCACATCCTCAGGCCCACAGGCCGAGCTATACAGCCCAATGGCGGCGGCGTAGCATGCGCCACCCGACGCCCGTCACTCTTCATTGCCCCTTCGCTGGACCTGCACACTATGCCTTCGCGTAAGTTTGGACTGAACCTGGTCATGTTCCTGGCGATTGCCGCCTTGTTTACTGGTATTTGGGCGCTCTACAACCGCCCGGTGACAGCCCCCGATTGGCCAGAACAGATCTCCGGATTCTCCTTCTCGCCTTTTCGCATTGGCCAAAACCCGCAGCAGGACACCTACCCCAGCGAAGCGCAAATGCGCGAAGACTTGGAGCTGCTGAGCAGCCATACCGATAACATCCGCACCTACTCGGTGGACGGCCCGCTGGGCAAAATTCCTTATCTGGCTGAAGAGTTCGGTCTGCGTGTGACCTTGGGTATCTGGATCAGCCCAGACCTTGCGCGCAACGAGCGCGAAATAACTAAAGCCATCGAGATTGCCAATGATTCACGCAGCGTGGTGCGCGTGGTAGTCGGTAACGAGGCGCTCTTTCGCAGTGAGATAACCCCAGCTGACCTGATCACTTACATCGACCGTGTGCGTGCGGCGGTCAAGGTGCCGGTGACCACCTCAGAGCAGTGGCACATTTGGCAGGACCACCCGGAACTGGCCCAACACGTCGACTTAATTGCCGCCCACGTATTGCCCTACTGGGAATTCGTACCCATGGAGGACTCCACCGACTTCGTCCTCGAACGCGCCAAGGATATGAAGCGGCTCTTCCCGAAAAAGCCGCTGTTACTGTCCGAGGTTGGCTGGCCAAGCAATGGCCGTATGCGCGGCGGCGCCGATGCTTCGCAGGCTGATCAAGCCATCTACTTGCGCACCTTGGTCAATGCGCTGAACGCTCAGGGCTACAACTACTTCGTCATCGAAGCCTTTGACCAGCCATGGAAAGCCAGCGATGAGGGTGCCGTCGGCGCTTACTGGGGCGTTTACAACCTCGATCGTCAGGCCAAATTTGCCTTCGAAGGCCCGGTGGTCGCTATTCCGCAGTGGCGCTTGCTGGCCATTGGCTCGGTGGTATTGGCGCTGCTCAGCTTGGCGTTGTTATTGATTGACGGCAGCGCGCTGCGCCAGCGTGGCCGTACGTTCCTGACTGTGGTCGCGTTCGCCGGAGGCTCAGCCTTGGTATGGATCGGCTACGACTACAGCCAGCAATACAGCACCTGGTTCAGTACGCTTGTAGGGTTGCTGCTGGGCATCGGTGCCTTTGGTGTGTTTATCGTGCTGCTCACTGAAGCCCATGAACTGGCAGAAACCGCTTGGAACCAAGGACGCCGTCGGCCCTTCCAACCGGTAGAAAGTGACAGCGCTTACCGGCCTAAAGTGTCAATCCATGTGCCTTGCTACAACGAGCCGCCGGAGATGGTTAAACAAACCCTCGACGCATTGGCCGCGCTGGATTATCCGGATTACGAAGTCATCATCATCGACAACAACACCAAAGACCCTGCGGTGTGGGAGCCGGTGCAGGCTTACTGTGAAGTGTTGGGCCCTCGTTTTCGCTTTTTCCATGTGTCCCCGATCGCCGGCTTTAAGGGCGGCGCACTCAACTACATCCTGCCGCACACCGCACCAGATGCCGACGTGGTCGCGGTGATCGACGCCGATTATTGCGTGGATAAAAACTGGCTGAAGTTTATGGTGCCGCACTTCAGTGACCCGCAGATTGCCGTGGTGCAATCACCGCAAGATTACCGTGACGGCAACGAAAACATCTTCAAGAAGCTCTGCTATGCCGAATACAAAGGTTTTTTCCATATCGGCATGGTCACCCGTAACGACCGTAATGCCATCATCCAGCACGGCACCATGACCATGATCCGCCGCACGGTGATGGATGAGCTGAAGTGGGCTGACTGGACCATCTGCGAAGATGCCGAGCTGGGCCTGCGCGTCTTCGAAAAAGGCTATTGCGCGGCTTACGCCAACCAAAGCTTTGGTCGCGGGCTAATGCCAGACACCTTTATCGACTACAAAAAGCAGCGCTTTCGCTGGGCCTATGGCGCCATTCAGATCATGAAAGGCCATGCGCGCAGTCTGTTTATGGGCAAAGACAGTGAGCTGAAAACGGGCCAGCGCTACCACTTTGTCGCCGGCTGGCTGCCGTGGATTGCCGATGGCCTGAATATCTTCTTCACCGCCGGCGCGTTGCTCTGGTCCGCGGCGATGATCATCGTGCCGCAACGGGTTGACCCGCCGCTGATGATTTTCGCCATCCCGCCGCTGGCGTTGTTTTTCTTCAAGCTGGGTAAGATTTTGTTCCTTTACCGCAAGGCCATGGGCGTGGATCTGGTGCGCGCGTTCCAGGCGGCCATCGCTGGTTTGGCGTTGTCACACACCATCGCCAAGGCGGTGTTGTACGGCACGTTCACCAAAACCATCCCGTTCTTCCGCACGCCAAAAATGGCCAGTAATCACGGCATCATGGTGGCGTTGTCAGAGGCTCGCGAAGAGGTCTTTATCATGCTGCTGCTGTGGGGTTCAGCCATTGGCATTAGCATCGTCCAGGGCATGCCCAGCGCCGATGTTAAGTTCTGGGTAGCCATGCTGCTGGTGCAGTCACTGCCGTACTTGGCGGCGCTTATTATGGCCTTGCTGTCTTCATTGCCAGCGCCTAAAACAAGCGCACAGCAAGCCCAGCCCACAGCAACTGAGTAGCCGCAGTCCGTAGGGTGGATATCGCTTTGTACATCCACCATGAGTGCGCTCGGTGGATCGATGAAGCGCGATCCACCCTACGTATCTGGAATGCCAGACGGCGGCCAATGGTCGCCGTTTTGCTTTAAGATGAGCTCCTTTCTGCTTGATGCTGCCCGGAGCCGTAATGACCGCCAACGCCACGCCCCTCTCCCCGACGCTGACGCTTGCCTGCGAGCTGATTCGCCGCCCCTCCGTCACGCCGCTTGATGAAGGCTGTCAGGAGCAGATGACGCGCCGCTTGGCGGCGTGCGGCTTCAGCATCGAGCCGATGCGCATTGAGGAAGTGGATAATTTCTGGGCCAGCCATGGCATCGATAACGGCCCCGTGCTGTGTTTTGCCGGGCACACCGATGTGGTGCCGACCGGGCCACTGCAGAGCTGGCAGCACCAACCCTTCGACGCCTTGATTGATGAGCAAGGCATGCTCTGTGGCCGTGGCGCGGCAGACATGAAAGGCAGCTTGGCCGCGATGATCATCGCGGTTGAGCGCTTCGTTACTGAGTACCCGAACCACAAGGGTCGCATCGCCTTTCTGATCACCAGCGACGAAGAAGGTCCGGCCCATCACGGCACCAAAGCCGTGGTCGAACGCTTGCGTGAGCGTAATGAACGGCTGGACTGGTGCATCGTCGGCGAACCCTCGAGCACCACCTTGGTCGGTGACGTGGTGAAGAACGGTCGACGCGGCTCGCTCGGCTGCACCTTGACCGTGCGCGGCAAGCAAGGACATGTGGCCTACCCGCACCTGGCCCGCAATCCGATTCACCTGGCCATGCCCGCACTGGCCGAACTGACTGCCGAACACTGGGATGAGGGCAATGCTTTCTTCCCGCCGACCAGCTTCCAGATTTCCAACCTGAATGCCGGCACCGGCGCGACCAATGTCATCCCGGGCGAGTTGAAAACGGTGTTTAATTTCCGTTTCTCCACCGAATCCACGGTCGAAGGCTTGCAGCAACGGGTCGAAGCGATTCTCAGCAAACACGGCTTGGACTATCAGCTGGACTGGGCGTTATCTGGCATGCCGTTTCTCACCGAACCCGGCGCCCTGCTCGACGCTGTGGCGGCCAGCATCAAAACCGTGACTGGGCGCGACACTAAACCCTCCACCAGCGGCGGCACCTCTGACGGGCGCTTTATCGCCACTTTGGGTACGCAGGTGGTTGAGCTTGGCCCTGTCAATGCAACCATCCATCAGATTGATGAGCGCGTGCTGGCCAGCGATTTGGATGTGCTCACCGACATCTATTATCAGACTCTGGTGAATCTGCTCGTATGCTGATTTGCCCTATTTGCCAAGCAGCTCTCAGCGCGGTTGATAACGGTGTCGCGTGTCCGGCTAACCATCGTTTTGACCGCGCGCGCCAGGGTTACCTCAACTTATTACCGGTGCAGCACAAGAACAGCCGCGAGCCTGGCGATAATGCCGCTATGGTTGAGGCCCGCCGGCGCTTTCTTGATGGAGGGCACTACGCCCCACTGGCGAAGCGGTTGGCCGAACTGGCCGCAGGCTATAGCCCAGCATGCTGGTTGGACATTGGCTGCGGTGAGGGTTACTACACCACGCAGATTGCCGATGCCCTGCCGCACGCAGACGGTTATGCCTTGGATATTTCCCGCGAGGCGATCAAGCGCGGCTGTAAACGTGCACCCCAGCTCAACTGGCTGGTCGCCAGCATGGCTCGCGTGCCCTTGAGCGACGCCAGCTGCCAGCTGCTCGCCAGCGTATTTAGCCCGCTCGACTGGCAGGAAGCCAGACGCCTGCTCGCCCCCGGTGGTGGCCTGCTACGCATGGGCCCGACCCGCGCCCACCTGATGGAGCTGCGCCAGAGCCTCTATGACGAAGTGCGTGACTACGATGACCAGAAGCACCTGGAGCTGATCCCAGAAGGCATGCGCCTGGCCCACAGCGAAACCTTAACGTTTAACCTACAACTGGACAGCAGCGAAGCCCGTGCCGACCTGCTGGCCATGACCCCACACGGTTGGCGCGCCAGCGCCGAACGCCGCGCCGCAGTGATTGCCCAACCCTGTGCAGTGACCGTTGCCATCCGCTACGACTGGATCGAGAAGCTATGACCATGCGCCAACCGGATATCGAGATTTACCTAAAAGACGCCGACCACAATGCCATCGGTGAATGGCTGAGCGCTGCACTTGGCAGCTGCACGCCTTGGCAGCAGAAAGGCCAGACCTACAAATGCCTGGCCGGTGACGTATCAGTGACCTGGCTGCCCAAAGCGGTCGGCAAATGGCACAGCCTGTTCTTGGAAAGTACCGCTACGCCCTGGGCCGATGACCTGGCCTGCGCCCAAGCCGCCTTCGCCGCACTGAACGTCGAAGTGCGCTGCGCACCCGGCGGCTGGCAGGAAGAAGAAAGCGATGAACAAGCCGACCGCTGGATGCGCATCAGTGCCGATGGAGTAGAGGAAATCACTTGGCGCACCGGCTAACCGATCGCTGAAAGCTACTGCACTCGGCTATTCAGCGTTGCAACGACCAATGGGAGTAACAGCCGAAGGCTGATCCGAAGGACGAGCGATGCGAGTAAAGCAGCCTTGCCTAGCCATCGCTCGCTACGTTTTCAACGACCGGTTTTATAGACGATCACAAAAAACCCCGCCGCGGCGGGGTTTCGTTTTAACGGAGCGTTTACTTCTTACCCAGTTTCTTTAGCTCTTCATCGCGTAGCTCGCGGCGCAGTATCTTACCGACGTTAGTGGTCGGCAGAACGTCGCGGAACTCAATAGCCTTAGGCACCTTGTAACCGGTGACGTTAGCGCGCATGTGCTCCATGACCTGCTCTTTGCTCAGGGTTTCACCCGGTTTGACCACCACGAATACTTTGATCGCCTCCCCTGACTTCTCATCCGGCACACCCACAGCGGCGCATTGCAGCACGCCTGGCAGAGTGGCCAGCACGTCTTCCAGTTCGTTGGGGTAGACGTTAAAGCCTGACACCAGAATCATGTCTTTCTTGCGGTCGACGATGCGCATGTAACCGTCTTCCTGAATCACCGCGATGTCACCGGTTTTCAACCAGCCTTCAGCATCCAAGATTTCTTCAGTGGCTTCCTGACGCTGCCAGTAGCCCTTCATCACTTGCGGACCTTTGACGCACAGCTCGCCAATCGAGCCCAGTGGCTGCTCAACGCCATCGTCATCGATGACCTTGCACAGGGTCGACGGCACTGGAATACCAATGGTGCCGATCTGAATATTGCTGAACGGGTTAACCGACGCCACTGGGCTGGTTTCGGTCATGCCGAAGCCTTCACAGATCGAGCAGCCGGTAACTTGCTTCCAGCGCTCAGCGGTCGCCAGTTGCAGCGCCATACCGCCAGAGAAAGTGGCTTTCAAGGTGGAGAAGTCCAGCTTGCGGAAGTCCTCGTTGTTGCACAGCGCGACAAAGAGGGTGTTAAGGCCGACAAAACCGGTGAACTTGTACTTGGCTAAGTCCTTGGTCATCGCTGGCAGGTCACGCGGGTTGGTGATCAACACGTTGTGCCCGCCCACTAGCATCATGGCCATGCAATGGAAGGTGAACGCGTAGATGTGGTAAAGCGGCAGTGGTGCGATCAGCACCTCGTTGCCTTCGCTCATTTCTGAGCCCATCAACGTTTTCACTTGCAGCATATTGGCGATCAGGTTGCGGTGCGTCAGCATCGCGCCTTTAGCGACGCCGGTGGTGCCACCGGTGTATTGCAGCACAGCGATTTCAGCGTTGCTTGGGCACGCCTCTTTGAACGCACAACCGCGACCTTTGGCCATTGCACGGGTGAGCTTGATGGCGTTCGGCAAGTTGTAGGCCGGCACCATTTTCTTCACATGCTTGACCACGCTGTTAATCAGCAGGCGCTTGAGTGGCGATAGCATGTCGCCCACTTCAGTAACAATCACCGTCTTGATTGCGGTTTTTGGCAGTACCTGCTCAACCAAATGGGCCATGTTGGCCAAGGTGACCAAAGCTTTGGCACCCGAATCATTGAACTGGTGCTCCAACTCACGCGCGGTGTAGAGCGGGTTGGTGTTGACCACGATTAAGCCGGCGCGCAGCGCACCGAAGACCACAACCGGGTACTGCAACACGTTGGGCAGTTGCACGGCGATGCGATCACCAGGCTGCAGGTCGGTGTGTTGCTGTAAGTAGGCGGCAAAGACGCCGGACAACGCGTACAACTCACCGTAGGTGATGGTTTTACCCAAGTTACTGAACGCAGGTTTGTCGGCGAAACGTTGGCAGGACTCTTTCAGTACCGCCTGAATATTCGGGTACTGGTCAGGATTGATTTCGGTAGCCATACCGACAGGATACTTATCCTTCCAAAAGTTTTCGTTCATGGAAGCCCACTCCTCAGCAACAGCTTGATCTTCACCGCGCGTAGGCGGCTGTTTATTGTAAATTCGCGTTTTTTCTTGCGTCATGAACGGCAGAAAATGCGCCTCGCCACGCAGGGCAGAGCGCGAAAATCCGGTCGAGAGTAGCAGCTTTGCCAAACAGCGACTAGCACCAATAAGCGCCGTAACAGTCACGAAAGTGACTGAGCAAAGCTGCTCGGTCACTTTTACAAAATCGCTCAAAAAGGCGGGTTTCCAGCGTGTTGGTGGGCTTGCTGCTGCCTAATCATCAGCCCATGGCGGCCAGCGATGTCGATTGAAACGGCAGCAGCGCACAACCCATCAGGCGATATCGCGCAGCTCGCGACGGAGGATTTTGCCCACCGGCGTCATCGGCAGCGACTCACGGAAAACGATCTGCTTGGGCACCTTGTAAGCGGTCAGGCTTTCTTTACAGAAGACCTTCAGTTCTTCGGCGGTAAGGCTGCTGTCGCGGGCCACCACAAAGAGTTTAACGGCCTCACCCGAACGTTCATCCGGCACACCGATGGCCGCGCAGCTGACGACTTTCGGGTGAGCCATCACCACGTCTTCGACCTCATTGGGGTACACGTTGAAACCCGAGACGATGATCATGTCTTTTTTGCGGTCAACAATACGGACAAAGCCGTCTGGATCGATTACCGCCACATCACCGCTCTTAAACCAGCCCTCAGCGTCGAGCACCTCGGCCGTGGCTTCCTCACGGTTCCAGTAGCCCTTCATCACCTGCGGGCCCTTAATGCACAGCTCGCCGCGCTCACCCAGCGCCAGCTCGACGCCATCGTCATCAATAACTTTGAAGGCCGTGCCGGGCACAGGAATGCCGACCGTACCCAAGCGCACCTGGTTGCCGTACGCATTGGTGCTGGCCACTGGCGATGTTTCGGTGAGGCCATAGCCTTCGGTCACCGGGCAGCCGGTCATTGCCTGCCAACGCTCAGCCGTGGCTTTAACCAAGGCGGTGCCGCCGGAGTTAGTCAACTTAAAATGGGAGAAGTCCAAGTTCTTGAACTCCGGGTTATCCATCAACGCTACAAACAACGTGTTAAGGCCCAGAAAAGCCGAAAACTGCCACTTACCCAGCTCTTTGACAAAACCTGGAATGTCGCGCGGGTTGGTGATCAAGACGTTGTGGTTGCCGTTGACCATCATGCACATGCAGTTCGCGGTGAAGGCGTAGATATGATAGAGCGGCAGCGGTGCAATCATGATTTCTTGGCCCTGCTTCATCAGCGGGGCGCCGTCATCGCCGAGCTGCGATAGGCAGGCATCGACTTGCAGCATGTTTGCCACCAGGTTGCCGTGGGTGAGCATGGCACCCTTGGCCACACCTGTGGTACCGCCGGTGTATTGCAGCACGGCAATATCACCTTGATCGATCTGCACGGGCTTCAGCGCGTGGCCCCGGCCCTGCTTGAGCGTGTCTTTGAACGACACAGCCTGCGGCAGGTGATAGTCCGGGATCATCTTCTTGACCTTCTTCACCACGGTATTCACCAGCCACCCTTTTAAGGTGGGTAGCAGGTCGCCCATCTTGGCTTCGATCAGGTAGTCAATCTCGGTATCCGGCAGCACGTCCTGCACCAGCTTGCCGAACATATTCAAGTAGACCAAGGCGCGCACGCCGGCATCCTTAAATTGATGGCGCATCTCACGGGCGGTGTAAAGCGGGTTGGTGTTGACCACAATCAGCCCGGCGCGCATGGCACCGAATACGGCAATCGGATACTGCAACACGTTGGGCATCTGCACGGCGATCCGGTCGCCTGGCTGAAGGTCTGTGTGCTTTTGCAGGTAAGCCGCAAACGCTGCCGACAGTCGATCGAGCTCGGCGTAGGTGAGGGTCACACCTAAGTTGCTGAAAGCGGGTCGGTCGGCAAATTTTTTGCAGGAGCGTTCAAACACTTCGATAACCGACTTATAAGCCGTCATGTCGATGTCATTGGGTACGCCGGCGGCGCGTTTGTCGCTCCAAAAATCAGGCTGCATTATTTTTATCCTCTTACCCTGAAATGATCTCAACCCGCTGCGCGGAGTTGGCTGAAAAGTAACAGTTAACGCCTGGCAGGCAAATAGCCCGGCAGCGTCATTGATTTAGCGAATCTTACCGCTCTAGGTGGGGCTATCCTGCGCGCTGCCGCATGGCAATTGGCATTCAGCACTCGTGGCGACGTTAAGCCGTGCTAAATGCGCGAGAAGATTTCTGTTTCCGCTTATGTGCCTAACGCCGTGGCGGCGCAAATAGCCCGCAGCGGTGCTGGAATATCCAGCCTTGGCTTGTGCGCATCTAGGTTTTAAGACGAACGCATCGGCAAACTGCCCCGCGTACCTTTGCTCCACGCCCTGCGGGGTGCACAATGCCGCGCATTTGCAGGCTTAAGGGATTCGCCATGCTCCACCACGCATTCTGGCTAGACAGCACCGATGCAGCGCCCCTCTACGTAAACCACTGGTACAGCGAGCAACCGCCCAACGCCTTGGTGATGGTGGCTCACGGCATGGCCGAGCACGGCGGCCGCTATGCACGCTTGGCTGAAGCGCTGGTGGCGCAGGGCTTTGAGCTGTATGTACATGACCAGCGCGGGCATGGCCAAACCGCCAAGCACGGCGAACTCGGCCACTACGCAGACAGCAATGGCTGGGAGCTGGTAGTGAGTGATCTGGCCACGCTCAACCACCACATGCGTCAAAGCCACCCGCAAACACCGATTTTTCTGCTGGGTCACAGCATGGGCAGCTACATCAGCCAGGCGTATTTAATGCAGCACAGCTGCAGCCTGCAGGGAGCAATTTTCTCCGGGTCCAACTACCAGCCCGCCGCGTTGTACCGCGCAGGCCAACTGTTGGCGCGTTTTGAGCGCTGGCGGCAAGGGCCGACAGGCCACAGCGCGCTGCTGGAATTTGTCTCCTTTGGCTCATTCAATAAAGCCTTTAAGCCCAATCGCAGTGACTTCGACTGGCTCAGCCGCGACCCGCAAGAAGTCGATAAATACGTGGAGGACCCACTCTGCGGCTTTCGTTGCAGCAACCAGCTATGGCTGGACCTGCTCGGCGGCCTGCAACAGATCACGGCACTGAATAATCTCGCGCAGATCGACAACAGCCTGCCGCTGCTGGTGATTGGTGGCGGCAGTGACCCGGTCAGCGACGGCCATCGTCAACAAGACCTGGGCAATGCCTTGCGCGCTGCGGGTAACCCGCATGTGCAAGTAAAAATCTATCCGGGCGCCCGCCACGAACTGCTCAATGAGAGCAACCGCGACGAGGTGACCGCTTACATCATCGACTGGTTGCACCAGGCCCTCAGCCAACCGCGCCAGCGCAACGTACAGAGTGAAGAGAATCATCCATGAGCCAAAGCAGCAACACGCCCTACGACGAGCTTGAGGTCGGCCAGACCGCCCATTACAGCAAAACCGTCACCGAACGCGATATTCAGTTGTTTGCCGAAGTCTCTGGCGACCACAACCCGGTGCACTTAGATGCCGAATACGCCGCCACCACCATGTTCAAGCAGCGCATTGCCCATGGCATGTTCAGTGGTGCGCTAATTAGCGCGGCGGTAGCCTGCGAGCTGCCGGGGCCGGGCACTATCTATATAGGCCAAAGCATGCGCTTTACCGCACCGGTAAAACTGGGTGACACACTGACCGTACGCCTGGAAATTTTAGAAAAACTACCCAAGTTCCGCGTGCGCGTGGCCACACGGGTGTTCAACCAGAACGAAGAACTGGTCGTGGACGGAGAAGCGGAAATCCTCGCGCCGCGCAAAGCGCAGACTGTTGAGTTGACCAAGCTGCCGCCGATCACCATCGGCTAACAACGACTGCATCAGGCTGCTGCCTGGGGCGGTGCACTGCCTTTCTACACAATCACGCCGCCGCACTTGGTTTCGGCGTATCTGGAGATTTTTATGTCCCTGTCCCTGTCCCTGTCCATGTACCACGCATCGATTCCGGTGTTTACCCGCCAGCTGAACAACTTGTCGACCATCCTTGGCATCGCTGCGGCTTACGCCGAAGAGAAGAAGGTTGAGCAGAGCGTTTTTCTCAATGCGCGCCTGGCCCCGGATATGTTCCCACTGTGCCGTCAGGTGCAAATTGCCTGTGACGGGGCCAAAGCCGGTGCTGCGTTATTGGCTGAAGTTGCAGCCCCTAGCCACGCCGACGACGAAACCACCTTTGCCGAGCTGCAAGTGCGCATTGCCCAGACATTGAGCTTTCTTGCCAGCCTGAGCGCTGCGCAGATCGACGGCAGCGAAGCCCGCACCGTCACCCTCAAGCGCCGCGACAAAGAAACCCACTTTGAAGGTCAAGTGTTCCTGCTGGATCACGTGCTGCCCAACTTCTACTTCCACCTCACCACCGCCTACGCCATCCTTCGCCACAATGGCGTGCCCGTCGGCAAACGCGACTTCCTCGGCACCCGCTAATACTCAACCGGCTGAAACCACTGCGCCCGCTGCCTATCTTTACGATAAGCAGCGGGCGCAGCCCCTTTATACAAGGGAGATTTCAGCTCAGCGCGAGTTCGCTCAGGCCAATTCGGTACGCAACTGACGCGCTGCCGCGACCATGTTTACCAGCGCAGCTTCAGTCTCTGGCCACGCGCGGGTCTTCAGACCGCAGTCCGGGTTGACCCACAGCCGCTCAGCAGGAATACGCTGGGCCGCCTTGCGCAGCAATTTGACCATGTCACTGCTGTCCGGTACGCGCGGCGAGTGGATGTCATACACGCCGGGGCCGATGTCGTTGGGGTAGTCGAACGCCTCAAAGGCCTCAAGCAGCTCCATGTCAGAGCGCGAGGTTTCGATGGTGATCACGTCAGCATCCATGGCCGCAATGGACTCGATCACATCATTAAATTCGCTGTAGCACATGTGCGTGTGGATCTGCGTTTCATCCCGCACGCCCGAGGCGCACAAGCGGAATGATTCGGTGGCCCAATCCAAGTAGCCCTGCCACTGCGCCTGACGCAACGGCATACCTTCACGGAAGGCGGCTTCGTCGATCTGGATGATCTTAATACCCGCCGCTTCAAGGTCCACCACCTCATCACGAATCGCCAGCGCCAGCTGACGGGCCTGCTCTTCGCGGGAAATATCGTCACGCGCAAACGACCACATCAGCATGGTCACCGGGCCGGTCAGCATGCCTTTCATGACTTTTTTAGTGAGGGTTTGTGCGTAGCGAATCCACTCCACCGTCATAGGCTGCGGGCGGCTTAAGTCACCAAAAATCACCGCCGGTTTCACGCACCGCGAACCGTAGCTCTGCACCCAACCGAAACGGGTAAAGGCGTAGCCATCGAGCTGCTCGGCAAAGTACTCGACCATGTCATTGCGCTCGGCCTCACCGTGCACCAGCACGTCCAGGCCGAGGTTTTCCTGCACCACAACCGCATGACGAATCTCACTGTGCATGGCCTCGGTGTAATCAGCCGCTGAGAGCTTGCCAGCCTTGAATGACTGCCGCGCCAAGCGAATGGAGGCGGTTTGCGGAAACGAACCGATGGTGGTCGTAGGGAACGCCGGCAGTTGCAGGCGGGTGCGCTGCTGCTCAATACGCTGCACAAAGGGCGACAGACGCTGGCTGTCAGCCGCCGTAATAGCAGCCAAACGCGCCTGCACGGCCGGTTTGTGAATGCGCGGTGATTGCGCGCGGCTGGCCTGCAGGGTGCGGCTTTGCGCCAAGGCGGCTTGAACATGGGCGCTTTGCGGGTCATTTAGGGCGGCGGTCAAGGTGGCCACTTCTTCGCACTTCTGCACCGCGAAGGCCAGCCAGCTTTTCAGCTCATCATCCAGCTTGTCTTCACGACCCACGTCCACCGGGCTGTGCAACAGCGAGCAACTCGGCGCGACCCATAGGCGATCGCCAATGCGTTCTTGAGCCTGCTGCAAAACAGCCAAGGTTTTTTCCAGATCAGTGCGCCATACATTGCGACCGTTGACCACGCCTAACGACAGCACTTTGTAAGCTGGCAAGCGATCAAGGATGGTCGGAAACTGCTCTGGCGCACGCACCAAGTCGATATGCAGGCCATCCACCGGCAGGCTGGCGGCCAAGCCAAGATTGTCTTCTAGGCCGGCAAAGTAGGTGGCAATCAACTTTTTACCCGGCTCACGCTGGAGAATGTTGTAGGCGCGCTCGAAAGCATTCTTCCAGTCTTGCGGCAGGTCGAGGGCTAAAATTGGCTCATCAATCTGCACCCACTCGACGCCTTGGGTGGCCAAGCGCTGAAGAATTTCGCCATACAGCGGCAGCAGGCGCTCAAGCAAATCAAGGCGATCAAACTCGCTGCCTTTGGTTTTACCCAGCCACAGGTAGGTCAGCGGGCCAATCAGCACAGGCTTTACGATGTGGCCCAGTGCGCGCGCTTCGGCGACTTCATCAAACAGCTGCTCCCAGCTGAGCGTGAATTGTTGGTCCACGCTGAACTCGGGGACCATGTAGTGGTAGTTGGTGTCGAACCATTTGGTCATTTCCTGTGCATGCGCGCCGCCGCAGCAGGTGTTCTGGCTAACGCCGCGGGCCATGCCAAACAACGTGTCCAGCGTTGGCTTGCCACTTTGCGGGCGGAAGCGCTCAGGGATTACGCCGAATGTCAGCGAGTGGGTGAGCACGTGGTCGTACCAGGCGAAATCGCCAACCGGCAGCAGTTCAATCCCGGCATCTTTTTGCACTTGCCAGTGGGTGGCACGCAGCTCACGGCCTACGGCCTGTAAGCCCGCTTCATTCAGCTCACCTTTCCAGTAGGCTTCGAGGGCTTTTTTCAGTTCACGATCGCGACCAATACGCGGAAAACCCAGAGAGTGGGACAAGGCCATGACAAAATGCTCCATCAGCTAAATAAGATGGCACTATTCTCAGCATCACTTCCGAATGAAACAAACTCATTCTATTCTTCTTGGTCTATAGTTTCATTCATGTACAGCTTGTTGAACTATTTACTCTAGCGAGCATGCAGACACGCAAGTTCGTTACCGCATCGCGATCAAACTCGCGTCTACCCAACGTTAATCTGCGGAATGCCCCGGAGCCCCAATGCTTGAATTGCGCCACCTAAGAACTCTGCATGCCCTGCGTGAAAGCGAAAGCTTGGTGGACGCTGCCGAGCGCCTGCACCTGACACAATCAGCGTTGTCGCACCAGTTCAAGGAGCTGGAAGAGCGCTTGGGCATGCCGTTGTTTGTGCGCAAAACCAAACCGGTACGCTTTACCAGCGCTGGGCTGCGCCTGTTGCAGCTGAGCGATGCGGTGCTGCCGATGCTGCGCAGCGCTGAGCGTGATTTGGCGCGCTTGGCCGGCGGTACCGCAGGGCGCCTGCACATGGCCATCGAATGCCACAGCTGCTTCCAATGGCTGATGCCGACCATCGACCAGTTCCGCGATGCCTGGCCGGAAGTCGAACTGGACCTGGCCTCGGGCTTCTCCTTTGCCCCGCTGCCGGCCCTGGCGCGCGGTGATCTGGACTTGGTAGTAACGAGCGACCCGCTGGAGCTGGCAGGCATCACCTACGTGCCGCTGTTTACTTATGAGGCGATGCTGGCAGTGGCTAACCAGCACCCGCTGGCCAATAAACCCTGCATTAAGCCGCAGGACTTGCTCAGCGAAACCCTGATTACCTACCCGGTAGAACGCGACCGCCTGGATATCTTCACCCGCTTCCTCGAACCGGCTGACGTGGAGCCGGCGCAGGTGCGCACCTCAGAACTGACGGTGATGATGATGCAGCTGGTGGCCAGCGGCCGTGGCGTCTGCGGCCTGCCCAACTGGGCGTTGCATGAGTACAGCTCGCGCGGTTATGTGACGGCCAAGCGCCTGGGTGACAGAGGCTTGTTCGCCACCCTGTATGCCGGTATCCGCACCGATATGCTCGACGCGCCGTTTATGCGCGACTTCCTGCTAACGGCCAAGGACACCTCCTTCGCCAACCTTGAAGGTGTCAGCGTCGCGCGCTAAGCCAACTGTCAGCACAGCAACGTAGGATGGGTTAGCCGCGCGGCGGTGTTAGCCATCGCTTGCTTGATGGGTATCGCTGTGCTCAGCCCATCCTGCGGACTCGTGATGCAGTAGCCCGAATAAGCCTTGGCGCAATCCGGGGTGGACTCCACATCTCCCCGGATTTAATCCAGGCTACAGCTTACGCCGGCGCATCAACAGGTAGGCCGCCGGCAACACAAACAGCGACAGCAGCGGCGCGCTGAGCATGCCGCCGACCATGGGCGCGGCGATGCGGCTCATCACCTCACTGCCGGCGCCACTGCCGAGGAGAATCGGCAACAGGCCGGCGATGATCACCGCCACGGTCATAGCCTTGGGTCGCACCCGCTGCACTGCGCCCTCGTGAATGGCTTCAAGCAGCGCAGCCTCACCGTTTTGCCCGCGGGCTTGCCGTTCAGCCCAAGCATTTTTCAGGTACAGCAGCATGATCACGCCGAACTCCGCTGCCACTCCGGCCAAGGCGATAAAGCCGACACCGGTGGCCACCGACAGGTGATAACCCAGCAGGTAGAGAAACCAGATGCCGCCCGTCAATGCGAACGGCAACGTGGCCATGATCAACAGCGCCTCGCTGAAACGGTTAAAGCACAGGTACAACAGCACGAAGATAATCATCAGCGTGGCCGGCACCACCAGTTTTAACCTCGCATTGGCCCGCTCCAGAAACTCGAACTGCCCCGAATAACTCAGGCTGATGCCCGGTTGCAGGGTGACCTGCGCGTCGATGGCGGCGCGTAGATCGGCCACCACCGAGGCCAGGTCGCGGCCGCGCACATCCACATAAACCCAGCCCGAAGGCCGCGCATTTTCGCTCTTGAGCATCGGCGGGCCATCGCTGACTCTGATGCGCGCCACCGTACCGAGGGTGATCTGACTGCCCGCTGGGGTGAAGATCGGTAGCTGTTCCAGCTTGCTCAGTGAGTCGCGCCATTCACGCGGGTAGCGCACGCTGATGGGGAAGCGCGCCAACCCTTCGACGGTCTCGCCGATATTCTCACCGCCAATCGCACCGGCCACTATGGCCTGCACATCGGCGATATTCAGGCCATAGCGCGCGGCAGCGGGCCGGTCGATGTCGACGTCGATATAGCGCCCGCCGGTCAAGCGCTCGGCCAGAGCTGAGCTGACGCCCGGCACAGCCTTGGCGACCTTTTCGATGGCTTGGGTCGCCTCATCAATCTGCGCCAGGTTGCTGCCGGCGACCTTGACCCCAATCGGGCTCTTGATCCCGGTGGCGAGCATGTCAATGCGGTTACGGATTGGCGGAATCCAGATATTAGTCAGCCCCGGCACTTGCACCACCCGATCCAGCTCATCCACCAACTTCTCAGCGGTCATACCGGCACGCCACTGCTCACGCGGTTTGAACTGGATGGTGGTTTCAAACATCTCCAGCGGTGCCGGGTCGGTGGCCGTTTCTGCACGGCCGGCCTTGCCGAACACATGGGCGACTTCCGGTACGGTTTTGATCAATCGGTCGGTCTGCTGCAACAACTGCGCGGCCTTCTGCGCCGATAAACCCGGCAAAGCCGAGGGCATGTACAGCAAGTCACCCTCATCCAGCGGCGGTAGAAATTCACCACCCAGCTGCGACAACGGCCATAGCGTGCTGAGCAGCACCAGCAGTGCAAATGCCAGAGTGGCTTTTGGCCACGCCAATACCGCATCCAACGCCGGTTGGTAGACACAGATCAGCCAACGATTTAGCGGGTTGCGCGCCTCATCGGGAATCTGCCCGCGAATCCAGTAGCCCATCAGCACCGGCACCAGGGTCACCGAAAGCCCCGCCGCAGCCGCCATGGCATAGGTTTTGGTGAAGGCCAGCGGGCCGAACAACCGCCCCTCCTGAGCCTGCAGGGTGAACACTGGAATAAACGACAGGGTGATGATCAACAAACAGAAGAACAGCGCCGGGCCGACCTCCACCGCCGCATCCGTAATCACCCGCCAATGCTGCTCGCCTTTAAGCTCTTCGTCCGGATGGTGCTCACGCCAGGCTTCTATCTTCTTGTGCGCGTTCTCGATCATCACCACGGCCGCATCGACCATGGCACCGATGGCGATGGCAATACCGCCGAGTGACATGATGTTGGCGTTGATGCCCTGCTGCTGCATCACGGCGAAGGCGATCAGCACGCCGACCGGTAAAGAGACAATCGCCACCAGCGAGGAGCGCAAGTGCCAGAGAAACGCCGCGCAGACCAAGGCGACGACGATGAATTCCTCAATCAGTTTGAAGCTAAGGTTCTTCACCGCACGGTCGATCAGTTGGCTGCGGTCATAGGCGGTAACGATCTCCACCCCTTCCGGCAGGCTGCTTTTCAGCTCGTCGAGCTTGGCCTTGACCGCCGCAATGGTGCTGCGAGCATTCTTACCGCTGCGCAGGATCACCACGCCGCCGACCACCTCGCCCTCGCCATCCAGTTCGGCGATGCCGCGACGCATCTCCGGGCCTAGCTGAATAGACGCCACATCGCCAAGCGTTACCGGCACGCCGCCGGCAGACAAACGCAGGGGGATGGTGCGAAAGTCGTTAAGGCTCTGCAGGTAGCCGGACGCGCGCACCATATACTCGGTTTCCGCCATCTCCAGCACTGCGCCACCGGTTTCCTGGTTAGCACGGCCAATCGCTGCGGTAACCTCAGCCTGGGTGATGCCAAGGCTGGCCAGCTTGATCGGATCGAGTTGCACCTGGTACTGCTTGACCATACCGCCGATGGTCGCCACTTCGGCGACATTGGCCAAAGTCTTCAGCTCGAACTTGAGGAACCAGTCCTGCAATGCACGCAACTGCGCCAGGTCATGTTTACCCGTGCGGTCGACCAAGGCGTATTGGTAAATCCAACCAACCCCAGTGGCATCCGGCCCCAGCGTTGGCTTGGCACTGGCCGGCAAACGGCTCTGAACCTGACTCAGGTATTCCAGCACCCGCGAGCGCGCCCAGTAGAGATCAGTGTCATCGTCGAACAACACATAGACATAGCTGTCACCGAAGAACGAATAACCACGCACCGTCTTGGCCCCCGGCACCGAGAGCATGGTGGTGGCCAGCGGATAGGTCACTTGGTTCTCGACAATCTGCGGCGCCTGGCCGGCATAAGGTGTGCGGATGATCACCTGCACATCAGACAGGTCTGGCAGCGCATCGATCGGCGTGTGCTGCAGCGACCAAATACCCCAGGCCGTGGCGAACAGCGTGGCCAATATCACCAGAAAACGATTAACCACCGACCAGCGAATCAGCGCGGCAATCATGGCTGCACCTGCTGCTGGCCGTCATGCTGGTTTGGCACTGGCGACAAATGCTCGATGCGTTCAATCAGCAAACTATCATCATCGGCCCGCACGCCGACCTTCACTTTATCGCCCACCTTGAAGCCTTCTAACAGCGTTGGGCTGGCCAGCGGGAAGCTCATGCTCATGCCGGGCATGCCTAAGGTTTTAAAGGGCCCGTGGCTGAGCATCAGGCCATCCTCATCAATGCCATCGATTTGCCCCTCGGCCTCGTGCAGCGCCGCTTCCAGCTTCACCTCGGCGGCGGCCTGCCCCAGGCCTTGCACCTGAAGACCCAGTAGGCTGGCCTCGGAATCCAGCAAGAACTGCCCAGAAGCAACCACTTGCTGACCCTCTGCTAACCCTTCAAGTACCTCGGTTTTACCCTCGGCCTCAGCGCCCAAACGCACCTCCACCGGGCGATAGCGCCCTTGGCTTTCAGCGAGCATCACCAAGGCGCGACGACCACTGCGGATCACCGCCTCGCTGGGTACCAACAAAACCTCACGCTCAGCTGGACGGGTCAGCCGCACCTGAGCCGTCAGGCCCGGGCGTAAGCGGCCATTGGGGTTAGCTAACTCGACCCGCAGCATTAGGGTACGGCTATCGAGATTGGCCTGGGGCAAAATGGCTGCAATACTGCCGCTGAGCACTTCACCGGGGAGTGCCGGCAAACGCGCCTCGACCTGCTGGCCGTTATGTAGCCCTTTGGCCTCAGCTTCCGGCACAGCCACCTCCAGCCAGACCGTGCGTAAACCGTTAATAGTGGCCAGGGTTTGTCCGGCCGCCAGGGTCATGCCCTCGCGCACCTCAAGTTGCTGCAGCACGCCACTTATAGGGCTGGTGACTGTCCACAACGCCTGCACCTGGCCACTGCGCTCGAACTGGCTGATCAGCGCGGCGGGCATCCCCGCTAAACGCATACGCTGGCGCGCAGCACTCAACAAACCCGGATCGCCCGCATCACGCAGGGCTAGGTAATCTTCCTGAGCACTCACCCAGGTGGGCACCAGCAGATCGGCCAGCGGCGCGCCGGCCTCCAGCACATCCTCAGCGGCGCGGGCGTATACACGCTCGACGAAGCTGGCACTGCGCGCTTGCACCACGACCACATCACGGCTGTTGAAAGCCAGACTACCAACCACCTCTAAGCTGCTTGCCGCCGCACCACGAGTGACCAGTGCTAAGCGCATGCCGAGGTTTTGGGTGATGCTGGAGTCAATGCTGACGGCGGCGCTGTCGCCACCCTCATCGGCATAGCGCGGCACCAGCTGCATGTCCATAAAGGGTGATTTGCCCGGCTCATCGAACTTCTGCTGCGGCACCATCGGGTCGTACCAATAGAGCACCTTGCCCTTGTCCGCCATCGGTGCCATCTGGGCGGGATCAGCGCCATGGGGCATCGACCTCTGCGCATACCAGTAACCACCCGCCGCACCCACGGCCAGCAGCAGGCTTATCAGCACCGCGCCCTTTACTGTTGCCGCACTCATTGCTCACTCCCTTCATACGCGTAATACAAACGGGCGCTGGTCAGCGCTCGCGCTTGGGCAAAGTCGATGTGCTGCAGGCGGGTTTCGATCAGTTCGCGGCGCGCGGCAATCACACTGGCCAACTCGCTTACGCCCGATCGATAGTCGGCCAGGGTCAGTGCGACTTTCTCCTCAGCTAAAGGCAGCAAGCTGTCTTGGCTGCGGCGTAGCGCCCGGTCATAACGCTGATACTCGGCCAGGTCAGTGGCCAACTGCTGGGCATACTCGCGCTGGGCGTCTGCACGCTCGGCTTCCAGCTGGTTCAGCTGGGCTTGCTTTGCGGCAATGCGCGGGTTTTGCCGGGAGGCGGCAAACAACGGTAAATCAACGCTGACTTGCACACTCAACATGTCGCCGAACATGGCGTCGCGCTGCTGATAAGCCAGCTGCCAGCTCCAGTCTGGGGTTTTCTCAGCTACGGCCTGGTGAATCTCGGCCTGCGCCTCAGCGGCCAGCGGATCAAATAGCACCAGCTCAGGACGGCGCTGCAGATTTTGCTGGTAGAACTCGGCCTTTACCGGCCAATTCGGCAGCTGCCCTGTCAGCGACTCGTCACCGCGCGGCCCGACCCAACGGCGCAAAGCAGCACGTTGCTGGGTGCGCTGCTGCACCAGCACGTCCTCCTGCTCGGCCAGCAAGGCGGCCTCTTGGCGTGGCCCAATGCTGTCGGCCGCCGGCCCGCGAGCGCTGCTGATGCGGGCGCGCACGACGTTGCCCAGCAAGGTGTTTTCAGCATAAAGGGTTTGGAATAACGCCAGCTTCTGCTCAACGCCGAGTGCCTCAATCCAGGCTAATGCGGTTTCCCGACGCACCCTGAGGTGTTCCACGCGCTGCGTCTGGGTAGCACGTTTAACTCCAGCCTCAGCCGCCTCCACCTGTGCACGACGCTTGGCGCGGCTGGGCACTTGCTGCATGACGCCAAGCATTTGCATGGTCATGGGTTCAGCGTTGAGGCGACCACGGTTGTCGCCCTCGATGGGTACGTTCTGCAGCCCCAACAGCAATTGTGGATCGGGCAACTCGCCAGCAGGTGTTGTCAACTGTTGCGCGGCTTCAACCTGGGCAGCTTGCGCGGACAACGAGGGGGCTTCGCGCTCGGCCAGGCGCAGGGCTTCATTTAAGGTTAGGGCGGCAACCGGCGGGCTGCACAAAGCAGTCGCCAGAGCCCCGAGCAGCCACAGCGGGCTGGGGAAAAACGTGAACATAGTGGTGGTTCCTGTCGAAATCGCACCCTAGGAAGGGTACTCAACAGCTGCCATGCAGCCATAGCCGCGCAGTAGCGTTCATAACAGAGCAGGAATCAGGCGCGGGGAGGACGCCAAGGAGCGGCCTGTGGCCGTGAGGGAAATACCGACTGGGTTAGCCATAACGGGCCACGTTCATTCGGCAGTGCTTTGAGCTTAAGCCGTTGGGCATTCAGCAACGGCAAGCTGACCGAGGAACACTTGAGCATGTCCGGGCAGGCCTGGCTGCCGGCGGCGGCGGCCATGGCGGCATCGTCGCAGCACTCCATTTGCATTTGGCTGACGTGGTCCATCAAGCAAATTTCTCCGGCCTCGAGCATCCCCGCCACACTCTGCAAAGGCAGAATCAGCGACAGCAGCAACACCAGATAAGCTCGGCGGAAGGCATTCATGAGGGGCAGTTTATTCCTGCGCAGCATTCAGAACAATTACTAGAAGCCCGCCCGTGCGCATCAAGATCCGAAACGCTTGCCAATGCACGCATATCCGCCGTACTCACGCACCCAGTCAGCACAGCTCGTAACAACTCAGGGCTTGCCGTTCGTGACCGCCAGTCATAGCATGACCGCCGGTCACAAGCCCTAAGACAACCCTATGCGCTACCAGGATCTTCAGTTCGAACAACGCCAAATCACCCTTCTCGATGCGGCGCGTCGACTCTTTCGCCAAGGCCCTTGGGACCGGGTGACGATCGCTGAGTTAGCCAGCAGCGCCGGCATCGGTAAAGGTACGGTGTACAAGCACTTCCCCAGCAAGGAGGCGCTCTACGCTCGCTTGGTGCTCGACCAGTCGCGGCACAACCTCAACCAGCTTCGCCAGTTAGATGACTCACAACCGGGCGCACAGTCCATGCACCGGGTGATCCGTCAGGCGTTCGAGCAAATGCTGGCTGACCCGGTGCTGGTGCAGCTGTGCCAAGTCTGTGACCGCCCGGCATTCCGGGAACGGCTAGACGCGCCCTACCGTGAAGAGTTTCTGGCTCTGGAATGCGACTACCTGACGTTATTCAGTCAATTGTTGGAGCAAAACTTGGGTGGGCAAAAGCTCTCCCAGGCGATTTGCCAGCAACTGCTGTGGGGCGTAGAGGCGTGCTTTAACGGTGTAATGGCGCGCATTGCCTCGGGTGGCTCGGCCTATTGGGCGGGGCCTGCTGCACAGGATGCGTATTTCACCGGCGTTACCGACTTCATCATTGCCGGTCTGCGCACGCAGGCGGCCGAACTGCTTGCTCAACCTCTTTTACACGAGTAACCCTCCATGTTCAGTCAGCTGTCCAAACGTCCTTGGTTGATCGCTGTTGCCATCAGCCTTTTGCTTTTGTTGTGGTTGCTCAGCGGTTCGCTATTCCAGGCGCAAGAAACCGCCAGCGCCGATGCGCCCGCGCCAGAGCCGGGGCTGACTAAGGTTGAAGTGCAGTGGTTAGAGGCCAGCCCCATGCAGCGCCAGCATGTGGTGCAGGGTCAGGTTGAAGCCTGGCGCCGGGTTGAGTTGCGCTCACAGATCAGCGGTACCGTGAATCGACTCGATCAAGACAAGGGCAGCCTGGTCACGCAAGGCCAGCTATTGCTCAGCCTGTCCGCTGATAACCGACCCGCTCAGGTGGCCAAGGGTGAAGCCGATGTGCGCCAGCGCGATGCCGATGCCAAAGCGGCACTCCGCCTGCGTGAGCGCAATATGATTTCCGCCAACGAATTGATTCGCCTACAAAGCGAGCTGGCCAAGGCCCGCGCCGAGTTGGACTTAGCGCGTATTCAGCTGGCGAATGCACAGATCAAGGCGCCTTTTGCCGGCACTTATGACCAGCGGATGATCGAGCTGGGCGACTTTGTACAGCCGGGGCAAGGCCTGCTGACCTTGGTCGATATCAGCCAACTTAAGGTCAGCGCGCAGATCGCCCAGCAAGAAGTCACCCAACTTAAGCTGGGTCAGCCGGTTAAGGTCGAACTGCTCGACGGCCGTGAATTACAAGGTGAATTGCACTTTATTGCCGCAGCGGCGGATCCCGGCTCACGCAGTTTTCGCATTGAGGTCAAGGTCGATAACCCTGATGCTCTGCGCTTGGCTGGAGCCAGTGCAACGCTGCATATTCAGACCGGAGAATCTCTTGCGCAGCGCATCTCGCCTGCGCTGTTGAGCCTGGATAAAGCCGGCCGCCACGGCGTCAAGTGGGTCAACGATCAACAGCAGGTGGTGTTCACTGCGGTGCAGCTGATCAGCGTCGATAACCAAGGCGCCTGGGTCAGCGGTTTGCCGAACAAGGTCGCGCTGATCACCCTCGGCCAAGGTTTTGTCGAGCCCGGCCAGCAGGTGATCAGCCAGCTGGCAAAGGGAGTGAACTGATATGCATAGCCTGATCGCTGCGGCGCTGGACCGCAGCCGCACGAGCTTATTGGTGCTGCTGTTCCTGATGCTCGGCGGTGTAGCCGCCTATGTGGTCATCCCCAAGGAAGCCAACCCAGATGTCAGCATCCCAATTATCTATGTCTCGGTAACGCTTGAAGGCATCAGCCCAGAAGACGCCGAACGGCTGTTGGTGCGTCCGTTGGAGCAGGAGTTGCGCAGCCTTGAAGGGGTCAAGGAAATGCGCTCCATGGCCAATGAGGGTCGAGCTTCGGTGACCCTAGAGTTTGATGCTGGGTTTAATGCCAAATTAGCATTGGCCGATGTGCGTGAGAAGGTCGATACCGCCCGCAGCAAGCTACCGGAAGAAGCCGAAGAGCCCACCGTCAACGAAGTTAACGTGGCGCTGTTTCCGGTGTTGTCCATTGGCTTGTCTGGGCCGATTGCCGAAACCGAACTGGTGTATATCGCCCGTCGCCTGAAAGAAAACGTCGAAGGCATCGCCGAAGTGCTGTCGGTGGAAATCGGCGGTGACCGCGAAGACCTGCTGGAAATCGTCGTCGACCCGCAAGTGCTCGACAGCTATGGCATTGATTACAACGAGCTGTTCAATCTGGTCAGCCGCAACAACCGTTTAGTCGCCGCCGGCAGCTTGGACACCGGCGCAGGCCGCATGAGCCTGAAGGTGCCCGGGGTGATTGAAGACCTCGAAGACGTGCTGTCCCTGCCAATCAAGGTGGTGGGTAACAGTGTGGTGACCTTCGGCGATGTCGCCACCATCCATCGCACCTTCAAAGACCCCACCGGCTTTGCGCGCATTAATGGGCAACCCGCCGTCGTGCTGGAAGTGTCCAAGCGCAGCGGTGCCAACATCATTGCCACCATTGAGCAGGTTAAAGCGCTGATGGTCGAAGCCCAGCCGTTGCTGCCCGAAGGCCTGCAAGTCAGCTACATCATGGACCAGTCGCAGCAGGTTAAAAGCATGCTTGGCGACCTGCTCAACAACGTCATGACCGCCATCGTCTTGGTACTCATCCTGGTAGTGGCGAGCATGGGTATGCGTTCGGCGTTGCTGGTTGGTCTAACCATTCCCGGGGCCTTTCTCACCGGCATTCTGCTGATCTGGATGCTCGGCTTCACCCTCAACATAGTCGTACTGTTCAGCTTGATTCTGGTCGCCGGCATGTTGGTGGACGGCGCCATCGTCGTTTCCGAGCTGGCCGACCGCTATTTGCACCAAGGGCAAACGCCCCGCCAGGCCTGGGCCAATGCCGCTACGCGGATGGCTTGGCCAGTCATTGCCTCCACCGCCACCACCTTGGTGGTGTTTCTGCCGCTGTTGTTCTGGCCGGGTGTGGTTGGGCAGTTTATGAAATACCTGCCCGCCACGGTGATCGTCTGCCTGCTCGCCTCCCTGGCCATGGCACTGGTGTTCCTGCCGGTACTCGGCGCCGTCACCGGTGGTAAGCCGCTGCCGCAAGCAACCCGGCCCGGTCGTGGCGCAGTCGGTTATCGCCGGCTGCTGGGAGCGTTGCTAAAACGTCCCGGCCTGACCCTGCTCGGTATGCTCGCGCTGATTGCGTTGATCTACACCGCTTACGGCCGCTTCAACCATGGCGTTGAGTTCTTCCCCGAGACCGAGCCGGAAAGCGCACAAATTTGGCTACGCGCCCGCGGTGATCTGTCGGTGCAGGAAAAAGACGCCTTGCTGCAAAAAGTGGAAAGCCGCCTGCTCGGTATGAGTGAAGTAAAAGCGCTATATGCCCGCTCCTTGGCGCAACCCGATGGCCAGTTGGGCGCCGATGTAATCGGCACCCTGCAGTTCCAGTTTGTCGAATGGCACGAGCGGCGCTCAGCGAGCAAAATTCTTGAGGACATGAGCACACGCACAGCGGATATGCCCGGCATTATTTTGGAGTTCCGCAAGCAAGAGGATGGCCCAAGCAGTGGTAAACCGCTGAAACTGCAAATCAGCGCGCAAGACCCGCAGCAGGCCGACCTCTACGTAGACAAATTACGGGCGGCAATGCAAAGCATTGGCGGTTTTAAAGACATCGAAGATGACCGAGCACTGCCCGGCATCGAATGGCGCATCGAGGTCGACCGCGAAGCGGCTGCCCGTTTCGGCGCAGACGTGCTCAGCGTGGGCAATGCCGTGCAGATGGTTACCAACGGCCTTAAGCTGGCGACTTATCGACCGGAGGATGCCACCGACGAAGTGGATATCCGCGTACGCTTACCCGCTAACTGGCGCTCCCTCGACCAGCTTGGCCGCCTGACGCTGAATACGCCGGCCGGGCAAATCCCGCTGAGTAACTTCGTCTCACTTGAGCAAGCGCCCAAGGTGGGCACCCTTCGTAGGGTCGATGGCAATCGCACCATCACCCTACAAGCTGACTTAGCCGAAGGCGCCCAGCTGGCAGAGCGGCAACGCGCACTGGAACAAGCCATGGGCGCGCCGCCAGGCGATGTGCGCCTTAACGTGGCGGGCGAAGGCGCGGATCAAAAACAGGCCGCCACGTTCCTCGGCACAGCTTTTTTGGTGGCGATTTTCCTGATGTTTATCATCTTGGTGACCCAGTTCAACAGCATCTATCAGTCATTGTTGGTCCTCTCAGCCATCGTCCTGTCGACGGCGGGTGTGTTGATGGGTTTGCTGGTCAATGGTCAGTCGTTCGGCATTGTGATGGTCGGCATGGGCCTGATCGCCTTGGCGGGCATCGTGGTGAATAACAACATCATTCTGATCGACACCTATAACCAGCTGCGCCGCCAAGGCTTGGAGCCGCACGCTGCGGCGCTGGAAACCGGCAGCCTGCGCCTGCGCCCGGTATTGCTCACCGCCGTAACTACAGTGCTGGGGCTGATCCCGATGGTCATTGGGGTCAACGTCGACCTGCTAACCCCAAGCCTAGGCTTTGGCGCGCCATCGACCCAGTGGTGGACGCAGCTGTCCAGCGCCATCGCAGGCGGCCTCAGTTTCGCCACCGTGTTGACGCTGCTGCTAACGCCCTGCTTGCTGGTGCTTGGCTCGCGCTTTGAAAGGCGACCGCCGCCGCTGGAAACCTTCGATGATGACCTGCTCGACTTACCGGAGCACCTGCTGGCCAGTGGCAAAACCAAGATTGAGCTGCAACCCACGCCTCAGCGGTGAATGCATACGCCCAGGCTCGATAGCGACTTGTTAGCTTTTGCCGGGCTTGAGACCTTGATTGGGGCCTTTCGAACAATTCATCGCGGGTGCTTACTGGCGAGGCGAGCACGCTCCAGCGACAAAAGCTCAAAACCATAACCGCGAAAATAAAAACGGGAGACCAATGGCCTCCCGTTTTTTTATACCTGCAGACGACTATTTAGCCTTGTAAATAATCCCTGGGCTGCACTGCACCATCTGAAAATGGTTAGGCAGACCATTGAGTGCTTCCGACGCACCAAGAAATAGATAGCCACCGGGCTTCAACATGGCATGCATGCGCGTGAGGATGTCCTTCTTCACTTCAGCCGAGAAATAAATCAGTACGTTACGGCAGAACACCACGTCAAACTTACCCAAGCTAGAGTAGCTGTCGAGCAAGTTGAGTGGGCGAAACTCGATACGACTGCGAATGGCCGGCTTAACCACCCAGCGCCCAGGGCCCTTCGGGTCGAAGTAACGCTGCAAACGCTCTTGGGAAAGGCCGCGACCCATCGCCAAGCTGTCGTATTCACCCGATTTACAGTTAATCAGCATCGTCGGCGAAAGGTCGGTGGCAACAATCTGCACGCCACCTTTGAGCTGACCCAGGTTAGTTTTTTCAAATTCATCGATGGTCATCGACAGCGAATAGGGCTCCTGCCCGGATGAACAGGCCGCCGACCAGATACGCAAACGCTGGCCGGGGCTGGCTTTGATCATTTCCGGAAAAACGCGGTTTTTCATCACTTCAAATGGGTAGGTATCACGAAACCATAGGGTCTCATTGGTGGTCATGGCATCCACCACCTGCTCGCGCAACCCGCTGCGTGGTTGGTTCTGCATACGCTGAACCAGTTCGCCCAACGTTTTAATACTGTTTTGCTCCATCAGCTTATTCAGCCGACTGGAAACCAAGTACTGCTTGTTAGTGCCAAGCAGAATGCCGCAGGCTTTTTCCAGAAAAATCCGGAACTGCTCGAAATCCAAATTACCTGTAGACACTCGCGAGGCCTCGACAAACATAGATTTAACTGAGGGCCAACCCCTCAGTCTCCTTCCGCAATGTTGATGCGCTCGGCCACACGTGCGGCGAGATCATCTGGGCGGAACTTGGCAAGAAAATCATCTGCACCGACTTTCTTCACCATGGCTTGGTTGAATACGCCAGAAAGCGAAGTATGCAGGATGATGTGCAGCTTTTGCATGCGCGGATCCGCGCGGATCTCTGCAGTCAGCGTATAGCCATCCATTTCCGGCATCTCGATATCGGAAATCAGCATAAGGAATTCTTCCTCAGGCTTACGGCCCTCAGCGACCATAGCTTTGAGGTAATCCAACGCTTGACGGCCGTCATTGAGTGCTACCACCTCGACACCGACTGTCTCCAAGCATCGGGTAACCTGCTTACGTGCCACTGATGAATCGTCGCAGGTCAGTACACGCTTGGTAACTGCACGTGCTTGAGTTTTAGCATCCAGAACGCCTTCAGAGATGACTTCAGAGGTCGGGGCCACTTCAGCCAAAATCTTTTCTACGTCGATGATTTCGACCATCTTGTCGTCAAGGTGGGTCACGGCCGTCAGATAATGATCGCGCCCAGTGCCCTTGGGCGGCGGATGAATCGACTCCCAGTTCATGTTGACGATGCGCTCAACCGATTGCACCAGAAAACCCTGAACCTTGGTGTTGTACTCAGTGATGATGACAAAACTGTTTTCGATATTAGCCAGTGGCGCGCTACCGGTCGCCATCGACAAATCAAGAATTGGGATGGTCCCGCCGCGAATACTGGCTACACCACGGACGACCGGACTGGATCTGGGCATGATGGTGAGTTTCGGGCATTGCAGCACCTCTTTCACCTTAAACACGTTGATCCCATACAACTGATTGCTGTTTAGACGGAACAGCAACAACTCTAAACGATTCTGCCCAACCAACTGAGTTCGCTGGTTAACCGAATCCATCACACCGGCCATACCCAAACTCCTTATTTGAGTAACAGATTGCTGTCAGCGTAGCAGGCGGCACGCGCCTTGCTAACTGACCCATATGAACATTGAAACGACAACTAAACGACGCTCTCTGGCAAAGTGCCGCAACTGGTTGGCAGTTGTACCTGCTTTGCTGGCAATCGGCTATAGCGCATTGGCCGCAGCAGACGCCACACGACCTGAACAACTTATCGGCGCTGCTGAGGTATTTCTTGAGCAAGCGGTGAGCGATTATTTACAGCGTAGCAATATCGCAGGCCGCCACGAGATTCAAATCAATCGGCTCGACCCCCGCTTGCGCTTAGCGGCCTGTGCGCAAGCGCTGACTACAACCTTGGAAAGCCCAACCGAGCCTATTGGTCGCGTCACCTTGCGGGTGCGCTGTGACGGTGCGGCACCGTGGACAGTGTTTGTCCCTGCACAAGTACGCTTATACCGCGAGGTGGTCATCGCCAACCGTCCGATGAAACGTGACAGCCTAGTGACAGAGATGGATATCGCGATGGCTGAGCGGGATGTTGGACTGCTCAATCAGGGCTACTTAACCGCGCTCAAACAGGCGCTCGGCAAAAAATTGACGCGTCCGCTGCAGCCCGACCACGTAATCGCACCGACTCACGTGCAAATAGCTGAAGCCATACGCAAAGGCGACCAGGTGGTTATTAGCGCGCGCAGCGGCGGCATGAGCGTGCGCATGCCTGGCGAGGCCTTATCGGACGGCATTATTGGCAAGCAGATCAGCGTGCGCAATCAACGCTCCAACAGGGTGGTGAGGGCGCGCGTAATTGGACCAGGGCAAGTTGAAGTGGCGATGTAGGCACGGTTTTTGTTAAGGATTTGTATAGTGCGTGAGCTGACGATCACCCGCACTGTGTTTAGACTGTCAGCTGACGCACACTTTTCCGGCCTAAAGTTATTCCATGCAATGCCGACAACAAGCCAAGCGTCCAAACTCTGTTAGAGGTTTTGCATCATGGTCATCGATATCAACCGGCTCAACAATGCCACAACCCCAGCTAACTCGGGGCGTGTAGGCGGTGCGCAGGCAGGCGGGCAAAAAGAAGCCATCGGCAACAAACAAACTAGCAACGTACCGAACCCCGTCGAGCAGGCGCAACAAACCAGCAAGAGCGGAGAATCCGTTCAGCTGAGTCGTGAAGCGCAACAACTGCAGAAAGTCAGCGAGAAATTGCGCGACCAGCCTGCCGTCGATAAAGGTCGCGTCGCTCAAATCAAGCAAGCGCTTGAAGACGGCAGCTATCAAGTTGACACCCAGCGCGTCGCCAGCAAACTGCTTAATTTCGAATCCCAGCGCTAGTCACAGGGCTATGCTGGGGTAATTGGTCGCCCACAGATACCTTATGCCATGCGCTGAAATATCTGTTACCCCGAAGAGCTCGCAATGCACGCCATCAGACTGCTTGAACTGTTCACCCTCGATATCGGCAGCGCTGAACAGTTGCTTGAATTAATTGACAGCGAATTCCAAGCCCTCAGTGATCGCCAATTGCCGCACCTGCAAAGCATACTTACTGAAAAACTCCCGCTGCTGACGCTGCTCGATCAGCACGGCAAAGAGCGCAGCCAACTGCTGATCAGTCTTGGCCTTAGTGCTGACCGCGTCGGCCTTCAAGCGTTGGCGGCCCAATCCAGCCAAAGCGAAGAGCTGTTGGAGCGCGGCGATCAACTCAACGCCCTACTCGAACGCTGCCAAGCGGCTAACCTGCGCAACGGCCGGCTGATTCGCTCCAGCCAAGCTTCAGCCAACAGCATGTTGGGTATCCTGCGCGGTAACGAAACCCCAAGCCTCTATGACAGCCGTGGCAGTGCCGCTAGAATCGGCCAGCAGCGCCCGCTCAGTCAGGCCTGAAACCAAAAAGGCATAAGGGACATGCTGTCATATAGCCAGTATGCTAGTGCCATAGAATTTGCCCGGAGAGTCACGGACCGTGTCCAGCCCTTTTAGCCAGGAAGAAGGCCCGCAGCCACCCAAGGTGCTCAAAGCACCGATGGAAATAATTGCTAATCTGCGCCAGCTGCAAGAAGACCACGATCCGCTGGTGATTACTTTTCACGAGCGCAATCAACGTTTTCAAAGCTATGTCATTGAGGTTGATCGCGATAAGAAATTGCTGGTTCTCGATGAGCTGATGCCAAGCGACGGTGAACGTTACTTGGTTAATGGCGAAGCGTTCAGTGTTGAAGCCTTCCATGAAGGTGTGCGCGTAGCCTGGAAGTGCGAGCAAACAGTGCGCATTGCTGAACATGGAGGCGCACGTTGTTATTTCAGCGCAATGCCACTTGAAGTGGTTTATCACCAACGGCGCAGCGCTTTTCGCGCGCCACTGCAACCAAGCGAATCGATCAAAATAGAGCTTTCAGGCGATAAGTTGCGCACAGCTTTACCTGGGGAGTTGCTAGACATCTCGGCCACCGGTTGCAAATTGCGCTTCGCCGGCACTCTTGGCAGTAATCTACAAGCCGGCCAAGTGTATGAGCGCTTTACCGCCAAGTTCCCGTTCGGCGCCATGACAACCGCCATCGAGGTGCGCCATGTGCAGTACGAAGAAAACTTGAATACCACTTTTATTGGCGCACGCTTTCATCGCATCAACGGCCAAGAACAGCGCTTGGTCGAACGCTTCGTCTTTCATTTGCAGCGTGAAGCGCGCCGCTTTGATAATGACGGGCTTTTCTAGCGCCGCTAAATCAGGATATTAAGCGTCGCCAGGCGCGCGAGATCCTCCGGCCGGTCTACATCCCACAATGCAGGCAGCAGCGCCGGAGTCCATTCAAGTTGCTGCAAGCGCTGTAGCGTCTGAGCGAAGACTCGCTCAGTGCCCCACGGCATATCACTGAATAAACTGGCGTCCACGCGGCCTAACCCTAGCAGTACATAACCTCCATCCTCGGCAGGGCCGATCACCACAGGCTGCTGGTGCAAGGCGCGGCAAGCGGCCTGCAGATAATCGCCGTCGATTGCCGGGCAATCATTGCCGATCAGTATCACCGCAGCGCTCTCTTTGAGCCCCAAGGTAGCAATGCGACGCATGCGCTCGCCTAGATCACCTGCAGGTTGCTCAACCAGCGTCCAGCCCAAGCGTTGCGCAAGTGCCCGCAACTCTGCGCTGGGTAAACCCTCTAGCCATAAAAAACGCTGGCTAAAGCCCTGCTCAGGTAACTGCAAGGCATGCTCCAATAACAATTGCTGCAAGTCGCAGGCACCTTGAGCACCGAGCGCCGGAATCATCCGCGTTTTCACTTGCCCCGCTACTGGGGCGCGGGCGAGCATATGCAGAGAAACAGACAGCGTCATAGCAACGATCCTCGGCGGTATTGGCGGGCTAGTTTTTCCGGGTTGGCACCGGCGTAATAGGCCAAGCGTAAGCACCACATCAGCAGCACCGTGCGCCAGACACCGTGTTGCAGCCAACGCCGGCTAGAGGTGATCAACGGCGGGCGCAAACAGTGCGGCCGAGCCTGCGCCTTCAAACGACGACACAGCTGCAAATCTTCCATCAACGGGATATGCGCGTAACCACCGAGCGCATCAAAACACGCACGATCCACAAAAATCCCCTGATCACCCGAAGCGATGCCGGTTAAGCGTGAGCGCAGATTGATCATCCAGCCAATCAGTCGTAATGCCGGTCCTGCTGGAGACAAGTGCACATCAAAGCGCCCCCACAGCGGACGCGACGCCAATGTGTGCTGCAAACGGCTAATGGCCTCGGCGCTCACACGCGTATCAGCATGCAAGAACCACAGATAGGTACCGCGGGCCTTAGCTGCGCCCGCATTCATCTGCACGGCTCGCCCGGGGCCAGTTTTCA
The DNA here is from genome assembly GCF_037943105.1 of Pseudomonas sp. TMP9. Taxonomy (NCBI): domain Bacteria; kingdom Pseudomonadati; phylum Pseudomonadota; class Gammaproteobacteria; order Pseudomonadales; family Pseudomonadaceae; genus Pseudomonas; species Pseudomonas vesperimontis. The sequence goes on from NZ_CP149803.1 coordinate 2,636,748, forward strand.
GCAGCTGATCAACTCGACCATGCGCAACCTCACAGGTGCCGTCAGTACTACCACCGTCAACCACAATCAGCTCGGCACCCGCTGCACCCAAGGCCGACAGATCGTCCAGCAAAAACGGCAAAGCTTGCGCCTCATTACGTACGGGGATCACCACGCTGAGCAAAGGCGTCATGGCTGCTCAGCCCTTTGCGGCGCTGCGTCATCTGCAGTTTGTGCGCCGCTGTTGTCATGCATTTGCTCATGCACCACCTGCTCATCTACACGTGGGTCGAGCGCTGCGGTCAGCGGCGAACTGGTGGTGCTGTCTGGCATCGGTACGTGTTGCAACGGCGCATCGTCGACTTGGTGCAGGTGAGTCACTTTCGCCGGCCGCACACACAGCACTAAAATCAGTGAGCACGCGCTGACAAAGGCATACAGCATATTTGCCCCATAAAAACGCATCAGCACACCCGCCAGTAAAGGCCCGATGCTGGCGCCAACACCGAACGTCACCAGCAGCATGGCCGTAAGCGATACCCGCCGCTCGGCCTCGACATGGTCATTGGCCAGCGCCACCGCTAGGGGATAAAGGCTGAACTGCAGGGCACACACCAGAAAACCGCCGGCAAACAAAAACGGTAGGCTGACTTGCGGTAAAACTGCCAATGGCAACGCAGCTACGACCAACAAAGCTGCGCACGCACGGATCAAATACACCCGATCACGCCGATCAGATAACCAGCCCAAGGGCCACTGCACGACCAGGCCGGCGATGATGCAGCTGCCCATAAACAGACCGACCTGCTCTGTAGATAAACCCATGCGCGTGGCATACAACGGAGCCAGACCATAGAACGAGCCAATCAACAGCCCGGCGACCACGATAGCGGTCAACGATAACGGTACGCGCTCGATAAAAAAGCGCATTTCCAACGGGGCTGGATGCAAAGGCGCAGGGTGTAATTTGCGGGTCAAGGCTACGGGCACCAAACACAGAGCGAAGCACAGTGCTACCAACATCAGCAATTCCAAGCCGAGTGTGGGGTGCACGACCAACACCAGCTGACCGAGGATCAAGCCAAGGTAGGACGCACCCATATAGCCGGCAAATACCTGACCGCGCTGGCTGTTTTCCGCCTGCTCGTTGAGCCAGCTCTCGACCACCATGTATTGGCACATCATACCCAGACCCACCAGCACCCGCAGGAGCAACCAGCTGGGCAGCCAGTCACTCAGCCCATGACCCAGAACAGCTGCGGTGACCACTCCGGCGCAGGCAACATACGCGCGGATATGGCCCACTCGTGCGATCAAGCGGTGCCCCAGTTTGCCGCCTAGCACCAAGCCTAAATAGTTGGCCGCCATCAACGCACCCACCCATAAACCATCCGCCGTTTGCGCCAACCGCAACGCCAAGTAGGTGCTCAACAAGCCCGAACCCAGCAGCATCAACAGGGTAGCGAAATACAACGAACTGAATGATTTAAGAATCAACGTCATGGGGCCGCGTGTCACTCCATTTAGGGCCGCCAAAGCCATACTCGGCGGTCAAGTACTAAGCGTGAGCCGCCAATACACGGCGTTCCCACGGGGTAATTTCATCAAAGAAACTGGTGAGTTCTAAGGTTTTGCTGGCGATGTAGCCTTCGATAAACTCTTCGCCAAACAGGTCCGACGCCAGTGCACTGCGCTTAAGACGCTCGATAGCGGCGTGCATGGTACAGGGTAGCGCCAACTCATCCGGCACCTCAAACTCACCTTGAATTGGCGCCGTCGGTTGCAACTGCTGTTCAATCCCATACAAGCCCGCCGCAAGGCTTGCGGCTAACGCCAGATAAGGGTTGGCATCGGCGCCTGGCAAGCGGTTTTCTACCCGTCGCGCCACTGGTGCACTGGCCGGAATACGCAAACCTGCTGCGCGGTTATCCTCTGACCAACAGGCGTTGTTCGGCGACGCATAGGGATGGCAAAGGCGCTGATAAGAGTTCACATGCGGGGCAAACAGCAGGGTGAAGTCAGCCATTGCCGCCTGCTGCCCAGCGATAAATTGATAAAACGCCGGTGTCGCCTGGCCGTCCGCCGCACTGAAAATATTGCGGCCACTGCCCTGCTCCACCACGCTTTGGTGAATATGCATGGAGCTGCCCGGGGTATGCGCCAGCGGTTTGGCCATGCACACCACAGTAAGCCCATGCTTGAGCGCGACTTCTTTGAGCAGGTGCTTGAACAAAAAGGTTTGATCAGCCAGCAACAGCGGATCACCGTGCCACAGGTTGATCTCGAACTGGCTGACGCCCATTTCATGCATAAACGTGTCGCGCGGCAAACCCAGAGCCGCCATGCACTGATAGACCTCGTTGAAAAACCCACGCAAACCGTTGTTGGAGCTGATACTGAATGCTGAACCGCCGTCTTCACGCCGACCATCCAAACCCAGCGGCGGTTGAAATGGCTGAAGCGGATCGGCATTACGCGCAAACACGAAAAACTCTAACTCTGTCGCCACCACGGGCTGCCAACCATGGCTGGCGTAACGGGCGACCACCTTTTTGAGCAACCCTCGGGTGGACAAACCCGAACTGCGTCCGTCCAGTTCATCGGCATCGCAGATGGCTAACGCGCGCGGCGTTTCACTCCAGGGTAGTCGGTGAATCTGGCTCGGCTCGGCATTCAAGGCCAAGTCGCCATCATCGCTGCCATAAAAGCGCGGCGCCGGATAGCCGCCCATGATGCATTGCAACAACACCCCCCGCGCCAATTGCAGCCGCCGCCCCTCAAGGAACCCTTGCGCCGTCATCACCTTACCGCGCGGCACGCCGTTTAGATCAGGCGTCACACATTCAACTTCGTCAACACCGCGCAACAGTTCAACCAAGGCACTGCGGTCGAGGGTACTCATTTGCTGTTGTCCTTAATGATGCAAAAAACCGTGATCAACGGTGGGCTGTACAAAATACGCAGCAGGCGTTCGATATTTCAAGCAAAGCAGCGCTAACAGCTCGCAACTGGCTTTCTAGTGGGCAATAGATCAACTAATTAGATGGTAATCATCACGTCTTTAGATGCCATTTAACACCCGATAAATCGCTTATAAAATAGATTAACCACCTGATTTAAATACATTTAATACCATTATCGATACTGTTGATGATTACCATGCGCCACCTGCCCTTCTTCATCAATTTTTCATCCGTATCATTGGCCCCCTACCCACTGACTACCCGCCCTTACGAGGGGCCTGAACATGAAAAAGCAAATCCTCACCGCCGTGATCCTCAGCAGCCTGTCCATAAGCGCCCTTGCCCTGCCCCAAAAAAATCCCCAACAGCTACTCGGGGAGATGCACGACAGCAGCGTAAAAACCCTCATGGATGTGGGCCGTAACCTACAGACCGAAGGCGGTGCTGAGCGCGTACACGAACGGCAAATGGAACGTATGCAAGTTGCTGAGGGTGGCGCTGAGCAACTGTTAGAACAGCGTATGCGTGTCGCTGAGGGTGGCGCTGAGCGATTGTTAGAGCAGCGTATGCGTGTCGCTGAAGGTGGCGCCGAGCGTACCGGTTTAAACCGCATAGCTGAAGGCGGCGCAGAGCGCACGATTAACCAGCGCATCGGCTGACCACACGCCATGTGCAAAACAAAAGGTGCTCAATCGAGCACCTTTTTTGTTTATTGCGTCGCGAGCTCTTACTGCGCCAAGCGCTCTTCCAGCGCCGCTACACGCGCCTCCAGAGCGTCTAATCGCTCGTCGTGCTGGGCACTGGCAACCGAACGCGTAGGCTCACTGGCCTTGGCGGCCAGCGCCGCTTGCAAGTCCGCAGGATCGCCCAGCAGGTGCATATAACGTTCCTCGCGCTGCCCCGCTTGGCGCGGAATTAAGCTGGCCAGATCGCGGCTAATTAGACGTTCAAGATGATGTTGGGCTTGCTCAGCATCATCAAAGTCATGCATGCGGCTGCTTCGCGTCAGCAACTCATTAATGGTTTGCGGGCCGCGCAGCAGCAACAAACCGAGCAATACCACCTGAGCCGCTACCAGTTCTAAGTTTTTATCCGCACGGTGCTCCCAACGATCCGCCCGACTGCCCATTACCAGACGCGCCATCTCGCGCCCCTCAAGGCTACGCAAGGCCTGCCCCACTTGGCCTGGTGTGAGACTCAGCACCGGCTCGCGACTGGTTTTTTGGTTGCAGGCCAAGACTAAGGCGTTGAGGGTCAGAGGGTAGGCTTCTGGGGTGGTCAATTGTTTTTCAATCAGACACCCAAGCACCCGCACCTCGACCACAGTCAGGCAGACAACCGCAGCATCACTCGCATGTTCATTGGACATAACCACCTCGCCTTCTCGGGAAGCCCTAGCCTAGCCCGCCTAACTGCAGGTTGATAGGCCGGCACACGCAACCAGGCAGGTAAACCAACGCAGCTGTGCTAGAGTCGCGCGCTGTTTTTCAGCGTGATGTATTTCATCCCCGCGAACCCCCTCATAACGCGCACTGCAACCATGCCTCCAGCCGCTCGGCCTTTCTCGCTCAGCAGGCAGTCAAACGAGCGCTGGCCTGCCCGCTAAGTAGAGATGCCTGATGACCACCGCCCAACACCCCTTGCTTCAACTGCTCAACCGCACCAGCTTGGTGGTGCAAATTGCCATTGGCCTGGTGGCCGGCATTGCTTTAGCGCTGTTTTTTCCGCAGGCAGCCGATAGCGTCAGCTTCCTCGGCACCGTGTTTGTTTCAGCGCTGAAGGCCGTAGCGCCGGTGTTGGTGTTTGTGTTGGTGGCCGCGTCGATTGCCAACCATCAACACGGCCAGCCCACCCATATAAAACCCATTTTGTTGCTGTACCTGATCGGCACCTTCAGCGCAGCGCTGATTGCGGTGGCCGCCAGCTATGCCATGCCATCAAGCCTGACACTGGTGAGTAACAGTGCCGAACTGTCACCTCCCGGCGGCATCGGCGAAGTGTTGAAAACACTGTTGCTGAATGTGGTCGACAACCCGGTTAACGCCCTGCTTGAAGGCAACTTTATCGGCATCCTGGCATGGGCCATCGCCCTCGGTTTTGCCTTCCGCCATGCCAACCCGAGCAGCAAGCACATGCTCGCTGACCTGTCCAATGGCGTGACCAGCATTGTAAAACTGGTGATTCGTCTGGCGCCGCTGGGAGTATTTGGCTTGGTGGCAGCAACGTTGGCTGAGTCGGGCATGAGTGCCCTGCTCGATTACCTGCACCTGTTGCTGGTGTTAGTGGGCTGCATGCTGTTTGTTGCTTTGGTCAGCAACCCGGCGATTGTCTACTTCAAGACCCGCCGCAACCCCTATCCGCTGGTGCTGATGTGCTTGCGCGAGAGCGGCCTGACGGCATTTTTCACCCGCAGCTCGGCGGCTAACATCCCGGTTAACCTGCAGCTTTGCCAACGTTTAGGCCTGCATGAGGAAACCTATTCAGTGTCGATCCCGCTGGGTGCCACTATCAATATGGCTGGTGCTGCGATCACCATCACGGTGCTAACCCTGGCTGCTGTTAACACCTTGGGTATTGCTGTCGATCTGCCGACCGCCTTGTTACTCAGCCTCCTCGCCTCAATCAGCGCTTGCGGCGCTTCGGGTGTGGCGGGAGGCTCGCTGCTGTTGATCCCGCTGGCCTGCAGCCTGTTTGGCATTCCCAATGATGTGGCCATGCAGGTAGTGGCGGTCGGCTTTATCATCGGCATCGTGCAGGACTCCGCAGAAACTGCACTGAACTCCTCCACTGACGTGCTCTTTACCGCAGCCGCCTGCATCGCCGCCGAACAGCGCGACTAACCCGCCGCCCGACGAACCCCGCCAAGCGCTGCACGTTAGTCGCCTGGCGTTTGAATAGCCGGTTGATTGCGGTAGGCTTTGCCCCTTGTTTATCCACCCTACTGTTTTTATGGAGTATTCCCCATGCCTCGCGCCACTGCCCGTCACATCCTGGTTGCCAGCGAAGACAAGTGCAACGAACTGAAAACTGCCATCGAAGGCGGTGCCGACTTCGCCCAGGTGGCCAAAGACAACTCCAGCTGCCCGTCCAGCCGCAGCGGCGGTGACCTTGGCTCGTTCGGCCCAGGCCAGATGGTTAAGGAATTTGACACCGTCGTGTTCAGCGCACCGATCAACGTGGTGCAAGGCCCGGTGAAAACCCAGTTCGGTTATCACCTGCTGGAAGTGACCAGCCGCCAGGACTGACCCTGCCTGTTCGTTGGGCCGCATTGGCCCAGCGAACGCAGTCGTTTTACGCCTCATCTGCCAGGCCTTGCGCCTGCGCAACAGTGATTCCTCCCGCGCGGTAGCTCGCTATACTCGCCGGCCTTTACTTCTCGCACCCGCGGATATTGCCATGACCCATACCCCAGTTGCTGAACCCACACTCGCCGCCCAGCCTGTGGATAGCGCAGTGCCGGCCCCAGACACAGCTGCAGCCGTCAGCACGCCCACAAAAACCAGCGGCTTTGCCTCATTATTCGGCGCCGCCAAAGCGCTGTCTGGCCAACAGGACGATCAGCCTTGGCACCAGAAGGGCAACAAATCGGTTCATGAAAAGAAGATCGGCCCGGCGCCGAGCGGTACTCGTCGCGCCATGGGCAAGCGTTAGAACCGGCGCAGCCGCTTAAGCCAGCCGCGCTCGCAGGTAAGACTGCAACCAGCCGCCGCAGACGTTTAGCAGCAAACCGAGCATCACGATCAGCGCGCCCAGCAACTGCAAGTTGCTCAGGTGCTCATCCAGCAGCAATGCCGCAGACGAAATGCCCACCACCGGCACCAGCAGCGAAAACGGCGCGACCTGACTGGCGGGATAGCGCGACAGCAAGCGACTCCACAGGCCATAGCCGAGGATGGTCGCGCCAAAGGCCAGATAGACCAGCACCAACATACTGTTGAAGTTAAAGCCGCGCAGCGCTGACTCAATGGCCTCGGGGCCTTCAAGAAACCAAGACAGCGCAAAGAACGGCAGCGGTGGCACCAAGCTGCCCCACACCACCAGCCCAATCAGGTTTACCTTGCCCAGCTTGCGCGTGACGATATTGCCCATCGCCCACATCGCGGCGGCGCACAGCGTCAGCACAAATCCGGCCACCGTCATCAAACCATCACCCTGCGCGCCAATCAGCAGCAAGCCACCGGCGGCCACCAGCAAACCCACTAGGTTGATCAGCCGAAAGCGCTCACCCAGCAGCATTACGGCAAACAGCATGGTAAAGAACGCCTGCGACTGCAACACCAGCGAAGCCAGACCCGCCGGCATGCCAATGGTCATGGCGGAGAATAGAAACGCGAACTGCCCCAACGAGATAGTCAAGCCATAGGCCAATAGCCAGCGCAGCGGAATCTGTGGGCGCTTGATAAACAGCACCGCAGGAAACGCCGCCAAGAGAAAGCGCAGTGCGCCGAGCAGCATCGGCGGCATGCCATCAAGGCCGATCCTGATCACCACAAAATTCATGCCCCAGACGATGATCACCACCAGGGCCAACAGTAAATCTTTGGGTTGCATAACAGCGCCTCAACAACATGTGGCCTTATTAAAGCGGCCGGCGCGATCAAAACGCCCATACAGCAAGTCGGTAAAGAGGCCATACAGCTCGGGGTCGATCAGCAGATTGCAGCGCCACAGGTGCCGCAGATCTCTTGAAGGGCTAGAATCGCGGCCTACTTATTTATCAATCCGCAACCACGAGACCATCCCATGGGCGCCCAATGGAAAGCCAAACCTAGAGAAGCTGCCGCCAACGCCAGAGGCAAAATCTTCGGCCGACTGGTCAAAGAAATCATGATTGCCGCCCGCACTGGTGCTGAGCCAGACCTCAACCCCAAGCTGCGCTTGGCGATTCATCAGGCAAAAAAAGCCTCGATGCCGAAGGAAACCCTCGACCGCGCAATCAAAAAAGGCGCCGGCCTGCTAGGCGATACCGTGACTTTTCACTCGGCCACCTATGAGGGCTTTGCCCCGCATCAAGTGCCGGTGATCATCGAATGCTTAACCGATAACATTAACCGCACCGTGGCAGAAATCCGCGTGCTGTTTCGCAAGGGCCAGATGGGCGCCTCCGGATCAGTAACCTGGGATTTCGACCACGTCGGCATGATCGAGGCCTCGCCAGAGGGCGACGCTGATGCCGAGTTGGCCGCGATTGAAGCAGGGGCTCAGGACTTCGAACCCACCGATGAAGGCGCCACGCTGTTTATCACTGAACCGACTGACCTCGACGCCGTTTGTCGGGCGCTGCCAGAGCATGGCTTTAGCGTCAACGCCGCGAAAATTGGCTATCTGCCGAAAAATCCGATGACCAGTCTGACCGCCGAGCAGCTGGAAGAAGTCGAAGCGTTCCTCGAGGCACTCGATGCCCATGATGACGTGCAGAACGTCTATGTCGGGCTTTCGGGCTAAACAGCAGCGCCGCCAACTGACCATGTCGGATGCCTAGCCGGTTGGCGGCGGTACACGCTTTTGTGGATTGATCGCCACCCGCCGCGCGCAAAGCGGGTAGAATCGCCGCCCGCCGCGCCGCCAGCGCCCGGTGTTCACACGGACGGTGTCACACAGGAGTTTTACCGTGCACAAATTTCTCACCCTGGCCGCTTGCCTATTACTCGGCGCCTGCGCCAGCAACTCGCAGACGCGCTACCAGCACGATGTGGTAGCCAGCAACAGCCCGATGGCCAAAAGTACCCTGGAAGCCATTCATAACACCCAAGCCATCCCACTGCCGCTCAACCCCGGTCTGCTGGCGCCGCAATGGCCGATCAGTGCAGACGAGCCGCGCCTGGACTTTGGTAGCTCGATCTCCAACTACCGGATCTTTTCCTTGCAACTGAAGCAAGGCGAACGCTACACGCTTAACGTGCACTCGCTGTGCAATGCACCCTGCCTGGGTGTCAGCAAATTCGCCCTGAAGCCGCGCGCCATGCTGCTGGATGCCTACGGCGCAGTGATTGCTGACAAGCCTTCACATGCCTCAGCCGTGGTCGGGCAGATCAGCCTAAGCTGGGAAGGTGAAGCGGCAGAAGATGGCACCTATTACCTCCTGGTGGCGGCCAATAATGACAACCTCGGTGAAACCATCGTCATCGATGATGTGTGGGTGAATAACTCGCCGCTGATGTCGGTCAAGGTTGACATGCACAGCTCGCCGTTCGGCAAGATCAGCGCATTCGCAACGCCAGCTAAAGATTGAATAAACAGCTGCGAGCCGCAATGGCTCGCCGCAGGCCGTTTTTTATTGCGCCGACTCAGTCCATTTGTTGACCCTGAACAAGGTGCTCCGCCCATAGCGCCGTAGCCTGTGCCGATAACGTTCCGAGGGTTTATCCTCTATCTGTATCGACGAGGTTTGTATGAGCACCACCTCCATCAGTATCTGCGCAGCTGCCGACCAATTGCAGGGTTTTGTCGGCTTCAATGCCAAGACCGGGCGCTACATCGTGCGTTTCTCTGAAGACTCATTCGGCCTCGATGTACTCGAGCAGAGCATCACGCCCACCTGCGAATTTGTTTGGCGCAGCATCGAGGCTGACTTAATGCACCTCGACCGCGCGCGACTGCAACTGCTGCTGGAACAGAACATCGATGACCGCCTAAATATCAGCGAACCCCTGCGCGTCTATATGCGCCGCGCGGACCTGCCGCAAATCAGCGCACAGCGTCGCCGCCTAAACGCCTAAACGGTTATTGGGGCCCACGCGGGTGTGGCCGAATAAGCCCCAACTTTTTCACTTACACCTTCACAGCCAACACCTGCGGCGGACTATCCTCAACTGGCCGAACCTCATCGCCCAGGAGCCTGCCAATGTTTGACGTGCTGATCAAGAACGCGCTGTTTTTCGATGGCAGCGGCGCGCCTGGCGTGCTCAGCCACTTGGGCATCCGTGACGGCAAGTTGCAGCGCATCAGCAGTACCGCGCTGGATGAAACCGGCTGCGCTGAGGTGATTGACGCTAGCAACCGTTGGGTGACGCCCGGCTTTATTGACATGCACACCCATTACGACGCCGAGTTGGTGGCCGCGCCGGCGCTCAAAGAGTCGGTACGTCATGGCGTGACCACGGTGATGATCGGCAGTTGCTCAATCAGCATGGTGCTGTCCAGCCCGGAGGACTGCTCCGACTTGTTCACCCGCGTCGAATCGGTGCCGCGTGAGCACGTGCTGCCGCTGCTGCAGGCGCGCAAAACGTGGAACAGTGCCGGCGAATTTACCGCCTTTCTCGATCAGCACCCGCTGGGGCCGAATATTTGCTCCTTCCTCGGCCACTCGGACCTGCGCGTTGCGGTGCTCGGCCTGGAGCGTGCCGTCGACGCCAGTGTGCGCCCCAGCGAAAGCGAGCTGCAGCATATGGAGCGCCTACTGGAAGACGCTCTAGATGCCGGCCTGCTTGGCTTGTCGAGCATGACCAACCCGTGGGACAAGCTGGACGGCGACCGCCAGCGCTCCAAATCGTTACCGTCGGTGTATGCGCCGTGGGCTGAGTATGCGCGGCTGAACAAAATTCTCAGGCGGCGCGGGCGTATCCACCAGGGGGCACCGAACCTGGTGACTAAGTTCAATGTGCTGGCCTTTCTCTGGGACAGCATCGGCGGCTGGTGGCGCAAGCCATTGAAGACCACGCTGATCACCCTGATGGACGTCAAAGCCGACCCATGGCTGGCCCCTGTGCTCGGCCCACTGACCCGCTGGGTCAACCGCCTGACCCATGCTGACTTTCGCTGGCAAACCTTGCCAGTGCCGTTTGAAACCTACGCCGATGGCATGGAATTCGTGGTGTTCGAGGAATTCCCGGCCGGCCAAGCAGCGTTGCACCTGGCCAGCCATGACCTGCGCAGCCAGTTATTCCAAGACCCAGCCTACCGCCTGCGTTTTCGCCAGGATGTCGAGAAGAAGTTCGGCCCTCGGGTCTGGCACCGCGACTTCGATGACGCCTGGATCGTTGATTGCCCAGACGCCAGCGTGGTAGGTAAAAGCGTGGGTGAACTGGCTAAGGCTCGCAACGAACACCCGGCTGATCTGTTTCTCGATTTGCTGGTGGCGCATGGGCCGCGCCTACGCTGGCGCACCCTGATTGCCAATCATCGCCCGGAGGTTGTGGCAAAGCTGGTGTGCGAACCCAGCACCCTCATCGGCTTTGCCGACTCCGGCGCGCACATCCGCAATATGGCGTTCTACAACTTCGGCGTGCGCCTGCTCAAACTGGTGCGTGACGCTGAACTGCGCGGCCAACCGGTGATGCCGATTGAAAAAGCCATCTGGCGCCTAACAGGTGAGCTTGGCGAGTGGTTCGACATCGACGCCGGCAGGCTTTACGAAGGTGCCCGGGCCGATCTGGTGATCATTGATCCAAGCGCCTTGGACGACTCACTGAGCAGCTACCAAGAGGCGCCCATGGACGCCTTCGGTGGCCTGCAGCGTATGGTCAATCGCGGCGAAGCAGTGGATGCGGTATTGATCAACGGACGCATTGCCTTCCAGCACAACGCCTTCGCCGCAGACCTTGGGCACACACGCGGTTACGGGCAGTTTTTGCCCAGCAATACCTAGGCAGGTGCGGGGCTTACGATTCGCGGCATAAATGCGCCGCCGTAGGCTGGCATAATGGTCCCCGCACAGCCCGGCAATTGCCTTGGGCCAGTATTGAAAGGACGCTCACTGCAATGTTCCGCATGCGCTCGCCAGCAGCCTGGCGCTGGTTTTTAGGCTTTCTGCTGCTCGGCCTACAGCTGTCGCAATACGCCGATGCAAGCGGCGTTATTCACTACCCTCGCCGTGGCGATGGGGATGAGTTCCGCGCAACCTATGCGCTGGCGCAACTGCAGCTGGCCCTGGATAAAGCCGGCAGCCCGCTGTGTCTAGAGCCCTCGCACTTCAGCATGGAGCAGGAACGCGCGCTGGTTAATCTGGCGCGCAATCAACGCCTCGATGTCGTCTGGAGCATGACCAGCATCGAGCGCGAACAGCGCCTGCTAGCAGTCCGTATCCCTCTGGACAAAGGCCTGTTCGGCTGGCGTATCGCTCTACTGCCCAGCAACCGTGCGCAGCTGCTAAAGGATGTGCGCACCCGCGACGACCTGCGTCAATTCTCTGCAGGTCAGGGCCATGACTGGCCGGACAGCCTAATTCTGCGCAGCAATGACTTGCCGGTAACCACCTCGTCCAGTTACGGCAGCCTCTTTCGCATGCTGAGCGCACAGCGCTTCGATTATTTTCCGCGCTCGGTCATCGAAATTTGGGATGAGCTGGAGCACCCACGCGGCAAACTGCTGGTGGCCGACACCCATGTGCTGCTGCACTACCCCACGGCGATGTATTTCTTCTTCTCGCGCAAACGGCCAGACCTGGCGGAGACCGTTCGCCAAGGTATGGAAATCGCCTTAGCCGATGGCTCATTCGAGCGCCTATTTCAGCAGCATTTCGCCGCTAGCCTAAGGCGCGCTGACTTGAACCAGCGTCAGATCATTGAGCTGCATAACCCTTTACTGCCAGACGCCACGCCCCTGCAGCGGCCCGAACTGTGGTTCACTCCAACGGTTCAGAGGCCTTAGGTGGCTGCGCCAGGGTGGTTTGCACGACGTTACGCGTGTGTGCACCGAAGCGCTTAAACAGCTCGATCAATACCTGCTCCAGCAGCGGATCCGCTGTAACCGGGATCAGTTGATTACCCGCACTGAAACCGCCGGGTGCGGCCGTTTTACGCAGCAGCCATTGACCGATCGCCGCATCCAAATCATCAGCACTGGCATAGGACTCGGCCGCGACAACCTGCTGGGCGAAGGTCACCGAATAGGCCGGATAGCGGCCTGCTGGATGTTGCGTGTAGGCCTGCAAAAGGGGTGACGGTGTCTGCTCATTCATGAGTTGCTGCATACGTTCAAGCTGGTAGGCCTCAATCGCGGTGTGTCGATCCGCCACGCGGGCAATGGCCGCCAGACGATCTTCGGGGTACCCCGCCGCGCCTTTTAGGGCAATCAGCATCAACTCGGCCGTATTGAAACCGGGTACGGTTTTGGCGTGATAGGGCTGCGTAAGGTCTTGCATGTAATGCAACGCCCAGCCGAGAAAGCGATAACCCCAGTAATCATGCCCGCTGGCCAAGGCCAGACGCGCCAGACCGCTGTATTGGTATATGCGCCAGTGCGGCAAGGTGCGCCGCAGGTAGGGCGCTGCTTGGAAAACTAATGCGGGCTCGTGGTAGTAGCCGATATGGAAAGGCGCTTGCGAGGAATACTCAAACCGCGCATCACCAAATGGCTGCTGGCCAAAATTGTAGTGCCCGCCTACCTCGCCCGGGTTGTCGCTGAACAAGTTGATGTCGTGGCCATAATCCGGCTCATCCGCCGCACTGCTGAGCACCTGCACCGCATTGACCGCCTCGCCCGGCTGTAAGGCCAGATAACGCCAGTGGCTCCAAGGGCCGAGCTTACGAAACACCAGCACCTGCTCGGCGGCCAAACGTACCCGGCCTTCGTCAGCCTGGCCGGGCAGTTGCTGCACAAAACCGGCGAGGCGAATCTGTGGATTAACCCGCAGGGCATGTAAAAAAGCGCGGCGTTTATCGCCTGTGGCCGCCGCGCTAAAGCGCAGTGCATCGGGACGCGCCGGATAATCGGGGAAATTAGCGCGGGCAAAATCTTCTTGCTCATCGAGCAACTGCTCAATGGCTGATGCTTGATCATCAAGAAATATTTCTAGTGGCTCATAGTTAAGCGTGCGCTGTAACTGCGGCAATCCCTGCAAGGCCAACTGGCTGCCCAGCGAATGGTTGGACCACGCCAATGCACTCAACGGCTGATAGGCCAAGCAACAGGCGGATAGCAACAGCAGTAATGGCTTCACGGGCACTCCAACAGCGGCTAAATACAAAAACCGCAGCCTAACGGCAAAGCCGCCGGCGGGCACTGTCGTATCAAGTCAGCACACTCACTAATCAGGCAGATCGCTCACCGCTGGCACTTGCGGCAAAGACCTAACCAGCGGCTAGGCGATATACACAGCCGCCACCACCAGCAGTGCAATCAGCACCAGCGCGAGTGCGAGCAGCGGCGTATTTAAGCGCTTTGGCTGACTCACTGAAGTGGCGGCGGCATGCATCGGGTTAGCTTGAGCGGCGGTGCGCAACGGGTTGGCATGGCTGTTCGGTGAGCTGGCCAGCGAGGCTGGCTTGAGCGCTTTCGGCAGGTCTACCGCGCGCATAAACAGCGTGGCATCTTCATCCACACTTGCTGCCACGGTACTTTTCGGGCCAATCACCAGCAGGCTGACCGAGCCCATTTTTAACTGATCGCCTGGTTGCAGCACCGCCGTTGCTACCTTCTGCTGGTTGACCAATAAGCCATTGGCTGAGGCCAGGTCCTTAACCTCTAGCACGTTATCCTTGAGGTAGAACTCGCAGTGCCGGCGCGACAATTGCTGGTCGCTAAAGCACAACTCGCATTTCACCGAACGGCCAAAGGTCATGGAGCCATTGATATGGAATTTCTTGCCTTCGTGCTCGCCTTGGATCACCTGCAGATACCAGCGCGCGGCCTGCTCAATCTTAGGTTGGCTGCGCGCCGGATCAACCAACAGCAGCTCCACCGAACCCAAGCGCACACGGTCATCGGCGCGCAGCTGAAAGCGCGTGCTGATGCGCTCGTCATTGACGAAAGAGCCACCCGGGCTGCCGACATCCGTGAGGTAGTAGAAGCCATGGTCCTGACGAATTTCCGCGTGGAACGCGCCGATACTGGGGTCGACCAATACCAGGCTGTTACGGCTGTCTTGACCGATGGTGAAACGTTCGTCGACCAGCCAAATAGGGGCCTGACGATTATCACTGAAGTGAATCCTGAGCATCTGCGCCGCACCCCAAAGTCAGTTAAACCGCCACCGGCGAACCAGATCACACGCTAGCGCCCGTTGCACCCGCACCCTTTAAATCGCAGGGGCTGGGGTAACGTGGCGCGCATGCTGCCTGCCAATCTGCCGGCTAGCAATACGCCGGCAAGGCTGGTTAGTCAAAAAGGTTATTCCACAGCCGTTTGACCGGGTTAACCGGCGCTGACTGCTGTGTCGCCGTCGACTTACGCCGCGGCGCAAGGCTTTGGCGAACCCGGCTCTCGTGACCATCAAGCAACTGCAATAACTGCTCGTTTGCCGGCTCCACTTCTAAGCCCTGCTGCACCGACACCAATGCCAAGGCAAACTCGCGGCGCTTATAAGCGGCCTGGCTTTGCTCAATAAAGCGCTGCGCCACTCGGTTGATTCCAGCGAGGGCTAATAAGTTATCCGGCTGCCAAGCCAGCACCTGGCGAAAGTAATACGTTGCGCTGTCATCTTCAGGCAGCAGCAACTGTTGCTCAGCCAAGCGTTGCTCGGCTTGCTGCAGGTAAAGGTTAATCCGCGCTTGCAGCACACGCTCTAGTCCATCGGCCGCCTGCGGGTTATCAGGGTCAAGCACGAGCACCTGGCGGAATAGGTAATCGGCGTTATCGTGCGCCGGCTCCAGTAGGTTGCCGCTTTGCAAGCGCACCTCGGCACGGGTTAAGTATTCGCTGATCTGCTTTTGCTGATAGAGGTGATAACCACCGCCAGCTGCCGCGACCACTAGTAACACGCCAGCTAGCAGCCAAACCCCCAGCAGCCGGCGCGCAGCCCCGGCCTTGTGAGGGTTAGGCAAACTGAGCGCCGGGGCGATGCGGGTAGTATCGGGGTCGTCTTGCAGCAACTCATCCAAGCTGGCCAGCAGCACCCGGCAATCGGCAAAACGCTCATCCGGGTCTTTAGCCAGCATGCGTTCGAGCAACCATTGATAGGCGTGTAAGTGCGCAGGCAGCAGCGGTACCGCCATCTGTAAGTGATTCATCACCGTCTGCGTGTAATTGTCCGCGCGAAAAGGGTTACTGCCGGTGAGCATCTCCAGCAAGATCACACCCAGACTGTAGATGTCACTGCGCGCATCTAATGTTTGGCATTGCGCCTGCTCGGGGCTGCTGTAGGAAGGGCTGCCAACGGCGATACCGAACTGAGTGAGGTCGGTGTCTAGCTCGACTTCCTTGGCCACGCCGAAATCAGTGATTACCGCCGTACCATCCGCGCGAAAGAGAATATTGGCCGGCTTAATATCACGGTGTACCAACCCCTTGTCATGCACCACGGCCAAGCCGCTGGCCACCTGGCGGACGATGCGCAGGGCGCGCGGCAGGTCAAAAACCTCGCCCTTGTGCTGGGCTAAATCACCGCCGGGCACAAACTCCATGGCGAGGTAATGGCGCCCGTCGGCCAACTGACTGATGTCATAGATGGTGATGATCGAGGGGTGATGCAACGACGCAACGATGTGACCCTCTTTGATAAAGCGCTGGCTAAAGGCCTGGTCGTCCAGGTGCAGCAACACTTTTATCGCCACTTTACGGTGCAGCGACGTTTGAGTGGCCAGGTACACCTCAGCCATACCGCCTTGGCCGAGGCGGCCATGCACGTGATAGCCAGGAATTTCGAGCAATTGTTTAGTCATGAGGGTCGGCAGGTTAGGGCTTGCGGGAGGTAAACAGGCGGCTGAGTAAACCACGCGGCTTGGCTTCAACACTGGGCGCGGGCGCACCACGGCCAAGCACGATACAGGAGATATTATCTTTGCCACCCATTTCGTTAGCCTGCGCCAACAGCTGGCTGACCAGCTCATCGAGGGTTTGCGCGTGGCTGCACAATTGCTGGATGTGCGCATCGTCTAGCTCGCCGGTGAGGCCGTCACTGCAGAGTAATAACAGTTCATGCTCGCCAAGCGATCCATGCTGCACACCCACCTGCAACGGCTGATCATCACGCCCCAAGCACTGCAAGATGACATTACGTTGTGGATGACTGCGCGCCGCTTCAGCACTCATCTGCCCGGCATCGATCATCGTCTGCACCCAACTGTGATCGTGGGTTAGCCGTTCGATATGCCCGACACTGACGCGGTAGGCGCGGCTGTCACCAACCCAAGCGATGCTGAACTCCGTGTTATCAACGCGCACCGCCACCAACGTGGTGCCCATGCCGCGCTGCTCATTGGTGTTGGCTACCGCGATAATTTCACGATTGGCCGCATGCACAGCCTCGACCAAGTCCAGTCCATGGGCACAGCTAGCCTCAAGCGCCTGCAACGCCAAAGCACTGGCCACTTCGCCGCATTGATGACCGCCCATGCCATCGGCAATGGCCCAGAGGCTTAACTGCGGGCAGCACAACAAGGCATCTTCATTGTGCTCACGCACCCGCCCAGGCACGCTGAGGCCGGCATAGATCAACGTGGGTTCCATAACGTCTCGAATAAGGTTCAAACGCCACAAAGCGCTTTCTAGCAGGCAGCTAATGGATGCCCATGATGCGGGGTCACGTGAAGGCTGTCACCGCTGCCCGATGACTTTGCAAGTGAAGTGTTAACCAGTCGAACCCGACACACTCAACATAGGTCAGATAACTCATCAGTTATCCGACCCACTTGGGCGTAAACTCCAGCGACCAGTCTTGCCGCTAAGTGATGCAATGGCGCACTGCAGAATGTTCAACCACGACGTTGTCAGAGGTGAAGATCATGAGCAAAGGCATGGACTCGAAGAAACAAACTAAGAAAAAACCGCTTAAAACCGCCAGCGAAAAGCGCTTGGACAAAAAAGATAAACAAGGAGCGAAAAGTCTGTTCGGCAGCAACGGCAACAACGCCTAATAGCGCCGACGCTTTAACAGCGCGGAGCAACCCGCACGGCCACGTGCGA
Source organism: Pseudomonas sp. TMP9 (assembly GCF_037943105.1). Lineage (NCBI taxonomy): Bacteria > Pseudomonadati > Pseudomonadota > Gammaproteobacteria > Pseudomonadales > Pseudomonadaceae > Pseudomonas > Pseudomonas vesperimontis. The sequence goes on from NZ_CP149803.1 coordinate 2,654,471, forward strand.
GTTGCATATGAGCGATTGGCTTGTTTTACACGCAACAGTCGCCGTGTGGATTCCGAATCGAGCCCAATACTTCAACTCAAACACTCATCCACTACCTCGCCCACCGCCGCCATGCATTACCGTCAACTCCCCAGCTCATGCAAACCCCTTGTTGAGGCGTTTTACCGCAGCCAACGCTCAGATATGCGCGCCAAGGGCAGCGACCAACTGTGGGTGGCTGAGGACAGAGCCATCACCGCCGCGCTGTGCCTGCACACTATCGCCGACGGTTATTGGCTGACCGGCCTACTGGTGGACGCGGCAAAACGCCGCCAAGGTGTGGCCCGGCAGTTGATCGAAACGGCCCTCGCCGATTGCACTTCAACCGTTTGGCTGTTTTGTGACCCAACACTGAACGACTTTTACCTACGCCAAGGCTTTACCCCCTGCAGCAATTTACCTCGGCCATTGGCTGAGCGGCTGGCGCGTTATCAGCGCCGTAAACCTTTATCGGCTTTTTCGCGAGGCCCTTTTATCGCTGGCTCAGTGCCTCCTGGTGCTTGAGCCCTGACAGTTGATTATCCGAGCACAGTCATAGCACTTAGCTGGCCATACTGGCACTTTGCTCAACGTGGCTATTGCTATAGCCGGGCAAAGCTCTGCATGCTTGTGCGCAAGTAACCTCAAAGAATGGCTAACTTTATGCGGATATCGCGGTTAATCAGTCGCCTGCGTAACGATTTCCAGCTGTCCATCATTACCCTGATGGGCTTTTTCGGCGTGATGGGTATAACCCCCTACGCGGTATACCGGCTAGCCACCGGTAACTACCTAGTCGGCGCCGTTGACGCACTCATTGTTATCTCCACCATCACCGCAGTGTTTTACGCCTGGCGCACAGGGGATACGGTTAAACCAGGCATTTACCTGGCTGTGATTTTTTCTGCGGGCGCGACGCTGGTCGCCATTAACCTTAACGTCAACGGCCTGTTCTGGGTCTACCCAGTCATTCTTTTCAACTTTTTCATGGTGCCGCCCCGTCTGGCGTTGCTGTCCACTGTCTTGGTACTCACAACGCTGGCCGGTTATGGCCAACTAAAGCCCGGCTCGGTGTTTGAAAGCGACTATCAGATGGTTTCATTTTTGGTCACCGGAATGATGGCCAGCACCCTCAGCTTCGTTTTCGCCTACCGCACTAACAACCAGCGCGACCAACTGCAACTGCTGGCTATTCATGACCCACTGACCGGCGCACGCAACCGCCGCGCGATGAATGAAGAGCTAAAAATTGCAGTCTCGCTCAAAAATCGTCACGGCAATAACTATGGCGCACTGGTTATGGACCTGGACCATTTCAAACGGGTTAACGACAATTACGGCCACAAAGCGGGCGATCAAGTGTTAGTGGACTTTGTCGAGCTGATCAAAAATGCCTCTCGCCGAGAGGACCGGCTGTTCCGCTTCGGCGGCGAAGAATTCCTCCTGCTCTTGCCCAATACCGAAAGAGTCGGCCTACAGACTGCAGCGGGAAACCTGCACCAACACATTAACCAGCACCTGCGGGGGCCGGGCGGCGCCGTGACCATGTCCGTCGGTGGCGCCATACTGCGTAGCGGTGAGCACTGGGAAGAGATGCTGCAACGTGCCGATCAACGTTTGTATCGCGCCAAGAGCGCGGGGCGTAACTGCATCGTACTCAACGACAACTGCGAAACCGCAGGCGTTACGCCGAGCGCCTAACTCCGCTGCTTATTTTCGCTTAAAACTTACTGGGTAAAATGAACGCCCATTGCCCACAGCGCTGTAACAACTCGGTGCTGTCTGTGTCTATTGCCCACACCTACTCGAGAGCACTGCCATGAAAAGACGCGCCCTGCTCAAGGCTGTAGCTTTGTTGCCAGCCCTGCCTCTACTCAGTCACGCCCCATTCAGCCTGGCGCAAGCCCTCGCCATCAGCGTGACGCCACTGGACAAACCGCACAGTGCGTGGCGTGAGCTGCTTACGTCGGATGCGTATGCCGTGCTATTTGAGGAAGACACTGAAGCCCCAGGCAGCAGCCCGCTGAATCAAGAAAAACGCGAGGGCACCTATGCCTGCGCCGCCTGCTACCTGCCACTGTTTGCCAGCCAAGATAAGTATGAAAGCGGTACCGGCTGGCCCAGCTTTACCCAACCGATTGCAGGCCACATGGGGCAAAAGCGCGACTTTAAGCTGTTCTTCCCGCGTACTGAATACCACTGCGCGCGTTGCGGTGGGCACCAGGGTCATGTCTTCGATGACGGCCCAAAACCGCGTGGCGAGCGCTGGTGCAATAATGGTGTGGCGTTGCGCTTTATCCCTGTAGGCGAACCTTTACCTGAGTTGCGGAGTTGAATATGACGGCGACCACCACGTTGAGCAGTCGCCTGTTGGCCAGCTCAGTGCTAATCCTTGCGGGCCTATTGGCCGCTTGTGAACCGACAGCGGCGCAAGCAACCAAGCCACAACCCCAAGCACAAGCCAGCACACAGACGGTTGAGAACCCCGGCGTTGCGATCTTTGCAGGCGGCTGCTTTTGGTGCACAGAGTCAGACTTTGACAAGGTACCTGGGGTGATTGAAACCACCTCCGGCTACATTGGAGGGCATGTCGACAACCCTACCTATGAGCAAGTTTCCGCCGGCACCAGCGGCCATATTGAAGCGGTGCGTGTGCGCTTCGACCCCAGTAAAACCAGCTACGCGCAACTGCTAGAAGCCTTCTGGCCAACCATTGACCCGGTGACGGCTAACGCCCAGTTCTGCGACCGCGGGCCGCAGTATCGCAGCGCGATCTTCTTCAGCAATGCAGCAGAACAGCAGCAAGCTGAAGCCTCCAAGGACGCACTGCAGAAATCCGCCCGCCTGCCCGCGCCAGTGGTCACAGAACTTCTCGCCGCCAGCACCTTTTATCCGGCTGAGGACTACCACCAGGACTATTACCTGCGTAATCCACTGCGCTACACCTACTACCGCAATGGCTGCGGCCGCGACCAACGTTTAGAGCAGCTCTGGGGCAAAAAGCCCTAGCCACCAGCACCTGCAGGTACCCGCAGCCGGCTGATGCTCAAGCATTCAGCCGGTGATTCAACAAGGCGGCAGTGGCCTTATCCGCTAAGGTTAAGCCCACCTGTACCTCAGTGAGTGCGTTATGGCCCCGTTGAAACCCCTGTTCAAACTGACGTCGTTGCTGGCGCTGAGCGGCTGGCTAATGCTGGTCTGCTTGCCATTTTGGCCATATACCGATGAACTGGTATTGGCTCTCAGCGTGGTGCTGCTGGCCATCGTCTATAGCTGGCTGTTATTTGTCGCCATGCGCCAGCGCCCCGAACCCGGCAGCGGCAAGCCAGGCTTCTTCAGTTTGGGCGGGGTGCTTTCATTGCTGCGCCAACCCACCGCCGCGTTAGCCGCATGGATACATATCCTGGCTTTCGATCTGGTGGTGGGGCTGTATATCCGCCACGAAGGCGCTATCGCGGGCATCAGTCACTGGGCACTGCTGCCTTGCTATGTGCTAACCCTGATGTTCGGACCGCTAGGCTTGCTGGCCTTTTTAGCGCTGCGCTGGGGCTTGGCTCTAGCCGCCTGAGTTAGCGGCTGCGCTCTAGGTATTGCGTGCTTTTACCTGGGTACTGCTGCACGCGATAACCACTAGGGTACTCAATCGACTGTTTGATCGAGCCACGGCTTTCTACCGATTGGCTGCCATAACGCTGCTCATGACGCTGCAACCCCTCAGGTAAACGCTGCCCGCCATACAGGTTGTGGTTCTCTATGGCTTGCGAGCTGCCGACACTGCCACTGGCACCGGGGCTGATATAGGTTTTAGGGATGACCCGCAGCGTCTGCGGGGTTTGTGGCTCGGCATACAACGGAGCGACTAACAACAGCCCCAGCAAGCCGACGACATATCGACAAAGCATCATCATAACCTCTGCATTCTTAACGCGAATCGAACGTGAAGTGTTGGCAGGACGAACACACCTGCAGTTGCGAGCACCGATCTTAACCTCGCATGCTCGGGCATTCACAACCCAGCCTTGTTACGTTTCGCGATACCCGTCCCGCTTAATACAGCGTGCATTGTTTATCATCACCGGCTCTATGTTTGCATACTGAGCAGTGCCCACCCGATGATTATCCGCACCTTTTTATTACTGCTTGTCAGCCTGCCAAGCTGGGCCGTTGCTGACTCACTCACCTGCAGAGTGGTCACTGTCAGCGAAGGGGACACCTTCACCTGCCTGACGACTGACAACGCACGACTGCGCGTTCGCCTTGCAGAAATCGACGCTCCCGAGCGTAAACAGCCTTATGGCGCCGAAGCCAGACAAGCACTCGCCGAACTGGTGCTTGAAAAGCAGGTAGTGCTGCAGGTACACGAGGTGGATCGCTACCGTCGCACGCTGGCGCGCGTCTATGTCGGCAACCTTGATGTGAATTATGTTTTAGTCGAACAAGGCGCCGCCTGGGCCTATACCCAGCAACTGAAGGACGAAAAACTGAACGATGCGCAAACACTTGCCAGAAATATGGGCAAAGGTCTGTGGCGGCTACCCGCTGAAGCTATCGTGGCGCCTTGGGAATGGCGCTACGCCGGCAGAATTTCTGCGCCGCAAAAAACCAAACCGAGCCGACCTGCATCATTTTCACAGTTTGCTGAGCCGTAACTGCCGAGCCAATTTCCTTATTGAGCGCGGCGCATACAGCTAGAACACCGCCCTCACCTGCCCAGCGTCACGTCGCCGCCCCGCGCCTTTGCATGCTGACATTGCACATGCATTGCGGATCGCTCATCTATTAGGCGGTATTCATATTCAGTTGCTGGGCAGTTCGATACGGTCTTCGAGGATCACGATACGACCCTGCTTGTATAAACCGCCGATGGCTTTCTTGAAGTTGCCTTTGCTGACCCGAAACAGCCCGGCAATTTCTTCAGGTGAGCTTTTGTCATTCACCTTAAGTACGCCATCGTGCTCGCGCAGCTTGGCCAGGATCTGCTCACCCAAACTGCTGGCGGCTTCTTGGCCAACCGGCTGCAGGCTCAGGCTAATTTTGCCGTCGGCACGCACTTCTTTGATAAAGCCTTTTTCCTGCATGCCGCTGCGCAGAAACTTGAACAGCTCATTTTTATGGATCAGGCCCCAATGCTTGCCGTTGATGATGGCCTTGAAGCCCATATCGGTCGCCTCTGCCACCAGCAGGTCAACGGCCTCACCCTCGGTGTAATTAGCTGGCACATTGTCCAAATAACGGTCCAGGCGGGCGGTGGCGGTAATACGCTTGCTGCGTTTGTCGAGGAACACGTGCACCACACAATAATCACCCACTTGCAGCGGACGTTTTTCTTCGGAGTGCGGCAGCAATAAATCTTTCGGCAAACCCCAATTAAGGAACAAGCCCACGCGGTTTATATCCACGACCTTCAAACTGGCAAAACCACCCACCTGAACTTTTGGCGTTTCAGTGGTGGCAATCAATTTGTCTTCACTGTCCAAGTAAATAAAGACGTTCAACCAGTCTTCCACTTCACTTGGGGTATCGCTTGGGATATAGCGTTTGGGCAATAGAATTTCGCCCTCCGCGCCGCCATCCAAGTACAAGCCGAAGTCGGTATGCTTCAAGACCTGCAAACTATTCATTCGTCCAATTACAGCCATGATGCTCAACCCTCAATGCCAGGCCGGCATTCTAGCCGACTCGCCCCTGAATTTCTCGGCCTAGCGGCTGCGAGTATTGGCTGAGTGGCCGCTTCGAGGGTATTCCGACCAGTGGCTCAAGCGCTGCCGAAAACCAAGCTGAAAGCCCGGCCGCCCATTGTATTTCTGACAAAACAGTTACTTACTGGTCTTTTTGATAACCGCCCAGGCCCTCTGCAGAATAATCCCCGAACACACTTATACATCCGGGCTGTATTTGCCAAGCAATTGTCAAGTATTTCGAGTATTATGCGCGGCCCAAATTAATTTTTGAGTAGGTCTATGGCCGTCATGCGCGTAAAAGCATCTAACAGCAAACCCAAGCCGGCTCCAGCCGTGGAAACCAGCGCCTCAATCGACACCCAGATTGAAGCCTTCCTGAAATCCGGCGGGGAAATTCAACAAATTGCCAAAGGCGTAAGCGGCCAGGTGTACGGCACCACCAAGCAGATCACCATCGGCAAAAAATAACGCTTTCTGGCCACGCAGCGCTTTGCTCGCAATGACAAGGCGCTGGCCAGTGCATTAACCCTCACCTTTCGAAACTAATTGTTCGGCCTTTTGCGCAGCATCCTCTGGTGCTTATCACAGCCTTGTTTCAGAATCATGACAGCCCGCACTTTGCGGCTGATCCGGCATTGCCGTTACTGAACAATAGCAATTGCCCCAGGAGTACTCGTGCGCATTACCCGCGATTGGCTGCGACATCCCTCCAGCACCCTGCTCGCCCTTGGTTTGCTGCTATTGATTTTGCCGTTACTCAGCCGCTACCTACTGGGCTGGTCACACGCCTACGGCTATCTGTCTGATCTGGCAATTGGCAGCCTGCTGCTGGTTGTCCTGCATCAACGCTCTTGGTGGTTGAGTGCGCCCCTCCTCTTGGTGTGGGGCATCTTTACCTTGAGTACCGCAGAACTGGTCAATGCTGTGGGGCGCATGCCCGAGCCCGGCGATTTACAGTTCTTGAGTGACGCCCAGTTCGTCAGCCATTCAACCCAAGGCGGCGGTTTGAGTCAGCCCCTGCTGGGCCTGGCCATGACGGTTCTAGCTGCACTCTACCTGGGGCTGCACGCTTGGCAGAGGCCTCGGCGCAGCGCGCCTCTTGCGCGGGCTTGGCTGCTGCTGCCGCTGTCACTGTTTGCAGTGCACAGCGTCGGTCAGCAGTTTAAACCCAGCGAGGCAGACCAATGGCTGCAGTTCAATCTGCCGCATAAACTGCTGGCGGAAAGCACCAGCAGTGGCCAACAACACCTGGCCGACTGGCTGGCCGGGGATGAACCGAGCAGCCCACCTGATATCAGCGGCCTTAACCAACTCGACTTAAATGGCACGCCACTGCTCAAGCAGGCCGGCAGCGCCCGTAACGTACTGATCATTACCCTTGAAGGTGTCACCGGGGCGTACCTGCAAGCCAGTCGCCAAGCCATCGGCAGCCGCTACGACGAAGACCCGATGCCACGCCTGAGCCAGTGGGCCGAGCGCGGCATGCTCACCACCGATTATGTGCTGCACGGCCATCAGACCATTCGCGGGCTCTACGCCATGCTCTGTGGCGACTACAACAAACTCGACTCCGGCACGCCGAAGGGCGTCGAACTACTCAATAACCCCGCTCGCAGCGAGCAGTGCCTACCCGCGCAATTGCGTGAACGTGGCCTGAGCACCCACTTTCTGCAAGGTGCCGGGCTGCGCTTTATGGCCAAAGACCAAATCATGCCGCAGATGGGCTTTGACAAGACCCACGGCCGTGACTGGTTTACCAATAAGCCCTATATCGAATTCCCTTGGGGCATGGACGACAAGGCTTATTTCGAAGGGGCACTGGGCTACGTCAAGCAACTGCGCAGTAAGCGCCAACCGTGGATGCTGACCTTACTGACCGTAGGCACTCACCAGCCCTATTCAGCCCCACAGGACTACCTAGACCGGCACCCCAACGCCAAGCTGGCAGCCATTGCCTATTTGGATGACGCCGTCGCCGACTTCCTAACGGCGCTGGAAAAACAGGGCGTAATGAAAGACACCTTGGTGATCGTCACCTCGGATGAATCCCATGGGCTGGAAAACGTGCGCCTGGCTTCAGCTTGGGGCTTCAACCTGCTATTGGCGCCCGAGCAGGCGCAACTGCCAGCACTGAAAAAGGGGGTCTACGGCCATGTTGACCTGACCGCTTCGGTGCTTGACTACTTCGCCTTCCCCGTACCGAGCACCATTGCTGGACGATCGCTGCTGCGTGACTACGCCAGCGGCCGGGAGATTATCTCGTATACCAATGGCCTGCTGCGCCAACATGACGGCAAAGGCACGCTGACCGAATGCGACTTCCAGAGTGTTTGTCGGCGCTATGCCAGCCCCGGCTTTATCGCCGACACCGCGCGCTATTTAGGACGTTTTACCGGTCAGCCGGCGCGCCTAGTTGGCCAGCGCGCGAGCTTACTCGACCAATCATTGAGCAGTGGCGAGGCCGAACAGCGCTATCAGTTCGCCAGCAAGCGGCCGATCAAACTCAAACCCAGCACCAGTGATGACTGGGCGGATAATTTGGTGGGCGCGCAGTACCTGACCTTGGGCGAAGACACGCAGACTACTGTGACCCTGAAAATCCGCGCCCTGAGCATGGATAAGCGCGGAGCCACGCTGCAATTGAAGACCAAGGAATACGACCGCAACGTCGACTTGCCGATCCCCGCGCTGCCATTGTTGACCCGCGACAAACCGGTCGAGATCAGCTTTACCTTCGACAACCCAGCCGCGCGCAAAGCATTTTCTTTCCACCTACTTGGCCAAGGCCAGGGTGCCATCGAGATTGTTGATTTCAGCGTTAGCAGCACGCCGCTGCCGACCGAGGCAAAACTCCTGGCCACGCAGGAAACTCTCGACGAAATCGTTCCGATGCCATAACCAATTACCGTCAGTGCATCGCGTAACGGCGCTCGATAGCCGTGTACTCGCCGCTCAGGCGAATTGCCGCTAAGCCCTGATTGAAGCGCACGCAATCGGCCTGTTGGCGGCAACCGAGTTTGTAATCGGTGGCTGCAAAAATCGGATACAGGATCAATGCCTGGGTCACATCAACCTGCGTATACACCTCGCGATTGAAGTAACGCAGGATGCGCATATCAGTCACCACCACATCCACCCGACCACTATAGAGCATGCGATTACGGGCAATCTGGAAGGCTTCTTCGCGGTAACGCGGGTTCGCTTCAGTCATGGCCTGATATTCGTTACCCAGCAGTAACCGCGCACGTTGAAAGGCGTTTACCGAGTAGCGCGCCAGGTCGCTGATGCGCTGGATATCCAGGTTTCGCGAGCGCAAGGCCACGGCGACATTTTGGTAGCGAATATAGGTATCCGAATAATAAATGGCCCCGCCACTGCTCTCATTGGTGGTGGCCATAACGTCAATTTGGTCCTTACTGAGCATCCGGTTCAGGCGCTCCATGGGCGCGTAATACGCCACCGGCTCCAAACCGCCGCGTTTAGCGGCAGCCATCACGATGTCGTACTCAAGCCCGCGGGCTTCATTCTCGAAGATATAGGGCGGCTTATGCGAACCAAAACCAACCCGCAGGCTTTGCGCTGATACCGCCACGCTGCATAACAACAAACACCAGACCCACAACCACTTCATGGCAACACTCACGTTAAATCGGTGGTCAGCATAGCTGGCTATGCTCTCGCACTGCACGTTCCTATCACTGAGATCGATTAAGCCGAATTAGTCGAACCGCCCGCTTACAGGGATAGACTCTCCTCACCCAAACCAGTCAATGCATTCTTGGAGCGTTAATATGCTTAAAGCTGAATATCAACATCGCGGCCCGCAACCTCACGAAGTGATTGCCGCCGTCGACCTGCAATTGCCCGAGCCGGCTGCAGGCCACGTTCGCATTAAAGTACTGGCCGCACCGATTAACCCCTCCGATGTACTGACCCTCACTGGCGAATACGGCATGTTGCCGCCGCTGCCAGCTATTGGCGGCAATGAAGGGGTTGGCCGTGTTGAGGCGCTGGGCGCTGAAGTCAAAAATCTGAAAGTCGGCCAAATGGTCCTACTGCCCGTAGGCAGCGGCACATGGGTCAGCCATTTGAATGCACCTGCCAACAAGCTCATCCCTCTGCCGGAAGCCGACCCACAGCAACTGGCGATGCTGACAGTCAACCCACCCACCGCCTCCCTGCTGCTCAGCCAATTCGTTGAGCTCAAGGCTGGCGAATGGGTGATCCAGAACGCGGCTAACTCAGGGGTGGGTAGCTACTTGATCCAACTGGCGAAACTGCGTGGCTTTAAGACCATCAACGTAGTGCGCCGTGAGTCAGCTGTTGCAGGCGTTGAAGCTGAAGGCGGTGATGTGGTGCTGGTCGATGGCCCGGATCTGGCCAAGCGCGTGCGCGCAGCCACGGGCGGCGCAGCTGTGCGCCTTGGCATTGATGCGGTGGGCGGTGAAGCCACCGACCATTTAGCGGCCAGCCTGTGCGACGGCGGCGTGTTGGTTAACTACGGCATGATGAGCCGCCAGCCATGCCAAGTATCGCCGTCTTCGTTCGTTTTCCGTGATGTCAGCTTGCGTGGTTTTTGGCTGGCCAAATGGTTCCAGAACGCCAATCAGGCTGAGCAAATGAAAGTGTTTGGCGAGCTGGTGCAGCTGATCGCCAGCGGCAAACTGCACACCCGTGTTGCCGCCACCTATGACGTTAGCGAGATCAAACAAGCCGTAGCGGCCGCCGCCAGCGGTGAGCGCGATGGCAAGATCCTGATCGTACCGAAGTAAGCTTGCGGACAACGACGGCGGACCACCCGCCGTCGTTCAGCCTAGGCCGGCAGATTTATCAGCCACAGCAGCAGGCCCGCCAACGCGGCGTGCAGCAAGACAATCAACCAGAACACCAATTGGTAGCTCAGTTTGCGGTTTTTATGGCGGATCAAGCGTTGCGCCAGCAAACCGCCTGGCCAGCCGCCCAACACCTCATACAGATGCAAGCGCGCCTCGGGCGTACGTTGCTGCTTTTTTATGGCGAACTGCTTGTCGCGGTAATACGCGGCAAAACAGATCAAGCTCATCAGCCCATAGATTGCCGCCAGCAGCGGCAACAGATGGATACCCACTAATAGAGGCTGCACCTGTTCATGCCAGAACGGTGCAACGTCCTGCAAACGAGTTGGATAGCCGGCGTAAGCGCTGACACTTAAGGCCAGATTGCCCTGCGTCATGCCGCAGGGCTGATCGGTGAATAGCCGCACACCATCAGCCTGCACACAGGTGTGCACCACGCTTTGAGCGTGGCTGATCACAGGCAGCGCAGCCAGCGCACAGAACCAACGCTGCATAAGTGTTACTCAGTCGTTGGGGTACGGCGCTTCAACGGAGCTAAGCCATCTTGGCTGACTAATATCGGTGCGTCCGCCTTAGGCTTATTGATAGTGTTGCGCTTGCTTGGCGCCTTGGCTGCCGGCTTCTTCGCAACAATCTTCTTACCGGTTTTCGGATCGATTTTCTTCTTCTTAGGGCCTACGGCTTTGCCTGAGGCTTTAAGGTTTTTCGGGCCTTGGTAGATGCCTTTAATATCCTTGATGTTGCGCCGCTCAAAACGCTGCTTGAGGTAACGCTCGATGCTCGACATCAGCGCCCAGTCGTTGTGACAGATCAGCGAAATAGCCAAGCCTTCGGCGCCCGCGCGGCCGGTACGGCCAATGCGGTGCACGTATTCATCGCCTGAGCGCGGCATATCGAAGTTGATCACCAGATCCAGCCCATCAACATCCAGACCGCGGGCGGCCACATCGGTGGCCACCAGAATTTTCACCGCACCCTGCTTAAGGCGGTCGATGGCCAGCTTACGGTCCTTCTGGTCCTTCTCGCCGTGCAGCACAAAGACCTTGTATTCCTTGGCCACCAACTTGCCGTACAGGCGGTCGGCCTGCACCCGGGTGTTGGTGAAGATAATGGCTTTTTCGAAGGTTTCATTGGCTAACAGCCAATCAACCAGACGCTCTTTGTGGTGATTGTGGTCAGCGGTGATGATCTGCTGACGAGTGCCCTCATTGAGCTGGTTAACCTTGTTGACCTGCAAATGCTCAGGCTCTTTCAGCACCTTGCCAACCACCTCACGCAACCCGGCGCCGCCACTGGTCGCGGAGAACAACAGGGTTTGCCGCTCGGCATTGCACAGCTCAGACAAACGCTGCACGTCATCGCTAAATCCCATGTCGAGCATGCGGTCGGCTTCATCCAGCACCAGCACTTCCACTTCATCGAGCAGCAGGTTGCCGGCGTTGGCGTGTTCAATCAGGCGACCCGGCGTGCCGATCAGGATATCTACCCGACGCAGCATGGCGGCCTGCACCTTGAAGTCTTCACCACCGGTAATCAGGCCAGCTTTGAGGAAGGTGAATTGGGCAAAGCGCTCGACTTCTTTAAGGGTCTGTTGCGCCAGCTCGCGGGTCGGCAACAGAATCATCGCGCGCACGCTCATGCGCGGTGAAGAGGCGCCGTCGCCGAGCAGGCGGTTAAGCATTGGCAGGACAAAAGCTGCCGTCTTACCGCTGCCGGTTTGCGCAGTTACCCGCAGGTCTTTCCCTTGTAGCGCCAGCGGTATGGCCGCCAACTGCACCGGGGTTGGCTCGACAAATTTAAGCTCGGCCACGGCTTTGAGCAGGCGTTCATGCAGGGCGAATTGGGAAAACACGGGTATACCTCGAGAAAAATCAGCAAACAGCTGCATAGATTACCGGTTTAGCCGGCTAAAAGCCCGAACGGCCTGGCCAATGGCGTCTGCAGCCTCGCGCGCGTGCCGATAAAAGGCTGCTAAATAGGCCCTTATCCTAAGCACAGGCCGACGCCTGCGGTCAGCCCGCTACTCAAGCGCCGCCCTGCACCGGTAGAATGCGCGCCGCTGTTCAATCCCGAACGGCATGGGTTCCCTAACCCCATCCAGTAAAAAGGTCCTGTTATGCCCCTGATCTCTCCGCAGCGCCAGCGCATGGCGCTCGTGGCGTTGGTGATGTTTCATATCCTCATCATCATTGCCAGCAATTACTTGGTACAGCTGCCGATCACCCTGTTCGGCTGGCACACCACCTGGGGTGCATTCAGCTTCCCATTTATTTTTCTGGCCACCGACCTGACCGTGCGCCTACTTGGCAAACGCACAGCGCGCTTGGTGATCGCCCAAGTGATGCTGCCGGCCCTGCTGATTTCCTACATTGTCTCGGTGTTATTCCAAGAAGCCAGCTTCCGCGGCTTCGAGGCATTGCTGGCGTTTAACGAATTTGTCCTGCGTATCTCTGTGGCCAGCTTTCTCGCCTATGCGCTCGGGCAAGTGCTCGACATCCAAGTATTCGACCGCTTGCGGCGCCTGTCGCTGTGGTGGGTTGCGCCGACCGTGTCGACCATCTTCGGCAACTTACTGGACACCTTTGTGTTCTTCTCAGTGGCGTTCTGGAACAGCAGCAATCCTTTTATGGCCGAACATTGGGTGGAGATCGCTACCGTCGATTACGGAGTCAAGCTGTGCGTCAGCCTGCTGTTGTTCGTGCCGCTTTATGGCGTGTTACTCAATACGATTTTGCGCCTGTTAGCCGGGCGCGACCGCGCAACCATTTGAGCATGGGGCTCTAGACCCGCTGCCGTGCCTGCTTGATCAGCAGGCGCGCGCTGTCCCAACCCACCAGCAGCACGGCCAGCCAGATCGGCAGATACGTCAGCCACTGCGCACTATTGAACTGTTCACCGAGAAACAGCAGCGCCACCAGAAACAACAGCACTGGTTCAACGTAACTGAGGATGCCAAACAGCCCCAGCGGCAGCAGCCGGCTGGAGGCCATCATTGCGGCAAACGCAATTGCACTCAGCACGCCTAAGCCAGGTAACAACCACCACAATTGTGGCATCTGGCTGAACAGCGCCGGCGGCCCCCACTGCAGCACCACGTAGACCGCCACGGGGGCGATCACCAGCATTTCCAAAACGAACCCAGACAATGCATCCAGGCGCATCCAACGCCGCAGCATGAAATACGGCGGATAACCCAACACTATGACCATCACCACCCAGGAAAACGCTTGCGTCAGCCACAGCTCATGGGCCACCCCGAGTAACGCGCAGAACACCGCCATACGCTGCAAGGGCCGCAGCCGCTCGCCATAAAACACCCGACCAGCCAGCACCATAGCCAGCGGCAGGAGGAAATAGCCCAGCGCCACCTCCAACGTGCGCCCGGACAGCGGCGCCCAGACAAACAGCGCCCACTGGATGCCCATCAACAGCGCCGCCAATGGCAGGCTGGCCAATAGCAAAGGCTCACGACGCAGACGACCACAGGCGGCAAACAACAGGGGCCATTGCCGCGACAACGTCACCAGCAATAGCACTGCCGGCAACGACCAGAGCACCCGCTGGGCAAACACCTGCAAGCCATCCAGCGGCGCCAATAGCTGCACATAGCCGGGCACCAAGGCAAACAGTACCGAGGCGATCATCGACAGCGCCACACCGCGCCCAGACAGTTGCATCACATCACCTAATTGATTCAGCCTTAAGATTTCGTCGGCCCTGGAATTGAGACCCAACCGCTATTCGGCAGGAGCCGACCTTACCCGCTCAATGTCTATAAAGCCCGGCAAGCCGGCGTTACTGCATGCTCCAGCTGCCTGCCAAGCGATAAAGATGCAATGGGGTGATGTCGCGCGCGGCTGGCTCTGGCGGCAGCCACGGGTGGCAAAGCCCTACACGGTTTGCCACCTCTGCTTGTTGCAACAAGGTGCTATTGAGCGAAAACGGCACTGAGATAAGAATAAGTAGATCAAATAAACAAATATTTAACGGATACCTATCTATTAAATTGATTTGTCGCGCCTCCGCGCTTAGTCTCGATTTTGCTGCGCGTTAGGTCAATTCGCAGGTTAGCGTGATGCGTAACTTGATAATGCTGCGGGTGGATTTGTGCGTCATGTTGCTGCTTTCACCGGCGGCCAAGCTGACCCGACGGGTACGCGGAGCCTCCGGACCACTGCGAAATACGGCGGTGCACTTGGCGTCGGCCCGGCCGTAGTTGTACAGCTGCACAGCGGCCATGTTGTGGTCGATTTCTTGGGTGCTGGCCGACACTTCGGCGCCATTGAGCTGCTTCTCAATCTCGATCGGGAAGGCCATGGCAGTCAGCGGCAAGCAGGCCAGTAGTGCGCAACATAGTGTTTTCATCAGGGCAGTCTCCGGCAAAAAGGTTGTCAGTCTAGGTTGATTGAGTCGGTATTTGCACCACAGGACGTCAATATGAAAGCCCCGCGCGTCACCCTTGAACAATGGCGCACCCTGCAGGCCGTGGTCGATAACGATGGTTTTGCTCAAGCCGCCGATGTGCTGCACCGCTCGCAATCTTCGGTCAGTTACACCGTCGCGCGCATGCAAGAGCAACTCGGGGTGCCGCTGCTGCGTATCGACGGGCGCAAGGCTGTGCTCACCGAAGCCGGTGATGTGTTGCTGCGCCGCTCCCGGCAACTGGTCAAACAGGCCAGCCAACTTGAAGACCTTGCCCACCACATGGAGCAAGGTTGGGAAGCTGAAGTGCGCCTAGTGGTCGATGCGGCCTACCCCAATGCACGATTGGTGCGCGCCTTGACGGCGTTTATGCCGCAAAGCCGCGGCTGCCGGGTACGCCTGCGCGAAGAGGTGCTGTCTGGCGTTGAAGACGTCATTAATGAAGGCACTGCTGATCTGGCGATAAGTAGCCTGAACATCCTAGGTTCTCTGGGTACCGAATTGCACACTGTGGAATTTATCGCCGTGGCCCACCCCGACCACCCACTGCACCGTCTGCAGCGGGTCGTGACCGCAGAGGACCTAGAAACCCAAATGCAGGTGGTCATCCGTGACTCGGGCCGTCAACAGCCAAAGGATGTCGGCTGGCTGGGCGCAGAACAACGCTGGACGGTCGGCAGCCTTGCCACAGCGGCCACCTTCGTCAGCAGCGGGCTGGGCTTTGCCTGGTTACCGCGCCACCTGATCGAGCGCGAGCTAATGGCCGGCTCACTTAAACCCTTGTTGCTGGATCAGGGCGGTAGCCGCAACCCGCTCTTCTACCTCTATTCAAACAAAAACAAACCCCTAGGCCCGGCTACACAGATTTTGGTTGATCTGATTCAACGCTTCGATGCCGTGCCCTTAAATGCAGCTCTGACTGCGCCCCTGCCCTCGGCTTGAGAGGAATTTGTAGATGTCATTTTTTGATAACGATGGCTGCCAGCTGCATTACGAAGAATACGGCCACGGCGCCCCCGTGCTGCTGATTCATGGCCTGGGCTCAAGCACCCGCGACTGGGAATACCAGATCCCCGAACTGGCCCGCCACTACCGGGTGATCGCCTTGGATGTGCGTGGCCATGGCCGCTCGGATAAACCCCGCGAGCCTTACAGCATCAAGGGCTTTGCCGATGATGTGGCGGCGCTGATCGAGCACTTAACATTGCCACCTGTGCATTTAGTGGGCATTTCCATGGGCGGCATGATTGGCTTCCAGCTCGGCGTTGATCGCCCTGAACTGCTCAAGAGCTTGTGCATCGTCAACAGCGGCCCCGAGGTCAAAGCCAAGAGCGCGCGCGACTATATTGAGATCGCTAAGCGTTGGAGCCTGTCGCGCTTGTTGAGCCTCGACACCATCGCCAAGGCCCTAGGCAAATTGCTATTCCCCAAACCCGAGCAGGCCGAGCTGCGGCAGAAAATCCTCCAGCGCTGGCCGCAGAACGACAAGCGTGCTTACTTGGCCAGCTTGGATGCGATTATCGGTTGGGGCGTGCGCGAACGCCTCGCGCGGATAAGCTGTCCGACCTTGGTGATCACAGCCGATCGCGACTACACCCCGGTGGCGCAGAAGCAGGCGTATGTAGATGAAATGCCCAATGCACGCCTGCTGGTGATCGAAGATTCACGCCACGCCACACCGCTGGACCAACCCGAACACTTCAACAGCAGCCTGCTGGCCTTCCTCGGTGAAGTCGAACAGGCCGCAACCACTGCCAAAAAGGACTAATCCGCATGCTTAAAACACTCACCCTCGCCGCTTGCTCCGTGTTGTTTGCCGGCAGCCTGCTGGCGGCAGAAAATCCGAAAGTGCTGCTGACCACCAGCCTTGGTGAAATCGAAATCGAATTGAACGCCGAGAAAGCGCCGATCAGCACCGCCAACTTCCTCGCCTACGTCGACAGTGGCTACTATGCCGGCACCCAGTTCCACCGGGTGATTCCGGGCTTTATGGTGCAGGGCGGCGGTTTTGATGCCGACATGCAACAGAAAGACACCCAAGCACCGATCAAAAACGAAGCCGACAACGGCCTACATAACGTCCGTGGCACCCTGGCCATGGCCCGCACCCAGGTACGTGACTCCGCCACCAGCCAGTTTTTTATCAACCACAAGGACAACGCCTTCCTCGATCACGGCTCGCGTGATTTCGGTTACGCCGTATTTGGTCAGGTCACTCGTGGCATGGAGGTGGTCGATAAGATCGCCCAAGTTCCGACGGCCAACAGTGGCGGCAACCAAAACGTGCCGCGCGAACCCGTACTGATCACCGCCGCCAAACGCCTGTAACGTCACTTATGATTGGGTAGCTGGGCGCCGGCTACTCAGCCACACGATACGGCAGCAAACCACGGGCGTGCTCGGCATAGCGCTGCACGCCCAGCTGCTCTTCATCGAGGAAGTTGGCCACGGCCGCCCGCAGGCCGGGGTGACAGAGGTAATGCCAGGAGTGGGTAATGACCGGCTCAAAACCGCGAATCAGCTTGTGCTCGCCCTGAGCGCCGGCATCAAAGCGTTGCAGGCCCCTGCCAATGGCATAGTCCATACCTTGGTAGAAACACGTCTCGAAATGCAGACGATCGAACTCCGCCAAACAGCCCCAGTAACGCCCATATAAGCTGTCTACACCGAGCAAACTAAACGCCATCGCCACGGGTCTGCCGGCCTGATGGGCGAACACCACGCGAATCATCTCGGGCATGCGCTCAGCCAGCAGGCTAAAGAAGGCGCGGGTTAGGTAAGGTGATTGGCCACGCACGTGGTAGGTATTGGCGTAACACAGGTAGACAAAATCCCATTCCAACTCGCTGAGCTGATGACCCTCACGCCACTCAAACTCAATGCCCTGCCCCGCCACTTGCTCACGTTCTTTGCGCATCTGTTTGCGTTTGCGCGAACTGAGCGCGTCGAGAAAATCTTGGAAATCCCGGTAGCCGCGATTGCGCCAGTGGAACTGGCACCCCATGCGCTGCAACCAACCCTCGCGACCCTGCAGCAACGCATTCTCGGTCTCGGTGGTGAAGTTCATATGCAGGCTCGACAGCCCTTGTTGCGCCAGGCTGCTGGTTATTTCATCGAGCAATTGCCCAGCGGCCGATGGCGTGCCGAGCAGGCGCTGACCGGTTACCGGAGAAAAGGGAATAGCCCCCAGCAACTTGGGGTAATAGTCGATACCGGCGCGGTGGCAGGCATCCGCCCAACCATGGTCGAACACGAACTCGCCGTAGGAATGACTTTTTACGTAACTGGGCATGGCCGCCAACAGTTGGCCTTGCTCACCGAGCAAAACCGCATGGCGAGGCTGCCATCCCGTGCGCCCGCCGATGCTGCCGCTGTCTTCCAAAGTGGCGAGAAACGCGTGACGTAAGAATGGCTGCGCCTGCGTCAGCAGGTCATCCCACTGACTGGCGGAAACTTCATGGATGGAATTCAGGTAGGTCGGCAACATCGGCAGCTCGGCGAGTCAGGCAAGGCTGCACTATAGCCGCAACCCGCCTCGCAGCGCTGGCTAACCCGCAGACGAGCTGTTGCAGCAAGTGAGCCTCGCTGGCGTTGTGGTCAGCAGCCTAAGACTCCCCTATAAAAAAGCCCCGCATTAAGCGGGGCGCAAAGGGAGGAGCAACGTTGAAGCGATGGTGCTTAGAACACGTATTGCAAGCGGCCGACGATGGCTTTGCCGTCGTCCTGCACATTCTCGCCACCGACCTGACGGGTAGTGTCGATGTTGTCTACTTGGTAATCGATGTAGTTCAAGCTCATGCGTACAGCGGGCGTGGCGAAGTAGTTGACGCCGACCACCATGGCACTGGCTTCAAACTCATCGCTGGCATCCGCAGCCACGATACCGGCCAGACCCAGGTTGCCTGGAATGGCGGTCGCATCGGAGTCAATCGTAGTGCTTTCGTAGCGAGCGAATACTTCCCAGGTGCCTTTCATATCAGTCGGTTTGTCCCACTTGCCGTCGCTGCCTTTGTAGCCACGAGCAGCGCCGATCATGTAGGAAACCTGTGCGGTGTAACCGCTCATATCCACACCGGAATCAGCACCAACAAGGTTCTCACCGCTAATGCTGCGCTGAAAGTATTCAGCCTGACCACGCAGGCCACCGAACTGAGCCCCCGATTCCAGTACCCATTCGCTGTCTTGATCAGCTACGCGCACATCACCGAATGTCAGGCGGAAGTCGTTGTCGCTGCGAATACCCATACGGGTACGGGCACGCGCACGGTCATCGTCCGAGCTGCTGTCATGGTAGTTGGCGGCCAAGTGAACAACGTCAGTGCCGTTCATGTACGGAGCCCAATGAGCACGCAACGTGTAACCAAATAGCTCGTCGTTACCATCGGTCTCGAAGTTGTTGTTGTTGTCACTGTCATCGTAGGTGGCAACCTGAGCCATCAGGCCGTAGTTATCGCCAGAGTGCTTAACGTTCAAACCAAACTGTGCGTCTTCGTCACCGTGGAGGAAGTCGTACATGAACGGACGCTCGATGGCAGTGATCCACGACGAGCTGGTGGTGCCTTCCAGACCATAGTCAACACCGAAACGACCTACGGTGATATCGGCAATATCCAAACCGGTGTAAGTGATATAAGCGCGGTCAACGGCAGTTTCTGCGCCATCGGCAGAGCCGTCATAGCTCAGGCGCAAGCCCCAGCCCCAGTCCTTATACGCGACACCTTCCAGACCGATTTCACCGCGGCGGATATAGGTATTGAAGGTGTCATCGAACGGGTTGTTCTGATCGGCCGCCTGCAGGCCGTCAAAGTTAGTGGCATCCCACTGCAGCTTGCCACCCAGCTTGAAGCTGAATTCTTTATCGGTTGTGGCGACTTCCAGGCCACCCTTAGTTTTGATCACGAGATCGGTACCGTCAGTGGTGACAGTACCGGCGAAAGCCTGGGTAGAAACGGCCAGAGCCAGAGCGCTGGTAGCGAAGCCGGCCATTACTCCACGAAAGCTGTGCGTACGGATCATCGAAGATTCCTCTAATAGACGTTTAAGTGTTGAAAACACCTGAGCACTTGGGCTCGTTTGTGTTGAGGGGAATCTTGGCGTCGGAATATTTCAGCACCGCTGCTGATATATTAATGTTTGATTACAACGGAACTTTTTACTTCCAATACCTATAAGCCGCTTCGACACGAACTGCCTGTCGGGCTTTTACACCTGCACAGCAGGCTGCGCCGAGAACATGCAGCGTGCTGATGCGTCGAAGATTTTTGCCGCCGACCAGCTGATCCGGCACACTACGCGCCCCGAGCAGATGCTCGCTTTCAAGCCTGCAGACTCCGTATGACCCGATCCCCGCTTCGCCGTCTTGTGTTTAGCACCCTGCGCCGTCTGCTGTACCTTTGGGTGCGCTCGGAGACCATCAACCAGTCTGCCTTTACCCTCAAACTGGACCGCAGCACGCCGGTATTTTATGTGCTGCAGCAGCCGTCGCTGAGTGATCTGGCCGTGGTCGATGTGGAGTGCCGCAAAGCGGGTTTACCGCGGCCGATACTGCCAGTATCGGTGGGTAATTTGCAGGAGCCTGCGGCGTTCTTCTACCTCACGCCAGAGCCAGACTGGCTGGGCCGACAGGACAAACGCGGTATTTCGCCGACCCTGCAACGCTTGGTCAGCGCCCTCAGTCAGCATGCGGTGGACGATGCGCAGATCATTCCGGTCAGCGTGTTTTGGGGGCAGTCACCGGATCATGAAACCAGCCCATGGAAGCTGCTATTTGCCGACAGCTGGGCGGTGACTGGGCGTTTGCGCCGCCTGGTCAGCATCCTGATTCTGGGCCGTAAAACCCGCGTGCAGTTCTCCACGCCGATCCAAATGCGTGAGCTGATCGAGCAAGATAAAGGCCATGAGCGCACCCTGCGCATGGTCCAACGCATCCTACGGGTGCACTTTCGCAACCAGAAAGCAGCGGTGATTGGCCCGGATGTTTCGCACCGCCGCAACCTGGTTAAAGGCTTGGTGAATGGCCCACAGGTACGCCAGGCAATCACCGAGGAAGCCGAACGCGAAGGCATCACCTTGGAAAAAGCTGAAAGCCAAGCGTTGCGCTACGGCAACGAAATTGCCTCTGACTACACCTACACCGCCATCCGTTTTTTGGAGTTGGTGCTGAGCTGGTTCTGGAACAAGATTTACGACGGCATCAAGGTCAACCACATCGAAGGCGTGCAAGAGGTCGCTCAGGGCCATGAGGTGATTTATGTGCCCTGCCACCGCAGCCATATCGACTACCTGCTGCTGTCCTACTTGCTGTTCAAAAATGGCCTAACCCCGCCGCATATCGCAGCCGGTATTAACTTGAATATGCCGGTTATCGGCAGCCTGCTCCGCCGTGGCGGCGCGTTTTTTATGCGCCGTACCTTTAAGGGCAACCCGCTGTATACCTCGGTATTCAACGAATACCTTCACACCCTGTTCAGCAAGGGCTTCCCGGTGGAGTACTTCGTTGAGGGCGGGCGCTCGCGTACCGGACGCATGCTGCAACCGAAGACTGGCATGCTGGCTATTACGATGCGCAGCTTCCTGCGCAGTAATCGTCTGCCAGTGGTGTTTGTACCTGTGTACATCGGCTATGAGCGCGTGCTGGAAGGCCGCACCTATCTGGGTGAGTTACGCGGCGCGAGCAAGAAGAAAGAATCAATCTTCGATATCTTTAAGGTCATCGGCGCCCTTAAGCAGCGCTTTGGCCATGTCTGGGTCAACTTTGGCGAGCCGATCAAGCTGGCTGAGTTTCTCGACAGTGAGCAGCCCGATTGGCGCACGCAGGACTACGGCACGCAGTTCCGCCCCACGTGGCTGAATGAGGCCACCAGCAACCTTGGCGAACGCGTAGCCCAGCACCTCAACGAAGCAGCGGCGATTAACCCCGTCAATCTAGTGGCATTAGCGCTACTCTCTACCAGCAAGCTGGCGCTGGATGACCGCGCACTGGCACGGGTGCTCGACCTGTATTTGAGTCTGCTGCGCAGCGTACCGTATTCGCCGCACACCACCCTGCCGGACGGCAACGGCCAGGCGCTGATTGAATACGTGCAGAAAATGGACTTACTCGCCGAACAAAAAGATGCCCTCGGCAAGATTCTTTATCTGGACGAGCACAACGCCGTTCTGATGACCTACTACCGCAACAACGTGCTGCACATCTTCGCCCTACCGGCGCTGCTTGCCAGCTTCTTCCAAAGCAGCGCGCGGATGAGCCGCGAGCAGATCCTGCGCTTTACCCGCGCCCTCTACCCTTACCTGCAATCCGAGCTATTTATCCGCTGGAGTCTGGATGAGCTAGACGCGGTGATCGATCAATGGTTAGTGGCCTTTGTCGAGCAAGGGTTGCTGACCTTAGAAGGTGACACTTATGTGCGCCCCGCCCCCAGTTCTCGTGAGTTCGTGCTACTGACGCTGCTGGCACGCGCCATTGTGCAAACCCTGCAGCGCTTCTACATGGCCACTGCCCTGCTGCTGAATGCCGGGCAGAACGCCATCAGCGCTGAAGAATTGGAAGACCTTTGCACCGTCATGGCCCAGCGCCTGTCAATCCTGCATGGCCTCAACGCCCCGGAGTTTTTCGACAAAAGCCTGTTCCGCCACTTTATCCAGAGCTTGCTTGACCAGGGCGTGCTGCGCCAGGACGAAGCCGGCAAGCTCAGCCATCACCCGTTGCTCAGTGAATTGGCTGAAGGCGCCGCCAAGCGCGTACTACCGGCGGAGATTCGCCTGTCGATTCGCCAAGTGGCCTTGGATCGCAACGAGGCAGTAGCCGAGGCGGTGTAAACCGGCCCTGCCCTCAGAGATGAGTGAAAGTAACGAACAACCCACGCCGCCGCACGCGACGTTTCACCAGGCCAATCGTGCCCGCGCTGAAGCCGAGGCCCAGCGCCTGCTAGCGGCCAGGGCTGAGCGTGGCGGACGCTGGCTCAGCTAGGTAAGCGGTGAACGCCATGCACTCAAACCGCCAGCCTATACGCAGATGGTGCGCCGCAAATTACAGCACCCAAGCCGCTAACTGCGGCTTAGGTCAATCAAGCGGGATGACAACGCCTGCATCGCAGTACTGACCTCGTCCAGCGCCTTAGCGTCGCGGGCGTTTTCTTCGCTGATGCTGTGAATACGCACGGCAAGCTCGTTGATCTCCTGGGTGACGTGGCTTTGTTGCTGCGCGGCGACGGCGATCTGCTGGGCCCGCTGAGAAATATCATCGAAACTCTGCACCGTACTGGACAGTGCCGTGGCCGCCCCCTCGGCTTCGACCACAGCATGTTCGGTGCGCGCCTCGCCCGCCTGCATCGCCTGCACCGCCTGGCGTGAAGCCTGCTGCAGAGCGCTGATCATGGTGCTGATCTCATTGGCCGATGTCTGGGTTCTACCGGCCAGGGTACGCACCTCATCGGCGACCACGGCAAAGCCGCGGCCCTGTTCTCCTGCCCGCGCAGCCTCAATGGCCGCATTTAACGCGAGCAAGTTGGTTTGTTCGGAAATCGCCTTGATCACATCCAGCACCGCACCGACCTGCTGGCTGTCCTTTTCCAGCCGACCGATTACCGCTGCGGCTTCGGCCATTTCGGCTGAGAGCGTCTGAATAGCGGCGCTGTTGGAGGCCACCTTTTGCTGGCCTTCCTGCACCACCGACAATGAATTTTGGGCGGTCGTGGCGCAGTCATTGGTGTTTTGCGCCACTTCCTGTGCACTGGAAGACATCTCGGTAATCGCCGCCGCCAACTGGGTGTTTTCCTGGCGTTGTTGCTCGGCGCGCCCGGCCAGGGTGCTGCTCAGGCTACCCAGCTGAGCGGCTTCAGCCTGCAAATGATCGGCCTCATCAGCAATGCGCTGGAGCATGGTGCGTAATTGTCCGGCATAGCGATTGACCGCATGGCGCAACGCACCGATCTCATCCTCACGCTCCACACTCAATTGCAAATCACGACTAGCCGAGCCACGACCCAAAGAGTCGATTTGCGCAGTAGTTTCTTCCAGCTGAGTAATCAGCTTGCGCCCAGCCAGCCAGGCCAGCGCCAGCAATACCGCCAACAGCGGAATCAGAAACAACAAAATATCCCAGGTTAGCGCCCAAGCCAGACCGGTAACGCGCTCATACGGGGTCACCAAACCAATGACCCAACCCGTGTCAGGCATTACAAACAGACTGACGCGGCTAGCCTGCTTGAGCTGCTCGTCGTGCTCTAAGTCGAGGTTGAGAATGGCACCCGAACTGCTGCTAGCGAGCGCCTTTTGAACCGGCTCTAGCCAACTTTGCTGCTGCGCTAGGTCGGCAAATTTGAGCATCTTGCTACCTTTGGCACCGGCTATACCGGGAAAGTGCAGCACATTGCCCGCCTGATCGAGGGCAAACGCGTAGCCATCGGTAACCTTGCCTTGATCGGTGAGAAAGCGCGCCAGATCGTCCAGCAACAGGTCCAAGGTAGCCACTCCGGCAAAGCGCCCGGCAAGCTGATAAGGCACACTGCAGGTAACCATCGGCACACCGGTCACTGCATCCTGATAGGCCTCCGACCACAAGCAGCGCCCTGCAGGACTGTTGCGTCCCCCGGTGTACCACGCATCATTTTGATAGCCCGGACCGCCGGCAGCGTTGTAATCATCCGAGTACGCCAGGCGTCCATCACCACCGCGGGCCCAGAAAAAACTGCGGCGCGTTACCCCTTCGGCAAAGGCATTCGGTTCGGGCCAGACACCGCCGCCGGCGATGGCTTTATCGCCCTGGTTATCAATCACATTGGGCAGCGTATTGAGGTACAGCGTTTCATCCAGCGGCAGCACTTCAGAAAGGTGCGCCAGGCTCGCCGTCACCCCTTCAATCCCGGCCAGCTGTAATCCCAACTGACGCACGATGGCACTGCCCGTTTGCTCAATCAGCTCACCACTGGCCGCCACCACGCGCGGCTGACCGCGCAGGGCCATTACCGCAAATACTGCCAGCGCCGTAAGAATCAGCAGCAAAATACTGCCCAAGGTCAAACGCTGCGACAATCGAACCGGAACTAAAGCCATGCAATTACTCCTACTGCTTGAAGAGGGTCGTTGGATGCACTGCAAGAACAGCGCCTAAACCGCTCTCGGTTTTATCCGCGTAGTCAGATAACGCATCAGCAAAGCTGCGCCTTAACGAAAACTGCTGGGCTAGAGTTATAGATGAATCTGCCCCTACGCGTTGCTTCCCTCTGCGCATACGCTGCATGACTTAACGGTATGTGACAGGTGTGGACGCACGTTGCTGCATGTGATGACACCGCCAACCCGGTAACGATTTACGCAAATCACTAAGGTTTAAGGCCAGAGTCGGCTTCATGCGGCACTTACCTAAGCATTTGCCAGCGCGCCGGAGTCCGTTAAGCTCCAGCAATCGTCTTCCAGACCTCCAAGGATGCCCACCATGTTTCGTTTAATGTCTCTGGCCGCTGGCGTTGCCCTGTCCAGCAGCGTCTTCGCCCTGTCCCTCGCCGACCTGACTCAAAGCGACGCCAGCGGTGGCCTTAAAGATGCCCTCAGCCAAGGGGCAAAAGTGGCGGTGCAGCAACTGGGTAAACCCGGTGGTTTTAGCAACAACCCTGAGGTGCGCATCGAACTGCCGGGCAACCTCGGCAAAGCCGCAAAAACTATGAAAATGATGGGTATGGGCGCCCAGGTTGATCAGCTTGAAGCGAGCATGAACAAAGCTGCCGAAGCTGCTGTGCCGCAAGCCCAAGCACTGCTATTGGACTCAGTGAAGAAGATGACCGTGCAGGACGCCAAAAGCATCCTCAGCGGCCCGCAGGATTCGGCCACCCAGTACCTGAACAAAACCAGTCGCGAACAGATCCGCACTAAGTTCCTGCCCATTGTCAAACAAGCTACCGACCAAGTCGGCTTAGCCAAGCAATACAACAGCTTCGCCGGCCAAGCCGCGAGCTTCGGGGTGATCGACGCGAAAAGCGCCAACATCGAAAACTACGTGACCGAACAAGCGCTGGACGGCCTGTTCAGCATGATCGCCGAGCAAGAAGCCAGCATCCGCCAGAACCCAGCCGGTGCCGCCACCAGCTTGGCCAAGAAGGTGTTTGGCGCGTTGTAAGCGGTATTGTTAGACGTAAAAAAGCCAGACCCGAGGGTCTGGCTTTTTCACATCATCAACCGCCTATTCACCCCGGCTGACGCTCCGTTTCCTTGACCCGGAACCAGGCTGCATACAGCGCCGGCAGGAACAGCAGAGTCAGCGCCGTAGCGACGATCAAGCCGCCCATGATGGCCACGGCCATCGGTCCGAAGAACACGCTGCGCGACAACGGGATCATCGCCAGCACCGCCGCCAAAGCGGTCAGCACGATAGGCCGGAAGCGTCGCACGGTGGCTTCGATAATCGCGTGCCAGCGGTCCATGCCGGAGGCGATGTCCTGTTCAATCTGATCAACCAGAATCACCGAGTTACGCATGATCATCCCCGACAGGGCGATGGTGCCAAGCATGGCCACAAAGCCAAACGGCTGACGGAAAATCAGCAGGAACAGGGTCACGCCGATCAGCCCCAGCGGCGCGGTGAGGAACACCATGGCCGAACGCGAGAAGCTCTTAAGCTGCAGCATCAGCAAGGTCAGCACCACCACGATAAACAGTGGTACACCGGCGTTGACTGACTTCTGCCCACGGCTGGAGTCCTCCACCGTGCCACCAACATCAAGCTGATAGCCGTCTGGCAGCTGCGCACGCACCGACTCAAGGGTCGGCAGGATTTGCTTGACCAAGCTGGCTGGCTGTTCCTTGCCGTACACGTCAGCACGCACGGTGACCGTCGGCAGGCGGTTGCGATGCCAGATGATGCCTTCCTCAAAACCGTACTCTAAGGTAGCGATCTGCGACAACGCGACGCTCTTACCGCTGTCAGTTGGCACGGCCAGACTGGGCAGCAGGCTCAGCTCCTGACGTTCACTGAGGGTGCCACGCAGGAGAATCTCAATCAGCTCGTTGCCTTCGCGGTACTGACTGACAGGCGAGCCGGTCAGTGAGCTTTGCAGAAAGCGCGAGAGGTCGGCGGTACTGACGCCAAGAGCGCGGGCACGCTCTTGATCGATATTCAGGCGCACGACTTTGCTCGGTTCTTCCCAATCCAAGTGCACGTTGCTCACATGCGGGTTCTCGCGCACTTTACCGGCGACTTGCCGGGCCAGTTGGCGAACTTCATCGATGTGCTCGCCAGAGACGCGGAACTGCACGGGGTAGCCTACGGGTGGGCCGTTTTCTAACCGTGAGATGCGCGTGCGCAGCGTCGGGAACTCGTCGTGCAGCACCTCAATCAGCCAGGTACGGATCTTCTCGCGGTCTTCAATGCTTTTTGCCAGCACCACGAACTGCGCCACGCTAGCAGCCGGCAATTGCTGGTCCAGGGGCAGGTAAAAGCGCGGCGAGCCGGTGCCCACGTAGGCGACAAAATTGTCTATGCCTTCATAGCCACTGAGCATTTGTTCCAGTCGCTTGGCTTGCTCTTCAGTGGCCGCCAGGGATGAGCCTTCGCTGAGTTTGAGATCAACCATCAATTCCAACCGCCCGGACGCCGGGAAGAACTGCTGCGGCACAAAGCGGAACAACACAATAGAAGCGACAAACAAGGCGACAGTCAGCAGGATCACCGTCTTGCGCCGGCGCACGCACCATTCCACCGCCGTGCGCACACGCTGGTAAAACGGCGTGCCATAGGGATCGTGCCCACCCGCACTGCCACCGTGTTTGGCGGCGTGCAACTTGGCCAAATCCGGCAGCAGTTTGGCACCCAGATACGGCACGAACACCACGGCCGCCAGCCACGACACAACTAGAGCAATGGCCACCACCTGGAAAATTGAGCGGGTGTATTCGCCGGTACCGGACTGCGCCGTGGCAATGGGAAGGAAGCCCGCCGCAGTGATCAGCGTACCGGTGAGCATGGGGAAGGCCGTGCTGGTCCAGGCGTAACTGGCCGCTTTGACCCGGTCATAGCCCTGCTCCATCTTGATGGCCATCATCTCCACGGCAATGATCGCGTCATCCACCATCAAGCCCAGCGCCAGCACCAGCGCGCCAAGGGAAATTTTGTGCAGGCCGATACCGAGGTAGTACATGGCAGCAAACGTCATCGCCAGCACCAGCGGAATCGACAGCGCCACCACCAAGCCTGTGCGCAGGCCGAGGGAGAAGAAACTCACCAGCAGCACGATGATCACCGCCTCGGTGAGCACCCGGACAAACTCGCCCACCCCGGTTTTCACCGCAGCGGGCTGATCAGACACTTTGCTCAACTGCATACCGGCCGGCAGGGTTTCCTGCAACCGAGCAAACTCGCCTTCCAGCGCGTCACCAAGGACCAGGATGTCGCCGCCGGTCTTCATCGAGACCGTCAAGCCGATGGCATCCTCCCCCATAAAGCGCATGCGGGGTGCGGGGGGATCATTGAAGCCGCGTTTGACCTCAGCCACATCGGAGATGCGGAAGGTCCGGTCAGCTACACGGATGGGAAAGTTACGGATTTCATCAACCGTCTCAAAACGCCCAGTGACGCGCAGCTGCACACGGTCGCTGCTGGTTTCAAAGAAACCTGCAGCCGCCACGGCATTTTGTTCTTCCAAAGCCTGCTGCACAGCCGCCAGTGGCAGGCCGAGGGTGGCCAGCTTGGTGTTGGACAGCTCGATCCACACTTTCTCGTCTTGCAGGCCAACCAAGTCGACCTTACCGACGTCCTTAACGCGCTGCAGCTGCAGCTGGATGCGGTCGGCGTAGTCCTTGAGCACGGCGTAGTCGAAACCTGCACCGGTCAGTGCATAGATATTGCCGAACGTAGTGCCGAATTCATCGTTATAAAACGGCCCCTGAATCCCTTGGGGCAAGGTGTGGCGAATGTCGCTGACCTTTTTGCGAACCTGGTAGAACAGGTCGGGAATATCTGCCGAATGCATGGAATCACGGGCAACAAATGTCACCTGAGACTCACCGGGCCGCGAGAACGAGATGATCTTGTCGTACTCGCCCGTCTCCATCAGCTTCTTTTCAATGCGCTCAGTGACCTGGCGCGACACCTCTTCGGCGCTCGCTCCCGGCCAGTTAGTGCGTACCACCATGGCTTTAAAGGTAAAGGGCGGATCTTCACTCTGGCCTAATTTGGAGTAGGAAATGGCACCGACTACCGCCAACAACAGCATGAGATAAAGCACGATCTGACGGTTGCGCAGTGCCCAAGCGGATAAGTTGAAATCCATCAGATTTACTCCTTAACCGCGGATGTGGCCTTGGCTGTCAGATCGACCACACGATTGTCGTGGTCTACCGGACGAACTTTTTGCCCTTCACGCAGCACTTGGCCACCCGCCGCCACGACCCAATCACTGGCCTCTAGGCCTTCGAGCACCGGCACGGTTTTTTCGCCATAAGCGCCAATGCGCACATCCGTGCGCTTGAGGGTTGACTCTTTCGGGTCGACCACCCAGACGTAGGGCTGGTCTTTCTCGGCAGAAAGCGCCGACAGCGGCACAGCCAGTGGCACTTCACCGTTATGGGCGATATACACCCGAGCGCTTTGGCCTAACTCAGCAGGCACCTTGCCTTCAGTAAATGCGACGCGGGCGGCGAACGTGCGCGACTGCGGGTCTGCAGAGGGCGACATTTCACGGATACGACCGGGGAAGCGTTGATCGGGCTGGGACCACAGCTCAACAGCCACATCCTGGCCGACTTTAAAGCGTTCAAAGGCCTGCTCTGGCAGGTTAATCAGCACCTCGCGCTCGCCGTCAGCGGCCAACGTGAATACCGTTTGCCCAGCGGCTACAACCTGCCCCACTTCGACCATGCGCCGAGCCACTACGCCATCTTGGGAGGCGCGCAACACCGCATAACCGGCCTGATTATTGGCCACATTAAATTCAGCACGCACCTGTTTGACCCGTGCTTCGCCAGAGCGGTAGGTGTTTTCCGCATTGTCATACTGCGAGCGGCTGACCAGATTGCGCGCCAGCAGGATTTTGTAGCGGTCACGCTCGGCGCGCACCAACTGCAAGTTGGCTTGCGCCGAGGACACTTGAGCGCGGATGGCTTCTAGCTGCAAGCGCACGTCTTGCGGGTCCAGTTCGGCCAATGGCTGATCCTTCTTCACCCGCGCACCGACATCGACTAAACGCTTGGCTACTTTGCCGCCAATGCGAAAGGCCAGCTCTGGCTCAAGCCGCGCGCGGACCTCGCCGGGGTAGGCATCCACCAGCTCGCCGGCTAACTGCGGCTGCACCACCATTGCTGGGCGGATGGCAACCGCAGCGGGCTCACCATCACCGCAAGCAGCGAGCAACAGAACAAGGCTAGCGGGCAAAGCAACAAACAGGGCACGAGGAAACATGATGACTAACCTTTATGAGGCTTTTGAATATTTATACTGGCGAGTATAGTAAAAATAGCAAACTCACTAGTCCAGTATTAAAAGCGACTTATGCCAAACAAAGTGTTGCCCAGCAGTGGCCCCGGCCGCCCGAAAGACTTGCTCAAGCGTAAAGCCATTTTGGAAGCGGCGAAGACCCTGTTTCTCAGCAATGGCTATGACGGCAGTAGCATGGATGCAATTGCCGCTGAAGCCGGGGTTTCCAAGCTCACGGTGTACAGCCATTTCACTGACAAAGAGAAGCTGTTTGCCGAGGCGGTGAAGTCCAAATGCGAAGAGCAATTGCCCGAGTTGTTGTTTGAGCTTAGCGATGACGTGCCGGTGGCGCAGGTGCTGCTCAACATCGGCCATGGCTTCTATGAGCTGATCAACAGCCGCGAGTCGGTGGAGTTGCACCGGCTGATGGTGAGCCTAGCGGCGCAAGATTCCACGCTATCCAAGACCTTTTATGAAGCTGGCCCGCAGCGCGTGCTGCACGGTCTGGAAGAATTGCTGCGCCGCGCGGATCAGTGCGGACAACTGCGCATCGCCGACCCGTTGAGCGCCGCCGATCAGTTCTTCTGCCTGATCAAGGGCGGGGTCAATTTTCGCCTGCTGATCGGCTGCGGCGAAGCGCTAACAGGGGTTGAAGCTGAAGCTTACGTTCGTGATGCGGTGGAGGTTTTCTTGCGTGCGTTTCGCGCTGATTAGGCCACGTGGGTGGGCGTTAACCGCGCCAAAATCAGCGCAAGGCTGCGCAGTGGGCTGAGGTTATACGCAAGCCAAGCGATCCGACACCATGATCGTGCTGCCTTAAATAAACGGCCTAAACCTGTTCACCGGCTGCTTGCAGCTTCTTTTTCGGGTAGATGTCATAACGGCTGGATTTGCCCTCCAAGGCATAGCCGGGTTTGGCCCCTTCAATCAACGGAGCCTTGCGCGGGCGCTTTACCACCACCCGGTGCGTGGCCAGTTGCAGCGCCGCCTCCAGCAATGCCGGGGCGTCCAGGTCATCGCCGACAAAAGGTCGGAATAAGCGCATCTCTTTTTTCACCAGTGCGCTCTTGTCGCGGTGCGGGAACATCGGGTCAAGGTAGATCACCTGCGGTGGCTCGCCCTGCCAAGCGCGCATCAACTCGATGGCATTACCCGTCAGCAACTGCATGTGCGCCGTAATGGCCGCTACCTCGCGATTTAGCGCCGCGCGCGCTAAGCCATCTTCGAGCAACGCGGCAACCAGCGGCTGGCGCTCTATCAAGGTCATCTCACAGCCCAGGCTGGCCAACACAAACGCATCACGCCCCAGTCCAGCGGTGGCATCCAGCACCCGCGGACGCACCCCGGCCTGCACGCCAACCGCCTTGGCAATCATCTGCCCAGTGCCGCCACCGAATAAGCGCCGGTGCGCCACCGCGCCTTCGACAAAGTCCACCCGCACCGGCCCCGGCGCGTGCGGCCCAAGCTCAACCAGCTGTAATCCGTCCTCGCCTAATTGCAAAGCGAACTCGCTGTCACCTTCCAGCGGCAACCCTAAACGCCGAGCCCAGCCAGCAGCCGCTTCGGCGAGGTGCGGAACCAAGGCTTGCATTCGAATTCTGGCTATTAGCCGCTCATCACTCATCAGAAAATATGCTCAAAAGACACTCAATTGACTGTTTTAGCAGCCGATAACATTGCTGAGCGGCATTTTGCCAGACCCGGCAGCTACCAGCCGCAACGAGTTCGCCATGTTCGATGTAATTTCCGCACCACGCAGCGCCGCTTCGCCGGCCAGCGGCGGTTCAATCAGTGAAATCCTCGATGAAGGCAAACGCGCCTCGCTGGACTACCAAATCCTGCGGCGCACCCTGCTACCCGATGAAGTTGAAGCCGAGGCCAGCATCAGCCGCGCGGCTGAAGCCCCCAGCGAACCACTGCCCATTACCACTCAGGCCAGTGATTTTCAGGAACTGGCGGCCCAGCGCAGGCTGGAGCTGAACGTAACCGTCAACACTGAACCGCAACAGACCGACCCCTTGGTGCTTGATTTAGCCAGCAACGGCTTTACCACCAGCGGCCTCAGCCGCGCCGTGCGTTTTGACTTGGATGCCGACGGCAAGCTCGACCAAATCAGCGTGCCCACGGGTGACGATGCCCTGCTGGCACTGGATCGTAACGGTAACGGGCGCATCGACAATGGCCGCGAGTTGTTCGGCGACCAGAATGGTGCGGCCAACGGCTTTAGTGAGTTGCGTAAGTACGATGACAACAACGACGGTCGCATTAGCCGCCAAGATGCCATCTTCGAGCGCTTAAGCTTGCTGCGTTTTGACGCCCAAGGCCGGCAATCCAGCCAATCCCTGAGTCAGGCCGGCGTCAGCGGTATCAACTTGCAGGCGCGCGAGGTGAAGATTGCCCTAGGCGCCTACGACCAAATCGCCCAACTCGGCCGCTTTGAATTTGCTGATGGTCGTAGCGGGCAAGCGGCTGACCTGCTGCTGGCGCAGCGTTAGCGCGACCACCGGCATTAACACCCTCTGTAGGTTGGCACTGAGGCGCGCAGCCCAAGGGCATCAGTAGATACGCTAGCGGCACATCCGCCATCGCCCCATGTCCACATGGAAATGATCGCGATGGGCGGCGTTGTATGCCGGCCCTAGAGTGGTGTTGAAGCGCCGACAGGCACCCTGCTGCGCTTGACGCAGGAACTCGGCGTTCTTGCCAGGTTTGGACCAATCCTGCAGCACGCTAATGCGCCGACCATCGGCCAAGCGAAAGCCAATGATATCCAGCGCATTGGCAGCAGCATGCTGGCTGCGCCTTTGACTGCCGGCGATGGTGCGGCAGGCGAAGCTGCCCACATGCTCGACCCGCGCCACTCGCTGACCAAACAACGCTTGGGCGGCCGGCTGCAGATCATGCCGTTCGAACAGCGCAAAGGCCGCCGCCAGCGGACAACTGGCGATAAAACTGCTGCTGAAGGCAACCCCAGCACGGTGCACGCGCAGGGTATTGTTCAGCGGGCACGCCACGTCCGAGCGGCTGTCGGCCAGCGCTGTGAAGCGCAGTGATGAACGGCTCAAGGCCTGTTGGCATAACAGCGGATCATCCTGTAACCGCCACAGTTTAAAACCGGTCAGCAAGTTCGGTGTTTCGCGAATATCCAGCAGCGCCCAAGGGTTCCAGCGCGGCGGCACATCCAACCAGCCGCGCCAAAGCGCCAACTGTATGCCGATGAGCACTAGGCAAAAAATTAGAAAACCACGAAAAATAGTCATGCCGCAGCCTATCAGAGCAAGCCCAATTGCTCGACCTCAGGCTGGCGCGGCCTTTCTGGCAACGCTTGCAAGCCTGGCAAGCGTTGCATCAATTGCTGATGAAAGCGTTGAGCCAGTTGCGGCGCCAAGCGATTATCTGCGGTGTGTAAAAAGACATAGGGGGTGCGGCCCTCTTCTATCCAGCCCGCCACTTTATCCAGCCACGGCAGCATAAATGGGTCATTGGCCAACACGTCAGGATGGCCAATAAAACGCAGTTGCGGTGACTGACTAAACGCCGTGGGCCGCAGCGGCAGGCGTGGCTTCTTAGCCTGTGCATGCAGCACCGCTGGCGCACTGGAAACACAGCTAAATAACGCCCGTGAATCCAAACAAATGCGTTCAATGCCGCGCTCATGCAGCAGCCGGTTAAGGCGGCGCTCCTCGTCGCCTTTGGCAAAAAAAGCCGGATGGCGCACTTCAACGGCTAACTCATCCCCCTGCCAATGCTCGATAAAACTGACCAGCTCCGCCATACGCTGCGGACCGAAGCTGGCTGGCAGTTGCAACCAAAACGGCGTAACACGCACACCCAGAGGCGCCAACAAACGGCGAAAAACCTCGGCCGCACTCGACTGCTCGCGCAGATCGCCACCGTGGCTAATCTCGCGCGGCAGTTTGGCGCAAAAGCGAAAGTGCGCAGGCATGCGCTCAGCCCAACGGGCCACGGTTTCAGTGGAAGCTGCAGCGTAAAACGTGGTGTTGCCTTCAACGGCATTGAACACCTGCGCATACAACGGCAGAAATTCGCTGCTGCGACTGCTGTCTGGGTACAACGAACCGCGCCAGGCAGGTTCGCTCCAAGACGGGCAACCGAGAAAGTAAGGCAACATTTAACCGAGGACCGTTGAGAAATCGAATCGGCAGAGTTTAAGCGTAAAGATCGAGGCCCATCACCTGCTGAGCATCTGTCTCGGTGGCGAAGCTGGCGGTTGAGCTGTAGCTGGCTAACGCCTGCGCGGCGCGGTTATTCAGTGGGGGTTGGTACAGCTGGTCTTGCAGGCGGGTAGGCAGGCTGTTGCCACTGGCCGTGCTCGCGGCAACCTCACGGGTTTGGGTAACGGGTTCAAAGCTTTGGCTAGTGGCGGGTGCTGTTGGCTGCTCACGACGGGCTTCAATCTCGCGCTGCGCGTCGCGAAATGGCATAACCGCAGTGCCCGGGCGGGCGCTGCGGTCTGGCGAATAAGGGGAAGTGAAAGCGTCGATACGCATCAATGACTGCTCAGCTTGGTTAGCCAACGATGAAGACAAGTGGATGTAATTTAGCGCTCGCCGCGCGGCTTGGCAATCAAGGGCAGGGTCATGTTACAGCCTGCACGACCAAAGGCGCGGCAAACCATGGCTGATTAGATCGGAGCCTTGGGTGTAGCGACCTTGTCGCGCAGGTAAACCGGCTGCGCCAAGTCTGCCGCTACCGCATCACCGCGCGCCCAGGCAAACCGCGCCAAGCTGAGCAGGTCTTCAGCATGAGGCAGCATGGCCGCATCCTGCCTGCTGACTTCAACCGGGATACGCGCTGCAAATGTGCCCCAACCGGTGCCGGCAGCAAACCAATCACCTGACGCATCACGTGGAAGGCTGGCGTGCTCTGGCGGCAATACGGCTTCTAAACCAGCCAAGCGCATTTCGCCTTGTTCGGCGCGGTAACACCCCCAGTACACTTCGTCCATGCGTGCATCAATGGCCGCCGCCACTTGCTGTGCGCCGTGCTCACGCAGGCTACGCTGGGCCAAAACGGCCAAGTTAGACACCGGCAGCACCGGGCGCTCGAGGGCGAAGGCCAAGCCCTGGACCACACCAATGGCAATCCGCACTCCGGTAAAGGCACCGGGGCCACGGCCAAAAGCAATTGCATCCAGGGCAGACAACGAAACCCCGGCATCTGCCAGCAGTTGCTTAATCATCGGCAGCAGGCGTTGAGCATGCTGGCGCGGAATCACTTCGTAGTGGCTGAGCACTTGGCCGTCATGCAGCAACGCCACAGAGCAGGCTTCAGTGGCAGTATCCAGGGCCAGCAGAGTGATCATTGTGGGTGTCCGGGAGTTAAAAAGGCACGCAGTATAAACGCCAACGGCCCGTAAACGGGCCGCTGTGCACTACTCAAGGTTACTTAGCTGAGCGCAGCCAGCACCTTAGCAGTGATATCGTCAACCGAACCTACGCCGGCGATGGCGCTGTATTTCGGCGTGCCATCAACAGCGGCCAGCTTTTGGTAGAAGTCCACCAACGGCTTGGTCTGTGAGTGATAAACCGACAGACGATGGCGCACAGTGGCTTCTTTGTCGTCTTCGCGCTGAATCAGCTCATCGCCAGTTTCATCGTCAATGCCGGCAACTTTCGGCGGGTTGTGCTCGGTGTGATAAACCCGGCCCGATGCCGGATGTACACGACGACCGGCAATACGACCGACAATTTCTTCATCATCAACGGCGATTTCAACCACGTTATCGATAATAACGCCGGCTTCTTTCAAGGCTTCAGCCTGCGGAATAGTGCGCGGGAAGCCGTCAAAGAGGAAGCCATTGGCACAATCGGCTTCGGTAATGCGCTCTTTAACCAGATTGATAATCAGGTCATCGGACACCAAGCCGCCGCTGTCCATCACGCTTTTGGCAACCAAGCCCAGCTCAGTGCCCGCTTTCACTGCGGCGCGCAGCATGTCACCGGTGGAGATTTGCGGAATACCAAATTTCTTGGTGATGAAACCAGCTTGGGTACCTTTACCGGCACCTGGCGCCCCTAGCAAAATCACGCGCATCGATGTGCTCCTCAAAATTTATATAGAAATTGCTCGGACTCGCCTCATGGGGCCAATCTCAGAATGGTTCAAGCAGCGCTGCCAACAACAGCCAGGGTGCTGAAAGGCCGCTCAAGATACACAGCGCATCCATAGCGCACAAGCCGCCGAAAGTCGGAGACGTTTCCAGCCGTCCCTGGCAGAAAGCTTAACGGCCGCGCGCTGTGTACGTGCTGCCGAGTGCGGCGCAAGGCGCTTGCATTGCCCTAGCCGGTATTACGTAAACCAGCGGCGATGCCCGCCACGCTGACCAATAATGCCTGCTCCAATGGGCTGCCAGCCTGACTATCACGCTGCCGCGCTCGCGCCAGCAGTTCGGCTTGGAGCAAGTGCAGCGGATCCAAGTAGGTGTTGCGCACGCTAATCGACTCCAGGGTTTCCGGGCTGTGCGCGAGGAGCTGAGACTGACCGGTCAGACCCAGTACCGCCGTCACCGCCTGCGACAATAGGCCGCGTAAATGCACACCGAGCGGCTGCAAGGCGGGCTCGACCAAACGTTCGTCATACAAGCTGGCTATGGATTCGTCCGTCTTGGCCAAGACCATCTCCAGCATATCGATACGGGTGCGGAAGAATGGCCACTGCGCGCGCATTTGCCCCAGCAATTCGCCCTCACCACGCTGCAGAGCGTTGTTCAATGCCGCCTCCCAGCCCAACCAAGCAGGCAGCATCAAACGTGTTTGGGTCCAGGCAAAAATCCACGGAATAGCCCGCAAACTTTCCACACCGCCCTCGCGACGCTTGGCTGGACGACTGCCCAAGGGCAAACGACCTAGCTCTTGTTCTGGCGTGGCCTGGCGGAAATAGTCCACGAATTGGGGGTGTTCGCGCACCACGGCGCGGTAGGCGTTTACCCCGTCACTGGCCAATTTATCCATCAGCTCGCGCCAGGCCGGTTCCGGGCTGGGCGGCGGCAGTAAGGTGGCTTCAAGCACTGCGGCCAGGTACAGATTGAGGTTTTGCTCAGCGATATCCGGCAGGCCGAATTTGAAGCGAATCATTTCACCCTGCTCGGTGGTGCGAAAACGCCCCATCACCGAGCCTGGCGGCTGCGACAGAATGGCGGCATGGGCCGGGCCGCCACCGCGACCGACGGTGCCACCGCGGCCATGGAACAACAGCAGTTCAACGTCCCGCTCGCGGCACACGTTGACCAGCGTTTCCTGGGCGCGGTACTGCGCCCAGGCGGCGGCGGTGGTACCGGCATCTTTGGCTGAGTCGGAATAGCCGATCATCACTTCCTGCGGCCCTTGCAGGCGGGCACGGTAGCCACGCAGGGCCAGCAGCCGACTGATCACCGGGCCGGCGTTGTCTAGATCAGCCAGAGTTTCAAACAGCGGCACAACGCGAATCGGCCGTTGCAACCCCGCTTCTTTGAGCAGCAGTTGCACCGCCAGCACATCAGAAGCCGCGCCGGCCATGGAGATCACGTAGGAGCCTAGGGAGGCAGCCGGAGCGCGGGCCACTTCCCGACAGGTGGCCAGCACTTCAGCAGTTTCGCCGCTGGGCTTAAAGTGCCCGGGCAGCAGCGGACGGCGGTTCTCCAGCTCTTTTTGTAAAAACGTCAGGCGCGCGTCTTCATCCCACTCGACGTAACGCCCCAGGCCCAGGTACTCGGTGATTTCACTCATGGCTGCGGCATGCCGGCTGGCGTCTTGGCGTACATCTAAACGCCCAAGAAACAGCCCGAAGGTCGCAGCGCGGCGCAGGCAATCAAGCAGTGGGCCATCGGCAATAACGCCCATGCCGCAGTCGTGCAGCGACTGGTAACAACACTGCAACGGTTCAAATAATTCTCGGTTGTCCTGCAGCACTGCAGAAGGTGCAGGCACATCGTCGTGCAAGGCGGCCTGGGCCCAACTGCGGGTGGCGCGCAAACGTTCGCGCAGTTGCTTGAGCAGGCCGCGATAAGGTTCAGCACTCTCGCCCACTCGCGCCAATAACGCCGGGCTGGCCTGCTGCATGGACAGCTCTGCAGCCAGTTGATCGATGTCGCGCAGGTACAAATCCGCTGCCATCCAACGCGCTAACAGCAGCACTTCACGGGTCACGCTGGCGGTGACATTCGGGTTGCCATCTCGATCACCGCCCATCCAGGAGGCAAAACGAATGGGCGCTGCATCCAGCGCCAGGTGCAACCCGGTAGCGCTGTGCAACACTTGGTCGGCCTTGCGCAGCACATTGGGAATGGCATGCCACAACGAATGCTCAATCACAGCAAAGCCCCATTTGGCTTCATCCACCGGGCTGGGTCGGCTGCGACGGATTTCCTCGGTGTGCCAGGCTTCGGCGATCAGTCGTTGCTGACGCTGCTTGACCTGCTCACGCTCAGCTGGCGAAAGATCACTGTGATCCCCCGCCGCCAGCTGTTCGGCCATGGCGTCGTATTTTTGAATCAGGGTGCGCCGCGCCACTTCAGTGGGGTGCGCAGTCAGCACCAGCTCAACATCCAGCCGGCCAAACTGCCGTGCCAAGGCCTCGCCTTTGTACCCATTGGCAGAAAGCCGCTGCAGCAGCTCAGCAAGAATATTGTCTTCAAACGGCGGTGCTTCGCCCGGCGCGCGACGCCGCACACGGTGGTATTGCTCAGCAATATTGGCCAGGTTAAGAAACTGGTTAAACGCCCGCGCCACCGGTAACAACTCGTCATCGCCCAGCTGGTCTAAGGTTGCGCTGAGTTGCTCCGCACCGTCTGGTGAGCCACGACGAGAGGCCTTGGCCCCCTTACGGATACGTTCGATCTTGTCGAGAAAGGCGGCTCCGTGTTGCAACCTGATGGTGTCACCCAACAGCTCGCCAAGCTGGTGGACGTCCTCGCGCAAACGCGCGTCGATTTCTGCCATGACTATTGCCTCCACTGAACCTGCCTCCAGAGTGCCCAGCGCGCCAACTTCTTACAAGTGCGCGACGTCCTTAACGCACTTATTGGCTCAAGCACTAGTCTGAATAAGGCAAGCCCGACGACGAAGCGGCGGGCACTGAACGGACACAAGGCCATCATGAAGATTCGCGAGCTGGTTCAATACTGGCAAGAAAATGCTCAGGGGCAGCTGAGCGCCACGCCCTATCAAATCCATCTCGACTTGCAAGCAGCTGCACGCCTAGCGGCGCTGCAAGAGATGTACCCCAAGCATCACGTGGAGGAATTACTCGGCGAGCTACTCTGTGCAGCGTTGGATGAGCTGGAAACTAGCCTGCCCTACGTTAAGGGCAACAAGGTGGTAGCAACCGACGAGCAGGGCGACCCGCTGTATGAAGACGTCGGCCTGACGCCGCGCTTCTTGGCTCTGTCGCGCCAGCATCTGCAGCGGCTGAGCGATCAGCAAAGCCGTGCAGATTAAGCCTTACTGACCGTCGCTGCAGCGCACAGCCTGCTTACGCTGATCAACCAAAACGCCGCTCAGGCCTTTCTGCTCCAGATCAAACATCACCAACACGCCATCAATGCATTGGGCGACCTGGCTGGCGGGTTTGAGCGTGACTTTGTAGTCCTCACCCGGCACCGTCTTGAGCATAGTGAATTCGGACAACAACAAGGCATCTTCAGGCTTGGCAATGTGCAAATAGCCGTAATAGCTGAGCACGGCCACTGTGGCGCAGATGCTGCCAATACCGGTAAGAATCAGCGCAATGGGGTTCACTTCACTCATAACAGGCTCTCAGATTTAACCATTGGGAATTGAAAATTAGGTGACTGACCTTCAGGCGAGGCAGCTTGCAACAAAGCCACGTACCTGCAAAGGCGCAAATTGCCACATCATTTACCACCAGCCCGCACTTCCTCGCGAGCTTTAAAGGTCGCTGCATAAATACGTTCCGCCAGTCGCGAAAACGGCAAGCTTTGTATCCACACCGTACCCGTGCCCTTGAGTGTGGCCAAAAGAACACCTTCGCCGCCGAATAGCATACTTTTCAGCCCACCCGCCAAGGCGATGTCGTAATCAATACCGGCGGTAAACGCCACTAAACACCCTGTGTCCAGGCGCAGGGTTTCATTATTCAGCTGCTTGCGGATCACCGTGCCGCCGGCATGCACAAAGGCCAGGCCGTCGCCCTCCAGTTTTTGCAGAATAAAGCCCTCACCGCCGAAGAAGCCTGCGCCCAAGCGCTTGTTAAAACTGATGCCGACTGCAGTGCCGTAAGCGGCACAAAGAAAAGCATCCTTCTGGCAGATTAATGTGCCGCCGTGCTCAGCCAGTTGAATCGGCACTACAGTGCCGGGATAAGGGGCCGCAAAAGCGACCCGTGCGGGGGTTTTGCCGGCATTGGAAAAGTGCGTCATAAACAGCGACTCACCCGTGAGCATGCGTTTGCCGGCGCTCCACAATTTGCCCAGCACACCAGTGGCCGCGCCATCACCCATGCG
Organism: Pseudomonas sp. TMP9; assembly: GCF_037943105.1. Taxonomy (NCBI): domain Bacteria; kingdom Pseudomonadati; phylum Pseudomonadota; class Gammaproteobacteria; order Pseudomonadales; family Pseudomonadaceae; genus Pseudomonas; species Pseudomonas vesperimontis. The sequence goes on from NZ_CP149803.1 coordinate 2,695,292, forward strand.
CGTTTCAAAGCGTATGCCGTCGGTCATGTAATTCATCCCTCCGGCTTCGGCGATCACCGTTTCGCCCGGGTCGAGAATGATCTCCACGCTTTGCGCGGAGGCGCCGAGAATTTCGTAATCGAGTTGATGGCTGGGCATGCGCAGTTCCTGTTAATGCGGGAAGAGCAACCCGGATTTCATCCGGGCTACGAATCGTCTATTAAAGGGCTAGGCGCGTCATAACCGAGTGCAGTAGCACCTAGAGGATATTGGCGTAGTCGGCTTCGATGCGGTCCAGACTCAGGTGATTGAGGAAGTTGGAGAAGCACATCCAGGCCGATAGCGAGTTGAGATCGCTAAACTGCGGCGGCAGGTACTTGGGGGCGACGACCAAGCCTTCATCGACCAACTGGCGCAGGGAACGCATGTCTTCTAGGGTGGTTTTGCCGCAAAACAGCAACGGAATCTGCTCCAGCTTGCCTTTACGCACGGCCAGTTGAATGTAGTTGTAAACCATGATGAAGCCTTTCAGGTAGGACAAGTCCTTGGTGAAAGGCAGGCCAGTGGGCGTTGAGCCACGGAACACGCGGTTGGCGTTGCTGTAGCTCTCTTCCTGACTGAAACCCTGCTCGCGGTAAAAGTCGAACACTTGCAGAAAATCTGCACCCTCTTCAGCCATATGAATGGCGCGGGTGCGGTTGGTCAGCTTACGCAAACGGGTCGGGTAAGAGGCAAAGGCAATCACCTCCATTAGGATCGCCAGGCCTTCCTGGGTCACGGTCGAGGATGGCGGGCCTTTGGCTAGAAAAGTGCAAACCGGCTGGTTTAAACCATTCAACGTGGTCGCCACATGCACCAACCCTTCGTGCACTTCCAAGGCTTTGACGTCGCGTTCATTGAACATCGCGTCAGCGCGAATTTTGATGTAGTCGGCGCCCGCTGCGGCATCGGCGAGAATGCCGTCAGATTCGAACACGCGGATAGTGCTCTCCTCTTCGCCGAACACCTTGTTAAGGCGCACTTGCAGCAAATTGACCGCTTCTTTGGCCGTCAAGGTTTTAGCCTCATCCTTGAGATCGCCGCGCTTGTCGATGTTATTGAGAAAATCAGAAAACATCAGGCCCAAGTCAGCCAAGGTCGGATCGCCCGCATGGAACGCATCCGATGCGGCGCCATACAGCTCTTGGCTGATCAGGCCAAAATCTTCAGTGCCGCGCGCTTCAAGCATGCGGATGACCATGCGGTACTCGCGGCACATACGCCGCATGATCTTACCCACCGGGTTGAACTGGCCAAGCTGACGGGTGATATCACGCTCAATATTTTGAAATTCGAGCTTCTTCGCCGCCGCATCAAAGGGCAGTGGCCGATTGGCGTAGTAAGCGCGGTCGACAGCCGGCAGCTTTTTGCCCTTGTGTTTAAGAAACTCAGTGCGGATCGAGTCGTCCCACTTTACGGCATCCAGCACCCGAATCGGCGTTTGCGCCTCGACCAAACGGTCGGACAGCGCTCGCACAATTAACTGATACTCATCTAATCCGGTATGACTGTTCATGCTTTCCTCACGACCGGCTAATCGCCTGCACGTTGATAGCGCGCGACTTCAATAAACACATCGGAATTGGCCTGGTCATCGAGGTAGCTGAATACCTGCTCAAGCGGGCTGCTAATCAACACCCCGTCGCCTTCTCCCGCCTCAATCGCCTCGCCCTGCAGCACACCTTGCTCCAACTCTTGGAGGATGCGGTCGACATCCAGGTTGAAAATTACCAGCTCATTACCCGTGGTCAGCTCAAAGCCGGCAATGGCGAAATTCGCACCCAGGCTTTTTGGCAAACCTGCCGACAAGTACCAGCGTCGCCCGTGATGGGCCACGGTAAAGCCGTACTCTTCAACACTTTCGAGATTATCCAGACTGTCAACATAGGTCTGTGCTTTGTAGACATTGGAGCCGGCGCGGGTTATTTGCAGGTACGACTGCTCGCCCCACTCGTTCTGGCGCGACCACTCACCAAGCAGAGGGATGGGGGCGGCCTCGTTGGCCGGGATCGGGTCTTTGAACGTAACCAAACACCCACCCAGTAACAGGAAAGACACGGCAAGCAGTGCGCGCCAAGCAATCATTGAGTTCTCCTTGTGAACGGATTAGACGGGTTACAGGCCCAGTGCCGGATACCTATAGCGGTTAAGTGCGGCAAACATCCCTGCCCATCCGGATGATCGACACCCTCAAGCAAAACCTGATAGTCCACGCGCGCACTAAGAGCCGTCAATAGCTTGGTATTGTGCAGCCCGCTGCAGAGGCAAGGTACGCCAGCGCTTGCAAGCTCAGACGCCCTCGTAGCCACACCCAGATATTAAAAAGCCACCGGCTGGTGGCTTTTTATTGACTACGCTTGCGGGCGCATGTGCGGGAACAAAATCACATCGCGAATCGACGGTGAGTTGGTGAGCAACATCACCAAGCGGTCGATGCCGATACCCTCACCGGCGGTGGGCGGCATGCCGTATTCCAGCGCGCGCACGAAATCAGCGTCGTAGTGCATGGCTTCGTCATCACCGGCGTCTTTGTCAGCCACCTGCGCCATAAAGCGTTCAGCTTGGTCTTCTGCGTCATTCAGCTCGGAATAGGCATTGGCAATTTCACGGCCCCCGATAAACAGCTCAAAGCGGTCGGTCACATTGGGGTTTTCGTCGTTGCGGCGCGCCAGCGGCGAGACTTCAAACGGGTACTGGGTAATAAAGTGCGGCTGCTCCAGCTTGTGCTCAACCAGCTCTTCGAAAATCATCACCTGCAATTTGCCCAAGCCTTCAAAGCCCAGCACTTTAGCGCCAGCTTTTTTAGCGATGGCGCGGGCTTTGTCGATATCGTTCAGATCGGCAGCGGTCAACTCAGGGTTGTACTTGAGGATCGAATCAAACACCGACAACCGCACAAACGGCTCGCCGAAGTGGAACACTTTGTCACCGTAGGGCACGTCAGTGCTGCCAAGTACCAGCTGCGCCAGCTCGCGGAATAACTCCTCGGTGAGGTCCATGTTGTCTTCGTAATCGGCGTAAGCCTGGTAAAACTCGAGCATGGTGAACTCGGGGTTGTGCCGGGTCGAAACGCCTTCGTTACGGAAGTTACGGTTGATCTCAAAGACTTTTTCAAAGCCACCCACAACAAGCCGCTTGAGGTACAGCTCGGGCGCGATACGCAGGTACATACCCATGTCCAGCGCATTGTGATGCGTCTCGAACGGTTTAGCCGCCGCGCCGCCGGGAATGGTCTGCAGCATCGGCGTTTCCACTTCGAGGAAGTCGCGCTGCATCAAAAAACTGCGGATGTGCGCAATCACTTGCGAACGCACGCGGAAGGTATGGCGCACATCTTCGTTGACGATCAGGTCGACATAGCGCTGGCGATAGCGCTGCTCGGTGTCACTCAGGCCGTGGTGTTTATCCGGCAGCGGGCGCAGCGACTTGGTCAGCAGGCGCACCTCGGTCATTTCCACGTACAGGTCACCCTTACCGGAGCGGGCCAGGGTGCCGACGGCAGAGATGATATCGCCCAAGTCCCAATGCTTGACCGCTTCGAGGGTTTCGGCAGGCAAAGTTTTGCGGTTGACGTAGACCTGGATTCGCCCGCTCATGTCCTGCAGCACCATAAATGAGCCACGGTTGAGCATGATGCGGCCGGCAACTTTGACCGGGATCGCGGCTTCAGCCAGCTCTTCCTTGGTCTTCTCGGCGTACTGCTTTTGCAGGTCGGCGCAGTAGTTGTCACGACGAAAATCATTCGGGAAAGGGTTGCCCTGCTCACGGATGGCGGCAAGCTTTTCTTTGCGCAAGGCAATCAGCTTGTTTTCTTCCTGTTGCAGCTCGTGGTGGTCGAGTTGTTGGTCGCTCATGATCGTGGTCTTTCCTAATAATCGTAGGGTGGTGCTGGGCGCAGCGATGCCCAACATCCGGCCACCAGGCCGGCCTCCTACGCAAATGCAGCGCCGCTCGTTGGGTTTAAGCCGTGCTCAACAGAGCGCAGACGACCCAACCTACATTGCGTGTTGTTAGAGCCCCTGTTTGAGGCTCGCTACCAGATATTCGTCGATATCGCCGTCGAGCACTTTGTCGCAATCACTGCGTTCAATATTGGTGCGCAGGTCCTTGATTCGTGAAGCGTCAAGGACATAAGAGCGAATTTGATGGCCCCAACCGATGTCCGACTTGGAGTCCTCAAGGACCTGCGAGGCAGCATTGCGTTTTTGCACTTCTTGCTCATACAGGCGCGCGCGCAACATCTTCATCGCGGTGTCTTTGTTGGCGTGCTGAGAGCGCTCGTTCTGGCAGCACACCACGGTGTTACTGGGTACGTGGGTAATCCGCACGGCCGAGTCTGTGGTGTTTACGTGCTGACCACCGGCGCCGGAGGAGCGGTAGGTGTCGATGCGCAGGTCCGAGGGGTTGATGTCGATCTCGATGTTGTCGTCAATTTCCGGCGAGACAAACACGGCGGTAAACGAGGTGTGGCGGCGGTTGCCGGAGTCAAACGGGCTTTTGCGGACCAGGCGGTGCACGCCGATTTCGGTGCGCAACCAACCAAAGGCATATTCACCCTTGATGTGCAGGGTCGCGCCCTTGATCCCAGCAACTTCACCGGCAGAGAGCTCCATGATGGTGGCTTCGAAGCCACGCTTGTCGGCCCAGCGCAGGTACATGCGCAGCAGGATGTTGGCCCAATCCTGCGCCTCGGTGCCACCGGAGCCGGCTTGGATATCGAGGTAGGCGTTGTTGGGGTCCATCTCGCCACGGAACATGCGGCGGAACTCAAGCTTTTCAAGAATATCGCGCAGGCGCTCGATTTCACTGCAGACGTCAGCCACGGCGCTTTCGTCATCCTCTTCAACCGCCATGTCGAGCAGGTCGCGGGAATCAGCCAGGCTGCCGTGCAGGTCATCGAGGGTGTCAACAATCAGCGCCAGCGACGCGCGCTCGCGGCCCAAATTTTGCGCGTATTCGGGATTATTCCAGACGCTTGGGTCTTCCAGCTCGCGGTTTACTTCGACTAACCGATCATGCTTGTGATCGTAGTCAAAGATACCCCCGAATAGTCAGGGTGCGCTCGGAGAGGTCCTTGATGCTATTGAGGATCGGGTTGATTTCCATGGCTGGCAGCACTCGCAGGTCAAACTTTCGGAAAAGCCGGCGAGTATAACGCAGTCACCTGCCACCTGGCAGCCTGCAATCAAGCAGCGCAGATGATTGGCAGCAGGCCGCATACACTGATTGGGCGCCGCTGATTAGCCCAGAGAAGCCCGACAACGCCCTTGTAATCAGCGTCAACTGAGCAACAACTCCTGACGCACTTGGGTTTCCAGCTCGGTTTTAAGCGCTGGGTCCAGCTTAAGCTGGCGGGCCAACTCTTCTAGATAGGCGCGTTCCATAAAGTGCTCTTCATCAACCATTAACACGCTGGCCACATACATCTCGGCGGCCATTTCCGGCGTGCTGGCGGCGCGGGCGATTTCGGCGGGGTCCAGCGGCTTGTTCAACTCAGCCTGCAGCCAATGCTGCAACTCAACATCGTGGGTCAGCTTACTGATCTCACCCTCGATCAACTGACGCTCACGGTCATCAACGTGACCATCGGCTTTGGCCGCACCGACCAATGCTTTAAGGATGGCCTGACTGTGGAGTTCAACCTGGGGCGCTGGCAAACGGTCGAGGGTTTGCGGCTCCGCTTGCGGTGCACTGGCCTGCTGCGCCTGCCAGTTACTAAAGGCTTTGTAAGCTACAACGCCAAGCGCCGCTAAGCCGCCGTAGGTGAGTGCTTTACCGCCCATTTTGCGCGCGCTTTTATTGCCCAGCAGCAAGCCCAGCGCGCCAGTGGCGAGAGCACCACCACCTGCGCCTTTTAGCAAAGTACCTAAATTACCGCCTTGGCCACTTTTGCCGGCACTGCCGAGTAAACCGCCCAATCCTGCGGCCAAACCGCCGGCTTTACCACCCGCTGCGCTGCCGGCAGATTTCTGCTGCATCAAGTCCTGGCCGGATTTCAATAACTGATCAAGTAATCCACGGGTAATCATGTCGCGCTCTCCCTAAAAATGGTTGTGCTAGCACGGCTGATGATTCTAGAGAGAGAACTTTGCTATCACCTAACGCAGAGTGCTTCGAAAGATTGCCAGTCGGTATAACCGCCAGCAGAAGCACGCTATGGCCCGTGAGCCGGGGCAAACCCGCTCAGGCAGAAGCGGCGATAACACCTTGTCAAGGGTTTAGCCCTCGGCTAGCGGGTGCTGGTCGGTCAGCGCGGGCTGATGTGCGCGATTAACAGCTGTACTGTTTCCTGCCCACGGTATTCGTTTACGTCCAGCTTGTAGGCCAATTCGACCCAGCGTACGGTAGGATTCGGCCAGATTTCGCGGTCTACACCGAAAGCAATGCCATCCAATTGCAGGCTGCCGCACTCGCTTTTCAGCACCACCTTGAGATGGCGCTCGCCGACAATGCGCTGCTGCACCAGCTGAAAGACACCATGGAACAATGGCTCGGGGAAGTGCTGACCCCAAGGCCCGGCATTGCGCAGCTCTTTGGCCAGGTGCAGGTGGAATTCCTCGATGGACAAGGCGCCATCAGACAATAAGCGACCAGTCAGGTCATCCTCACACAGTTGGCGGCGCACCTCAGCATCGAAGGCGGCGGCAAAATCTGCAAAATAGGCCTCAGGCAGCGACAACCCTGCCGCCATGGCATGACCACCAAACTTACTGATCAAGTGCGGGTGCTTAGCCGCCACCGCATCCAGCGCATCACGAATATGAAAGCCGGGTACTGAGCGCGCCGAACCCTTCAATACCCCGCCGCCGGCGTCAGCAAAGGCGATGGTCGGGCGGTGATAACGCTCTTTCATCCTCGAGGCGAGGATACCGATCACGCCTTGGTGCCAATCGGCCTCAAACAGGCACAAACCAAAGGGCATATCTTCCAACGGCAAATCCTTAAGTTGAGCCAACGCCTCGCGCTGCATACCCTGCTCAATGGCTTTGCGGTCTTGATTAAGCTGATCGAGTTGCACGGCCATGTCGCGGGCCAGCGCATCGTCTTCGCAGAGCAAACACTCGATACCGAGGGCCATGTCATCCAGCCTGCCGGCGGCATTCAGCCTTGGCCCGATGATAAAACCCAAGTCTGTTGAGGTGATGCGTCGATGATCACGTCCGGCCACATCGAGAATGGCGCGCAAACCGGCGCGCGCCCGCCCAGCGCGAATCCGCGCTAAACCTTGGTGCACCAAAATGCGGTTATTGGCATCCAGCGGCACCACGTCGGCAACGCTGCCTAAGGCCACTAGGTCGAGTAATTCGCCGAGGTTCGGCTCGGGGCGCTGCGCGGTAAACCAGCCCATGTCGCGCAGCCGCGCGCGCAGGGCCAGCAGCACATAAAACATCACCCCAACCCCGGCCAGCGCTTTGCTGGGGAACTCACAACCCGGCTGATTGGGATTAACGATGGCATCCGCCGCAGGCAACTCGGCACCGGGCAAATGGTGGTCAGTCACCAGCACGGTCAAACCAGCCGCCTTGGCCGCCGCCACGCCCTCGACACTGGAGATGCCGTTGTCCACGGTAATCAGCAGTTGCGGCGCACGCTGCAGCGCCACCGCGACGATTTCAGGCGTAAGGCCGTAGCCGTACTCAAACCGGTTGGGCACCAGATAATCAACATGCGCCGCGCCGAGCATGCGCAAACCCAGCACGCCGACGGTGCTGGCGGTGGCGCCATCGGCATCGAAGTCGCCGACGATAAGCATGCGCTGACCCTGTTCAAGGCCGTGCACCAGCAAATCGACGGCCGCGCTCATGCCTTTGAGCTGCTGATAAGGAATCAAACGCGCCAAGCCTTTATCCAGCTCGGCGGCCGATTGCACACCACGGGCGGCATACAGGCGAGTCAACAGCGGCGGCAGCGCGCCAAGATCAGGCAGGGTGGCGGGTAACGGGCGGGCTTCGATACGCATGATTATTCTTTAATGTGAGAGGCGGACGCGCTACGCCGAAATTGGAATATGGCGATGGGGTAAATACGAAGACCAGAGCATGCGGGCCTAAAGGCTCCCGGATTGCATCCGGGCTACGTGGCTAAAGGAAAACGTTTAGCACCTGCTTTCCACCTCGCATACAAGGTATTTGCTGGGCTTTAGCGTTCGCCAACTAACCACTCAATCGGCAGTTCATGCTGGCCGCGCTCGTCGGTGACGAACAATTCGCCGTCGCTGATCATCACGCTCCAGTTCAACGCGCGCGGCATGTCCAACGCCAGATTGGCTAAGGCATCTTGATCCAACGCCACCACATTGATGTTTTTCAGGCTGCGCACCGGGTCCAGTTCTTTGGTTTGCCACACCCGCAGGTTGCCGTAGGCCACTAGGCTAAACTTCTCGGTGCGGCGCGAGCACCAGGTCATGCGTTCGCTGTCTGGCTGGCCGACTTCGATCCAGTGCAGGACGCGGTCATCCAAGCTCTTTTCCCATAACGCCGGCTCGTCTACTTCCGACAAGCCGCGGCCGAATGCTAAGTGCTCGTGATAGAACAAGGCATAGCCAATCAGGCGCGCCGCCAAACGCGTTTCCGTTTCCGAAGGGTGCTTGGCCACAGTGAAACGCAGGTTTTCATAAACGCTGCGGTCCATATCGGTGAGGTTCAGCTCGATTTTGTAGGTGGTTGCTTGCAGAGCCATAACACGGGTCGTCGCCAGAAAAAGTGGCTGACAGTCTAACGGAAACGCCGCACCTGTTCCGTTTTCTTGACGTCAGTGTGCGCATACAGATCAGCCACAACCACACAATCACGCCCGTTATTTTTGGCTTGATACAGCGCGCCATCAGCCAGCGATAAGAGCCGCGATAAATCCAAACGCGCCGGGCTCGCGCAGGCAATACCAATACTGGCACTCATGGTTCCTTGCTCTTGAACGCGCTGTTTAAACGCCAAGCGAATCGCTTCAGCAGCCGCTACAGCGCCGTTTTGGTCAGTCTCCAGCAGGCACGCAAACTCTTCGCCACCAATGCGCCCGAATACCTCTTGGGGTTTTAGGCTGTCGCGCAACGCATCAGCAAAACACTGGATCACCCAATCACCGGCTGGGTGACCCAGCCGATCATTAATCTGCTTAAAGTTGTCCAAGTCGCACACCAGCAGCGCCAGTGTTTTAGGCTGCTCAGCGACGCTACTGAGCAAATCTTCAGCCGCCTGGGTAAAGGCGCGGCGGTTACCGATGCCGGTTAACGGATCGGTTAAAGAGGCCGCTCGGTAATGCACCTCAGCGCGCTCTTTGACCAAAGACAGAGAAATAAAGCCGGCCCCAACCGAATACAGCATGCTTTCAATCAACACCCAGCCAAAAAATTCGCTGCTGCCGTTATTCAGCGGCGAGCCGGAATCAGCCAATAGGCGCATAAGATAAAACCCGCTGTGGCAACCCAGTAACAAGGTGGCCGGGACAATCGACAGGCCTTGCTTGCGTGGCATACGCAACAACTCAAACAGCGTGGCCAGCACGTACAGCAGTACCACGGTGCAGAACAGCGTTAAGCGCAGGGAAAGTGACTAAAAAAAACACGGGCCACAGGCAAAACAAACACCAGAGCGAAACGCCGGCCAACACAGCCACCCAGGACACGCGACGCCCCACAAATGCGCGCATACCGGCCCAGTACATAGCCACTGAGAGCAGCACCAACGCGTTACCAAGGACAATCGAGAGCGCGTCGATGCCCATGCCGCGCAAGGCAATTACCACAATACCGGCAGCACCTATTAACAGTGAGCTGCCCATCCACAACAGCGCGCGCTCAACGCGGCCCCGCCACCACGTAGAGATCAGCAAGCCGCCGCACAGGCTCATCACTAAGGTGTTGGCAACCACTAGGGTGGGAATATCCAGAATCATACGTTCGCTCACTGCATGCCGCCGAGCACGCTTGAACGCCAGTATAGCAATGTGCCTGCATGCCCTTGAAGAACGAAAAACCATGAATCGGCAGGTATAAAAATGGTTTCTGCCGGGCATCACACGCAATCGCTTAACCTGACTGAGCCGGCCGGCAGCGGGCTCAACAGCGTATTTGTCGCTCGCTGCCGGTCTCAGGGTCGCGGTAATCGATGATCGCCTGACAGGTGCTTAGATCAACATGCAGCCGGCAATAATGCTCGCCATGGCGCCACGCCATGGCGACGCTGCTTTCACACGACTGATTCAACTCAAAACGCCCATCAAACGCGGGATGGCTGTTGCGTAAGCGCATCAGCTGTAGCAAGCGCTGCACCAGCGGTTTCTGCAAGGCGGTTTCGGCCTCCTCCACGGTGTAGTAGTGCCGATTCACATCACGTGCTTCGCGAGTAGCGGCGCACAGCTCAAAATCATTACAACCGGCCAGCAGCCCCACGTAATAAACCTGAGGAATACCGGGGGTGAAAAATTGGATGGCGCGGGCTGCGATATAGGCCTCGTCATTGCGCAGCAGCGCTTCATAGAAGGTGCAAGTGAGCTGATAGATCGCACCGACGCTGTGCACGCTGACCGCCGAACGGCGCATGATCGGGTCGGCGCTGCGGGTTGATACCTCGTCGACGAGAAAACGAATTTCCGCATCTGGCAACATGCTTTCCACATCTGGAATGCAGATGCCGTCATGGGTGTCGAGCACGGTGATCTGGTTGCGCGGGCACATGCGCAACCATTGTTTGAGGTAGCGGCTAGTGCCGGCGAGAAAGGCATGCAACACCAGCGGCGGCAGGGCGAACGCATAGGGCCGCATCTGCCGGCGCGAAATCGCATACTGATAACTGATGTGGTCGTGCACCTCGGGCAGCATCTCGGCTCCATACTTTTCACCGGTCTCGCGGAACCAGTCGAGGATGCGGTAAACATCCGGCTCAACCAAAAAGCAGCTGCTACCAATCTTCTTGGTGGTGTAGCCAAAGGCATCCAAACGGAACAGCTTGACCCCACGCGCAGTGAGAAAGGCCATGTACCGCTCCATCAGCTGATAGGTCAGGGGCGATTCATAGTTGAGGTCAATTTGCCGCTCTGTAAAGGTGCACCACACCCGGCAGGTTTCGCCGTTGGCCACGTGCACATCGCGAAATGGCTCCTTCTCTTTGCGGATATGAATTTTGGCTAAATCTTGCGGGCTGATCTCACCCAGCGTATCGACCTGCACAAACAGGTCGGCATAGGCTGAATCCTGGCCACGGGCGACAAAATCAAGAAACTCAGGCGACTCATCGGCAATGTGGCTGATCACCAAGTCAACACAGAGATCAAACCGCGCTGAGATACGCTCAACATCGGCCCAGTCGCCATAGCGCGGGTCAACCTCTAGATGGGTCAAGGGCGAGAAACCACCATCCGCATTGGAGGGGTACATGGGCAACAAATGCACGCCGCCAATAGCATCGCCAAGGTGCTGATCAAGCAAGGTGAAGAGCTTACTCAGGTTGCCACCCAAACGATCCGGGTAGGTGATTAACTGAACTGCGTTACGCAATGCCATGCCCATTCCTCATGTGCCGGTACAACAGCCTACTGCAACGAGCAGGGTTGCCCCGACCTTAACAGGCTTAGCGGTCATGGCCAGCGCATAAGACCGGCTAAGCAGCTTTCGACATACCCTGTACCTATTTCCCCTGCGGCCCTGCAATCGCATAGGCTTGGGCATATTTTTCGTTCCGGAACTGCTATGAGCCCGAATAAACCCCTTGCCGGCTTGAAGGTTATCGAGCTGGGCACCTTAATCGCCGGCCCTTTTGCCGCACGCATCTGCGCTGAATTCGGCGCACAGGTGATCAAAGTAGAGTCCCCGGATGGCGGCGACCCGCTGCGTAAGTGGCGCAAGCTCTATGAGGGCACATCCTTGTGGTGGTTTGTGCAGGCGCGCAATAAGCAATCGATCACCCTTAACCTCAAGCATGAAGCCGGCCTTGAGGTGCTGAAAAAACTGCTGAGCGAGGCGGATATTGTCATTGAGAATTTTCGCCCCGGCGTCCTGGAAAAGCTCGGCTTGGGCTGGGAAATGCTGCATGCACTGAACCCCAAGCTGGTGATGGTGCGCCTCTCCGGCTTCGGCCAAACCGGGCCGATGAAGGAGCAGCCGGGCTTTGGTGCAGTGGGCGAGTCCATGGGTGGGCTGCGTTATATCACTGGTTTTACCGATCGCCCGCCAGTGCGCACCGGTATCAGCATCGGTGACTCGATCGCCGCGCTGTGGGGCGTAATCGGCGCATTGATGGCGCTGCGCCACCGTGAAGTGAATGGCGGCAGCGGCCAAGTGGTCGATGTGGCGCTGTATGAGGCGATTTTCGCCATGATGGAGTCCATGGTGCCGGAATTTGATGTATTCGGCTTTATCCGCGAGCGCAGCGGCAACATCATGCCCGGCATCACGCCCTCCTCGATCCACACCAGCAGCGACGGCAAGCACATCCAGATTGGCGCCAACGGCGACGCGATCTTCAAACGCTTTATGCAGGCCATCGGCCGCAATGATCTTGCGGCTGCGCCGGACCTCGCCAGCAACGATGGTCGCGACGCACGCCGTGATGAGCTGTATGGGGTGATCGATCGCTGGGTCGCTTCGTTGCCACTGGAGCAGGTGCTGGCGGCCTTAAATCAAGCCGAAGTGCCCGCCAGCAGGATCTTCAGCGCTGAGGACATGTTCCACGATCCGCAATTTCTCGCCCGCGAAATGCTGCTGGCGGCCAAGCTGCCTGACGGCAAAGCCTTCAAGATGCCCGGCATCGTGCCCAAACTCTCCGAAACGCCGGGCGGCGTGGACTGGGTCGGCCCGCAACTGGGTGAACACAACCAAGCGGTGCTCAATGCCCTCGGCTACAGCGATGCGCAAATCGCTGAATTGAAAGCGCTCGGCGCCATCTAGCCAGCACAAAGCCATGAAAAAGGCCAGCTCCTAGCGGAGACTGGCCTTGTTACCTTGCCCGTAACGCTTACAGCGGCTTGCCGCGGTTGCCGTGAAGCGCCACAAAGTTCTGCACGGTTTTCAGGTCGTTAGCCAATACCGTACAACGCTCATCACGCTCAAACAGATCGGCCAAATGCGCGGGCAGCGCGGGCGCTTCGCCGACGCCGGCCGTGTCTATGGCTTCAGGAAACTTGACCGGGTGCGCGGTACCCAAAATCACCATCGGCGTGGCCAGGCTACGGCGGCACTCGCGGGCAGCGCGCACACCAATCGCGGTGTGCGGGTCGAGCAACTCACCGCACTCATTAAACACCTCAACGATGGTTGCGCAGGTTTGCGCATCGTCCACGGCCAGCGAATCAAACAGCTTGCGCGTCTCTGTCCAGCGGTCTTCTTCAATGCTGAAGCCACCCCCCCGCTTAAAGTTCGCCATCAGCTCGCCCACCGCCAAGCCGTTGCGACCGTGCAGGTCAAACAGCAAACGCTCAAAGTTGGACGACACCATGATGTCCATGGACGGTGTCAGGGTCGGGTGCAAGGTGTCTTTGACATACTGATTGCCGCTCATAAAGCGGTGCAGGATGTCGTTGCGGTTGGTCGCGACGATCAGCTGGCTAATGGGCAGGCCCATGTTGCGCGCCAAGTAGCCGGCAAAGATGTCGCCAAAGTTACCCGTCGGCACCGAGAACGCGATGGAGCGCGCCGGACCACCCAACTGCAAAGCGGCGTGAAAGTAGTAAACGATCTGGGCCATGATCCGCGCCCAGTTGATCGAGTTGACCGCCACCAAACGGGTGCCCTTGAGGAAGCTCTGGTCAGCGAAGCTGTCTTTGACCATCTCTTGGCAGTCATCGAAGTTGCCTTCGATGGCGATGTTATGGATGTTGTCGCCGAAGATGGTGGTCATCTGCCGACGCTGCACCTCGGACACGCGGTTGTGCGGGTGCATGATAAAGATGTCGACGTTATCGCAGGCCTTGCAGCCTTCAATGGCCGCCGAGCCGGTATCACCGGACGTCGCACCCATGATCACCACGCGCTCGTTACGCTTGGCCAGCACGTGGTCAAGCAGCCGACCGAGCAACTGCAGGGCAAAGTCTTTAAAGGCTAGAGTGGGGCCGTGGAAGAGCTCCAACACCCACTCATTGCCGTTCAGCTGGCGCAATGGCGCGATAGCACCGTGGGCAAACACGCCGTTCTCTGACGAGCAATAGGTCTCTTCGAGAATGCGCTTGAAGTCGACATCCGCAATGCTACCGGTGACGAATGGGCGCATCACTCGAAAGGCCAGTTCGTGGTACGGCAGGCCGGCCCAAGAGGCGATTTCTTCTTGAGTGAAGCGCGGCAGGTTTTCCGGCACATAGAGGCCGCCATCGCTGGCCAAACCGGCCAGCAGCACGTCTTCGAAATTCAGGGCCGGTGCCTGACCACGGGTACTGATATAGCGCATAGGGGCAAACCTTCGGTTGAATCTTTAAGAGCCGCAGCTGCCTGCTGCATCTGCGGCCGGAGGCGGATTAGTTGAGCTGCTCGACGCGGATACGCACAACACTGCCGACCACATCTTCAAGCGCTTCAAGGGCGCTGATCGCCTTATTGATTTGCGCTTCGACCACGCGATGGGTGACCAAGATCATCGGCACGAGGCCGTCCTGCTCCTCAACCTCTTTCTGCATGATCGACTCGATATTGATCCCGCCGGCCGAAAGGATACTCGCCACTTGGGCCAGCACGCCGGGATGATCCTTAGCTTGGATGCGCAAGTAATAGGCGCTCTCGCAGGCGTCAATCGGCAAAATCGGGTGATCGGACAGCGAATCCGGCTGGAAGGCCAGATGCGGCACGCGGTTGGTCGGATCGGCCGTCAGCGCACGCGTCACGTCAACCAGGTCAGCGATGACCGAGGATGCCGTCGGCTCCATGCCCGCGCCCGCACCGTAATACAAGGTGCTGCCGGCAGCGTCACCATTGACCATCACCGCGTTCATCACACCGTTGACGTTGGCGATCAGGCGATCAGCCGGAATCAGCGTCGGGTGCACACGCAACTCAATGCCCGCCTCGGTGCGACGCGCCACGCCTAGGTGCTTGATGCGGTAACCCAACGCTTCGGCGTAGTTCACATCAGCGGTGGTCAGCTGAGTGATGCCCTCGGTGTACGCCTTGTCGAATTGCAGCGGAATACCGAAGGCGATGGAGGCCAAAATAGTCAGCTTATGCGCCGCGTCGATGCCTTCTACATCGAAGGTCGGGTCGGCCTCGGCATAGCCCAGCGCCTGCGCTTCAGCTAACACGTCATCGAAGGTACGGCCCTTCTCACGCATTTCACTGAGAATAAAGTTGCCGGTGCCGTTGATGATGCCGGCCAGCCAGTTAATCCGGTTGGCGGCCAAACCTTCACGAATCGCCTTGATCACTGGGATGCCGCCAGCCACAGCGGCTTCAAAGGCGACAATCACGCCCTTCTCGCGGGCCTTGGCGAAAATTTCATCGCCGTGCACGGCGATCAGCGCTTTGTTGGCGGTGACCACGTGCTTGCCATTATCGATGGCCTTGAGTACCAGCTCCTTGGCCAAGGTGTAGCCGCCAATTAGTTCGATAACGATATCGATCTCGGGGTTGTTCACCAACTCGAAAACGTCGCTGGTCAGGCTGATACCGGTCGTATCGTATTGCGGCTTGGGCGAGCGAATAGCGATCTGGGCGACTTCAATACCACGCCCGGCACGCCGAGCAATTTCTTCGGCATTGCGCTTGAGTACATTCAACGTACCGCCACCGACGGTACCTAGCCCACAGATGCCTACTTTCACCGGTTTCACACTGAACTCCCCATCTGCATGCGTAAAACGGCCGGAGCAAGCCCGGCCGTAGAAAAGAGCCGCACCATACGAAGCGGCTGTTTATTAGTCAATCAGGTGTAAGGCTTAGATCACTTGGACTCAAGGGCGATTTTCGCCAACTGCGCAGCCGGCTGGTAGCCTGGAATGATGGTGCCGTTGGCCAAGACGATGGCCGGCGTGCCGCTAACGCCGATCATTTGCCCTAAGGCGTATTGCTTAGCAACCGGGCTGTCGCACTGCACATCCGCCACGCCCTGACGACTTTTCGCCCGGTTCATGGCGTCCTGTTGGTCTTTCGCACACCAGACATTGGACAACTCTTTAGCCGCTGTACTGTCCAGGCCTTGACGCGGGAAGGCTAAGTAACGCACCTCAACCCCCAAGCGATTCAGCTCAGGCACTTCGCTGTGCAGCTTCTGGCAATAGCCACAATCGGTGTCGGTGAATACGGTGATATGGGTTTTCGGCTGCTTGGGCGCGAACACCACCATTTCCGAGGCAGGGATGGCATTCATAAGTTTGACCACGCCGCGAGTCTGCGCCGCTTCAGTCAAATTCACCGGCTTGCCGTTCTTGACTTGAAACAGGTAGCCCTGAAGCAAAAACTGGCCGTCGGCGCTGGTGTACAACTGGCGGCCACCGGCCAATTCGACCTGATAAACACCCGGCATTGGGCTTTCAGCAATGGCCTCAATCGGCAACGCTGGATCAATAGCCTTGAGGGAGTTACGAATAGCCTGGTCGGCATCGGCAGCAACGCCCACGCTGCTGATCAAGCCAAGGGCCAACGCGACAACAATGCGGTTACAGCGCATACAAACTCCTGACAAAAGGCGATCAAACGAGAGAGTGGCGCAGCCTACCATAGAAGCCCGTACTCACCGACCACGTCAGGTCAGACGGCGCGCTCAGCCTCGCGGGTGGTGCTTGGCATGCAGTTCTTGCAACCGCGCGCGGGCCACATGGGTGTAGATCTGCGTGGTGGAGAGATCACTGTGCCCCAAAAGCATCTGCACCACGCGTAAATCAGCGCCATGGTTGAGCAAATGCGTGGCGAAGGCGTGGCGCAACGTATGCGGCGATAAGCTCTTGGCGATCCCGGCGACTTTGGCTTGGTGCTTGATGCGGTACCAAAACGTCTGCCGGGTCATCTGCTCGCCACGCAAACTGGGGAACAGCACATCACTGGGTTTGCCATCGAGCAAAAAAGGTCGCGCCTCTTTGCTGTAACGCTCAATCCAAGCAATGGCCTCCTCCCCCAGCGGCACCAAACGCTCCTTGCTGCCTTTGCCGAACACCCGCAGCACACCCTGACGCAAGTTCACCTGCTCGAGGGTCAAGCCAATCAGCTCGCTGACGCGCAGGCCGCAGGCATACAGCACCTCAAACATGGCGCGATCACGCAGACCAATGGGGTCGTCCAACTCTGGAGCCGCCAGCAAAGCCTCAACATCGGCCTCGGACAGCGACTTAGGTAAAGGCCGACCCAGCTGCGGTAAATCGATCTGCAGCGTCGGGTCTCGGTTGATCAGCTGCTCACGCAAAAGAAAGCGGTAAAAGCCACGGAAGCCCGAGAGCAATCGCGCCGTAGAGCGCGCTTTATAGCCCTCATTCATGCGCCAAGCGAGGTGATCCAAAATCAACTCACGACCGGCATCCGGCAACTGCACATCGCGGGCCTGCAACCAGCCATTAAACAGCGCCAAGTCACTGCGATAAGCCGAGCGCGTATGGGCTGAGAGGCCTTTTTCCAACCACAAGGCTTCCACAAAACGATCAATCAGAGGGTGGTCGATGGCGGGCATGCTGAACTATGGCGGTGGCTTAAAGCGGGTTAGTCTTTCACAGCTTGGCCACACAGAGCCAGGGCACAGACTGACAAGGACCCTTGATGAACGAGCAACAGATTCTTTTGGCCTTTGCCGCTATCGGCGCCAGCGCCCTCGCCTGCCAGTGGCTGGCTTGGCGTTTACGGTTACCGGCTATTTTATTTTTGTTGATCGCCGGCATCCTTGCCGGGCCCATTTTGGGCTGGCTTGACCCGCAAGCGCTGTTTGGTGACTTGTTTTTCCCGCTGGTATCGATGGCCGTTGCGCTGATTTTGTTCGAAGGCAGCCTGACCCTTCACCTATCCGAATGGCGTGAAATTGGCACCGTAGTCCGGCGCATGGTAACGATCGGCGCACTGGCTACATGGGCAGTGATCGCGGTCAGCACGCACTACCTGCTTGGCTTTAGCTGGGAGATGGCGCTGCTGCTGGGCACCCTGACACTGGTCACCGGGCCAACGGTGATCGTGCCGATGCTGCGCGTGGTCCGACCCAAAGCCTCGATCGCCAACATCCTGCGCTGGGAAGGCATCGTGATCGACCCCATTGGCGCGCTGCTCGCCGTGGTCGTGTACAGCTTCATTATCACCAGCAGTGAAGGCAACGGTTGGCAGAGCAGCATGGGCACCTTCGCCGGCGTCATCGCCTGCGGCAGCCTGCTAGGTATTGCCGCAGGCTGGGGGTTAGGCCAGGTTTTAAAACGCCAGTGGTTGCCGGACTACCTGCACAACCTTGCCGTGCTGGCCACCGTGCTGGGGGCGTTTATTGCCTCTAACGCCATCATGCATGAGTCCGGCCTGCTCGCGGTGACGTTGATGGGCATGTGGCTGGCCAATATGAAGGGCGTGGATGTGCGGCATATTCTGCACTTCAAGGAAAACCTCAGCGTTCTGCTCATCTCCGGCTTGTTTATTCTGCTGGCTGCGCGACTCGATCTAAACGCCCTAATCGCCCTTGGCCCGGCGGTGTTGGTATTGCTGCTGATCATCCAGTTTGTGGCGCGGCCGCTCAACGTGGCGTTGTCCACCTTTGGTTCCAACCTCAGCTGGCGCGAACGCGCACTGCTGGCTTGGATTTCACCACGGGGCATTGTGGCCGCCGCCGTCTCGGCGATTTTCGCCATCCGCCTCAGCGAACTCGGCTATGCCGGCGCAGAATTACTGGTGCCGCTGACCTTCGCTGTGATTATCGGCACTGTGGTCTTGCAAAGCGCCACCGCACGCCCGCTGGCTAAATTGCTGAACGTGGCGGAACCTTCACCCAGTGGTTTTCTTATCATCGGCGCTAATCCTGTGGCACGCGCGATCGGCACGGCCCTGCAAGACCTCGGCAACCGCGTGTTGCTGTGCGATTCCAGCTGGGAAAACATCAGCACTGCACGCATGAAGAAACTTCCGACCTACTTTGGCAACCCCACGTCACAAGATGCCGAAGCTCACTTGGACTTAGTCGGCCTCGGCCATTTGCTGGCGTTGTCACCTTCCAGTGAGTTGAATGCCTTGGCGTGTATGCACTTTCGTCACGACTTTGCCGCCAACCGCCGCTTTACCTTGCCCAGCGGCACTGACAGCCGACGCAGCGATAAACACCGCAGCCGCGATACCGTGCGCGGCCGCCCTTTGGGCAGCCAAGCGCTGAGCTTTCCGCAATTTGCCAGCCGCTTGAGTAAAAGCGCTGAAGTTCGCACCACCACCCTTACCAGTACATTTGACTGGCAGGCCTATCAAAACCTGCATGGCGAGCGAGCGGTAGTGTTGCTCGCGTGTGAGCCAAACGGCTGGATACATATCGCCACCCAACCGTTTGACATGCTGCCCGGCCCCGACTGGACGCTGGTTGCACTGATTGAAGAGGAGCAGGAAAGCGCTCGCGAGTAGACCGACACATGACAGCCGCCTTTTACGCGCGCCGACGCGTAAAGGGCTGCGGCATTGCCCTGAGCAGCGCCGACCAGTTAAGCAGCCTGTCCTGGCCATGGCGCAGAGCCTGCAAAACACTGACCGCAGAAACGCAAAAAGCAGCCCGAAGGCTGCTTTTTGATGGAAAGCTGAGGCTTAGCCCAGTTTTTCCTTGATGCGCGCTGCTTTACCGGACAGGTCACGCAGGTAGTAAAGCTTGGCTTTACGCACATCACCGCGACGCTTAACGGCCAGGCTTTCAACCAGCGGGCTGTAAGTCTGGAAGGTACGCTCAACGCCAACACCATTGGAGATCTTACGAACAGTGAACGCACTGTTCAGACCACGGTTACGCTTGGCGATAACAACACCTTCGAACGCCTGCAGACGCTGACGGTCACCTTCTTTCACTTTAACCTGGACGATGATGGTGTCGCCCGGTGCAAAAGGCGGGATCACTTTGCCCATCTGCTCAGCTTCGATCTGCTGAATAATTTTATTGGTCATACTGCGCTCCTAAGACTGGCCTTGGCCCGTCATCGATACATTAATTATCGTCCCGCTGGCGGACGTATTCCTCCAGCAGCTTTTTCTCTTCTCCAGAAAGCGAGCGGCTTTCCAGAAGATCAGCGCGGCGTTCGTGAGTCCGACCTAGGGACTGCTGCAAACGCCAGCGCCGGATGTGTTCGTGGTTGCCGCCTAGCAGCACCTCAGGAACACGTTTATCCGCATACACCTCCGGGCGGGTGTAGTGCGGGCAGTCGAGTAGGCCATCCGTAAAGGAGTCCTCTTCGGCCGAATTTGCATGACCCAATGCACCAGGCAACAGGCGCGTTACCGCGTCGATTAGCACCATGGCCGGCAGCTCACCGCCGGACAGGACGTAGTCCCCAATCGACCACTCTTCATCGACGTACGCTTCAATAAAGCGCTCATCGATGCCTTCGTAGCGACCGGCGATGAGGATTAACGCCTCAACAGTTGCCAGTTCGCGTACTGCTGACTGCGTCAGCGGGCGACCTTGCGGCGAGAGGTAAATCACCTTCGCGTTTTCACCTGCGGCGTGCTTAGCATCGAGCAAAGCATCCTCAAGCGGCTTGATCTTCATCACCATGCCGGGGCCACCGCCAAAGGGCCGATCATCCACAGTGTGGTGACGGTCAGTGGTGTAGCTTCGCGGGTTCCAACAGGTCAGTTGCAATAAACCCTGTTTCACAGCGCGGCTGGTAATGCCGTATTCGCTGATGGCGGCAAACATTTCCGGGAACAGCGTAATGACTTCAACGCGCAGATTTGACATCAGGCTTAGAAGTCCGCATCCCAGTCGACCCGCATTTCGCCAGCACTCAGGTCAATCGACAACACGCATTGCTCGGTATAGGGCAACAGGCGCTCACGATCATCCAAGCTGTCGGTGCAAGGTTTAACCACCATCACATCGTTGGCACCGGTTTCAAGCAGGTGATCAATCTTGCCGAGCAATTGCCCTGCCTGGTCGAACACCTTGAGACCTTCCAACTGGTACCAGTAGTACTCGCCGCTGGTTAGTTCAGGGAACAGGTTGCGCGGCACACAGATCTCAAAACCGGCGAGAAGACGCGCTTCTTCACGGTCATCAAGACCCTTGAGCTTCGCGACCAGGAATTTGTCATTCCCGCGTCCGCTGACCAGCTCTACCTGCTTAACACTGCCTTCGCGCCTAAGCGTCCAGGACTTGTACTGCAGCAGGTTTGCAACAGGGTCAGTAAAGGAATACACCTTCACTTCACCGCGAACGCCATGTACAGAGTAAATCTTGCCGATAACGATCAAGTCATCGGTAGAAGCAGGCGTCGCGCTCATATTGCTCAGGCCGCAGCCTTAGCAGCGTCCTTCAACAACTGAGCAACACGATCAGAAGGCTGCGCGCCAACGCTCAGCCAATGGGCCAGGCGATCTTGCTTCACGGACAGGCGAACTTCCTGACCACGAGCGATCGGGTTGAAGAAACCGATCTCTTCTTTGTGCGAACCGTCGCGTGGGTTACGGCTGTCGGTCACGTTGATTTTGTAGAATGGGCGCTTTTTGGAGCCGCCAAGGGCAAGACGAATGGTTAGCATGTGGACGAAATTCCTGTAGTCGGTGCTGCAAATCTAAATGCACAGCGGGCGTAGGTGCCCGAAAGGCCGCATATTCTAAGGAATATCCGGATTTTTGCAAATGGCTTTTTCTGGCGAATAGGCTGCGCAATCAAGACTGGCGAGAAAACCGTTGTACGAGCCGGTCAGTCAGCGCCCATAACAGGCAGGTTTAACGTAAGTCCCGGCCTTTCACCGGGCATGCGCCAGCATCGCTGCCGACGCGCAGTCCTTACATCTTTGGCATACCGCCCGGCATCATCCCGCCCATGCCGCGCATCATTTTAGCCATGCCGCCTTTGGCCGTGAATTTCTTCATCATTTTTTGCATTTGCTTGTGCTGCTTAATTAAGCGGCCAATGTCCTGCACTTGAGTGCCAGAACCCATGGCGATACGCCGCTTACGCGAACCGCTGATGATTTCCGGGTCACGGCGCTCTTGGGGCGTCATGGAATTGATGATCGCCTCCATCTGCTTAAATTGTTTCTCAGCGGCGCCCTGAGCACTGCCCATCTGCGCCAGATTAACCCCGCCCATTTGCGGCAGCTTATCCATCAGGCCGCCGAGGCCGCCCATGTTCTTCATTTGCTGCAGCTGATCACGGAAGTCCTCAAGGTCAAAACCCTTACCCTTCTTCAGCTTCTTGGTGAGCTTGTCAGCTTTTTCCCGGTCAAGGGTTTGCTCAGCCTGCTCGATCAGACTGAGCACATCGCCCATGCCAAGGATGCGCGAGGCAATACGGTCCGGGTGGAACGGCTCCAGCGCCTCCGTTTTCTCACCCATGCCGATAAACTTGATCGGCTTACCGGTAATGGCGCGCACCGATAACGCCGCGCCGCCACGGGCATCACCGTCAACCTTGGTCAGCACCACGCCGGTTAGTGGCAGCGCATCATTAAAAGCTTTGGCCGTGTTAGCCGCGTCCTGGCCGGTCATCGCATCGACCACGAACAGGGTTTCTACTGGGTTGATCGCGGCGTGCAGTGCTTGGATTTCCGCCATCATTTCAGCGTCGATCGCCAAGCGACCGGCGGTGTCGACGATGACTACATCAATAAATTTGAGTTTGGCTTCTTTAATGGCCGCTACGGCGATATCCACCGGTTTCTGGCTAAGATCGGACGGAAAGAAAGTCACGCCAATGTCGCTGGCCAACGTTTCCAACTGTTTGATCGCCGCCGGACGATAAACGTCGGCCGAAACTACCATAACGGTCTTTTTCTTACGCTCTTTGAGGAAGCGCGCCAGCTTGGCGACGGTCGTGGTCTTGCCTGCGCCCTGCAGACCCGCCATCAACACCACGGCCGGCGGCACGGCATTCAGCGCTAAATCTTCGTTGGCCGCACCCATCAGCTCTTCAAGTTCGGCGCGGACGATTTTTACGAAGGCTTGGCCCGGGGTCAGGCTCTTCGACACCTCGGTGCCGACCGCACGGTCTTTGACTTTATTGACGAAGTCTTTGACCACCGGCAAGGCCACGTCGGCTTCAAGCAAAGCCATGCGCACTTCGCGCAGGGTGTCCTTGATGTTGTCTTCGCTCAGCTTGGCTTTGCCAGTGACGTTTCGCAGGGTCTGCGAGAGGCGGTCAGTCAGATTTTCGAACATGCGCGTTCCTTTCAGGCTCTAACGAGCCGAGGGTGGGCTTGCAACAGGCCACCGATTATAACGAAGACTAGTCGGGCCTGGTGACGTTTCATCGCCACCGCGCTGGAGCCCGCTTTAGCGCGAGACAAGGCACGAGACACGAAGTTTGGTTGTTCCAAATGAGTGTCGAGAAACGTCGTATCGCGCTAAAACAGGCCCAGCCCTTCGGGTTGCGCGCAAAATCTCGCCATGCATTGTTGGAGGACTTGGCAAGGGAACAACCATTACCTGCGCCCTCCGCCTAGCCTGGCGAGATTTTGCGCAGCAACGCGGCTGGCGCTGAAACGCCACCATATCCGAGATACCGACACCGCCAGACGCTTTCGTGGTACGCGGGTTGTATGCCACACTGCGGCCCTCCCGGGTTTGCTTGACAAGGATTTATGCACCCTCTGCTACCGAGCCTTATTGCTGCTTGCTTATACACAAGCGCCACGGCCTACCAAGTTTTACGCATCACTCAGCGCAAGGTCGCCGACAAACGCCTGCTGGCCTTGCTGGGCGGTGTCGCATTGCTATTCCATGGCGCCAGTCTGTTTGCCCAGATGTACCACTCAGGCGGCTTGGTCTTAGATTTTTTCTATGCCGCCAGCCTGATCGCTTTTGCAGTCATCGCCCTGACGCTGATTGCCTGCCTGCGAATCCCCGTTGAAAACCTTCTCCTGCTGCTCTTCCCCTTAGGCGCACTGACTGTGGTTCTTGCGCACTTTATGCCCAGCGGAACAACGCAACTGATCGATGAAGAACCCGGTATTTTGCTGCACATCCTGCTCTCGATCATTGCCTACGGCATGCTCACCATTGCGGTATTTCAATCACTGCTGGTGCTGCTGCAGGACCATCAACTAAAAAATAAACAACCCTCGGGGCTGATCAAGAACTTCCCGCCCCTGCAAACCATGGAAAGCCTGCTGTTCAGCTTCCTTTGGACCGGCTGGGTGCTGTTGTCACTTTCGCTGTTCTCAGGTGCGCTGTTTATCAATGACCTGTTTGCCCAGCACCTGGCGCACAAAACTATTTTGTCGTGCTTTGCTTGGGTGGTTTTTGCCGTACTTCTGTGGGGTCGCCACCAACTCGGCTGGCGAGGCCATAAGGCCATTCGCTGGACGCTGGCGGGCTTTTGCCTGCTGATGCTGGCCTATTTCGGCAGCAAGCTTGTTCGCGAATTTATCCTGCACATCTGAGACCCTTACGTGGACAACCTTCACTCCGGCTACCTGTTTGGTTTGCTGATCTTTTTGATTATTTGCTCGGCCTTCTTCTCCAGTTCGGAGACCGGCATGCTCAGCCTTAACCGCTATCGCCTTAAACACATGGCCAAGGAAGGGCATAACGGCGCCAAGCGTGTAACCAGCCTACTGAGCCGCCCAGATCGCCTGCTGGGTACGATTCTGGTAGGCAACAACGTGGTTAATATTCTCGCCGCCTCCATCGCCACCGTATTGGCTGTGGATATCTGGGGCGAAGCCGGGATCGCCATTGCCACGGCAGGCTTGACCATTGTGGTGCTGATTTTTGGCGAAATAACCCCGAAAACCCTTGCGGCCTTGCGCCCGGAATTGGTGGCTTTCCCTGCCAGTCGCTTGCTGCTCGTGCTGCAACGGCTGCTCTACCCGGTGGTGTGGGCTACCAGCACCATCAGTAATGTGTTGCTACGCCTGCTGGGCATCGATCCCGCACTGCGAGCCAGCGACAGCCTCTCCACCGAAGAGCTGCGCAGCGTGGTGCGCGAGTCCGGTGCGGGCATGCCGAAAAATCGGCAGAACATGCTGCTCGGTATTCTTGACCTTGAGCGGGTGACGGTGGATGACATCATGATCCCGCGCAATGAAGTCACCGGCATCAACCTTGATGACGACCTCGAAAGCATCATTAACCTACTGACCAACACCACCCACACACGCTTGCCAGTATTTCGCACTGACATCAATCAGATCGAAGGCATCGTGCACATGCGTCAAATCGCGCGCCTGCTGACGCATAACGAATTAAGTAAAGAGGCACTGCTGGTGGCCTGCAGTGAGCCGTACTTCGTCCCCGAAGGGACGCCGCTGTCGACCCAACTGATCAATTTCCAAAAACAAAAACGCCGCATTGGCATCGTAGTTGATGAGTACGGGGATGTGATCGGCATCGTCACCCTGGAAGATATCCTTGAAGAAATCGTCGGTGATTTCAGCAGTCAAAACACCTTGCGCAGCCCGGATATTCATCCTCAGGAAGATGGCACCCAGGTGATTGATGGCGCGGCTTATATCCGAGAAATCAACAAAGCACTGGGCTGGCATCTGCCCTGTGATGGGCCAAAAACCCTTAACGGCCTCGTGACGGAGGCGCTGGAAAGCATCCCCGACAGCGCTGTGTGCCTGAAAATCGGCCCTTATCGGTTAGAAATTCTGCAGTCTTCGGACAACCGGGTAAAAAGCGTACGCGCCTGGCACGGCAAGCCTAAGGCGCACCCGGAATCGACGGCGCAAGGCTGACGGCCAAGCCTTCTGCCCAAACGCGATAGCCCAGCGCTGAGGGGTGATAGCCATCACGCGCCAGATAGGCTGGGGAAAACTCCAAATCAACCGAGTGATGCCCCGCGCCCAAGCGCCGCGCCAACTGACTAAGGCGTGCATCCAGCAACGTGGCGCGCCAACCGAGCAAGCGCCTTAACAGCCAGGGCAGCGCGGTAAAATGCTGTAGCGGCGGCACGCTGCTAAAGGCCACCTGAGCACCACGTGCTGTTAGCGCCTGCGCCATGCCACCCAACGCTGTTTCCCAACGCAGGAGTGAGGTTAAGCGTGTGGTGTCGTTAACACCAAACACCAGCAGCGCCAAGTCAACAGGCTGTTCAAGCGCCTGCGGCAACAGCCGCTCCCGGGCCTGCGCAGCGGTTACGCCATTCTCGCCACATGCGCGCCAGGCAACCGGGCGAGCGTAATGCACCGCTAACGCGCCTGCCAGTTGCCCCGCCAGCGCCAGCTGCATGTCATCCACACCGACGCCCACCACGGTCGACTCGCCCAGCACCAACAGGCGCAATGGCGCTCCGGGCAAACCTTCACCTGCCACACCGCTCAACAACCCAGCAGCGGGCGGTAAGCGTAAGGCGCGGCGCCGGGTGCGCAGTGCCAGCGGTAGCGCTAACGGTGCTAACAGCAACAAGCCCATCCACCAGGCATAGGCACGCCCCACGCTCACAGCTCGACCTTGACCGCCTGCGCCGCACGCGCGGCCTTAGCCCGCGCCGCTGCCAGCGACTGATCGCGGGCCAACGCCACACCCATGCGGCGCTGACCACTGACCGCCGGCTTGCCAAACAGGCGCAGCGCCGTATCTGGTTCAGCCAGCGCAACACCGAGGTTACCGAAGCTGACCTGTTGTGATTCACCTTCAACCAAAATCACCGCTGACGCAGACGGCCCTAGCTGACGAATAAGCGGGATGGGCAGCCCGAGAATGGCCCGCGCATGCAAGGCGAACTCAGACAGGTCTTGGGAAATCAGGGTGACCAGACCGGTGTCGTGGGGGCGCGGCGAGATTTCGCAGAACCACACCTGATCACCCTTAACAAATAGCTCGACGCCAAACAGTCCGCGCCCGCCTAGTGAGTCAGTTACTGCCAGAGCAATGCGTTCGGCTTCAGCTTGTGCCTTTACACTCATCGGTTGCGGCTGCCAGGACTCTTGATAATCGCCCTTAACTTGACGATGACCAACTGGCGCGCAGAAGGTTGTACCGCCACTGTGGCGCACAGTCAGCAAGGCAATTTCATAATCGAAATCGATAAAGCCTTCCACGATCACCCGACCCTTGCCGGCGCGGCCACCGGCCTGGGCGTAATCCCAGGCCGCCTGCAGATCATCCCGACTTTTGAGCAGCGACTGACCTTTCCCTGAAGAGCTCATAATGGGTTTGATCAAACAGGGAAAGCCAATGTGGTCGACCGCCGCACGGCACTGCTCGAAGGAGTCAGCGAACTGGTAAGGCGAGGTCGGCAAGCCCAGCTCTTCAGCCGCGAGACGACGGATGCCTTCGCGGTTCATGGTCAGCTGCGCGGCACGGGCGCTGGGGATTACGGTGAAGCCTTCATTCTCAAGCTCAACCAACGTGGCGGTGGCGATGGCTTCAATTTCCGGGACGATGTAGTGCGGCCGCTCCCGTTCAATCACTGCGCGTAGCGCCGCATCGTCAAGCATATCGACCACATGACTGCGGTGCGCCACCTGCATGGCTGGGGCGTTGGCGTAACGATCAACAGCGATCACCTCAACACCCAAGCGTTGTAACTCGATCACCACTTCTTTGCCCAGCTCACCAGAGCCGCACAACAGCACACGAGTCGCACTCGACGACAAAGGGGTTCCGATACGGGGCATGAGCCTTCCTCAAACGAATGGATATAAAGCGGCGTTACAGCAAGATGCCTTGCGCCTGAGCACGCTCATGACAACGTTGCAGCACCTGGCGGCGCTCAGCATTGTCCATCAGCCCCCAACGGGTAATTTCGGCGACCGAACGCTGGCAGCCAATGCACAGGTCTTGGTCATCCAAGGCGCAGACATGCACGCAAGGTGAGGCAACGGGGCGTTCTTGCTCCATTAGTCGTCCTGCACGGCCAAGTCACGGGCATAACGCTGGGCGTTGTGCACGTAATGAGCGGCGCTGGCCTCAAGCATTTTTTTCTGCGCTTCGGTCAGCTCGCGCACCACCTTGCCGGGCGAGCCCATCACCAGCGAACCATCGGGTATGTCCTTGCCTTCACCAATCAGGCTGTTAGCGCCAATGATGCAGTACTTACCGATTTTTGCGCCGTTGAGGATCACCGCGTTGATGCCGATCAGGCTGTAATCGCCCACCGTACAACCGTGCAACATGGCGTTATGGCCGATGGTCACACCGGTGCCGATAGTCAGCGGAAAACCCATGTCGGTGTGCATCACCGTGCCGTCTTGCACGTTGCTGTTGAGGCCGATATGAATCAGCTCATTGTCACCGCGCAACACCGCGTTAAACCACACGCTCGCCCCCGGCTCCAGCTTGACCTTACCCACCAATGTGGCATTGGGCGCAACCCAGCTGTCGGCATGGGCTTCTACATGGGACTGGCCCAGACGATATTTCATGCGTTGATCCTCATCCCACCATCATGGGAGCTTGATAAAGTGTTCGGGCGGCTGGCTCAAATCGATGTGCACATCGTCGAACACCAAGTTGACCAGCTCGATCAACATGATCGCCGTCAGCCCCCAAATTTTGTACTCGCCGTAGCGGTAACTCGGCACGTACCAACTGCGCCCAAGGTAATCGATACGGTGCGTGGTTTCCCGTGGATCATCGCGAAAGAACGCCAGCGGCACGGCAAACACGGCGGCAATTTCACCGTCGTTGGGCGTGTACTCAACAAAGTCGGGGATAAGGCCGACATAAGGCGTGACCTGAATACCGTGTCGCGAGACCAGCGTGCTGAGCGGCCCGACAATCTCAACCAGCCCAGGCGGCAAGCCAATCTCCTCTTGCGCCTCGCGCAGGGCTGTTTGCACCAAATCGGTGTCTTCCGGGTCACGCCGACCACCCGGGAAGGCGACTTCGCCGCCGTGTGTGGACAAGCCGCTCGCGCGTAAAGTCAGCACCACTTCCGGCTCATCGCTGCGGGTAATGGGCACCAACACAGCCGCCTCAGGGTAGCGGGTATCGATCTGCATATCCTGCGGGCTGTAGCCACGCATGCGAAGAAGCAACTCATCCAGCATGAGGATTCTCGGTGTTTTTTTCTGCGTTCGATCATTGCATGAAAGCAGTGCATGGCCATAGCCCTGAACCAGCGACCCGAATCATTCAGGCGGTCAATGCGGGTTATTAACAGCGCTTGCCGAGCACGCAACACCCGCGCCAAGATAGCCGACACGCACTGAGGGTCTGGCATGAAATTCTGTAGTAACTGCGGCGGGTCGATTAGCCACCTTATTCCGCCGGGTGACAACCGCTTGCGCCACGTCTGTGCACAGTGCCAAGTCGTGCATTACCAAAACCCAAGGATCATCGCGGGCTGCCTGCCGATATGGGGTGAGCAGGTGCTGTTGTGTCGCCGCGCCATCGAGCCGCGCCGAGGCTATTGGACACTGCCCGCTGGCTTTATGGAGAACGGCGAAACCCTTGAGCAGGCCGCGGCCCGTGAAACCCATGAAGAAGCCTGCGCGCGAGTGCGCAGCCTTAACCTCTATACCCTGTTTGATCTGCCCCACATCAACCAGGTGTACATGTTGTTTCGCGCAGAGCTGGTCGACTTGGACTTTGCCCCTGGCGAAGAAAGCCTTGAGGTGGCGCTGTTCCTCGAGCCCGACATTCCTTGGGCAGAGCTGGCTTTCCCCGCCGTGGGTCGTACCCTAGAATGCTACTTCGCGGACCGCCGCGAGCAGCACTACCCGGTGCGCAATGAGCCGCTCGAAGCCATGCGCGCGCATTACAAAAAAACGTTCTGAATCCTGGATATTACGATGCGCTGGTTGTTCGCCCTCCTCTGCTTGACCATTGTTATGACTGGCCACGCCAGCACCACGGCCACTCTTAGTGGTAAAACCATCGATAAGGTGCTGGTGGTTAAATCCGAACGCACCCTGCACTTGATGAGCCGCGGCGACACACTCAAGTCCTACCGGGTGTCATTGGGCAAGCAGCCGGACGGCGCCAAACAACGCGAAGGCGACCTGCGCACCCCGGAAGGTTTTTACTGGCTTGACTGGCGCAAGACCAGCGACAAGTACAACCTGTCCATGCACATTTCTTACCCCAACGCCCGCGATCAAGCGCAGGCACGCGACAAGGGTGTGTCCGCCGGCAGCATGATCATGATCCACGGCACGCCACTGGATGAGGAATACCCCGAATGGTTTTTCCACACCCTAGACTGGACCGAAGGCTGCATCGCCATGAAGAACACGGACATGCGCGAGATCTGGAGCTTGGTTAAAGACGGCACGCTGATCGAAATTCGTCCTTAAGCACAAACCTCAATCCTGCAAAAGGCACCCGCGGTGCCTTTTTTGTCGGCATTACTCAGAACTGAATATCGGATAGACGCCAGACCTCAAAGGCCGGCGTTTCGTAGGGGTGGGCGTGCCGCAGGGCTTTTACCACGGCGTGAATCAACTCATCAGCTACCACCATCTCGACTTTCCATTCAGCCAACGACTCAGCCTGTCCAACTTGCCCAATAAATGGCTGACTGCCCGCCAACGCCCGGAATTGGCCCTGCCCTAAGGTTTGCCAGCCGCATTGGTCGTAGTGACCGATACGGCCGCCACCGGCGGCGAAAACGGCCTGTTTGGTCTGCTCTAGGTGCGTTTCAGGTACGAAAAAACAAAATTTATACATCCAAGCCTCCCACGACGGCTGATGGGTACATCGCGCCCAAAGCATGCCACACAGCAACAGCCTTTCACCTTAGCTGCCGCGTAGGTTGTTAGCACAGTAAGCGTTAAACGCCTCGCCAAAAGCGCTGCCAGCGGGCTTTAAAACCTTCAGCCGGGCGGTTATGGCTGCCATCGCAATAAGGCAAACCCTGCGATTGACCGCAGCGGCAGAGCAACAGAAATTGCTCACGTTCAGGGCTTAGTGCCAGCGCGCCTGGGCACGCAGAAACACAATCGGGAAGCTGGGACGAACGTCCGCAGCGGCACAGCAACAAAGTGTCACCAGGTTTGACCTGGCGCACCTCAGGTAGAGCCGGCGCAGGCTTACTCAGCATAAGCCTGCACCATACGGATCAATCCACCCACACACGAGCGTTGCGGAACATGCGCAGCCAGCCGGCATCTTCCTGCCAGTCATCTGGCTTCCAAGAGTTCTGCACCGCGCGGAATACCCGCTCCGGATGCGGCATCATGATGGTCACGCGGCCGTCGCGGCTGGTCAGGCCAGTAATCCCGCGCGGCGAACCATTAGGGTTGGCCGGGTAGGTTTCGGTGACTTTGCCATGGTTGTCGATAAAGCGCATGGCCACGCAGCCTGACAAATCAGCTTCAAGCAAGGCTTCTTCATTCTCAAACTCAGCATGACCTTCACCGTGGGCGATGGCGATTGGCATACGCGAACCAGCCATGCCCTGCAGGAAGATTGAGGCTGACTCCTGCACCTGGACCATGGCCACACGCGCTTCGAATTGCTCGGAGCGATTACGCACAAAGTGCGGCCAAAATTCGCTGCCAGGGATCAGCTCGTGCAGGTTGCTCATCATCTGACAGCCATTGCACACGCCGAGACTGAAGCTGTCTTTGCGCTCGAAAAACGCTTGGAAGTCATCACGGGCGCGACTGTTAAACAGGATTGACTTGGCCCAACCTTCGCCGGCCCCGAGCACGTCACCATAGGAGAAGCCGCCACAGGCAACCAGGCCCTTGAACTCATCCAAGCTAACGCGGCCGCTGAGAATATCGCTCATGTGCACGTCGATCGCGTTGAAACCGGCGCGGTCAAAGGCAGCGGCCATTTCCACCTGACCGTTGACACCCTGCTCACGCAGCACAGCGATCTGCGGCCGCACACCCTTACGGATAAACGGCGCGCTGATGTCCTGATTGACGTCGAAACTAAGCTTGGCCGAAAGGCCGGGGTTGTCCTCATCGAGGAGGGTGTCGAATTCTTGCTCAGCGCACTGCACGTTATCGCGCAGGCGTTGGATCTGATAACTGGTTTGTGCCCACTGACGCTGCAGCAGGCGGCGCTGGCCGACAAAGACTGGCTGATCGTTGAAACTAATCGCCACGTCATCGCTGTTAATCGGCTGACCAATCACCGCCACGCAGTCGCCCAAGCCGGCGGCGCTGAACTGCGAGAGAACATCCGGCGTGGCGTCCCGGTGCACTTGAATGACCGCACCCAGCTCTTCGTTAAACAACACCGCGGCCATCTCAGCGCGATTGTCGGCCAAGGTATCCAAGTTCAGGTTAAGCCCGCAGTGGCCGGCAAAGGCCATTTCAAACGCGGTAACCAGCAAGCCACCGTCGGAACGGTCGTGATAGGCCAAGAGATGACCATCGGCGTTCAGGCCTTGGATCACCGCAAAGAAGGCCTTGAGGTCTTCGGCGTCATCAACATCCGGCGCTTGGCTGCCGAGCTTGCCGTAGACCTGAGCGAGAATCGAGGCGCCCATACGGTTTTGCCCACGGCCCAGGTCAATCAGGATCAAGTCCGTTTCACCTTTGTCCATGCGCAATTGCGGGGTCAGGGTTTTGCGGATATCGCTGACCGGAGCGAAGCCGGTCACGATAAGCGACATGGGCGAGGTCACGCTCTTTTCAGCGCCCTCATCCTGCCAGCGGGTTTTCATCGACATCGAGTCTTTACCGACCGGGATGGTGATACCCAAATGCGGACACAACTCCATGCCGACCGCTTTTACCGCGTCATAGAGCCGCGCGTCTTCACCCGGATGACCGGCAGCGGCCATCCAATTGGCGGACAGTTTGATATCGCTGAGCGCGTTAATCTGCGACGCCGCAATGTTGGTCAGGGTTTCGCCAATCGCCATACGGCCGGACGCTGCTGCATCCAGCAACGCCAGGGGGGTGCGCTCGCCCATGGCCATGGCTTCACCGGTGTACACATCAAAGCTGGTGGCGGTCACGGCGCAATCGGCCACTGGCACCTGCCACGGCCCGACCATCTGGTCGCGCGCCACTAGGCCGGTGATGCTGCGATCGCCAATGGTGATCAAAAAGCTTTTGCTGGCCACGGCGGGATGATGCAGCACGCGGGTCACAGATTCGTCGATGGCCAGGCTGCTGGCATCGAAATCATCGCCCAACTCAGCTTCGCGAACGGCCGAGCGGTGCATGCGCGGGGCCTTGCCCAGCAGCACGTTGAGCGGCATGTCGACGGCGTTGTTGCCAAAATGGCTGTCGGTCACGGTCAGGTGAGCCTCTTCGGTGGCCTCACCGACGACCGCAAACGGGCAGCGCTCACGCTCACAAATGGCTTTGAAGCGCTCAAAATCAGCTGCATCCACCGCCATCACATAGCGCTCTTGGGATTCGTTGCTCCAGATTTCATGGGGCGCCATTCCCGGCTCATCATTGGGCACATTACGTAACTCAAACCGCCCGCCGCGGCCGCCATCATTGACCAGCTCGGGGAAGGCGTTGGACAAACCGCCGGCACCGACGTCATGGATGAAAGCAATCGGGTTGTGCTCACCGAGCTGCCAGCAGCGGTCAATGACCTCCTGACAGCGGCGCTCCATTTCCGGGTTTTCGCGCTGCACCGAGGCAAAATCCAAATCAGCAGAGCTGGTACCGGTGGCCATTGATGAGGCCGCACCGCCGCCCAGACCGATCAACATGGCTGGGCCGCCGAGCACAATCAGCTTGGCGCCGACGGTGATTTCAGCTTTCTGCACGTGTTCAGCGCGGATATTGCCCATGCCGCCCGCCAGCATGATCGGCTTGTGATAACCGCGTACTTCTTCGCCGCGCGGGGTTTGGATCGTTTGCTCAAACGTGCGGAAATAACCGGTCAGGGCCGGACGACCAAATTCGTTATTGAACGCCGCGCCGCCCAGCGGGCCTTCAAGCATGATGTCCAGTGCCGTGACGATGCGCTCGGGCTTGCCGTAGGGCACTTCCCAAGGCTGTTCAAAGCCCGGAATCTGCAAGTTGGACACGGTAAAACCGGTCAGCCCTGCCTTTGGCTTAGCACCACGGCCCGTGGCGCCTTCGTCACGAATTTCACCGCCCGAGCCGGTGGCTGCACCGGGGAACGGCGCAATGGCAGTTGGGTGGTTGTGGGTTTCAACCTTCATCAGAATATGCACCGGCTCCTGCACCGCACCGTATTGGCGGGTTTCAGGGTCCGGGAAAAAGCGCCCGGCGACGTTGCCGACGATCACCGAGGCGTTGTCTTTGTAGGCCGACAAGACGCCTTCGCTGTGCATTTGATAGGTATTTTTAATCATACCGAACAGGGATTTTTCCTGGCTCTGGCCATCAATATCCCAGCTGGCATTGAAAATTTTGTGCCGACAATGCTCAGAGTTAGCTTGGGCGAACATCATCAATTCGATGTCATGGGGGTTGCGCCCCAAGCCGTTGAAGCTGGTCACCAGGTAATCAATTTCGTCTTCAGCCAAGGCCAAGCCCAGCTCGACGTTGGCGCGTTCCAGCGCAGCGCGGCCGCCACCGAGAATATCCACGGCGGTCAGCGGTTTCGGTTGGGCATGGCTAAACAGTGCGCCAGCGTCTTGCAGGTTATCCAGCACCAGCTGGGTCATGCGGTCATGCAGCAAATCAGCCACCTGCTGCACTTGGGTGGCATTCAGCTCACCGCTGACGTAGTACGCCAAGCCGCGCTCAATGCGCTGAATCTTCGCCAGGCCGCAGTTGCGGGCAATATCGCTGGCCTTACTCGACCAAGGCGAGATGGTGCCAAAACGCGGGATGCTCAGAAACAAACGACCACTTGGCTCCTGCACCGGCACGCTTAGGCCGTATTTGAGCAAACGGGCCAAAACCTGCTCTTCCTCGGCATTAAGCACGCCAGTGACGTCGGCAAAATGCGCGAACTCGGCGTACAGGCCGGTGACCGCAGGCACCTTGCTGGTCAGTTGCTCAAGCAGTTTGCCGTGACGGAAAGCAGAGAGAGCGGGCGCGCCGCGCAGGATCAACATGGAGAACAGCCTCTGAGAAGGGGTGTACTTTGAGGGCGGGCATTCTAGCCTAAAGTGCCGCCAACGGCACCCGTGAAGGCGAGGCAAACCGTGCACTGGGTGCTAGCAGAGAAGCCGCACGCTGTCGAGATATGGCGCACGCCATGCTTTGCGTATACTGCGCCGATGTTTGCCCAATCTGTGTTCCGTGTGCGCTGCGCCTGCTGGCTGTCGGCGATCGGAATCCTCCTGCTGCTCGGCGGCTGTGCTGAAGAACCCAGCACACTCGAGCGCGTTCAGGCGGAGGGTGTGCTGCGGGTGATCACCCGTAACAGCCCAGCCACCTACTTCCAAGACCGCAATGGCGAGACCGGCTTCGAATACGAGCTGGTGAAACGCTTTGCCGATGATCTGGGCGTAGACCTGAAAATTGAGACTGCCGACAGCCTCGATGAGCTGTTCGCTAGCCTTAGTAAGCCCAATGGCCCAGTACTGGCTGCTGCAGGTTTAGTAGAAAGCGACGGACGGCAAGCCCATGCGCGTTTTTCCCTGCCCTACCTCGAAGTCACCCCGCAGGTGATCTACCGCAACGGCCAGCAGCGCCCAACCCGCCCGGATGATCTGCTCGGCAAGCGCATCTTGGTACTCAAAGGCAGCAGCCATGCGGAGCAGCTGGCCGCCCTTAAGCTGCAACTGCCTGAATTGCAATATGAAGAGTCCGCCGCCGTCGAAGTGGTCGATCTGTTGCGCATGGTCGATGACGGGCAGTTGGACCTGACCTTGGTTGACTCAAACGAGCTGGCGATGAACCAGGTTTACTTCCCCAACGTGCGCGTGGCGTTTGATTTGGGCGATGCGCAGAACTTAGCGTGGGCCACTGCGCCGGGTGAAGACCGCAGCCTGCTCGATGAAGTAAACAGTTTTCTCCAGCGCGCCCAGCAAAACGGCAGTCTGCAACGCTTGAAAGATCGCTACTACGGCCATGTTGATGTACTGGGTTATGTCGGCGCTTATACGTTTGCCAAGCACCTGCAACAACGCCTACCGCGCTACGAGAACTATTTTCGCGACGCCGCCAAGACTAATCAGGTGGACTGGCGCTTGCTCGCAGCCATTGGGTATCAGGAGTCACTTTGGCAACCCACTGCCACCTCAAAAACTGGCGTGCGCGGACTGATGATGCTGACGCTGCGTACGGCCCAGGCCATGGGGGTGTCGGATCGGCTTAACCCTAAACAGAGCATCGATGGCGGGGCCAAATACATTGTTTATGTGAAGAACCAGCTGCCGAAAAGTATTGAAGAGCCAGACCGCACCTGGTTCGCTTTGGCCTCGTACAACGTCGGCGGCGGCCACCTCGAAGATGCGCGCAAACTCACTGAAGCTGAAGGGCTGAACCCGAACAAGTGGTTGGATGTACAGAAAATATTGCCGCGCCTGGCGCAAAAACAGTGGTATAGCAAAACCCGCTATGGTTATGCCCGTGGCGGCGAACCGGTGCACTTTGTGCGTAACATCCGCCGCTACTACGACATCCTCACGTGGGTCACCCAACCGCAGTTGGAAGGCTCACAAATCGCCGACAGCAAACAGCACGTACCGGGCATCGACAAACGCCAGCCCGAAGAGCAAACCCCACCGCTCTAGCGTTGCTCGCGCCTGGCTTTGAAAAAAGCACTCAACAGCGCGCCGCACTCCTCACCAAGCACTCCGCCCTCGACTAATACACGGTGGTTAAGAAACGCCTGATTGAAGAATGCGCCCTGACTTATCGCCACCCCTGCTTTAGGTTCGCGGGCGCCATACACCACGCGCTGCACCCGTGTGTGCACGATTAAACCGGCGCACATGCTGCACGGCTCCAGCGTCACATACAGGGTGCTGCCGGGCAGGCGATAGTTAACAGCGGCGTGTGCGGCAGCGCGGATCGCCACCATCTCGGCATGGGCGCTGGGGTCGTGGGTGGTGATCGGGCAATTAAAGCCGCACCCAACTATCACGCCGTTCTGCACCAGCACCGCGCCGACCGGCACCTCACCTAAAGCGGCGCCTTGGGCAGCCAGCGCCAAGGCCTCACGCATAAAATGCGCGTCTTGGCTGCGATCAATGATCAGGGGGGCGCGCATGTTTAAGCCACCTCGATTGAGGCCATCAGACCGGTTTCCATATGGTCAATCACATGGCAATGAAACATCCACACACCGGGGTTATCCGCGACCAGCGCAACACGCGCGCGCTCATTCTTGCCCAGCAAGTAAGTGTCGGTGAAATACGGGATGATCGACTTACGGTTGGAGGCCAGCACCTTAAAGGTCATGCCGTGCAGGTGGATCGGGTGTTGGTATTGGCTGAGATTGCGCAGCTCGAAGATATAACTCTTGCCCAATTGCAGGCGGGCAATTGGCCGGTCGGCACAGGTCTTGTCATTGATGTCCCAGGCTTGACCGTTGATCTGCCAAAAGCTGTGCGCGGCGCCCTGAGCCAGGCCCACCGATACTGCGCCGGCCCACTCGAAGTTAAAGCGCAACGTCTCGGCAGCAGCCAAATCAGGCTCGGCAATCGGATTAGCGGGTAAGGCTGGCGGCCATTCACCCGCACCTTCGGCACTGGGCTGCGCGCGCAGAGTGGCTAACCGCAGAGGCCCATTGCGCAGCGACAACTGCGTACCCGCCGCGGGCACTTGCAGCCCTAGGTCGATGCGCATGCCGGGCCCCAGCCAATACTCTTTACCTAATGGCCGTGGCGTGACCGGATTGCCATCCACCGCATAAATCCGCGCCTGCGCGCCAGGCAGGTTGAGCCGATACGTCAGGGTGTTATCCAGATTGAGTAGACGCAGGCGTACCACCTGCCCGGCCGGCAGATCCAAAGTGGGCGCATGCACACCATTGACCGTGCTCAAGCGCCCCGGCGTACCGCCCCGCGCCGCTTCGCGCGGCACACTGAATGCAGTAAACGCGCCCTGCTCGTCGATATGCCAGCTCTTCAAGTTGAGCGTCTGCTCATGGCGAAAGCCGCTGGGCTCGCGCTCATCCACAATCAACGCGCCAACCAAACCACGCCCGAGTTGCTCGCCGCTGGCAACGTGCGGGTGATACCAGAAGCTGCCAGCATCAGGGGTGATGAAGGTGTAATCGAAGTATTCCCCCGG
Source organism: Pseudomonas sp. TMP9 (assembly GCF_037943105.1). Lineage (NCBI taxonomy): Bacteria > Pseudomonadati > Pseudomonadota > Gammaproteobacteria > Pseudomonadales > Pseudomonadaceae > Pseudomonas > Pseudomonas vesperimontis. The sequence continues at coordinate 2,733,344 of NZ_CP149803.1, forward strand.
CAACACCGGCGCTTGCGACACATAAGGCACACCGTCCATCGCCAGCGGCAGACGGATGCCATGCCAGTGAATCGTGGTCGGCACATCCAGCTTGTTAATAAAGCGCACACGCAAACGCTCGCCCTGGCGGCAGCGCAGCTCCACACCCGGCGCCTGCCCGCCGTAAGCCCACGCCGGGGTGATATGCCCCGGCACCAACTCGATATCCAGCGGCGCGGCAATCAGTTCATAGTCGTGAGTCGCGACATTTTCCGGACGGCCCAACCAATAGCGCACGCCACCCGTGCCAAGACCGACGACGCCAACAGCAGCCAGACCGACCAGCATTTGCCTGCGGGTAAAAGACATAAGGTTTCCTGTGGCCCGGATGCAATCCGGGAAGACAGCAGCCCGAAGGTTATCGGGCCATCAATTGAAACATCTTCTCATTTAAGACGCAGGGCTGACGACCCTAAAGCAAACAGAATGCACCTTACAAAAACCACAAAGGCAGCTCGCGCTGCCTTTGTGGCGTTTCAACTCAGAGGGATCACTCCCACTCAATGGTCGCGGGTGGCTTGCTCGACACGTCGTAGGTGACGCGAGAGATGCCTTCGATCTCATTGATGATGCGCCCGCTGACGGTTTCCAGCAGCTCGTAAGGCAGGTGCGCCCAACGTGCGGTCATAAAGTCGACGGTTTCCACGGCGCGCAAGGCAACTACCCACGCGTAACGACGGCCATCGCCCACTACACCGACCGATTTCACCGGTTGGAACACCACGAAGGCCTGGCTGACCTTGTGATACCAGTCAGCTTTGCGCAGCTCTTCGATAAAGATATGGTCGGCACGACGCAGCAGGTCGGCGTATTCCTTCTTCACTTCACCAAGGATGCGCACACCCAGGCCTGGGCCCGGGAATGGGTGACGGTAAACCATGTCGTAGGGCAGACCGAGCTCCAGACCCAGACGACGTACTTCGTCCTTAAACAGTTCGCGCAACGGCTCGACCAGTTTCAGGTTCATTTCTTCCGGCAGGCCACCGACGTTGTGGTGCGACTTGATCACGTGAGCCTTGCCGCTTTTCGCGCCAGCCGACTCGATCACATCCGGGTAGATGGTGCCTTGGGCGAGGAACTTGATGTTGTCCAGCTTGTTCGACTCGGCATCAAACACGTCGATAAAGGTGCGACCGATGATTTTGCGCTTCTTCTCCGGATCGGACTCGCCGGCCAAGTTGTCGAGGAACTGCTCTGCAGCATTGGCGCGAATCACTTTGACGCCCATGTTTTCGGCGAACATGGCCATCACCTGCTCGCCTTCGTGGAGACGCAGCAGGCCATTATCGACAAATACGCAGGTCAGCTGGTCGCCAATCGCTTTGTGCAGCAATGCCGCCACCACCGAGGAATCGACACCGCCGGACAAACCGAGCAGCACGTTGGCACTGCCGACTTGGGCACGCACGTTGGCAATGGCATCTTCGGCAATCTTGGACGGCGTCCACAGCGCTTCGCACTGGCAGATGTCGAGGATAAAACGCGACAGAATGCGCCCGCCCTGCTTGGTGTGGGTCACTTCTGGGTGGAACTGCACGCCGTAGTAGCCGCGCGCATCGTTGAACATGCCGGCAATCGGGCAGCTCGGGGTGCTGGCTAGGATGTGGAAATCCTGCGGCAGCTTGGTGACCTTGTCGCCGTGGCTCATCCACACATCGAGGCTGAATAGTCCGTCAACGTCAATGTGGTCTTCAATGCCCTCGAGTAGGTGGCTTTTGCCGACCACATCAACGCGGGCGTAGCCGAACTCACGCAACTCTGAGCCTTCAACTTTGCCGCCCAACTGCTCGGCCATGGTTTGCATGCCATAGCAGATACCAAAAACCGGCACGCCAAGGTCAAACACCGCTTGTGGCGCGCGCGGGCTGTCGGCTTCATGCACCGACTCCGGGCCACCGGCGAGGATGATGCCGCGCGGGGCGAAAGCACGGATGTCCTCGTCACTCGTGTCGAACGGATGCAGCTCGCAGTACACGCCAATCTCGCGCACGCGACGCGCAATCAGCTGGGTGTACTGGGAGCCGAAATCCAGAATCAGGATGCGGTGCGCGTGGATGTCTTGATGAGCCATGGCCGTCTCTCGTAGCAGAATTCACAAATGACAAGGGGCTGTACTGCAAAACAACAGCAACAGCCCCGTGCTTTAAATCTTCAACTCGCTGCGCTGCAAATTCGCGACCCGCTGGGTGGGTAGAGCAACGCTCCATCCACCCAGCGGATGCACTTAACTCACGCGGTAGTTCGGCGCTTCCTTGGTGATCTGCACATCATGCACATGCGACTCGGCCATGCCGGCGCCGGTGATGCGCACAAACTCCGGTTTGCTGCGCATCTCTTCGATGGTGGCGCAACCGGTGTAACCCATGGAGGCGCGTAGGCCACCCATCAGCTGATGGACGATAGCGCCCATGGCACCTTTATAGGCCACACGACCTTCGATCCCTTCGGGTACCAATTTTTCAGCGCCGGCAGAGGAATCCTGGAAGTAACGATCCGATGAGCCTTGCGCTTGCGCCATGGCGCCCAACGAGCCCATGCCGCGGTAGGCTTTGTAGGAGCGGCCTTGGAACAGCTCAATCTCACCTGGCGCTTCTTCAGTGCCGGCGAGCATGGAGCCGATCATCACGCAGGACGCACCCGCGACAATAGCTTTCGACAGGTCACCCGAAAAGCGAATACCGCCATCCGCGATCAGCGGTATGCCGGTACCCGCCAGGGCAGCGGCTACATTGGCCACAGCACTGATCTGCGGCACACCCACGCCCGCAACGATGCGTGTGGTGCAGATTGAGCCTGGGCCGATACCGACCTTGACCGCATCTGCGCCTGCATCAGCCAGCGCTTTGGCCGCTTCGCCGGTGGCGATGTTGCCGCCAATTACCTGCACAGCAGGGAAGGTTTGCTTAACCCAGCGCACACGGTCAATCACACCTTTGGAGTGGCCGTGGGCCGTGTCCACAATGATCACATCAACGCCTGCATGCACCAAAGCGGCCACACGGTCTTCAGTGTCAGCACCGGTACCCACCGCCGCGCCAACACGCAGACGACCTTGGTCATCTTTACTGGCCAGCGGGTAGGCTTTGGCTTTCTCGATGTCGTTGACGGTCATCATGCCCTTGAGGCGGAACTGGTCATCGACAATCAGCACCCGCTCGATGCGATGCTTGTGCAGCAGCTTGCGCACGGTTTGGGTGTCTTCACCCTCCTTGACCGTGACCAGACGCTCTTTGGGCGTCATCAACTCGCGCACCTTGGAGCTCATGTTGGTCTCGAAGCGCACGTCACGGCTGGTGATGATGCCGACCAGATCACCGTGATGCAGCACCGGCACACCGGAAATGTTGTTTTGCCGGGTCAGGTCGAACAAATCGCCAACGGTGGCATCCGCTTCGATGGTGATCGGATCTTTAACCACGCCCGACTCATAGCGCTTAACTTTGCGCACTTCGGCAGCTTGCTGCTCGACAGTCATGTTCTTGTGGATGATACCGATGCCGCCTTCCTGAGCCATGGCAATCGCCAAACGGGCTTCAGTGACGGTATCCATCGCAGCAGAAAGGAGCGGGATATTCAGTTCAATGCCACGGGTCAGACGCGTTTTGAGGCTGACATCCTTCGGCAAAACTTCGGAATAACCTGGAATAAGTAGAACGTCGTCGAAGGTTAGAGCTTCTTGACTGATACGCAGCATGGCGGGGGCTCCCGGACGGGAAAATTGGAAGCGCGCCATTATACTCAGACGCCCCCCCGCACTCAACGCAAAGTAGTGGTAAACCCAACAGAAGATTCGCCCACGCGCCGCACGGCCCTAAACGTCGACCCGCACCAAAGAGACCGGATAGCCCAAACGCGCAGCAAACTCATCGACAAAGCTCGGTTTAAAGCCGGCATCGGCCCAGTTATTAAAGATAAAACCCAGGTTAGAGAAGCCGCAGGGCTGCAGAAACAAAAACCCGTTGATGTCATCTTCATGACCACAACGCGGGCAGGTAAAGTTATCCGTATGCCCCGGCATCCAGTCTTCCAAGCTGTCGAACAGCGCCTCGCCCACTTCCTTGCGGCACCTTGCGCAACCCGCCTCTTCCAGAAAGCCGATGGTCGGCGTGTAAATGCAGCGCTTATAGATGATCTCCAGGCCATGTATCGCCTGACCGAACGGCAACAACTCAGGCCGCTCGACTACCCGCCGCGCGCCCTCGGCAATACCGTAGCCCATTTGCTTACAAGTACGCCCGCAGGTGGTTAGCTGCTCTTCGATGATGGCCTGCTTAACCAGCCAACGCACAATTAACCGCGCCCGCGCCTCATGACCGGGAAAGCTGGAAATCTGCGGCACGATGATGGCTTGCTGCTCGCTCATAAAGGGCTCGTTTAACGCTTAAGAATGCTAAGGATGAGCAGCTTAATCGGCTGACTGTAACGGTCAAGGTCAATCCGCTATGGTCAGTCTGAGTAAAGCCTTTATCATGCCGGCCATGATCAAAGACCCCTTCCAACGCCTAAACCTCGACCGCGAGGTGCTCAGCGTCAGTCAGTTGAACAACCGCGCACGCCTGCTCCTGGAAGATGTTTTCGGCGGCATCTGGGTTGAAGGCGAGATCTCCAACCTGGCCAAGCCGGCGTCTGGGCACATTTATTTCACCCTAAAAGACAGCCAGGCACAGGTGCGCTGCGCGTTGTTCCGGCAGAACGCAGCCAAGGCCCGCCAGGCGCTGCGTGACGGTCTGGCGGTGAAGGTACGCGGTAAGGTCTCGCTGTTTGAAGGCCGCGGCGATTACCAGTTGATTCTCGATGCGGTGGAGCCCGCCGGCGATGGCGCGCTGCGCCTGGCGTTCGAGGCGCTGAAGGAAAAGCTCAGCGCTGAAGGCTTGTTCGCAGCCGAGAGCAAAATCGCCCTGCCAGCCCACCCGAAACGCATTGGCATTATCAGCTCGCCGACCGGCGCGGTGATCCGCGACATCATCAGCGTCTTTCGCCGCCGTGCGCCGCAGGTGGAACTGACCCTGATCCCCACCGCCGTGCAAGGCCGTGACGCCACCGCGCAGATTGTTCGCGCACTGGGCATCGCCGATGCCAAGGGCTTTGATGCGCTGATCCTGGCCCGTGGCGGTGGCTCGCTGGAAGACCTCTGGTGCTTTAATGAAGAGCCGGTGGCCCGTGCCATTGCTGCGTGCATTACGCCCATCGTCAGCGCCGTGGGCCATGAAACCGATGTTTCCATCGCCGATTTCGTCGCCGACGTACGCGCGCCAACGCCCTCAGCGGCCGCCGAGTTACTGGCCCCCGACAGCAGTGAGCTGGTGCAACGCCTTTACACCCTCAAGCGCCGCTTGAACCTGCGCATGCAACACCGCTTGGAGCGCGAACGCATGCGTCTGGAGGGCTTGCAACGGCGCTTGCGCCATCCGGGTGAACGCTTACGCCAGCATGCTCAACGCATTGATGATTTGGAGATGCGTCTGAGTCGTGCCTTCGAGCGGCAACTGAATAATCGCCGCGAGTGCTTAGCCCGCCTGCAAACTCGACTGTTGAGCCTGCACCCAGAGCGTAACCTCAAGCTGCTTGATCAACGCCTAAACGCGCTGAGCGAACGCCTGCAACGCAGCATGCGCGAAGGCCTCAAGGCGCGTCACTTGCGCCTGCACAGCCAGGTGCAAACGCTGCATGCCATCAGCCCGCTGGCGACCTTAAGCCGCGGTTACAGCATCCTGCTGGATGAGCGCGGCCGCGCCATTCGTAACGCGGCCGACACCCGCCCCGGCCAACGCCTGCAGGCTAAATTAGGCGCTGGCGAGTTGGTGGTGCGGGTGGAAGATAACCACCTCGCGCCGGTCACCTTGTCACTCCTCGACTAGCTCAAAGTCTTCTTTGCCGCGCACCGCACAGTCGGGGCAGAAAAAGTCTTCGGGCAAGTCAGCAAAAGTGGTGCCGGAGGCAAAGCCCTCGTGGGGTTCGCCGAGCGCTTCGTCGTAGTGGTAACCACAACCGGGGCACAGGTACTTGGCCATTTACGCCTCCTGCGCCGCATGCGGCTGCACGCTAACGCCGGCATAACGCGCCTCTAGCTCGGCACGCCGGCCGGGCACAATATTCACCTTGTCAAAGTCACCGGCGATGTGTGGCAACGCCAGCACGCGTTTATCCATAACCCGGTACCAAAGCGCAGGCACCATCGCCAAGGCATACATACCGGAATAACCAGTAGGCAGGGTTGGCAAGTTGGGGAAGCTGCGCAGGCTTTGATAGTGCCGGGTTGGATTGGCGTGGTGGTCAGAATGGCGCTCCAGTTGGAACAGCAGCAGGTTAGAGGCCAAGTAATCGGCATTCCAACTGTGCCAAGGCTGGCAGTGCTCATACGCACCGTTGGGTTTGCGCTGACGCAGCAGGCCGTAGTGTTCGATGTAGTTGGCACTGGTCAGCTGCCACCAGCCGTAGAAATTCTGCATCAACAGAAACGGCAGCATGATCCACCCAAACGCCACGATCAGCGCGCCCTGCAATACCAAGGTCAGGGCATAGGACTGCAGCACTTCGTTGCTGGGATGCCAAACGGATTTGCCTTGGCGGGTCAGGCGTTCTTTTTCGCACGCCCAGCCGCGAAGAAAGCCTGCTGGTATTTCCGTCCAGGCAAATTGGTAAATGTTCTGACCCATCTTCGAGCTGGCCGGATCTTCCGGGGTGGCGACATGCCGGTGATGGCCACGGTTATGCTCAACACAGAAATGCCCATAACCCGATACCGCTAACGCGATGCGCGCCATCCAACGCTCCAAGGCAGGCTTTTTATGACCCAACTCATGAGCGGTGTTGATGCCCAGGCCGCTATACAGGCCGGCTGTCAGCGTCAGCATCAGGAAGGCCGGTAGACCCAGGTCATGGCTGGAGATAAACCAGGCAAAGATCACCAGCACCAGCACATGCATGGGCACCGTGAGAATGGGCAACCAGCGGTAATAGGCATCGGCTTCCAGCTGGGGCACCAGCTCCTCGGGCGGATTGTTACGGTCCTCACCGATCAACCAGTCCAGCGCGCTGACGCCGATATAGGCGGTTAGCAATGGCACCACGAACACCCATTGATTGCCTGTTAGGTAGAACAAGCCGATGCCGCTGAGGGCAATCAAGGGATAGAGCAAGGACACCAGCCACAGGTAGCGCTTGCGGTCTTGGTAAGTAATCTCGCCTTGTTCAGGGTGCTGCAGAGTGAACTGATGCATTGCCTAGTCCTCATGGACGTTTATTGTGCTTATCACTCTAAGGCCGTAAGGCGCGGACTTAAATTGCAGTTAATGACGCATTACTGGTCATTTATCGCCATACTCAGCCCATGAACAGCGAACTCAACCAACTGCCCACCCCCAGCACCTACACCCGGCTCCTGCTGCAACGCTGGCCGGAGCAGGCGGGCAACCTGCTGGCGGGTACCGGGCTGGGGGACAGCCTAGCGCCGACCACCACGCACATTAGCGCGGCGCAACAACTGCAGATCTTCCGCAATGTGATGGCGCTGACCGGGCGAACTGACTGGGGGCTTATTTTCGGGCAGCAACTGAATATCACCAGCCACGGCCCGCTGGGGTTTGCCGCGCTGAGTGCGCCAACCTTAGGTGAGGGGCTGGATGTATTAGTGCAGTTTGCGCGGATACGCTCGCCCTTCATCAGCTTTAGCGCCAGTCAGCAAAACAACTTTTTCTGCCTGACGGTGGACACTACACGCTACCCCTTGGGTGAACTGGAACTGCCGCTGATTGAGGTGCTGATGCAAATCGCCAGCAGCTATGTCGACGCCGTAATGGGCCATAGTGCCCGCGAGGTGATTGTGCAGTTTGCTTGGCCTGCGCCGCCGCATGCAGCGCTGTATGCCCAGTACTTCAATGGCCGCTGCGAGTTCAATGCCGCCACCACGGCCTTTAAGCTGCCCGCAGGGCTGCGCCGCCTGCCCTGCCCCTTGCATGACGAAAAAACCTATCGCGCCGCCTTGATGCGCTGCCGCGAAGCACTCAACAGCCTGCTTCACCCCAAAGACATTCTGACCCGCGCCGAGCATTGGCTGATGGCCCACTTTGATCAACTCACCACACTCGGCGACCCCATCAGCCAACCTCGGCTGGACGATTTGGCTGCCGCACTGGCGCTATCACCGCGCACCCTAATCCGCCGGCTGGATGAACACGGCAGCAGTTTTCGCAGCCTGTGCAGCGCCCAGCAACAGCAACTCGCCTGCCGCTTGCTGAGCGATGCGCGTTACTCGGTCAGCGATATTGCGCAGTTATTGGGCTACAGCGATGCCGCCAATTTCGGCCGGGCTTTCCGGCAAATGACTGGCGTCGCGCCCGGGCAATACCGGCGCGGAAAACGCTAAGATGCACGTGCCAAGCCACCCAACAATGCCGTTACCGCTGCCGATTTCGGCGCAGATTGCTGTCACAGTGGCTCGGTTATCGTAACCAGAACATGGCGCTCGGCAGATCAAAGCAGCACGTCATAACCACGATAAACCCACTTAACGGAAGCCCTATGCGCCTGCTTGCTCTCGCCATTGCCCTCTGCCTCGCCCTGCCCGTCCACGCTGAAGGCTTTATCAGTCGCCTGTTGAATAAACCGGTACCCGGGGGCGTTGCGGTGGTTGACCTGGGGCCGGCGCCAAACGCACCGGCTGCTCGCTTTCAGAACAAGCCGGTGCTGGTCATTCACGAGGATCAACAACGCTGGATCGCCATAGTCGGCATCCCTTTGAGTGTGAAGCCAGGCATTGAGCAGTTGCTGGTAGCAGGTAAAACACGTGAATTCGAAGTGGGTAATAAGCATTACACCGAGCAACGCATCACCATCAAAAATCAGCAGCAAGTCAACCCGAACGCCAAGAACCTCGCGCGCATTGAGCGGGAGCTAAGCGAGCAAACTCATGCCTATCAGCAATTCAGCGCCCGCCAGCCAAGCAATCTGTTATTCGACAGGCCGGTCAACGGGCCGCTGTCCAGCCCGTTTGGCCTGCGCCGCTTCTTCAACGGTGAAGAACGTAACCCGCACTCCGGACTGGATTTTGCGGCTAACAGCGGCACCCCGATCAAAGCCCCGGCTGCCGGTAAGGTGATCCTGATTGGCGACTATTTTTTTAACGGTAAAACGGTGTTTATCGACCATGGCCAAGGCTTGATCAGCATGTTTTGTCACCTCTCAGCCATCGGGGTGAAACTGGGTGACGAACTGCCGCGCGGCGGCGTACTCGGCAAAGTCGGCGCCACCGGCCGGGCCACTGGGCCGCATTTGCACTGGAATGTCAGCCTGAATGACGCCCGCGTGGACCCGGCGATTTTCATTGGCGCATTCAAACCCTGAGGTGCTGACGCCTGAGCACCACAAACGCCATAGCAACCCGGCAGCTGCCGAACGCGCGCGTCACAGGCCGCACAATTGATGAGCAGCGAGACCGAACTCAGCGCAATAAAATCTCGCTTAAATTTATAAATCGACTGAAAACACCATTTATTGCGCAAAGCTTGCAAGCCCCTATCGCCATAGATAGGGTTTACGCCATGAACACCCACCACCCCTACTGGGTATGCCTGCGTTTGCTGGGTTAATACCTGCAGCCATCGCCACTTTTGAAGAGCCCGCTCGGCCGCCCACTGCCGTGCGCTAAAAGGACTGCCCCATGAGCATGCTTAAAGACCCTTCTAGCAAATACCGTCCGTTCACCCAAATTGCCATCGCCGATCGCACGTGGCCGGACCAGATCATCGACAGGGCCCCCATCTGGCTCTCAACCGATTTGCGCGACGGCAATCAGTCGTTGATCGAGCCGATGGATGCCGAAAAAAAGATGCGCTTCTTCAAGTGCTTGCTGGCCGTGGGCTTGAAAGAAATTGAAGTGGGTTTTCCGTCTGCCTCGCAGACCGACTTCGACTTCGTTCGCGAGCTGATCGAAGGTGGCCACATCCCCGATGACGTGACCATCCAGGTGCTGACTCAAGCCCGCGACGACCTTATCGAGCGTACTTTCGAGTCCCTCAAGGGTGCGAAGAAAGCCATCGTGCATTACTACAACGCCTGCGCGCCGAGCTTCCGTAAAATTGTTTTCAATCAGGACAAAGCGGGCGTCAAAGGCATCGCCGTAGCCGCGGGCAAAACCATCAAGCGCCTGGCCGATGCTGAGCCAGAAACCCAGTGGGGCTTTGAGTACTCGCCGGAAGTGTTTAGCAGCACTGAAACTGACTTTGCCGTCGAGGTGTGCAACGCCGTGATCGCGGTGTTCCAGCCCACTCCAGCGCAGCCGTTGATCCTCAACTTGCCCGCCACCATCGAGTGCGCCACGCCAAACAACTATGCCGACCAGATTGAATGGTTCGGTCGCCACATCGACAAGCGTGGCAGCGTGTTGCTCAGCGTGCACACCCATAACGACCGTGGCACCGGCGTTGCGGCCACCGAACTGGCCATAATGGCTGGCGCGGATCGCGTTGAAGGCTGCTTGTTCGGTAACGGTGAGCGCACCGGCAACGTGTGCTTGGTAACGCTGGCGCTGAACCTTTACACCCAAGGCGTAAACCCGCAACTGGACTTCTCTGACATCGACAACGTGCGCAAAGTGGTCGAAGACTGCAACCAGATCCCGGTGCACCCACGCCACCCCTACGTTGGCGATTTGGTCCACACGGCGTTCTCTGGCTCGCACCAGGATGCAATCCGCAAAGGCTTCGCCCAGCGTCAGCAAGGCACGCTGTGGGAAGTGCCCTACCTACCGATTGATCCTGCTGATATCGGCCGTGATTACGAGGCGGTGATTCGCGTTAACAGCCAATCCGGTAAAGGCGGCATCACCTTCCTGCTTGAGCAGGAGTACGGCATCAACCTGCCGCGCCGCATGCAGATTGAGTTCAGCCAAGTGGTGCAGAAAGAAACAGATCGCTTAGGCCTTGAGATGAGCGCCGCACAAATCCACCAATTGCTTGAGCGCGAATACTTGCAAGCCACGACGCCTTACGCCCTGAAAGGCCATCGTTTGCAGGAAGAAAATGGCACCAGTGCCGTTGATGTTGAGGTCAACAACGCGGGGCAAACCCAGCACTGGCGCGGTATCGGCAAAGGCCCGCTGGAAGCACTGGTGGCCGGCCTGCCGGTGGCCGTGGAAATCATGGATTACAGCGAACATGCAATTGGTGCAGGCACTCATGCTAAAGCTGCAGCCTATATCGAACTGCGCGTTAACGGCGGACGGGCCCTGCACGGTGTTGGTATTGATGAAAACCTGACCACGGCAAGCTTCCGTGCGTTATTTAGCGCACTCAACCGCGCCATCGGCCAGGCCGCCGAGCACGCTGCCTGAGCGACACAGGGTCGCTCGCGTGATTTGAGACACTGGCGACTTAACCGCTCCCCCCCCTCAATCACCCTGCTGCTGACTGTGACTGCGTCCCCATTCACACATGGCGGCCAGCACTGGCTGCAGGGTGGCGCCATGCTCAGTCACGCAATACTCCACCCGTGGTGGCACCTCAGCAAATACCGTGCGGGTGAGCACGCCAACACGCTCTAGTTCACGTAACTGCTGGGTCAGCATTTTCTCGGTGATGTCCGGCACGAGCCGCTTCAGTTCAGAAAACCGCAGCGGACCATTGAGCAAGCGATACACCAACAAGGCTTTCCACTTGCCGCCAATCACCTCCAGGGTGATATCCATCGGCGTGCTGTAGACCTTATCGCCCTGCACCACGCGCTTGTTTTCGATCGGTGTGGCGTGCTGTTCGGCCATCATTGCTTACCCCCAAGTAAGTTACCGCCTTTATCGTACGTACTTCCCAAAAAGATCGCTACGCGCATAATAGCCGCCATGGCTCATGCCAGCCACTTGAATGACCTTAATGGAGGTTTTATGACGATTGAACACCTGCTCAGCCCCTTGCAAATCGGCGCGCTCACCCTACCGAACCGCCTGGTAATGGCACCACTGACCCGCCAGCGCAGCCTGCCGGGCAATATCCCGAGCGAGCTGAACGCCCACTACTATGCCCAACGCGCTAACGCCGGTTTGGTCATCAGTGAAGCCAGCCAAGTCTGCCCGGAAGGTCAGGGCTATGCCTGGTCTCCGGGCATCCACAGCGATGCGCAAATTGCTGGTTGGCAGCAAGTGACTCAGGCTGTGCATGACGCGGGCGGGCGTATTTTCCTCCAACTCTGGCATGTGGGCCGCATCTCCCATCCGTTGCTGCAGCCAAATGGCGCGGCCCCAGTCGCCCCCTCAGCCGTTCAGGCCCAAGCCGAGTGCTATGTGGTCGAGGCAGACGGCAGCCACCATAAAGCGGCAACGGCTATGCCACGGGCGCTGGAGCTCAATGAGCTGCCTGGCGTGGTTGAAGCCTATGCCCACGGCAGCGTCAATGCGCTCAAGGCTGGGTTTGATGGTGTTGAAGTGCATGCCGCCAACGGCTATCTGCTCGACCAGTTCCTTTGCTCTGACAGTAACCAGCGCACTGACGCGTATGGTGGCTCAGCTGAAAACCGCGCCCGCTTTGTATTAGACGTCGTCGACGCCACGGTTGCAGCCGTCGGGGATAGCCGCAAAGTCGGTATCCGCATCTCGCCCATGGGCACCTTCGGCGATGTTAACGATGCCAATCCGCTGGAGACTTTCAGCTACCTGGTCGCGCAACTTAACAGCCGCCAGTTGGCCTATTTGCATGTCAACCGCCCGGATTGGTTAGGCGGCACCTTCGAGGGCTTTGATGCATTACTCAGCACACTGCGCCAGATTTATACCGGTACAGTGATTATCGCGGGCGGGCAAACGGCAGAAAGCGGCGAGCAGGCCGTTGCCGATGGTTTGGCTGACCTTGTGGCCTACGGCCGCCCCTATATCGCCAACCCAGATCTGCTCGCCCGTTTCAAAGCGGGCGCCGCACTCAACCCGCTTGACGGCAATACTCTGTATGGCGGCGGCGCTGAGGGTTACACCGACTACCCAAGCATGAGCTGAACATTGCAGCGTTAACAAAACGCCGGGCAATGCTCGGCGTTTTGCTGTGTGCACGCTTCCGGCCAACCGGACATAAGTAGTGCGCTGAGCCACCCAGCGCGGATGACTGGCGCTCGCAGCTCAAATCAACTAAAGCAGCTTGCGATCGTCCAACTGTCTTAAATCACGCAGAGCTTCGCCGCTGCCTGACGCAAAGTTTCTTCGCGTTTGGCGAAGCAAAAACGCAGCAAACGTAAACCCTGCGGTGGCTGCTGGTAGAACACCGAAATCGGAATAGCCGCCACACCCTGCTCGCGGGTCAACCATTGGGCCATGGCCAGGTCATCTAAATCAGGTCGAATAGCTGAGTAGTCAACTAACTGGAAAAAGCTGCCGGCAGTGCGGGTAAAACTGAAACGCGAATCGGCCAGCAGGTCGCAGAACAGATCGCGCTTGGCCTGATAGAACGCCGGCAACGCTGCAACATGCTCGGGGTGCTCAGCCATATAATCCGCCAATGCCCATTGCAGCGGCGTCACAGCGCAGAAGCTGACGTACTGATGCACTTTGCGCAGCTCCGCAGTCAGGGCCGGCGGCGCCACCACATAACCCGTTTTCCAGCCAGTGACGTGATAGGTCTTGCCGAACGAACTGACCACAAAAGCGCGCGCATAAAGCTCCTCATGAGTGAGGATGCTGGCGTGTTGGCTGCCATCAAACACCAGGTGTTCATAGACCTCATCGCTGATCAGGTAAATATCGCGACCGCGTATCAGTTCAGCGAGCCGGTCCAGTTCGGCCCGGCAGATCAGCGCGCCGCTGGGGTTGTGCGGGCTGTTGAGGATGATCAAGCGAGTCTTACTGCTGAGTGCATCCAACAGGCGCTGCCAATCGATGGCGAATCCCGGAAAAGCCAGCGGCACATGCACGCAGCGCCCGCCGGCCAACTCGACCGCCGGCTCGTAACTGTCGTAACACGGGTCAAAGACGATGACCTCATCACCCGGATGAATCAGTGCCTGCACCGCACAGAAAATCGCCTGGGTCGCCCCCGGCGTGATGGTGACTTCACTGTCGGCACTGACAACACGGCCATAACTGCGCGCAACCTTTGCCGCTACTTGCTCGCGCAGCGCCGGCAGACCAGCCATCGGCGCATATTGGTTGGCACCGGCAGCAATGTGACGGCTAACAGCCTCGCGCAGCGCCAACGGCCCATCAAAGTCAGGAAAACCCTGAGACAGATTAAGCGCACCGGTTTCCATGGCGAGCTGCGACATGCGGGTGAAGATAGTGGTGCCAACGCTCGGCAGTTTGCTCAACATCATCGCGTTAATCCGTTGGGCAGGTAGTACCCGCCAAAGACCTTAGACAAGCGGATTTAACCCGCCCTATAGCCCTGCAAAACGCAGGATAGCTCAACCCAGATAACGGCAAAAGGCACCCGCAGGTGCCTTTCTAGAGCGATTAACGTCAAGCTTAACGCTTGTCTTTACGCTTCTTCTCAGCCTTCTTGTGATGGCTCATCATCCGCCGCTTCTTGTTCACCTGACGGTCTGTGAGGGAGTTTTTATTGCCCTCATAAGGATTCTCGCCGCCTTTGAACTCAATACGGATCGGCGTACCGACCAGCTTGAGTACGCGGCGATAGGTGTTTTCCAAATAGCGGATATAGGACTTGGGCACCGCATCAACTTGGTTACCGTGAATCACGATCAGCGGCGGGTTGGCACCACCCAAGTGGGCATAGCGCAATTTGATGCGGCGATTGTTGACCATGGGGGGCGCGTGATCGCTGACGGCGTCTTCAAGAATCGTGGTCAGACGGTTGGTCGGCCAGCGGGTGATCGCCGACTTGAACGAGGCCTGCACCGACTTGTACAGGTTGCCAACACCGGTACCATGCAGCGCCGAGATAAAGTGGATATCGGCGAAGTCGACGAAGAACAGCCTGCGTTGCAGTTCGACCTTCACATAGTCGCGCTCGCTGGGCTCCATGCCGTCCCACTTGTTCAGAGCGATCACCAGTGCACGACCGCTTTCTAGGACGAAGCCAAGCAGGTTGAGGTCATGGTCGACCACACCTTCGCGGGCATCCATGACGAACACCACAACGTTGGAATCCTGAATCGCTTGCAGGGTTTTCACCACCGAGAACTTTTCCACCGCCTCAAAGATCTTGCCGCGACGACGTACGCCGGCGGTGTCGATCAAGGTGTACTTCTCGTCATCACGCTCGAACGGGATATAGATACTGTCGCGGGTCGTACCAGGCTGGTCATAAACGATGACCCTGTCTTCACCGAGCATGCGGTTGACCAAGGTCGACTTGCCCACGTTCGGCCGGCCGATAATTGCCAGCTTGATGCCGTCTTTCTCGCTTGGTCCGGGGATGCGCTTAGCTTCCTGACCTTCAAGAACAACTTCCTCTTCCTCACCCTCTTCCGGCTCGGTGGCATCCTTGGGGAAGGAACCCAGCACAGCTTCGAGCATCTGCGTCAGGCCGCGACCGTGAGCACCGGCAATCGGCAGCGACTCACCCATGCCCATGCTGGAAAATTCAGCGCGGGCTAGGTCAGCGTCGATGTTATCGACTTTATTGATCACCAAAAAACTGCGCTTGTTACGACGACGCAAATGCTCACCGATCATCTGATCGGAGGCCGACAAACCCGCGCGGGCATCTACCAGAAACAATACGGCATCGGCTTCTTCAATGGCCTGCAGCGATTGCTCGGCCATCTTTGCGTCAATGCCTTCTTCGTCACCGGAGATACCACCGGTGTCGATGACGATATAGGTTCGCCCCTGCCACTTGGCCTCGCCGTATTGGCGATCACGGGTCAGACCAGACAGGTCGCCGACAATCGCGTCACGGGACTTGGTCAAGCGGTTAAACAGGGTGGACTTGCCGACATTAGGGCGGCCCACCAGGGCAATTACGGGAACCATTAGGCTCTCCACTTCGTTATTTCAGAAAATACAAAAGCCGCTGCAGGGGCAGCGGCCGGAATTCATTGCACTGGCCGTGCTACACGACGCGATGCGCCATGCAGCAAGACCAAAGCGACTAGCAGGTTACTTGATGGTTAAAGCCACCAAATTGCCACCGTTGCCAAAGGCATACAGCCAACCACCGGCAACCAAGGGGCGTGCACGCAAGCCATCGCTGTCGATACGTATGCGGCCGACAAAACGGCCATCCACCTGGCTGACCAGGTGCAGGTAACCTTCCAGGTCACCGAACGCTACGTAGCTGGAGAACACTTCCGGCGCAGACAACTGCCGGCGAGCCAGTGAATCGTTAGTCCAGAGTGCCGAAGCCGAACGCTCATCGATACCTTCAACAGTACCGTTGGCCAGGTTTACATAAACACTGCCGTAACCCTGTGCCACGCCGACGGAGCTGGATGCTTCGCGCTGCCAAAGGATACGACCGCTTTCCAGGTCCATCGCCGCCACACGGCCTTGATAGCTGACCGCATAAAGCGTACCCGCCGAAAGCAGCAAGCCACCGTCGATATCAACAACCCGCTCTAACTCGGAGCGGCCTTGTGGCACGGCAACGCGCTGCTCCCACACCGGAATGCCACGCTGTGCATCCAGCGCAATCACCTTGCCAGTGGATAAGCCAGCGATGGCCAGACGATTGGTCAGTACTGGGCTGCCCGTACCACGCAGTGTGAGTACCGCAGGCGTGTTTTCAAAAATCCAACGCTGCTCGCCGGTGTTCATGTCAAAGGCGATCAAACGATCATCCTGAGTCTGCACCAACACCACGTCACCATTCAGCGCAGGCGCGGCCAACACTTCACTGGTGACCCGAGCTCGCCACTTTTCTTCACCGCTGGCGGTATCAAGGGCGATGATTTCGCCTTTGAGTGTGCCGACCACGACCAAGCCGTAACCGGCAGCAACGGCGCCCGACACCGGCAGTTCCAGCTCAGTTTTCCAGATAACTTTGCCGCTCATACGGTCCATAGCCACGACCAAGCCTTCGACGTCGGCCGCATAAATTTGCTCACCATCAATCGCTGGCGCCAGCATATTGAAGGACTCGCCCTGGCCTGCGCCAATCGAGCGGCTCCACTCTTTCTGCAGGCTGACCTCTTGCTCGAATTTAGGCAAATCGGCGGGTGGCAGTTCCTTTTTGCTATTGCTGCTGCAACCTACAGCCAAAAAGGCCAAGGCAAGCAGTGCTGCATTCTTCCAAGGCATCACGTCACGCATCCCCTTTTGCCAAATCATCAAGCTTCATTTGCAGACCACCAACAGCCGCTTCTTCAGAGAGCGCAGCCTTGGCTTTTTCATAAGCGGCATGCGCCTCATCGGCACGACCGAGTTGCACCAGCACATCGCCCTTGAGCTCTTCGCGCGTAGCAGTGAATGCCGGCGCCACCTTAGCATCCAGCAATTTCAGGGCTTCTTCTGCCTTGTCTTGCGCGGCCAGCACACGCGCCAAGCGCTGACGGGCGAGCTCAGCCAAGCTGTCATCTGCCGGCTTATCAACAATCGATTGAAGCTCACTGGCAGCATCAGCCAGCTTGCCTGCTTCGACAGCCACCTTGGCCACGAACAAGCTGCCGTACTGAGCGTAATGAGTGCCTGCGTAGTCGTTCTTCAGGGTGTTGGCCAATTCGGCAACTTTACCAGCGTCGGGCTTGCCACTCGGGTCGAGGGCTGCTTCTAACAACTGCTGATAAACCAAGGACGCACCATGAGCTTGATCAGCTTGGTACTTCTGCCAGCCCTGCCAGCCGAAAACTGCCACCAACGCCAGTACAACACCAATCAGCAATGGCTTACCGTTTTGCTGCCACCAGTCTTTGATTACCGCCAGTTCTTCATCATCAGTACGCGAAACCACCCCAACACTCCTATTCGCTAAATCACTTAACAGGCTCTCAAGCCTGATTGGCGCAGGTCGCCAGATGATCGGCCAATGCCGACCAAGCAATACTTTGTTGCTCGCCCTGACCGCGCAGCGGCTTGCAACCTACCACTTGCTGAGCCAATTCGTCTTCACCCAGAATCAGGGCATACAGCGCACCGCTTTTGTCGGCTTTTTTGAACTGACTTTTGAAGCTACCGGCCCCCGCATTGACTTGCAGTCGCAGGTGCGGCAATTGATCACGCAGACGCTCACTCAAAGCCAGCGCCGCTAACTCAGCAGGCTCACCGAAGGCGCACAGGTAAACATCAACGGTACGGGCGATTTCAGCCGGTACTTTACCTAGAGTTTCGAGTAACAGCACCAACCGTTCGATGCCCATGGCAAAGCCTACACCCGGCGTTGGCTTGCCGCCCATCTGCTCAACCAAACCATCATAGCGCCCACCCGCGCAGACAGTGCCTTGGGAGCCGAGCTGATCGGTGACCCACTCGAACACCGTTTTGCTGTAGTAATCCAAGCCTCGCACCAACTTGGGGTTGATCACATAAGGCACACCCGCCGCATCTAAGCGGGCTTTTAGCCCATCGAAATGCACGCGCGACTCTTCATCTAAGTAATCAGCCAGCTTCGGCGCGTTGACTAAAACGGCTTGGGTTTCTGGGGCCTTGCTATCGAGCACGCGCAGCGGGTTGCTGGCCATGCGGCGACGGCTGTCTTCATCCAGTAAGTCGGCATGGGCCATCAAAAACTCGACCAGCGCCTCGCGGTATACGCCGCGTGCAGCGCTGGTACCGAGGCTGTTGAGCTCAAGTTTCACTGCATCACGAATGCCTAACATTCCCCAAAGACGCCACGTCAGCACGATCAGCTCAGCGTCGATGTCTGGACCGTCGACGTTAAAGACTTCCACACCGATCTGATGAAACTGACGATAACGGCCTTTCTGCGGACGCTCGTGACGGAACATCGGCCCGATGTACCAGAGTTTCTGGGTCTGCCCACCACCTGCTAGGCCATGCTCAAGCACAGCGCGCACGCACGCAGCAGTGCCTTCCGGGCGTAGAGTCAGGGAATCGCCGTTACGGTCGTCAAAGGTGTACATCTCTTTCTCGACGATATCGGTCACTTCGCCGATGGAGCGCTTGAACAGCTCGGTGAATTCGACGATCGGCATGCGCATCTGTCGATAGCCATAGCCGTCAAGCAGATTGGCTACTGTGCCTTCAAAATAGCGCCAAAGCGGAGTCTGCTCGGGCAGGATATCGTTCATGCCACGGATGGCTTGCAGGGACTTACTCAATTCAATTCCTTAACGGTGTTAGCTGCGCAGAATCAGAGCGGCATCAGCGGCGACCTTATCGGCCGCTTTCTGGCGGATCAGCTTTTCCAGCTCATCAACCAGGTTGTCATTGCCCAGCTTGAGCGCCGGCTTACCATCGATATAAATCAGGTTAGGCGAGCCACCGGTCAGGCCGATATGCGCCTCTTTAGCTTCACCAGGGCCGTTAACTACACAGCCGATCACGGCCACATCCAACGGCACCAGCAGGTCTTCAACGCGCTGTTCCAGCTCATTCATGGTCTTGACCACATCGAAGTTCTGCCGCGAACAGCTCGGGCAGGCGATGAAGTTGATGCCCCGCGAACGCAAACGCAGGGACTTGAGGATGTCGTAACCGACCTTAATCTCTTCTACGGGATCCGCCGCGAGAGAAATCCGGATCGTGTCGCCGATACCCTCAGCCAACAACATGCCCAAGCCAACTGCTGATTTTACGGTGCCGGAGCGCAAACCGCCTGCCTCGGTAATACCCAAGTGCAGGGGCTGCTCAATTTGTTTGGCCAGCAACCGATAAGCGGCAACGGCCATAAACACATCGGAGGCCTTTACGCTGACCTTGAAGTCAGGAAAATTCAGACGATCTAAATGTTCAACGTGACGCAACGCGGACTCAACCAACGCCTCGGGTGTTGGCTCGCCGTATTTTTTCTGCAGGTCTTTTTCCAGCGACCCGGCATTTACCCCGATGCGGATCGGGATGCCTTTGTCACGGGCGGCTTCAACAACGGCACGCACTCGATCCTCGCGGCCGATATTGCCGGGATTGATGCGCAGGCAATCGACACCGAGCTCAGCCACACGCAAGGCGATCTTGTAATCGAAGTGGATGTCTGCAACCAGTGGCACTCGCACCTGCTGCTTAATTCGACCAAAGGCTTCAGCCGCATCCATGTCCGGTACCGAAATACGCACAATGTCAGCGCCAGCATCTTCAAGACGCCGAATCTGCGCGACGGTGGCGGCAACATCGTTGGTATCACTGTTGGTCATGCTCTGCACGGCAATGGGGGCATCGCCACCCACCGGCACAGCGCCGACCCAGATTTTGCGCGAAATACGACGCTTGATAGGTGACGGATACTGCATATTACTGGCCCCCTAACTTCAGCCGTGCGGTTTCACCGGAGATAAAGGGTGCAACATCGACCGATTGACCGTTCAAGCTCACCTGTACACCACGGGCATACCCCAAGCGCAGTTCCAACGGCGCTTTACCGACGAGTTCCAGGCTGTCGCCTTTACGCTTGAGGGCGCTGAACAGCACTTTGCCATCAGCATCGGTCAACTGCGTCCAGCAATCCGCAATAAAATTTAAGCTCACCACCGACTCGCCTGCGCCGGTTTGAACTGGTGCGGCTGCACCTGTTGCAGGTGCCGGTAAAGCGTCTGCAGCAATAGGCTCACTCGTTGCGCTGGCGGGGGCCATTTGTGGCGGTTGAATCGGTACATCGCCCGCTGAATTTTCACCAGAAGTGGCGCTTAGCAATGCCGCCGCGCCCTCTTCAGGCTCTGGCAGTAGAGTGCTGTCCTGGCCCAGCTGGGCAGCATTCACGGCTTGGTCTTCGGGCTCATCCAACGGATGAATTTGCGTGGTGCCGTCGGCGCCATCTACCTCGACGTGCTCAAGGCTGGTGGCAGCCAAGTCTTCAGCGCGACGTTCGGCTTTTTCTTGCCACCAGAAGAAGCTAAAGCCTGCGAGCGCGAGTAATAAAAGAAAACTGACCATACGCAAAATACGCTGTGAGTAGCTGACCGGCCCCTCAATACGTCCCAAACTTTGCACGCTGCTTCCAGCGGCATCGCTGCCGGTGAACTGATCGAACTCCAAAACCAAACGGTCTTGATCGAGGTCGAGCAACTTGGCATAGGCACGCACATACCCGCGGGCAAAGGTATGCCCCGGCAACTTGTCAAACGCACCTTGCTCAACCTGACTCAAGCGTTGCGCAGTCAAATTCAGCTGCACAGCGATTTCGGCGATGGTCCAGCCGCGACTCTCGCGAGCCTTGCGCAAGGTCTCACCCGGATTGATGCGGGGAATTGCTGGCACTTCAGGATGCACCGCTTTCATCATTGCTCCGACAGGTATTGCTGATATTCCGGCGTGGCCGGATAAAGTCGCTTCAACTGCAATCCGAGGCTTGCGGCATTGTCACGCTCCTCGAAAATCTTCGCCAAACGCACGCCCAACAACAAGCTGCGTGCCGTCTGCGGGGCCAGTGTCAAGTAACTCTCGTAATAGCCGCGGGCGGGCACAAACTGCTTGTCCTCATAGGACAACTGCGCCATTTCCATCAGGGCGCGCGGCTGGCGACTATTAAGACGCAGAGAACGCTCAAAGTAGGCCTTGGCCTGCTCACGTTGCTGCAACTGCTGAGAGGTCAAGCCGAGATTTTCAAAAACCCGAGAGCGCTCAGGGTAAAGACTGTCCTGAGCCGCTTCGGTGTAGCGCTCTAGCGCTTCTTTGTAGCGCTTCTGCTCGTATAGAAAGCTGCCGTAGTTATTCAGCAGACGAGCATCGCCACGGCGCTGTGAAATAGCCTTGCGAAAGTGCTCATCCGCCAACTTAGGTTCCATTTCTATCTGGAACACCAAGGCCAGCGCAGCATGCGCATCAGCATCCGACGAGTCGAGGTCTAAAGCCTTCTTCAATGGCACTTTAGCGCGTTCGGTCTGCCCTTGTTGCAGGTAGCCGATACCCAGCTGCACGTAGGCGTCGCGTGCTTCATCGCGGCCTTTGCCGGTTTTCATCGGGTCAACAGTACCGGTCGTGACACAACCCGCTAGCAGACTAGCGACCAACAGCAATAACGCGGGACGCAGGCTCATGGGTATCCTCCCCTCAGGTTCGATTGGCGGTGGCACTCGGCGTTTCGGCTTCGATGCTCAATTCACGCACAGCGATGTAGCGTTCACTGCGGCGAGTACGGTCCATGACTTGGCCAACCAACTGGCCACAAGCTGCATCAATGTCCTCGCCACGCGTGGTTCGTACCGTGACATTGTGCCCGGCTTTATGTAGCAGGTCCTGAAAACGGCGAATAGCATTGTTACTGGGCCGCTCGTACCCCGAGTGGGGGAAGGGATTAAACGGAATCAGGTTGATCTTGCAAGGCACATCTTGCAGAAGTGCGATCATTTCCTCAGCGTGCTCAATCTTATCGTTCACATCCTTGAGCAGGGTGTATTCGATGGTCAGCACACGTTTTTCACCGAGGCGTGAGACATAACGCTTACACGCCGCCAGTAACATTTCCAGCGGGTACTTTTTGTTGATCGGCACCAACTGACTACGCAACTCATCATTGGGTGCATGCAGCGACAGGGCGAGTGAGACGTCGATCACCTCGCCCAACTTATCGATCATCGGCACCACACCTGAGGTCGACAACGTGACCTTGCGCTTGGAAATGCCATAACCGAGGTCGTCCATCATGATTTTCATGGCGGCGACGACGTTATCAAAATTCAGCAACGGCTCGCCCATGCCCATCATCACCACGTTGGTGATGGCGCGGTCGACCTTGGCCGGAATACTGCCAAACGACTTATTGGCGATCCATACCTGCCCGATCACTTCGGCCGCAGTTAGGTCGCTATTGAACCCTTGCTTACCGGTCGAGCAGAAACTGCAATCCAACGCACAGCCGGCCTGCGATGACACACACAAAGTGCCACGCGTACCCTGGGGGATATAAACAGTTTCGACACAGCTACCTGACGCCACGCGCACGACCCACTTACGCGTGCCATCAGTGGAAATATCTTCGCTGACCACTTCTGGGCCACGGATTTCAGCACAGGCCTTGAGCTTTTCGCGCAAGGCCTTGCTGACGTTACTCATGGCATCGAAATCATCGACGCCAAAGTGGTGAATCCACTTCATCAACTGACCGGCGCGGAAGCGTTTTTCCCCGATATGCTCGAAGAATTGCTCCATTTCTGCCTGGGTCAGACCCAAGAGATTAGTTTTACCGGTCGTTGCGATCATGGCTTCACCCTCACTCGATTCGCTTAGCGAATACGCGCGCAAACTTCGGTGGAAGCGAAGAAGTAGGCGATTTCACGCGCAGCCGACGCTTCAGAGTCAGAACCGTGCACAGCGTTTTCATCGATAGAAACAGCGAAATCAGCGCGAATGGTGCCTGCAGCAGCATCTTTTGGATTGGTAGCGCCCATCAGATCACGGTTGGCCAGAACAGCGTTTTCGCCTTCCAGAACCTGAACGATAACCGGACCGGAGGTCATGAATGCAACCAGGTCCTTGAAGAAGCCACGCTCGCTGTGTTCGGCGTAGAAGCCAGCAGCCTCGCGCTCGGACAGCTGCAGCATTTTCGAAGCAACGACGCGCAGGCCGGCTTTTTCGAAACGGCTGGTGATTTCGCCGATAACGTTTTTAGCAACAGCGTCGGGCTTGATGATGGAGAAAGTGCGTTGAACAGCCATGTGAAACTCCAGAAACAGTGGTTAAAGCGAAAAATTAAACCCGCGAATTATACGCGGGTTTATAAGGATTACCTAACAGCGTACCGGCCTGACTCAGTCAGCCTCTTCGATCCAGGCGCCCTGTACAGCCTCCAAGACCTTTTCACCGCCGCGCGTCGGATCATCACTGAATTCCGGCAACGCCAGAATCCACTTATGTAGATCAACGAAATTAACGAAACGCGGATCAACATCGGGTTTGGACTCAGCCAACTGAATGGCGATTTCCAGCACATCAACCCATTTAAGCGTCATAACGGCTCCTTAAATCAGTGCGGCGCTTCGGCAGCATGGTTGAGTGAGTATTTAGGAATTTCAACAGTCAGGTCTGCAGTGCCCACGATGGCCTGGCATGACAAGCGTGACTGGGTCTCCAGCCCCCAAGCCTTGTCGAGCATATCTTCTTCCAGCTCGTCAGCCTCGGCCAGTGACTCAAGACCCTCACGAATAATGCAATGGCAGGTGGTGCATGCGCAGACGCCGCCGCAGGCACTTTCAATCTCGATGTGATGTTCATGTGCGGCCTCAAGCACCGAGGTTCCAGGCGCAACGTCAATAACTAAGCCTTCTGGGCACAGCACAGCGTGGGGCAGAAAAATAATCTGCGGCATGCTTACTCCTCAATCTCATCAAGACTACGGCCAGCCAGTGCAGCTTTGACCGTGGTGTCCAAGCGACGCGCAGCGAAGGCGTCAGTCACTTGGGTTAACCGTTTAGTTTGTTGCTCGATGACCAAGCCATCGCTGGTGGTCATGGCTTCACGCAGTTGCTGCATTTGCGCATCGATAGCCACACGCTCGTCGGCATCCAGCAAGCGCTCACCATCGGCGAGCAATGCGGCCTCCACAGCCTCCAACAAACGCTGGGCATCGACTTGGTGCTCGCGCAGAACGCGGGCCGCCATATCATCACCGGCGTTTTTGAAAGAGTCCTGAAGCATGCGGGCGATTTCGCCATCGGTCAGCCCGTAAGACGGCTTAACTTGGATACTCGCCTCGACACCCGAGCCCAGCTCCAGCGCCGCAACGCTGAGCAGGCCATCAGCATCCACCTGAAAGGTCACGCGAATTTTCGCCGAGCCGGCAACCATGGGCGGAATGCCGCGCAACTCAAAACGTGCCAAGGATCGGCAATCGCTAATCAGCTCTCGCTCGCCCTGCAGCACGTGGATCATCATGGCGGTTTGGCCATCTTTATAGGTGGTGAAGTCCTGAGCGCGCGCCACTGGAATAGTCGTATTACGCGGGATCACCTTCTCCATAAGCCCGCCCATGGTCTCCAGACCCAGCGACAGCGGAATGACGTCGAGCAGCAGCAATTCTTCGCCGTCGCCGCGCTTATTCCCAGCTAGGGTGTCGGCCTGGATCGCAGCGCCGATGGCTACAACTTGATCGGGATCGATATCAGCCAGCGGCTCGCGGGCAAATAACTCAGCCACAGCATTGCGCACATGCGGCACGCGGGTGGAACCGCCGACCATGACCACGGCCTCAACATCTTCGATCTCAATGCCGGCATCACGCACCGCGCGGCGGCAAGCCTTAAGGCTGCGCGCCACCATGCGCTCAATCAACGCATCAAAATGTTCGCGACTCAACTGACCTTGCCAGCCGGCATAGCTGAGCGATGCCGTATCAGCGTAAGTCAGCGCTTCTTTAGCCGCACAAGCAGCCTCTAACAAGACGCGCTGCTCACCCGGATCAAGATCCGCCGACACACCCGCTTGCTGCACCATCCAGCCGGCAATGGCGTGATCAAAATCATCACCGCCCAAGGCACTGTCGCCGCCGGTGGCAAGCACTTCAAAAACGCCACCAGTCAGGCGCAAAACGGAAATATCGAAGGTGCCGCCGCCTAAATCATAAATAGCGACGACGCCCTCGGTATGCTGATCGAGGCCATAGGCAACCGCTGCCGCTGTTGGCTCATTCAGCAGACGCAGCACGTTCAAGCCAGCCAGGCGCGCAGCATCTTTGGTAGCTTGACGCTGTGAGTCGTCAAAATAGGCCGGCACCGTGATAACAGCGCCCACCAATTCACCACCCAGAGTCGCCTCAGCACGCAGACGCAGCACTTTGAGAATATCGGCAGACACTTCGACCGGGCTTTTCGGCCCTTGCACCGTGTCAATAAACGGCATGTGCGATTCGCCGCCGACAAAATGATAAGGCAGTTGCTCGCCCAGTTGCTTAACGTCAGCTAAACCTCGACCCATCAGGCGCTTGACCGATAACACCGTATTCAGTGGATCAGCTGATGCCGCAGCCTTAGCCGCTTCACCTACTTCGATGCGATCCGCGTGATAGCGCACAGCGGACGGCAGAATGACCTGCCCAGCCGCATCAGCCAGCGGCTCGGAAATACCGCTGCGCACGGCGGCGACTAGCGAGTTTGTAGTACCCAGATCAATCCCTACCGCCAGCCGACGCTGGTGTGGCTGGGGGCTTTGTCCGGGCTCAGCGATCTGCAATAAGGCCATGATTAATCAATGCTTAATATCAGGTGCAGTGCAACAGGCACACCGGCGTTAATCGTCGAGGCGCTCTTCCAGCTGGCGGACCTCGTGGGAAAGCTTGTCGAGAAACTGCATACGGCGCATCAGGCGCTCGGCCTGTTCGCGCTGCGATGCATCATCCCAACAAACAGCAAAACTTTCATTGAGCTCATCCTGAGCCACTTTCAAACGCCGCTTGAACGGGGTCACCCCGTCAACGTCGGCGCTGTCTTGCAGGTCCTCAAGCTCTTCACGCCACTGCATCTGCTGCAGCAAAAAACCAGGGTCCTGCACGGTAACTTCGAGCGGCAGCTCGGGCCCGCTCATCGCCAACAAATAACGCGCGCGCTGGGGTGTATTTTTTAGCGTGCGATAGGCTTCATTGAGGTTCGCAGACTGTTCGAGCGCAAGCCGTTGCTCACGCTCTGAAGCATCGGCGAATCGGTCCGGGTGGACGTGCCGCGCCAGGTCGCGATAGCGGCCTGCCAGCAAATCCAGATCCAAACGAAACCCTGGCTGCAGATCAAACAAAGCAAAATGACAAGGACTGCCCACACGCGCCTCAGATGTTGAAGCTTTCGCCGCAGCCACATTCGCCGCGCACGTTGGGGTTATTGAACTTGAAACCTTCGTTCAAGCCCTCTTTTACGAAGTCCAGCTCAGTGCCATCGAGGTAGACCAAGCTTTTGGCATCAATAATCACCTTGACACCAAAACTCTCGAACACCTGATCCTCGCCGGCGGTGTCGTCGACGAACTCAAGCACATAAGCCAGACCCGAACAGCCAGTGGTGCGGACAGCCAAACGGATGCCCTCACCTTTACCACGCCCATCAAGGGAGCGGCGCACGTGCTGAGCCGCTGCTTCGGTCATGCTGATAGCCATCGACAAACCTCCTTAGAGCAAGCCTTTCTTCTGCCGGTAGTCACGCACGGCTGCCTTAATGGCATCTTCCGCAAGCACTGAGCAGTGGATTTTAACCGGTGGCAGAGCGAGTTCCTCAGCCAGCTGGGTGTTCTTAATGGTTTCTGCTTCGTCGAGGGTTTTGCCCTTCATCCACTCAGTTGCGAGGGAGCTGGAAGCAATCGCCGAACCACAACCGTAGGTCTTGAACTTGGCGTCTTCGATCACGCCTTGCTCATTGACCTTGATTTGCAGACGCATCACGTCGCCGCAAGCTGGCGCACCGACCATGCCCGTGCCGACATCAGGGTCTTCTGCGTCCATCTTGCCGACGTTACGCGGGTTTTCGTAGTGATCTATGACTTTTTCACTGTATGCCATGTTGGTATTCCTTCCTCATCAGAGAGACGCTCTTACTCGGCGACTACTTAGTGCGCCGCCCACTCGATCTTGGAGATGTCGACGCCGTCTTTGTACATATCCCACAGCGGCGACAACTCGCGCAGCTTAGTGACCGCCTCGCAGACTTTCTGCGCGGCGTAATCGACTTCTTCATCCGTCGTGAAGCGGCCGAAAGTGAAGCGAATAGAACTGTGTGCCAATTCGTCATTACGACCTAGGGCGCGCAATACATAGGAAGGCTCTAGGGAGGCCGACGTGCAGGCTGAACCGGACGAAACGGCCAGATCCTTGAGCGCCATAATCAGTGACTCACCCTCAACATAGTTGAAACTGAGGTTGAGATTGTGCGGCACACGCGCCGTCATACTGCCGTTTATATACAGCTCCTCAAGCCCATCAACTTGCTTGAAGAAACGATCACGTAGAGCCTGAACTCGCAGGGTTTCTTGGGCCATTTCTTCTTTAGCGATGTGGAAAGCCTCACCCATACCGACGCACTGGTGGGTGGCCAGCGTGCCGGAGCGCATACCGCGCTCGTGACCGCCGCCGTGGGTTTGAGCTTCCAGACGTACACGTGGCTTGCGGCTTACGTACAGCGCGCCGACACCTTTAGGGCCGTAGGTCTTGTGGGCGCAGAAGGACATTAGATCGACCTTCATTGCCTGCAGATCAATCGCCACTTTGCCGGTGGATTGCGCCGCATCAACGTGTAAGAACACTCCACGCGAGCGGGTCAGCTCACCGATGGCAGCGATGTCATTGATGGTGCCAATCTCGTTGTTCACGTGCATGACCGACACCAAGATAGTGTCTTCACGCAGTGCGGCTTCGATCATAGCCGGTGTAATCAAACCGTCTTCGCCCGGCTCAAGGTAGGTCACTTCAAAACCTTCGCGCTCAAGCTGGCGCATGGTGTCGAGGACTGCTTTGTGCTCGATCTTCGAGGTAATGAGGTGCTTACCTTTGCTCTTGTAAAAGTCAGCGATGCCTTTGATAGCGAGGTTATTCGACTCGGTGGCACCGGAGGTCCAAACGATCTCGCGCGGATCAGCGTTAACCAGCTCAGCCACTTGACGACGCGCATTTTCAACCGCCTCTTCGGCCTTCCAGCCAAAGACGTGGGAGCGAGAAGCTGGGTTACCGAAGTTGCCGTCAGCAAGCAAGCAATCGCTCATTTTTTGCGCAACACGCGGGTCGACCGGCGTGGTGGAGGAATAATCGAGGTAAATGGGCAATTTCATCAGTTCTCTCCTAAACGGGTATCAGGCCAGCTGGCCAACGCTTTGCGCTTAATCAATAGCGGAGGCTTGAATCTTATCTAAGTGTGACGTTTTACCATTACAACGGCGCTGATCCTGGCGCTGAGCAACTTCCTGCACTTCACGACGTGTCACCAAGTCAGCGAGACTGATGCCACTGAGAAATACATGTATTTGTTGGCTGAGGTCACACCACAAATGGTGGGTCAGGCAGGTGTCGCCGGCGTGGCAATCGCCCTGCCCTTGGCAGCGTGTGGCATCAACGGATTCATTGACCGCGTCAATCACCTCGGCCACTTGAATGCCCTGCATCTCTCGCGACAGCTGATAGCCACCGCCGGGGCCGCGCACACTGGAAACCAGATTGCCACGACGCAACTTGGCAAATAACTGTTCCAAATAGGAAAGGGAGATACCTTGGCGCTCAGAGATATCGGCCAAGGACACCGGCCCACGCTGAGCGTGCAGCGCCAAATCAAGCATGGCGGTGACAGCGTAACGGCCTTTGGTGGTTAGTCGCATAATGGATTACCGCGTGGTCGCAATATGCAGAAGATTATGCAATTCCCGAGTAATTAAGTCAACTATAAGACCAAGTAATTTAGTAGGACTTAGCTGCAGCAAGGATGAGCATTGTAGCAAACCGCAGCACCCACCCCGCACCTTCAAATTGCAGGCTTTTCGGCGTCTTTAACCACATCCGCGAAATCCTCGCCACGCAGTTGCGGTAAATCCTTGGCGCAATAATCGCTACCCAGCGACTTCAACGCGCCGCACATGCCCTCCAATCGCCCATCCACCGCCTGCAAGTGATCGAGCAGCTGGCCAATGGCGCGCGCAATTGGGTCGGGCATATCTTGGCTTAAGCCGTAGGCATCAAACCCGAGTTTTTCTGCAATCGCCTGGCGCTTAGCCTCTTGCTCGTCGTCAGTTTTAACGATGACTCGGCCCGGAATGCCGACCGCAGTCGCGCCCGCGGGCACCTCTTTGGTCACGACCGCGTTAGAGCCAATTTTCGCACCGGCCCCGACCGTAAAGGGTCCCAGCACCTTGGCCCCAGCACCAACCACCACACCATCCCCCAGGGTTGGATGGCGCTTACCTTTGTTCCAGCTGGTGCCACCCAAGGTCACGCCTTGGTAGAGGGTCACGTCATTGCCGATCTCTGCAGTTTCGCCAATCACGATGCCCATGCCGTGATCAATAAAGAAGCGCCTGCCGATTTTTGCCCCTGGGTGAATTTCAACACCGGTCATCCAGCGCCCGATATTCGACACCACGCGCGCCAACCACTTCCAGCCCGCCAGCCATAGCGCATGAGCAATGCGATGCAACCACACGGCATGCAGGCCGGGATAGCAAGTGACCACCTCAAAGGCATTACGCGCCGCTGGATCGCGGTGAAATACACTCTGAATATCCTCTCGCATGCGCTCAAACATCGACTTTCTCCTGACTTGGGTGCTCACCACGTGCCGCCTTGATGGTTTCCGTCAAGATGCCGCGCAATATATTCATTTCCAGCTTACTCACTTCACTGCGGCCATAGAGGCGGCGCAGGCGACTCATCAAGTGCCGTGGCTTGGCTGGGTCAAGAAACCTGATTTCAATCAGCGCCTGTTCAAGGTGACGATAAAATGACTCCAACTCATCCGAGGTTACCGGCTGCGAACTCTCGACGGTCGCAGCTTCTTGCTTAAACATCTTGGTTGGCTGATTTGCAGCTGCCAACCAGGCCATCCGAACCTCATAGGTCAGCACTTGCACCGCCGCTGCAAGATTAAGCGAACTGAAATCAGGATCAGAAGCGATGTGCACGTGATAATGACAGCGCTGAAGCTCTTCATTGGTCAGCCCGGCATATTCGCGACCGAATACTAACGCCACTTGGCCACCCTGCTGCGCCTGCTCGCATGCCGTCACACCGCACTCACGCGGATCCAACATCGGCCATGGGATACGCCTGTCACGGGCGCTGGTACCCATGACCAAATTGCAACCGACCAACGCCTCTTCCAGCGTGCCGACCACCTGGGCGGCATCAAGAATATCGGCAGCCCCTGAAGCCCTGGCCACCGCCTCAGCGCTGGGGAAGTCCAGCGGGTCAACCAGCACCAACTGCGACAAGCCCATGTTCTTCATGGCCCGCGCCGCACCGCCGATATTGCCCGGATGGCTGGTATTGACCAAAACAACACGAATATTTTCTAGCAACGCAAATGCTCACAAACAAGGCTTTGAGGGGCAAATCTTACAGAAGCCGCCCCGCTTACGCCACGCAAGGCGCAGGTTGCACTTCAACCTCCAAGGTTTTCTGCTAGAATGGCCGGCTTTCTTTAATGACCCAGGTGAACATCCATGCAGCCCATGCTGAATATCGCGCTGCGCGCAGCCCGTAGCGCCGGCGAAATGATTTTCCGCTCGACCGAACGCTTGGACGTCATCTCGGTCGACGAGAAAGAAGCCAAAGATTATGTGACTGAAATTGATCGCTCCGCAGAGCATCTGATCATTCAGGCGCTGCGCAAAGCCTTTCCAAACCACGGCATCCTTGGCGAAGAAAGTGGCCTTAGCGCCGGAACTGGCGAAGGCGCCGATTACCTGTGGATCATTGACCCACTGGATGGCACCACTAATTTTATCCGCGGCATTCCGCATTACGCGGTCAGCGTCGCCTGCAAATACCGCGGTCGCCTTGAACACGCGGTGGTTATCGACCCCGTGCGCCAAGAAGAATTCACCGCCAGCCGTGGCCGTGGCGCTGCACTCAACGGTCGTCGCCTGCGCGTAGGCAATCGCAAGAGCCTCGAAGGCGCCCTGCTGGGCACCGGCTTCCCGTTCCGCGACAGCCAAATGGACAACCTAGAAAGCTATATCGGCATGTTCCGCAGCCTGGTTGGCCAGACCGCAGGCATTCGCCGCGCAGGCGCAGCAAGCCTGGACCTGGCCTACGTGGCCGCAGGTCGATTTGATGCGTTCTGGGAGTTTGGCCTATCCGAGTGGGACATGGCCGCCGGCGCACTGTTGATTCAGGAAGCAGGCGGGTTGGTCAGCGATTTCAGCGGCAGCCATGAATTTCTCGAAAAAGGTCAGATCGTGGCCGGCAACACCAAGTGCTTTAAAGCCGTACTGACAGCCATCCAGCCGCACCTGTCGGTGGCGCTGAAGCGCTGATTAGTTGCAGCTACAAAAAAGCGCCCCGCCGGGCGCTTTTTTTGTGGGCAACTAAATGGTCTTAGTGATCAGTTAACCGACTGCTCACCCAACACTAACTGGCCATCCTTGACCGGAATCTGCCGACCCGGATCGTTAGCCATACGCACTTCGCTTACCTTGCCATCCAACTCGTACTTAACGTCATAGCCGACCAATTTTTCACGGGTGTCGGTCATGGTACTGCAACGGGTTTCGGTAGTGGTGTAGGTGTCGTTGTTTTGCATATTTTCCTGCACCTTGTTGCCGGCATAACCACCGCCGGCGGCGCCAGCGACTGTCGCCAGTTTTTTGCCGTTGCCGCCGCCCACTTGATTGCCGAGCAGGCCGCCGACTACGGCACCAATCGCGGTACCGACAATTTTGTGCTGATCCTGCACCGCCTTTTGCCGCGTCACGGTCACGTCCTTGCAGACTTCGCGCGGGGTCTCGATGGTTTCATTGACAGGCTTCACCGCAAGCACTTCGGCATACTTTGGCGCAGTCACAAGGCTGTAGGTCGCTACAGCGCCACCCGCCGTCACACCCACAGCACCCAACACCGCACCGACCAACATTGACTTATTCATGCTTATTTTCCTTTAACCGCTGCCTAGTGCTTAACGCACCTTTATCCATGTCTTGGAGCATAAAAAAACCGGACGAGTTCAACACCCGCCCGGCTTATTCAAACAATTGCGATTAAACGCACAGATTTACGGGCGCTCGTCGACCTCTTCTTCTACCACGGGCGGAATAAGGTCATCCACCGTCAGGTCAAGCCACACCAACACCACGTTGGCGATGTAAACCGAGGAGTAAGTACCCGCTGCCACACCAATAAACAGCGCCACTGAGAAGCCGAACAGATTGTCACCCGCGAACATCAATAGCGCACCCACGGCCATCAAGGTGGAGATGGAGGTGGCCATGGTGCGCAGCAGGGTCTGCGTGGTGGAGATGTTGATGTTCTCAATCAACGTCGCTTTACGCAGCACCCGGAAGTTCTCACGCACCCGATCGAACACCACAATGGTGTCGTTCAGCGAGTAGCCAATGATGGCGAGCAACGCGGCCATCACCGTCAGGTCGAAGGTGATCTGAAAGAACGACAGGATGCCGAGCGTAACAATCACGTCGTGGACCAGTGAAACAATCGCGCCGACACCGAACTTCCACTGGAAACGGAATGCTAAGTAGAGCATCACGCCGCTCAGCGCCAGCAACAGCCCCAGCCCGCCTTGGTCGCGCAGTTCTTCACCCACTTGCGGGCCAACGAACTCGACCTTTTTTACCTCAAGCTGCTCACCCGCCTGACGCAAAGCCGTGGCTACTTTGTTACCTAAGTCAGGGTCGTTGCCCTGCATGCGCACCACCACATCGGTTGTGGCACCAAAGCTCTGCACCACGGCATCACCAAAACCAGCACCGGCCAGTTGCGCGCGGATATTACTGAGGTCAGCTGGCTGCTGGTAACTCAGCTCAATTTGCGTGCCGCCGGTAAAATCCAGGCCCAAATTCAGCCCTTTGGTAAACAGGCTGCCCAACGCCACTAGCGTCAGGACCACGGTGAGGGCGAACGCAATGTTGCGCACCCCCATGAAGTTGATCGTACGATTCATCACAGCCCCTTAAATCCACAACTTCTTGAAGTCACGTCCGCCGCACGTCAGGTTGACCATGCAACGCGTCACCAGAATCGCGGTAAACATCGACGTGAGAATCCCCAGCGACAGCGTCACCGCGAATCCTTTAACCGGCCCGGTACCCATGGCGAAGAGGATGCCTCCGACCAGCAGCGTGGTCAGGTTAGCATCGACAATCGCCGAGTAAGCACGGTCAAAACCCTCATGAATGGCGCGTTGAATCGACATACCATTGGCAATTTCTTCACGAATACGCGAGAAGATCAGCACGTTAGCGTCCACTGCCATACCCATGGTCAGCACGATACCGGCGATACCAGGCAGGGTCAGGGTGGCGCTAAGTAGCGACATCAGTGCCAGCAAAAGCACCATGTTAAAGCCCAGAGCAATCGTCGCCAGCACACCGAAGAAGCGGTAAATGGCGATGATAAACAGCGAAACAAACAGCATTGCCCACAACGACGCATTGACGCCCTTGGCAATGTTGTCCGCGCCCAGACTCGGGCCGATGGTGCGCTCTTCAGCAAAGTACATCGGCGCAGCCAAGCCGCCTGCACGCAGCAGCAAGGCCAGCTCAGAGGACTCACCCTGGCCATCTAAGCCGGTGATGCGGAACTGACTGCCCAGCGGCGACTGAATAGTGGCCAGGCTAATGATCTTCTTCTCTTCAATGAAGGTCTGCAGCTCGACTTCTTTCTCGACGCCATCCACCACCTGGCGCACGGTGCGCGAGACCGGCTTCTGCTCGATAAAGATTACCGCCATGCTGCGCCCAACATTGTTGCGCGTCGCACGGTTCATCAGGTCGCCACCGCGGCCATCCAGACGAATATTTACCTGAGGGCTGCCGTTCTCATCAAAGCTGGCCTGAGCATCGGTCACCTGATCACCGGTGATGATCAGATCACGCTCCAGCTGAGCGGGCGCACGGCCTTCTTGACGAAACTCAAAGGCTTCAGTCGACGCCTTAGACGCATCCGGCTCAGCCGCTAGACGGAATTCCAAGTTCGCAGTTTTACCGAGGATGCGTTTGGCTTCGGCCGTATCCTGCACGCCCGGCAGCTCAACCACGATGCGGTTAGCCCCCTGGCGCTGCACCAGTGGCTCGGCCACACCCAGCTCATTGACCCGGTTACGCACCGTGGTCAAGTTTTGCTTGATCGAGTATTCGCGAATTTCTACCAGCTTGGCCTGCGTCAGGTTCAAGCGCAGCACTTGCTGCTCACCACGCGTCACGCTGGTTAGATCGAAATCAGTGAATTCCTTACTGATCAGCTGCTGGGCTTTTTCCAGCGCGGCTTCATCAGCGAAACCCAATTGAATGGCACCATTGAGCTCAGGCAGGCTGCGATAACGCACGCGCTCTTTACGCAGCAGGCTCTTAACCTCACCCTCGTAGACCTTACGGCGTGCATCCAACGCTTTGTCCATGTCCACTTCCATCAAGAAGTGCACACCACCGGACAAGTCCAGACCAAGCTTCATCGGGCTACCGCCCAAATTGCGTAGCCAGTCTGGGGTGGTTTGCGCCAGGTTTAAGGCCACCACAAACTCATCACTCAACGCCTTGCGCACCAAGTCTTTGGCAGGCAGTTGGTCTTCAGCGTTGGTCAAACGCAGCAAGCCGGCACGGCCTTGATTGGCCAAGCTAACGGCTTTAACGCTAATACCGGCCGCTTCGAGGGCGCGGCTTGCGCGGTCCAGATCGGCCTGCTCGACGCGCATGGCGGAGCTGTTGCCACTGATCTGAATCGCCGGATCATCCGGGTACAGGTTAGGCAGTGAATAAAGGAAGCCGATTGCTAGCACAGCCAGAATCAGCAGGTACTTCCAGAGGGGAAATTTGTTGAGCATGACGCCGCCCGTTATGACGCGGGGCGCATTAAGCGCCCCGTCGAATGGTAAAGGTGTGAGGCTTAGATCGCTTTCAGCGTGCCTTTAGGCAGCGAAGCCGCAATCGCCACTTTCTGGATCTTCAGCTCAACGGTGTCGGACACTTCAATGACCACGAAGTCGTCAGAAACCTTCGACACCTTCCCAGCGATACCGCCGCTGGTAACCACTTCATCGCCCTTCTGCAGGCTACCGATCAGACCTTTATGCTCTTTCGCACGCTTGGCCTGTGGGCGCCAGATCATCAGGTAGAAGATGACCAGAAAGCCGACCAGAAACACCCATTCAAAACCACTACCAACCGGACCAGCAGCCGGGGCGGCACCTTCAGCGAACGCAGCGGGGATAAAAAAGCTCATTTAACACTCCTGTAGAAAGGTCTTTAAAGGTTGTGAAATCAGTCCAGAGGCGGCGTTGGGAGCCCGCGCTTGGCATAGAAGGTATCGACAAAGGCGGCCAATGTACCCTGTTGAATAGCCTCGCGCAAACCAGCCATAAGCACCTGATAATGCCGTAAGTTATGGATTGTATTGAGCATGCTGCCGAGCATTTCGTCGCACTTGTCCAAGTGATGCAGGTAGCCACGGGAGAAATGCTTGCAGGTGTAACAATCGCAGGTCGGGTCGAGCGGCGAACTGTCCTGCTTATGGAAGGCATTGCGGATTTTCAGCACGCCAGTGTCGATAAACAGATGGCCGTTGCGCGCATTGCGGGTCGGCATCACGCAATCAAACATATCCACGCCACGGCGCACACCTTCGATCAGATCTTCAGGCTTACCCACACCCATCAAATAACGCGGCTTGTTCGCCGGCAACTGCGCGGGCAGGTAGTCCAAGACCTTGATCATTTCATCTTTCGGCTCACCGACGGACAAACCGCCAATGGCATAACCGTCGAAACCGATCTGCTCCAGGCCATCCAGCGAAATCTTGCGCAGCGCTTCATGCATGCCGCCCTGAACGATGCCAAATAGCGCTGCGGTGCTATCGGCATGGGCCTCTTTTGAGCGCTTGGCCCAGCGTAACGACAGCTCCATGGAACGCTTGGCCACATCAAACTCAGCGGGGTATGGCGTGCACTCGTCAAAAATCATCACGATGTCGGAGCCCAGGTCGCGCTGTACCTGCATCGACTCTTCCGGGCCCATAAACACCTTGGCGCCGTCTACCGGCGAGGCAAAGTAAACGCCCTCCTCCTTAATTTTGCGCATCGCGCCCAAGCTAAACACCTGAAAACCGCCGGAGTCGGTGAGGATCGGGCCTTGCCACTGCATAAAGTCATGCAGGTCGCCGTGCTTCTTGATCACCTCAGTACCGGGACGCAGCCAAAGGTGAAAGGTATTGCCCAGGATCATCTGCGCACCAATCGCCTCAATGTCGCGGGGCAGCATGCCCTTGACCGTGCCGTAAGTGCCCACGGGCATAAAGGCAGGGGTTTCCACCTCACCGCGCGGGAAGGTCATGCGGCCACGGCGTGCCTTGCCGTCGGTTGCCAACAATTCAAATGACATACGGCAGGTGCGCGTCATAGCTGCTCCTCTGGCCCACGCGGGGCCGGGTTACGCGTAATAAACATGGCATCGCCATAACTGAAAAACCGGTACTGCCCGTCAACTGCCGCCTGATAGGCCGCCATAGTTTCAGGGTAACCGGCAAACGCCGACACCAGCATCAATAGGGTCGATTCCGGCAAATGGAAGTTAGTCACCAGCGCATCGACCACATGCAGCGGCCGGCCGGGGAAAATAAAAATGTCCGTGTCACCACTAAACGCCTTGAGCACACCATCACGCGCAGCACTTTCCAGCGACCGCACGCTCGTGGTGCCCACCGCTACAACGCGGCCGCCACGAGCACGGCAAGCCGCTACGGCATCGACCACATCTTGACCCACCTCCAGCCACTCGCTGTGCATGGGGTGGTCTTCAAGCTTCTCGACGCGCACCGGCTGGAATGTCCCAGCGCCAACATGCAGGGTCACAAACGTGCTGGCGACGCCTTTCTTGGCAATTGCTGCGAGCAAAGCTTGATCGAAATGCAGCCCGGCAGTCGGCGCGGCAACCGCACCGGCGCGTGAGGCGTAAACCGTCTGATAGCGCTCGCGGTCAGATTCTTCATCCGGGCGGTCAATATACGGCGGCAGCGGCATATGCCCCACTCGCTCCAGCAGCGGCAACACCTCTTCGGCAAACCGCAGCTCAAACAGTGCGTCATGCCGCGCCACCATCAGCGCCTCGCCCGCACCATCAATCAGAATGCTAGAGCCTGGCTTAGGTGACTTACTCGACCGCACATGGGCCAACACCCGATGACTGTCCAACACTCGCTCAATCAAAATTTC
Organism: Pseudomonas sp. TMP9; assembly: GCF_037943105.1. Classification (NCBI taxonomy): domain Bacteria; kingdom Pseudomonadati; phylum Pseudomonadota; class Gammaproteobacteria; order Pseudomonadales; family Pseudomonadaceae; genus Pseudomonas; species Pseudomonas vesperimontis. Next base: position 2,771,192 of record NZ_CP149803.1, read on the forward strand.
CAGCTTGCCGCCCGAGGCTTTTTGCCCGAAAAGCCGCGCCGGAATAACCCGCGTGTTGTTAAACACCATCAAATCGTTGGGCTGCAGATAATCCAGCAGATCATTGAAGTGCTTGTGGGCCAGCTCGCCAGTCGGCCCATCAAGCACCAGCAAGCGGCTGGCGCAGCGCTCGGCAAGGGGATGGCGGGCAATCAGAGCATCTGGCAGCTCAAAATTGAAGTCGGCAACACGCATGGTCGGAGTGGGGTCGTTTAGGAGGGCCGCAGAGCTTACCGGAAATCGCACATTCTGAACACGCAGTGCATTGACCAACCGCAATACCCTCTCTATACTCCGCCGCCATTGTGCCCCGGTGGCGGAACCGGTAGACGCGGCGGATTCAAAATCCGTTTTCGAAAGAAGTGGGAGTTCGAGTCTCCCCCGGGGCACCATTAGATTCTCTCAGAACGTACCGAAACGTACTGAGAACCCAAGAAAACCGGCCTTGAGCCGGTTTTTTTTCGCGTGCAGCCCGTGATAATTTAAATTATCAGCCCGCATGGCATGCAGATCCCTACTTACCGGGGCTCAGGGCAAGAAAACCTTATAGATGAACCGAGTTCACGCTTAAGCATAAATGTGTTGCCGGGCAGAGCTGCTGGCTTACAGAACTCGCTTTTTACACATCACACATAGCAACCTTACGGCATAAGAAATGGCCTAAGACCGTTGTATGCTCACCTGCACTGCTTTGTTATTTACTTTCCGCCAGTTCGTTTGAGCCAGGAGCCAACCATGCCGAAACACTTGCTGCGCCCGCAGGGGCAATTCCCCAGCGCCGGTTTGGGCCGCCGCTTTGCGGCTATGTTTTATGATTTTTTGCTGTGCCTTGCGCTGCTGATGGTGGTGACGTTTATCTACAAGCTGATCCTGATGGGCTTTTATGGTGAGGTGCAGCTCAAGCAGATGTCTGACGCAGGCGCACTGGACGGCGACCCCGTGCTCTCGACCTTACTATTTCTAAGCTTGTTCGGCTTTTTCGCCAAGTTCTGGAGTCACAGCGGGCAAACCTTGGGCATGCAAGTGTGGAGCTTGCGCATTCAAAACAGCGACGGTACGGCCATCAGTTTGTGGCAGGCACTGTTGCGCTTTCTGGTAGCAATCGGTTCGTGGTTACTGCTTGGCTTGGGCTTTTTCTGGGTGCTGTGGGATAAAGAAAAACGCAGCTGGCATGACATGTACTCGGACAGCCAGGTGGTTCAGCTGCCCAAAGATATCCATAAGAAATAACCCTTACGCCGCTCAGTACAAGTGCCTGGGCACCCTCTTTAATGCTGCGCAGCGACAGCCCCAAGGGTGTTCACCCTTGATGGCAGCAATAAAAAAGCCGGCGAGCACTCAGTGTGCGCGCCGGCTTTTTAATGGGTGATTAACCCGCGCGGCGCAGCAACCAAGCGCCCGCGAGGGCGCAGACAGTGGCGGGGATTAATACCGCCAGCAGTGGCGAGAAACCAAATACCAGGCTCGAAGGCCCGAGCAGGTCTTGGCTTATCTTGAACACAAAGCCCACCAGCACGCCGGTAAATACTCGCTGACCCAAGGTTACCGAACGCAGGGGGCCGAAGATAAAGGAGATGGCCATCAGTACTAGCGCTGCCGTCACCAGCGGTTGCAGCACCTTGGTCCAGAACGACAGCCAGTATTGGCTGTTATTGAGGCCCTGTTCAGCCAGGTAATGGATGTAACCCCACAAGCCGGTTATAGACAGCGCATCGGGGGCCAGCACTACGGTGCCAAGCAACTGCGGGGTCAGCTCAACATCCCAGCGCTCGCGGTCTTGCTTGATCACTTCACTGCTGCGCTCACGGAAATGCGTGGTGGCGACATCCTCCAGTAGCCAGTGATCATCTTGGTACTCGGCGCGCCGGGCGAAGCTGGAGGACTGCATGCGCTTTTGCTCATCAAAGCGGTAGCGGGTTACACCCAGCAACACGCCATCGACTTGCACGGCATTGATGTGCACATATTCTTGGCCTTGGCGGTGCCACAAGCCACGTTTTGAGCTTTGCGCTTCACCGCCACCTTGGGCCACAGCACGGCTGGCTTGGGCCTGATTCTCGCTGTAAGGCGCGAGGTATTCACCGATCAGCACGCCGACCACCATCAGCACCAGCATGGGTTTCATCACCGCCCAGACAATCCGCCCAGTAGAAACGCCAGCAGCGCGCATGATGGTCAATTCACTGTTACTGGCCAGCGAGCCTAAACCGATCAGGCAGCCGATCAGTGCCGCCATGGGCAGCATTTCGTAAATACGTCGCGGAGCGGTCAGCAGCACATAACCGAGGGCATCGAGCAGGCTGTAGTTGTCCTCGATATCACCTAATTCATCGACAAACGCAAACAACAAGGCCAAGCCAACGATGATGCCCAGTACGGCCACGATAGCGACAAAGACTTGTGCGCCAATGTAGCGATCTAACTTAACCACGAGCCACCTCCAGCGCCACACGACGAGCCGCAACGCGTAACCGCAGCGGCTCCCAATACAGCAGCAATAGCCCAATCAACGCGAACAGCCCATGCACCCACCACAGGCCTAAGGCCGCGGGAATTTGTCCCTTATCCAGCGCGCCGCGAGCGCCAATCAGCAGCGACAGGTACGCCATATACAGCAGAATGGCTGGCAACAGCTTGAGAAAGCGCCCTTGGCGAGGATTAACGCGCGATAACGGCACGGCCAATAAGGTGACTACAAACACCAACAATGGGATCGACAAACGCCACTGCAACTCTGATTGCAGGTTGGGTTTATCGCTGCCAATCAGTTCGCGCGTCGGTATCGCCTCGCGCTCGGTTACATCCACGGCCACTTGCGGCTTGGGCAGCAGCACGCCGTAAGTGTCGTATTTAATAGTGCGGTAATCGGCCTGACCTGGATTGCCATCATAGCGGTAACCATTTTCCAGAATCAGGTAGCGGCTGCCGTCAGCTTGAATTTCTTGACGGCCAGACTCGGCGACCAGCACGGAGAGGCCACGCGGCTTGTCACCGCTGCTCGACAGCTGAGTCTCGGAGATAAACACACCAGACAGTGAGCCGCGATCCTCGGACAACTCTTCGGAGTAAGTGACCCGCAAACCATCTTTCATTGACTGAAAGCGCCCTGGCACCAAGGTATCCAGCTCAGTCATGGCGCTCTGTTGGTTAAGGATGCGCGCCACATGCTCAACGCCTTGTGGCGCCAGGCCTAAGCTCAGCCAGCCAGCCAGCAACGCCACCAGCGTGGCTGGCGCCATGCTGTAACCGAGCAAACGCTGCTGACTCATGCCGGTGGCCGAGAGCACAGTCATTTCGCTGTCTAGATACATGCGGCCGTAGGCCAGAAGAATGCCGAGAAAAAGCCCCAGCGGCAGGATCAGTTGCAGGAAGCCAGGAATGCGGTACGCCATGATCATCAGCAGCACGCCGGGGTCGAGCATGCCCTGCGCCGCCTGGGCCAAATAACGAACAAAACGACCGCTCATAATGATGACCAACAGCACCGCGCTCACGGCACTAAGGGTCAGCAACACTTCACGGGATAGATAACGGAAGACGATCAAACCAGACACTCCAGGGTTGTCAGGCTCAGCTGGCTCAGCACACACTAGCCACACTGCTTGCCGGCTCGCGCAACAGGCGAACCTCGAAAAAGAGCCGGCATTATCCTGCAATAGCGGCTCGTTGTCTTGGGGACACCACGTAATGGAATTTATTGTCAAAAGCGCACGCCCGGAAACACTAAAAACCGCCACTCTGGTTATCCCTGTCGGCGAGGGCGGCACACTCAGTGAAGCGGCTACGGCGCTCGACAGCGCCAGCTCAGGGGCTATCAGCGCCCTGCTCAAGCGCGGCGACCTGGCCGGCAAGCTCGGCCAGACCCTGCTGATGCACAGCCTGCCCAACCTTAAAGCTGAACGCATCCTGCTGGTCGGCACCGGCAAAGACAGCGAACTGTCGGACCGCCAACTGCGTAAAGTCATCACCAGCGTTTACGCCGCTCTGAAAAACCTTGGCGGCAGCGACGCGGTATTAGCCCTTGATGGCTTGCTTGTGAAAAACCGCGACACCTATGGCAAAACTCGCCTGATGGTGGAGAGCCTGGCCGATGCGGGTTACTGCTTTGACCGTTTCAAGAGCCAGAAAGCCGAAGCCGGCGCACTGAAGAAACTCACCCTGCTCAGCGACAAAGCGGGGCTAGCAGACACCGAGCGTGCCAGCACCCACGCGCAGGCGATTGCCGTTGGTATGGCCTTTACCAAAGACCTCGGCAACATGCCGCCGAACCTCTGCCACCCCAGTTATCTGGCGGAAGAAGCCAAAGCATTGGGCAAGGCTTACAAGAACCTCAAGGTCGAAATCCATGATGAGAAGGCGCTGAAAGAACTCGGCATGGGCGCCTTCCTCGCCGTGGCTCAGGGCAGCGACCAGCCGCCACGGATGATCGTGCTCAACTACCAGGGCGGCAAAAAATCTGAAAAGCCCTACGCCTTAGTCGGCAAAGGCATCACTTTTGATACCGGCGGCATCAGCATCAAGCCTGCCAGTGGCATGGATGAAATGAAGTACGACATGTGCGGTGCTGCCAGCGTATTTGGCACTCTGAAGGCCGTGCTTGAATTGCAGTTGCCGATCAACTTGGTGTGCGTTCTGGCCTGCGCCGAGAACATGCCGAGCGGCGGTGCTACGCGCCCGGGTGACATCGTCACCAGCATGAGCGGACAGACCGTGGAAATCCTCAACACCGACGCCGAAGGCCGTCTGGTGTTGTGTGATGCCCTGACCTATACCGAGCGTTTCAAGCCGCAAGCGGTGATCGACATTGCCACCCTCACCGGTGCTTGCATCGTCGCCTTGGGCAGCAATGTGTCGGGTCTGATGGGCAATAATGAGGCGTTGGTGCAGCAGATTCTCGACGCAGGCCTCGCCGCCGACGACCGTGCTTGGCAGTTGCCGCTGTATGACGAATATCAGGAACAGCTCGACAGCCCGTTTGCCGACATCGCCAATATCGGCGGCCCGAAGGCGGGCACCATAACTGCTGGTTGCTTCCTTTCGCGCTTTGCTAAGAAGTACCACTGGGCGCATTTGGACATCGCCGGCACAGCCTGGATCAGCGGCGGCAAAGACAAAGGCGCGACCGGTCGGCCAGTACCCATGCTGACGCAGTACCTACTGGATCGCAGTAACGCCTAATACGTCGAGGCAGGACTGCTGCGGGTCGGCGCTAGCGTTTAGCGCCGCACTTTGCCCTGGTGCTTAGGCGCCGCGCAGCAGATTCCAAGCAACGGCACGGTGAAGGTGCGGTTTTGAGTGCAATTGGCTGGTAAGCTGCGCGCCACCTGCCAGCCGCCTCTGGCAACAACGCCCAAGCGTGTCGTTATGCCCCGAATAGAATTTTACGTACTCTCCACCGCCGTGCCGGGCGACCGCCTACGTGCGGCGTGCCAGCTGACGATGAAAGCCTGGCGCGCTGGCCTGCCGGTATTTGTGCGTGGCAGCGATGCGCAGCAATGCAGCGAGGTCGATGAACTGCTGTGGCGTTTTAAGGCTGAGAGCTTCGTGCCGCACAGCCTGCAGCAAGATGATGCGCAAGCGCCGGTGGTGATTGGTCTGGACCAAGAACCGCTGATGACGCAAGGCGTCCTGATCAACCTAAGCCAGACCCTTTCACCGCAGGTCGAGCACTTTAGTCGGGTGATCGAAATCGTCAACCAAGAACCCAGCCTGCTGAGCGCCTGCCGGGACAATTTCCGCAGTTACCGCCAGCGCGGCTATGATCCCAAACGAGTCGAACTCTAGCAGCACATCATGGACAACCCGAACCCGTCGCAAAAACCCGCACACTTGCTGAACGACCTAGAGTCGATCCGCCAACTGCTGGGTGATGAAAACCTCGAACCCCCGCTGCTGATCGACTCACTCGACCCAGACAGCATTCCCCTGCTCTCAGAAATCGTCACCCCACCGCCTACTTTGGCAGCGTCAGCGCTAAGAGCTGCGCCGAGCCTGCGTGACACAGTGAGTCAGAGCATCAGCCGCGACAGCGAGGTCAATCGCCTAGACAGCGAACTGCGAGCTGCTGCTCAGCTAATTCTGCAGGATGTGATCGACGACTTCGTGCCGCAAATCGAGGCCGAACTCAAACGCCGCCTGGATGCCCGCTTGAGCCGCTTGCTGCCACCACGCAGGTAGCGGCTTAGGCGCAATGCAGCGGCGGCTAAAGCTTCGCCATGCCCGCCGCAGGCAATTAATGCGTAGCCCGGATAAGCCTTAGCGCAATCCGGGAGACCACAGCGCCGGATAACCCCAACACAATCCGGAAATCGCGGTCCCGGATTGCATCCGGGCTACGGGTCTAGCCCACAAGCAAGACGTCGCCATACCATCGCCAGCAATCAATCCGTAGCCCGGATAAGCCCTGGCGCAATCCGGGAGACCACAACGCCGGATAAACCCAACACCATCAAGCAATCGCGGTCCCGGATTGCATCCGGGCTAAGGGGGCGAACCGTTTGCCCGCCAGTCAGCCGCGCCGTGCTTGCCCTTACGCCACACCGGCCTTCCCCGCTATACTTGCCGGCTTTTCCGTCTAGCCGTCATAAGGGTCCCGCCGCGCATGGACAAGACCTACCAGCCGCACGCCATTGAAACCGCCCTCTACCAGAACTGGGAGGCGAACAACTATTTCGCCCCGCAGGGTGCGGGCGAGCCTTACACCATTATGATCCCGCCGCCGAACGTCACCGGCAGCCTGCACATGGGCCACGGCTTCAACAACTCGATCATGGATTGCCTGATTCGTTTGCGCCGCATGCAGGGTCGCAACACCCTGTGGCAGCCGGGCACCGACCACGCTGGCATCGCCACGCAAATGGTGGTTGAGCGCCAGCTGGCCGCCGAAGGCATTGGCCGGCACGATCTTGGCCGCGAGAAGTTCCTGGAAAAAATCTGGGAATGGAAAGAACAGTCCGGCGGCACCATCACCCGGCAGATCCGTCGTCTGGGCAGCTCGGTGGACTGGTCGCGCGAGCGCTTCACTATGGACGACGGCCTGTCCGAGTCGGTCAAAGAAGCCTTTGTCCGGCTGCACAAAGACGGCCTGATCTACCGCGGCAAGCGTCTGGTTAACTGGGACACCAAATTCCACACCGCCATCTCCGACCTCGAAGTAGAAAGCCACGACGAGAAAGGCAGCCTGTGGAACCTGCGTTACCCGCTGGCCGATGGCAACAAAACCGCCGACGGCAAGAATTACCTAACCGTCGCCACCACGCGCCCGGAAACCATGCTCGGCGACAGCGCTGTCGCGGTTAATCCGAATGACGAGCGCTATCAGGCGTTGATCGGCACCTTTATTGACCTGCCGCTGCTGGGCCGACGCATCCCGATCATCGCGGACGACTACTGCGACCCCGAATTCGGTACCGGCTGCGTAAAAATCACCCCAGCCCACGACTTCAATGACTACGAAGTCGGCAAGCGCCATAACCTGCCGCTGATCAACATTTTCGACAAAAACGCCGCCGTACTGGCTACCGCGCAGGTGTTCCACGGCGATGGCAGCGTTAACCCCGACTTCGACGGTAGCCTGCCCGCTGAGTACGCGGGCCTCGACCGTTTTGAAGCCCGCAAGCAAATCGTTGCCGCCTTCGACGCCGCCGGCCTGCTCGAAAGCATTGAGCCGCATGCCCTGAAAGTGCCGAAAGGCGACCGTTCCGGCACCATCATCGAGCCGTGGCTGACCGACCAGTGGTACGTCAGCACCAAGCCGCTGGCCGAAAAAGCTATCGCAGTGGTCGAGAGCGGTGAAATCCAGTTTGTGCCCAAGCAGTACGAGAACATGTATTTTTCCTGGATGCGCGACATCCAAGACTGGTGCATCAGCCGTCAGCTCTGGTGGGGCCACCGCATCCCGGCTTGGTACGACGAGGCCGGCAACGTCTATGTCGGCCGCGACGAAGCGGAAGTGCGCGCTGAACACAACCTCGGCGACATCAACCTGCGCCAAGATGAAGACGTCCTCGACACGTGGTTCAGCTCCGGCCTGTGGACCTTCTCCACCCTCGGCTGGCCCGAGCAGACCGATGCCCTCAAGACCTTCCACCCCACCGACGTTCTAGTGACTGGTTTTGACATCATCTTCTTCTGGGTGGCGCGGATGATCATGCTGTCCACTCACCTGACCGGGCAGATTCCGTTCAAGACCGTGTACGTGCACGGCTTAGTGCGCGATGGCCAAGGGCAGAAAATGTCCAAGTCCAAGGGCAATGTGCTCGACCCACTGGATATCGTCGACGGAATTACTCTGGATGAGCTGCTGGCAAAGCGTACCAGCGGTTTGATGCAACCCAAACTGGCCGAAAAAATCGCCAAACAGACCAAAGCGGAATTCCCAGACGGCATTGCCGCCTACGGCACCGACGCGCTGCGCTTCACCAACCTGGCGTTGGCCTCTACCGGCCGTGACATCAAGTTCGACATGGGCCGGGTTGAGGGTTACCGAAACTTCTGCAACAAAATCTGGAACGCCGCCAACTTCGTCATCGAAAACACCGATGGCCAGGACACCGGCGTCAACGGTGAGCCGGTCGAGCTCTCCTCGGTGGATCGCTGGATCATCTCCGCCCTGCAGCGCACCGAAGCCGACGTGATCCGTCACCTAGACGCCTTCCGCTTCGACCTAGCCGCGCACGCCCTCTATGAGTTTATCTGGGACGAGTACTGCGCCTGGTACTTGGAGCTGGTCAAGCCGGTGCTGTGGGACGAGAACGCCTCAGTCGAACGTCAGCGCGGCACCCGCCGCACGCTGGTGCGCGTGCTGGAAGTGGCACTGCGTCTAGCCCACCCGTTTATGCCGTTTATCACTGAAGAAATCTGGCAGCGCATCAAGGCGCAAGCCGGCGTCTCCCAAGGTGAAAAGCAAGGCGACACCATCATGCTGCAAGCTTGGCCAGTGGCCAACGAGAGCCGCATCGATGCTGCTGCCGAAGGCGACATCGAGTGGGTCAAGCAGCTGATGCTCGGCCTGCGCCAGATCCGTGGTGAGATGAAAATCTCCATGGCCAAGCGCATCGACATCATCCTGCAGAACGCCAGTGCAGAAGACCTGCGCCGCCTAGCCGACAACGCACCGCTGCTGAACAAGCTGGCCAAGCTGGAGTCGGTACGCGTACTCGAAGCCGGTGAAGATGCACCAATGTCTGCCACCGCACTAGTGGGTGAGATGCAGGTGTTAGTGCCCATGGCCGGGCTGATCGACAAGGACGCCGAACTGGCGCGCTTGGACAAAGAGATCGGCCGGCTCACCGGCGAAGTGCAGCGCGTGGGCGGCAAGCTCGCCAACGAAGGCTTCGTTGCCAAAGCGCCAGCCGAAGTGCTCGATAAAGAGCGTGCCAAGCTGAATGAGGCCGAGCAAGCACTGAGCAAAATGGTCGAGCAACGCGAGAAAATCGCTAACCTTTGAGTAACAACCCTCGACTAAAAAGCCCGCCGCCCTATACCGCGCGGGCTTTTTAGTATGGGCTTGGCGCTCGCCCGGCCGATCCGAAAAGGCGGCGCTAGGACCCTGCAGCGCTAACCCCTCGGAGGTATTAATTTATCCCGTGATCTGGCTTAAGGTCGCGCTGGTCAATCACAGCCCTGCCTTTTTCGGGAAAAATCAGGCATCTTCTGCCCCCTGAATTTTGGCAACCTTTTGTAATCTATTTCTCACCTTGGCTCAGGAACCCTCCACCATGTATGCGTTGATGGCGTTAATTTTCGTCTTTGGTTACCTGTGCATCGCACTGGAACATCCATTGAAGGTCGATAAAGCAGCCTCGGCGCTGCTGACTGCCGTGTTGGCGTGGACGGTTTTGGTGTTGGGCGCTGACAGCATCCTGCCGATGCTCGAAGCAGGCTCCCACGCCGCGGATAACACAGGACTGGTGGTAGGCGAGTTGCGCCATCATCTCGGTGAAATTTCCGAGATTCTGTTCTTCCTGATGGGTGCCATGACCATCGTTGAGCTTATTGATGCCCACGAAGGCTTCAAAGTCATCACCGACCGCATCCGCACCAACAAGCGCGTGCACCTGCTGTGGCTAATAGGCCTGATCACCTTCTTCCTCTCCGCCGCCCTGGATAACCTCGCCACCACGATCGTGATGATCTCGCTGCTGCGTAAGCTGGTCGATGATCAAAAAGAGCGCTGGTTCTACGCCGGCATCGTGGTGATTGCGGCTAACGCCGGTGGCGCGTGGTCACCTATTGGTGACGTCACCACCACCATGCTGTGGATCGGCAACCAAGTCACAGCCAGCGGCATCGTGGTCAAGCTGATCATCCCGAGCATAATCTGCCTGCTGGTGCCGTTGACCATTATGAGCTTCATCCTCAAGGGCACGATCACCCCACCCAAAGTGAAAGTAAGTCGCGAAAGCCGTCGCGACCCGACCAGTCCCTTCGAGCGTAACTTGGTGTTTTGCTTGGGTTTAGGCGCCCTGCTGTTCGTGCCGATTTTCAAAACCATTACCCACCTGCCGCCTTACATGGGCATTCTGTTTGGCCTCGGTGTTCTGTGGGTCACCACCGAAATCATTCACCGCAGCAAGAACAGCGAAGATAAAGACCCGCTCTCGGTGGTCGGCGTGTTGCGCCGTATCGATGTCACCAGCGTGCTGTTCTTCCTCGGCATCCTGCTGGCCGTCTCCAGCCTGTCCACCGCTGGGCACCTGACGCAGGTAGCAACCTACCTCAAAGACAGCCTGGGCAATGTCTACACCATTGCCATGTCCATCGGTCTGTTATCTGCGGTGGTGGATAACGTGCCGATGGTGGCCGGCGCCATGAAAATGTACCCGCTGGTCAGCCCTGAGGCTCTGGCTGCGGCCAGCCCTGAAGAGGTCAGCTGGCTGAGTAACTTTGTGGTCAATGGCAACTTCTGGGAAATGCTGGCGTATTGCGCCGGCACCGGCGGCAGCATCTTGATTATTGGTTCGGCGGCCGGTGTAGCCGCGATGGGCATGGAGAAGATCAACTTCATTTGGTACGTGAAGTACATCAGCGGCCTAGCCTTTGCCGGCTATATCGCTGGCGCACTGAGCTACATCGCGCTATTTGCTCTTTAAACCACGCAGCGAAGCGACTGCCAAACCAGCAGCCGCTTCGCGTCGGAGCCTTTATGCAGATCAGTAAAACCCGCAGCAGCTTCTACCGACGTTTGTATGTGGCCTGGCTGATCGACAGTGGCAGCGCTACCGACGTGCCAGCACTGATGGCGGTGACAGGTATGCCACGGCGTACCGCACAGGACACCCTCAGCGCCCTGAGCGAGCTGGATATCGATTGTGCTTTCGCCCAGCAAAGCGGTGAACGCAACAACGCCGGTCACTATGCGATCCGTGATTGGGGCGCGATCAACCCGCAGTGGATTGCCGCGAATCTAGCGCAGATCAAGGCTGTGCTCGGCTACCCGTAGCCCCTTTTGCTGCATGCCTGAGCCCCACGGAGTGCAGCGCGGCATGATCCCCAAGCACGCCACGCCCAGCTGTGGGAAAATCCCGCGTTCCCCAGCCTGCGATCCGCCTGCCATGTCCCTGCCGCCAAAACGTCCGAGCCGAAAACCTACCGCACCGCGCCCTGCACCCCGCAAGGCTGCTGCAAGCACACCTGATGCCGTTAAGCCGGGTGCAGCCAAGGGTTTGCTGCACCCACGCAATCGTCACCAAGGCCGTTATGACTTCCCCGCATTGATCACCGCCAGCCCAGAGCTCGCCGCCTTTTTGATCATCAATCCGTATGGCAATGAGAGCATCGACTTCGCCAACCCGGCAGCGGTCAAGGTGTTCAACCGGGCGTTGCTCAAGCAGTTTTATGGCATCAATCATTGGGATATCCCGGCAGATTACCTGTGCCCACCGATCCCTGGCCGAGCCGATTACCTGCATTACCTGGCGGATTTGCTGGCCACCAACAATGGGGGAGAAATCCCGCGCGGAGCCAACGTGCGCGCACTGGATATCGGTGTGGGCGCTAATTGCATTTATCCGCTGCTGGGTAACCGCGAATACGCTTGGCACTTTCTGGGTACCGATATCGCAGCCAGTGCCATCGCCTCAGCCAAGACCATCGTGCAGGCCAACCCTGGCTTGAGTGAAGCCATCGAGTTGCGTCAGCAAAACAATGATGCGCACATCTTCCAAGGGCTGCTGCACAGCGCTGAGCGTTTTGACCTGAGCCTGTGCAACCCGCCCTTCCATGCCAGCGCCGAAGAAGCCAGCAGCGGCAGCAAACGCAAATGGCGCAATTTGGGCAAACTCGACCCTAAACGCACACTGCCGGTGTTGAACTTCGGCGGCCAAGCAGCGGAGTTATGGTGCAAAGGCGGCGAAGCCGCATTCGTCAGCCAATTGATTAAAGAAAGCGTCGCTGTTGCCCAGCAGGTGCTGTGGTTTAGCAGCCTGATCTCCAAAGCCAGCAACCTGCCAATGGTCTACAACGCACTGAAAAACGCTGGCGCACTGCAGGTTAAGACCGTGGAGATGGCTCAGGGCCAGAAACAGAGCCGATTTGTTGCGTGGACCTTCCAGACGCCAGAGCAGCAACAGCGCTGGCGGCAAGAGCGCTGGTAAAACAGCCCCCGCAAACCGCAGCCCGGATGCAATCCGGGCACGCGTTGGACGCTCATAGAGCGTGTTGGCGCGCTTGGACTGAGCGCCGCAACACCCCTGTTTCCCCTTGCGCTGCGTGATGGGTTACGCCGCTGCGGTATAGGTACATGGCTACGGGGCGCTGGCGGCTAACCCACCCTACGAACTGAGAAGCAGCAGTCGGCCACACGCATTAGCTGCGCCTGGCCTGTATCCACCCAGTTATTTGACCAACTCAAACAGCGCAACGTTGCCGCTTTTCTCAAGCGCGGTAACCAAGAAATGTCGGCCGTTTTGCTCAACATGCGCCAAGCCTTCTGGCGCCAGATTGCCTGAACCAGCAGCTTCACCCGCGCCGATCACTTGCAGCACCTGTGGCTGCGCTGGCTGATCCAAATCGATCAATGCCAAGGCATCGGCGCGTTCTAAGGTGGCTACCACCAGTCGCTTACCAAAGGCGTCGAAGCTCACCACGCCTTCCGGCTCACTGCCTTTGTTAGGGCTGCGCGCGTCCGGGTAAACACCGGCTTCGGCAGCCTTGTCGTCGAGTTGGCTACCGGTGTCGCCGAGCAACTCGCCGCTCATGGCATCAAACACGCTGACTGTACGGCCACCGCCACTGGGCAAGCCTGCCTTGGTTTTAGCAATTTTCGGGTCGGTATCACCTTCGTCGGCGCTGATCAGGTAACGGCCATCGGCGCTCACTGCAATGGCATCCGGCTCGCGCAGGGCGAACAGCTCGGCAGACGGATCATACTTACCGTCATCGACGATATCGGCAGCATGGCGCACTGTGCCCAAGCCAAACACTTTGTCCAGTTTGCCCTGCTGCACATCGATCACGGCAATCGCATTGTTTTCCTGCAAGCTGACGAAGGCACGCGCACCATCCGGGCTGAAGGTCACGTATTCCGGCTCGATATGCTCAGGGCCGGTGCCGAACGGAATTTTCAGCTCTTCACCCTCAATCATTCGCTCCAGCAGGCGTTGATGCTCGACCTGGGTCGCGCCTTCAACGCCTGCCAGATCCGGTAGCTTGATCAAGCTGTGCGTGGCTGTCGCCACGCCGCTGCGCAGGTCGATCAGGCTAATTGAGCCTTCACCGCTGCGAAAACCCTCGCCGTCGCGCATATAGCCTTCGCCTTCGTTGGCCACCACCACAAAGTCGCCCTGAGGCGAAAACGCCAAGCTGTCTGGCCAAATACCGATTTCCACGGTATTGAGCAGCGTGCCATCAGTGGCTGCGCGGAATTCAACGCGGCCGTTTTTAAGGCCATCGCTGTTACGTATGCACACGGCAAAGATGTCTTCGCTGGGGTGGAATATCGCCGACGTAATTTCCCCTGCGCCTTCGGCCACTAGGTTATGCCGAGCAATACGATTGAGGCCCTTGGCCGGGTCCAGTTGCAGAATGTCCACCAAGCCTTCGGCGCTGTTGGATACGATCACACGCAGGGTCGACGGCTGCACACTAATAATCTCAGTGCCGGCGGCAAAGCCGCTCTGGTAAAGCGCCAACGGTTGCAGCTCAAGCGCTGAGGCAAGTGGAGCAAGGGCAAACAGTGCACAGAGTGTAGGAATTCGCAGCACAGCAACTATCCTTATGCAGACACAGAGGGAGTGGAGACTGGTCGTAGTTTTCACGCCACAGGTGACACTTTGATGACGCACTGACGGCCTACGCGGCTCGCAGTGAATACACCCGAGAGCGACACACAGGTGTCGCTCAGCGCTTGGCAATGCTAATAATGTTGATAAAGCGCCTGTCGACCCCGCGCACCGCTTTTGGAGGCTGCTTGATGAGATGGAAAACCCTGTTTGTGGCCCTGGGCTTATTGCTTACAACCGCCGCGCAGGCCAGCGAACAGCCAGAATTAAAGATCAGCGTCGGTGACTGGCCGCCTTATCTGTCCAGTGATCTGCAACACAATGGTGTAATCGCCCACCTGATCAGCGACGTGCTGGCTGATGAAGGCTATCGCGTAAGCTTTCAATTCCTGCCTTGGCCCCGCGCTTATTCGGCAGCCGCCGCCGGGCGCTTCGATGCCACCGCCGTATGGATGCATAAGGATGAGCGTGAAGCTGATTTTCTCTTCAGCGCGCCGCTGCTTGATGAACAGTTCGTATTTTTCCACTTAAAAAGCCTGCCCTTCGGCTGGCAGCGCTTCGACGACCTCACTGGCATGAAGCTGGGTGGCGGACTGAAGTACAGTTACGGCCCCCCGTTCGACGCCTTTCTTGCCGAAGGCAAAGTAAAGATGGAGCGCGTTTCCAGCGACCAGCAAAACTTCGAGAAGCTGCTCAAAGAGCGCGTGGTGCTCTACCCACAGGAAATTAACGTAGGTTACGCCGCGCTGCGCAGCCACTTCAGCGCCGCCGACCAAGCGCTCATCACCCATCACCCCAAGCCATTGCTGGTCAATCGCAGCTACTTGATGCTGCCGAAAAGCCTCGCCAGCAGCCCGGCGCTGCTTGAGCGCTTTAATAAGCGCTTACAGGCTTATCGTGACAGCGGCCGCTACCAGCGTTACTTCGATGACCTCCAGCAGGGTAAATACAATCAGCCGCCGCCGGTTGTGAACGTCAGCCAGTAGCGACTGCCGCTTGATAGGTCGCAGCCGGCGGCTGATTTAACGCGCGGCCTGGTGCGCTTGCACGAGATCCGCAACTGGCAGCGCCACGCCGAGGCGGCTGAGGTTCCAGTAGTGCCCTTCCAGCGTGCGGTTGACCAGCAAGGTCGCCGGTGCCGGTTGCAGGCTACCCAACGCGCCGAGCACATCCGGCAATAGCCGTTGCACCTGCTCATGCAGCGGCGTGGCGGCAAAGTCCCAGTTCACTCCGGGCTGCAACAGCGGCCCAAGCAAGCCATGCAACTGACGGTAAAAACCATACGGGATAGTCGACTTGGGCTGGCGCGTGCCGAGCGCCTGAAAGCCCTGCTCCAACTGCTCGCCATCCCGCGCTTGCAGAGCCTTGAAGGTTTGCACGTAGGCCGCCAGTAATGGCGCCGGCAGGGCTCGCACACAGCCAAAGTCATACACCACCAGCTCTCCAGCAGCGGTGTAAGCAAAATTGCCGGGGTGCGGATCAGCGTGCAGCAGGCCCAGCTCAAAGGCTTGGGCACTAAGCCAGCGTACCAAGGTGTGGGCTAAACGCTCACGCACCTCGCTACTGGCTTGGGCGACATCGGCAAAGGGCAAACCCGGCTCCTCGGTCAGCGCCAAAACACCGGGACGGCACAGGTCTTCCTGCGGTTGCGGCAGGCGCAAGCCGGGCCAGTCGGCAAAATGCGCACGAAAAAGCTGCAAGCGGCGCATCTCTGCCGGGTAATCCAGCTCAGCTTCGATGACTGCCGTCAGTTCCTCGTGCAGGCCCTGCAATTGTTTGGCCGGCGAGCGAAACAAGCGCCCCAACGGCAATAAGCGGCGTAATTGCTTGAGGTCCGCCTGACAAATTTCAGCAATGCCGGGGTATTGCACCTTGAGCACCAACGCCCGCCCATCCAAGGCGACAGCCCGATGCACTTGGCCCAGCGAGGCCGCGGCAAAAGGTTGCTCGTCGATGTGCTGAAAAAACTGCCCGAGGTCCGCGCCGTAAACCTGTTGCAGATGCCCGCGCAGCGCACTGAAAGGCAATGCCGGCACACGGTTTTGCAGCGCGCTCAACGCGCGTGCCACCGGCTCCGGCAGCACGCCTTGCCACTGCGAGGCCATTTGCCCCAGCTTAAGCACCGGGCCTTTCATCTCGCCCAGTACGTCGGTGAGTAAATCACCCACCGGTTGCCAATCAATCCCACTGCGGCCCGGCCGCAAACGCTGCCCCAGCACGCTGGTGCCGATGCGTGTGGCAGTCCCCGCCAACGTCAGAAAACGACCCAGCGCAGAAGCAGAAGGTGGAGCAGCGGGAGGCTTGGCCATGCGGTCATACTCATCGGAACGAGGCGTGATCATGCACCGGCACTTGGCTGCGACCAAGCATTAAGGCTATTTATTACGGGGTATGAATGAGGAAAGTGCGCACCTTAGGCAAACAAGGCGAGCGCACCTCAAGCACCCACCAGTTAGCCCGCGCCCAGGGCAAAACGCTTGTCTAGGCCGCTGTAGCCCATGCCGACGCCTTTGTGCACTTTCAGCTGCACCGGAATGCGCTCCTTGAGTGCCTCCACATGGCTGATGATGCCAATCATCTTGCCGCTGGCGTTGAGGCTATCCAGCGCGTCCAAGGCCACTTCAAGGGTTTCGCCGTCGAGGGTACCGAAGCCTTCATCCAGAAACAGCGAGTCGATGCTGGTCTTGTGACTGACCAAATCCGAGAGCGCCAAGGCCAACGCCAAGCTGACCAAAAAGCTCTCACCGCCAGACAGGGTCTTGGTGTCGCGCGCTGCATCCGCTTGCCAGGTGTCAATCACTTCCAGCTCCAACTCGCCGCTGCTACGCCGCGCCAACTGGTAGCGGCCGTGCAAACGTTCGAGCTGCTGGTTGGCCAAGTAGACCAAATGATCCAGGGTCAGGCCTTGGGCAAACTTGCGGTACTTGGCGCCATCGGCTGAGCCGATCAGGCTGTTGAGTTGCTGCCACAGGTCGTAGTCGTCCTGCTTGGTGCTGATTGAGGCGAACAGGCTGTGCTGGCCGAGTCTGCGTGCGTCATCGCCTTGCAACTGGGCGCGGATTTCACCTTGGCGCTGAGTCACCGCCCGGAGCTGGACGACCACGGCCTGCAACTGCTCATCCAATTGTTCAAGGCTCAGCGCCGGATGCCCTAACGCCTGCAACTGCGCCAGCTGTTGCGCGCTGGACAGCAACAACGCCTGAGCCTCAGTCAGGGCTTTTTCCAGGCGCCCTTTGAGGGCACTCAACTGCGCCTGCTGTTCATCACTGAGCCGCGCTGCTAGGTAGGCTGCCTCATTGGCAAAAGCGCTCAGGTTCAATACCTCAGCCCAGGCCTGCTGCTGGTGTTGCAAGGCGCTGTGCGCTTGGCTGAGGTGCTCGCTGAGGGTTTGCTGTTGGCCCTGCAACCCACTCACAACCTGCACCGCAAGCGCATGCCCCTGCTCGGCAGCCGCTAGGCGTGCGCGGGCTTCAGCCGCTACCGGTAAAACGGGCAATGCGGGCAATGCGGGCAGCGCTTGCTGTTGCAGACGCTGCTGCCAACGCGTGGCAACGTCCTGACTGGCAGTCAGGCCATGCTGTTCATCGCGCAGGCGCTCCAGCAGCTCGCGGACTTGTTGCTGCTGTTGTTGCCAATGCGTCCACTCCTGCTCACGCTGCTGCAGCCACTCATCGCCCTCCTCCGGCAGGCTGTAGCCAAACTGCGCGAGGGTGACCGCCAACTGCTCTTGCTGCTGCCCCTGTTGCTGCTGCAAGCGCTGCAGCAGCCTGTCGATATCACTTAGCAGGCTCTGCTGATTATCCTGCTTGCTGAGCAGTAAGGTCTGTTCAGCGCGCTGCTGCTGCTGGCTGTTTTGCGCCTGCTGAGCCGCCTCGCGCGCGGCGTACAGGGCGAGCTTGCGCTGCTCAAGTTGCGCCAGGCGCACCTGCACCTGCGACAGCTGCTGAGCATGTTCCTGCACCGCCGCTTTGAGCGCGGCGGCATCCGCCAGAGGCTGATCCAACACCTGGCATTGCTGCTGCCACAGCTCGGCCTGCTGCAGACGCGTCTGTTCAACCTGCTGGAGTTGCAGGCGCTGCTGGTCGATGCGCTCGCTCAACGTGGCGCCATCACTGCGCAGGTTTTCGCCCTGCTCGCCCAACACCTTGAGTTGCTCACGCTTGGCCTGCAACGTGGCCGCCGTGGCCGAACTGTCCAACGCCTGATAAGCCGCAATGGCCGGATGCTCCAGCGAGCCACAGAGCGGGCAAGCCTGCTCGGGCTGCAATTGCTCGCGGTACTGCTCCAAGGCCTGAATGCGCTGCTCCTGCAGCAGCAGGGTTTCCTTGTCGCGCACCTGCTGCTGCACATCACGGTACTGCTCACGCAGGCTGATCAGCGCTTGCTCCTGTGCCGCTTTCTGTTGCTCCTGAGCCAACAAGGCGCTGCTCAATTGTTCCGCTTGCTTGGTCAACTCCTGCCTGCGTTGGGCAATCTGTTCCAGGCGTTGCAGCACATGCCCCTGCTCCACCAGACGCTGCCCATGCTCGCGCATGGCAGGCTCGGCTTCTCCGGCCAGCAACTGCTCAAGCAGGGTTTGCTGTTCGCCTTGTAGCGTATGCGCAGCGACCAAAGCCGCTTCGGCTGCCACCAGTTGCCCTTGCAGATGTTGCTGGTGCTGCGCCAGCTGAACACCTGCAGCCTGCTGTTGCTGCTGCTTAGCCAGTTGCTCAGTGACGGTCACGACCAGCTGATTTCGTGCGGCAAACTGCTCGCGCCAGACGCCCAGTTGCGCACCCAGTTGACTGCGCTGGGGGTGTTGATCCAGCTGCGCCTGCACGGCCTGCTGCTGAGCGCTGAGCTGGGCAACAGTGGCTTGCCTGGCCACGACCATCTGCTGGCTGAACTGACAGGCCTGCCAAAGCTGCTGCGCCACCTGCTGATCCGCCTGCTGCAGGTCGCCGGTGATGCGCTGCAGGTCGGCCTGACGCTGTTCTGTCTGCTGCTGGCTAAGCTGCCACGCGTGATGCAGCGGTTGCAGCTTGAACGCCGGGACGCTGTCAGCGAGCGCCTGCAACTGCGGCTGAGCATCCAGCAGAGATTGCTGCGCCCGCTGCTCTTGAGTGTGCGCTTGCTGCTGCTGGCTGAGCGCTTTGCTCAGATCAAGCGCATGTTGGCGCTGCTGCTGGTAGCCCTGCTGCTGGCTGCTGAGGGCGGCTTCCTGCTTGCTCAGTTGCGCTGTTTCATCCTGCAACTGCTGGCGCTGCTCGGCGCTCAGCAGCTCAACCCCCTCGGCGCGGGCACGCAGTTGCTCAAGCGCGACCTTGACCTCGCGGGTCTGCTCAAACACCCGCTGGGAAATCTGCCCGTAGATATCGGTGCCGGTCAGCTCTTCCAGCAGTTCAGCGCGCTGGTTGGCGTTGGCTTCGAGAAAGGCGGCAAAGCCGCCCTGAGCGAGCAGCATGGATTTGGTAAAGCGCTCGAAGTCCAGCCCGGTGAGGCGTTCGGTTTCGCGCAGTTTCTCGTTGATTTTGTCGGTGATGATCTGCCCGTCAGCCGCCGCTAATTCGACCTTGGGCGCTTGTAACGCACCATCGGCTTTACCGCGGGCGCGGCGTTGGCTCCAGAAAGCGCGATACGCAACGCCCTTGACCTCAAATTCAACCTCGGCCAAACAATCCGCCGTGTGCCGGGTCATCAGTTCGTTGGCACTGGCCGACACCGTGCTCATGCGCGGCGTGCGGTGATAAAGCGCCAGGCAGATGGCATCCAGCAGCGTGGTCTTGCCGGCGCCGGTCGGCCCGGTGATGGCGAACAGGCCGTTGTCTTTAAACGGCTCGGCGGTGAAGTCGATCTTCCACTCACCCTTGAGCGAATTGAGGTTTTTCAGGCGCAGGCTAAGAATCTTCATTGGTCGCCCTCGCGCAGCTCGCTCACCACTTGTTTATACAGCCCCAGCAGGCGTGCCTGCTCATCGCCTTCAAGGCTTTCGCTGCTCAAGCGTTGGGCAAACACCTCGTCAACACTCAGTTCATCCAGGGTTTCCTTAGCCTGGCCGTGCAAGCTGGCGCTGGCAGTGCCGCGCTCGCGGCGGATGCGCAGCACCTCGACCGGCAAGCCTTCACAGAGGACGGCGATACGCTGCTGTAAATCGCTTAGGTAATCGTCGGTGCCCACCAGCACTTCCAGCCACACCGGCTGCTCGGCACTGCCCAGCTTGGCCGCCTCTTGAATGGCCACTTCAAGCTCTTTGAGTGAGCCGCGCAGCGACAGCAGCGGCTGAAAGCGCGGCACCGGCAAGGCTTGAATAGTGCGCAAACCGCTGCCATCCAGCTCCACCAACAACACTTCTTTTTGCTGCTTGGCTTCATCAAAACTCAGAGGGATGGGCGAGCCGCAGTAGCGAATATGTTCAAGGCCGCCGACCTTCTGCGGACGATGGATATGCCCCAGGGCGATATAAGCCGCCGGCGGGAAGGCGCTGGTGGGAAAAGCCTCCAGGCTGCCGACATAAATCTCGCGCACCGAATCGCTGGCGCTGGCGCCGACGGTGGTCAGGTGACCGGTGGCAATAATCGACAGGTCGCCGCCCAGTTCTGCGCGCCGGGTTTCAGCCAGGGCATAGAGGCGTTGATAGTGCTGCTGGATCGCCTGCTGTAAGGACTGCTGTTTATCCTGGGCGCTCTGGCCGGCCTGGCTAAGCAACACATCGCGCGGACGGATAAAGGGAATAGCGCAGAGCAACGCACCGACTGAACCGTCGCGCCGATGCAGGGCCAGCAACTGCTCATCAAGCGGCTCACAGACGCCGGGAATCACCCGCGTACCCAATTGCGCCAGCAGGGTTTTACTCTCGCCGAGCATGGCCACCGAGTCATGGTTACCGCCGAGCACCACTAGCTCGCAACCCGTTGCACGCAACTCGACGATAAAACGGTTGTACTGCTCACGGGCATAACTGGGCGGCGCGCCGGTGTCGAAAATATCGCCGGCAATCAACACGGCATCCGCCACATGAGTGTGCACCTGCTCAATCAGCCAGGCACAGAAGGCCTGGTGTTCGGCCTGGCGATTCTTGCCCATAAAGTACTGGCCGAGGTGCCAGTCTGAGGTGTGCAGAATGCGTATGGGCTGAGTCAAAACTGCCAATCCTTAACCATGATGTGAGTCTTCACTTTCTGCATACCGGGGAAGTTCTCGATCTCGCCGCGCACTTCACTGAAGCGCAGCATCGACGGCGCTTCGATGTACACCAACATATCGGTCTCGCCACTGATACCACTGCAGCGGCGCACTTCGGGAAATACGCGCATCAGTTCGACATAGTGCTCGCAGCGCCCGCCACTGTAGAACAGTTCCAGATAGACCTTGATTGCCGCCTCACCTGGCACCGCAACATGAGCGTGATAACCGCTGATGATGCCGCTGTGCTCTAACTGGCGTATGCGCTCGCTAACCGCCGAGCGCGACAGGCTGACCTCGCGGGCGATCTGGCTGACGGGTAAGCGCGCATCGGCGCGCAGCAAGGCGAGTATCTGCTGGTCAAACTTGTCCACGGGGTGCTCTCAAAAGCAATGTGCTGAAAAATGCCGCCACTTCGCCGGGCAAAACCGACGCTTCGCCAGCTGCCTGATTCAGGTGGGCGTATTAACATGGCGAACGAAACTGCAGAGCATACAACATGAGTCGTCTGAACCAGGAAATAGGCCTGCTACAAGGGATTGGCCTGCTGAGTACGTCATTGCTTGGCACCGGGATTTTCGTGGTTCCGGCGCTGGCGGCAACCGCTGCCGGCGAGGCGTCGCTGTGGGCCTGGATGATCCTTATCGCCCTGGTCTTACCGGTGGCCTTTACCTTTGCTCAACTGGGCCGTCGCTTCCCCCATGCCGGCGGTGCGCCGCACCTGATTGGCCGGGCCTTTGGTCCTCGCATGGAACGCCTCAGCGCCCTGCTGTTTCTCGCCGTACTGCCGGTGGGTTTACCGGCTGCGCTGAGTATCGCCAGCGGCTTCTGGCAAGCGCTGTTCGACCTCACCCATAACCAGGCCTTGATCATTCAGCTGGCCACATTGGCCGCCATCCTGTTGCTCGGCCAACGCCCCGCTAAAGCCTCGGGCTTGATTCAAGGCGCGATTGCCGTGGCCATTATCAGCACCGTCGCGCTGATCTGGTGGGTCGGCGATTTGCCCACCAGCAGCCAACCACTGCTGCCACCCATCAGCGGCTCCTGGCATTTACTGCCGGCGGCGCTGGGCGTGATGTTCTGGTGCTTTGTCGGCATTGAGGCCTTCACCCACATGGGCGAAGAGTTCAAGAACCCCGCGCGCGACTTCCCCCTGGCCTTGCTGTTCGGCGTGCTGCTGGCCGGGCTTGTGTACTGGGCCTGCTCGGTGGCGGTGCTGAGTTTTCATGCCTATGGCGATGTGCGAACTGATGCCGCGTCCCTGCCCCACTTGCTCGATGTGTTGCTGGGCGAGAAGGCCCGCTGGCTGGCCGCCACGGTCGGTTACCTGGCCTGCTTCGCCTCGATGAATGTCTATATGCAGGGCTTTGCCCGGCTGATCTGGAGCCTGGCTGACGAGGGTAAACTGCCGGCCCGCTTGGCCCAGCGCAACCAGCATGGCGTGCCTGCGCGCGCCCTGTTGCTGGTGGTGCTGGCATGCGCGTTGTGCGCCGTTTTGGCCAGCGTGCTGGAACTCACGGTGGACGACCTGATCCGCTATGCCAACGGCAATTTCGTGCTGGTTTACCTGCTCAGCATGGCGGCTGGTTGGGTATTGTTGCGCGGCGTTTGGCGCTGGCTGGCGGCGTTCAGTGCGCTGCTCTGCGCTCTAGTGCTGCTGATGTTGGGCATGGACGCCGGGTATGCCTTGGGCTTGCTGGCGGTGCTTGCACTACTCGATCGCTGGCGCGAACAGAGAAATGCACGCGTGCTCGCCGTATGATGAGTGCGGGCTGTAAAACTAATAGCCGGCGATACACACCGAATCCACAGACCGACACACTGCATGCAGCATTTCATGGGCAAATCGCATTTAGTTTGCTCAGCCGTTGCGGCTATTCTCAGTTCAGATTCTGACAAGGACTGACTATGCGCCGCATTCTCCGAGACCTGAAAATCCTTATTCTTACTAACCTGTGGCTGGTGCCAGTCATTGCCGGGCTGGTTGGTGCACTGTTCTATTTCGCCGCGCCACCGCCGCCTATGCATGCGCGCATGGCAACAGGTTCGGTGAGCGGTGGTTACCACGCGTTCGGCGAACGCTTGCGGGCTGAGCTGGCACTGCAAGGCTTTAGCCTAGAGCTGGTCGAGAGTGCAGGGTCCGGGGACAACCTCAGCAAACTCGGCAGTGGCGAGGTGGAGTTAGCGCTGGTGCAGAGTGGCCAAGAGCTGGCCCTGAGCGACGATGCTCGCAGCAAGCTTAATGGCCTAGGCGTTATGTATCGCGAACCGCTGTGGTTGTTCGTGGGTGATCAGGTCAAATTCGAACGCCTGGCCGACTTGATGAGCCTGCGCCTGGCAATTGGCTCACAAGACAGCGGCACACAAGCAGTCACTGCGGCATTGTTTAAGGCCAATCATATCGAGCCGACGCAATACTCCGCGCGCTGGCAGCAACTGGGCGGTAACCGTGCGGCTGATGCGCTGATCGCCGGCACGCTGGATGCTGCCTTTTTTATCGGCCCGGCGGAGAACGCGCTGGTTCAGCGCTTGGCATCGGCGCCCAACATACGCTTAGTCAGCCTGCGTCGCACCGAGGCTTACCTAGCGCGCCTGCCCTATCTGAGCCAGTTGCATGTAGGCGAAGGCATGCTCGATATGGCACAGAACACCCCAGAGCGCGACATCACTACCCTCGGCCCCGTTGCCACTCTAATCGCTGGCGAAGAATTCCATTCGTCACTGACGCCGCTGATCCTCGAAGCGGCGAAAACCGTGTTGAAGAACGGTAGCCTGCTCGACCCAGCCGGCAGCTACCCGACCCGGCCACCGCTGTCGCTGCCGATTCTTGATCAGGCCGAGTATTACTACGCCAAAGGCCTGCCGATCCTGCAACGCTACCTGCCGTTTCGTATTGCCTCGCTGGCCGACCGCTACATCATCCTCGCCATCCCATTGCTGGTGCTGCTGTTCCCGCTGTTCAAGGCCATCGGCCCGATCTATCAATGGCGTATCCGTGCGCGCATTTACCGGTGGTACAAGTACCTGCGGGAGATTGACCAGCAGCTTTACAAAGGCACACTGAAAGGCGATATCGGCGCCGAAATAAAACGTTTAGAAAAACTCGAAGACGAACTGGCCCAAGTTGAAGTGCCACTGTCTTACTCCAACGAGCTGTACCAGCTGCATATGCACCTGCGCTATATGATTGAGCGCCTGCATGCACTGCAGCAGCGCACGACTGAAGAAGTGCAGGTCGGGTAACATGCCTGCTTTCCGCTTACACACCTCGAGGCCGCTATGCCGATCCGCCACTGCATTGTTCACCTGATCGACAAAAAGCCCGATGGCACGCCCGCTGTGCTGCACGCTCGGGAGACTGAGCTGGCGGCCTCGCAGGCCATCGAAAACATGCTTGCTGACCTCAACGAGAGCTATAACGCCAAGCAAGGCAAGGCCTGGGGCTTTTTTCACGAGGAATCTGGGGCGTATCCGTTTAGCGGCTGGCTCAAGCATTACCTTGATGAAGGTCAGGACTTCGCCGCGTTTAGCCGCCAGGCCGTTGAGCAGCTGCAGAAGCTGATGGAGGAATCCAACCTCTCCACCGGCGGCCACGTGCTGTTTGCCCACTACCAGCAAGGCATGACCGATTACCTGGCCATCGCCCTGCTGCATCACAGCGAAGGCGTAGCGGTTAATGATGCGTTGGATGTGACCGCTGCCAAGCACCTGGACCTGAGCCAACTGCATTTGGCGGCGCGGATTAATATCTCCGAATGGCGCAATAACGCGACCTCCAAGCAGTACATCTCCTTTATCAAAGGTAAGAATGGCAAGAAGGTGTCGGAATACTTCCGCGACTTTATCGGCTGCCAGGAAGGCGTCGACGGCCCGGGTGAGACCCGCACCCTGCTGAAAGCCTTCAGTGATTTCGTCGAAAGCGAAGACCTGCCGGAGGAAAAGGCCCGCGAGAAGACCAAGACCCTCGTCGGCTACGCCAGCAGCCAGGCCAAGCTGGGCGAGCCAATCACCCTGACCGAACTGTCCGGACTAATCGATGAAGAGCGGCCCAAGGCGTTTTACGAGCATATCCGTAACAAGGATTACGGCCTGTCGCCGGAGATCCCGGCAGACAAACGCACGCTCAATCAATTCCAGCGCTTCACCGGCCGCGCCGAAGGCCTGTCGATCAGCTTTGAGGCGCACCTGCTCGGCTCAAAGGTCGAGTACGACGAAAGCACTGACACCCTGGTCATCCGCAACCTGCCGACGCAGCTCACCGACCAACTCAAGCGCCGCAAACACTGACAATGAGCCGCCTGCCTGATGAGCTGCTGGACGCCTGCCGTTGTGATCCAGCGGCGCCCTTTGCGCAAGACCCTGCGCGTGATTTCGGCCTCGATAAGCAGCAGGCTCACCACGCGCTGCAAGCACTGCGGCCATGGCTGAATAAACAGCAGCGAATGCTCTGGGCCAACCGGCGTAATGCCCTGCTGCTGCTCCTGCAAGGCACCGACTGCTCTGGTAAGGACGGGCTTATTCGCCGGGTGATCAACAGCTTTGACCCCCAAGGGGTGCGCATTAACGGCTTTCAAAAGCCCGATGAGTGCGAGCTGCGTCATGACTTTCTCTGGCGCTACCAACAGCGCTTGCCTGAACCGGGTAGGCTGGCTGTGTTTAACCGCAGTTACTACGAAGGCTTGATCAGCGACCCACTGGACGGCCTGTGCAGCGTCAGCGAGCTGCCCGCGCGTCGGCAGAGCATTCAGGCCTTTGAGGCGCAGTTGTTTGCCCAGCAAATCACCCCGTTGAAATGCTTTTTGCACCTGTCCAAAAACGAGCAAAAACTGCGCCTGCAAGAACGCTTGGCGCAACCACACAAGCGCTGGAAGCTGCACAGCAGCGACCTGCAGTCCTACCGTGAATTCGACTTGCGCCAACGACGCTGGGCCGAACAACTGAGCGCCAGCCACAGCGCTGCAGCGCCGTGGTATGTCATCCCAGCTGATCACCGCTGGTTACGCGACTGGCTGGTAGCCAGCCTACTGGCCCGTGAATTAGAGCGCTTGCAGCTGGATTGGCCGGACGCCCCGGCGCCATTCAGCCTAAGCGATTTGCAGGCGTTATGAGGGCGGCCCTTTTCTACCTGATGCTGCCGGCATTACTGGTGTTCAGCGTCTTCACTCAGGCAGTGCCGGAGCAAGCCCTGCACCCCGATGAAGTACGCTTTGTTACGGCTAATGCCGAGTTCACCTTGATGCATGAAATGGGGCACTTGTTGATCAGCGAGCTGAAGTTACCCGTGCTCGGCCGTGAGGAAGACGCCGCCGACCAACTGGGCTTTATGGGTTTATTTCTGCTGCATGAGCGCCAGCGTGATGCCAACTTTTACGCCAAGTTACTGGATGTAGCTGACTACTGGCGGCTGGAATGGCAGCGACAAAGCCCAGAAGCCGCGCAAGTGCAGGCGTGGGACAGCCATGCCTTAGATTCACAGCGCTTCTTTAATTTGGCCTGTTTGGCCTATGGCAGCGACCCTAAGCATTTGGAATGGATTATCCAGATGACTGGCCTGCCGGATGAGCGCGCATTTTATTGCCCAGAAGAGTATGAGCAGGTCGAGTACGCTGTGACGTGGATTCAGCAACACTTCACCCGCCCCGCCGACCAGCCCACTGTCCATCACCTGCGCGTGGAGTACCAGACGCCGCCACTGCACCTAGAAGGCGCCACTGAACTGTTGGAAAAGGTCCGTGCTTCTGGCGAGCTGGAAGCCATTGCGGCCAGAACCAGCAGCACCTTCGCCCTGCCCCGCGATTTGAAACTGATCGTCGCCACCTGCGGCGAAGCCGACGCTTGGTACAACCGCAACAGCGGAGAACTGACGCTGTGTTACGAACGTATCCTGTATTTTCGTGAACTGGCCTGCGAGCTGCCCAGGTTGCGTGAGCAGTCGCGGTCAGCCGCCAGCGCGCTTACAGCGCCTTGATAGCAAAACCCAGACGCGGGAAGTGCACATGCACCGTGCCAGCGCGCGGGTCTGCGCGGCGTAAGATCAGTGCTTCGCTGCCGCTAAATACCAGCTCACCCTCGACCGCATCAACGCCATAATCGATGGCGGAAATCGCCACCTGCTGACCCACGGCAAACCCATTGGGATCAACCAACACCGCCTCCGGCAGCGCGGCCGGGGTGGCATCACGGGCAATGCTGATCGCCTCTTCGCCGCTCATGTCGCTGAACGAGCCATGGCCAAAATCCAGCACCCGTGCCAGCCAGGTGGCGACAGCCGGATAGTCATCCACTAGCGGCGCTGTTACCGGCGTACCGCGCAGGAACCACAGCGAATGCGCCATGGCGATATCCGCCAGTGAGGCATGACCAAAGAGGAAGTCACCGGACTCGCGCTCAAGTTGCTGCTGCAGTCGCGTCATCAGCGTCGGCCACTGATGCTTGGCCACCTCAAGCGGAATGCGCGCCGCCATGCCGCCGTTGAACAGCGTCGAGCGGTCGGCGATAAATACCTTGAGGAACTCAGGCGGCAGCTTGCCGAAACGGGCCGCTATCGATGCCGGCTGGAACACCAAGCTCACCGCGTGCATAAACACCTGAGCATCAGCCCACTGGGCAAAACAGCTGACATTAAATTCCTGGCCTTCAGGAAACAGTGCCGGCGTGTTTTTTTCCGCTTCTAAACGACGCGCGATCAGTGCGGTGTCGCAGTAAATATCCGCACCAATCTGTAACACCGGAGTTTTGCGGTAGCCGCCGGTCAACGCGGTCAGGTCCGGCTTGGGCATAATCGGCGGGATCATCACCGAGCGCCAAGACAGCTGCTTGAAACCGAGCATCAAGCGCGCCTTCTCGGCAAAGGGCGAAGTCGGGTAGTGGTGCAGGATCAACTCGTGCATAGCAGGCTCCGCAGGATTCAAGTAGACCAGCAGCTTAACCGCGCCGGCACCTGCGGCCTACCCGCTTAGCCTGATAGCGCGTTATCAATCACGACGATAACAGGCGCAGCGGCAACTAAGGCTTCCTTGGCCACCTTGGTCAGGGCCTTAATCGCCCGCTCGCGGCGTAGCGCATCGCCCTTACCCACACACGCTTCGATATAGACCAAGGCCTGCGCCGGGCTGGAGTGAAAGAACCGTGCGCCCTTACCGCGCTGGTGCTTGGCAAAGCGCTTATGCGGATCATCGCTGATGCCGCAATACAGCGCGCCATTGGCAGCGCGCACCAGGTATACGAACCAGGGTTTAGCCAACGGCGCACTGGCGGTTAAGGAGGGATCGGGCATCTAGGCAGGTCGGCACAAATCAATATGGTCGCCGAGCTTAGCGATTGTTCGGCCATGCGCCAATCTTTGCCGGCCTAAACCCATAAAACTCGACTCAGACAATTCTTAAGTCGTGCTTAAGCCAGCTGATTCAGCGGTTCAGCTTGGCTTCAGGCTTGGAGGTTAAGGTTGCGCCATATACCTCGGAGGCTTATATGAGCAAGACGACCTTGACTCTCGCTTTAGCCGGTTTGGCAGCGCTACCAGCGCTTGGCCAAGCCCGTGAAATCAACCTGCAAACCACCCTGAAAGAATACCGTGGCAACGCGGCCTACCTGTCTATCTACGTTACCGATGCACAGGGTAACTACCAACGGACGCTGTGGGTCTCGGGCAAGAAGGCCAAGTATTACAAGCACCTGCGAGACTGGGCGCGTGGCGGTAATAAGCCCGCCGAATACGACGGCCTCACCGGTGCCAGTGTTGGCGGCGGCGAGACCTTGAACGTGGCCGTGGAACTGGAAGATGCACTGATTGATGCCGGCTATGAAATCCGCATCGACAGTGCCGTCGAGAACAAGCAAGACAACCGCGCAGAAATCAAAGTACCGCTGACTCAGCAACCCACGCAGGTCAACGCTGGCTCGTCGGGCTATGTCGCCAGCTTCAGTTACCAGTTCTAAGTCAGGGGCCCACTCATGCTGCAACGCACACATGTTCTACTCAGTTTGGTTCTTGGCGTCTTGCTAATGGTCTCGGCTGCTACGGGCTTGCTGTTATCCAGCAGCACCTTGGTCGAGCACATGCAAGCAGCGCCAGCGGTCGGGGAGAACGTCGCCGACGTTGCCGCACGTATCGCCGGACAGGTACTCGGTATTGAACGTATTGAACGTATTGAACGTATTGAACGTATTGAACGTATTGAACGTGCGCCCAGTGGTGAACTGCGCGTGGCGTTTAGCAATGCCAGCGAAAACGCCGTTGTCGTGGTTGATCCGGTCAGCGGTTTTATTATCTCGCCCTACCAGCCGTCCACCGTGCTTGCCTGGACGCGCAACCTGCACCGTGAGTTGCTGCTCGGCGAACCGGGCCGCTGGCTCAGTGGTCTAGCGGCCCTGGCATTATTGTTACTGGCGTTGACCGGCGCTTGGCTGCTCGCGCGCCGGCTCGGCGGCTGGAGCCAGCTAGTACGGCCAATACCGGCAAACAGCGGGCTAATTCACTGGCACATGGTGGTGGCTCGCTGGACGCTACCGGCCCTGATGATTATCGCCCTGAGCGGGATTTACCTCGCCGCCATCAGCCAGGGCTTGATCAGCGACGGCCAAGACACGACGCCGCCCTATCCAGAGACTCGCTATTCCGCGCCGGCGGCCGCACTTGGCAGCCTGGCCGCCCTGCGTAACCTTGATCTGCAAGACCTGCGCGAACTGGAATTCCCCAGCGACCCGGAGCGAACCAACTACTTCACCGTGCGCACAGCAACGGGGGTGGGCTTCGTCAATGCCAGTAGCGGGCAATGGATCGACTATCAGCAACACGGCTTCGCCACGCGCGTATATGAAACCCTCTACGAGCTGCACACCGGCGCGTATTCGCCGCTGTGGGCGCTGGTGCTCAGTGGTTCGAGCCTAGCCGTATTGTTTCTCAGCGGTTTCGGCTTGCTCTCTTGGTGGCGGCGTAAGCGCCTAGCTGGCGCAGTGCCCAGCAATAGCACGGCCGATACCGCTCAGGTCATTCTGCTGGTGGGTAGCCAGGGCGGCAGCACTTGGGGTTATGCCCGTCAGTTGCAGCAACAACTGCAGGCGCAAGGTCTACGGGTATATTGCGCGAGCATGAATCAGCTGCAACCGCAGTATCGCCAAGCCCAGCAGCTGTTAGTGCTCACCTCGACCTATGGCGATGGTCAGGCCCCTGATTCAGCCAGCATTTTTCTCAGCCGCCTGCAAAGCAGCCAACTGAACCCGGCGTTGCGGGTTGCCGTGCTTGGCTTTGGCGACTCACAGTTTCAACACTTCTGCGGTTATGCCCAGCAAGTCGAACACGCGCTGCAACAGCAGGGTTTGCCTAGCCTGCTGCCCTTACAATGCATCGACCGCAACGCCTTAAGTACACTTAACCAGTGGGCGCAAACGCTGAGCCCGCAACTGGGGGTAAAACTGCATTTCATGGCGCACACAGCTGGCGCAAGCCCGCAACAGATGCAGTTGCAGCTGCTGAACCGCGAGCTTTATGGCGAAAATAGCGCGTCACCGGCCGCCATTTTACGTTTTGCCATTACCCCGCAAGGTGCAGCGAGCTTTGCTCCTGGCGACCTGCTGGCGATCCATCCGGGCCAGGACTTGCCGCCGCGCTTCTACTCGATTGCCAGTGGGGATGAAGATGCCGTGCTGGAAATCTGCGTGCGCAAACAGCCCAACGGACTGTGCTCGTCACTGCTGCATGAACTGAAGGTCGGCGAGTACATTGAGGGCGTTATCCAAGCACATCCGCAATTCCGCCCGACTGCGGGCCAGCATCCGGTCGTCTTGATCGGTGCGGGTACCGGGCTGGCGCCGCTGATTGGTTTTGTCCGCAAGAATACTAATCAACGCCCGCTCCACCTCTACTGGGGCGGCCGCAGCGTCGATTCGGACTTTCTCTATAAAAACCAGCTCAGCGAATACCTGGCTGACGGCCGCCTGACCCGGCTGGGCTTGGCATTTTCCCAAGCAGCTAAGCCCATGTATGTGCAGGACCGCCTGCAACAGGACGCCAGTGAGCTGGTGGCGCTGTTGCAACAGGGCGCGCAAGTGTTGGTCTGTGGCTCGCGGGACATGGCCGCTGGAGTACGCAATGTGCTGGAGCCGCTGCTGCAGCAACTTGGCTTGAGTATCGATCAACTGCGCCAACAAGGACGCTACCGTGAAGATGTCTACTGAAACCCAAGCGCTGCAGCGCTATAGCCTAAGCGGTGCAACCATGGGCACCCGCTACAGCGCCGTGCTGTATGCCGCCGCGGGGCTCAATCTGCAGGTAATCCGCACTGAGTTGCAGCAGGCGGTCGATCAGGTCGACCAACAAATGTCGACCTGGAACCCGCAGTCCGACCTGATGCAACTCAATGCGGCCAGCTGCGGCCAATGGCTCAGCGTGCCCGATGAATTAATGTGGGTGCTGAGCAGCGCAGTGCGCATCAGCGCAGAATCCGAGGGCGCCTTCGAGATTGGCGTCGGCGCGCTGGTCAGCGCCTGTGGCTTTGGCCCAGAGAAGCCGCTCAGCGCCTTGCCAGGTAAGCAGCCGAGTGCACGTGAGGTGCTGGATATTGATCCGGGTAACGGCCGGGTGCGCAAGCAGATGCCGATAACACTGGACCTCAACGGCATCGCCAAAGGCTTTGCTGTGGACCAACTGGCCCGCTGCCTGGAACGCCACGGCATCACATCCTATTTGGTAAGCATCGATGGTGAGATGCGCGTCAGCGGCGTAAAGGCTGACGGCAGTGAGTGGTGTGTGGCCTTAGAAAAGCCCATCAAGGGCCAGCGCGAAGTGCTCGGCTCGCTCGCTCTAAGCAATACCTCAATCGCGACCTCCGGGGACTACCGCCATTGGCGCGAGCGCGAGGGCACGGTGTTTTCGCACACCATGAACCCACACACAGGTGCGCCGCTGCTCTCTGAGCTGGCCTCAGTATCGGTGCTCTGCACCAGCTGTATGTACGCCGACGCTTGGGCCACAGCACTGATGGTGTTTGGCGTGGCGCGTGGCGCGCAGCTAGCAAAAGCTAAACGTTTGAGCGCTATTTTTGTGCTGCGCGATGGCGACGCGTTACGTGAGGTGACGGTCGGACTTTAAGACCTATGCCGCTGATAGCGCCTCTGTATAGACACAGCTCCATCCAACTCAAGCAGATAAGCCAGTCGCCCACCAAGGAGAACTTGTGTAACGTCTGCCATAGGTTCGGCCTCACTTGGCCCCGCATTGTGAACGTTAAGGGAGTATCAAACATTGCGCGCGTGGCGAATTAACTGGCAGGCCATTGCTGATAAGAACCGTGCCCTTGCGCCACAGTTGCTTGAGCAGAATATGCGGCGCTTGCGCTTTGCTGCGCCGTGGATTCCGCCCATTAACCTGATGCACATTTGGTTGTTCTGGCAACGACAACCCGAATCAGCCAATGAAGCCTTATGGCGTCAGGGCATTCTCGTAGCGCATGGCGCAATGTTCGTGTTCTTTGGGGCCTTAGCGCTGCTTGCTTGGTACCTCGAGCGCCGTCCCGAGCGAGTTCGGTTACGTCAACTTTGCGTCAGTGCGGCGATAGTCGGCACCCTGGGATTCGCAACAGCGATCAGTGCCATTGATCAATTAATAACCAGCAATATCACCCCATTGTTGGTGGGCTGCACCTTGGTGGCGCTGATTTTTCTGCACCGCCCATTTTCCGCTTTGTGGCTCTTTAGCCTGACCTTAGCCCTGTTTTTATTTGGCCTGCAGCAAACCCAAGGTGACCCGATTGTATTGTTGAGTAATCAGGTCAATGGTCTATCCGCCTGTTCCATTGGCCTGCTGCTGGCATGGTTACAGTGGCGTAACTTCATACAAATCTATACCCAGAAACAGCGGCTGCAAGCCCAGGCCTTGCTGCTTGAAGAGCAGAACCAAAAACTCAGCTACTTGGCCGAACACGACCCCCTCAGCGGCCTGCTCAACCGTCGCGCATTTAACACTATCGTCGAGCGCGAATTACTCCGTTATAAGCGCACTCGACAACCGCTGTGTCTGCTGCTGCTAGACCTCGATTACTTCAAAGCCATTAACGATCGGTTTGGTCACCCTCTGGGCGATGCCGTCATCAAACGTGTCGCGAGCCTACTTTCTAGCCAGGTTCGCAGCCTCGACAGCTTGGCGCGTCTGGGTGGTGAAGAGTTTATGTTGCTGTTGTCTGACTGCGACCGCGAGCAAGGGCTGCAGATCGCTGAAAAGTTACGCGAACTGATGGAAACGCAGTTGCGGGAGGTTGACGGTAAAGCTGTTGCGTTGACCGTTAGCATTGGCATCAGCTACTTGGATGCAGGCCAGTCGAGCACCTATGAAAGCCTCTACGCGGCCAGCGATCGGGCCCTCTATAGCGCTAAACAAGAGGGGCGTAACCGGGTAAAAGTTGCCGCACCGAACTAGCAACACGCCACCGTTTCGATGCGCGTTGCGCAACGCGGTCTGCAACTGGCCAAGAGCATCCGCTTAAGCGCTGTTTGGCGCGCCGGAGCGGCGCAGCGTTACATAAGCTGACGGTTAGCTTTTATTACAGGCCGCAGCTCAAGGCATAACCCCATTGTTCAGCACTGCCGTCAGGGCCAACATTGCCCACTTTATATTGCAGGCTTTAGCGAGGAGTACCGCGTATGCAACAACACGCAACTTACGGCGTAGGCGACGCCTCTTATCAGGCGGCCGGCGGTATTGAAGGGCTGCAGCGCTTGGCTGGCGACTTTTACCGATTGATGGATGAACGCCCTGAATCAGCAGAACTGCGGCAGATGCATGGCGAAAATTTGGCATTGGTGAGCGATAAACTGGCCTGTTTTTTTAGCGGCTGGCTGGGCGGACCCAAACTATTTAGCCAGCGTTATGGCCCTATTGCGCTGCCCGCCTTTCACGCCCAATGGGTGATCAACGAGTCACTGAGCCAGAGCTGGCTCGACTGCATGGCCCAAGCCATTGCCCTGCAGCCCTTCACTCCCACGTTTGCCGAATACCTGCTAGCCCAACTGCGTGTGCCAGCCAAGCGCATTGTGCAAGCCAGCCACAGCCGACATGGCGAGCACGCCTAGACGGGCGGCTGTTGCCAACGCGCGGCGGCAGCCTGATCAGAGCCGCGCCCTTCAACCCAGCGCGGACCTTGGGCGGTGTCTTCTTTCTTCCAGAACGGCGCGCGGGTTTTCAGGTAATCCATCACGAAGCTGCAGGCATCAAATGCGGCCTGACGATGAGCACTGCTGGTGCCGACAAACACAATCGGCTCGCCCGGCTCCAGACGCCCAACGCGGTGAATAATCTCGATACCCAGCAACGGCCAGCGCTGCTGAGCCTCTGCGGTAATCTTGGCCAGGGCCTTTTCGGTCATGCCGGGAAAGTGCTCGAGAAACATACCGCCGACCTCGCGGCCCTCGTTGAAATCACGCACGTAACCGACAAAACTGACCACTGCACCGATGGCTAAATTGGCCGCATGCAGGGCGTTGAGTTCATGGCCGGGGTCAAACGGGTCGGTTTGAACGCGAATGTTCATATGAATGCTCCCAAGGGAAAAAGGCGATAAGGCAACTCAACCACCGGTGACCGTGGGGAAGAATGCCACTTCATCGCCGGCTTCTAGAGGCTCATTCAAGCTGCACAGTTCCTGGTTGCGCGCGCACATCAGGTTCTGTTCAGCCAGCACCGTCCAAGCGCCACCGCGTGCCAGCAAATGCTCGAGCACCTGCTCAAGGGTGGCGAAGGTGCCGTCAAGTTGTTCCCCATCAAGCCCTAGAGCCTCGCGGTAACGGGCAAAATACTGCACCGCGATCATGCTGAGTCTCCTGCGATGAAGTGGCCGCTTTTACCGCCGACTTTTTCCAGCAGGCGCACCCCTTCGATGGTCATGCCGCGATCAACGGCCTTGCACATATCATAAATAGTCAGCGCCGCGACGCTGGCTGCGGTCAGGGCTTCCATTTCCACGCCGGTCTGCCCGGACAATTTGCAACGCGCGGTAATGCGCACGCAGTCCAGCCCGGCGGCCTGTAACTCGACTTTGACGCTGGTGAGCATCAAGGGGTGACACAGGGGGATCAGGTCGCTGGTTTTCTTGGCCGCCTGAATACCGGCAATGCGCGCCACGGCAAACACGTCCCCTTTAGGGTGCTCGCCCTGAACAATCATTTGCAGGGTTTCGGGGCGCATGCGCACCCGCGCTTCAGCCACGGCCTCACGGATGGTCAAGGCTTTATCACTGACGTCGACCATAGTGGCGCGACCTTGCGAATCGAGATGGGTTAACACGGGCAGACTCCAAAAAAATATCGGCTGATTGTATGCCCCGCGTTCAGCTTTCGGCACCCATGAATAGCGCATGGGCCTGCCAAGGCTGTGGCCTGGGCTGTTTATTTGGCGAGTGCACGACAATGGTACAGGCGCCCACCCTAGCAACTTGAAAGATGCCGCTTGGGCAGACCAAGACCGTATGGTGGCACCTAGGTCACGTGACGCAAGGCAAACTGCGCTAATCATCCTTATAGGTAGTCTCAACTGCCGGCAGCTTCTAGAATCGGCGCAGACTTCAGGAGTACAGTTTATGTTGATGGTGATTTCCCCGGCCAAGACCCTTGATTACGAGACGCCGCCAGCCACTGCGCGCTTCACGCAACCCCAACACCTCGACCATGCCCAGGTGCTGATCGAGCAGCTACGCGATTTCAGCCCGGCGCAAATCGCCGAGCTGATGCACCTGTCAGACAAACTCGCCGGCCTCAATGCCGCACGCTTCGGCAGCTGGGAGCAACCCTTCACGCCGTCCAATGCCAAACAAGCGCTGCTGGCGTTCAAAGGCGATGTGTACACCGGCCTGAATGCCGAAGACTTCAGCGAAGCCGATTTCGACTTTGCCCAGACGTATTTGCGCATGCTCTCCGGCCTGTATGGCCTGCTGCGCCCCCTCGACTTGATGCAGCCATACCGTCTGGAAATGGGCACAAAACTGCTCAACCCGCGGGGTCATAACCTCTATGACTTCTGGGGTGAACGCATCAGTGGTTGGCTCAATGAAGCGCTGGCCGCCCAGGGCGATGAGGTGCTGCTCAATTTAGCCTCCAACGAATACTTCAGCGCGGTAAAACGCAAAGCACTGAATGCGCGGATCATCGACACCGAGTTCAAGGACCTGAAAAACGGCCAGTACAAGATCATCAGTTTCTACGCCAAAAAAGCCCGTGGCTTGATGGCGCGTTATGTGATCAAGGAGCGCCTGACCGATCCGGCCGGCCTCAAGGATTTCAACTACCTGGGCTATGGTTATTCGGCCGAGCACTCCAAGCCTGATAGTCTGGTGTTCCTACGTGACCAACCCGAGGCCTGATGCATGCTATTTGGCGCAATCCTAGTACTGAGCTGGCTGGTCCTGCTGATCCGTTACCCGAGCAAGGCGCTGCCCATTTCCCTCGCCGCGCTGATCGGCCTTGGCTTGGTCACCAGCTACGTGCTGTGGCAGGAGAGCCGTGAGAAACGCCACTTGGCCCACCTTGAGCTGCGCCTAAACTACGCCCCCGACACGTGCCCAGCGAATCGCCCACTAGCCCTGCACCTAAACAACACCAGTGACGCCGTGCTCATGACCTTGCAATGGCAGGTTGCCGCCTACCGCCCTGGCGACAGCACCAACCTGGCGGAACGCCTCTACGAAACACCGCGCTACAGTGGCCCCGGCGATTTGCAGCCCGGCGCCGAATGGCAAACCTGTCTGCCGTTGCCGCCGCTGCGCAGCGGTTATCGCGCCAGCACCTTGGAGTTTCGTGCCGAGCACCTGCAAGGCAGTTTTTCTGAATAAATCAGCTATCAAACAACAATAAGGAGCTGTGCATGAGCCAACCCAGCGTATTGATCACCGGCTGTTCCAGTGGCATTGGCCGCGCGTTGGCCGACGCCTTTCAACAAGCCGGTTATCAGGTGTGGGCCACCGCGCGCAAAGCCGAAGACCTCGCGGCGCTGAGCGCAG
Source organism: Pseudomonas sp. TMP9 (assembly GCF_037943105.1). Lineage (NCBI taxonomy): Bacteria > Pseudomonadati > Pseudomonadota > Gammaproteobacteria > Pseudomonadales > Pseudomonadaceae > Pseudomonas > Pseudomonas vesperimontis. The sequence continues at coordinate 2,808,597 of NZ_CP149803.1, forward strand.
CGGGGTTTAATGCTGTGCCGCTGGACGTCAACGATGGCCTGGCGCTGGGTCAGCTGGCCCAGCGCTTGAAAGGTGAAATAAGCGGGCTGGATGTGCTGATCAACAATGCTGGCTACGGCGCCATGGGCCCGCTGCTCGATGGCGGCGTGGAAGCCATGCGCAAACAGTTTGAGACCAACGTGTTCTCGATTGTCGGCGTCACCCGCGCGCTGTTCCCGCTGCTGCGGCAGAACAAAGGCCTGGTGGTGAATATCGGCAGCGTCTCCGGCGTGCTGGTCACCCCGTTCGCCGGTGCCTACTGCGCCTCCAAAGCCGCCGTACACGCCTTAAGCGATGCACTGCGCCTGGAGCTGGCGCCCTTCGCCATCGAGGTGATGGAAGTACAGCCCGGCGCGATTGCGTCGAGCTTCGGCGCCAACGCCAGCCAACAAGCCGAGCTGCTGATTGACGAAGCTTCGCCTTGGTGGCCGATCCGCGAAGGCATCCGCGCCCGCGCCAACGCCTCCCAAGACAACCCCACCCCCGCCAGCCACTTCGCCCGCAACCTACTGGCCGCAGTGCAAAGTAAATCTCGGCCGAATCTGATCCGCTTAGGCAACGGCAGCCGTGCCCTGCCTCTGCTGGCGGCCCTGGTGCCTAAGCGCTTGATGGAAAGCCTGCTGAAAAAACGCTTCGGCCTTAATCGCAGCTTGTAGGAGTCGCCCACATGCACGAAGCCAGCGTCGACCACGCACCCACCACCCACCTGGCCATTGGCGGTGTGGTGGCCGTTATGGTGCTCAACCTGCTGCTGCGCAGCTTCGCCAAACTCCCCGGTGTACTGAACACCCTTATCGTGGCGGCTGTGGTGGCTGGCGGCATGCTGATGTGGTTCCACTTGCAACACCGCCGCCGCCCACTGCCCAGCGAACGCCGGCGCCTCATCGTTGTGTATGGCGGCATCCTCGCCCTGCTCTACCTGGCCCTGCTGGGCATGATGTGGCTCAAAGACGAACCCGGCCCGATGGGGTTATTTATCTTTGGGCTGCATTACTTTTGCTATCCACTAATGGCATGGGTGGTGGTGTTCAAAGGCAAACAATAAAGGCCGCCGCCTGACACAACGCCAGCCTTCAGGTGCCTTCGCTGAACCCTCGACAAGGCTCAACTTCATTGTTGAACCGCTGCAGAAACCCAGGGTTACCAACAATAAACTTCTTCGAAAAATAAACACCTAGCGGCTTATTTTGCTGCAAGACACTCCGCAGTGTGCCTTCGAGTGCCTGCTCGCTAATTAGCTTATCCATCACCAGATTGTTCGCCAAGATCGCCTCAATGCGTCCTGCTCGCAGCATATTGAGCAGGCCTATGGTGTCGCGAGGCGGAACCGCTACTCGATAGCCATTTTCACCTAACCAATCGAGCATATTGGCGCCAATAAAACTGCTCACTTGCCCGTTTTCACGAAAACCTGCACTGAGCGGGTCAGTCGGATTGCCTGTCAACAAGTACCAGCGCCACTGCTGCTCAGCAATAACCGCAGACGATACCGCGAAAGCATCACGCTCTTCATTGCGTGAGCCGGCAAAGAAACCATCAGCTCCGCCGCTCTTCACCAGCTTTTGGGCGCGCGCCCACGGCAATACCTGAATATCGTAAGGCGTACCGATTCGGTCGAGGACACAGACAACCACCTCCACGGCGATCCCACGCAAGCGCTCATCCGCGGGGTCCCTGTAGCTGTAGGGCGGTAAGTCATGGGTAGTCAGACGCAGAATGCCCTCATCCGCCGATGCGACCGGCATCAGCAAACACAGCAAGAGGGACCAGACGTGGTCATAACGCATAATCAAAGCACCGAAGGGGCGAGAGCGCCGGGCGTTCTAGCGAGTGTAGAAGACGGGCCAGAGCCCGCTCTATTTCTACCCAACTTGGTCTAGCGCTTGATGGTCTTAAGCAAATCTTGCGGAGTGATATAGCCCACCGCGCCGCTGTTGCTGGCGGCACTGCCCGGCTGTGGCTGATGCAGGATATGGCCCTTCATCTTGCCGATGATGTGCATCTCGCAGGGTTTGCAGTCGAACCTCAAGGTTAGCACTTCGTCCTGATGAATTAGCTGCATGTCCGATACTTTGGTGCGCACACCGGTGACGCCTTTGGCCTGCTTGGGGCACAGGTTGAAGGAGAAGCGCAGGCAGTGTTTGGTGATCATCACCGGCACTTCACCCGCTTCTTCATGGGCCTCGTAGGCCGCGTCGATCAACTGCACGCCATAGCGCTTGTAGAAGGTGCGAGCCTTGTCGTTGTAGACGTTAGCGAGGAAGGTCAGGTGCGACTCGGGGTAGACCGGCGCTGGCACGCTGACCGGCTTGCGCCCGCCACGGGGATGGACAGCAACACGGGCCTGGGTCAGCGCTTCAATGGCTTCGCGGCGCAGGGCTTTGAGCTGCGAGCCGGGGATAAATGGCACGGCCTCACAGTCGATCTGCACAGCGGTGCTGTAGTACATCGTGGTGCCCAGCTTGCTCAAGGTGTCGGCCAGTTGCTCGCGGGACTGCTGGGCATCCTTGGCGGCGGCGAACGGCCCATTCAGGCTAACGCTGGCGACCACGCCCTCTTCGCTGATTACACTCAGGTGCAACTGATCACCCTGCAACGCCACCTGCCAGCTGACGGCGACGCGGCGCTCGGCGGAAGTCTTCTGCAGGGCCTGTTGCCAGTTGTGGTCGAGGTTGCGGTTAAGCGGGTGCTGCGGCCGAACGCGCTGCATGGCCTCAGGCATTTCGTTGGGCTCGACGCGGTAGCGGTAGCGCTTCTCGCCGTCTTCCTCAAACTCGCTTTTCAGCTCGCAGATATTGCTGCGAAAGCCCACCACTTCGCGCTTGATCAGCACGTTCAAACCATCGCCATTGGACAGCGGTGTGTCGGTGACGGCAATCAGGTCACGCTTGCCGACTTTCTCGACATAACCCACCGACAGTCCGGTAAAGGTCGGCGAATCGAACGCGCCGATGTCTACCTTGCGATCGGTGACGAAGTAGTCGGTGCTGCCACGGTGGAAGGTTTTGTCGGTGTCAGGGCTGAAGAAGTGCTCGGTGCGACCGCTGGCGGCGCGGGCAAGATGCGGACGCTGTTCGAGAATGGCGTCGAGCTCCTGGCGGTAATGCGCGGTGATGTTCTTCACGTAGCTCATGTCTTTGTAGCGCCCTTCGATCTTGAACGAGCGCACGCCGGCATCCACCAGATAAATCAGGTTGTCGGTCTGGTTGTTGTCCTTCATCGACAGCAGGTGCTTATCAAACGCCACTACGCGGCCCTGATCATCTTTCAGGGTGTAGGGCAGGCGGCAAGCCTGCGAGCAGTCGCCACGGTTGGCGCTACGGCCGTTCTGCGCGTGGGAGATGTTGCACTGCCCGGAGAACGCCACGCACAGCGCGCCGTGGATAAAGAACTCGACCGCCGAATCGACGTTCTTGCAGATGTTGCTGATTTCTTCCAGGTTCAGCTCGCGAGCCAGCACCAGCTGCGAGAAGCCAGCGCCATCGAGGAAGCGGGCTTTCTCCAGGGTGCGGATGTCGCACTGGGTACTGGCGTGGATCTCGATAGGCGGCAGGTCCATCTCCATCACGCCCATGTCCTGAACGATCAGCGCATCAATGCCGGCCTCGTACAGCTGCCAAATCATCTGCCGCGCCGGCTCCAGCTCATCCTCATGCAGGATGGTGTTGAGGGTGACGAACACCCGCGCATGGAACAGGTGGGCAAACTGCACCAGCTCAGCAATATCCGCCACGCTGTTGCTGGCGTTGTGCCGCGCGCCAAAGCCGGGGCCACCGATGTATACCGCGTCGGCGCCATGCAGAATGGCCTCCTTGGCAATAGTGGTATCGCGCGCAGGGCTGAGCAGTTCGAGGTGGTGCTTGGGCAGGGACATGGCGTGGGCATCGGGGCAATCAATCAGGCCGGGCATTTTACCCTTAAAGCTGAATTTATATGTGGCCGTCGGGCAGCGGCCAAAACACTGGATAGGCATACAGACAAAAGCCCGCGTAGAATTGGCAGGCCATTCACTTGGATTCCATGCGCCCCCCTCTCCCTAACCCTCTCCCCCGGAAGGGAGAGGGGACGGATAGCGTCCAACCGACGTTTAAGTGAGTGGCATAACGCTTAGCATTGTCCGATCAGACTGAATCGAGAAACACACGGTGGACTTACAACAGGGCTTCATCCTCACCCGCCACTGGCGTGATACGCCGGCCGGGACGCAGGTGGAGTTCTGGCTGGCCACCGATAATGGCCCGCGCCTGCTGCGCTTGCCGCTGCAAACCTCGGTGGCGTTTATTCCGGCTGCGCAGCGCGCCCAGACCGAAGCACTGCTGGCCAACGAAAGTGGCGCTGAGCTGCGCCCGTTGGCGCTCAAAGACTTTCAGCAGCGGCCGGTGCTGGGCCTGTATTGCCAACAGCATCGCCAGTTGATGGACCTCGACAAACGCCTGCGGCGCGCTGGCGTAACGGTGTACGAGGCCGACGTGCGCCCGCCGGAGCGCTACCTGATGGAGCGCTTTATCACCGCACCGGTGCTGTTCGCCGGCACGGCTGATGCGAACGGCCTGCTGCTGGATGCGCAAGTCAAACCTTGTGGCGACTACCGCCCGACGCTCAAGCTGGCCTCACTGGATATCGAAACCAATGCCTTCGGCGAGTTGTACTCGATCGCCATCGAAGGCTGCGGCCAGCGCAACGTATATATGCTCGGCCGTGCGCCGGAGCAGCCGCCAGAGGTGGACTTTCAGCTTGAATATTGCGCCAGCCGTGGACAGCTCCTCGAACGCCTCAATCAGTGGATGGCGCAACATGACCCGGACGCGATCATCGGCTGGAATGTGGTGCAGTTCGACTTACGCGTGCTGCACGGACACGCGCGCAGCCTGGCTATCCCCTTGCGTTTGGGGCGCGACGGCAGCGAGATGCAGTGGCGCGAACACGGCAGCGCGAACGGGCACTTCTTCGCTGACGCGGCGGGCCGGCTGATCATCGACGGCATCGAGGCGCTTCGCTCAGCGACCTGGAGCTTCCCCTCGTTCAGCCTGGAAAACGTCGCGCAGACCCTGCTCGGCGAAGGTAAGGATATCTCCACGCCGTACCAGCGCATGGACGAAATCAACCGCATGTTCCGCGAGGACAAACCCGCCCTGGCGCGTTACAACCTGCGCGACTGCGAGCTGGTGACGCGCATCTTCGGCAAAACCGCGATCCTCGACTTCCTGCTGGAGCGCGCCACGGTCACCGGCCTCCCCGCTGACCGCAGCGGCGGCTCGGTGGCGGCTTTCGAGCACCTGTATATACCGCTGATGCACCGCCGTGGTTTTGTCGCGCCGAACCTAGGCGACAACCCGCCGCAAGCCAGCCCCGGCGGTTTTGTCATGGAGTCGCAGCCGGGGCTGTATGAGTCGGTATTGGTGCTCGACTACAAGAGCCTGTATCCGTCGATTATTCGTAGCTTTCTGATCGACCCGGTGGGGCTGATCGAAGGCCTGCGTCAGCCGGACGATGCGCACTCAGTACCGGGCTTTCGCGGTGGGCGTTTTTCCCGCAGCGAGCATTGCCTGCCGGCGATTGTCGAGCGCGTGTGGCAGAGCCGTGAGGCGGCCAAGCGTGAGCACAACGCGCCGCTGTCGCAGGCGCTGAAAATCATCATGAATGCCTTCTACGGCGTGCTCGGCTCCAGCGGCTGCCGCTTTTTCGACACGCGGCTGGCCTCCTCCATCACCCTGCGCGGCCACGAAATCATGGCCCGCACCCGCGCGCTGATCGAGGCCGAGGGTTATCGGGTGATTTACGGCGACACTGACTCCACCTTCGTCTGGCTACAACGCCTGCATGACGACACTGACGCGGCGCAGATCGGCCGCGCGCTGGTGGCTAAAGTGAATGCCTGGTGGGCTGAACATCTACACAGCGAGTACGGCCTGAGCAGCGCTTTAGAGCTGCAATACGAAACCCATTACCGACGGTTTTTGATGCCGACCATTCGCGGCGCCGAGGAAGGCAGCAAGAAGCGCTACGCAGGCTTAGTCAGCCGCGCCGGCGGTAGCCACGAGATGGTCTACAAAGGCCTAGAAACCGTGCGCAGCGATTGGTCGCCACTGGCTCAACAGTTTCAGCGCGAGCTGTATGAGCGCATCTTCCTCAACCAGCCTTATCAGGATTATGTGCGCGACTATGTTGAGCGCACCTTGAATGGCGAACTGGATGAGTTGCTGGTGTATCGCAAACGCCTGCGTCGCACGCTTAGCGATTACGAGCGCAACGTGCCGCCCCATGTACGCGCCGCGCGCTTGGCCGACGAATACAACGCAGCGCACGGTCGGCCGCTGCAATACCAGCGCGGCGGCTGGATCAGCTACGTGATCACCACCGCTGGCCCACAACCGCTAGAAGCGCGCAACGCCGCCATCGATTACGACCACTACCTGACCCGCCAACTGCAACCCGTAGCCGATGCCATCCTGCCGTTTGTCGACGATGATTTCGCCACCCTGATTGGTGGGCAATTGGGCTTGTTTTAAACGCACCGTAGGGTGGATGACGCTTCACCCATCCACCCTACGGTGATCAACATGGTGGATGAAAAGAGCGTCATCCACCCTACATCTGAATCGCGGCTAGAGCCTCCCAGATTATCCTCCAACCAGCCCCCAGCTTACGCCACGCTGACTGGAGCCACCGGCGCCACGGCCTTGGGTTTACGAAACACCAGCACGTTACCCAGCATCACCAGAAACAGGCCGAACAACGCCGGGGCCGTCCATTGGTAGCCTTCAACAAATACCGAGATGTTCAGCGCCACCACCGGGAACAGCACGGTGCAATACGCCGCGCGCTCTGGCCCCATGCGCCCGACCAGGGTTAGGTAGGCGGTAAAGCCGACCACCGAGCCGGGGATCGCCAAGTACAGCAAGCTACCGATGTAGCGGCTGTTCCACTCGAAGCCGAACGGCGTACCGCTGACCAAACAAATCGTCACCAGCATCAACGCGCCATAGAGCATGCCCCAGGCGTTGGTGGTCAGCGGTTTGAGCCCGGCTTTCTGCTGCAGGCTGGAAAGCATATTGCCGGCGGAAAAAAGCAGCGTGCCGATGACCGCCAAACCAATTCCCAGCAGGGTTTCATGACTGGCCTCATGCCCAGCCAACTCCGGCCAGAACAACAACGCCAGACCACCGAGGCCCAGCGCGCCACCGGCCAGCACATTGGCAGCGATCTTCTGCTTGAAAAACACCCGCGCGTTGATTGCGTTCCACAGCGTGGCGGTGGAGAAAATCACCGCGACCAAACCGCTGGGTATCCACTGACTGGCAGTGTAGAAACACATGAAATTCAGGCAGAACAAGCACAACCCCTGCACCAGACAGATTAACTGGCCGCGCTTATCGACTTTTTGTAGACGACCACTGAGCAGCAGAATGGTAAACAGCACCAGCGAGGCCAGGGCAAAGCGATAAGCGATGGACGCGGCAATCGCCACTTCACCTAATTGCATCTTGAGGGCGATCCAGGTGGTGCCCCAGATCAGTACGGTCAACAGATAGAGCGACAGGTTCATCAACAGACTCCCTTTGAATGCTCAGGAGTCTGCGCCAGGTCAGCCTGGATGTTCTTGCACAAACTTGCGCTTTTAATCCGCCAGCCTGACGAACAATGTTGCGCCGATGGTGGGTTATGCCGCCTGCTGAGTGGTGTTGAGGCTCGGCAATCCCGCGCGCGGCTGACCCACCCTACGAAGAATCGCCGCCCAACGTAACCCGCCGCGCAAGGCAGGTTGATGGCCGGGGTAGGTTGGCGTTGTGCGAAGCGAAGCCCAACAGAGATTGGCACGCACCGTTGGTGCTTCTGCGCTGCGCACCTCAACCCAACCTACCCGTCAACAATCCCTTGAATGCCGTGGCAAACCAATGGAAATCAGCGCCGCCAGCAGGACAAAAGCCGAGGAAATCCACAGACAAGCCTCCAGGCCATAGGCCTGATAGACCCAGCCCGACAGCAGCGTGCCGAGCAGCCGGCCGGCGGCGTTGGACATGTAATAGAAGCCCACGTCCAGCGATACGCCGTCCTCCTTGGCGTAGCTGACAATCAGGTAGCTGTGCAGCGAGGAGTTCACAGCGAACAGCACGCCAAACAGCATCAGCCCGCCGAGCAGCACCCACTGCGCGGATAAGTCACTGTGCAAACCCAGCGCAATCGTCGCTGGCAACCCGGCCAATAGCGCAGCCCAGATAAACGCGGCGCGGCCATCCGGTAACTGGCCGCTGGCTTTACCGGTGATGGCAGGAGCGAAGGACTGCACGATGCCGTAACCGATCACCCAGGCCGCGAGAAAGATGCCCACCTGCCACACGTCCCAGCCCAATACGCTGGACAGATAGACCGGCAGCGCGACGACAAACCACACATCGCGGGCACCAAACAGGAACAGCCGCGCCGCCGAGAGCAGGTTGATCGCACGGCTCTTAGACAGCATGTCGCGAAACTTTGGCTTGGCCTTGGCCTTGCCCAGGTCTTTTTTCAACAGCAGCAAGCTGGCCAGCCAGATCAACGCCAACATGGCGGCCATCAACAAAACAGCACCACCGAAACCGAGCAGCGCCAACAGCGCGCCGCCCATAAAGAAGCCCACGCCTTTGAGCGCATTCTTTGAACCGGTAAGGATTGCCACCCACTTGTACAAAGTGCCCTGCTGGCTGTTCGGCACCAGCAGCTTGATCGAGCTTTTCGCGCTCATTTTATTCAGGTCTTTGGCGATTCCCGATAGTGCCTGCGCGCCCATTACCCACGGGATGGTCAGCCAGACCGCTGGCACCGTCAGCATCAGCAAGGCCGCCACCTGCAGACCCAGGCCGATATTCATGGTGCGATTCAGCCCCAGCCGCGCGCCCAGATAACCGCCGAGCAGATTGGTGACCACACCGAAAATTTCATAGAACAAAAACAGCGCGGCGATCGCCAACGGTGAATAACCGAGGCTATGGAAATGCAGCACCACCAGCATGCGCAGCGCGCCGTCGGTGAGGGTAAAGGCCCAATAGTTGCCAGTGATCAGCAGGTATTGGCGCACGTCGGGGGCGAGGCGGGATAAGGCGTACATCGAGGAAACCTTATGGCGATTGGCAAAAGTCGATGGGGAGCGCTGTGTTCAACCTACGCGGCCCGACCCATCCTACAAACCAGACCGTAGGGTGGATGGCGCTTTATCCATCCACCAGACAGCGATGGTGGATGGATAAAGCGCCATCCACCCTTCAGATCAATCCGCCGCTCCGACCATCCGCGCCAACTCCACCGTGCGGTTGGCGTAGCCCCATTCGTTGTCGTACCAGGCATACAACTTCACCTGAGTGCCGTTGATGACCAGGGTCGACAGTGCATCGATGATCGAAGAGCGCGGGTCGGTGCGGTAGTCGATGGACACCAGCGGGCGCTCCTCATAGCCGAGAATCCCGGCCAACGGGCCCGTGGCGGCCGCCTTGAACAGGGCGTTAACCTCCTCCACCGTGGTCGCCCGCTCCACTTCAAATACACAATCGGTCAATGAAGCGTTAGCCAGCGGTACGCGCACGGCGTGGCCATTCAGCTTGCCGCGCAGCTCGGGGAATATTTCGGCAATCGCCGTGGCCGAACCGGTGCTGGTCGGGATCAGGCTCATGCCACTGGCCCGCGCGCGGCGCAGGTCTTTATGAGGCTGATCGAGAATGCTCTGGGTGTTGGTCAGGTCGTGAATGGTGGTGATCGAGCCGTGGCGGATGCCGAGGTTTTCGTGGATCACTTTAACCACCGGGGCCAGGCAGTTGGTGGTGCAGGACGCGGCGGTGACGATGCGGTGCACAGCCGGATCGAACAGCTGCTGGTTAACGCCCATGACGATATTCAGCGCCCCGGCCTCTTTCACCGGCGCACTGACCACCACACGTTTCACCCCCTGATCGAGATAGCCCTGCAGCATCGCCACGGTCTTCATCTTGCCGCTGGCTTCGATGACCAGATCGCAGCCGGACCAGTCGGTATCGGCGATGGCCTTATTGGCCGTGACCTTGATCGCCTGACCGTCGATCAACATGGTCTCGCCTGCACTGCTGGCCTCATGCTGCCAGCGGCCATGCACCGAGTCGAAATTGAGCAAGTGCGCATGGGTCGCGGCATCGCCGGCCGGATCGTTGATCTGCACAAACTCGAATTCCGGCCAGCCCCAGGCGGCGCGTAATGCCAGACGGCCGATACGGCCAAAACCGTTGATACCTACTTTAATAGCCATGGGTGATGGTCTCGCTAAGTGATTAAACAGAACGCGGGGCGAACATGATGATCGCCATGCCGGACAAGGCTACAGCGGCCCCGAGCAAATCCCAGTGGCTTGGCCGAATGCCATCCACCAGCCACAACCAAACGATTGCCGTCGCCACATACACCCCGCCATACGCCGCATACACCCGCCCGGTAGCAGTCGGATGCAGGGTCAGCAGCCACACAAACAACGCCAGCGAAGCGGCGGCCGGCAGCAACAGCCAGATTGTCTTGCCTTGCTTGAGCCACAGATACGGCAAGTAGCAGCCTAGGATTTCAGCCACAGCCGTGAGCGCGAACAGGCCGAGGGTGTTGAGCATGCTCATCTAAACCTCAAAACGGGGCCAGCGGGGATGCTGGTAATATCGAAGGGCTGAAACATGGCGGTTACCTGTTAGATGGCGGTCTGATTGACGCGCTTGGTTAACTGCTCAGCCGTCTCTTTGCGTTCGGAGTAGCGGTCCACCAGGTAGTCCGCTTGCGCGCGTAGCAGCAGGGTGAACTTGACCAACTCCTCCATCACATCCACCACTCGGTCGTAATAGGCTGAGGGTTTCATCCGCCCCGCCTCATCAAACTCAAGAAAAGCCTTGGCCACCGAGGACTGATTGGGGATGGTGAACATGCGCATCCAGCGCCCGAGCACACGCATCTGGTTCAACGCGTTGAACGATTGCGAGCCGCCACTGACCTGCATCAAGGCTAAGGTTTTACCCTGGGTCGGCCGCACGGCACCCAGGGTCAGGGGGATCCAATCGATCTGCGCCTTGAATACGCCGGTCATCGCGCCGTGGCGTTCCGGCGAGCACCAGACCATGCCTTCACTCCAGAGCACCAGTTCGCGCAACTCCTGAACCTTGGGGTGATCCTCGGGGGCGTCATCCGGCAGCGGCAGGCCGCTGGGGTTAAAGATGCGTGCCTCGGCCCCGAATTGCTCAAGCAGACGCACGGCCTCTTCGGTCAGCAAACGGCTGAAGGAGCGCGCCCGGTTCGAGCCATACAGCAGCAGGATGCGCGGCTTGTGCAGCACAACAGGCTTGGCCGGTCGCTCATGCGTCAGCAAATCGAGCACAGCGGCATCAATATTAGGCAGTTCGGCGATCATGCTCTTACTCCGAGGAAAGGGGCCTTAACTGCACAGTGAAGCGCGGTCCGGACGGTCACGCATGCAGTGCAAGCGCAGGCGGTCCTCCGCCAGTTGCGGGTCATCCGCCTTGAGTACCTGCGTCAGAACCTCGTTGATCCAGGCCGGAAGCTGCGGATGCAGGCGGTAATACACCCACTGCCCGGCTCGGCGATCCTGCAACAAGCCGCTGCTACGCAGTTGCGCCAGATGGCGGGAGATTTTCGGCTGGCTTTCCTGCAGGGCCGCGGTCAACTCGCAAACGCACAGCTCACCTTCCTGGGCGATCAACTGCGTCATACGTGCGCGGGTTTCATCTGCCAAGCATTTGAAGACCGCGGTGGGTCTCAAGATTTCGAGCATGCAAACCTCATCGTTTGCGCGCGGGGAAAACCGCGACGCTTAAATTCGATTCGGCGAATATATGAAAATATGCATATGCTGTAAAACGAATATTCTGCAATCAGCAAGAACTTGAGTATTCGTTGACCCAGATACCGTACAGGCTCTGCCGGGCGCGTAAGCTCAATCTCCAAAAGGGCCGATACCCGTGAGCACATAAAAAGGACTGCGCATGGAACTGTTCAAATGGCTGAATGACCAACTGCTGCGCATGGACTGGCTGGCCTGGCTGGTGCGTGTGCTGCTGGAGGACGGCTTCGGCATGGACATGGCCGGCCGCGTCGGTGCCAGCCTGCATTTCTTTATCTACGATGTGATCAAGATTTTCATCCTGCTCGCCGTGCTGATTTTCAGCATTTCCTGGGTGCAGAGTTATTTTCCGCCCGAGCGTACCCGGCGCATTCTCGGCGGCATGAGCGGCTTTAAGGCCAAACTCACCGGCGCGCTGCTCGGCACCATCACGCCCTTTTGCTCCTGTTCGTCGATCCCGCTGTTTATCGGCTTTACCAGTTCCGGTCTTCCGCTGGGCGTGACCTTTGCCTTTCTGATCTCCTCGCCGCTGGTGGACCTGGCCTCGGTGATTTTGCTGGCGAGTATCTTCAACTGGTCGATTGCCATCGCCTATGTGCTGATCGGCCTGGTGCTGGCAGTGCTTGGCGGCACACTGATCGGCCGCGCGAAGATGGAGCGCTATGTCGAAGCTTTTGTGATGCACAACCCGGTGCTCGACATCCCACAAGAGCAGCTGACGCGCCGCGACCGCGCCCAGTTCGCCTGGGCGCAAGTCAGCGATATTTTCACCCGGGTGTGGTTGTACGTCTTGATCGGCGTTGGCATTGGCGCGGCCATCCATAACTGGATTCCCACAGGCTGGATCGAAGCGCTGCTCGGCCAGGAAAATTGGTGGTCGGTGCCGCTGGCGACGCTGCTGGGCATTCCGATGTATGCGGATATTTTTGGCACCCTGCCGATTGCCGAAGCGCTGGTCGGCAAAGGCATCGGCCTGGGCACGGCGCTGGCTTTTATGATGGCAGTGACGGCGCTGTCGCTGCCGTCACTGATCATGCTCAAAAAAGTGGTCAAGACGCCGCTGCTGGCATTGTTCTTCGGCATTGTGACGGTTGGCATTGTGCTGATCGGCTATTTGTTTAACGCGTTCGCCTATCTGTTTATCTAACGAGTGGAGCACAGCATGATCATCAAAATCCTCGGTTCCGGTTGCAAGAAATGCATCACCCTGAGCGAAAACACCCAAGCGGCGCTCACCAACCTTGGCCGCGAGGCACAGGTACTCAAGGTGACCGACATCGCCGAAATCGCCGCCCACGGCGTGATGTCGACACCCGCGCTGGTGATTGACGGCACCGTGGTATCAGTCGGCAAGGTCCTGAGCACCAGCGATGTAGAAAAACTGCTGAGTGCCTGAGTCATGTGCCGCCTTGCACAACCTTGCGCTTTTCTGCGCTCATGGGCTGGCACCGCGCAACGCTCGGCGTAGCATGCTGCGACGGAGGATTTATGTCGCAACTTGAGCACTTACAGGTTTTCCAGAGCATGTACAGTTCACCGCACACTCGCCTGCACCGCAGCGCCGAGCTGGGCGATGGGCTGGCGGCTGCCGAGTGGAGTAACCGCCATGACGCCCGCGACTATCAGGCCCCCAGCCACCACACCCTGTCCTGCTACCTGGCCGGCGGCACTGGCACCTTCCGCCGCGAACGTCCGCACAGCAGAGGCGCGTCGGACAAACTATGCGTCCTGCCCGCCGGGCATCAGTCGGCCTGGGTGATCAATGGTGAGATCCAACTGGCGCACCTGTACATCAGCCAAGAGCAGTTCGCCCTCGCCGCCGTTCATCTGCTGGACCGCGAACCGCGCGAACTGGAACTGCGCGAAGGTACCTTCCTTGATGATGCGCAGCAGGCCCAACGTTTTCGCCAGCTCAGCCAGCTTGACTGGGCCGAGCCGGCCGACCGCCTGCTCAGCAGCACCTTGGCGCATGGCCTGATCAACCACGCACTGCTGTCACAGGTTAGCCGCCGTGAAGGCCTGCGTGTGACTGGCGGCCTTGCACCCAGCCAGCGCCGACAGCTGCGCGAGTTTATCCAGGCCAACCTCAGTGAGCCGCTGAGCCTGGCACAGCTGGCCGGGTTATGCGCCCTCTCCGAATACCACTTCGCCAGGATGTTCCAGCTCAGCTTCGGCTTGCCGCCCCACCGCTATGTGCAGGCTCAGCGCTTGCGCCATGGTCAGCAACTGCTCCATCACAGCAACCTACCCCTGACCGAGGTGGCTCTTAACTGCGGCTTTGCCAGCGCCAGCCACTTCAACAACCGCTTCCGCCAAGCGTTTAAGGCCACACCGGGGCAGTACCGCGCGGCGCTGCAACGTCGCTAGAACGCTCGCCTTTGCGCGCCAAACGACAGCGCTACGGCTTAATTCCAGACATAGAGGGCGCATAGGTTCGCGCCCAGCAACCGAGAAGCGCCTGCTAAACCCATGCTGGCTGTGCAAGAATCATCGGCTGCTCTTGAGAAAGCTGCCCATGCCACGATTCACTTTTGCGCTCAGCCGGGTCATCTGATGGCCATCGATATCCTGCATTTACGTCTGGACGACTGGCGCGCTGAATTCGGCGTGGGCGATCTGCAGCGCGGTCAAGGTTACGCCGCGCAAGGCCGCAGCCGCCTGCTCAGCCTCAAGGACAGCACCCTGCTGGCCAGCTGCCGGGGCTCAGGCAGCCAAACCTATCAGCAGCGCATCAGCCTGAATCACTTCGGCCAAGGGTGGAGCGTCAGCGGCAAATGCAGCTGCCCGGTGGGCTTCAATTGCAAGCATGTCGCCAGTGCCCTGCTCACCCTGCAAAGCCAGCAAGCGCAGGGCGTCGACCTTTCGCCGCTGATCGTCAGCAACCCAGAAGCACGCGAGGAGCGCCTGGAGGGCTTGCAACCGAGTCCCGTGCTGAGTCTGGGCAGCTTGATACGGGTGCACTTCGACGCGCGCAAGGGCCGCATGCAGGAACAAACCCAGCACCGCGCCGCCTTGGCCTTCGACTACCAGGGCCATCCGGTAGCGGGCAAACAAGGCAAGGACCTGCTGATTAAACAAAGCCCGAACCAAAGCCTGCGGATCGTGCGCGATCTCGACGCTGAAGCGCAGCTGCGCAAACGCCTGCAGCAGGCAGGCTTGCAGGTCTCGCTTAGGCAGAGCGAGGCGCTGCCGGAAAGCGCCGGCGAAGCCTATGAGCAAGGCAACGATGCCGCCTGGCTGCTGTTTGTCCGCGAGCAGTTACCGCTGCTGCGCGAAGAAGGCTGGCAGATTCGGATGCAGCCGGACTTCCAATTCAACCTAGCCCAGGTCGATGACTGGTACGCCGAGGTCGAGGAAGACCCCGAGCAGACTTGGTTCGACTTGGAACTGGGCATTGAGGTCGAAGGCCAGCGCATCAGCTTGCTGCCGATTCTGCTGCAAGCCATCCGTCATAAGCCTTGGCTGCTCAACGGCGAGGCGCTGAGTAAACGTGACGACGAAGAGGTGCTGCTGGTCAGCCTGCCCAACAACCATAAGCGTGCGGCCTTACCGTTGGCCCGTTTGAAACCATTGCTGGCCACCCTTGGCGAGCTGTTTGTGCGCGAGCCTGGCGAATCCAACCAACGTCTACGTTTGTCTCGCCTGGACGCCGCGCGGCTGAATCATCTGCAAGAAGGCCCCGCCCTAAGCTGGCAAGGCGGCAGCCAGGTGCGCGACTTCGCCGAGCGCTTGCAACGTCTAGACGGTGCCACGCTGCAACCACCACCCGGCCTGCTGGCAGAGCTACGCGGTTACCAACTGCAAGGTCTGGCTTGGATGCAGGGGCTGGCCGAGCTGGGCGTGGGCGGCCTGCTGGCTGATGACATGGGCTTGGGCAAAACCCTGCAAACCCTTGCGCACATCCTCTGCGAGCATCAAGCCGGGCGCTTGCAGCAACCCGCGCTGATCGTCATGCCCACCAGCCTGATCCCTAACTGGCAGGACGAAGCGGCGCGTTTCACCCCGCAGCTGAAGGTGCTGGCTCTCTATGGGCCGAAACGCCGGGCGCTGTTTAAGCAGATCGCCGAACACCAGATCATCCTCACCACCTACGCCCTGCTGCCGCGCGATCTCAAGGCGCTCTCGGCTTACAGCTACCGCCTGCTGATCCTTGATGAAGCGCAGAACATCAAGAACCCGCGCAGCAAAGCCGCCATCGCCGCCGGGCAACTGCAGGCCGGGCAACGCCTGTGCCTGACCGGCACACCGCTGGAAAATCACCTCGGCGAGCTGTGGTCGCTGTTCAACTTCCTCATGCCTGGCTGGCTCGGCGACAGCAAAAGCTTTACCCGCGACTACCGCACACCCATTGAGAAGAACGCGAATGAACTGCGTTTGGCGCACCTGACTGGGCGGATCAAACCTTTTATCCTGCGCCGCACCAAGGAGCAGGTGGCCAGCGAGCTGCCGCCGAAAACTGAAATCACCCACTATGTCGAACTCAGTGCAGCGCAACGTGACCGTTATGAAACCCTGCGCTTGGCCATGGACAAAAAGGTCCGTGACGAGATCGCCCGCCAAGGTTTGGCCCGCAGCCAAATCGTCATTCTCGAAGCACTCTTACGCCTGCGCCAAGTCTGCTGCGACCTGCGCTTGCTGGGTGATGAGGCCGACAGCCGCCTAACCAGCGCAGATTCGGGCAAGCTCAGCGGCTTGCTGGAGCTGCTTGATGCGCTGTTTACCGAAGGTCGTCGCGTGCTGCTGTTCTCGCAGTTCACCTCAATGCTGGCGCTGATCGAAACCGAGCTGAACGCGCGCAACATCCCTTACGCCAAACTCACCGGCAGCACCAAAGACCGGCGCGCCCCGGTGCAGCAGTTTCAGGCCGGTACGCTGCCGATCTTCCTGATCAGCCTTAAAGCCGGTGGCGCGGGGCTAAACCTGACCGCTGCAGACACGGTGATCCACTTTGACCCGTGGTGGAACCCCGCCGTCGAAGCTCAAGCCAGCGACCGCGCTTATCGCATTGGCCAGGACAAGCCAGTGTTCGTCTATAAGTTGATCGCTCGCGGCAGCGTCGAAGAGAAAATCCAGCACTTGCAGCAAGCCAAAGCTGACTTGGCGCGTGGGGTGCTATCCGGCGGCAGCCAATCCCAGCTGCAGCTTAGCGAAGATGACTTGCAGGCCCTGCTTGCACCTTTAAGCAACTAATTCTGCCGCTTGCTTCACTGCATCAGGCCGCAATTTTTTAGCGCCTCGAGCGCGCCATAACGCACCTGCGCAGCGTGAGGATACGCACGCACAGGTTACAGATTCGACTAGGGTACTGACCGGCACAGCAATTGCTGCTGTTCAAATGCGAGCAAGTTCTTTATGCTCGCAACCACTGTACAAATAAACAGTTTATTGCAACCCATTAGCGTGAAGGCGTAGAGGTGATGAATGGCCGTCGAAGTGGTGTACCGCAGCAGCCGGGATTTGGAGCGTTTATTCATGGATAAAGCCGAAGCCGACCGTCATGACAAAATGCTCGAACTGGCCGAGTTGCTCACCGAGGTGCTGCAAAAAGCGGTGCCTTCGCTGAATGACGCCCAAGGTGAAGAGCTGGGTATCTACATGGCGAAAAACCGCGAAATCTTCGCCAAGGCATTTAAGAATCAGCCCGATGCCCTGAGTGAATTGAGCGAGCCTGCCGCCGAGTAACACGCGCAGCGCTTAACAAAACCTCAGCCCTGTGGCTGGGGTTTTGTCGTTTTAGGCTAAGCAGGATTGGCCCATGGAATAACGGTGCTGGACGAAGTGCACGCACTTGGCTACAAGTGCCAGAGCCACTTGGAGATTGTCATGGACCCTCGCGCCGCCTGCCTAGCCTGCTTACAGCCACCCACGCCGCGGCTTTTGGAAGCTGCACTGTGGCTCGCGGCGGAGCATCAGCCTACCTTGCAGCCGCTGGAGGTTTTGCAGCGCTTTAATGACTTGCTGCTGCAGGTGCGCCAGGGCTTGCCGGATCTGCCGAGCCGGCAACTGGCCCAGCCCTTGTTACAGCGCCTGAACGCATTACAGTTCCAAGAAGATGATGAGTACCCACTGCGACCGCACTCGGCGCTGCTTAACAGGGTGCTGCAACGTCGCTGCGGCCAGCCCCTGAGCTTGGCCATCGTGGCTATGGAGCTGGCGCAACGCTTAGGGATAGCGCTCCACGGGGTGAGTTTCCCGGGTCACTTTCTAGTGCGTGCGCCAGGCGCCGACCACCTGCTCGACCCCTGCAGTGGCCGCCGCTTGTACACCCGCGAATGCCGCGATTTGCTGCAACAGCACATGGGGCCCAATAGCGAACTGCAGGCCAACTACCTAGAGGCCTGTGATGCGCACAGCATGCTGCAACGCCTGTCGCGCAACCTGCGCCAACTGCACCTGAACGCTGGCGAGCCACTGGCGGCGCTAAAAGATGCCGAGCGGGTGCTGCAATTTGGCCCCGCGACCGTACCTGATCACTTGGCGCGCGCTGAAATCTATCAGCGGCTTGATTGCCCGCAAGGTGAGCGCTTTGATCTGCACCATGCCCTGTTGCTGTGCGACGACCCCAGCCAACGCTTGCAACTCAGTCAGCGTTTGCGCCAACTGGAACGCGGCCCGGCGCTGCACTAGCCCTTGCCCTTGCCCTTGCCCAACTGTAACGATTTACGAGCAGTGTATTGAAATAGATACAAGGCCTCCGCATCAGTATTCTCGGCGCCTGCCAACGCCTAAGTCGCCACAGCCCCCTGAAGCGTATTTATATCGATACAGTCGCCATACCCAGCGCCTCCTATAAAAAACATAAACCATTGTTTTAATTAACTATTTTTATAATGGCACCTAGCTTGCTTTAGCTGTATTCGAACGCTTGCCGGCAAACGTAAGCGTCCCGCACATCGCCCACAACAGAAAGGGCGAGTCATACCCCTTGAGGAGTTCACATGAGCGAATTGCGTTTTACTGTTGAGCACGAATGGCTGCGTCAGGATGCTGATGGCCTGATTACGGTAGGCATTACCGCCTTCGCCCAAGAAGCCCTAGGCGACGTGGTTTTTGTGCAGCTGCCAGAGGTTCAGGCCTACGCCGTAGACGATGAAGTGGCCGTGCTGGAATCAGTAAAAGCGGCAAGCAATATCGCCATGCCGCTGGACGGTGAGGTGGTCGAGGTCAATGGCGAGTTAGAATCCAGCCCTGAACTGGTCAACGAAGACCCCCTGGGTAAGGGCTGGTTCTTCCGTTTCCGCCCGGCCAATGCCAGCGCCATGGCCGAGTTGCTCGACCAAGCTGCTTACGAACGCCTGCTCAATGCCAATGCTGACGCCTGAGAGAGTGATATGACCACGCTGACCACCCAGAACGAATTTGTCGCCCGGCACATTGGCCCACGCGAGGCCGATACCGCGGCCATGCTCGACCTGCTCGGCTATGCCAGCATCGACGCGCTGACTGACAACGTCATCCCCGAGACCATCAAGGGCACCAGCGTACTGGGCTCTCAGCCGGGCCTGTCGGAAGCCGACGCCCTAGCCAAAATCAAAGCCATTGCTGGCAAAAATCAGCAATTCAAAACCTACATCGGCCAGGGCTACCACGGCACCCACACGCCAAGCCCAATCCTGCGTAACCTGCTGGAAAACCCGGCTTGGTACACCGCGTACACCCCCTACCAGCCAGAAATATCCCAAGGCCGCCTTGAGTCCCTGCTGAACTTTCAGACGCTGATCACCGACCTTAGCGGCATGCAGATCGCCAATGCCTCCTTGCTTGATGAGGCCACCGCCGCTGCCGAAGCCATGACCTTCTGCAAGCGCCTGTCAAAGAACAAGGCCAGCAACGCCTTCTTCGCCTCCCAGCATTGTCACCCGCAAACCCTTGACGTGCTGCGCACCCGTGCCGAGCCGCTGGGTATTGAGGTTGTCATTGGCGATGAAGCCGCAATTACTGACGCCAGCGCTTACTTCGGCGCGCTGCTGCAGTACCCGGCGAGCAACGGCGATATCTTCGATTACCGCGAACTGGTTGAGCGCTTCCACGCCGGCAATGCACTGGTTGCCGTGGCCGCAGATCTGCTGGCCCTGACCCTGCTGACCCCGCCGGGCGAATTCGGTGCCGACGTCGCCTTGGGCAGCGCCCAGCGCTTTGGCGTGCCACTGGGTTTCGGTGGCCCACACGCGGCCTACTTTGCCACCCGTGATGCATTCAAGCGCGACATGCCAGGCCGTTTGGTCGGCATGTCGATTGACCGTTTCGGCAAGCCGGCCCTGCGCTTGGCCATGCAGACCCGCGAGCAACATATCCGCCGCGAGAAGGCCACCAGCAACATCTGTACTGCCCAAGTGCTGCTGGCCAACATCGCCAGCATGTACGCGGTTTATCACGGCCCGAAAGGTCTGACGCAGATCGCCCAGCGCGTGCACCAGTTCACCGCCATTTTAGCCAAGGGCCTGCGCGCCTTGGGCTACCACGTCGAGCAGGAAGGCTTCTTCGATACCTTGAGTTTGGCCACCGGCAGCAAAACCGCTGAGCTGCACAATAAAGCCCGCGCAGCCGGCATCAACCTGCGTGAAATCGACAGCGAGCGCCTGGGCCTGTCCCTCGACGAAACCACCGACCAAGCCGCTGTTGCAGCCCTGCTGGTAGTATTCGCCGAAGGCAAAGCGACACCCGCTTTCAATGAGTTGGCAGCCGGCGTCACCGCCCAATTGCCCCATGGCTTGCTGCGCAAATCGGCAATCCTCGCCCACCCGGTGTTCAACCGTTACCACAGCGAAACCGAGCTGATGCGCTACCTGCGCAAGCTGGCCGACAAGGACTTGGCACTGGACCGCAGCATGATCCCGCTGGGCTCGTGCACCATGAAACTCAACGCCGCCAGCGAGATGATCCCGGTGACGTGGGCTGAGTTTGGCAACATGCACCCCTTTGCGCCTGCCGAGCAAAGCCAGGGTTACACCCAGCTGACCACCGAGCTGGAGGCCATGCTCTGCGCCGCCACCGGTTACGACGGTATTTCCCTGCAGCCGAATGCCGGCTCTCAAGGCGAGTACGCCGGCCTGCTGGCGATTCGTGCTTATCACCTGAGCCGTGGCGATGATCAGCGCGATATCTGCCTGATCCCGCAATCGGCTCACGGCACCAACCCGGCGACCGCGAGCATGGTCGGCATGCGTGTGGTAGTGACGGCGTGTGACAGCAGCGGTAACGTCGACATCGCCGACCTCAAAGCTAAGGCTGAGGAGCACAAAGACCGCCTCGCCGCACTGATGATTACCTACCCGTCCACCCACGGCGTGTTCGAAGAAGGCATTCGCGAGATTTGCGCAATCATTCATGATCACGGCGGCCAGGTGTATATCGACGGCGCCAACATGAATGCCATGGTCGGCCTGTGCTCACCGGGCAAGTTCGGCGGCGATGTATCGCACCTGAACCTGCACAAAACGTTCTGTATCCCCCATGGTGGCGGCGGCCCAGGTGTTGGCCCGATTGGGGTCAAGTCGCATCTAATTCCGTTCCTGCCCGGCCACGCCAGCATGGCCCGTAAAGAAGGCGCCGTCAGCGCCGCACCGTTTGGCAGCGCCAGCATCCTGCCAATCACCTGGATGTACATCAGCATGATGGGCGGCGAAGGTCTTAAGCTTGCCTCGCAGATGGCCATTCTTAATGCCAACTACATCGCCCGCCGCCTCGAAGAGCACTACCCTGTGCTGTATTCAGGCAGCAATGGCCTGGTGGCGCACGAGTGCATTCTCGACATCCGCCCCATCAAGGACAGCAGCGGCATCAGTGTTGACGACGTGGCCAAGCGCTTGATCGACTTCGGCTTTCACGCCCCGACCATGTCCTTCCCAGTAGCCGGCACCCTGATGATCGAGCCGACCGAAAGCGAATCCAAGGAAGAACTGGACCGCTTCTGCGACGCCATGATCGCCATCCGCGAAGAAATTCGTGCGGTGGAGCGCGGTGAGCTGGATGCCACCGACAACCCACTGAAGAACGCCCCGCATACCGCCCTAGAACTGGCGGGTGAGTGGAGCCACCCCTACAGCCGCGAGCAGGCGGTGTACCCGTTGGCTAGCCTGATCGACGGTAAATACTGGCCGCCGGTCGGCCGCGTGGACAACGTGTTTGGCGATCGCAATTTGATCTGCGCTTGCCCGTCCATCGAGGCGTACCAGGAGGCGTGAGGAGCCTGTGCCGCTGACCCCGAAGGTGAGCGGCAACCGTAGCCCGGATGAAATCCGAGAAGCTTTCGAAAACTTCCCCGGACTTCATCCGGGCTACACGCTCGGTTAACCCCAAGTATTTTCGATTCACCTCAAGCCGAGGCGGGTCGGCTGCACCCACAAAAACAATAAGCCTGAACCAGACATCCTTCGCAGTGCAGCTTGCTAAGCTGCAGACACCGTTAGCGTGAATCCTCTGGTCATTACGAATCGAGGCTGGTGTTAGGGCAATGGCGCACCCCGGAGCAACGCATGTCACTTAGCGTTTTTGACCTGTTCAAGATCGGCATCGGCCCTTCCAGCTCGCACACCGTCGGGCCAATGCTCGCCGCCGGGCGCTTTGCCGAAGGCTTGCGCCGCGACGCCTTGCTGGCCAGCACCGAGCGCATCAAGGTCGAGTTATACGGCTCGCTGGGCGCAACCGGCAAAGGCCACGGCAGCGACACAGCGGTGCTGTTGGGCCTGGAAGGCGAACAACCGGATACAGTCGAAACCGCCTCAGTGCCCGCGCGTCTGGCGCAGATCCGCAACAGCGGTCAAGTGCGATTGCTCGGTGAAAAACCCATCGCCTTTGTGGAAAAACAGCACCTGAGCATGGTCCGAAAACCGCTGCCGTTTCACCCTAACGGGATGATCTTTCGCGCGTTTGACGCCGCGGGTTTGCAGCTCTGTTCGCGCGAATACTACTCGGTGGGCGGCGGCTTTGTGGTCGATGAACAGGCGGCAGGAACCGGCAGAGTTGTCGAAGACAGCACGACGCTGCACTACCCCTTTACGACCGGCAAACAGCTGCTCGCGCATTGCAGCGCACACAACCTGTCGATCAGCCAAGTCATGTTGGCCAACGAAGCGGCTTGGCGCCCGGAAGCTGAAACCCGCACACGCCTGCTGCATATCTGGCAAGTGATGCAGGACTGCGTTGAAGCGGGTTGCCGCAATGAAGGCATCATGCCCGGCGGGCTTAAGGTCAAGCGCCGCGCCGCTGCCCTGCACCGGCAACTGTGCAAGCACCCGGAAACCAGCTTGCGTGACGCCTTGAGCGTGCTCGACTGGGTCAACCTGTATGCCTTGGCGGTGAATGAGGAAAACGCCAGCGGCGGCCGCGTGGTCACAGCGCCAACTAATGGCGCAGCCGGTATCGTGCCAGCGGTGCTGCATTATTACAGCCGCTTTATTGCCAGTTCTAACGACGACGGCATCGTGCGCTTTCTGCTGACCGCTGCGGCAATCGGCATTTTATATAAAGAGAATGCCTCGATCTCTGGCGCCGAAGTCGGCTGCCAAGGTGAAGTCGGCGTCGCCTGCTCCATGGCCGCTGGCGCGCTCTGTGAAGTGCTCGGCGGCAACGTTAACCAAGTTGAAAACGCCGCTGAGATTGGCATGGAACACAACCTTGGCCTGACCTGCGACCCCATTGGTGGCTTGGTGCAGGTACCCTGTATCGAACGCAACGCCATGGGCTCAGTGAAAGCCATCAATGCCGCGCGTATGGCTCTGCGGGGCGATGGCCAGCATTTTGTATCCCTGGATAAAGTGATCCGCACCATGCGTCAGACCGGTGCCGACATGAACAACAAGTACAAAGAAACTGCCCGCGGTGGCTTGGCCGTCAATATTGTCGAATGCTGATTCGCCATAGTGCGCCCACGATTTGCCGCGTTCTGAACTGTCACACAAAAACCATCCCCCTCGCCCCTCTGGGGTGATGGCTAGGGAGAGGGGCGATGTAGACCCCACCCACCACATTTATGGAGAACTGCATGACCAGTGAAACTTTGGCGAAAACCCCACTCCACACCCTGCATGTTGAACTCGGCGCACGCATGGTGCCTTTCGCCGGCTATGACATGCCGGTGCAGTACCCGCTCGGCGTAATGAAAGAGCACCTGCACACCCGCGAACACGCCGGCCTGTTCGACGTCTCGCACATGGGCCAGATCATTTTGCGCGGTGCCAGCGCCGCTAAAGCACTGGAAAGTCTGCTGCCGGTGGACATCATCGACCTGCCAGTGGGCATGCAGCGTTACGCCATGTTCACCGATGAGAACGGCGGCATCCTGGATGACTTGATGGTGGCCAACTTGGGCGATGGCACCTTGTTTTTGGTGGTCAACGCAGGCTGTAAGCATCAAGACTTGGCTCACTTGCAACAGCATATCGGCAGTCAGTGTGCGGTTGAGAGCTTGTTTGAAGCCCGCGCACTGTTGGCGTTACAAGGCCCGAAAGCGGTTGATGTGTTGGCACGCCTGGCCCCAGAAGTGGCACACATGACGTTTATGCAATTCGCCCCCGTGCGCTTGCTCGGTGTGGATTGCTACGTCAGCCGCTCCGGCTACACCGGCGAAGACGGCTTCGAGATTTCGGTGCCCGCTGAACACGCTGAAATGCTGGCCCGCAGCCTGCTGGCCGAACCCGAAGTACACGCCATTGGCCTCGGCGCGCGAGACTCGCTGCGCCTCGAAGCGGGCCTGTGCCTGTATGGCCACGACATGAGTACAGGCGTCACGCCGATCGAAGCCAGCCTGCTGTGGGCGATCTCCAAATCACGCCGCGACGGTGGCGCACGCGCTGGCGGCTTTCCGGGTGCTGCGCGCATCTTCGCCCAGCAACAACAAGGCGTTGCCAGCAAACGCGTCGGCCTGCTGCCGCAAGAACGTGTGCCGGTACGTGAAGGCGCAGAAATTGTCGATGCCGACGGCAATATGATCGGCACCGTCAGCAGCGGCGGCTTTGGCCCAACCTTAGGGGCACCGGTGGCCATGGGTTATGTGCAAAGCAGCCATATCGCCCTGGGGACCGAACTATGGGCCATGGTGCGCGGCAAGCGTGTGGCTATGAAAGTGGCTAAAACTCCGTTCGTGCCCCAGCGCTACTACCGCGGCTGACAGCGGCCAAAAGCGGCTGTTGTAGGGTGGACATGGCGCAGCCTTGTCCACCGCAGACGGCTTTTATGGCGAACATCGCAGCGCTTATATGCCCCAGCCATTGCTAGGTGAGTGAGCCCAATGGCTAATCGTTTTGGCTCGCTCAGCCTAATCGCGCAGTTGCCCAACCATCACCGCCGCTACGCTGAGCACGTCCTTACCCAACTGCTTGGAGCGCACACCGTTCCAGCCGGTGTGCGGGTTGGGCCGGTCGTCGTGATCTTTAAACGGCATTTCAATGGTAAACGCCAGGCAGTCAAACTCCAGCCCCACCGCGTTGCAGGCCAAGGTGGTATTGGCTTGGCCAGGGTTGTTGCGCGGGTAGCCAAAGGTGCTTTGAAACTCAGCCCCCTGATCAATCAGCAACTGGCGGAACTGCTGCTCCAGACGATCGAGGCGCGGGCTATAACCCGGATTACCTTCGCAACCGGCGGCAAACACGTGAGGGATTTCCTCGTCGCCATGGATATCCAAAAACAAGTCAACGCCGACGGCACGCATCTGCTGCTGGACGAAAACCACCTCGGGGCTATCCGCCTCGTCGGCTGACTGCCAAGCACGGTTAAGGTCGCGACCGGCGAAGTTAGTGCGCAGATGACCGCGAAAAGCGCCGTCCGGGTTCATATTCGGCACCAGGTACAGATCCGCCTGTTGCAGCAACGCATTCAGTTCAGCGTCATCCGATCGCTGCACACGTTCCAGTAGCCCCTCCATAAACCATTCGGCCATGTGTTCGCCTGGGTGCTGCTGGGCGATGACCCATATGTTGCGCGGTGCCTGCGGGTTGCGGCTGATGCGCAGCAACTCGATGGCGCGCCCCTCAATGCTGCGGCCGGTGGCAACCAGTTCGGCACCGCTCAAGCGCTGTGCGTCTTCGATCAGCTGTGCATGACGCTCACGGCTGTAAGGCTCGAAGTAGGCAAACCAGACCTGCGGCTGCTCGGGGGTTATGTCGA
This sequence comes from Pseudomonas sp. TMP9, assembly GCF_037943105.1. NCBI lineage: Bacteria > Pseudomonadati > Pseudomonadota > Gammaproteobacteria > Pseudomonadales > Pseudomonadaceae > Pseudomonas > Pseudomonas vesperimontis. Next base: position 2,834,572 of record NZ_CP149803.1, read on the forward strand.
ACATCAGCGCGCCGTCGGCATAACGGCTGGGCACACGAAACCAGTTACGCTGATCATATGACGCCACCGCGTGATAACCCGCCCAAGCACGCGCATAAGACGATTGCCCGGCATTAGTCAGACTAAAGCAGTGCGGCTGGCCTAGCTGCAGACCTTCGGCCTTAAAGTGAAACCATTGGAAGTGGTTACTGTTAAGGTCAGGGCGAATCGCTAATTGCACCTGCCGCACATTACTGGCGTCGATGACCACGATATTGCCGCTGTCGAAGTTGGAACTGATCTGCATAAGTACCTCTAAGGCTACTGATAGGCCGTTAGGCATTAGAGTCGCAGCTCTGGCCGACCGGCGAAACGCCAGAGGCGACAAAGTTATATGGAATCGCCCCTGCGCGATCACATTTAGCAAACTCAGTGGGCACGACGCAGCAGCGCTTGCCCAGGCGGCTGAATTGCGGCAAACGACCTACCCGCACTTGCAACAGGAGAGAGGCACGCATGCTTATTGGTTATTCACACGCGGCAGTGTTGGTTATGTTGCTGATACTCGGCGGCTGCGCCGGTTCATCACCCAGCACCCCGCCTGCCGCAGCCGACACGGTTGAGACGGCAACAATTACGCAAGGCGCTGTGCCCGCTGACATGCAGCTGCAGGCTAACCGTGGCGACCTCGACAGCCAATTCCAGCTGGGTAGCTGGTATTTCGTGCGCCAACCCAAGGACCTCAAAAACGCCGAGTACTGGTGGAAACAGGCCGCCGACAAAGGCCATGCGCTGGCAGCGGTCAGCCTGGCTTTTCTCTACACCGGCCGTGACAACCCAGCGCTCAACAACCCCGCGCTGATGCTTAAGTACTTAAGCCAGTCTGCCGCAGGCAATAACCCGATGGCTCAGCACGTCCTTGGCAACTTCTACCTTGAGGGTGAGCACGGTGTGCCGAAAGATGCCTACCAAGCTCACGCGTTGTTCTTGAGCGCCTGCCAACAAAACTATGCGCCCAGTTGCGCGGCGCTCAAGCAAAAGCCCTGAACCTCAGGTCTCAACAGATTGATCTGTAAGCGGCGCAGCAGGGTCAACCTCTGGCTGCTCAGGCGTTGGCTGCGGCTCTTCTTCGGTTTTGGCAGGTGGCAGCCACTCATTAGTCGACTGCTGCAACTCATCCACCTGTTTATTGAAAGCATCGACCGTACCGTCGAGCGTCTCGCGAGCGGCATCTTTCAAGGTCTGCTCAGCCTGTTCGGCCAGTTGCTGCGCCGACTTCTCAACCATATCGCAGCCCGCAAGACCGATCAGCACCAGGCCAAGGGCACCCATTTTCAGCGATTTACTCATCCCACACCTCACGTCGGTTATTAAAAATAAACACCGCAGCGACCTTTAACAGCCGCTGCGGATAGTTGTTTAAGCAGGCTGATCCGCCGGTGGGACTTGCCCACGGGTTTTCCATAACGACAGCAACACGCCGCCCAGTAACAACGTCAGCGTTACGCTTAAGGAAATAACAGATGGGATTTTGCCGATGATGCCGACCAAGAAAATCTTGCTGCCGACAAACACCAACACCAATGCCAAGGCGTACTTAAGGTAGGCGAAGCGATGGATCATCGCGGCCAGAGCAAAGTACAGGGCACGCAAGCCGAGGATGGCGAAGATATTTGAGGTGTAGACGATAAACGGGTCTTGGGTGATGGCGAAAATTGCCGGCACACTGTCCACCGCGAACACCAAGTCTGCACATTCGATTAGCACCAGCGCCAGAAATAGCGGGGTTGCCCAGACCAGCGATTTACCATTGGCATCCGGCTGGCGTACAAAGAAGCGCCCTTCGTGCAGGCGCTCAGTGACCCGCATGTGCTTACGCAGGAACTTCACCAACACGTTTTCACTGAGGTCGGGGTGGTCATCGAGTTTACTGAACAGCATCTTCACGCCAGTCAGCAGCAGGAACGCGCCAAACACGTAAAGAATCCAGCTGTATTCACTGACCAAGGTAGCGCCAAGGCCAATCATGATCGCGCGCAGCACAATCACCCCGAGGATGCCCCAGAACAACACCTCATGCTGGTACTTACGCGGGATGGCCAGGAAGCTGAAGATCATCGCCATGACGAACACGTTGTCCATCGACAGCGATTTTTCGATCAGAAAGCCGGTGTAGTAATCCATCCCGGCATCACCGCCCTTGACCTGCCAAACCCAAAGGCCGAACAACAAGCCAGCAGTGATGTAACCCGCAGACAGCAACAAGCTCTCGCGAACACCAATTTCACGGTGCTCACGGTGTAAAACGCCGAGGTCGAAGACCAACAGACCGATAACGATGCCGATAAAAGCCAGCCACAACCAGGTTGCGGTGCCGAGAAACTCGGCCATTAAAAACGGTTCTAGGGCAGTCATGAGCCCCTCCTATAGTGTCGAAGTTGTACAAACTACAACTCCGACATGGCAGCAGTAACTGTCAGAGGGGCCCGGCGTTGTGGCGGCGAATGTAGAGAGGCGCGTGTTTTAAATCCATCACCCACAGGTTACAAGGTGTGTCTGCACACGCACTCACAAACCCGCTGAGAAAGCACCCTGCTCCGGCGATGACTCAAGCTGATGACTTTCCCTGAACAACCGTGAACGCGCCTTGGCTTCATCCACAGAAAGCACCGCTCTGTTATAAACGCCCGCATAACGCTATTACTATAAGCCGCTGCCTGCGTGTATTTATCGCCTACCTAAAGGATTAAGTCGTGCTGATACGCAACCTACTATTAGCAATGGCTACATTAGCCTCAAATGGGGTTTGGGCTGCGCAATTGCACTTTGTAACCGAAGAGTTTCCGCCTTTCAGTTATTCCCGTGGCGCAACAGCCAGCGGCGCCTTCCCAGAGATAGTAGAGGCCACCTGCGCACTCTTGCAGTGGCGCTGCACTATTGAGGTATTGCCTTGGCGACGTGCCTTGCAGCAAGCCGAGGAAGGTGTGGTGGACGGTATTTTTACGGTTATTCAGTCGCCCGCACGGCAGGCTGCTTTCTTTATTACCCCGATGCTAGTGAGTTCCGGCTACGATTTTTACACCCAGCGCTCCAGCAACTTCCAATACACCCAGTCCAGCGATTTAAGCGGTCGCCAAGTCGGCGTATACGGCCCATCGGGCACCTCATTTGTCCTGCAGAAAAGCGTGCGGAGAACCCCGAATGTCGTGATCAAACTGGTGACCAATAATCAACGCTTGTTATTGATGCTCAATGCTGGACGCTTTGGCGAGGAAGGCGTGGTGGTACTTAATCATGATGTAGCAAAGCACTTGATCGAACATGAATACCTGTATGCCGTGCGCCAAGCTGGGTACTTGACGTCAATCGAATACGGCATTGGTTTTTCCCGCAAAAAAGTCAGCTCAGCGCAGTTTCAGGCGTTTAATCGAGGGCTGGGTACACTGCGCAATAACGGTCAGCTTGCAACCATCCTGCAACGCTATGGTCTACAACCTGCCAATTAAGCGCCTAGACATTTGACTCGGTATCGCCATAATTGCCCGGTGCAGGGCAATCAACCCGATCACACACCTGACTATTCGCTCAGGTCACTTCAACTAAAGGGCACATGGGCAAAGGAATAGCCTGCAAACTATTCGCGCCGCCCCATAAGTGTGCACGCTAAACCTGTTGGCCCTTTATCAGGTGTTTAGACTGATTGCCTGATAGTCAGCCTACATTTTTTGAGATCTAAGGTAACTACGTGACGAAAGACGAACTGCGCGCCGAACTTGAGCGCCAGGCGCAGCGTTACAAGGATGTATACGGCGGGGAAGTAATGACCTACGCCGCTCAACCGGACCCCGAGCGCAAGCCATGGCGTAAGAAGGCTAACCTTCTCGACCAAGCGTTTGACAAAGAACTGGAAAGAATCGAAAAAGAATTGCAAAGCAAAGCCGACGCAGCTTCAGGCTGACCCCTTGCTGCGTGGTTGCAGAGTAGGCGGCCAGCCTAATTGACGATGGCCGCTGTCTTAACGCCCCTTGCCTCCCATTAACGACCCTAACAAACCGCGTACCAGTTGCCGACCAAGCTGATTGGCCGCCTGACGCATGGCTGTTTTCATCACTTGGCTGGCCAAGCCGCCGAGCAAATCACCGGCAGCACCGGCAAAACCGCCATTTGCATCCGCTGGTTTAGCCGCTTTGCCCGACGTACTTGGTGCGGCCTGCTGAGCGGCTTGCTCTGCTCGGGCGGTCAACAACTCATAGGCCGACTCGCGATCAATGGGTTTATCGTAGCGGCCACGCAACGGCGATTGTGCAACCAACGCTGCGCGCTCAGCCTCGCTCAACGGGCCGATGCGTGATTGCGGCGGCGCAACCGCCACACGCTGGACCATGGCGGGTGTGCCTTTAGCTTCCATCGTACCTACCAAGGCTTCACCGATACCCAGCTCGGTCAATACCGCCAAGGTGTCGATGGCAGGGTTAGGCCGGAAGCCGTCAGCCACTGCACGCAGGGCTTTCTGCTCTTTTGCAGTAAAAGCGCGCAGGCCATGCTGAATACGCAAACCTAGCTGGGCCAGCACATCGTCTGGCAAATCACCCGGCGACTGGGTGACGAAATACACCCCCACTCCCTTAGAGCGGATCAACCGCACCACTTGCTCCAGTCGTGCCTGCAATGCCTTGGGGGTATCGGCAAACAACAGGTGCGCCTCATCGAAGAACAGCGCCAGCAATGGTTTATCGGCATCGCCACGCTCCGGCAGTTGCTCAAACAACTCGGCCAGCAGCCAGAGCAGAAAAGTCGCATACACCTTGGGCGCTTCATGCACCAGACGGCTGGCATCCAGCAGGTGAATGCGCCCACGGCCATCACGGTCAGGGTGCAGGATATCTTCCAGTTGCAGCGCCGGCTCACCAAACAGCGCGTCGGCGCCCTGCTGCTCAAGACCGGCCAATTTGCGCAGCAGGGCTTGTGATGAGGTGGAGGTAAACAGCGCGCTGTCATCACCCAGCACTTCGGGGTGGCTTTTCAGGTGAGCGAGTAGAGCTTTGAGGTCTTTCAGATCAAGCAACAACAAGCCTTCGCGATCTGCCACTTTGAACGCCGCATAGAGTGCGGCCTGCTGACTGTCCGTCAGCTCCAGCAGCGCGCCCAGCAGCAAAGGCCCCATTTCACTGAGCGTGGTACGCAGCGGATGACCACTCTTGCCGTGTACATCCCACAGAGTAACCGGATAGGCCATCGGCTGGTGGTTAAGCCAGGGCATGCTGGCAATCCGCTCAGCCACTTTACCCTGCGGCGCACCTGCTGCACCTAGCCCGCACAGATCACCTTTTACATCAGCCGCAAACACGGCCACGCCGGCATCGCTGAAGGTTTCGATCAGCCGTTGCAAGGTCACGGTTTTACCTGTGCCAGTAGCGCCTGCGATCAACCCGTGTCGATTAGCCAGGCGTAACGCCTGCCCCACTGGCAGCCCATCAGCACCCGCACCCACAATAAATTGATCGGTTTGCGCCATCTTGTTATCTCCGTGGTTAAAGCTTTACTACTAAAATGCCGACACAGAAACCATGCCGCACACAGGCGACACCCACTACCGTCTTCACCAGCATAAGTGTCTTGATCAGCATATGACTGATACCCGAACCTACCGGAAGTAGAAACCATGACTAAAAACCTAAAATTCAGCCACAAGATTCTGCTGGCTGCCTCGCTGGTGGTGATCGCAGCATTCTCGCTGTTCACCTTGTACAACGATTACCTGCAGCGCAAAGCCATTCAGAGTGATCTAGAAGGTTATCTGCAGGAAATGGGTAATGTCACGGCCAGCAACATTTCTAACTGGCTGTCCGGGCGCATCCTGCTGGTGGAAAACGTTGCGCAATCGGTGGCCCGCGACGCTTCCCCTGAGCCCCTTGCCGGCTTGCTGGAGCAGAACGTGTTGGCTTCCACGTTTGCCTTCACTTACCTAGGCAGCGCGGATGGCAGCTTCACCATGCGCCCTGACAGCGGCATGCCGGAAGGTTACGACCCACGCACTCGCCCTTGGTACAAGGATGCCATGACAGCAGGTGGCAGCACCCTGACTGAGCCCTATGTCGATGCCGCCACCAACGAATTGATCATCACCATCGCCACGCCCGCTAAAGCTGCCGGTGTAGTCGGCGGCGACCTGAGCCTCAACACGTTGGTCGATATCATTAACTCGTTGGATTTTTCTGGCATGGGCTATGCCTTTCTAGTCAGTGCTGATGGCAAAATTTTGGTGCACCCAGATAAATCTCTGGTGATGAAAAATATCAGCGAGGTTTACCCAGAAAATACCCCACGAATCAGCGGCGACTTTACCGAAGCGGAACTCAATGGCGAGGCACGCATCCTCACCTTCGCCCCAGTAAAAGGCCTGCCTTCGGTGAATTGGCATATCGGCCTGTCTATCGACAAAGCCAAGGCCTACGCGGCGCTCAGCGAGTTTCGCACCTCAGCGATTGTGGCCACCATCATTGCCGTGGCGCTGATCATACTGCTGCTGAGCATGCTCATCAGCGTGCTGATGCAACCGCTGAATGTGATGGGCAAAGCCATGGAAGACATCGCCCAGGGCGAGGGTGATCTGACCAAGCGTTTGGCCATTCAATCCGATGACGAGTTCGGTCGCCTGGGTAAAGCCTTCAACCAGTTTGTCGAGCGTATCCACAGCTCCATCCGCGAAGTGTCGTCGGCCACCAGTCAAGTTAACGAGGTGGCCAAGCTGGTAGTGGGTGCCTCCAACTCCTCGATGATCAACTCCGACGAGCAGGCCAACCGCACTAATAGCGTGGCCGCGGCCATTAACGAACTGGGCGCTGCCGCTCAGGAGATTGCACGCAACGCAGCCGATGCTTCAAACCAGGCTTCCGATGCCCGTCACCTGGCTGAAGACGGCCGTCAGGTCGTGGAAAAAACCATCCGCGCAATGAATGAGCTGTCGGGCAAGATCAGCGCCTCTTGCAGCAACATCGAAACCCTCAACAGTAAAACGGTGAACATCGGGCAGATTCTTGAGGTGATCAAAAGCATTTCCCAGCAAACCAACCTGCTGGCGCTCAACGCGGCTATTGAAGCCGCGCGCGCCGGGGAAGCCGGTCGTGGCTTTGCCGTAGTTGCCGATGAGGTGCGTAACTTGGCCCATCGAACCCAAGAATCGGCGCAAGAAATTGAGAAAATGATTGAGGAGTTGCAAGTAGGCTCCCGTGAGTCGGTTATCACCATGACCGAAAGCCAGCGTTACAGCGAAGAAAGCGTGGAGATTGCCAACCAAGCCGGCTCACGCCTAACCAGCGTGACCGAGCGCATTGGCGAGATCGATGGCATGAACCAGTCGGTGGCCACCGCTACTGAAGAGCAAACCTCAGTGATCGAGTCGCTTAACGTTGATATCACCGAAATCAACACCCTCAACCAAGAAGGCGTGGAAAATCTTAACGCCACCCTGCGCGCCTGTGGCGATCTGGAGCAGCAGGCCAGTCGTCTTAAGCAGTTGGTTGATAGCTTCCGTATTTAACTCAGCGGCAAACAAATAGGGCGCTCAATGAGCGCCCCGTTTTTATTTCGGCTTATCGTGCTCACTGGGCGGTGGTTGCTGGCTTTGCTGCAGCTGCCGCCACAGTTCGGCCGCTTCGGCAAACTCGGTGCCGTGCTCAGGTGTTAACGCCTGCGGGTCATAACGCTGGGTGCAGCCTTCACCTAAAACAGCAGGTGCGGTCGCGGTTGCGCGCTCAAGCGGATCGTTCATAAGACCTCCAAGCAGTGCCTGCGTTTTACCTAAGCGCCCGGATGGCCCTCGTCATGCTGGGCAAACTCTTTGACCGCACGCAACACATCACTGCGGCTGACTTGACCAATCAGGCGACCGGCCTCAACAACCGGTAAACGCCGACGTCGACCGCGCAGAAAACGCTCGGAGATTTCGATGATGTCCGCCTCAGGCGAAATCACCTCAACCTCAGTGGTCATATAGGCACTGACATCACCGCCCGCCGTTTCGTAATAGGCACCGGAAAGAATGCCGCGCAAGCAGTCGCCTTCCGACAGCAAACCCACCAAATGACCTTGCCCGTCGACTACGGGGGCACCGGATATTCGGTGTTCTAGCAAACGATTAATCGCCGTAAACAAGTTCATTTCAGGGCGAAACGTCACCAAATTGCGGGTCATGTAATCACGTACTTTGATTGACTTGAGCATCAGTAAAATCCTGTATTGACCTGAACCGCAGCGTGCACCTTAGTCGAACACCACTGTCTTGTTATCGTGCACCAACACTCGATCCTCCAAGTGGAAGCGTAGACCACGTGAGAGCACCATCTTCTCGACGTCTTTACCCAGCCGCACCATCTCTTCAATGCTGTCGCGGTGGCTAACGCGCACCACGTCTTGCTCAATGATCGGCCCGGCATCCAGCTCCTCGGTGACGTAGTGCGACGTTGCGCCAATCAGCTTAACCCCTCGCAACGAGGCTTGATGATAGGGTTTGGCGCCAATAAACGACGGCAAAAAACTGTGGTGGATGTTGATAACCCGTTGGGAAAATTCGGCGCAAAGTGGCGCAGGTAATATCTGCATATAACGCGCCAATACAATCACATCAGCCGCATGGGCTTTTACCAAGCGGGCCACTTCGTCAAACGCAGGTTGCTTATCCTGCGGGTCAACCGGTACATGAAAGTAGGCAATACCGTGCCACTCCACCATGCTGCGCAGGTCATCGTGGTTAGAGATGACGCAGGGAATATCGCAATCCAACTCCTTGCTGTGCCAGCGGTGCAGCAAATCAGCTAAACAATGGGACTCGCGGCTAGCCATGAGCACCACCCGCTTTTTCTGCGCTGAATCAGTCACCCGCCACTCCATGGAAAACTCACGGGCAATTGGCGCAAATGCCTGACGAAAACCATCTAGGTCAAAAGGCAGCGAGTCGGCACGGATCTCGTGGCGCATAAAGAACCAACCACTCTGATTATCCGAGTGGTGACTGGCCTCGGTAATCCAGCCGTTATAGGTGGCCAGAAAGTTACTGACCTTAGCCACGATCCCGACCCGATCAGGGCAAGCAATGACCAATCGAAAAGTACGCATCAAGGGTTCCAGCTCTCAGAGTAAAGTCGGCCATTCTAGTCACAGAAGGAAAAAACTGCAGTACTCATGCAGACCTGCCACAGCTGCAATACGGTTAAATAGCAGCGGTTAGCTGTGACACTTACGCTTCATAGTTAAGAAAAGTGACGTGACAAACCGACTAATTAGCCGATGAAATAGACGCCTGTCATTACAAGAGAAATGATCATCCGGTAATAGAACAATACAACCTGTAAAAAATTATCAACAAAGCAGTTTACTTGTGAAAAGTGCCTGACTACTATTACTGCCACTTAATTGCCACTTTCTAACACAGGTACCCCATATGTCCTTGATTAATGAATACCGCGCTACAGAAGAAGCCATCAAAGAACTGCAAGATCGTCTGAAGAACATGTCACAAGACGACAAGCTGAAAAAAGAATTGGAATTTGAAGGCAAACTGCGCGCACTGATGGGCGAGTACCAAAAATCGCTGCGTGACATCATTGCCATGCTCGACCCAGATACCAAAAGCATTAAACCGACCCGCGCCGGCAAAACCACTGGCACCAAGCGCCCTCGCAAAGTTAAGCAGTACAAAAACCCGAATACCGGCGAAGTGATTGAAACCAAAGGTGGCAACCACAAAACGCTGAAAGAGTGGAAAGCCAAGTGGGGCGGTGATGTTGTTGAAAGCTGGGTAACCCTGCTGGACTAAGCCTGCCGCATCTGTACGACTGCTCTATATCAAAACGCCAGCGATGCTGGCGTTTTTTGTGGGTTAAATTCGCAGGCGCCCTCCCGCTGGCAACACGGCACCACGCGCCTCCAGCCTTTCATAAATCATAGTGCTGGCGCAGTTTCTCAGCGTAAGCACGCCATTGCTGCAACATCGCCTGTTGGCCTGCATCCGCGCTGGCGAAAACCGCCGCCAAGGCCTGCTCAAACTGCGCAAGGGTATTGGGCGCGCCATATTCCGGCAGGCTCAAACGCTGTTGGCAGAAGGTTCGCCAGCGCTGTTGCTCCTGTGCATTTAAGGTCGCGGCAAAGTTGCGCGCGCGATAACGGAACAACAACTCAGGCAAACGGCTGTCATCAAAAGGCCAAACGCTCTCGCCCAAACACTGCGGTTCAGCACGCCGCACTTGCTCGCACAAGCGGCGATCACGGTCGCCGATAAAGCCATCATAGAGTTGTTGTTCCGGATCTTGATTAGGCGCGAATTGCTCTTCGCCATAGACCTCAATCAGCTTGTCTTGCCACAGCGCAGAGTTGGCCTGTAATTGCTCAGCCTGCATCTGATAAGCCGGTATATCCAGTTGCAGTCGCTGAATGTCCTGTGTGCGCAATACGCTCATCGGCGCAATAACCGGGCAACGGTTGATATGCAGCAACTTCAACGGCACCGGCAACTCACCGTCAGCCAATTGATCACGACGCGTATAGAGCCGTGCGCGCAATGTTTGCGCCGACTCATTGAGCAGTGGTGCGCTGTCCGCATGCAAATCACAGACAATCAATGCATTGCGATTACGCGGGTGCCAAGCCAAGGGCAACACCACCGCCAAATAATGGCGCGCTCCTGCATAGCGCCCAGAGATATGCACCAGCGGCTGCAATAAATTTATATGCTCTTGCACCCGCTGCTTGCTGCGTAATTGATACAGGTAGTCGTACAGCTTGGGTTGCTTGCTGCGCAATAACCGCGCCAGCGCAATAGTGGCGCGCACATCGGACAAGGCATCATGGGCCTGGCCATGCTCGATGCCATTGGCAGCAGTCAGGCGCTCCAGCTTAAGCGTGACCCGCCCGTCTTCCTCAGGCCAGACAATGCCTTCTGGACGCAGGGCATAGGCGGTCCGCACCAGATCAATCAGATCCCAGCGGCTGTTACCGCCCTGCCATTCACGAGCATAAGGGTCATAGAAATTGCGATACAGGCTGTAACGCGTCACTTCATCATCAAAGCGCAGGCTGTTGTAACCCACGCCGCACGTCCCCGGCTGCGACAGCTGATCATGCACGCGGTGCATAAACTCAGCTTCGTCCAGGCCATGCTCAGCTAACTGGCTCGGGGTAATGCCCGTCACTAAGCAAGCCGCTGGGTGCGGCAGAATATCGTCGCTGGGCTGGCAGTAAATATTCAGCGGCTCGGCAATTTCATTGAGCTGCTCATCGGTGCGGATTCCAGCGACTTGCAACGGTCGGTCGCGGCGCGGGTCAATCCCAGTGGTTTCGTAGTCGTACCAAAAAAGGCTAGCGGTCACAGTAACGTCCTGATGCTGAGGCGCTGGCAGTCTAGCACCCTGCAGCCAACGCGCAGACAGGCGCAGCCCTTTGCTCATCTGGCTGACTGTTAGCGGGCGCATGCCCCACTCATTGGCGATAAAAAGCCCGGTTGCATCGACTCTTGTGAATGAGCCGGTTGCGTAGCGGCTTGCTGCTGGCTAGCATCGTGGTTTCTTCGACGCAGCTTGCCGATGTCGCTCACACCCCCCTCTGCCTCAGTTGCCCTTCGCCCGCTACTGGACACCCGTTATAAGGTGGAAACGCCGGAAGGCATCGACCTTATTCTGCGCCCGGCGGGCGTGGTACCTCGCGCGCTGGCATTTGCTATCGACCTGATGATTCGTGGAGTGCTGCTCGGCGTGCTGTTTACTGTGCTGGCAGTGCTTGGCCAGTTCGGTATGGGCCTGGGCACCCTCCTGCTGTTTCTGGTGACGTGGTGGTACATGGTGCTGTTTGAGGTGCTCAACCAAGGCCGCTCACCCGGCAAACAACTGATGGGCTTACGGGTTATCCATAACGACGGCACCCCCGTTGGTTGGGCAGCTTCACTGACCCGCAACCTGCTGCGTTTCGTTGATATTCTGCCTTTCGGCTACACCTTGGGCATTCTCACGTGTCTCAATCATCCAGCATTTAAACGCTTGGGTGATATTGCCGCTGGCACATTAGTGGTCTACCGCGATAACACCCCGGTAACCCCCGAACTGCCGCACGCCGAGCCTCTCAGGGCGCCATTCAGCATGAGCTTAGACGAACAACGCGCCGTGCTCGGGTTTGCCGAGCGCGCGCAGGGGCTTTCCAGTGCACGTCGCCAAGAGCTGGCAAGCCTTATTGCCGAGCCATTAAATGTGCCCGCCGCCCAGGCCGAAGAGCAGATCCACGGCATCGCCCGTGGTCTTTTAGGCCCAACATGAAACAGAGCCTGTTTGAACGTCAGCATAAGACTGATTGGCAGGCGTTCAGCGCGCAGATTGAAGCGCTTGAGCGCGGCAAAGCGGACAGTCAGCAATGTAAACACTTTGACAGTGCATATCGGCGCCTGTGCCAGCATCTTGCGCTGGCGCAGAGCCGGGGTTATAGCAGCCTTCTCGTCGAGCAGTTGCAGCTACTGGCCATGCGCGGACATCAGCAGTTCTACCGTCACCGCAGCCCATTGGGCGGCCAACTGCTGGGCTTTATCCTCGCTGGTTTTCCGCGGTTGGTCAGGGCTGAATGGCGTTTTGTAGCCGCCGCCGGCTTGCTGTTTTTCGGCAGCCTACTGCTGATGGGCACGCTGGTGTTCCACTTCCCCGATCTGGTCTACGGGGTGATGGGCCCGGACCAAGTCGCTGAGATGGAAAAGATGTACGACCCCGACGCTAGGCGCATCGGCCGTTTCAGTGAGCGCGATTCCGGCGATGATTGGATGATGTTTGGCTACTACATCATGAACAACATCGGCATTGCCTTTCAGACCTTTGCCAGCGGCCTGCTGTTCGGCCTGGGCAGCCTGTTCTTCTTGCTGTTTAATGGGTTGATGATTGGCGCTGTGGCTGGCCATCTGACGCAGATCGGTTACGGCGAAACGTTTTGGTCTTTTGTCGTGGGGCATGGCGCATTCGAACTCACCGCCATTGCGCTGGCCGGCGCGGCGGGGCTGAAACTTGGCTGGGCGCTGTTGGTGCCCGGCCGCCTGCCGCGCGGCGAAGCGTTGCGGGTCGCTGCCGCCACCAGCGTGCGGTTAGTCGGCGGCGTCATTGTGTTTCTGCTGTTGGCTGCCTTTATCGAGGCTTACTGGTCATCCATGAGCCTGGCCAGCCATCACGTCAAATATGCAGTCGGCGCTGCACTCTGGCTGCTGGTCATGGCGTATCTGCTGTTAGCGGGTCGAGGTGCGCATGCGCCTGACTGACGCCAGCGTGGTGATTCGCCCGCGCAGTGCCTGGGAAGCCGTTGACCTCGGCGTGCTGTTAGCCAAACAACAAGCCGGCCTGTTGATGCTCAGTTGGGCACTGGTGACCGTGCCCATTTTCGCCCTGTTAAGCCTGCTGCTGTGGGATTACCCAAGCATCGCCCTGCTGATTTTCTGGTGGCTCAAGCCGGCCTATGAACGCCTGCCGCTGTATATCCTCTCGCACGCTTTATTTGGCGATACACCGAGCCTTAAGCACGCGCTGAAAGCCCTGCCCGGCTTGCTCAAACCACAGCTATTGGCCAGCTTGACGTGGCGCCGGCTGAGCCCGACGCGCAGCTTCGACCTGCCCGTGCAACAACTCGAAGGTCTGTCTGGCAAGGTCCGCAGCCAGCGCCTGATTGTGCTCGGCCAACGCGATGCGGGCGGCGCCAGCTGGCTGACCATCGTTGGCGTGCACCTAGAAATGGCGCTGTGGTTCGGCATCATCAGCCTGTTCTACCTGCTGTTACCGGCCCAAATTGAGCTGAACTGGAGCTGGGAAAGCCTGATTGATGCAGCCAGCGGTGACTGGTTGTGGCTGGAGCACCTGTCCAACTTTCTCTATGTGGTGTTGCTGATTCTCTGGGGGCCTATTTACGTGGCTTGCGGCTTCACCCTGTACCTAAATCGGCGCACGGCGCTGGAAGCGTGGGATATCGAGCTGGTATTTCGCCGCCTGCGCCAACGACTGAATGGTGTGGCTTACGCATTGCTGCTCGGCTGCGCACTGCTGCTTATGCAGCTCCCCAGCAACGCCATGGCTGCCACCAGCCATGGCGCTGTGCCGCTTGAAGACCCTATGGGTCCAGAGGCCGAGCGCCTACTCAAGCAACCTCTGAGCAGTTCCAAAGCGCAGCAAGGTATCACCCAACTGCTCGATCAACCGCCCTTCGAGCACCGCGAAACACTGACCCGCTGGCGCCTTGGTGACGAGCCCAAAGCGCCCAGCGAGGAGGACGGCAAAGCCTTGGCAGAGCTGCTCCAACACTTATTCAAATTCACCGAACTGTGGAAAAGCATCGACGCCGTAGCCCTATTTTTTGAAGTGTTGCTGTGGGCGGCGTTATTCAGCCTCATCGCCTGGTTGCTGTGGCGCTATCGCGACTGGTTCAGTGCCTTTGCCGGGCGCCTGCGCTTGCCGCACACAGACCGGCAGCCACCACCGCCACAACTGTTTGGTCTGTACGTTGCGCCGCAAAGTCTACCTGCGGATATTCCCGGTGACGTTGAACGGCTCTGGGATGAACAACCGCGAGCAGCCCTTAGCCTGCTGTATCGCGCACTGCTCAGCCACCTGCTGCATGAACAACGCCTGCCGTTAACAAGCGCGCACACCGAAGCTGAAGTGCTGCACCTGGTGCAAACGCTGCAGCAAAAGCAACTCAACCACTTCAGTCAGGTGTTAACCCGGCATTGGCAGAACCTCGCCTATGGCCACACGCTGCCGCCGCCCGCGCTCAAGCAAGGGCTGTGTAATGCCTGGCGACAGTTATTTGAACAAGGGCCACAGGCATGAGCCGGCGCTTGCAATTTGCACTCGGCGCAAGCCTGCTGCTGATTTTTGCTTTGATCGGCATCTACCTGCTCAGCATGCTCACGCCCTATGAAGAAACCATTGCACACGGCCCGACTCCTGAAGCGCGCGCCAACCCTTACTTAGCGGCGGAGCAGTTCCTGCGCAAGCAGGGCTTAAACGTGCAGCGCGCTGATGGTCTGGCCGTCCTCAAAGACCTGCCGAGCGCCGGGCAAACGTTGCTGCTGCTGGGTGACCGTAACCGAATGACGCCCAAGCAAGCTGAGCGTCTATTGGCCTGGGCGGCCAAAGGCGGTCATCTGTTATTCGTCGCCGAGCGGTTGTGGGATGAACAAGACGGCAAAAGCGGCGACCTGCTGCTCGACTCACTGGGCATCCAGCAATACGAGAGCGAAACACTCGATAAGGACGCCAGCGCAGCGCCGGACAAACACGCCTCCGCCGAGCAGCCGACCGAGCCAGAGTTAGATGCGCCTGCCGCTGATGAGGGCAGCGCTTACCCAGAGTTGACCCAACTCTACCTAGAAAACGAAGACGCGCCGGCCTACTTCAACTTCGACACCGACTTTCACCTCTATGATGTCGAGAATCGCGCCCATGCTTGGGCCAACAGCGATGCAGCTACCCATCTGCTGCAGCTTTACCATGGCGACGGCCTAATCAGCGTGGTCAGCGACAGCTGGATCTGGCAGAACCAAGGTATTGGCGAATACGACAACGCCTGGCTGCTCTGGTACATGACCCAAGACAGCAACGTCACCTTGCTCTTCCGCGCTGACCGCGATGACCTGTTAAGCCAGTTGCTTGAACACTTCCCACACGCGCTGGTTGCTCTGGCGCTGCTGTTAGCCTTCGGCCTCTGGCATTTGGGTATGCGTCAGGGCCCCTTGCTGCTGCCTGCCAGCCGACATCGCCGGCAGTTGCAGGAACACCTGCGCGGCAGTGCGGACTTCCTCCTGCGCCATAACGGCCAGCACGGCCTGCTGCAAGGCTTGCAACAGGACATCCAGCGTCGCGCCCGCCATCGTCATCCCGGCTTCGAGCGCCTCGCCGTGGCTGAGCAGTGGCAGATCCTTAGCCGCCTGACCCGCCAGCCTACTCGCGTTATCAGCCAAGCCATGCGGCCGTCGCCTACACAACGACTGACCGCCGCCGACTTCACCCGCCAGGTCGCCAACCTGCAAACCCTCAGGAATGCCCTATGAGCGAACACACACCCGAACAGCCAGATAACGCACTCGAGCCGACTGCCTTAGGCGCCGAGCACGTTGCCCCTGAAGCGCCGGTTATTGTGCCTGCGCCTGCGCCCGAAGCGCCCGCCGCTCCAGCCGCCGCCGTGGCCAACCCGAATGTTCAGCGCCAACGCGCCAGCAAGATGGCTCAGACACTGCGCGCTGAATTGCAGAAAGCCCTGATCGGCCAACCCGCCGTGGTCGATGACGTGCTCAGCGCATTGATCGCCGGCGGCCATGTACTCATCGAAGGGGTTCCAGGCTTAGGTAAAACCTTGTTGGTGCGTGCCTTGGCGCGCTGCTTTGGCGGCGATTTTTCACGCATCCAATTCACCCCGGACTTAATGCCCAGCGACGTTACCGGCCATGCGGTGTACGACTTGCAGAGCGAGCAATTCAAACTGCGCAAGGGCCCCGTGTTCACCAACCTGCTCCTGGCGGATGAAATCAATCGTGCCCCGGCTAAAACCCAGGCAGCGCTGCTGGAAGTGATGCAAGAGCGGCAAGTGACCCTAGAAGGTCGCGCGCTCAATGTGCCACTGCCGTTTATGGTACTGGCCACGCAGAACCCGATCGAGCAGGAAGGCACTTACCCGCTGCCCGAGGCTGAGCTTGACCGCTTTATGCTCAAGCTGCGCATGGACTACCCCGAGCAGAATGAAGAGCTGAATATGGTTCGCCAGGTAGCGCGCTCCAGTAAAGCTGACATGCTCGAAGTCACCCCGCTGCGCACGTTGCTGCAAGCACGCGATGTATTGGCATTGCAGAAAATTGCCAGTGACCTGCCGATCGACGAGCAAGTGCTTGATTACGCTGTGCGCCTGGCCCGCGCCACCCGAACCTGGCCTGGTCTGGCTATCGGTGCCGGGCCACGCGCCTCGATTGCCTTAGTGCGTTGTGGCCGTGCTCGCGCCCTGCTGCGCGGCGGCGAATTCGTGGTCCCGGACGACATTAAAGGCTGCGCCTTGGCCGTGCTACGTCACCGCGTGCGCCTGTCACCGGAACTGGATATCGAAGGGCTGTCGGTTGATCAAGTGCTGCAACAGCTGCTCAGCCAGGTTCCGGCACCGCGCTTATGAAGCACGCATTGAAAGGCGCTACGGCATGAAACCCTCACGCGCGTTACTGGCGCTGCTCGCGGGTCTGTTCGTCTTTGGCACAGCGCTAGGCATCTGCAGCGCCTTAGGCGTCAACGTACCGCGCAGTTTCACATCGATGTACTGGGGTTTGCTGCTGGTATTGCTCGGCCTGACAGTGATCGACGGCGTACGCGTGCGCCAGCTCACATCACCGCATATCCAGCGGCAGTTGCCCGGCAACCTGCCGCTGGGACGCTGGAGCGACGTGCGCTTAACCCTGCAACACAGTTACTTGCGCTCAGTACAGGTTGAGGTATTCGACCATCTACCGGGCGAGATGGCGTTTGAGCATCTGCCCCTGCTGGCTGATTTACGCCCCGGCGAACAGACCAAGATCAGCTACCGGGTAAGGCCGCTGCAACGTGGGCACTTCCAATTTACCCAGTGTGAAATCAGCCTGCCAAGCCCCATGGGCCTTTGGCGGGCGCGGCGTTATCTGCCGCTGACAGGTGACACCCGCGTCTATCCGGACTTCGCGCGTTTATATGGCGCGCAATTGATGGCCGTGGATGACTGGATCAGCCAACTCGGTGTGCGCCAGCAGCAACGTCGCGGGCTCGGTCAGGAGTTTCACCAACTGCGCGAATTTCGTGACGGCGACACCATGCGGCAAATCGACTGGAAAGCCACGGCGCGCAAGCGCACACCGATTGCCCGCGAGTATCAAGATGAGCGCGACCAACAGATTATCTTCTTGCTCGACTGCGGCCGACGCATGCGCAGCCAAGACGGCGAGCTGTCGCACTTCGACCACGCCCTGAATGCGTGCTTGCTGCTCAGCTATGTGGCGTTGCGCCAAGGTGACGCGGTGGGTTTGGCAACCTTTGCCAGCGAACAACCACGCTTTATCGCGCCGGTTAAAGGCCAGGCGCAGCTGAATGTGCTGCTCAACGCCCTGTACGACTTACGCAGCACGCAACAACCGGCTGACTTCAGCGCGGCCGTTGAGCAGTTGCTCAGCCGTCAACGCCGCCGCGCGCTGGTGGTGCTTGTGACCAACCTGCGCGATGAGGACGATCACGCCCTACTCGGCGCGGCCAAACGCCTAAGCCGCCAGCACCGCGTGCTGGTCGCCAGCCTACGTGAAGAAGTGCTCGATACGCTGCGGCATACCCCCGTAGAGGATTTATCCAGCGCCTTGGATTACTGCGGCACCTTGGACTACCTCAACGCCCGCGCCGGCCTGCATGAGCGCTTAATTGCCCACAAAGTACCGGTACTGGATGCACGCCCCAGTGAGCTGGGGCCGCAGTTGGTGAGCAGTTATCTGGCTTGGAAAAAAGCCGGCTTGCTCTAAGAGCCCGGCCCGTATCTGCTGCGCGTCGGCGATACGGCGTTATAACCGTTAAGCAACGACTACAACCACGTCACGTGCTGCTCCAGCGGAAAGCGCAGACGCGGGTTGTACACGCCCTTCTCATCCTGTTTGCCTACCGCCAGCAGCATGATCGGTAAGGCCTGGCGCGGAATACTCAGCGTCTTGCGCAAACGCACTTCATCAAAACCTTCCATGGGGCACGTGGCATAACCATGGCTTTGGAAGGCCAACATCAGATTTTGCGCGGCCAGTGCCGTGGACTTCACCGCCCAGATACGCATCTGCGCGCGGCTGTTCGGCGCACGCATCAGCGGCTTACGCCAGGCGGCCACGCGCAGCAACTGGCGCTTGAACAAACCGAGCAAACCGAATGGCCCTTGGTTGTATTGGAACGGTGCGGTCTTGCTGTAGAAACTGCGAATGCGCGCCGGCACTTCAGGTTCCGGCCAATATTTAATGACGTTTTGGCAGGCCTGCTGCCACGTATCCGGGCGCGCCAGCACAGCAATAATCAACGGGGCTTTGGCGGCATTCTGGCTCATGCAGATGGGGTGCAATAACGCTAACAACGCCGGATCGCGAATTACCTGAAAACTCCAGGGCTGCAGGTTGCAAGAGTTAGGCGCTAAGACGGCCAGTTCCAAGCAGTCGCGCACCACGTCATCGGGCACTGCTTCGGCAGTAAAGCGTCGCACCGCGCGGCGACTTTCGATCAGTTCGCGCAGGGCGGCAGGTGGGGTGGAGGCTATGGCGTTATCGGAAACAAACTGAGTCATGGGGGGCGTCCTCTGCAGGTCGCCCGATTAAGCCGGCAAGCCAGCCTGCGAACAAGCATTCACCGCACTTTGTCCGCAGCCTTGGCGTAAATGGCCTTAAGCCAGGGCTTTCTCGATCGCCTGGATCAGAGCTGGATCATCCGGCGTGGTGCGCGGGGAGAATCGCGCCAGCACGCGACCATCCGGGCCGACCAAGAATTTCTCGAAATTCCAAGTGATATCACCCGGAAACTCAGCCCCCTCGCCGGCCAGTAGACGGTACAAGGGGTGACGATCCGGCCCGTTGACTTCAAGCTTGCTGCCCAGCGCAAACGTGACGCCGTAATTAAGGCTGCAGAACTCAGCTATGGCCTGCTCGCTGTCCGGTTCCTGCGCGGCAAACTGGTTGCACGGCAAGCCCAATACGTTGAAGCCTTGGTCTTTGTACTGCTGATAAAGCGCTTCTAAGCCGGCGTATTGAGGCGTCAAACCGCACTTGGAGGCCACATTGACCACCAACACCACCTGCCCCTTAAAAGGAGCCAGCGGCAACTCTTGGCCATCCAGTGCACGCAGGTTGAGGTCGTGAAAGGCACTCATCGTTAACTCCTTGAGAACACACAGGTTACGTGTAACGGACAAAAAATGGCCAGGAGCCATTTTTAACGTCGCACCGCGACGGCCCGCAAGGTGACCGCCAAGGATGGCGGGTCACAAAAAAAGCGCCTAGTTGAAGGCGCCTTTCTACTGTTTCAGCTTAGCAGTCGAGCCAGCAGTAGATACGACCATAAGTCGACTCGCGGCTACGACACACGGTTATTGCTTAATGATGGTGACCGCCTTCGCCATGAATATGCCCATGGGCCACTTCTTCTTCACTGGCATCACGCACGTCAACAATTTTGATTTTAAAGTGCAGGCGCTGGCCGGCTAGCGGATGGTTACCGTCAACAATTACATCATCACCGTCCAACTCACGGATAGTGACAATTTGCATACCACCGTCTGGACCCGAGGCATGAAACTGCATGCCAACTTCCAGTTCATCCACGCCTTCAAACATTGAACGGCTAAGGGTCGTGACCAGTTCGGCGCTGTACTCGCCATAGGCATCTTCAGGCTCGATGGAAACGTCCATTTCGTCGCCAACCTGCTTGCCCAACAGGGCTTTTTCCAGGCCACCGATGATGTTTCCAGCACCGTGAAGAAAAACCAGCGGCGCGCCGCCTGCGGAACTATCGATCACCTCACCGGCATCGTTAGTCAGGGTATAGTCGATGGAGACGGCCTTATTGGCGGCGATCAGCATGGGGCAGGACCTTTTGCTTGGAAATAAAGAGCGGGCAAGTTTACCCAAGGGCACGCGCGAAAGCGAACCGAGCACAGACGGACGGCCAGCCCGGCTGCTTGATTTTCGTCAGGATGAACACGGCGATTGGGTGGCAGTATTGTCCTGCGGCCATACGCAGCACCTTCGCCACCAACCGCCCTGGCAGAATCGTGCCTGGGTATTGAACGCCAAACAACGCAACGCGCAGCGAGGTAAGCCTTTCGTCTGCGGCTGGTGCGCAGCCGAATATCAAGCCCATGAGAAGGCCATGCAGCCTGCACAACATGATCTTAACTAAGGAGCGGTAAATGCCCGCACGCAACATTCTGGTGATCAACTGCGGCAGCTCGTCGATCAAATTTGCTCTGGTTGACGAAGACCATGAGCCATTCGCCCTGAGCGGTATGGCCGAGCGCCTCGGTGATGCTGATGCGCAAGTCCACTGGCAACAAGATGGCCACAAACACAGCCTACCGCTGCCTTATGCGGACCACAGTGTCGCCCTCGCCCAGTTATTACCCCTGGTTGAGGCAGCGGCTGGCGGTCAGCTGCAGGGTATTGGTCACCGTGTGGTGCATGGCGGCGAGCATTTCACCGCCGCCTGCGCGCTGGATCATTCAACCATCGCCGCCATCCGCGCCACCGCGCCGTTAGCGCCGCTGCATAACCCGGCCAACCTGCTGGGCATAGAGGCGGCCATGAGTCTGTTCCCGAGCCTGCCGCACGTGGCCGTGTTCGATACCGCATTCCACCAAACCTTGCCCGAACACGCTTACCGCTATGCCCTGCCCGAGCCGCTCTATCGTGAACATGGTGTGCGCCGTTATGGCTTTCACGGCACCAGCCACCGCTTTGTCAGCCAACGCGGCGCTGAGATGAGCGGCCTTGCATTGAATGCCAGCAGCTGGCTGGTCGCGCACTTGGGTAACGGCTGCTCAACCTGTGCGATTGTCGATGGCCTGAGCCGCGACACCAGCATGGGCCTGACGCCACTGGAAGGCGTGGTGATGGGCACGCGCAGCGGCGATGTCGACCCTAACCTGCACAGCCATCTGGCGCGCACCCTGGGCTGGAGCCTGGAGCAGATTGAAACCTTGCTCAATAAAGAGAGCGGTTTGCTCGGGCTGTCCGCGCTGTCCAATGACATGCGCACCCTGGAGCAAGCCCGCGAACAAGGCCATGTCGGCGCGACACTGGCCATTGAGGTGTTCTGCTATCGCTTGGCCAAATCTCTCGCGGCCATGACCTGCGCCCTGCCCCGACTCGACGGGCTGATTTTTACCGGCGGCATTGGCGAAAACTCAGCGCTGATCCGCAGCAAGACAGTCAGCCACCTTCAATTATTTAATCTACGCCTCGACGAGACAACCAACGCCAGCACCGTGCGCGGCGCGGCTGGGCCGATTAACGCCCACGGCCACCCGCGCGTTTTGGTTATACCGACCAATGAAGAGCGACAGATTGCCCTCGATACCCTGGCGCTACTTGCAGCCTGAGCGCTAAGCAGCCCAAAAGGCTGCACGCTCAACGACACCCTATACATGGAGACTGCATGCACACCTTTTTTATTGCCCCTACCGGTTTTGGTGTCGGTCTGACCTCAATCAGCCTCGGCTTAGTTGGCGCTCTGGAGCGGACAGGCCTTAAGGTCGGCTTTTTCAAACCAATCGCCCAACCGCATCAAGGTGACATGGGCCCTGAGCGCTCCAGTGAGCTGATCGCCCGCACCCACGGGCTGTATTCGCCCAAACCGTTGGCCCTGGCACATGTTGAGCGCATGCTCGGCGATGGTCAGTTGGATGAGTTGCTGGAGGAAATTATCAGCCTCTTTCAAGAGGCCTCTGCCGGCAAAGACGTGATCATCGTTGAGGGCATGGTGCCCACGCGCCAAGCCAGCTATGCCGCGCGGGTTAACTTCCACCTGGCCAAAAGCCTGGATGCCGAGGTGATTCTGGTTTCCGCGCCGGAGCAGGAAAGCCTCAGTGAGCTGAGTGACCGCGTGGACATCCAGGCCCAGCTGTTTGGTGGCCCGCAAGATGAAAAAGTGCTCGGCGTAATCCTTAATAAGGTGCGCAGCGAGGATGGTATCGAGGCCTTCGCCAACCGCCTGAAAGAACTTTCACCGCTGCTGAAAACTGATGATTTTCGTTTGCTCGGCTGCATCCCCTGGCAGGAGGAGCTGAACGCCCCGCGCACCCGCGACATTGCCGACCTGCTGGGCGCGCGCATTCTCAATGCCGGCGAATACGAGCAGCGGCGCATGCTGAAAATCGTGCTGTGCGCCCGCGCCGTGGCCAACACCGTGCAACTGCTCAAGCCCGGCACGCTGGTGGTGACGCCGGGGGATCGTGACGACATCATTCTCGCCGCCAGCCTCGCAGCCATGAACGGCATGCCGCTGGCGGGCTTGTTGCTGTGCAGCGACTTCGCCCCCGACCCACGCATCATGGAGCTATGCCGGGGTGCGTTGCAGAGCGGCTTACCGGTGATGACGGTGAGCACCGGCTCCTACGACACCGCCACTAACCTGAACCGCCTGAACAAGGAAATCCCGGTCGACGACAAAGAGCGCGCAGAAAATGTCGCCGACTTCGTCGCCAGCCATATCGACCATGAGTGGCTGTTTGCCCGCTGCGGCAGGCCGCGCGAGCTGCGCATGTCGCCGCCAGCATTCCGCTATCAATTGGTGCAGCGCGCCAAGGCTGCCAATAAACGTATTGTCCTACCAGAGGGCAGCGAACCCCGCACCGTCAGAGCAGCGGCCATTTGCCAAGCGCGCGGTATCGCCCGTTGCGTACTGCTGGCCAAACCAGAAGACGTCTACGCGGTGGCGCGCGTGCAGGGCATTGAGTTGCCAGAAGGGCTGGAAATTCTTGACCCAGATCTGATCCGTGAACGCTATGTTGGCCCCATGGTCGAGCTGCGCAAAGGCAAAGGGCTGAACGCGCCGATGGCCGCCGCTCAGCTGGAAGATACGGTGGTGCTGGGCACCATGATGCTCGCCCTTGATGAGGTTGACGGTCTGGTTTCCGGTGCGATTAACACCACCGCCAACACCATCCGCCCGGCCTTGCAGCTAATCAAAACCGCTCCGGGGTATAACTTGGTGTCATCGGTGTTCTTTATGCTGCTGCCCGACCAGGTCCTGGTGTATGGCGACTGCGCCGTTAACCCAGACCCAACGGCGGTGGAACTGGCGGAAATAGCCTTGCAAAGCGCGGCCTCGGCCAGCGCCTTTGGCATCATCCCGCGGGTGGCGCTGCTCAGCTACTCCACGGGCGACTCTGGCACTGGCGAAGAGGTCGAGAAAGTCCGCGAGGCTACCCGCCTAGCACGCGCGCTGCAGCCCAACCTGCTGCTTGATGGCCCGCTGCAATACGACGCCGCTGCGATCGCCAGCGTCGGTCGGCAAAAAGCGCCGAATAGCCCAGTGGCCGGACGCGCTACGGTGTTTATCTTCCCCGATCTCAACACCGGCAACACCACCTACAAAGCCGTGCAACGCAGCGCCGACTGCATCAGCGTCGGCCCCATGCTGCAGGGCTTGCGTAAGCCGGTAAATGACCTGTCACGCGGGGCACTAGTCGACGACATCGTCTACACCATCGCCCTGACCGCCATCCAAGCAGCCAACCTGCCGCAATAACCCGCACCAAGGCCGGCCAAGGGACTGCTATGGCCGGCTAAGAGCACTGAAATGCCATGAACCTCCGGGATTAGCCGTGCTTTGAAAGGTTTGCAGCTGGGGGTACAGGCGGTAATCTGTGCGCCGACCGATCTGTGGTGGAAAACCGCAGGCATATAGATAAGCCGGGGCCAAAGCCCCACTTTTTGAGGCACGAGTCCCCATGCTGCATGTTCTGCCTGCTCCACTGCGCGGCCTAATTGCTGGCCTGCTGCTCGCCCTGAATACCCTAATCTGCTGCTGGCCGCTGTTTATCGGCGCCCTGCTGAAGTTCCTCCTGCCGATCCCTAAGGTGCAGCGCGCGCTGCGTGCTGGCATGCATGCGACCGCGGAGTTCTGGATTTCTACCAACAAATTCTGGATGAACCAGGTTGGCCGCACCCGCTGGGATGTGGCCGGACTGCAAAGCCTGGACAAACAGCACTCCTATCTGGTCACCAGCAACCACCAGAGCTGGGTCGATATTCTGGTACTGCAATACCAGCTCAACCGCCGCGCGCCGTTTCTCAAGTTTTTTCTCAAGCAGGAATTGATCTGGGTGCCAGTGATTGGCCTGTGTTGGTGGGCGCTGGAGTTTCCTTTTATGAAGCGCTTCAGCAAGGAATACCTGGTCAAACACCCGGAAAAACGTGGTCAAGACTTGGCCACCACGCGCAAAGCCTGCGAGCGTTATAAAACTAATCCGGTGTCGGTGTTCAACTTCCTCGAAGGCACACGCCTGTCACCTGCCAAGCATGCCCAGCAGCAGTCGCCCTTCAAGCACCTGCTCAAACCCAAGGCGGGCGGCATTGCCTTTGTTCTGGATGCCATGGGCGAGCAACTGCACAGCGTAGTTAACGTCACCATCCACTACCCACAAGGCACACCGGGCTTCTGGGACTTGCTGTGCGGCAGGATCGAACAGGTGGTGGTGCGCGTCGAGGAGCGGCCAATTCCTAAGGCATTTATTGGCGGCAATTACGATCAAGACGATGCCTACCGCCTGCAATTTCAGCAGTGGGTCAATCAGCTCTGGTTGGATAAAGATGCGCAGTTGGATGAACTGAAACAGCGTTTCCCAGCCCGCTGACGGAAGCGGTTCTGCGGTAAAAAGGCCACCTCACCCGCGACCTTAGTTATCTCCGCTGCAGCGGATGGGATCAGCTTCGTGAGTGTTCGTTCTCCTCCATAAATGGTGGAGAAGCGCAAACGCAAACAACCTAAGCGCTCAACCATTGGGCATAAAAAAGCCGCGCACCCTTTCGGGTACGCGGCGTGTTTGATACTTAGCGGTTACAGCGGACGCAGGTTGATTTCTACCCGGCGGTTCTGTGCGCGGCCTGCTTCGCTGCTGTTGCTGGCGATCGCTTGGCTCGAACCGGCGCCATAGGACGACAACCGCGAGGCTGGTACGCCATTGCCGCTCAGGTAAGAAGCAACGCTTTGGGCACGTCGGTTGGAGAGGTTCTGGTTCAACTCATAAGAGCCCGTGCTGTCGGTATGCCCAACTATATCGACACCATTTTTGTTGAACTCTTTAAACACCGTGACCAATGAGTTAAGGGTTGGGTAGAAACTGCTGGAAATATCTGCTGAATTGCTGGCAAAGGTGATGTTGCCCGGCATGATCAGCTTGAGGTCATCGCCATTGCGCTGCACCTGCACGCCCGTGCCTTGCAGCGTCTGGCGCAGTTTGGCTTCTTGAGTGTCTGCGTAATAACCGTAGCCGCCGCCTGCGGCGCCGCCCACTGCCGCGCCAATCAGGGCGCCTTTGCCGCGATCCTTCTTACTAGACGTGGCGGCACCGATCACGGCGCCGGTAACAGCACCGACGCCACCGTAAATACCCGCCTTGCCCGCTTCACGCTCACCGGTATAGGGGTTAGTGGTACAGCCGGCGAGCACGCCGAGACCGAGGGTTATCACTGCAAGATTTCGCCAAAGGTTCATACGTGCTTCCTTATTTTTCAATTAGATACAGGCTTACGCTGGATTTTTCGAACCGTAAAACTGAGCAAAGTTCATTTATGGGCAACGTCACGCGTTAAACCCAGCGCTGGCTAGGCACGAATAAAGGGATTAGTGCGCATCTCATCACCCAACCGCGTATCAGCCCCATGCCCGGTCACGACCGTGGCGTCTTCATCCAAACTATACAGCCGCTGCTTGATCGAGCGCTCAATGGTCGAGTAATCCCCACCCCATAAATCAGTGCGGCCAATTCCCCCCTTAAACAGCGTATCGCCAGCGATCAACAGCTTATCGTGTGGGAACCAGAAACTCATCGAGCCTGGCGTATGCCCCGGCGTATGCAGCGCTACGCCGCAGCCGCAATCCAGTGCCTGATCATCACTCAACCACTGATCTGGCGCAGGCACCGGCACATAGGGCACACCAAACATGCCGCACTGCATTTCTAGATTGTCCCAAAGGAACTGATCCTCTTTATGCAGGTGTAGGGTCGCGCCCGTCATCTCCTTCAGCTGACCGGAAGCGAGAAAATGATCCAGATGGGCGTGGGTATGGATGATGCTCACCACCTTGAGGCCATGGGCGTCCAAACGCGCCATGATCATCTCCGGATTGCCACCCGGATCAACCACAATGGCCTTCTTCGTCACCGGGTCACCGATGATCGTGCAGTTGCACTGCAAAGGCCCGACGGGAAAGGTTTCGCGGATAAGGGTCGGCGGTGGCGTTGCGGCGGTGGTCATGGTTGTTCCTCTAATAGGCATATACAAACTTACAAAACCCCTATGCGCCTAACTTGATCTTTTAATAACGCATGAATCAGCCCAGTAACCCGAGCGTTTTAGCCCGTGCCACAGCCTGAGTACGGCGCTCGACGCCGAGCTTACTGTTGATGTGCCTGGCATGGGTTTTCACGGTGTGCAAAGAGATAAACAGCCGCTCGCTGATTTCCTGATTAGAGCAGCCTTGGGCGATCAGCTCCAACACACCGCGTTCGCGGGTGCTTAGCGCATCAATTAAAACCGCATGCTCTTCTTGGTTCACCGCTGGCGCTGTGCGCGGTAAATACTGTTGCAAGGCTTCAACTAGCGGGCTGGCTGGCTGAGCCAGTAACTGCTCGCGCAGCCATTCGGTTTGGCGGTTCAACACATCGTAAAAAGGTAGCAACCCACCCCCAGCGGACGCTTGTAGAGCACTGCGCAGCTGTTGTTTCGCCTCAGGTTCCCGCCCACCTTCGCGCAACAAGGCCGTCAGTTTCATCTGCGCTATCGCGCCCAGCAACTGCCCGCCAGCGTTCTGCGCCAACTGAATCAAACCTCGCAAACGTCGTTCAGCCGCTTCCTCTTCGCCCTGCAAGCGCTCAAACGCGGCTAGGTACAATTGGATGTGCAACGGCAGTTGCGGATGGAACTCGGGAGCGGCAGCCGCATGCTCGCCGCCATAGGCATCCTGCAGACGGCTCAACCAGACGCCGGCCAACTCACCCTGCCCTTGGCGCAGCCACAGCTCACATTTTGTCAGGGTGATCATCGCCAAGTAGTAGATCGGCGGGATATCCCAGACGTGCATCAAGCGCTCAGCTTCAGCCAGCTGGGCGAAAGCTTCAGGTAAATGACCGCTGCGGCCCTCCAGACTGGCCAGCACGCAGTAGCCAATCAGCACACTGATATCACGGCAACCGCGCGCTTCTGCAATCCCGGCCAGCAGCTTGTGCCGCGCTTGCTGCGGCTCTAAACGTAGGCTCAGCAAGTAGCCTTCATACAAAGTCAATCGACCCCGTACCGCGTACTGACGCCGCGCCGACAGACCCGCTAGACACTGCTGACCCTGACGCACTTCATCCAGCGCCCGCACCACTTCGCCCCGAGCCTGCAGAACCCGCGCTCGATCATAGTGAGCCAAAGCCTCAAACAGTGGATTACCGACCCGTTGCGCTAATTCTAATGCCTCGCGATTCAGCCCTCGGGCGCGCCACAGGTCGCCCTGCACAACCGCGAGGTTGGCGAGGCTGGACAAGCACATCAAGCGCTGACCATAACGGTCCTGCGGCAAGCAACTCAGCGCCTCAATGCAATAGGCCTGCGCCTTAGCACTGTCACCGCGGCCACGAGCCATCACCCCATTTAGGGCCAGCCATTGCGCTAACAGGCCTTCCTGCTCCGCACGGTTGCGTGCTGGCAGAAATCGCCCGAGCTTAGCGAGCAGCTCTTCGGCCGCATCAAGCTGGCAAGCCAAGGCCAAGGCCCAGCCGTACAACAGAATCAAGCGCGGCGTGCTGGTCAGCAGGCTGTCCGGCAAATCCATCTTCCAACGCAGCAACGTGGCGACGTTCTGTTCAGCCAGCAGTTGTTCTTCAGAAAGGTTCTGCACCAAATTCGCGGCAACATCCGGTTGCCCGGCACGCAGAGCCTGCTCAATGGCCTCATCCAACAAACCTTCGGCACTGAACCAGCGACACGCGCGCAGATGTAAACCCACAGAGGGTTGCGGTCGGCTGCGCAGCAGATCGGAAAACAGATGGTGGTAGCGAAACCATTTGCTTTGCTCATCCAGCGGCACCAGAAACACCTGATGCGCTTGCAGGTGACGAAGGATCGCGGCGCTGTCATGGGCGTCGCGCAGGGCGTCACACAGCTCGGCGCAAAAACGTTCTTGGCTAGCGGTGTCATAGAGAAAGGCTTGTACCTCGGCTGGCTGGCGTTCGATCACCTCTTCCAGCAGGTAGTCATGGATTAGCCCATCAGCACCTTGAGCCCGCGTCGAGATCTCCCCCGGCTCCTGCATTTCGCTGGCGGCCAGCGACCACAAGCGCAAACCGGCCACCCAACCTTCGCTGCGCTGCAGCAGAACCGTCAGCGCCTCAGCGGACAACACCGAACCCTGTAAAGCCAGCAGCTCGGTACTTTCGCGTTCGCTAAGGCGTAAGTCCTGCTCGTGCAACTCCAGCAGTTGGCGCGACAGGCGCAAACGCGACAAATGCCAATCCGGGCGCTGGCGACTGGTCACCAATATCACTAAGCCAGCTGGCAAATGGCTCAGGAGAGACTGCAAGCAACGATCAAGGACCGCGCCTTGGGCTAAGTGGTAATCATCCAGCACCAACAGCAGCGGTTGCAGAGGATCGAGACGCAGCGTCAACTCATCGATCAAACCATCAAGCCACTCCTCGAAGGCGAACGGTTGATGCCGCTGGCGCAAGCGCAACAAGCCCAGCGCCTCCTGCCCGACGGCTGGAAAGAACTGTTGCAGGCCGCTGAGTAATCGTTCCAGAAAGCGCCCGGGATCACTGTCACGCGAACTCAAACCCAACCACAGGCTTTGCCACTGCTCAGGTAAATGCTGACAAAATTCGATGGCTAATGAACTTTTACCGAAGCCCGCCGGCGCACTGACCAGCAGCAGCCGACCTGACAAACCACTTAGTAAGCGCTCGCATAGCCCTGGGCGTGGCACATAACTGACGGGCAACGGCGGCCGATAGAAGTGCCCGCCCAAAAGGTTGGGCGCGGCAATTAAGCCAGGAAGTGGGGGCAAATCAGTCATCAGCCGGTTTCTTGTAGTCGTCAGGCAGAGGCACTACCAATGCCCCGCAGCCTAGCGTCTTGATGCCCGTATTTGAAGCATTGATGCGCCTCAGCCCTTAAGTGGCAATGATTACTTATGCATAGACCGCATAGTGATGGCCGCCAATGGCTGGCGATCCGGCATGGCAAATGCTTCGCGGGCACGGGCTTACTGAGGTCACTTGAAAAATAGCACTAACGACAAAAGCTTCCCGAGCAAGCTCGCTCCTACAGGGGTCGCATTTGAGCATTAGCTTGGCGTGGCTGCGCTTTGCACCCACTTACCCGGCGCATGGACTGCCTAACACTTGAGGCGCCCTGAATTGAAGCCATAAAAAAACCGGCCTTCGCAGGCCGGTTTTTATGCAACGTTACACAGGTTTAGCGAACGCCCGCCTGGCGCAGGGCCGCTGGGGTGTAGTCGCTTTCCTTGGCTGGGTAGCCGAACTCGTAGGAATTTTTCTCTTCGTTCTTCATGCCCAGCGCCAAGTAACGACCCGACAGCAGGTCATACAGGGTCTCGATGCTGTACCAAGGTACTTGCTTGTCGTAGTAGTACATAGCATGGGCTTCAGCCACACGCCACAGGGTACCGCGACCGTCGTAGTGGTCGATCTGAGCCGCTTGCCAGGTGTCTTCGTCGATGAAGAAGTCACGCTTAGCATAGATGTGGCGCTCGCCTGATTTCAGGGTGGCGGTCACATGCCATACACGGTGCAGTTCATAACGGGTCAGGTCTTGGTTGATATGGCCAGCCTTAACGATCTCGTCATATTTCAGCTTCGGCGAGTCCAAACGGTAGCTGTTGTAAGGAATGTAGATTTCCTTCTTACCGTTAAGTACCCAGTCATACCGATCTGGAGCACCGTTGAACATGTCGAAGTTGTCAGAGGTACGCAGACCATCGGCTGCAGTGCCTGGGCCGTCATACGACACCTGCGGTGCACGACGAACGCGACGCTGACCGGCGTTGTACAACCATGCCAGACGCGGCTCTTTCACCTGGTTAAGGGTTTCGTGAACCAGCAGCACGTTACCCGCCAGACGCGAAGGTGCTGTTACACGTTGCTTGAAGTAGAACAGCACGTTGCTTTCTTTGCTGCTATCCACGTCCTGCAGCGCACCACGGAAGGTGAACTCATCTTGGAAGTAAACCAAGCTGTAGGAGCCGTTCGCTTGCGGTGTGGCCTGAGTCACCAGACGCTTTACGCTGCCGCCACGGTAACGGGTGATGTGGTTCCAGATGGCTTCCAGGCCGTCCTTCGGAATGGGGAAGGGGATGGCTTGCTCGAAGTTCTCCAGACCATTACCGCCCTCAACCAGCTTGGTGTTCACTGCGTTATTTTTCGCAGCGGCCAAGATTTCTGCTGGCATGCTTGCCGAGCGATGCGTTGGGAATACCGGCATTTTGTAGGTTTCTGGGTAACGCTTGAACAGTGCCAGCTGGCCAGGGGTCAGCTTGCTGGCGTACTGATCAACGTTCTGCGCCGTGATGGTGAACAGCGGCTGCTCGCTAGGGAATGGATCGGCGAGGAAGCCCGCTGCATCGACGGCGCCGGCGTTGGTTGGCAGACCACCAGTCCAAGCTGGGATCGAGCCATCGGCATTACCAGCCATCTCAGCGCCCACTGGCGTCAGCGAAGTACCCAGCTTGGCTGCTTCATCCGCCGATACCGCTGCCATCACGCTGCTAGCCAGCAACGTAAGGGCCAAGGCACCGGTTTGCAGCAGACTTTTTGTTATTTTCATAGTCATATTCGTCCTCAAATCTCGTCCGCTTAGAAGTTCACGCCGAAGCTAAGTGCTACGAAGTCACGGTCAATTGCAGTGTTGTATTTACCACCGAAGAAGTCGGTGTACGCCAGGCTAGCGGTGTAGGTGTTCTGGTATTCAGCATCCAGACCTAGGCTTACGGCCTTAGCACCTTCAGTGAACAAGCCATTTGGACCGTAACCGTCTACGTCGTGCGACCAGGAAACGCTTGGCTTAAGGTTGATGCCGGCGAATACATCCGGGTAGTCCCAGATAGCACGAGCGCGATAGCCCCAAGCTGTATTGGTTACAAAGCCATCGTCTTCACAGTACTTGGACTGGTTCTCTCTGCTCGCAGTACCGAGGGTACTTCCATTGAGTGCATTGCAAGTGTTGATAAATGTATTTGCAGCAACCTGAGTAGCTGGCAACGGACCTGGGCCATAAATCGGATCGCGGCCGTAACGGGTATCGCTGGAGCTCTCTAAGCCACCTACATGCACAACACCAACTTCACCCACCAGCGTAAGACGACTGGCGCCCATTACCTGATCAAAGAAATGAGTAAACGTTGTTTGAAATTGAGTGATTTCTTTGCGCTTGTAGCCGTTAACTTCCTGACCTGGCTGACCATCGATCAAAGAGGCATTACCGAACAAACCGCCCAACGGGTTTACGCCAGCGAAAAGAATATCCGTTGTATTAAGCAGAACTGGAGCATTGGGACGATAGCTAATTTCGCCAGCCATTGATGTACCAGTTGGCAGGGTCGTAGAGAAGCTCAAGCCATAAAGCTGGATATCTTCTGGGTACTCAAGGAAATAATTTGAGTTACCAGCAATAACCAATGGACGTAAAGGTTGTAAATTAACGTTGGTAGTAAATGGCGCACGATTTGCGATTGCATAAACATCTGCGCCGGGGCCTGCTGCACTAAAGGCAGGTGTACGGCTGTGATAGTTCATAAAGTAGGCGCCGAATTCTGTATCGAGCGCCTGAGAGAAGTAACGGAAAGCCGTACCAAACTGACCGCTGTCACGAGCATCACGGTCGCCACTGCGTTTTACAACTACACCTTCATTAGTTTGGGTTATTGCAAGGTCCCGGCGACCCAGGGCAGTGACAGTATTGTTAATACCGGCACGAGCAGCTGGGTTATTGCTCAGTACAGCTAAGTTATCAGTGCAGCCATCTGCAATAATGTCTGGCTGAGCAAAGAAGGTGCCGCAGTTGTCTACGACCGTCTGATCCCACTCAAGCTGGTAGAACGCCTCCATAGAAAGGTTTTCGGTCAGGCTTTGAGCCACATAAAACATATTAACCGGAATCAAGCCCTCTTTAATCTCAGCACCAGGTCGACGGAATGCTGAAACATCAACCGGATTGATTTCGTTAATGCTATTACGAATAAAGGTACTTTCACCCCAACTTACTACCTGCTTACCCAAACGAACGGAGCCTGGCTGGTCGCCAATGGCGTAGTTGTGGTAAACAAATGCGTCAAGAATTTGTGCACCAGACGCCTGGGCACCTTCTTTGCGGTTGCTATCGCTGATATCTTTGAACAGACGGCTTTCGTCTTTCAACTCAAAGTCGTACCAGTACTTACCACGCACAAACACACCGGTGTCGCCATATTTGAGCTCAAGGTCATGAATACCCTTGAAGATCTTCGAGAAGGTTTCGCCTTTCTTGAAGTTTTGACGCGAATCATCGGTGGTTTGAGATAGACCGTCACCACCGTTGTTAGAACCAATCAGATCTGGATCCGCGCCGCGCACCGACCAGCTGGAACCAACCGACATAGCCGAATCGAGCTGGCCTTCGATTTCACCGATATTAAAAGTAACGCCGAATGCAGGTGCGGCGAGGGTGGATGCGAGGCTGACGGCCAACGGCAGTTTTGCCAGGCGCCAGATTTGTTTTGCTTTTGTCATCGACGCTACTCCATGTGCTTTTTTGTTATGGACGATACGGACTATAGCCAGCGGGTACTTCTGCTTGATCCCTCGAAAGGGTGATTTTTGGCCCCCAGGCACTCTGGCTCGCTGGTTTCGGCCTGTGTTGCACGACCGGCAGAGCCAAGAATGGCTTGGAGAGAGCAATTAGCAAGCCAAACGCTTGTTTGACTGAGCAGTCACTAAAAAAGATGGTGCTGGGTGCGAACTGCATCGCCCTCGACACACTGTAATCTGCCCCATTGATACGTTCTAAAACTGGCTGAAAGCCTCTGATTGCGCCGTGTTCACAACACTGCACGTGGACCCAACGCTCGGGCGAAGCGTGTGCCGCACCCGAGGCAAAAAACCTTACAAGGTGGAAAGAAACGGACTGCCTGCAGCCTGCCATTGGGCGATATCCAGGCGAATGCGTTTCTTATCCAACTTACCGACGCTGGTCTTGGGAACTTCGGTAACAAGCGCGATTTGCGACGGTATCGCCCACTTATTGATGCTGCCCTGATCAACAAATGGCTTGAGGTGTTCCTTTAAGCCTTTGACGTCCAGGCTTTGCCCGTCGCGGATGACGAGCAGCGCAAACGGCCGCTCGCCCCACTGCGGATCGGGCACGCCGACGACCGCGACTTCACGTACCGCCGGATGACGGCTGATGAGGTCTTCCAGTGCCAAAGAAGAGATCCATTCGCCGCCGGTTTTGATGACATCTTTAATACGGTCGCGAATGTCGATAAAGCCAAAGTCGTCGATGGTCGCTACGTCACCGGTGTGCATCCAGCCGTGTTCCCAAAGCTCTGCGCCCTTCTCCGGCTCGCGGTAGTAGCCTTGGGTCAGCCATGGCGCACGCAACACCAACTCACCTTGGGTTTCACCATCGGCCGGTAACAAGGTGCCATCGGCGGACATGATTGCGGCTTCAACCAACGGCACGGGTACGCCGGCTTTGATGCGATAGGTGATGCGTTCGTCTTCGCTGCCGGCCATCAGCTCATCATTGATATGGGCACAAGAGATCAGCGGGCAGGTTTCTGACATGCCGTAGGCA
The DNA here is from genome assembly GCF_037943105.1 of Pseudomonas sp. TMP9. Taxonomy (NCBI): domain Bacteria; kingdom Pseudomonadati; phylum Pseudomonadota; class Gammaproteobacteria; order Pseudomonadales; family Pseudomonadaceae; genus Pseudomonas; species Pseudomonas vesperimontis. Next base: position 2,869,130 of record NZ_CP149803.1, read on the forward strand.
GCGGTTAGCTGGATATTGCGCGCTTTGGCCGCTTCGTACAGCGAGCGGTTTAGCGCGCTGCCGCCGATGATCATTTTAAGGCCGCCGAAATCATGGCCTTGGGCACTCGGCGCACTCATCACCATTTGCAAAATGGTCGGTACGCAATGGGAGAAGGTGACCTTCTCATCTTTAATCAGCTGGCAGAGCATGTCCGGCTCATATCGACCGGGGTAAACCTGCTTAACCCCCAACATAGTGGCCACATAAGGCATGCCCCAGGCGTGCACGTGGAACATTGGGGTGATGGGCATGTACACATCGTTGGTGCCCAGCAGGCGAATGCTGTCCAAGCTACCCAACACGCTGGCAGCAGCCAGGGTGTGCAGCACCAATTGACGGTGGCTGAAATACACGCCCTTGGGGTTACCGGTGGTGCCGGTGGTGTAGAAAGTAGTGGCCACCGAGTTTTCGTCAAAATCCGCGAAATCATAACGCGGGCTGGTAGCGGCTAGCAGCGTTTCATACTCGCCGACCAGGCCGCCCAGCTCGGCGGTTTTATCGGCGGTATCGGTCAGCAGAATGGTTTTCTGCACCGTGGTCAGCTGGCCCTCGATGCTTTTGTACAGCGGCACAAACTCGCTGTTAACCAGCACGAACTTATCGTCGGCGTGATTCATGGTGTAGAGAATCTGATCAGCCGAAAGCCGGATATTAATGGTGTGCAGCACCGCGCCGATCATCGGCACGGCGAACATGCATTCCAAGTAACGGTGGCTGTCCCATTCCATCACGGCCACGGTATCACCGGCCTTCACACCCGCCTCAGTAAGCACATTGGCCAAACGCGCGACACGCTCATTGAGGGTGGCATAGCTGTAGCGCAACTGGTCGCGATAGACGATTTCGCGGGTTTTTTCGTAACGGATGCCCGACAACAGCAGACGCTTGATCAACAGCGGCGCGGGGTGAGCATTCTCTGCGGGAGCGATCAGACGGGTCTGCAGCATGGCGATACCTGTTTGTGGTTTTTATCAGTGGTGCCAATCTAGAGCCCTCGTCGCCCGCTCAAATCAGCCCAAAGAATGATTTTGGGCGTGACTGTTTGGCCATTTCTGGTCACACAGTAGAATCCACCGCGGGTTGTTCGGTTTTTTGCCACAGCATTAAGGAGTTATCCGATGTCCGATATCGTCATTGTCAGCGGCGCACGCACGCCGATGGGTGGTTTTCAAGGCAGCCTGTCGAGCGTTGCAGCGGTTGATTTGGGTGCGGCGGCCATTCGTGCAGCGGTTGAGCGCGGCGGTGTAGCGCCAGCCGATGTGCAGGAAGTGATTATGGGCTGCGTGCTGCCGGCCGGCCTTAAGCAAGGCCCCGCGCGCCAGGCCTCGCTGAATGCCGGCCTGCCCTCGGCCACCGGTTGCACCACCATTAACAAGCTCTGCGGTTCGGGCATGAAAGCGGTGATGCTGGCCTTTGATTCGCTCAAGGCGGGCAGCAACAACGTGATGATTGCCGGCGGCATGGAGAGCATGTCCAACGCGCCTTACATCATAAGCAAAGCTCGCGCGGGGCTGCGTATGGGCCACGGCGAAATCAAGGACCACATGTTCCTCGATGGGCTAGAAGATGCGCGCAGCGGTCGGCTGATGGGCTCCTTCGCGCAGGAAACTGCAGACCAATACGGCATCACCCGTGAGCAGATGGACGCCTACGCCATTGAATCACTCAAGCGCGCTCAGGCGGCGATTGCCAGCGGTGCGCTGGAGGCAGAAATCGTGCCGGTCAGCGTCAGCAGCCGCAAAGGCGATGTGCTGGTTAAAGATGATGAGCAGCCGCTGAACGCCAACCCGCAAAAGATCCCAGACCTGAAACCAGCCTTTCGCAAGGACGGTAGCATCACCGCCGCCAACGCCAGCTCAATCTCCGATGGCGCGTCTGCCTTGCTGCTGATGACCGCTGAAGAAGCAAGCAAACGTGGCCTCACGCCGCTGGCAAAAATTGTCGCCCACGCCACGCAAAGCCAGGACCCGAGCGAGTTCACCATCGCGCCGATTGGTTCAATCACCACCCTGATCAAGAAAACAGGATGGGATAAGGCTCAGGTTGATCTGTTTGAAATCAACGAAGCCTTTGCCATGGTGACCATGCTGGCCATCCGCGAACTCGACCTCGACCCCAGCAAAGTCAATATCTACGGCGGCGCGTGTGCTCAGGGCCATCCGATTGGCTCCACGGGCTCGCGGATTATCCTGACGTTGATCAACGCGCTGAAAAATACCGGCGGCACGCGCGGTATCGCCTCGCTGTGCATCGGTGGCGGCGAAGCAACGGCCGTGGCGGTTGAGCTGATTTAGGTCAGCGGATGGAACGTGCTAGAGGCGACGATCCAGCAACTTGACCAGCAACTGATCAAGCGCGCCCCAAATAGACTGGCGCAATCGTCGCCACCATGGCCGGGCGCGCCAGTCGGCCAGGGTAATTTCCTCGCTCACGGCAAAATCTGCCTGAAAGCTGGCCGCCACACTGGCGCTAAATACTGGGTCGAGTGCTTCGAGGTTGGCGTCCAGGTTAAAGCGCAAGTTCCAGTGATCGAAGTTACACGAGCCGACGCTGACCCAGTCATCCACCAGCACCATCTTCAAATGCAGAAAACGCGGCTGGTATTCGAAGATGCGCACGCCCGCTTTGAGCAAGCTGGTGTAATAACGCTGGCCAGCAAAGCGCACCGGTGGGTGGTCGGTGTTATGCCCAGCCAACAACAAGCGCACCTCGACGCCATTTTTAGCGGCCTTGCGCAGGGTACGGCGCACACGCCAAGTGGGTAAAAAATACGGTGTAGCCAGCCAAATACGGCGTTCTGCCCCACGCAAGGCGCGCACCAGTGAGAGCAAAATATCGCGGTGTTGCGTGGCGTCGGCGAAGGCCACACGGCCCAAGCCCTGCCCCAGCGCAGGTAATAGCGGCAGCTTTTTTAGGCGCAGCGGCATACGCGGCCGCCAAGCAATCCAGGCTTGCCCTGCTTGCCATTGGCGCTCAAATAACTGCTGCCAATCGGCCACCAGCGGCCCGCTGATTTCCACCATCACTTCATGCCAACGGCTGCTGGTGTGCTCGGGCTGCCAGAACTCATCCGTCGCACCCGTGCCGCCGACGTAGGCGAATTGCTCATCGACCAGCAACAGTTTGCGGTGATCACGATGGAAGTTGCGCAGGCCATGCTTCCAGCGCACCGGGTTGTAATACTGCACCTGCACGCCAGCGGCCTGCAGGCGTTGCCGGTCAGCCGCAGATAAACCCTGCGCACCAAAGTCATCGAACAAACAACGCACCACCACGCCACGTTGCGCAGCACTGCAAAGGGCGTCGAGCACGGCGCTGCTGCAGGCCCCACTTTCAACTAAATAAAGTTCTAGATCGACCTGCCGCCCGGCCGCAGTAATGCGCGCCAACATCTGCACATAAAACTGCGGGCCGTCGATCAGCAGCGCTAAGGCGTTGCCCCGCCGCCAGGGAAAGACGTTATCAACCATGATCGCTTACTCTGGGCATTGCGCCTCTCGCGAGGAGAATTGAGAGGCGCCACCATAGCCGCCTGACCCGGCGTTGCACACCCTGGCAGACCTGCCAAAACGCTTACGGCTCAGGTAAGGCCGCCGCTTGCGGCAACAACTGACAACCCTCGCGCGACCCCAACCACTGTGCACTCTGCGTGCTGCCTAGGCCGCGAGCGGTTACGCGCTTATTGGCGGCGTCATCAAAAAAACCGGAGAGCGAAACATACTGCACCACATAAGCTTGGCAATAGTCCGCCGGGTTGTTGGCCACATACCGACATGAGCAATATTCCTTAGCCGAATAAGCCCCAACAATGCCTGGGAACGCTTGCAGGTGGCTGCGGTTTTGCCATCCCAAGGCGGCGAGTAACAGCAAAATCAGCAAAAGTAGGCTGCTAAATGGTCGACGGCGGATCATGGCTGTACCTCTTGGGCCAATGCGGCCAGAACCAGCTTGAGGAAGTGGTTACGATCAAAACTGTCATCGCGATCATCGGCGTAGCGCACGACCACCAGCTTCTCATCAGGCAACACATACAAGCCCTGCCCCCAGTGCCCAGAGGCCGCTAGCATATTGTTCGGGGCATCCGGCCATGGCTTGGGGGCGCCACCAACCGCCGCATTCAACCACCACTGGCCACCCGGCACGGATGCATTAGGTTTGTCAGCCTGCGGCTGATAGTTGGCAAAGGGTGTGCGGTTGAAGTCGACCCAAGCCTTGGGCAGTAATTGCTGCTCGCCCCAACGCCCGTCACGCTGCATCAGCAGGCCGATGCGGGCCAGGTCACGGGCGGTCATGTACAGGTAAGAGGAACCGACAAAGGTGCCCGCTGCATCGCGCTCCCAAACAGCGGAGGTGATGCCTAAAGGGCTGAACAGTGCAGTCCACGGGTAATCAGCGTAGGCCTCGGTGCCGACCATGCTTTTCAGCGCAGCCGACAGCACGTTGCTGTCCCCGCTGGAATAACGAAAGTGCGTACCCGGCTCAGCCGCGGCGCTGTGCGCAGCAGTGAAGGCGGCCATATCCGATCGACCACGGGTATAGAGCATCGCGACCACTGAAGATTTCAGCGGTGCGTATTCATAGTCTTCCTGCCAATCCAGACCCGACGCCCAGTTAAGTAGGTGACCGACCTTGACCTGGGGGTGCGCCGCAAATGGCGGGTAATAGTCCGCCACTGGCGCATCCAGCTTGAATAAGCCCTGGCCATACGCCACACCCATGGTGGTGGCGAGTACGCTCTTGGCCATCGACCAACTGAGGTGCGGCGTGGCGGCATGAGTGGGCGCGGCGTAGCGCTCATACACCACCTGGCCGTCGCGAATCACCAGCACGGCATCGCTGCGCACACCCTTGCGAGTGGCCTCATCACGGGCTGGGAAGGCGTAAGCTTCCAGCTCGCTAAGGGCTGCGCTGGGCGCTGCCAGTTGGCGGGTCCAGTCGGTCTGCGGCCAGCTTTCGGCCTGCACCACGGCGCTGGCCAAGCCGAATGCGCACGCCAACGTCAGCCGCCGTGCAGTCAATAACGTGAAGGACATGGGACCGCCTTTGCTGAAATCGAAGGCGGCACCCTAGCATGCTGCCGAGGGCAACCAAAAGCGCCGAACACGCCTGATTGGCCAGCGATTCGGCGCGAAAGATCAGTGCCCTAAACCCTCAGCTATTTAGGCAAGCGGTAGTCGTCTGGCCCCATCAAATCCATGCCGCACTCGAGGTTCTCGATCCAGTACAAAAAGGCGTTGATCATTTCTGCGCCAACAAAGGGCCGACCGTGCTGCGGCACGATCATGGCTATATCCATGTCGCGGACCATCGCCGCCCACAGGCGGCAGATTTTGTTGCTGCCCATATAGCGGCGGTGAAAACCGAGCATGTTCGGCACGTGGTTGACGAAGTCCGTTACGGGGTGAGCATCGTCGACCAGCGAGGCACCCATGTCGCCAGAAAACAAAATTTTGCTGACTGGGTCATACAGTTGGAAGTTGCCCACCGAATGCAGAAAGTGTGCGGGCACCGCTTTCAGCGTGCACTTACCCAAGGCAAATGCCTGACCGCGATCGGGCAGCGCGATGATCCGGTCAAAGGTATTGATGCCATGGCTGAGGGCCAAATAGTTAGCCGTCAGGTGCGGCAAAAAACGCGCCCATAGCTTTGAGCAAATGACCTGCGCACGGGTGTGCAGCAGCCACTTATCCAGCGAGGCAATGATGTCCGGGTCTTGGTGCGAGGCGAAGATATAGGTCAGGTCCTGCACCGGAATGTACTTGGACAATTCCAGCGACAGCGGCGTGTAGGTTAGATCGCCGCCCGGATCGAGCAGCAGGTATTGCTCATTGTCGGTGATCAGAAATTGGTTGGACTGCACGCCCTCCCCGCTGACCAGGTCATCGAACATCATGCATTGATGCTCGCCGTTATCAAACAGCACTATGGGCTCGCGTCGCATGGCAGGCTCTCTCTCGAAAGCCGGCGAGCTTAAAGGCCCAAGGTGCGGGGCTCACTGATCTGGATCAAACCACGCCTGCATGGGTCGAGCTGAGCGTTACGTTTACCGGCGACGGATGGGCCTACAGGTGAATACCGAGGAGCGCCTGAGCTTTTTGTAGACGTTTACTGCGTGCAGTAGCCGCCATCGACAACAGGCCTTTATCACGTTGCCACAGCTGCGCCCAGTGGGCATCACCTGAAGCAAAGGCGCTGTCCAACTCGGCACTGCAACTCTCGAATTGGGCAAACAACCCGGCCAGCATCAGGTGGCTACCGGGTGCGCTTGGGCATTGCCGCGCCACTTCTGCGCAGCCGGCCAGCAGGCCGAGCAGGCGCAATTGCAACGCCTGCGGCCAGGCCGACTCTTGCCCCACGCCGAACAACCAAGCCGTAAGTGCGGCCAGCACGTGGATGTCTTCAAGGGTGCGGAAGGGTTTCACATAGGCATCCCAGCCATCACCGGGCAGGCGCTCGCATTGCGCGCCGTGCAAATGCAGACGGCCATGGCTGACATCAGGCATCAACGGCAGCGCAGGCAGCGTCTCGACACGCACACCCGGCGCGCCATTGCGCACCACACCCAGCGCCAGTTGCACCGGCGCCCCAACAGCCTCCTCGCGGGCGGCCACTAACAACCAGTCGGCCGCATCGGCGGCGGTGACGAAGTCCTTACGGCCATCGAGGCTCAACGCCTGCATGCGCATGTGCATGTCCGCCGGCCGGGTGCTGCGATTTTCGGTTACGCACAACGCGCCCAATGTCCACGGTGCAGAGGGCCAAAGTGCGCGCAGTGCGCCCTGATAACCGGCAAGAAAGGCCAGCCCAGGCGTCGCCGCCAAGCGCCCGCCAAGCAACGCCAACTGCAGCGGTGCAGGGTTGCCGATGCGCTCAAGCAGGCTGGCGTACCACGCCTCCAAACCAACAACCGGCAGACGCGCCTGCGGGCTCAATAACTGCTGCCAGGGCATGGATGACTCCTTTAGCGGGTTAATACATTCAGTGTCACACAAGCATCACTAAACCTTTATGGAAGTGACATCGGCGTTACCTAGCCTGAGCTTGCCCAACAAGATCGACCGACTGCAAGGCAAAAATCGGCTAACGGAGATGACGGCATGACCCAACTGGCAATCACCCGCGACCGCACAACTCCAGCACGTCGCCTGCACGCTGAGCGTTTACTGGGCGCGGCGGCCCTGCGTGAAGCTCAAACCTTACGCTTTCGTGTTTTTAGCGCCGAGTTCGATGCCAAGCTTAAGGGTGCCGAGTTCGGCTTGGACATGGATGACTACGATGTTCACTGCCAGCATATCGGTGTACGTGACCTCAATAGCGGTGAACTGGTGGCTACCACACGTCTGCTCGACCATCACGCAGCTAAAGGTATTGGGCGCTTTTACAGCGAAGAAGAATTCAGCCTGCACGGCCTGCCACACCTCGAAGGCCCCGTGCTGGAAATCGGCCGCACCTGTGTCGACGCGGCCTACCGCAATGGTGCGACTATCGCCGTACTCTGGGGCGAACTGGCCGAGGTGCTTAACGAAGGCGGCTACCGCTACCTAATGGGCTGCGCCAGCATCTCCATGCAGGACGGCGGTGTCCAGGCTCAGGTAATTATGCAGCGCCTGCGCGAACGCTATTTGTGCACCGAACACCTGCGCGCCGAGCCAAAAACGCCGCTGCCGACGCTGGATGTGCCGAGCAATGTGATCGCCGAAATGCCGCCGCTGCTCAAGGCCTATATGCGCTTGGGCGCCAAAATTTGTGGTGAGCCTTGCTGGGATCAGGACTTCCAAGTGGCTGACGTATTTATCCTGCTCAAGCGCGACGAGCTTTGCCCGCGCTACGCCAGGCATTTCAAAGCCGCCGTGTAGGGCAGGCGCACCTGTTACCAAGCAGCGCCGCTAAGCATATTGGGTTGCTCTTGTCGCCGGCACGCTGTAGACAGTGCCGGCGTTTTTGTCTTTGCATGCGGGAGCCACCGATGAAGAAGCTGCGTTTGTACATACGCCTGTTTCGCCTAATAGCCGTGATCAGCTTCGGCACGCTCCTGGCCGCCGGCATCACGTTGCTCGAACGGTGGGTACGGCATGACCTGATGCCAACCCGTCAGCGTCTGACTCGTTGGTTTCTCGCACGCCTAGCTGCCGCGCTGCCGTTTCGCCTGAGCGTGCAGGGGCAATTACCCCGTCAGTCGATGCTGTGGGTCAGCAACCATGTGTCATGGACCGATATTCCGCTACTCGGCATGCTCACCCCGCTGTCCTTTCTGTCCAAGGCGGAGGTGCGCACTTGGCCGGTGGCCGGCTGGTTGGCGCTCAAGGCCGGCACCCTGTTTATCCGCCGTGGTTCGGCCGACAGCAACCTGCTCAATCAACAACTCGGCCGGCACTTGCAGCAAGGGTGCAACGTGCTGATATTTCCCGAAGGTACCACCACTGACGGCCTTGGCCTGCGCACCTTCCACGGTCGCCTGCTAAGTAGCGCTATCGAGTGCGGCGTTGCGGTGCAACCGGTGGCTATCCGCTACCTGCGTAACGGCCAGCCGTGCAGCGTGGCGCCGTTTATTGGTGATGACGACATGCTCTCGCACCTGCTGCGCCTGCTCGGCAGTGACATCGGCGAGGTGCAAATTCAGTTGCTCACACCGATTGCCAGCACTGACTTAAATCGCAATGCGTTAGCGCGCGCAGCCCAGCAGTCAATCCGTGAGGCGCTGTTCGGCGCAGCTGACGCCGAGCAATCCGCTGGCCTTAACGGCAAGGCCGCCTAACAATCGGCCAAGCCGCGCTCGCGGGCGACAAAGCCCTGTAGCTCGGGGTAGAACTGGCGAAAGTCTTCCAGCAGTGGCTGATAAAGGCGCTCCAGCTCAGCTATACCGCCCGCCAATAAACCGGAGCGCGACAGGCGTCGATCAATTGCCTCGATCACCTGCGCCAACACAGCAAATTCGCGATAACTGCCTAGCCAATCTTGGGCAGCCATGCGTGGTGCGATAAATGCCAAGCGTTCAGGTAACCGCGGCTCGTTATTGACGACCTGATAAACCCGATCAGTAAAACTCGCCAAAGGGATAGCGGCATAGTCAGCCCAATTACACGCCAGGCAGTGATCAAAAAATACATCCAATAAAATCCCGGCATAACGCCGCCGTTCGCTGGGGAAGCGCGCCCGCGACTGAGCCTGCAGCGGGTGACTGTCAGTAAATACATCAATGCGCCGATGCAGGCGGATGGCCGCTTCGATATCCGCTGGCCACTGCCCAACCAGCGGCCCTTTGACGAAATCGCCATACAGGCTGCCCAGTAGTTGCGCCGGCGCGTCACCGCCAAGGTGTAAATGTGCGAGGTAGTTCATCACCACAGCTTACACATCAGCATGACCGATGATGACTATCGCCTCGAACAATCTGTATATCGCCAACGATCGATATAAGGTTCAGCCCTTGAAATGAGGCGGGCACGAGCAATCCAGGCCTTCCTCAGGCATACCGGCCAAACGCTTTAACGCGTTTGGCGCGCCCCAGACACCAAGGAGACTTATTGATGGCCACACTTTTTGACCCGATTAAAATCGGTGAACTTGAACTGAACAACCGCATCATCATGGCCCCGTTGACTCGCTGCCGTGCCGATGAAGGCCGTGTGCCCAACGCGATGATGGCTGAGTATTACGTGCAACGCGCCAGCGCCGGGCTGATCATCAGCGAAGCCACGGCCGTCACGCCAATGGGTGTCGGCTACCCGGACACCCCCGGCATTTGGTCGGCTGAACAGGTGCGTGGCTGGAGCACCATCACCCAAGCGGTGCATGCCGCCGGCAGCAAGATCGTCTTGCAACTCTGGCATGTGGGCCGTATTTCCGACCCGGTTTATTTGAATGGCCAACTGCCGGTGGCTCCGAGCGCCCTCCAGCCTGCCGGGCACGTCAGCTTGATCCGGCCGATGAAGGATTACGTGACCCCGCGCGCGCTGGAAACTGAAGAAATTGCTGACATCGTTGACGCCTATCGTCAGGGCGCGGAAAACGCCAAAGCAGCCGGCTTCGATGGTGTAGAAATCCACGGTGCCAACGGCTACTTGCTCGACCAATTCCTGCAAAGCAGCACCAACCAGCGCACTGACCGGTATGGCGGCAGCCTGGCAAACCGTGCACGCCTGCTGCTGGAAGTGACCGATGCCGCAATCGAGGTGTGGGGTGCTGGCCGCGTAGGCATGCATTTGGCGCCACGCGCTGACTCCCATGATATGGGCGACGCTGACCGCACTGAGACCTTTACCTACGTCGCCCGTGAGCTGGGTAAGCGCGGTATCGCCTTTATCTGCGCCCGCGAGAAAGAGGCTGACGACAGCCTGTCGCCAAGCCTGAAGCAAGCCTTTGGCGGCATGTTTATCGCCAACGAGCGTTTCACCAAGACCCAGGCCAATGAGTGGCTGCAAAGCGGTAAGGCCGATGCTGTGGCATTCGGCATTCCATTTATCGCCAACCCAGATCTGCCCGCCCGTTTGGCACAGGATGCCGAGCTGAATACGCCGCGGCCTGAAAGCTTCTACGGCAAAGGCCCGGTCGGTTACCTCGACTATCCAACGCTGCAAAGCTGAAGATTAAGCCGCAAACGCGCCGCGATTTATGGCAGACGGGATGAAAAAGCACCCACTTCCTGACCCTCTTCCACCGGTGGGAGAGGGGACTGATCGCATGCAGCTGGGCGCTAGTGACCCCCATCGCGCCACGAGGAAGTTATGCGAGGGCGCCTAGCTCAACGGGCGTCGAGTTGCTGCTGCAGATTTTGCACCTGCGCTTGCAGACCATTGATGTTGCGGGTCATCTGCGCGCGGAAGGCGTCGAACTCAGCGATGCTATTGGATGCCGAACGGGTTTCCAGGTCGCCTTTGAGTACCAGCAGGTCCTGCTCCAGACGAGAAATGGCCTGGTTTGGATTACCGAGCTTCTGCAGGGCGGCAATATCGCCACTCAAGCCAGTAATTTTCTCATCCAACTTAGCCTGACCGGCCTGAGCGCTTTTCAAGGAAGCCTGTTCAGTTTTTAGCGCGGTTTGCTCGGCGCTGAGCTTTTTAACACTGGCTTCAAGCTTTTCACCCCCTCCCGCCTGCCCCTTCAGCTGCACGGCCAACTGCTCCAAACGCTTGGCCTGCTCAGACTGCTTAGCCGTTGCGCCCTGCTGTTGCTTGCTCAGCTCAGCCAGTTTGCTTTCCAGCTGTTTGACTTGCAGCTTTAGCGCCTCGCTGCCAGTGGTCACCGACGACTCAGTGGCCACTACCTTGCCGGAAATATCCTGAATACGGCCTGCCGCTTCCTCGCTAATACGGGCGAAGCTTTCTTGCGTCGCAACCAACTGCTGCTCCATCAGGCTCACTTGCTGCACGCTCCACCAACCCAGACCGCCCAAGGCAATCATTAACGCCCCAACCAAAGCCCAGAGGGGTCCAGTGCTGGCTGTTTTAGCTGTTGCAGTGGCCGGAGGGCGGCCATAGCCGTTGCCACGCGCAGGCTCCGGATGATCAGGCGCAAAGTCATCATGATCGCGCTGTTCCGCACGCAGACTGGGGACGTGATCGAGTTCGTCGTTGGCATCGTTACGCATGATTCAACCTTCAAGAAAGCACAGGGTTCGCAAATTGCCGCGCAGTATAACGGTTCGCGCGCTGCGCTTCAGTGTTGCGCCAAGCGTGGGCAAAACGCACCGACGAAGGGCACGGCGCAGGCCGCGAAGCGCTCTAACCCGCACAATCGCGCGAATTGCGAGCTGGTACGCACTTTGCTAACAGATCTGTGCGGCAGGCCCACTGTGGCCGCCGTAAACACGGCGCGTTCAGATAAAACTATGCCGGGCTGTTGGGGATGAATGACACCCTGTCCACTTGTACTCGCGGGGAACACCATGGAACTGAACAGAGAAGTGTTGGATTGCATGATGAGCCTGCGCCGCCGACTGCGTGAGGAACTAGCGATCGACATCCGCTTAAGCCAGCCGGATGCGGTCACTTGCATGCTCAGCGCCTGCCTCAACTCAAGCAATGAGCAAACACGGCAACTGGGGCAATTGCTGGCCCAGTGCAGTGACCGCCCCTTCGCTCAGGCCGGTGCAGTACCGCGCATGCAAGCTGGGCATCCGCTGCTGGTGGAAGACCCCGCACCGCGGCCAGCCAGCGAGTCGGTACGGATGTATCGTGGCCAGCGCGTCTATGCCTGATCAATGCGGATGCTGCGCCTGCCACCAGGCGCAAAATTCATCCAGCGCAGTCCACAGGCTGGTTTTGGGCTGGTAGTCCAGATACTGCTGGGCGCGGCTAATGTCCAAGGAAAAATCTTTGGCCATTACCGCTACACCCAAGCGAAATAGCGTGGGTTCTGGCCGACCCGGCAACAGCTTGCACACACCTTCATTTAACGCAGCGGCTGCATAGGCCAGCCCATAGGGCATGTGGCGGGTCACGGGCGGCAGGTCAAGTTTACGCATCACGTAATTGATCACATCCCACAGCGGCACAGGTTCGCCATTGCTGATGTTGTAGACCTGACCAAGCGCCGGTCCTGTTGCCAAGAGGCCACTCATCAACGCTTGGTTGAGGTTGTGCACACTGGTGAAGTCGACCTTATTCAGGCCATTGCCGATAATCGACAAACGACCTTTGCGCTGCATATTGATCAAACGTGGAAAGATGCTGGTGTCGCCCGCGCCAGTGACGAACCGTGGACGCAGCGCCAGCACTTCTAGGCCGAACTCTTCGGCGGCAAACACCTGCTGCTCGGCTAGAAACTTGGTTTTGCCGTAGTGATCGGAAAAGCGCTTGGGCAACTGCTCTTCACGCAAGCCCACATGCGCCTGGCCATCGAAGTACACCGAGGGTGAAGACAGGTGCACCAGCCGCCGTACCTTCTGTTTAAGGCAGGCATCCACCACGTTTTCGGTGACACTGACGTTGGCCTGATAAAAGTGCTCATAACGGCCCCATACCCCGACGGCACCCGCGCAATGCACCACAGCCTCGACATCACGGCACAACTGCTGCGCAAGCTGCGGATCGGCTAAGTCACCCTGAATAAACTCCGCACCACGCGCCACCAGATGCTCAACACCTTCAGCGCGCCGCCCGTTGACCCTAACGCTCAAGCCCTGCTCCAAAGCAAAGCTGGCAAAACGCCCACCAATAAAACCGCTCGCGCCGGTTACCAGAATTTTCATTACTGCCCCTCTGCCTTAATCCCAAGCCACTCTAGCAGCCTGCACTGAACGCCGCCGTGGCACTGCAGGCCACAACAGCGACTGTGCACGCCCAGTGATAAGCCGACGGTAAACGCGCACAGCAGCTAAGCTGTGCCTTCACACTCATTGACTAAAGGAGCCGCGGATGGCCACTCATTGGATGATCTACGGCGCCAACGGCTACACCGGCCACCTGCTGGCCGCTGAGGCTAAGCGTCAAGGCTTGACGCCTATTCTGGCCGGGCGTAACCCGGCAGCGGTGCATGCCCTCGGCAGCTTGCTTGGCCTGGAGTGCCGGATATTCGATATCCACCAACCACAGCGTGCGATGGAAGCTTTGGCGGATGTTGCCGTGGTTGCCCATTGCGCCGGGCCATTCTCGGCCACCAGTGCCCCGATGATTGATGCCTGCCTGGCCAGCAACACCCATTACGTCGACATCACTGGCGAGATCAGCGTGTTTGAAGCCGCTCACCAGCGTGATCAACAGGCGCGCGAAAAGGGCGTGGTGGTATGCCCTGGCGTCGGCTTTGATGTGATCCCCAGCGATTGCCTCGCCGCTTGTCTGCATCAGGCGCTGCCCGACGCCACCCATTTAGCGTTGGGCTTTGACACCGGCAGTGGATTATCCCCAGGCACCGCAAAAACCTCAGTAGAAGGCCTCAAATTTGGCGGCAAAGTACGCCGCGCCGGAATCATCACCGATGTACCGCTGGGCTATAAACGTCGCACCATCAACTTTGGACGTGGCGAAAAAACAGCCGTCACCATTCCTTGGGGCGATGTGTCGACGGCCTACCACTCAACCGGCATTGATAATATTGAGGTGTACCTGCCAACGCCGACGGTGGCTGCGATTGTCATGCGCCTGATCGACCCGCTGCGCGCCCTGCTGGGTTTAGAGGCGGTGCAAAACTGGCTAAAACGCCTGGTCGAAAAGCGTGTCACCGGCCCCAATGAAACCACTCGAGCCCGCCAGCGCACCTGGCTGTGGGGCGAGGCGCGCAATGCCGCAGGCGTGGTTAAAACGGCTCGACTTGAAACCGCCAACGGCTACGACGTGACCGTCCATGGGACTTTGTTGGCCGTGCAGCACCTCCTGAACTACAGCGGCCCTGGCGGATATTTCACCCCCAGCAAACTGTTCGGTGTGCGCTGTGTGGAAAAACTGCCGGGTTCAACCACTATTTCCATCAAGTAGACCGCGTCACCCCGCTGGGACTGACAAGCCCTGTGTGCTCTATTTCAACGCAGGCATGCCTGGCGATGCTCCAGGCTGGCGCCGATCAAAAGTCACCACGCCAGCCCATCTCTGTCCTGACAGTCAGCACACCCTAGTGCTGCCTGTCACATAGCTGCTCGCTCGATTTAATTTACAAATCGTCAATTAACTCGCACGCTTCTTGCTGAATGCTTAACATCAGCCGAACCGTAACCCCTCTCTCCGCGGAGACACCAGACATGCCGTTACGCCTCAAGCTTGCCCTGAGCTATTTGTTTATTGGAATCGTTCCTGTACTGGCAATGGCTGTCACGGTCTACTTCCATGCCAGCCAAGCTCTGCAGGAACAAACACTAAACGCCCTTGAGGCCGTTGCAAATATCAAACAAAGACAGCTGCTGGATAATTTGCAAGGACGCCGTGACCAACTCAGCACCCTGGCTAACAATCTGGGGACGAGCTACAGCGGCCTGAACGAAGTAGCCCTCATCAGTGCGGCCAACTATGACCAGCCGATCTTCAAAAACTTTATCCAGACCTACAACTACCGAGACCTCAAGCTGATTTCACCAGAGGGCAAGGTTATCTTCAGCGTTCTGCGCGGCGATGACTATCAGCAGGACTTGCGCCAAGGTAACTGGCGGGATCAGCCGATGGGTCGCATGGCCAGCGCCGGCTTGGACACCAGAAAGAGCGCCATCAGCGACCTGACAATTAACCCGCAAACCGGTGAACCCAGTCAGTTTCTATTAAGCCCTGTGATCAGCGAAGATGAGCTGATTGCGCTTTTAATGCTTGAGCTCCCTATAGCGTCACTCAACAGGGTAATGCACACCCGCCAAGGTCTGGGAGAAGCAGGGGAAACCTATCTGGTGGGCGCCGACAACCTGCTGCGCTCCGACTCCGTTCGGTTTGCCCAGCATCAGGTTCTGCGCACCGCTAAGCAAGCAAGTGCCCTGTCAGGCGAAGCTGTTACCCTCGCCCTGCAGAATAAGCAAGGACGCCTGGCTGAAGCTGGACTCGACAATCAGCCCGCGCTGAAGGCCTTTGTGCCACTTGAGTTCGATGGTCAGCAATGGGCGCTGATAGCCGAAATGGATCAGGCACAGGCACTCGCCCCGGTACGTGAACTCATGTGGCAAGTGCTGCTCCTCGGTGTGCTGACCGTGGCGGGCATCGTGTTCGCTACCTGGCTGGTCAGTCGCAGCGTAATGCGCCCATTGGGCGGCGAGCCCAGCGCTATGGCGGCCTTAGCCGAGCGTTTGACGGCAGGCGAACTGCAACTGCCGGCACACGTGAACTCGGCTAACGGCCTGATGTTGGCACTGCATGGCATGGCCAATGCGTGGCGCGTGGTCATCGAACAACTTCGCCAAGCCAGCAGTGCTGTCGAACAGGCCAGCGGCGATATTCTCGACGCCGCCGGGCAAACCAGCAGCCGCCTCGATCAGCAGCAGGAAGCCCTAGAAATGGTGGTCAGCGCGGTCGATGAGATGGCCGCCACGGTGCAGAAAATCGCTACCAACGCCAGCCAGAGCGCCGACAGCAGCGAGAACGCACGCGGTGCCTTCAGCACGATGCAGACTACCTTGCAGCGCATGATTGGCCGCCAGGACCAATTGCTTGAAGACTTGCGCGAGGCAGACCAGGTGGTGCAGACGCTCGCCGGCAACAGCCAGCAGATCGCCTCGGTGCTTGTGGTAATTCAGGGGATTGCCGAGCAGACCAACTTGCTCGCGCTGAACGCCGCCATCGAGGCCGCAAGGGCTGGCGAACAAGGCCGCGGCTTCGCGGTGGTCGCCGATGAGGTGCGCAGCCTGTCCATGCGTACGCGCACCGCCACCGAGGAAATCGTGCAGATCATCGGCACCCTCGGCGACTCTTCTAACCAGGCATTGGCGAGCATGCAAGGCTCTACCGATCAGGCCCGCGCATTGGAAGATGAAACCCAGGCGGTGCTCGGTTCCCTCAGCCACCTCGACGAATCGCTGCAGACCCTGCATGGCTTGGCCTTCCAGATCGCCGCGGCTGCCGAGCAACAGGCGTCTACCACTCAGGAGGTCAACCAGCATATGCACCAGCTCAACGCCATGACCGCTGACAACCGTCAGAACGCCGCGCATACCCGAGAATGTGGTGAGCACCTGCAACGTGTCGCTGACAGCCAGCAACAACTCTTAGCGCACTTCCGGCTGTAAACCTTTATCGCGCTGCGGCCACCAACCAAGTGGCCGCATGATGATGTACGTGCTGGGTCAGTGCACATAGTAGTTCGCCACCATTGCGCCAGTAATGCCAATACAACGGAACATCCAACGGCCGCTCAGGTAGCAGCTCGCACAACCGCCCCGCCGCCAACTCCGCCTTCACCTGTAACTCAGGCATCAAGCCCCACCCCAAACCCGCCTCGGCTAAACGCACAAACCCTTCGGACGATGGACACAGGTGATAGGCAAACCCGCCCTCCGCCGCCAGCCCCGACAAGTAGCGATGCTGCAATAAATCATCCGGACCAAAGACAATGGCCGGCGCTTGGGCCAGCCCAGCCGCCGTAACTCCCCTGGGAAAATATCGTGCAATAAACGCCGGACTGGCCAAGGCGCGATAACGCATGCTGCCCAACAACAATGCCCGTGCACCGGCCACTGGACGCTCGCTGGCACAGACACAGGCGGCCACTTCACCGGCACGCATGCGTTTAAGGCCGACATCCTGATCCTCAACCACCAGCTCCAGCAGCAAGCCCTGCGCCGTACAAAAATCACCCACGGCCTGCGCCCACCAGGTGGCCAGGCTGTCGGCATTCAAGGCGATACGCAGGCGTTCAGGCGGACCGCCCTCATCCAGCCCCGGCACCTGCGCTTGGATATCACGCTCCAGCAAACGCACCTGCTGCACGTGGTTGAGTAAGCGTCGGCCGATTTCCGTCGGTACGGGCGGTAGGGCGCGCACCAAAACCGGCTGACCGACACGTGCTTCCAGCAGTTTGATCCGTTGCGACACCGCAGACTGCGACAAACCTAGCACCTGCGCCGCACGCTCGAAGCCTGCCTGCTCCACAACTGCGGCCAAGGCCGCCAATAATTTGTAGTCGAGCAAATCAGTTTTCCTAATGAGGGATCAGCACTATTGGTTTCTCTTATACAGCCTAGCGCCACAAAATCGCCACATTCTCTCCAGCAATCAGGAGCACCCACATGGCCGGCGAAACGTCACTGACCACCTTAATACGCAGCATGACCCCGACCCTGAACGAGGGTGCCTATGTATTTTGTAGCCTGACCGACGCGACCCAACTGCAAGGCGTACAGCCGCTGGGTAGCTTTCAGGAGCGCGAAGGTTTGACCGTGATCCTGCCGCATCATCAGGCCGAGCACCTGCAACTCGAAATCGACTATGTAGCCGCCTGGCTGACCCTGGAAGTGCACTCGGCGCTGGCGGCCGTGGGCCTTACGGCCGCGGTGGCAGGTGCGCTGGCGAATGCGGGGATAAGTTGCAATGTGATCGCCGGCTATTACCACGACCACCTGTTTGTCGCCCACACCGATGGTCCGTGCGCACTGGCGGTACTGCAGCAACTGGCCGATGGCGCGGAGTAATCAGCATGTGGCAAAGCTATAGCAACGGCTCACTCATCGCCGCTGGACTGATCATCGCCCTCGGCGCGCAAAACGCCTTCGTCTTGGCGCAAAGCCTGCGCCGTGAGCATCACCTGCCGGTGGCCATGCTCTGCGTGATCTGCGATGCCTTACTGGTTACCGCTGGCGTGTTCGGCCTGGCCGCCGTATTGGCGCAGAGCCCATTTTTGCTAGGGGTGGCGCGCTGGGGCGGCGCGGCTTTTTTACTCTGGTACGGTGCTCAGGCACTGCTGCGCGCCAGCCGTCCGCAGGCGCTAAATCAACTCAGCGAGAGCGGCCCGCGTTCACGCCGTGCGGTGCTGCTGGCCGCCTTGGCCGTGACCCTGCTCAACCCGCACGTGTACCTCGACACCGTGCTGCTAATCGGCTCACTCGGCGCCCAGCAAAAGGTCCCGGGCGCTTACGCCTTGGGGGCCGCCAGTGCTTCATTAATATGGTTTTCCGCTCTGGCGCTGGGTGCGGCTTGGCTTGCGCCTTGGTTGGCACGTCCGAGCACCTGGCGCTTTATCGATCTAGGGGTGGCGCTGATGATGTTTAGCATTGCTTGGCAGTTAGTCAGCAACCCCGCAATGCTCTAAAACAGCGCCACGGCGAGAGCAAAGCCGCTCACGAGAGCGGTTCTCCACACAGTTGCCGCGTGTTTAAGGCGCAGTGCCGGTGCTATGATTCAGCGCTTGCGGCGAATAGAGATAACTCACGCCGCTTAGACAGCCGCCCGTGATCGGCTTCGCGCACACCGCACCAAACCTGATTAGGAGATAAACCATGGCTTTCGAATTACCGCCGCTGCCTTACGCTCATGACGCCCTGCAGCCGCATATTTCCAAGGAAACCTTGGAATTTCACCACGACAAGCACCACAACACCTATGTCGTGAACCTGAACAACCTGGTCCCTGGTACCGAGTTCGAAGGTAAAACCCTGGAAGAGATCGTCAAGACCTCCAGCGGTGGTATCTTCAACAACGCCGCCCAAGTCTGGAACCACACCTTCTATTGGAACTGCCTGGCACCTAATGCCGGCGGCCAACCAACTGGCGCGGTGGCTGATGCAATTAATGCAGCCTTCGGTTCCTTCGATAAGTTCAAGGAAGAATTCAGCAAAGTCACCATCGGCACCTTCGGTTCCGGCTGGGGCTGGCTGGTGAAGAAAGCTGACGGCTCTCTGGCTCTGGCCAGCACCATCGGTGCCGGCTGCCCGCTGACCAGTGGCGACACCCCGCTACTGACCTGCGACGTCTGGGAACACGCCTACTACATCGACTACCGCAACGTGCGTCCGAAGTATGTTGAGGCGTTCTGGAACCTGGTTAACTGGGATTTCGTAGCGAAAAACTACGCCGCCTGAGTACACTGCGTAACCCACAACAAACCCGGCCTTGTGCCGGGTTTGTTGCTATAGGTCTTTTGCATACCTAAACACCGCAGATGCGATCCGCTAAAGGTGCTGGGCAACTAAGCTTGAGTGCGTATTTACTTGCAGGTGACCTGCCCGCAGTGCAACCAAACCTGCCGCTTGATAACTGCCCAACGGTACTCAAGCCCGCCATACCTTGCGCCGATAAGTGTTAGTTGAGCGTTACGCTAAGCCCCATCTGCACCAGTACGGTGCTTAAAAATTGTTCGATAAAACTTTAATAATGGCCCTTTGACTGCAAGCGCAACTTTGCCAATACTCAGTACGTCTGACGCTAACGGCTTCGAACAAGGAACCGCCTCTTGAAGCTGGAACTCAAAAACAGCTTGTCGCTTAAATTACTCCGTGTAGTGCTGCTTTCAGCGCTCATCGTTGGGGTCGTCCTAAGTTGTGCGCAGATTGTCTTCGACGTGTACAAAACACGTCAGGCCGTCGCTAACGATGCGCACCGTATCCTCGGGATGTTCCGCGACCCATCGACCCAGGCGGTTTATAGCCTTGACCGGGAAATGGGCATGCAGGTCATTGAAGGCCTGTTCCAACATGAGTCGGTGCGCGTGGCCTCAATCGGCCACCCCAATGAGCCGATGCTGGCGCAGAAGAGCCGCGAGCAGATCAATATTCCGACCCGCTGGTTAACCGATCCAATCCTCGGCAAAGAGCAGAGTTTTACCACCCAACTGGTTGGTCGTGGCCCTTACAGCGAGTACTACGGCGACCTCAGCATCACCCTCGACACCGCGCAATACGGTGAGAGCTTTATCACTAACTCAGTGATCATCTTTATCTCCGGTGTACTGCGCGCCTTGGCCATGAGCTTGGTGCTGTATCTGGTCTACCACCTGCTATTGACCAAACCGTTATCGAAGATCATTGAGCACCTGACCAACATCAACCCGGATCGGCCCAGCGAACACAAGCTGCCGATGCTTAAGGGTAACGAGAAAAACGAGCTGGGCCTTTGGATCAATACGGCCAATCAGTTGCTCTCCTCCATTGAGCGCAACACTAACTTGCGCCGCGAGGCCGAGAGCAGCCTGCTGCGCATGGCCCAGTATGACTTTCTTACTGGTTTGCCAAACCGCCAGCAACTGCAACAGCAACTCGACAAAATTCTTGAAGACGCTGGCCGGCTAAATCGTCGCGTGGCGGTGTTGTGCGTCGGCCTAGACGACTTCAAAGGCATTAACGAGCAATTCAGCTACCAAACAGGCGACCAGCTGTTACTGGCTTTGTCCGACCGGCTGCGCAGCCACAGCGGCCGGCTTGGTGCGTTAGCCCGGCTAGGGGGCGACCAGTTCGTGCTGGTCCAAGCGGATATCGAGCAGCCTTATGAAGCGGCTGAACTGGCGCAAAGCGTGCTCGATGACCTCGACAATTCATTTGTGCTCGACCAGCAACACGTGCGTCTGCGCGCCACAATCGGCATCACTCTGTTCCCGGAAGATGGCGACAGCACGGAGAAGCTGCTGCAGAAAGCTGAACAAACCATGACCCTGGCCAAGAGTCGCTCGCGTAACCGTTATCAGTTCTACATCGCCAGTATCGACAGTGAGATGCGTCGCCGCCGTGAGCTGGAAAAAGACCTGCGCGATGCCTTAGCACTGAACCAGCTGCACTTGGTTTATCAACCGCAGGTGGATTACCGCGACCACAGCGTGGTGGGCGTCGAAGCGTTGCTGCGTTGGCAGCACCCGCAACATGGTTTAGTGCCGCCAGACCTGTTTATCCCGCTGGCTGAACAGAACGGCACCATCATTGCGATTGGTGAATGGATCCTTGATCAAACCTGCCGCCAGCTGCGCGAATGGCATGACCAAGGCTTTACCGAGCTGCGCATGGCAGTCAACTTATCCACTGTGCAGCTGCACCACGTCGAGCTGCCACGGGTGGTTAACAACCTGATGCAGGTCTACCGCCTGCCGCTGCGTAGCCTGGAACTGGAAGTCACCGAAACCGGCCTGATGGAAGACATCAACACCGCCGCACAACACTTGCTGAGCCTGCGCCGCTCTGGTGCGCTGATCGCCATTGATGACTTTGGCACTGGCTACTCCTCGCTGAGTTACCTAAAGAGCCTGCCGCTGGACAAGATCAAAATCGACAAGAGCTTTGTTCAGGATTTACTGGAAGACGAAGACGACGCCACCATCGTGCGCGCCATCATCCAGTTGGGTAAAAGCCTCGGTATGCAGGTGATCGCTGAAGGGGTGGAAACGGTTGAGCAAGAGGCTTACATCATTGCGCAAGGCTGCAACGAAGGTCAGGGTTACCTGTACAGCAAACCCTTGCCAGCCCGCGAACTGACTGCCTACCTCAAGCAGGCCAGACGCTTGAACACCAGCGCTAACCCCGCAACACTTTAACGCCATATGTAAAATAATAAACCCGCCAGTTGGCGGGTTTATTATTGCAGGGGTTATTCGGTTAGAAGTGAGTGACGCCCAGCAACCAAGCGGTAGCCAGCGCACCGGTCACACACAACAACACACCGCCCGCCGCCTGCCAATAAAACTGGCGTACCAATTCATCCTCGCCGGCGCAGGAAAGGATAAACGGCTGCGCCTCACGTGGTTTGGCCAGATGATGCTGCTCAGCTTGAGTGCTCTGCAGGCGATGGCGATCTTCAGCCTCCAGGCTGGCAGCGAGTTGCACGCGTTGCCATTCGCGCTCATCTAACTGGCCATTGCCGTCACTATCAAAGCGCTGCAGTAACCCGCCAAAATCGGCCTTCCATTCTCGAATCACAGTGCCTTGCGCTGCCGATAAATCAAAACCCTGACGCCCGCCACCGCTGCTGCGAAAGTCGCCGATGGCATACAGCGGCTGGTCGACATGCAAGCGCTCCTCGGTGTAGCGATAGCGTTGGTCATTGCTGAACAGCGCGCGCCAGCCAGTTTTTGCCGCGCCGAGGGGGTGGCGCAAGCTGCCTTTCCAGACCACGCGGGTCAGCGGCCGCACGTGCGCGCCGCGCGGATCAATCAGGCAACTGCCCGTGCTGTCGTGCAGAAGCAACAGCGCTTCGCTGCTGGCACTTTCCAACGTCCGCCAACTGCGTTTTTTACCGTTGGAGGTGTATTCCTCGATCTTGTAACGCCACCACAGGCAAGGCGTGTGAGTCAGCGGGCCGAGTAGCTGTGGGTCGGCGCTGTCACGTAGCACACCGTAGAATTCGACATAGCCTTGGGCCGCTGATCGAATTTTCGAGGTGGGCGTATCGAGCAGATGCCGAGCTTGAGAGAAACGCTGTAAAAACCACCAAGCCCCGCCCGCGCTCATCGCCGCGCTGCAGGCTAAAGCGATCACCTGTCCCTGAATATCCACGACCTAACCAAACAGTGACTTGAGGTTTACATCGGCTTTTTCGCCTTCGCTAAATTGCAACAGCACCGCTTCTTTGAAGGCAAAGGCACGGGCAATCAGCACATCGGGGAACTGCTCAATGCGCACGTTATTAAGGTTAACCGCCTCGTTGTAGAGCTCGCGGCGGTCGGCGATGCCGTTTTCCAGGCCGCTGATACGCTGCTGCAGGTGCTGGAAGCTTTCATTGGCTTTCAGTTCCGGGTAGTTCTCCGCCAACGCAAACAACTGACCAAGACCGGCGCGCAAACCTGTTTCAGCCTTGCCGAGGGCATTCATATCACCTTTAGCTTGGGCGCTAGAAACCGCTTGGCGCGCGGCAATCACCGCCTCTAACGTGCTGCGCTCGTGCTGCATGTATTGCTTGCAGGTTTCCACCAGCTTGGGCAGTTCTTCATGGCGCTGCTTAAGCATCACATCAATATTCGACCAGGCTTTGCTGACGCCATGCTTCAAGCGCACCAGCGCGTTGTAGAGCATCACAGCGTAAGCCGCGAGCAGGATCAACAGCACAATAATCACAACACTGGTAAGGCTCATGGGCAACTCCTGAACGGATCTTAAAGACGGTTTTGGCGCATTTTAGCCCTATCAATGCGGCCTGGCGCAGACTTTACCCACAGCGTTCAGTGAAAAACCGCAACCAGCCTTTGCGCAAAATGATAATATTTCGCATTATGTTTTAGCTTATGCGCCCGTCTGTTCGGACACTTCACTTTGACTTGCACAGGATTTCACCATGCTTCGTATGCCCCTAGCCTCGGCCAGCCTGCTTGCCCTCGCCATTTCTCTCGCCGGCTGTGGTGACGATACAGCGTCCGCCCGCCAGGCCGCCGCACCAGCTGCCAACAGCGCAGCGGCCACCAGCCAGATTGATCAACGCGCGGGTAACGCGGTGGTCAGCCACTACGCAGAACTGGCACTGGCCGTATTCAGCGATGCCGCCAGCACCGGTAAAACCTTGCAAGCAGCGGTTGATGCCCTGCTCGCCAACCCGAATACCGACACCTTAAACGCGGCTCGCGCTGCCTGGTTGGCGGCGCGCGTGCCGTACATGCAAAGTGAAGTGTTCCGCTTTGGCAATGCCGTCGTCGACGACTGGGAAGGCCAGATGAACGCGTGGCCATTGGATGAAGGCCTGATTGATTACGTTGCCCAAGACTACCAATATGCCCTGGGCAACCCGGGCGCCAGCGCCAACATCATCGCCAATACTGAAATCCAAGTCGGCGAAGATAAACTCGACGCCAGCACCATCACCCCAGAACTGCTCGCCAGCCTGAATGAACTGGGTGGCTCCGAAGCTAACGTCGCCACCGGCTACCACGCCATCGAGTTTCTGCTTTGGGGCCAAGACCTCAACGGCAGCAACCCAGGTGCCGGCGAGCGCCCGGCCAGCGACTTTGTGGTCGGTGAGGGCGCAACCGGTGGCAATAATGAGCGCCGCGGTGCCTTCCTCAAAGCGGCGACTGACCTGCTGGTTAGCGACCTGGATGCGATGGTCGTGCAATGGCAGCCAGGTAACGCGAGCAACTACCGCGCCCAGCTTGAAGCTGAGTCAGCCGAAAACGGCTTGCGCAAAATGCTCTTTGGTATGGGTAGCCTGTCCCTTGGTGAGCTGGCCGGCGAGCGCATGAAGGTCGCGCTGGAAGCCAACTCCACCGAAGACGAGCACGACTGCTTCAGCGACAACACCCACAACTCGCACTTCTACAACGCCAAAGGCATCCGTAACGTCTACTTGGGCGAATACAAAAAAGTTGATGGCAGCACCCTGACCGGCCCAAGCCTGTCGTCGATGGTGGCCACGCTGGACGCAGCTGCCGACAGCACGTTGCAAGCCGACCTCGCGGCCACTGAAGCTAAACTGCAGGCACTGGTCGACAGCGCCAATAATGGTCAGCACTTCGACCAACTGATCGCCGCCGACAACAGCGATGGCCAGCAGATCGTCCGTGATGCAATCGCCGCACTGGTTACACAGACCAGCGCCATCGAGCAGGCCGCCGGTAAGCTGGGCATCGGTGATCTCAATCCAGACACCGCTGACCACAGCTTCTGATCAAAACGCTGACTCGCTGCGCGTCAGCGATGCCCGCTCAAAAGCCGCACCCCTGCAAAGAGGCGCGGCTTTTTAATAGCTGCGGCTTTTAGTCACCATTGATAATGCAAATCCGTCTTATTTAAACAGTGACGGGCTGTTAATGTTTAGTCACTGTTTTCTGCTGCGGATGTTCATGCATGTTTGCGCCGTGTCGCCTCGCATTATTACTGGCCCTTGGACTGTCGCTAACGGCCTGCGACCAAACTCCACGCTTCACCCAAGCGGAACCCGGCGAAGCCTTGTCTGCCGGCAGCGCTACCGTGCGCAAAACTGACCAGAATGCCTTCTCTCTGCCGTCGGCTAACCTGGCACCCTCAAGACGCTTAGATTTCAGCGTCGGTAACAGCTTCTTCCGTAACCCTTGGGTCAGCGCGCCGGCCACCACCACCGCGCGCGATGGCCTTGGCCCGCTGTTCAATACCAACGCCTGCCAGAACTGCCACATTAAAGACGGTCGCGGCCACCCGCCTGCCGCGGATGCGCTCAGTTCAGTGTCGATGCTGGTGCGCCTGTCGATCCCAGCTGGCAGCGAGCATGCGGCCATTATTCAACGCCTCGGCGTACTGGCCGAACCCACCTACGGCGGCCAATTGCAGGACACAGCCAACCCCGGCATTACTCCAGAAGCCAAGGTGCGCGTCAGCTACAGCAGCGAGCATGTAAGGTTTGCTGACGGCCTGCAGGTAGAGCTGCGCAAGCCTACGCTGCAGATCAGCCAACTCGGCTACGGCGCCCTGCACCCCGACACGCTGTTTTCGGCCCGAATCGCCCCGCCGATGATCGGCCTTGGCTTACTGGAAGCGATTCCTGAGGCGGCCATCCTGGCCAATGCCGACCCCGAGGATAGCAACGGCGATGGTATTTCCGGGCGCGCCAACCAGGTCTGGGACCACGCAGAGCAGCGTACCGTGCTCGGCCGCTTTGGTTGGAAGGCCGGGCAACCAAACCTCAATCAACAAAATGCGGATGCTTTTGCCAACGACATGGGCCTGACCAGCACGTTGATCAGCCATGACAATTGCAGCGAAACGCAAACAGACTGCCGCAATGCCGCGAATGGCGGTGCACCGGAAGTCAGCGATAACATTCTCGCCAACGTGCTGTTTTACACCCGTAACCTCGGCGTACCGGCGCGCCGCGATGCTGATACGCCGTCGGTGTTAGCCGGTAAAAACCTGTTCTATCAGGCCGGCTGTCAGGGCTGCCACACCGCGAAATTCACCACAGCCCCGGACGCGGCTGAGCCCGAGCTGGCCAACCAAGTGATCCGCTCCTACACCGACCTGCTGCTGCATGACATGGGCCCAGGCTTGGCCGATAACCGCCCAGAGTTCCTCGCCACGGGTAACGAATGGCGCACCCCACCGCTGTGGGGCATCGGCTTGACCGAAACAGTTAATGGTCACACCCAGTTTTTGCATGACGGCCGCGCCCGCACTCTGCTGGAGGCCATTGCCTGGCACGGCGGTGAAGCCGAAGCCGCCAAACAACAGGTACTGACATTTAACGCTGATGAGCGCGACGCGCTGTTGGCCTTCCTGAACTCGCTGTAAGGAGTCACCGATGAACCGCTCCCCCCTAGGCTTAGCTTTACTCAGCCTGACACTCACCGCCTGCAGCCCAGCGGACCCGCAGCAACAGGTCAGCCGCGCGCTGACCGATGGCGTGGTGCTGCCGATTTACAGTGCGTGGCATGAGGCCGACCGCCAACTGGCGAGCAGTGGCCAAGCCTTCTGCACCAACCAGCAAAGCCTTGCCCAAGCGCGCCAAGCCTTTGCCAGCGCGCAGAGCGCTTGGGCCGCTGTACAACCGGTGTTGCTCGGCCCATTGGCGGAAGGTAACCGCGCCTGGCAGGTGCAATTTTGGCCTGACAAAAAGAACCTGGTCGCGCGTCAGGTTGAAGCGCTGGTCAGCAAGAAACCTACCTTAACCCCGGCTGACTTGGATACATCCAGCGTCGTGGTGCAAGGCCTTACTGCCTATGAATACCTGCTGTTTGATTCGGCGATTGACCTAAACAACGCCGAGCAAAAAGCCCGCTACTGCCCGCTGCTCGTGGCCATTGGCCAACACCAGCAAACCCTCGCGGCCGATGTACTTGCTAGCTGGCAGAGTGAAGACGGCATGGCGGCGCAGCTAAAGGACTTCCCCAATGCGCGCTTCGCAGAAGCCCCGGAAGCGGTGGCGGAATTGCTGCGCACCCACGTCAGTGCCATTGATGGACTGAAAAAGAAACTCGGCACGCCCATGGGCCGGCAAAGTAATGGTCAGCCGCAGCCTTATCAAGCCGAAGCATGGCGCAGCAACGCCAGCCTGACTAACCTCGCGGCCAGCTTAGCCAGCGCTGAACGGATGTGGCTGGGCGCCGAACAAGACGGTATCCAAGCGCTACTGGGCAGTGATCAAGACGCGCTAAAACAACGTATCAACGTCGCCTACAGCGACACCCGTCAGCGCCTAGCGGCTGCCCAGCGCCCACTCGCTGAACTGCTCGGTGACGAAGCCGGCCGCGCCGAACTCAGCGCTCTGTATGACAGTTTGAGCACTCTGCATCGCTTGCATGAAGCCGAACTGGCGAAAACCTTGGGCATTCAATTGGGCTTCAACGCCCATGACGGCGACTGAACCATGCAGATCAACCGCCGCGCCTTTCTCGGCCTCAGTGCAGCCGCCGTGGCCGCCACGGCAGTGGCCGCCACGTCACTCACTGCGACAGCATTGATCGGCAACACGCTGGCCGGTTGGACGCTTATTAATGGGGGCGCACAGCCGCTGCTGCTGTCGGCGCGGAATAACAGCGCCGGTAAGCATTTCGCGGTCGGCTATCGGCTGGACGGCAGCCAAGCATTCGCCACGCCAGTTGGCGAACGCTGCCACGATGTGATCGCCCATCCGTTTTTGCCCATGGCACTGTTTGTTGGGCGCCGGCCAAGTACCGAGAGCTACTTGATCGACACCCGTGACGGCCGCCTGCTGCAAACCTTACGCTCAGCCCAGCAGCGCCATTTTTACGGCCATGCGGTGTTTCACAAAGACGGCGAATGGCTGTACGCCACCGAAAACGACACCTCTGAACCCGGTCGCGGTGTGCTCGGCGTCTACCGCCTGCAAGGAGAACAACTCCTGCGCAGCAGCGAATTGTCGACCCACGGCATTGGTCCGCATCAGCTGCTCTGGCTGCCAGACGGTGAAACCCTGGCGGTGGCCAACGGCGGCATCCGCACCGAGGCCGACAGCCGCGTTGAGATGAACCTAAGCAGTATGGAGTCGAGCCTGGTGCTGCTGCGCCGCGATGGCAGCCTGGTGAGTAAAGAACAACTGCCCGAGCAGATGAACAGCGTGCGCCATATGGCCGTGGCCAGCGATGGCACCGTTGTCACCGGCCAGCAATATATGGGCGAGTTCAGCGATAACGTACCGCTGCTTGCGATTAAACGCCCCGGCCATGCCTTTCAGCACTTCCCAGTGGCCGAAGCGCAGCGCCAGCTGATGAGCCAATACACCGCCAGCGTGGCGATCCATAGCGAACTGCGCCTGCTCGCCCTGACTGCACCGCGCGGCAACCGCGTATTTATCTGGGATTTAGACAGCACCGAACTGCGCCTCGATGCGCACGTGGCCGACTGCGCCGGCGTGGGTGCGGTCAGTGACGGCTTTGTCGTCAGCAGCGGCGTGGGCCGTTGCCGCCTGTATAACTGCCGCCCTGCACGCATTGTCAGCCACCCCCTGCAACTGCCCGCAGGGTTATGGGACAACCATTTGCGCGTAGCCTAGCCGGTAGGCGTGAACTTACCCCCCACCTGCACGCCTGAAACACAATACACAACATGTTAAAGAACGCCGTCGCAGAGCCGATCTATACTTTTGCGTGATCGCTTATCACGCCCCGTTCGATCGGCTGTCGAGGGGGAATCTTTGCCGTAAGGCGCACTTGATGTCTCAGGCATCCCGCCTTCCACATTTAGGGGTATCACCATGTTCCTGAAAACATCCTTGCGTGCGCAAATACTCGCCCTACTCGGCGCAAGCCTGGCACTGATTCTGGTGACGGCGCTGGCCTGCTTTAGCTTCCTGTCCAACGGTATGCAGGCCTACCAAGGTCTGCTGGCCGGGCCATTAGAGAAATCGGCGCGAATTGACGCGACCAATCTGAACTTCAAGACTCAGGTTCAGGAATGGAAGAACGTCTTGCTGCGGGGCAGTGACAAGGCTCAATTCGACAAATTCTGGGGTCAGTTCGAGGCGCAGGAGCGCAACGTGCAGGACCAGTTGGGGCAACTGAGTGAACTGGCAGTTAACGACCGCACCCTCAAAACCAAGATCGATAACTTGCGCAATGAGCACCAGATACTTGGGGTGAATTACCGCAAAGGCCGCGATGCCTATCTTGCCGCAGGCGCTGACTTTCGTATCGGTGACAAAGCGGTATCAGGCATCGACCGCAACACGGCTCAGCAAATGGAAGCACTGGCCATCGAACTGCATAAACAGGGGTTGGAGCAGGCAACGCTGATCAACGCTGCAGCTGATCGCACGATTATCTTGGGCACTCTGCTGATGCTCGGCGCCACAGTTATTATCGGGCTGTTCGGCTTGTGGCTAATCAACCGTAACCTGATTACCCCAATCCGCGAATTAATCGAACACATCGCCCAACTCAGCCAGGGCAACTTCGGCAAACATGTTGAGTCCATTCGCCAGGATGAGCTGGGCAAGCTGGCCGTGGCCGCTAATATCCTGCGTGATTTTCTAGCAGACACCTTCACCCGCTTGAAGCGCAGTACCGTCGATTTAGATACGGCCAGCGGCGAACTCAACTCCATTGCCACGCTAATGGCTCAGGGCACTCGTGAACAATTTTCGCGCACCGACCAGGTGGCCACAGCCATGCATGAAATGTCTGCTACTGCCCAGGAAGTTGCTCGCCATGCAGTCGAGGCTTCTAGCGCTGCCGATGCTGCTGACAACGCGGCCCGTAAGGGCGAAATGGTTATGCAGGCGACCATCAGCACCATTACTGATATTCGCGGTGAAATCAGCAACACCTCCGAAGTGATTCGCCGCCTGGAAAGCGACACTGGACGTATCAGCAAAGTGTTGGAAGTGATTCGCGGCATCGCCGAGCAGACCAACCTGCTGGCGCTAAACGCGGCCATCGAAGCAGCGCGGGCGGGCGAGCAAGGACGCGGCTTTGCGGTCGTTGCTGACGAGGTCCGTACCCTTGCCCAGCGCACGGCCGTATCCACTGCTGAGATTCATCAGATCATTGATACGGTGCAAACGGGGGCAGTCAATGCGGTGCGCGCCATTCAGAGCGGCCAGCAGCGCAGCGAGGAAGGCGTGACCCGGGTCACTGAGGCGGGTGCCACATTACAGCTGATCACTCAGGCCGTGGAGGCGATCCGTGATATGAACCGGCAGATCGCCACTGCTGCTGAGGAGCAGACCTCGGTGGCCGAAGACATCTCACGTAACCTCACAGAGATCACTGCCATTGCCACGGCAAACCAGGAAAACGTACTACGTACCGAACGTGCTGGGGGAAACCTGCAGGTACTGTCCAGCCAGCTCAACGAGGTCACCCAACGCCTAAGTGCATAAGTCGCTTTAGATAAGAAAAAATGCCAGCCGCAGCTGGCATTTTTTTTAAAACCTGACTCAGTAGGAATTTTTTACACCGCCGCTTTGCACAAATGCCAATCTTTGACAGGCCTCGACACGAGGTCTACTGTGCCCCACTTGCCTATTCCCAGGCCCCTCTCCGCCTTGCCAAGGAACCGGAATATGTTGCTCCGTCGCATGCTGTTTATGCTCGGCGCCGTACTCGTTGTGGTACTCGCCCTCGCCGCCTACAAAGGCTATTCCATTTATCAGCAAGTGCAGACGTTCTCGGCACCGCAGCCGGCTATCAGCATTGATGCTGCAACGGCAGAACAACGACCATGGCAGAGCCGTATTCCGGCCATCGGCACGCTTATCGCATTCCAAGGCGTCGACTTGACGGTTGAGGTCGGTGGCACCGTGCAAAAGGTGCTGTTTACCTCGGGTGAAAACGTCGGTTTTGAACAACCGTTGATCCAGATGAACAGCGATGTAGAGCAAGCCAACCTGGCCACCGCGCAAGCAGACTTAGGGTTAGCGCGGGTGGAATATGAGCGCGGCCGCAGCTTGATCAACCGCCAGAGCATCTCCAAGAGCGAGTTCGACCGCCTTGCCGCCAGCCTGCAAAAAGCCGATGCCAGCGTCGCGCAACTGCAAGCGCAACTGGCCAAGAAACGCATCTTGGCACCGTTTGCCGGCACCATCGGCATCCGTCAGGTCGATGTCGGCGACTTCCTGGCCTCCGGTACCACCATTGCCACCCTGCAGGACCTGAGCAAGCTGTACGTGGACTTCTTCCTGCCGGAGCAAGCGGTGCCCAAGCTGGCCATTGCTGAGCGTGTGCGTTTCCGGGTCGCGGCCTACCCAGGCGAAGTGTTTGAGGGTGAAATTAGCGCGATTAACCCCAAAGTCGAAAACACCACGCGTAACGTGCAAGTGCGTGCCATGTTGGCCAACCCCGAGAACAAATTGCTGCCTGGCATGTTCGCCAATATAGAGGTGCTATTGCCCGGTGATGAGCAGGTGGTGGTCGTGCCGGAAACGGCGATCAACTTCACCCTCTACGGCAACTCGGTGTACCTCATCAACGAGAAAAAAGATGAGAGCGACCAAGTGATCAAAGATGAAAACGGCCAGGCCGAGCTGAGCGTGGAACGGCGTTTTGTTGAGACGGGCGAGCGTCGCGAGGGCCAAGTGATCATCAGTAAAGGCCTGCAAGCCGGTGAGCGGGTGGTCTCTGCTGGCCAGCTGAAACTGGATAACGGTGCCCATGTCAGCATCGCCAACGCACCGGCCAAGCCGAGCGACGAGTAACAGGCTGCTGCATAACGTCGAACCCGCAACGTAGGCAGCGGCGCAACGGCGCAAAGTGACCGGCGCTGCAAAGGAATTTATTTATGGCTTTTACTGATCCCTTTATCCGTCGCCCGGTACTGGCGACCGTGGTCAGTTTGTTGATCATCCTGCTTGGCTTCCAGGCGTTCAGCAAACTCACCATCCGCCAGTATCCGCAGATGGAAAACGCACTGATCACGGTGACCACGGCTTATCCCGGGGCCAATGCCGAGACTATTCAAGGCTACATCACCCAGCCGCTGCAGCAGAGCCTCGCGAGCGCCGACGGTATCGACTACATGACCTCGGTGAGCCGACAGAATGTGTCGATCATCTCGATTTATGCGCGCATTGGCGCCAACAGCGACCGTTTATTCACCGAATTGCTGGCCAAGGCCAACGAGGTGAAAAACCAGCTGCCGCAGGATGCCCAAGACCCTGTACTGAGCAAAGAAGCCGCCGACTCCACGGCGCTGATGTACATCAGCTTCTACAGCGAGGAGTTGTCCAACCCGCAGATCACCGACTACCTCTCGCGGGTTATCCAGCCCAAGCTGGCCACCCTGCCGGGTATGGCTGAAGCCGAAATTCTCGGTAACCAAGTGTTTGCCATGCGTCTGTGGCTCGACCCGGTGAAGATGGCCGCTTACGGCGTGACCGCCAGCGACGTTAACAATGCGGTGCGCCAGTACAACTTCCTGTCCGCCGCGGGCGAGGTGAAAGGCGAGTACGTGGTCACCAGCATTAACGCCGAAACCGACCTCAAGTCAGCCGACGCATTTGCTGCCATCCCGCTGAAAACCCTAGGCGACACCCGCGTACTGATCCGCGATGTGGCGCGGGTGGAAATGGGCGCAGAAAGTTATGACTCCATCAGCTCTTTTGATGGCACGCCTTCGGTGTATATCGCCATCAAGGGCACACCCGGCGCCAACCCGCTGGATGTAATTAAGGAAGTGCGCAAGGTCATGCCCGACCTTGAGTCGCAGCTGCCGCCGAACCTCAAGGTGTCGATTGCCTACGACGCAACGCTGTTTATTCAAGCGTCCATCGACGAGGTGGTGAAAACCCTGTTTGAGGCGGTGTTGATCGTCATCGTCGTGGTGTTCCTGTTCCTCGGGGCCTTCCGCTCGGTGGTGATCCCAGTGATCACCATCCCGCTCTCGATGATCGGTGTGCTGTTTTTTATGCAGCTGATGGGTTACTCGATCAACCTGCTCACGCTGCTGGCGATGGTGCTGGCCATCGGCTTGGTGGTGGACGACGCCATCGTTGTGGTGGAGAACATCCACCGGCATATCGAAGACGGCAAAACCCCCTTCGATGCGGCGATTGAAGGCGCGCGCGAGATTGCCGTCCCGGTGGTGTCGATGACCATTACTCTGGCGGCGGTGTACGCCCCAATCGGCTTCCTCGAAGGGCTTACGGGAGCGCTGTTTAAGGAGTTTGCCTTAACCCTGGCCGGTGCCGTGATTATCTCGGGCATCGTCGCCCTGACCCTGTCACCGATGATGTGCGCCAAGTTGCTGCGCCATGACGAGAACCCATCCGGCTTATCGCACAAGCTCGACCAGATCTTCAACGGCCTCAAGCAACGCTACCAGCGCGCTCTGCACAGCACCCTCGACACCCGCCCAGTGGTGTTGGTTTTTGCGGTAATCGTGATGTGCTTGATCCCCGTACTGCTCAAATTCACCGAAAGTGAGCTGGCCCCAGAGGAAGACCAAGGCATCATTTTTATGATCGCCAATGCACCGCAGCCGACCAACCTCGACTACTTGAATAAGTACACCGACGAGTTCGTGACCATCTTTAAGGAGTTCCCGGAGTATTACTCCTCCTTCCAGATCAACGGCACCAGCGGCGTGCAATCCGGTATCGGCGGCTTTTTGATGACGCCATGGGACGAGCGCGAACGCACCCAAATGGAGATTTTGCCGGAGGTGCAAAGCCGTCTGTCGCAAATTGCCGGCTTGCAGATTTTCGGCTTCAACCTGCCCTCTTTGCCGGGTACCGGTGACGGCCTGCCCTTCCAATTTGTGATCAACACCCCCAGCGACTACCAGTCGCTGCTGCAGGTGGCGGAGAAGGTCAAACAACGCGCCGTGGCCTCGGGCAAGTTTGCCTTCCTTGACGTTGACCTGGCCTTCGACAAACCCGAAGTGGTGGTGGAAATCGACCGCGAAAAAGCCGCGCAAATGGGTGTGTCCATGGAAGACCTCGGCCTGACCCTGGCCAGCCTGCTCGGTGAAGGCGAGATCAACCGCTTCACCATCGACGGTCGCAGCTACAAAGTGATTGCCCAAGTCGAGCGGCCCTTCCGCGACAACCCGCAGTGGCTGAGCAGCTACTACGTGAAGAGCGAAAGTGGCGCGATGCTGGCGCTGTCGACGTTAGTTAAGGTCAGCGATCGCGCCCGGCCGACCCAGCTCACCCAGTTCCAGCAGCTCAACTCGGCGATCATCCAAGGTGTACCCATCGTCAGCATGGGTGAAGCCATCGAGACGATCACCACGATCATGCAAGAAGAAGCGCCAGCCGGCTTTGCCTATGACTTTGCCGGCGCCTCGCGCCAACTGGTGCAGGAAGGCAACGCGCTGTACATCACCTTCGGCCTGGCGCTGGCGCTGATCTTTTTGGTGTTGGCGGCGCAGTTCGAAAGCTTTCGCGACCCTCTGGTGATCATGGTCACAGTGCCGCTGTCGATTTGTGGCGCACTGATACCGCTGTTCTTGGGCTTCTCGAGCATGAACATCTACACCCAGGTGGGCCTGGTCACGCTGATTGGCTTAATCACCAAGCACGGCATCTTGATCGTCGAGTTCGCTAATCAATTGCGACGTGAGAAGGGCTTGTCACGCCGAGAAGCCGTCGAAGAGGCCGCGGCGATTCGCCTGCGCCCCGTATTGATGACCACCGCTGCTATGGTGTTCGCCATGCTGCCACTCATTCTGGCCACTGGCGCCGGCGCGGTGAGCCGCTTTGATATCGGCTTGGTGATCGCCACTGGCATGTCGATCGGCACGCTGTTCACCTTGTTTGTGCTGCCCTGCGTATACAGCCTGCTGGCGCAACCCGACGCCGCACCTAAAGCTACGCAAACGCACCGCTAAGCCAAAGGCCTGCCAAGGATGGCAGGCCACAAAAAAGAGCTGCCGGGTAGGCGATTTCGCCGACTCATACGTCTACTGAATGCAATCAATCCCCTCGCTTTTGCGGGCTAGGGAAGCAAGTGAGCGGCGATAATTCAGCTGGTTGAGGCGCCACCCTAGAGCGGCACAGCCGGCGGCCTATCCGCTTCGCCGCATCGACCTGATAAAGCCTCCGACAAACGCTTGAGCAGACTAGCCCTGCGATCGCGCACCTTGGGACAGGCTGAACATAAACAGCAGCAGGTCGTGATCGGGTCGCAACGCTTCGGTAGCGCGCACCTGCATGGGTAACGGGCAGTAGCCTAGCTGCTCGTCGAGGTTGATAACCTGCGGGCTGGCTTCCTGCCAAGCCGCCGCCGCGAACGAGGCCACGCTAAGCGCACCGACCAAGAAAAAACCTCGTGCAATTTCTAGCTTCATCACCGCAACCTCTTGATAGCGCAGTCAAACGTTGTCTGCTAACCCTAGACCACTGATATTCCCGCGCGCTGTTCAGCGACCAACGGTCGTTACTCCATCACCGTGCCAGCCGGCCCAATTCAACCCATGTCTAGCCAACACATGACTTATACGCCAGGCGTCTGAACCGCATTCGCGCCAATGGTTCCAGCCACCCAATAACTTAGTTGCGCCGCCTCACGTGGCGGTTATAGAGGGAGTTAGCCCACGCAGAGAATGAACCGGCGCAGGTGACACGCAGCGCCAACTCAAAAGCTCGGCGTTACCTAGGCGGGCAAGGATGATTCAGGGCGGGTGTCTAACCGTAAGCGCAGGATCAGTTCTGATTGCGAGGTGGAGGAGTTTTTAGGCGGGATCAGAAACAGGACGCGCTTGTACGCAACATTCACACAATGCTGATTAACGGGCTGAAAGCGGGGGCTGATCAAACTAAGAAATGACGTTATCGCAGAACATAAAAACCCCGTGGCAAGCACGGGGTTTTCTTTACAACATGCAAACCGCCTAGCGGCGGCCTGCTAGGGGCCGGGCTGGCTTACATCATGCCGCCCATACCGCCCATGCCGCCCATGTCTGGCATACCACCACCAGCCGGCTTGTCTTCAACCACTTCAGCAATCATCGCTTCGGTGGTGATCATCAAGCTGGCGATCGAAGCGGCAGCTTGCAGCGCCGAACGGGTGACCTTGGCCGGATCGAGAATACCCATCTCAATCATGTCACCGTAGGTGTCGGTAGCGGCGTTGAAGCCGAAGTTACCCGAACCCTGCTTGACCTTGTCGACCACTACGCTTGGCTCGCCGCCGGCGTTGGCCACGATCTGACGCAGTGGTGCTTCAACCGCACGGCGCAGCAGTGCGATACCAACGTCTTGATCAGCGTTCTCGCCTTTCAGTTCGCTGATGGCCTGCAGAGCGCGAACCAGTGCCACGCCGCCGCCAGGTACAACGCCTTCTTCAACGGCTGCACGGGTAGCGTGCAGGGCATCGTCAACGCGGGCTTTCTTCTCTTTCATTTCAACTTCGGTGCCGGCACCGACTTTGATCACCGCAACGCCGCCTGCCAGTTTGGCCAGACGCTCTTGCAGCTTCTCTTTGTCGTAGTCGGACGAGGTGTCTTCGATCTGCTTACGGATCTGCAGAACGCGCGACTCGATGTCAGCTTGAACACCGGAACCGTCGATGATGGTGGTGTTTTCTTTGCTGAGGATGACGCGCTTAGCGTTACCCAGGTGCTCCAGAGTGGCGCTTTCCAGGCTCAGGCCGATCTCTTCGGAGATAACGGTACCGCCAGTCAGCACAGCGATGTCCTGCAGCATGGCCTTGCGACGATCACCAAAGCCTGGCGCCTTCACGGCAGCCACTTTAACGATGCCGCGCATGTTGTTCACCACCAGAGTCGCCAAGGCTTCGCCTTCAACGTCTTCAGCCACGATCAGCAGCGGACGGCCGGATTTGGCCACCGCTTCAAGAACAGGCAGCAGCTCACGGATGTTGGAGATTTTCTTGTCAACCAGCAGAATCAGCGGGCCGTCGAGCTCGGCGACCATGGTGTCTGGCTTGTTGATGAAGTACGGGGACAGGTAACCACGGTCGAACTGCATGCCTTCAACAACCGACAGTTCGTTTTCCAGGCCCGAGCCTTCTTCAACGGTGATCACGCCTTCTTTGCCGACTTTTTCCATGGCTTCGGCAATGATGTTGCCGATGGAGGTGTCGGAGTTGGCGGAGATCGAGCCGACCTGAGCGATGGCTTTGGTGTCAGCGCACGGCTTGGACAGGTTCTTCAGCTCAGCAACGATGGCGATGGTCGCCTTGTCGATGCCGCGCTTGAGGTCCATTGGGTTCATGCCGGCAGCGACGGCTTTCAGGCCTTCATTGACGATGGCTTGAGCCAGGACGGTGGCGGTGGTGGTGCCGTCGCCTGCGTCATCGTTAGCGCGCGAAGCCACGTCTTTAACCAGCTGAGCGCCCATGTTTTCAAAGCGATCTTTCAGCTCGATTTCTTTGGCAACGGAAACGCCGTCTTTGGTGATGGTCGGCGCGCCGTAGCTCTTCTCGATCACAACGTTACGGCCTTTAGGGCCGAGGGTCGCTTTTACTGCGTCAGCCAGGACGTTAACGCCAACCAGCATTTTCTTACGGGCGGAATCGCCGAATTTAACTTCTTTAGCAGCCATGATGATTAATCCTTGATTCGTTCAAATAGAGCGGAATTCGTAGCGACGGGCGCAGAAATCAGTCTTCAACAACAGCGAGAATTTCGTTCTCAGCCATTACCAGCAGGTCTTCGCCATCAACTTTGACAGTGTTGCTGCCCGAGTAAGGGCCAAACACCACTTTGTCACCGACTTTAACGGCCAGCGCACGCACTTCACCGTTGTCCAGCACGCGGCCGGTACCAACAGCAAGAATCTCACCGCTGTTAGCTTTTTCAGCAGCGGAACCTGGCAGCACGATGCCGCCCGCGGTTTTCTTTTCTTCTTCGCTGCGACGGATTACGACGCGGTCATGCAAAGGACGAAGCTTCATTGTCGATCTCTCCCAGTGGGTAATTTTTAGCCGGTGTCTTCACCGACGGGTTAGCAAAATCCGGCGAGGCCGGTAGCACTGCGCCAAGCGCAGCGCTGAAGTCTGAATCTGCCTTGCGACAGAAAACCTTGCGGTGTCCGCTACATAAGGGCGTATGGGGGAATTTCAAGGGCTGAGGGCGAAATCTTTACGCATACGGGCGCCTGAAGGGGCTTACTCACGACGCTCAAATTCGCCTTCCAGGACATTGGGTTGGGCCGCATTCGATTGGACCGCATTCGGTTTGGCAGCACTAGGCTGTGCCGCACCAGGCCGAGCCGGACCGGCGCGCAGGGGCTGCTCATCAAAAAAGGCACGCTGGCGCATGGCCTGCTCCGCCGCACGCAGGCGTATTTTGTTTACCAGCACGCGGCGGGTGAAGGGGATCAGGCAAAAAATACCGAAAATGTCGCTGATAAAGCCTGGCAACAACAACAAACCACCGCCCAACGCGATCAGCAGACCTTCAAGCATTTCCTGCTCAGGTAACTCGCCGCGGGAAAGCTTCTCTCGCGCACGCCAAGCCGTGGCCACACCCGCCACCCGCAGCAGAAAAGTACCGAGAATCGCCGAGCCGACCACCAACAGCAGCGTCGGCAAGACCCCGATCGCGCTGCCCACCTGTATCAGCACAGCCAGTTCAATAATGGGGAAGAGCAAAAATAACAACAGAAAAAAACGCATCAGAGGTTCCTTAGAGCCTGTTTACGGTTTCGCAAACTCGCGCCATGCAGGGCAAGAGCCAACGAGGATAAGAAGTTTACCGCTGTCATTGAGCCATTCAGCGCCGTGTACCAACATGCGCTTTAACTCGGCAGAGCCGGTGCGCAGCAGGCCGTTGGCGCGCTCTAAATAGAACAGCAGCTTCCAGTACAGGTGAAGTATGGGGCATTCAGCTGAATTCAAGCTGAAGCCTGATCGCCAGTCGGCCAGACAGTGGCCCGCGCCAGCACTACCAAGGCCTGGCGCACTTCATGGGCACTGTTACAGGATGTTGGAAAAGCCAGCCAATAGAGGCCCTGAGCAATGCGCAGATGAAAACCCTCGCTGTCGACACCGACTAACTCAGCCGGCGCGTGCCTCGGCAACCCTGCCAGCTCAACATAATGAGCAATGGCTGCGACATGATCATCATTCATATGCTCAACCATGCTGGCTTCACTTTCACCGGCAAAAGGGTTAGCCAAGGCCACTTGATCGAGCCAATGAATGGCGCCAAAACCACCGATGTAACGCCAGCGCACGGGCTCTAAGCGCCAGAAATCGAAATCATGCACGCGGTGATGGTCCTGCGAGCCAGGAAAATAGCGGTAATAACGCTGCGCTGCGGCCTCAATCTGCGCGCCATCTTCTAACTGCCGCGCGTGCGCAAGCAACGTCAGCCGCCCCACCGCCTGCACATCTTCGGCGCCACGCTCACCGACCAACAGCGAACATTTAGCGTCTTGCTTGAGGTTATGGGTGTGCTGGGCGATGCGACTGATCAGCATCAGCGGGAACCCTTCGGCATCCAGGCAGTAGGGCACCACCGATCCGAAAGGGAACCCCGGCATCGCCTTGGAATGGGTGCTGAGCACGCCCCGGTATTCCTTGAGCAGCAATTCTCGGGCATGCTTGCCGGCTTTAACGCTCACCTTATGACTCCTTGCATAGAATCCGTCACAAACGGACAGGCGCTGCAGAATACTGCTTACAGCGCCGGCAAGGTTACACCCAACACCTTGAGGGGAAAGCACATGCAACTGAAAGACAAAGTCATCGTCATCACAGGTGGCTGCCAAGGCCTAGGCCGGGCCATGGCTGAATACCTAGCAGAAAAAGGCGTCAAGCTGGCGCTGGTTGATCTGAACCAAGAAAAACTTGATGAAGCCGTGGTCGCCTGTAAAACCCATGGCGTCGAAGCCCGCGCCTACCTGTGCAACGTCGCCAACGAAGAGCAAGTGACCCAGACCGTGGCACAGATTGCTGAAGACTTCGGCGCAATCAATGGCTTGGTCAACAATGCCGGTATCTTGCGCGACGGCCTGACCATCAAGGTCAAAGATGGCGAAATCACCAAGCTGAGCCTGGCCCAGTGGCAATCAGTGATCGACGTTAACCTCACCGGCGTGTTTCTGTGCACCCGTGAAGTGGCGGCGAAGATGATCGAGCTGAAAAACGAAGGCGCGATTATCAACATCTCCTCCATCTCGCGTGCCGGTAACATGGGCCAGGCCAACTACTCCGCCGCCAAGGCCGGTGTAGCAGCCGACACTGTGGTTTGGGCCAAAGAGCTGGCGCGTTACGGCATCCGCGTTGCCGGCGTGGCACCGGGCTTTATCGAAACCGAGATGGTCGCCAGCATGAAGCCCGAAGCATTGGAGCGCATGACCTCGGTCATCCCGCTACGGCGCATGGGCAAACCTGCCGAGATCGCCCACTCGGTGGCTTACATCCTAGAAAACGACTACTACACCGGTCGCATTCTGGAACTGGACGGCGGCCTGCGCCTGTAAGTGCAGCCTGCACCGCAAAGCCCACCTTAAGGCTGATGCTGCTCACCTGAGCAGTTTGGCGCTTAGCGGGTGTAATAAAGTACCGATGGCAGGGCTCTGCCGTCGGTTTTTTTATGCCTGCCAGAAAGCACCTGAGCGGCGGTTCATAGCAGCTGAGCCGAACACGCTGACCATCCTCGGCGCAGCGCTACAAATGCGCCATAGCCATCCGGCATCGCTGTCGCTACGCTCAAAGCAGCCAACGGGCACACTTGCGCAGCAATCACCCACCAGATGGAGGCCTGCAATTGACCAGTTTGCGAGCAATAACAGTGCTGCTCTGTAGCCTCTTCACCGCGCATGTGCAGGCTGCCGAGCCATTGATTTTGGTGGGCGATGATTTCTGCCCTTACAACTGCGATGCCGCCAGCGGCAAACCCGGTTATGTCGTCGAGGTGCTTGAAGAAATCTTTGCCGCCCAAGGGATTGCCGTGAAATACCAAATCAAACCCTGGTCACGGGCGGTGCACATGGTGGCCAAAGGCAACGCAGATGTTCTGCTGGCCAACACCTACAACAGCGCCCCCGACCCGCGGTTGCAATTGGTGATGGGCGAAGACAGCACCTGCTTCCTAACCCGCAGCGACACTAGCTGGCGCTTCACCGACATGACCGACCTCTACCAACAGCGCCTCGGCGTCATTCAGGGCTACCACTACGACTCAGGCGGCCCGTTGGATCAGCATCTACGCAGCGATAACCCATTAGTTTACCAAGCCAAGGGCGAATCGGCGCTGCGCAGCCTGCTCTTGATGCTGATGCAACAGCGCATCGACTTAGTGCTGGATAACTGCAACGTACTCAAGGCTAAAGTAAGCAAAATGGACCTTGGCCAGCGCACTCAAATCACCGGCGTGCTGCCCGGTTACCGCGCCGACC
Source organism: Pseudomonas sp. TMP9 (assembly GCF_037943105.1). Classification (NCBI taxonomy): domain Bacteria; kingdom Pseudomonadati; phylum Pseudomonadota; class Gammaproteobacteria; order Pseudomonadales; family Pseudomonadaceae; genus Pseudomonas; species Pseudomonas vesperimontis. The sequence continues at coordinate 2,910,652 of NZ_CP149803.1, forward strand.
TGCATATCGCCTTCTCCCCTGCCGACCCAGAAGCCACCCGCCTGATGAATATAATTCGTGAAGGTTTAGCCGACATGCGCCGCACAGGCCGGCTTGCCGCCATCCTGCAACGCTACTCGGTCACCGACTGGGAGCAGACAGCGACAACACCCTAGCTCCAGAGCTTATACATACGCCGAGAGCCCAATACCAAAAGCTGATGCGCTGGCGCACCCATACCCATTCGCAGTAATGTCGCGCCTCTACATTCAAGGACGAAATATGGCAGCCAAAATCGCGACCCCACGCCAACAAAAACACCTCGCCGTGCTGATCGACGCCGACAACGCTTCTGCGGCAATCGTCGAAAGCCTGTTCGAAGAAATTGCCAAATATGGTATCGCCAGCGTTAAACGCATCTACGGCGACTGGACCGGCCCACAACTGGGCGGCTGGAAGAAGGTACTGCTGGAACACTCGATTCAACCCATGCAGCAGTTCGCCTACACCACCGGCAAAAACGCCACCGACAGTTCACTGATCATCGACGCCATGGACCTGCTCTATACCCGGCGCTTTGATGGCTTCTGCCTGGTTTCCAGCGACAGCGACTTCACCCGCCTGGCCGCCCGCCTACGTGAAGAAGGGCTGGAAGTCATCGGCTTTGGCGAACAGAAAACACCCAAGCCTTTCGTGTCCGCCTGCGACAAATTTATCTACACCGAACTGCTGCGCAACGACGCCGAACCCGCCGAACTGGAAAGCACCGGCAATGGCGCGTCAGCCACTGCACCAGCACCTGCCAGCACAGCAGAAAGCAAGCCCAGCACGCCGCAAACAACGACCAAGGTCAAACCGCAGAAAGTGCCGGTGGATTTTATTGTTAAAGTGATCGACGACAACTCGGATGAAGACGGCTGGTGCTTACTCGCTGTACTCGGCTCCAATATCAGCAAACTGCGTTCGGACTTTGACTCACGCATGTACGGATTTAGAAAACTGAGTGATCTGATCAAAGCGCAGAATGGGCGTTTTGAACTGCAGGTACTGGGTACAACACCTACAGGCGGACAAGCACTAGCAGTCCGTAATCGAAAGCCAAGCAAATAATCCACACCGAACATAAATAGCAGAGCCAGGGATGGCTTTCACGACTGGTCCTGTAGCAATGATGGATCAAGGAAAGTCGAGCGCAGCAAGACTCGGATGTAGTGGGCAAGGCCATTACGAGAGAACTGGGAGAGCGGCAAAATATGGATAGATCAGTGAATGATAATTTTGAATAGCCATTATGGCTGCGTATCGATACGCTCTGCCCATCCTTCGAAATGCGTGCCAAGCAAATATCAGGTACAGACTTAGAAAAATATACGAGAGCACGATGGAACTACCAAAATTCAATGAAACCTTTCTACCTATTTTAGAAATATTAAGTGATGAGAAAATCATAAAAGGCAGAGAACTAATTCGATTAGTCGAGGAAAAGTATTACTCCAACCTGCCGATTGAGCTTCTAAGTCAAATCACAAAAAGTGGTGATCGCGTAATAGAAAACCGGATAGCGTGGGGAAAATCTTATCTCAAGAAAGGTGGGCTTGTTCAGTACCCGGAACGCGGACTTGTACAGATAACAGAAAAAGGTAAATCCGCAGGAAAAGAAAATGTTTCGCTGGAGAAAATTCAATCTGATGTTATAAATTTTTACGAACCTGAAAAAAATACAGCCAAAGCAGTAACCATCTACAGCTCCAGCCCACAGGATCTAATCGATAACGGATTTGAACAAATAGAGCGTGAAGTTAAAAATGAGCTACTTTTAAAACTTAAAGAAGTAGATCCTTACGCATTTGAAAAAATGATCCTGATACTGCTTAAAAAAATGGGATATGGGGAATTTATTGAAACAGCAAAGTCAGGCGATGGCGGGATTGATGGGATCATTAACGAAGACCAGCTTGGTCTAGAAAAAATATACATACAAGCAAAACGATATAGTGAAACAAAAGTTCGAGAGACTGATATTAGGAATTTTATTGGCGCAATGAGCGGTGACACGAGAAAAGGCATATTTGTAACAACATCATCTTTTGACGAAAAAGCAAAGACCAAGGCAAGGAACGCTCACCACTCTATAATTTTAATTGACGGCTGCAAACTTGTAGATTTAATGCATAAGTTTAATGTCGGAGTACAAATCAAAAGCACTTATGAAATAAAAATTTTGGATAATGATTTTTTTGATTCTACAGATATTTAGGCTGCACCCGGAGGATGAGTCGGTAGCCTAGGTTCACACAGCCATACCCATCAACACCTAAGCAACAAGGCCCATCACGCGATGGGCCTTAATGTTTCAATCATCAGTGCAGCGCATCGATTTAGTTCAGGCCGGCGCCGCCTCGTTGCGAAACGCCAATTTCTTCAATTGATAGTCCCGCGCCGCCTGATGAAACGCCCCCAGCAGAGCGTTGTAATCTGCCTTCTCCCAATAGCGATACTCAGGGTGCCACTGCACCCCAACGGCAAAGGCTTTGGCGCCGATCACGCTGACGGCTTCTATCTGCCCATCCTCCGCCACGGCCTCGATCTGCAAACCTTCACCCAAGCGATCAATACCCTGACAGTGCAATGAGTTGACCTTCACTTCGCGCTCGCCGAGCAGCGTGTGCAGCACGCCGCCTTCGGTCAGGGTCACGTTGTGCATGGGACCGTAGGCTACATCGTCGGGTACGTCTTTGACCTCACGGTGATCAAGGCGACCTGCAACGGCGTGCACTTCGCGGTGCAGGGTGCCGCCATAGAGCACATTCATTTCCTGCACGCCGCGGCAGATACCTAGGAAGGGGATGCCGCGCTCAATACAGGCGCGCATCAGCCGCAGCACGGTGGCGTCGCGCGGTTTGTCGGCAAGGCCAAGACCGGGGTGTTCGTCGTCGTAGAAGCTGGGGTGCACATTGGACAGTGAACCGCCGAACATGATGCCGCTGACACTGTCGAGCACGGTGTCCATGTCCAGGTCATCGCCAAAGGCTGGGATCATCAGCGGGAAGGCGCCGAAGCCGGTAACAGAGCGGATGTATTTTTCGCCGACCAAGTGAAACCAGCCGATGTCACGATCGGTCAGCTGCCAACGGCACAGGGGTAGGCCAATAAAGGGTTTGTTCATAGCAAGTCCTCTTCATAAATAGTTGAAGTGGGCTGCCCTTGGGAGAGCGGGCTTGCGGGCCAGGAAACCCTGAACCCGCTCACCCAAGGGGTGCCGTAACCGGCCATGCCGGACACTGCACCAACGCCGCGCCCGCGCGGCTGGTTTACTGCGTAAAGCGGTACTGCTCCCCTCTCCCCAACCCCTCTCCCCAACGGGGCGAGGGGACTGATCGCATGCAAGCGGATGGTTGCGAAAGCTCGCGGCTAAAGCGGAACGCCGCCCAGCCCCTCCCACAGAGTTAAACAGATCCAAAAAGGGGCTGATCCTGCGATCAGCCCCTTGGGTGTTAATTAACCGTTACTTGGAAAAGCAAACTGCGCGGCCTCATGGCTAGCACGTTGCGGCCAGCGTTGGGTCACGGCTTTTTTGCGGGTGTAGAAGCGCACGCCGTCTGGGCCGTAGGCGTGCAGGTCGCCGAACAGCGAGCGCTTCCAGCCGCCGAAGCTGTGGTAGCTAACCGGTACGGGCAGCGGCACGTTGACGCCGACCATGCCGACTTCGATTTCGTCGCAGAACAGGTGAGCCGCTTCGCCGTCGCGGGTGAAGATGCAGGTGCCGTTGCCGTATTCGTGGTCGTTGATCAGCTGTATGGCGGCTTCCAAGCTGCTGACGCGGACGATGCACAACACGGGACCGAAGATTTCATCGGTGTAGATGGTCATTTCCGGCGTGACGTTGTCGAACAGGGTGCCGCCGACGAAGTAGCCGTTCTCATTACCGGCCACCACCAAATCACGGCCATCCACCACTAGGCTGGCGCCTTGGGCCAAACCAGCGTCGATGTAGCCTTTGACCTTGTCACGCGCCGCAGCGGTGACCAGTGGGCCCATGTCGAGGCCGCTGTTGGTGCCTGCGCCGATTTTCAGGGTTTTGATTTGCGGCACGAGTTTTTCAACCAGCGCATCGGCAATCTGATCACCCACACACACGGCCACCGAGATGGCCATGCAGCGCTCACCGCAGGAACCGTACGCCGCGCCCATCAGGGCATTCACGGTGTTGTCCAAATCGGCGTCGGGCATCAGCACGGCGTGGTTCTTCGCCCCGCCCAACGCTTGAACGCGCTTACCGCGCTTGGTGCCTTCGCTGTAGATGTATTCGGCAATCGGCGTGGAGCCAACGAAGCTCAGGGCTTTGACGTCTGGCGCTTCGATCAGTGCATCCACCGCTTCTTTATCGCCGTGCACCACGTTGAGCACGCCTTTTGGCAAGCCGGCCTCGATCAGCAGTTGGGCGATGTACAGGGTGGAGCTTGGGTCACGCTCGGACGGCTTCAAGATAAAGCAGTTGCCGCACACGATGGCCAGCGGGTACATCCACAACGGCACCATAGCCGGGAAGTTAAATGGGGTGATCCCGGCAACTACGCCAATCGGCTGCAGGTCGCTCCAAGCGTCGATGTTCGGGCCGACATTGCGGCTGTATTCACCCTTGAGAATTTGCGGCGCGCCACAGGCAAACTCGACGTTTTCGATGCCGCGCTTAAGCTCGCCGACGGCGTCCTCGAGGGTTTTGCCGTGTTCTTCGCTGATCAGCTTGGCAATAGCCGCTTCGTGCGCTTCGAGCAATTGCTTAAAACGGAACATCACTTGGGCACGTTTGGCCGGCGGGGTTTTACGCCAGGCTGGGAACGCGCTTTTGGCTGAGTCGATGGCCAGTTGCATGGTGGCGCGATCTGCAAGGGCCACTTGCTTGCTGACTTCACCGGTAGACGGGTTGAACACGTCGGCAGTGCGACCGGTGCCGGCGATCATTTCGCCGTTGATCAAGTGGGTAACGAGGGTCATGGCAATTCCTTAATAACGGATCTTGTTTTTGCAGATGCCGAACGGCTGGCGTCTGCAGGAAAATTGGGGTGTTCCCGTAGGGTGGATGACGCTGTTTTCATCCACCATTACGGTATTGGATCAGGCCGATGGATGGGTCGGGCCGCGTAGGTAAATCGTCGACTACGCGTCCCGATCCACCCTACGTTGATCGATCAGTCGAGGTTGTTGAGTACATCACCCACGGCGTTGAACACAGAGTCCAGTTGCTCGGGCGTGGTGTTAAAGGTTGGCCCAAACTGGAGGGTGTCGCCGCCGAAGCGCACATAGAACCCGGCATTCCACAGTTTGATTCCGGCCTCGAATGGACGGATCACCGGGTCGCCGTCGCGCGGGGTGATTTGCAGTGAACCGGCCAAGCCGCAGTTGCGGATATCGACCACATGCTTGCTGCCCTTGAGGCTGTGCAGCTTGTCTTCAAAAATCGGTGCCAGGGCAGCGGATTGCTCGATCAAGTGATCACGCTTGAGCAATTCCAACGTCGCCAAGCCAGCGGCGCAGGCAACCGGGTGGCCGGAGTAGGTGTAGCCATGGCCGAACTCGACCATATGCTCGGGGATGGCCTGGTTCATAAAGGTGTTGTAAATCTCGCTGGAGGCGATCACGGCACCCATCGGGATTGCGCCGTTGGTGACCTGCTTAGCGGTGTTCATGATGTCTGGGGTGACGCCAAAGTATTCGGCGCCGGTCCATTTGCCAAGACGACCGTAGGCGGTGATCACTTCATCGAAAATCAGCAGAATGTTGTGTTGGGTGCAGATTTCACGCAGGCGCTTTAAGTAGCCAGCTGGCGGCACGATCACGCCCGCAGACCCCGACATGGGTTCGACCATCACAGCGGCGATGTTGGAGGCATCGTGCAACTCAATCAGCTTCAACAACTCGTTGGCCAGCTCAACACCGCCGGTTTCAGCCATGCCTTTGGTAAAAGCCAAGTGCGTCTGCAGGGTGTGTGGCAGGTGGTCGGCGTCCATCATTTGGCCGAACATTTTACGGTTGCCGCCCATGCCGCCCAGCGAGGTGCCGCAGACATTCACGCCATGGTAACCACGGGCACGGCCGATAAATTTGGTTTTGCTCGGCTGACCCTTCAAGCGCCAATAAGCACGCGCCATCTTCACTGAGGTGTCGGCGCACTCGGAGCCAGAGTCGGTGTAAAAGACGTGGTCAAGACCGGCCGGGGTCAGCTCGGTGATTTTCTCGGCCAGCTGATAGGACAACGGGTGGCCGAATTGGAAGCCAGGCGCATAGTCCAGGGTGCCCAACTGCTTGGCCACCGCATCTTGTATTTCCTTGCGGTTGTGCCCTGCACCGCAGGTCCACAACCCCGACAAGCTATCAAACACGCGCCGGCCCTTATCATCGATAAAGTGGTTACCGTCGGCGCCGACAATCAAACGCGGGTCGCGCTTGAAGTTACGGTTGGCGGAAAACGGCATCCAGTGCGCATCCAGCTTGAGCTGGCTGGCGAGGGACGGAGTAGTGGTCTGCTGCATGGTCATGGTGGCCTCACGTGTGTGCGACTTAAGCGGTGTAGGTGCTGGGAGATAACGCATCTGTTGCCAGTAAAGGTGCCACGGGCTTACATTCAAGAAAACATGACTCTTCTTATCTTCAGTTAAGCATTAGCTAAACAATAGGCCGCACACCATGAGTAGCAAACAATGAGCGCACGCCGCCCCGAACCGTTGGCGCAAGTCAGTGATTTTGATATTCGTCTGCTTAAGCTGTTTCGCAGTGTGGCGGAATGCGGCGGTTTTTCCGCTGCCGAAAGCGCCTTGGGCATTGGCCGCTCGGCCATTAGCCAGCAGATGAGCGACCTTGAGCAGCGCTTGGGCTTACGCCTTTGCCAGCGCGGCCGCGCAGGTTTTGCCCTGACCGAAGAGGGCCGCGAGGTGTACCAGAGCACCCAGCAATTGCTGGCGGCGCTGGAGAGCTTTCGCACCGAGGTCAACGGCCTGCACCAGCATCTGCGCGGTGAACTGAACATCGGCCTGACCGACAACCTGGTGACAGTGCCGCATATGCGCATCACCAATGCCTTGGCTCAGCTGAAAACCCAAGGTCCGGATGTGCGCATTCATATCCGCATGACGCCACCGAGTGAGGTCGAGCAAGGCGTACTCGACGGCCGTTTGCATGTCGGCGTAGTGCCGCAAGTGGGGGCGCTGTCGGGGCTGGAATATCAAACGCTGTACGACGAACGCTCGCTGCTCTACTGCGCGGTTGGCCACCCGTTATTCTATGTGGATGACCGGCTGCTTGAGGACGAGCGCCTCGATGCTCAAGAAGCCATCGCCCCAACCTTCCGCCTGCCGCCCGAGGTGCAAAACCATTATCAGGTGCTCAATTGCACCGCCAGCGCCTCCGACCGCGAAGGCATGGCTTTTTTGATTCTCACCGGCCGCTATATCGGCTACCTGCCCGACCACTATGCCCAAGCTTGGGTGCAACAAGGCCGGCTGCGCGTGCTCAAACCCAACAGCCGGTTTTACGACATCAGCTTGGCCTCGGTCACGCGTAAAGGCCGCCGTGCGCATTTGGTGCTGGAGAGTTTTTTGGAGGCGCTGGCGAACTGCAGCTAAGCCGTTTGGAGCGCACCGACGCTGTAGCCCGGATGCAATCCGGGAACGCCCTGGCAAACGACCGATGGCCCCGGATTGCATCCGGGCTACGCACTGAAGGCGCAGCCCTAGGCCAAATTCGGTGTAAAGCCCGAAAAAAACATCCACTGTTGTGCTTTTTAAGCCCGGTCGGCTTGTCTCCCAAGAAGCGCTGGGGTATCAGTGCTGCCCAACCCAAAAACCTGACCCCTGCGGAACCGTTTATGACCGTTGAAGAACTTGCGCACATTGCCGACCTAAACACCAAACCGGCTGGGCGTATTCGGCAGAAAAATGAACATGCCATTATCAAGGCCGCCGAAGAAGAGTTCGCTAAGCACGGCTTTAAAGGCACCAGCATGAACACCATCGCGCAGAACGTTGGGCTGCCTAAGGCCAACCTGCACTACTACTTCAGCAATAAGCTGGGGCTGTATCAGGCGGTGCTGGGGAACATCCTTGAACTGTGGGACAGCACCTTCAACACCCTCAGCGTCGATGACGACCCCGCCCAAGCGCTAGCGCGCTATATCCGCGCCAAAATGGATTTCTCGCGGCGCCACCCGAAAGCGTCGCGCATTTATGCCATGGAAGTGATCAGCGGCGGTGAGCACCTGTCACAGATGCTCGATCAGGATTATCAAACGTGGTTTCGCGGCCGTGCTGCCGTGTTCGCCGCCTGGAGCGCCGCCGGCAAGATGGACCCGGTCGACCCAGTGCATTTGATTTTCCTGCTTTGGGGCAGCACCCAACATTACGCCGATTTTGCTTCGCAGATCTGCCGTGTTACCGGCCGCTCGCGGCTGGTCAAAGCCGATTACGACGAAGCCACTGACAACCTGATCAGCATCATCCTCAAAGGCTGCGGCTTAACGCCGCCCGGCAAAGACACTTAATGCCGTTCACCCTGCTGGGCCCTTGCGACTACCGCGAGGATATTCGCAAAAGTCGCTTTATCGCCCTCGCCGCCCCGGTGGCCAGTGCAGCCGAGGCGCAGGCGTTTATCGCCTTACACAGCGACGCCAGCGCCAGCCATAACTGCTGGGCGTGGAAAGTCGGCCAGCACTACCGCTTTAATGATGACGGCGAACCGGGCGGCACCGCCGGGAGGCCAATCCTCGCTGCCATCGAAGCGCAAGACATGGACCACGTCGCGGTGCTGGTGATCCGCTGGTACGGCGGCATTCAACTCGGCACCGGCGGCCTGGCCCGCGCCTATGGCGGCAGCGCCAACAAATGCCTGCAAGCGGCGCCATGTCTTGAGCTGATTGCCCGTGAGCACTGTCGCTGCCATTGCCTGTTTGCCGAATTGCCATTGCTCAAAGCGCGCTTAGCAGACCTCGATTGCCTGCTGGAAAACCAAGCCTACGACGCCACAGGCGCCGAACTGTCCTTAGCCTTGCCTGCGCAACGAGTCGCCGAGCTGCAAGAGCTGCTGGCGGGTATCAGCCGTGGTCGCAGTATCTTGCAACGCGCACACTAACGCCCGGCACACCTCATCACCGCACACCTATCGGCTTGCCGGCGCTAAGATAACGGCCTTTACCTTGGGAGTAGCCTCATGACCTCGACTCGAACTGCTCTGATCATCGGCGCCTCGCGCGGGCTCGGCCTGGGCGTGGTTAAGCAATTGCATCACGATGGCTGGCAGATCACTGCAACGGTGCGCGACCCCAGCCGCGCAGACGCCTTACGCGCGCTGCCCGGCGTACACATTGAAACGCTGGATATCGACGACGGCCAAGCCTTGATGGCACTGATTAAACGCCTACAGGGGCAAACGTTTGACCTGCTTCTTATTAACGCGGGTATCTCCGGCCCGGTCAATCAGTCAGCCAGCGCCGTCACCTGCGAAGAGTTGGGCCAGTTGTTTATGACCAATGCGCTTGCGCCGATTCGTCTGGCTGAGCGCTTGGTTGGCCAGTTGCGCCCCGACACCGGCGTGTTGGCTTTTATGAGCTCGGTACTGGGTAGCGTCTGCAACCCAGAAGGCAATACTCTGGCGCTGTATAAGGCCAGCAAGGCGGCGCTCAATTCCATGACCAACAGTTTTATCTGCAGCCTGGCCGAGCCACGCCCCACCGTGTTATCGCTGCATCCGGGCTGGGTTAAGACCGAGATGGGTGGCGACAACGCACCGGTGGAAATCGTCGACAGCTGCAAAGGGCTGGTGCAGCAGATCGAACAGTTCGCCGGACGCGGCGGCCACCACTTTATCGACTATAAGGGCCAGACGATCCCTTGGTAATCAGACCGGCGCAGCCCTGCTCATGCGGTTAAACTTTGCGCCACGCACGCCTGATCACGAGAACTGACTATGTACGACTGGCTCAACGCCTTGCCCAAAGCCGAATTGCACCTGCACCTAGAAGGCTCGCTGGAGCCTGAGTTGCTGTTTGCGTTGGCTGAACGCAACAAAATCGCCCTGCCCTGGAATGACGTTGAAGCGCTGCGCGGTGCGTATGCGTTTCACAACCTGCAGGAGTTTCTCGACCTCTATTACGCCGGCGCCGATGTGCTGCGCACTGAACAGGACTTCTATGACCTGACGTGGGCCTACCTGCTCAAATGCAAAGCGCAGAACGTCATCCACACCGAGCCATTCTTCGACCCGCAGACCCACACCGACCGTGGTATTGCGTTTGAAGTGGTGCTGCGCGGCATCAAGCAGGCGCTGGTGGATGGCGAGAAACAACTGGGCATCAGCCACGGCTTGATCTTGAGCTTTTTGCGGCATCTGCCCGAGGAAGAGGCGTTTAAAACGCTGGAACAAGCCGTGCCGTTCCGCGATGCGTTTATCGCCGTGGGCTTGGACAGCTCTGAGATGGGCCATCCGCCGAGCAAGTTCCAGCGGGTATTCGACAAGGCCCGCAGCGAGGGTTATCTGACCGTGGCGCACGCCGGCGAAGAAGGTCCGCCCGAGTACATCTGGGAAGCCCTAGACCTGCTGAAAGTTAAACGTATCGACCACGGCGTGCGCGCCATCGAGGATGAGCGGCTGATGCAGCGGCTGATCGACGAGCAGATTCCGCTGACCGTGTGCCCGCTGTCCAATACCAAACTCTGCGTGTTCGACGACATGCGCCAGCACACCATCCTGCAGATGCTCGAACGCGGGGTGAAGGTCACGGTGAACTCGGACGACCCGGCCTACTTCGGCGGCTACGTGACCGAGAACTTCGCTGCGCTGCATGAAAGCTTGGGCATGACTCAGGAACAGGCCAAGCGCCTCGCGCAAAACAGCCTAGATGCGCGACTGGTTTAACGCGCACAGAGCAAAAAATAGCCCGGCATTCGCCGGGCTATTTTTTAAGCGGTACTGCTGAGCGTGTTCGGTCATTCACGGATCAAGCGTGCGCCGCTTACCCGTGACCATCGACAACGGCAGGTTTTCTTTCAGTCGATAGCTTTCAAACAGTGCCGCCGCGATATGCAGTCCCACCAGGGCCATTAACGCGTTGGCACAGAATTCATGAATTTCCAGCGGTAAATCAGCACCCCAGAAATAATCGACTTCCTCCATCAGGAAGCCGGTCACGCCCAAACCGAGCATCAACAGCATCATGCCGATCATGACCAGGCCGCCTAGCGGCGAATGCCCCATGCGGTGGTAATCACGGCCACCAACGAGTGCCCGTATGTGCTCAGCCAGCCGTGCCCGGGTCGGCCAAAAGTCGGCCCAACGCGCTGCCGGTGACCCAATAAAACCCCACACCAGGCGAATCGTCAGCCAGGCCATAGCGTAATAACCAAACCAGCGGTGCCAGTTCTCGCCTTCTTCGGTGAAGAAGTAATTAGCCAGGAAGACGCCCGCTAAGGACCAGTGGAACAGCCTGACCACGGGGTCCCATAGGCGCTGGGTGGGTGTATTCATCAGCCTTCAACACCACCTTTGATGACCTTGCCGGTGACCGGATCGAAGTAGATCTCAACCTTCTGGCCGTCTTTGTTGAAGCCGTAGATTTCGTAGCAGTTGCCGCTGGTCACTTTGAACTTCTTGATCTCGTAACCCTGGGCCTTGAGGTCAGCCTGGAACGCATCCTGATCCTGCCACTGCGCTTTGTCAGCGGTGGTGCACTGGGTCGCAGCGAAGGTCAACGGGCTGGCAAGCAGCAGGGACAACAGGACTAATTTGCGCATGAGATGTACCTTTCGAGAGAGTGGATTAACGTCTGCAGGAGCACAGTGCGCGTCGAAGCTTAAAAACTGCTTAAGGCGCGCCACTTATTTCCATCGCCCACAAAAAAACCGCATCGGCCAATCTGTTCGCGACAAAGTGGCCGATGCGGTTTATGCAGCCAAGCTGTGCAGCCGGTTTACCGACCGCACACAAGGTGAACTTAGAAGCTGAAATCCACCTTGGTCCATAGCGTGCGCCCAGGCTCGTTGAACGCTTGCGGGTCGTCCGCTGCAAACCCGAACCCGGCGTTACCGGCCAGGTTGAGGTGCTCGCTGTAGGCTTTATCGAAGAGGTTATCCACGCCGGCACTGAGTTTGACGTCAGGCGTCAAGCGGTACGCGGTGTTCAGCGAGAACACGGCAAAGCCGCTGCTGCTGTCGAAGTCCTTGCCGACCACGTTGCCTTTGCCTTCATCCACCCGGTTCTGCGCCGCGACCACACGCCATAGAGCGCCAGCGCTCCAATCACTGCGCTCATAGGCCAAACCAAAACGCGCTTCCAGCGGCGGCGTTTGCCCCAACGGGCGATCATCCGAGCTGTTTTTGGCCCAGGCATAGGCCACGCTGGCATCGGTTTTCCAGTTGCTGTCCAGGCGATAACTCATGCCCAGCTCGCCGCCCATGATCCGCGCGTCGATATTGCTGGCTTGCGAGCGTACATGCCCAGGCATCATCCCCGGGCCATAGCTGAAGCTGATGTAATCACGCACCTGCCCGGCATAGACCGAGGCCCAGGCTTCGAGTTTTGCACCCCGGTAGTTGATGCCCATATCCAGCTGGGTGGTTTTCTCCGGTTCCAGGCTTTCCATCGGTTGCACAAAACCAATTGGCCCGGGGCTGGCGGAGAACAACTCCCAATAATCGGGGAAGCGCTGGGTGTGGCCAAGGCCGGCATACCAGGTGGCCGGCAGGTTTTGCAGGTCCTGCTCGTAACGCACAAAGCCACTGGGCAGCGTGTCACTGCGGGTTTCATCAGCCGTGGGGTTGGCGCGGAGCGTCCCGTTCATTTGGCTGCCAAGCGTCTGCCGGTAATCCTTGACCGAGGCACGGTCCAGGCGTGCGCCGGTGACCCAGCGCTCACGCTCGCTAACCTGCCAGGTCAATTCACCGAACAGGCCGTAGTTGTGAAACTCAGCATCTTTATCCCAGTTGAATTGGTCGTAGTCGGTATAACGCCCCATCATAAATGTGGAGGCTCGCTTGCGGTGCTCGTTACGTTGGGCATCAACGCCAGCCTTAAGCTCGACCGACTGCCAGGTCCACGTGCCCACCAAACGACCGCCCAAGGTGCGACGATCAACATTACTGGCCATGGGGTTGCGCATCATGGCCATCACATCCTGCGGATTTGGGCTGCGCAGGCTGAAGTTGTCCATCACGTGGTCGGCGTAGTTGTAATACACCTGCCCTTCGAGGCCTCGGAACACCTCGCCAAGATTCTCCAGCCGCACGCGCAGGCCGAGGCTTTCGCGCAGGAATTGGCTGCCATCCATGCCGCGCCCGGCATAACGCGCTTCACCATCACCTCGGCCGGCGCTGAGTTCGATCAGGGTGTCGTCGTTCGGCGTCCAGCCCAGCAGCATGTCGCTGTTCCATTTCTCCCAGCGCGAGGGCACGGTGTCGCCATTGCCGTCTTCATAGTCATCGGCTTGGGCGGTGTTACCGAGCACGCGGATATAACCCTGACTGCCGCCGGCAGTGGCATCAATACGGCGATCAAAACGGCCATTGGAGCCGGCTAATACGCTGCCATCGACACGCCCACCGAGGGCTTCAAAACGCGGCGTATCACGCTCAAACAAAATCGTTGCGGCCGAGGCACCTGGCCCCCACAACACGCTTTGTGGGCCTTTGATAACGGTCAAACGGTCGAAGTTTTCCGGTGACAAGTAAGAGGTCGGTGCATCCATCCGATTGGGGCATGCGCCGAGCAACACGCCGCCGTCGCTGAGGATGTTCAGGCGCGAGCCAAATTGCCCACGAAACAGCGGGTCACCATTGGCACCGCCGCTGCGGATGGCATTAAAGCCGGGAATGGTTTTCAGGTAGTCCGCGCCATCGGCGGCGGGCACTGGCTGGCGCGGCTGTTTGGGGTCAGTGACCACCGTCACCGGCGACTGCTGAGCGACCCCAGTCACCACTAAGGGCGGCAACTGCAGCAGCGACGGTTCGGCGTTTTGCTCGGCATGCGCCTGAGCAGCCCAGAGCAAGCAAACATAGAGCGGCGCGAGGCGCATAGGTGCAGCACTGGTTAACAGCGAACGAGTAAGCATATTTATTCCAAAATCGAGGCACACCAATTAATAACCGGCCGTGCTTTAGCAACATTCACGCCGGTAACAAGGGCAATTGCGATCAGGAATAAACAGGCGGTGCGCGGCTGCGTGAGCCGGGAAAAATAGCTGAGCGGGCAACTCCAGAGCGAACCGGCGCGGTATGTCGGTCGACTGCCGCAGTTGCCGCCAGTGCCAGCGTCCGGCTGGAGCAACCGGTGGCGGGGCTATTGAGCAGCAAGGTGCAGTAACCGCATTTAGCCCACAGCGCTTCATCACTGAGGGCACTGGTTTGTGCGTCGCGGTGTTCGCCGCAGGCCAGCTCGTTCAGCCATGCCATATCCACAGGCTGGCTAAGTTGCGACCACAGCGGCCCGACGCTGAGCAACAACATGGCCAATAAGGCCAAGCAGGCTGAGCGGTAGCGGGCTGAACGGGGGCGACTACAGGGCATCACGGTTACTCAAGCATCTCGCGCAAATTATGACCACGCGTGGTTGTCACGCGATTGATAAATATCAATAAAAACTACGGAACCCACTCGTTGCAGTGCAACGAGTGGGTCAGCACCCTAGTGACTGTGCTCATCACCCTGCATAGGCTCAGCGCTAGGCGCATCGTTGTGCACATCAACCTGTACCTCTAGCTGGCCGGCCTTCTCGAAGGTCAGGGTCAGCGGGAAGCGTTCGCCGTCTTTGGCCTGCTGCTGCACGTTGAACAGCATGACGTGGTAGCCCATGGGTTCGAACTTCACCTCGCCACCGGCGGCAATGTCCACGCCCTGCACCTGCTGCATCTTCATCAGGCCATCGGCATGTACATGCTCATGCAGCTCAGCCTTACCGGCCGCCGGGGTGCTGACACTGAGCAGGCGATCCGCTTCACTGCCTTTGTTATGCACCACAAAATAAGCGGCTGCGGTCGGCGCAACCGGCGGCATCTCACGCGACCACGGGTGTTCAATGTGCAGGTTGCCCACGCTGTAGTCATGCGCGTTGGCAAACAGGCTTGGGCTAAGCAGTGCGGCAATTAGCAGGGTCTTTTTCAATAGCATGGTGTTTCTCCTGGAGTGGACTGGCTGTCCACGGCGTAAGGTTTTATAAGGTGCATCAGCACAGGCCGGACACCTAGCAATGCCAGCGCCGAACCGGGTGGTGTTACCAATGGAAAATTGACTCACAGCTCGCGTGCGCTAGCTCGAACATACCGTGCACACACGTGAACCATGCGGTTCAACGGCGATGCTTCGGCAAAACCTAGAGGGTTGAAGGTGAGGCGCGGGGATTGGCCGATGGCCAGAGGTAGCGGACCGGATGGGGGGCGAAGAAAACGCTTAACAACGCCGCGCAGCTTGCAACCAGTAAGCCTAAGAGGCCGAAGAAAGCTGCAAGAATGATCGCGCTGAACAGGCTGGCGAGAGCGCACCCCGTTCCCGTCGCGGGATTGGGTGCGACAACACCGGAGCCGTCCAGATCCGCGCCCGCACCGAAGTTACCGTCGAAAGAGCAGTACTGACTGCTCAACCCGCTGAGCTGCAAACCGGCCATTTGCCCATGGCCAATGCTGCAGGCGAACGCACTGAACAGCACGCTGAAATACAGCATCCAGGCCAGCAGGCGACGGTCAGATCGGGTTAATTTCATGGGGCGCGACTCTAGCATTGCTCTTGCGCATCATTGGTGCGGCGCCGCTGCGATGGATTGCCGCAGCGTGCTGGCCTCAATACTAGTGTGCTGGGTGCCTGTGCGCCAACAGCTGAGCGCAAAGTGTTTACCAACACGCGCTTAATAGCAGCCGCGGTTTATTCAACGGCTCCCGCAGCACGCTAGGGGCTGCGCGCTTAATCTTGCCCTAAACGCCTTGCACTGCACTCTGCGTTTAGCGCCTAGCTCAGCTAAGCTAAGCAACATCTGCACAACTTCAGCGCTGGTAACAGCCTAAGTAGTTTTCGACTTAGCCCCTTGGTGAAACTAGATGCGACCTGATTTTCGAGGCCCATTGCGCTTAGCAGGCGTGTACATGCTGTTTAGTGCTCTGTGGATTTTCGGCAGCGACTATGTGCTGAATGCGCTGATCAAGAACAGTGAGAGGGTAGCTGCTCTGCAAACCAGCAAAGGTCTGCTGTTTATTTTGCTCAGCACCGGGTTGATCTTCTTTTTCAGCCTGCGCGACCGCCATGCGCAGCGTCGGCTGCTCGATGCACTGACCCACAGCAGCCAACTGCTGCAACACACCCAACGCAATGCCGGACTCGGCAGCTGGGAATACCGCAACGGTTTCCAGCTCAGTGACGAGGCGCAGCGCCTGCTTGGCCGCGACCTTAATAGTCAGCCATGTAACGTTGAAGACCTGCTCAGTTGGCTGCACCCTGCCGAACGTCCTGCGGTGCAGCGTGCCTTGCTCGCCTTACTCGAGGACCACACGAGCATGACGGTCAGCGCTCGCCTGTTGCTGCCGCAGCAACAATCAGCCACCTGGGTGATGCTGCGTGGAGAAGTCGTCGAGCCTGGTCGCATCCTCGGGACCTTGCAGAACATCAGTGCACAGAAACGCGATGAAAGCGCCTTGCGTGAAAGTGAGCAGCGTTTTCGGCAATTGTTTGAACAAACACCGCGAATTGCCGTGCAGGGCTACGACCGAGAACGCCGGGTCATTTATTGGAACCAGGCCAGCACACAACTCTATGGTTATGCCCTGCATGAAGTCATGGGCCGTCGCCTAGAGGAGCTGGTCGTACCGCCGCAGAACCGCAGCAAACTAATCAGCGCCGTCAATTTATGGCAACTCGGCGGGCCACCAATCCCCGCAGCTGAGGTCCAGTTGCAGCGCAAAGATGGCACTCCGATTTGGGTCTACTCCAGCCATCTTATGCTGCGTAACAGCTTCGATCAGGTGGAGATGTACTGCGTTGACATCGACCTCACCGACTATAAAAAACTGGACAGCGAACTGCAGGTCAGCGAGCACCGTTACCGCTCGCTGGTCGAGCACTTGGGTGATGCGATTTTTATCACTAATGCAGCCAACCAGCTGACCTTCCTTAACCCGGCGTGGGAGCGCATCAGTGGTTACCCCGTCCACGAAAGCCTGGGCAGCCCACTGCAGCGATTTATGCCGGAATTGGGCCACGTCCCGCTTAACCAAAGGCTGCAAGAACTGCTCAAAGGTGACTTGGATAATCTGCGCTTGGAATGCCAGTTACTGACCCGCTGCGGCCAAGTACGCCGGGTGGAATTGCAGTTTAATTTCAATGCGCTGGAAAAGAGCCTACACGGCAGCCTACGTGACGTGCATGAACGCTATCAAACCCTGCAGCTGCAACAGGCGCGCAATGCTGTACTGGATGAACTGCTGGCCCTGCATCCGCTGAATAGCATCCTTGTCGGCATCAGTCAGCGTCTGGAAAGGCTGCAACCGCAGATGCGCGTATCCATCATGCTGCTTGATGAATACCAACGTTTGCATGTGGGTGCAGCGCCCAGCCTGCCGGAAGCGTATTGCCACGCCATTGAAGGGATTCAAGCGGCGTTGGGCGTAGGCTCATGCGGGCATGCCGCCGCGAGTGGCGAATTAGTGATTGCCGAAGATGTCAGCCAGCACCCCAATTGGCGCGAATACCAGTCCGTTGCCCTCGCAGCCGGCCTGCATGCGTGCTGGTCGCTGCCGTTTAAAGACGATAACGGCCACGTGCTCGGCACCTTCGGCATCTATTACCCGCACCCCACCCGGCCAAGCTCTGCGGATATCGCGCTGGTTACTGAGTTCACCCGGCTGGCGGGGCTAGCGGTGCAGTTCAGCGCCACCACGGTGAGCTGAGCAGACCAACAGCGCAGCGGTGGTGATCAGATTTGTTACAGGTCAATAAAGGTTCATATTGAGCGCGTAGACTGCACGTTCTTGCCTTGAGGAGATCCGTCTATGAACGTTATGACCCAACCGGTAAAAACAGCTGCAGGCAGCGGCTGGCAAGTACGCATTGGTAAACAGAGCGTCACCTTCCGCAGTGAAGCCGAAGCACGCCAGTTCGTCAGCACACTGCAAACGCGCGTGAATGCGCCGCATGTTTTACCCACAGAACAACAACGCGCTGCCAGTTAGCCCAATACATGGCTCACTCCACGTTCGGCCCAGCGGGTAAATAGGGAGCAGCCAACGGCTAAAATCCCGCAGCTAAAAATCACCACCGCAACTGGCCAGGCGCTGCCGTCATGCAGCACGCCCACCATGGCGGCAGCACTGGCGGCGATGGCGAATTGCAGGCTGCCAAGCAACGCCGACGCACTGCCAGCATGCCGGCCTTGCCCAGCCATGGCACATGCTGAGGCATTGGGCAAAAGGATGCCCAAACAGGCAATGCAGCAGAACAGCGGAATCAGTAACGGCCACAGCGCCTGCGGCTTGGCCAGCGCCACCAGCAACAGAGCTAAGCCGGCGGCCCAGTAAAACCAGACGACTTTACCCAACCAATACCCCGGTCCATGCCGTGCGACCAACCAGGCATTCAGCTGCGCCGCCAGAATAAAACCCAACGCGTTGCTGCCAAACAGCCAGCCATAGTGCTCAGTGGGTATGCCGTACAGCTCGATAAATACGAACGGCGAACCGGCGATGTAGGCAAACATCCCGGCAACGGCAAACCCGCCTGTTAACGCATACCCAAGGAACGGCAAATTCGCCAACAGGCGCCGGTATTGCCCGAGCGCACCGCTTAAAGGCGCTGACGGCGCGTCCCTGGCCAGCGTTTCCGGCAGCCACTTAGCCACCGCCAACAGGCACAGAAAGCTAAACAGCGTCAGGCAGATAAAGATCGACGGCCAACCCAACGTACTCAGCAGCAGACCACCGGCTAACGGTGCAAGAATCGGCGCCAGCCCCATCACCAGCATCAACTGGGAAAACACCTTGGCTGAGTTGATCGGGTCGCATAAATCGCGCACCACCGCCCGCGACACCACCATGCCGGCGCAACCGCCCAATGCTTGTACAAACCGCGCCGCGATTAGCCACTCCAAACTAGGCGCCAGCGCGCAAGCCAGCGACGCCAGACTGAATAACGTCACCCCGACAAGCAGCGGCTTGCGCCGGCCGAAACGATCAGCCAGCGGGCCGTAAACCAGCTGACCAATAGCTAAGCCGATAAAGTAGACGGCCAACGACAGCTGCACATGCTCAACATCGGTAGCAAAAGCGCGGGCCAGAGCCGGGAAGCTCGGCAGGTAGAAGTCAATGGCCAGCGGCCCGAATGCGCTAAGCGCACCGAGTATCAACAAAAGACGTAACGGCATGGGTATCCAGGAAAGTAAGAGCAGATGGGCCGTCGTCAATGATCCGGAGCACGTCCGCAACACTCACGACCTTGCAAATCGCTCCCGGATTGCATCCGGGCTACGACCTGCCTGCCCTTCTCGAGGCGCGGGGTTAAACCGGTGTGTCGGCTTTTTTCCGGCCTTTACTGATTTTTTCTGCTATGGATTCCACCAACAGGTAGAACATTGGAATCAGGAAAATCGCCAGGAAGGTGGCCGCCAACATGCCGCCAATCACCCCGGTGCCGATCGAATGACGACTGGCAGAGCCTGCGCCCGAGCTAATAGCCAGCGGTACCACACCGAGGATAAACGCCAGCGACGTCATGATGATCGGGCGAAAACGTAGGCGCGAAGCCTCCAGCGCCGACTCGAAAATGCCCATGCCGTTTTGTCGGTTGAGTACCGCGAACTCGACGATAAGAATGGCGTTCTTCGCCGCCAGGCCGATCAACGTGAGCAGGCCAACCTGAAAGTACAAATCGTTTTCGATGCCGCGCAGCCACACCGCAAGGATCGCCCCGAACACCGCGAATGGCACCGCTGTGACCACCACCAACGGCAAGGTCCAGCGCTCGTACTGCGCAGCGAGGATCAGGAATACCATGATTAAACCGAAGAGAAAGGCACTGCTACCCGAACCCTGGGATGCCACTTCTTGGAAGGCCGAACCGGTCCAACCGATGCTGTATTCGCTGCCCAGCACTTCATCCGCCACTTGCTGAATCGCGCTCAGGGCCTGACCTGAGCTGTAACCTGGAGCCGGCCCACCGAGAATCTTCGCGGCCGGGTAGACGTTAAAGCGCGCGTAAGTATCGGGGCCAAGAATACGTTTGACCTTAACAAGGCTGGCCAGCGATACCAACTCACCGCTGGCGGCGCGCACGTAGACTTGGGACAGGTCCTCAGGCTTGCTGCGGAACTCCGCCTCGGCCTGCAAGCTGACTTGGAAGGTGCGGCCGTACAAGCTGAAATCGTTGACATAGAAGCTGCCAAACGTCGCCTGCATGGCGGTGAACACATCATTGATCGGTACGCCCAAAGCACGCGCCTTGGTGCGATCAAGATCGATATAGTACTGCGGCACATTGGCGTTAAAGGTGCTCTGCACCCCTTTAAGTTCTGGGCGCTTAGCTGCAGCGGCAAGGAAGGCTTGCACCTTGCTCGCCAATTCTGCCGTGCCGCCGCCACTGCGGTCTTGGATAAAGCCTTCAAAACCGCCGGTGGTGCTCATACCGGTAATCGGCGGCGGGTTGAAGCTCATCATCACGCCGTCTTTCTGGCTTGAGGCCATGGCCATAAACTCGCCGGTCAGGTTGCGCGCATCCAGCTCAGGCGTGGTGCGCTCACTCCAATCCTTTAGCGGCACAAAGGACACACCCGAGTTACTGCGCGTACCCGAACTCAACACGTCGAAACCGGCAAAGGTCACCACGTCCTGAACGGCTGGGTGCGCCATCAATTGCTGAGTCACCTCGCTGGTGAGTTTCTCGGTACGGGTCAGTGATGCAGCGGGTGGCAGGAAGTAGGCGTTGATCACATAGCCTTGGTCCTCGCTGGGAACCAAAGAACTGGGCACCCGGTTGAACAGCACCACCATTACCGCAATCATTGCGCCGAACAGCAGCAAGCCCACCGCTGAGCGCTTAAGAAAGAAGCGCACACCGGCGGTGTAACCGTCGGTCATTTTGTCAAAGAAGCGGTTGAACAGGCGAAATGGCGCCGCTGGTTCATGATGACCGGGCTTGAGCAGCAAGGCGCACAGCGCCGGGCTCAGGGTCAGGGCGACGATGCCGGAAATCACCACAGACACGGCAATAGTGATGGCGAACTGTTTATACATTTCCCCGGCCAGGCCACCGAGAAATCCGACTGGCACAAACACTGCGCAGAGCACCAGCACGATGGCGATGATCGGCCCTGTAACCTCTTCCATGGCTTTGATGGTGGCCTCGCGCGGGCCAACCTTGTCGGTGGCCATCACCCGCTCGACGTTTTCAATCACCACAATGGCATCGTCCACCACGATACCGATGGCCAGCACCATGCCGAACAGCGTGAGCAGGTTGATCGAGAAACCGAGCATGTACATGCCGGCGAAGGTGCCGATCAATGACACCGGAATCGCCAGCACCGGGATCAGCGTGGCGCGCCAGTTTTGCAGGAAGATAAACACCACTAACACCACCAGTACCAGGGCTTCGAAGAAGGTGTAAATCACCTCTTCGATCGATACCCGGACAAATTTGGTGGTGTCATACGGCACTTTAAAGGTCATGCCGCTGGGGAAATTCTTCGACAGCCGCTCCAGCGCGTTGCTGACCGCTTCGGCGGTGTCCAGGGCATTGGCGCCGGGTTGCAGATAAACGCCAAACGCAGCGTTCTGCTGGCCGTTTAGCGAGGTCATCAGCGAGTAGTCTTGCGCACCGAGTTCGATGCGGGCGACATCCTTGAGCAGCAAACTTGCGCCGGTTTCATCGGTGCGCAGGATGACGTTTTCAAACTCTTTCGGGTCAGTGAAGCGGCCTTGGGTGGTCACCGTGTAGGTGAAGTCTTGCTCTTGCTTGAGCGGCTGCTGGCCGAAGCTGCCGGCGGCAAACTGCGAGTTCTGCTCACGGATCGACTTGACCACATCGCTGGGCGTTAGGTTGAACTGCGCCAGCTTATCCGGGCGCAACCAAATGCGCATGGAATAGTCTTTAGAGCCGAACTGGGTGACATCGCCCACACCGGGCAAGCGTTTAAGTTCGTCGATAACGTTGATCAGCGCGTAGTTACTGATGAACACCGGATCGCGCGAGCCATCCGGGGAAAACAACGTCACCACCTGCAGAATGTCGGAAGACTTCTTCTGCACTTTCACACCTTGGCGGCGCACTTCTTCGGGCAATTTAGCCAGTGCCGCTTGCACCCGGTTGTTGACGTCGATGGTGGCCTGATCCGGATCACGACCCACTTCGAAGTACACCGACAGGCTCATGGCGTTACCGCCGGAGTTGGACTGCTGGTAGATCATGCCCTCAACGCCGTTAATCGACTGTTCCAGCGGCGCAGCCACTGTCTCAGCGATGACCTGGGCGCTGGCACCGGCATAGCTGGCGCTAACCGACACTTGCGGCGGCAGAATCTGCGGGTACTGGGCGATCGGCAGCGAACGCATGGCCATAAGGCCGGCCATGATGATGACGATCGAGATGACGGCGGCAAACACCGGGCGGTCAATAAAGAAGCGTGAGATCACGTCAGGCGCTCCTTAAGATTGGCTGGCAGCGGGAGCAACAACCTTGACCGGGCTGTCCGGGCGCACTTTCGGCAGGCCCTCAACGATCACCCGCTCCCCGGCACTGACCCCAGAAATAATCACCCAGCGACCTTTGGCTGTGTGCCCGGTAGTGACCTGCCGCTTACGCGCCAAGCCTTGCTCATCGACGACATACACAAAAGTACCGCTTGGGCCTTGGGCAATCGCCCGTTCAGGCAGGGTCATGGCATTGGGCAGGCTCAAACCTTTGACCTGAACCCGGACAAACTGACCGGGTAGAAGATGCTGCTCGGGATTAGGCGCCACAGCGCGAGCGCTGACCGTGCCCGTGCCGCGATCAACCAAGCTGTCGGTAAAGTCCACCTTGCCTTCTAATGGATAGACGCTGCCGTCGCCAAGGGTAATCGTCACGCTCATTTTGCCGTCTTCCGGCAGCACTAAGCTGCCGTTCTGCAAGCCACTGCGCACACTCTCCACGTCAGAGTCGGGGGCGGCAAAATTGACGTAGATCGGGTCCAGCTGGGTGATGTTGCTCAGCAGGCTGGCATTCGGATCACCGGCGACCATCAGGCTGCCTTCGGAGACCGTTTCCTTACTGGTGATGCCGGAGATCGGTGCCTTCACTGTGGTGTAGTCGAGGTCGATCTGCTTGGACAACACCTCGGCTTCCGCCGCTTGAATATTGGCTTTGCTCTGCTCGAAATTCGACACCGCGTTGTCCAGTTCACTCTCGCTGGCAAAACCCTTTTTCTGCAGCTCACGGATGCGCTTGAGGTTGCGTTCCGTCTGACGATAGCGTGCTTGCTCCTGCGCCAGCGCACCCTTAGCCCGGCTTAGCGCCGCCTGATAAATGCGCGGGTCAATGCGGAACATCACCTGCCCTTGCTTGACCTGGCTGCCTTCTAGATAGGTGCGTTCCTGCAAAATCCCGCTGACCTGAGCGCGCACCTGCACCTCGCGAAAACCTGCCGTGCGGGCGGAGTATTCAAACTCCAGCGGTAACGCTTCGACCTTTACCGTTTCCACCACCACTTCGGGCGCCGGCGGGGTATCAGCGGCGTACAGCGGGCAGGCAAAAATAGCCAGCAACAAGGCACCGGCAGCCGCCGGCAGATGAAGGGAAAAGGGCATGGATGTCTCCGAAGGAACGCGAGGCGCAGCAGTTATGACCGGCAATGCTAGTTACATACACAAGTGTTTGTAAATAGAACATTGCCCTCAACTTCATTACACTTTGGCCTTGAGCCTAGCCAGAAATGCACCTGCTGCCATGCGCCGAACCAAAGAAAATGCTGAAAAAACCCGGATTGCTCTGCTTGCGGCCGCCGAAACGCTGTTTCTAGAAAAAGGCGTGGCACGCACCAGCTTGGAGCATATTGCCCGCCAGGCCGGGGTCACGCGCGGCGCGGTGTATTGGCACTTCGCTAACAAGGCCCACCTTTTCAACGCCATGCTCAACCAAGTGCGCTTGCCGCCTGAGCATCTGGCTGAGCGTATGCGCGGCTGCCCCGAGCATGACCCGCTGCTGACCTTACGTGAGCTGTGCATCGAGGCCATTGCTAACTTGGCCCGGGACGAACAAAAACGCCGCATCTTCACGGTGCTGCTACGGCGTTGCGAGTTCACCGAGGAGTTACGCGAGGCTGAAGAGCGCCATGAGGCCTTTATCAATCTGTTTATCGAGCTCTGCGAGCAGCAGTTCAGCAGCCCAGCCGTCAGCCCGCGCTTGCATGCGGGGCTGAGTCCGCGCCTGGCAGCGCGCTCGGTGCATGCGTTACTGGTAGGCTTGTTTCACGACTGGCTGCGCGACCCTACGCTGTTTGACCCGCTGCATGACACCGCGCCGATGGTCGATGCCTGCTTTCGTGGGCTGATCCGCGATTGGCCAGCCCACGAGCCTTCACTTGCTGATCACGCCAAGCCTGCGCTGTAGCCGGCTTCGGCAATCGCGATAATCAATTCATCACTGGCCAGGTGGCTGCCCACCGTGACCTCGCCGCCTTGGATTTTTACCCTGACATCCGCAGCGGCATCACGAGCCAGCACGGCGTCGGTCACTGCTTTAATACAATGGTCGCAGGTCATGCCCTCGACCCGAAATGTGTGAACGCTCGTTGTTTGCATCACTCAGCACCTGCATTAACTAATTGAGGCGCACAGTGTCCTCCCTGCTAGCGGGGTAAGGTCAAGCCATAAAACAGCCCTTGACCTTACCTAGGTGGCAAGGTTGATCCTCTAGCGCAGTCCAATGGAGGGCACTACATGTCTCATCTCATCAGCGTTGACCTACCAATCGCCGGCATGACCTGCGCCAGCTGCGCCGGCCGAGTAGAGCGCGCGCTGGCCAAAGTGGCCGACGTCGCCAGTGTCAGTGTCAACCTGGCCAGCGAACACGCGCGCATCGAAGCGCCCGCCGGCAGCCTGGAGCAACTGGTGAATGCCGTGAGCGCCGCCGGTTACAGCGTGCCCAGCGCACGCGTGGAATTAGCCATCAGCGGTATGACCTGCGCCAGCTGCGCCGGCCGCATCGAGCGCGCGTTGGCGCAGCAGCCGGGTGTGCTCTCAGTTAGCGTCAACCTGGCCACCGAGCGGGCGCAACTGCAGGTGCTAAACGCGGGCGACATAACCGCTCTGCTGCAGGCCGTGAGCAAGGCGGGTTATCACGCCAGCCGGATTGGCGACTCACAAACTACCCAAGCCACGGCCGCCAAACAGCTGCTACGCGAACGCTGGATGCTGTTCTTGGCCATCGCCCTGACGCTGCCCCTAGTGCTGCCCATGCTGGTGGCGCCCTTTGGCCTGCATTGGATGTTACCGGCGTGGGCGCAGTTCGTTCTGGCCACGCCGGTGCAGTTTATTTTCGGTGCACGCTTCTACCGCGCGGCGTGGAGTGCGCTGCGGGCCAAAGCGGGCAACATGGACCAACTGGTCGCCATCGGTACCAGCGCCGCTTACGGCTTAAGCCTGTATCAGTGGGCGGTGACCCCAGCCAATGGCATGCCGCACCTGTACTTCGAAGCCTCGGCGGTGATCATCACCCTGATCCTGCTCGGTAAATACCTAGAGAGCCGCGCCAAACGCCAAACCAGCAGCGCCATCCGCGCTCTGCAAGCCTTGCGCCCGGAGCGCGCTTTACGCCTGCGCGATGGCAGCGAACAATGGGTCGCACTGAATGAATTGCAGCTGGGCGACTGTATTGTGGTTAAGCCCGGCGAACGCTTCCCGGTCGATGGATTGGTAGCGCAAGGCCAGAGCCATGCCGATGAAGCACTGATTAGCGGCGAGAGCCTGCCGCAGCCGAAACAACCGGGCGATACGGTGACTGCCGGGGCGATCAACGGTGAAGGTCGCTTGCTGATCGAAACCACCGCCCTCGGTGCAGAAACTGTGCTGTCACGCATTATTCGCTTGGTTGAAGACGCTCAAGCAGCTAAAGCACCGATCCAAAAATTGGTGGATAAAGTCAGCCGGATCTTCGTGCCCAGTGTTTTGCTGATTGCCTTGGCCACTTTAATTACCTGGCTAGCACTGGGCGCAGGTATTGAGACGGCGCTGCTCAACGCCGTGGCCGTACTGGTGATTGCCTGCCCGTGCGCCCTTGGTTTAGCGACCCCGACCGCCATCATGGCCGGCACCGGCGTGGCCGCGCGTCATGGCATTTTGATCAAAGACGCCGAAGCGCTGGAGATCGCCCACTCGGTCAACCTAGTGGCCTTCGACAAGACTGGCACGCTAACCTCAGGCTCGCCGCGCATCGCCCACCTGCAAGCCGTCGACGGCGACACCACGCACCTGCTGCAACTGGCCGGCGCACTGCAACGCGGCAGCGAACACCCACTGGCTAAAGCGGTACTGGATGAATGTGCGGAACAGCAGCTGACACTGGCTGAGGTCAGCGACAGCAAAGCACTGGCCGGGCGCGGTATTGCTGGGCACATTGGCGAGCGTCAGCTGGCGCTGGGCAACAAACGCCTGCTGGAAGAACACTGGCTGCAGAACCAGACGCTTGTCGCCCAAGCACTTGAGTGGGAAGCCGAGGGCCGCACCTTGTCGTGGCTGATGGAACTGGCGCCGCGACCACAGGTTCTCGGTTTATTTGCCTTTGGCGACACCCTCAAAGAGGGCGCAGCAGAAGCCATTGCCGCGCTTTCTGAGCAGGGTATCGACAGCCACCTGATCAGCGGCGACAACCGCGGCAGCGTTAATGCCGTGGCCAAGGCGCTTGGTATTACCGTCGCGCATGCTGAAGTATTGCCGGCAAATAAAGCTGAAATCATCACAGCATTGAAAAAAGACGCGGTGGTGGCCATGGTCGGCGACGGCATCAACGATGCCCCAGCTCTCGCCGCCGCTGATGTTGGCATCGCCATGGGCAGCGGCACCGATGTGGCCATGCATGCCGCCGGCATTACCCTGATGCGCGGCGACCCGCGCTTGGTGGCCGACGCGCTGGATATCAGTAAACGCACCTACAACAAAATCCGGCAAAACCTGTTCTGGGCCTTCGCTTATAACCTGATTGGTATTCCCCTAGCAGCAGCGGGTTTGCTTAACCCGATGCTGGCCGGCGCCGCCATGGCCCTGTCCAGCGTCAGCGTGGTGAGCAATGCTTTACTGCTTAAAACCTGGAAACCTCAGGATCGCAGCCACAAACCCTAGGATGGGTTGAGCGCAGGCAGTTCAATCGGCCGCCATAACAGCTGAACGGCGCAACCCATCAGCGCCATCGGTAAAACTGGCGAATGTACCGAGGCAACCCTTAATAATTATCGTGACGTGCAGCCTGCGTGGCCGGCCACAGCCTCTGAACATCGTTTAGGAAACGCCCATGAATATCGGCCAAGCGGCAAAGAAGACTGGCCTTAGCGCCAAGATGATTCGCTACTACGAAAGCATCAATCTGCTGCCCACCGCCTACCGCACAGAAGGTGGCTACCGCCAGTACAGCGCGCAGGACCTGCATCGCTTGGCTTTTATCAAACGCTCACGTGATCTCGGCTTTTCCTTGGCCGAAGTCAGTCAGCTGCTGGCCCTGTGGCAGGACCGTGAGCGCGCCAGTGCCGATGTTAAAGCGCTCGCCGCCACCCATATCAATGAGCTGGAACGCAAGATCAACGAACTCAGCGGCTTGCGCGACACCCTCAAAGAACTAATAGACAGCTGCCAAGGCAACGACCGCCCCGATTGCCCGATCCTCAAAGACTTGGCTGGGCGCGTCAGCTAGCGATACTCCGCTGCGTCTCAAACCGATATGGACAACACTGAGCGCATGCCAGGCCGGCACGGGCTGAGCATTAAAGATATGCCCTCAATAGCCGAAAACTTTTGGGCAAGCCCGCGCCCAACACCATGCACACTAACTCTCCACACTATGACAGTGATGACTCTTACTATTTGGAGCTTCAGCCATGTTCAGCAATTTTAAAATTGGTCAGCGCATCGCTATCAGCCTGGTGTTGTTGCTGGCTGTAACCGTCGCAGTCCTGCTGACAGTTTTTTTAAGCCGCTTTAACAATGTGATCGCCGAAGCTGAACAACGCGAACTGCGAGGCTTATTCAATAACATCACTACCGCGATTGAATCGGAAGGCGTCATGTCTGAAAAATTGTCGGCGCTGGTGGCTGGCATCCCCGACGTTCAACAGGCTATGGCCGACGGTGATCGTGAGCGCCTTACTGCTATGTTCGTACCGGGTTTTGCGAACATGGCGGGGCGGTACAACCTGCGTCAATTCCAGTTCCATCAAGCGCCGGCGACCTCGTTTCTGCGTGTGCATGAGCCGCCAAAGTTCGGTGATGATTTGTCGGCTATCCGCAAGACAGTGATTCAAGTCAATGCCCAGAAGCGCTCCTTACATGGCATTGAGTCAGGGGTCGCCGGCCTTGGCATTCGTGGTTTAGCACCGATTCAAGCCGAAGGCCGCCATGTCGGTTCGGTGGAGTTCGGCTTGTCATTCGGACAGCCCTTCTTCGACTCGTTCAAACAACGCTACAACGTTGATGTAGGCTTGATACTCAGGCAAGCATCCGGCCAATACAGCGCATTCGCCAGTACGTTCAGTAATCCCCAACTGCTGTCAAACGCTCAGCGTGAAGACGCCTACAACGGTAAAGCAGTAACGCTGCAGACGGAACTCGACGGCCGCTCAGTCGCCGTATTTGCCGCGCCCATAAAGGACTTCTCAGGCCAACCGTTGGGTCTGTTGGAAATCGCCATGGACCGCAGCTACTACGCCGATGCCTTGGCTGGTGCGCGCAATAGTGCCGCTATTGTGGCGGTCATCGCTCTGGCGGTTGGTCTGCTGCTAGCCATGCTCATCGCGCGCAGCATCGTCCAACCGATAAGTGCCGCCGCCGCCGCTATGCGTGACATCGCGGCTGGTGAAGGCGACCTCACTCGCCGCCTGCCAATCAACGGCCGTGATGAGGTGGCTGAGTTGGCGCAGGCCTTCAACCACTTTGCCGAGAAAGTCCGCAGGCTCGTAGCTGACGTCGCAGGCTCTACCACTCAGGTGGCATCTGCCGCCGAGGAAATGTCGGCTATTACCGATGAACTGAACCGCGACTTAGCAAAACAGCGTGGCGAAATTGAACAAGTGGCCACAGCGATGAATGAAATGACTGCCACCGTGCAAGAAGTCGCACGCCACGCCTCGGAGGCTGCACGCTCTGCCAACAGTACCGACCAGCAAGCACTTCAAGGCCAACATGTTGTTGCCGAAGCAGTGAGCGCGATTGGCGCAGTCGCCAGCGACGTCGAACGTGCCGCCCAGGTCATTGCCCGCTTGCAAGACGACAGCAAAAATATTAGCAGCGTCCTTGAGGTAATCCGTGGAGTCGCCGAGCAAACCAACCTACTGGCCCTTAACGCCGCAATTGAAGCTGCTCGAGCCGGCGAGCAGGGCCGTGGTTTTGCCGTGGTGGCGGACGAAGTGCGCACCCTGGCATCACGCACCCAGCAATCCACCGTCGAGATTCAAACTGTAATCGAACAGCTGCAGAATGCGGCACGCGAGGCGGCAGTCGTCATGCAGCAAAGCCAGACGCGCGCACACGAGAGTGTCAGCCAAGCCCAGCAGGCCAGCGTCGCACTTGAAAAAATAACCCTCTCAGTGACCAGCATCAATGATATGAACGCGCAAATTGCCAGCGCTGCCGAAGAACAGAGCGCGGTGTCGGATGAGATTAATCAGAACGTGGTCAACATCAATGACGTCGCCGAACGAGTCACCGAGTCTGCCGAACAGACCGCCCAAGCCAGCAGCCAACTGGCCCATCTGGCGGTTGACCTACAAACCCTAGTAGGCCAGTTCAAGTACCAATGAGCGCAGCCTTAATGACTGTCTCGCTGCAGCAGTGAGTGTGGTAGTGAATTTCATCCAAGAGAGCGCTGCAACGCAAGGCAATCTAAGGCAAAGTGATCGGTCAGCTCTGGCCAGGGATTTTCTGCCAGGTTGACCAATACGCTGCGGGCTCCGGCCGCGCGGGCGCACTCAAGATCAAAGCGGTAATCACCGACCATCACCAGCTCGCTTGGCGTCACCTGCCACGCATTAGCGAAGTGCAGTAAGCCGCCGGGGTCAGGCTTGGGCGGCGCTTCATCCCGGCCGATTACATCGGCGCTGGCAAAGCAGTCATCCAGGCCAATGGCACGCAGCGTCAGCAGCGCCAGCTCATGGGCATTGCGGGTGAGGATGCCCAGGCGGCAACCGCGCTCACGCAGCTCACGCACCAGCGCAATCGCCCCCGGCGCGGGTTCCGAGGTCAGCGCCAGCTCGCGCTCATGCTCCAGTAACCACGCATGTTTAGCCGCTGCCACATCTGCAGGTAAGGCGGCTAAGTAGCCAAGAATGTCCTCGGCCAGGGGAATATCCAGCGCCCGCTTGATCGCTTCAAAATCATGCACAGCCAGGGTTAGGGTGCCGTCCATGTCGAACACCCAATGGCGCGCAGCATTTAGGCTCATTTCCAGTCCTCCCGCACACGTGTCAGGCCTTCTTGGGCCACTGAGGCGACCAATTGGCCTTGACGATTAAAGATGCTGCCGCGGGCAAAACCGCGTGCATTGCCAGACCACGGGCTGTCCATGCTGTACAGCAACCATTCATCCATGCGCAGGTTGCCATGGAACCACAGCGAATGGTCGAGGCTGGCCACCTGCATAAACTTCTGCCACACCGAAACGCCATGCGGCAGCATGGAGGTGGTCAGTAAATTGAAGTCACTGGCATAACCCAGCAGGTATTTGTGCAGCTGCGGGTCATCCGGCAACTCGCCGGCCGCGCGAAACCACACATGCTTAACCGGCTCACAGGGTTGCGGCGCAAAGGGGTTGCCCACCGTTACAGGGCGAATTTCGATCGGTTTGTCGCTCACTGCCCGTTCACGCATGCGCTCAGGTAAGGCATCGGCGATCATCCGCGCCAGTTCGGTCTCCGACTTTAAGGCTTCCGGCCCCGGCACGTCGGGCATCAGGTCTTGGTGGTGGAAGCCTTCTTCATCAAATTGAAACGACGCGCTGCAGGTAAAAATTGGCTTGCCCTTCTGGATCGCCGTTACCCGACGCGTGCTAAAGCTGCCGCCGTCACGCACGCGTTCAACCTGATACACCACCGGCAGGGTGGAATCTCCGGGGCGCAGAAAATAACCGTGCATGGAGTGCACATGCCGCTCCGGCTCCACCGTCTGGCTGGCTGCCGAGACGCATTGACCGAGCACCTGACCGCCAAAGAGCTGACGAAAGCCGAGGTCTTGGCTGACGCCACGAAACAGGTTCTCCTCGATGGTTTCCAGGGTCAGCAGGGCGACCAATTCATTCAACACCTGACTCATGCATGCTCTCCGGTTAACCTAAATGTCGCCTAGCGACGCCTTCCTTATGCCCTTCCCCTGCAGAGAAAGTGACGCGATACGCAGGCCTTGATGATACTCGGGGCTATTGCGACATACCCGTTAGCGCATCGGGCTAGGGGGCGAGATGGTAAAGACTTTGCCGACGCTTGTCGGCCCAACTGAACGATGAATGCGGATAATCATGGCAGCATTTAAGCCAATCAGCAGACTGACTTGAGCCAAGCGTTGCCGGGCCGCCATACTCTGCGCACATCCGAACGAGCCTGCCCCCATGCGTTTGCCGCTGGTTTATCACGACGATTACAGCCCGCCCTTCCCCAGCAACCACCGCTTCCCCATGGAGAAGTTCCGCCTGCTGCGCGATCACTTAGTGAGCAGTGGCTTGTGCACCGACGCCGAATTACTGCGCCCTGAACTGTGCCCTGCAGACATTCTTGCCTTGGCGCATTGCCCGGCGTATATCGAGCGGTTTGCCAGCGGGGCATTGGCTTATGAAGAACAGCGCCGCCTAGGCTTGCCATGGAGCGCAGCGCTGGCGCAGCGCACCATTCGCGCGGTCGGCGGCTCGCTGCTGGCCGCCGAGCAGGCGTTGCAGCATGGGTTGGCCTGCCACTTAGCCGGCGGCACCCATCACGCGCACTTCGATCATCCGGCCGGTTTCTGCATCTTCAATGACCTGGCGGTGATCAGCCACTATTTGCTGGCCAGCGGTAAAGCCCAGCGCGTGCTGATTTTCGACTGCGACGTGCACCAAGGTGACGGCACCGCACGCCTACTGGAAAACACCCCAGAGGCGATTACCGTGTCGCTGCACTGCGAGAAAAATTACCCGGCACGCAAAGCGCTGAGTGACTGGGACATTCCGCTGCCCAATGGCATGGGCGATGCCGATTACCTCAAGGTGGTGGACGACACCCTCAACTACCTATTGCCGCTGTACCAGCCGGACATCGTGCTCTACGACGCCGGCGTCGACGTGCATCAGGATGACGCCCTCGGCTACCTCAACCTGACTGACGCCGGCATCGCTGCCCGTGATGAAGCGGTGCTCAACCACTGCCTAGGCCGCGACATTGCGGTGGTCGGGGTGATTGGCGGCGGCTACGACAAAGACCGTGCAGCATTGGCGCGCCGGCACGGGATACTCCATCACAGCGCTGACCGGGTGTGGCGCGAACGCGGCTTGGGCGGCGCATAACTGCGGGATGGCGTTAAGCTTGGCGCTGCAGGCAATAAAATTAACCAACCCCGTAGGATGGCGTTGAGCGCAGCGATACCCATCGCCAAGCATCGCTGTATCACCTCATTAAATTTAGCCATGGTCAATACTCGAACCTTACTGCTAACCACCCTGGCCATGCTGGCCTTTGCCGGTAACTCGCTGCTATGTCGCCTAGCACTGCGCGACACCGAGATTGATGCGGCCAGCTTTACCGGCCTGCGCCTGCTTGCCGGCGCGATTACGCTGTGGCTGCTGCTGCGCCTGCGCAAAGCCAACAACGTCAATGCCGGTAGCTGGCCTGCGGCCACCGCGTTGTTTATTTACGCCGCCGCGTTCTCCTTCGCTTATCTCAACCTAGAAGCGGGTGCGGGGGCATTGATTCTGTTCGGCGCGGTGCAATTGAGCATGCTTGCCTGGGGCCTGTACCGCGGTGAACGCTTGGGGCTAAAGGGTTGCAGTGGGCTAGTCATGGCATTCGCAGGCCTACTCATCTTACTGTTGCCCGGCGCCAATAGACCTCCTGCAGCAGCCGCACTGCTGATGCTGTTGGCGGGCGTTGCCTGGGGGGTTTACTCATTATTAGGCCGCGGCGTCAAAGACCCGCTGGCGGCCACCGCCGGCAACTTCCTGCGCACCGTGCCTATGGCGCTGGCGCTCAGCACCCTGTTATTCGCTCAGGCCCGCTGGGATATGCCGGGGCTAATCTATGCGCTACTGTCTGGCGCGTTGACTTCAGGGGTCGGCTACGCCATCTGGTACAGCGCGCTGCGCGGCCTGCACGCTTTTCAAGCCGCTTGCGTACAGCTCAGCGTGCCGATCCTTGCGGCGCTGGCCGGCAGCCTCTTATTGGATGAAGCGCTCAGCCTGCGCTTGCTGCTCAGCGCCGCTGCAGTGCTCGGCGGGATTGCGTTGGTGCTGAGCGTGCAGCAACGCCGCGTAAAGGCCTGACCAAGCGTTACTCGGCTAAGACCTTATCCAGCGCCTGCTCCAAGGTGTTTACCGTGCGCTCGATATTGCCCAGTTTATCCAGCCCAAACAAGCCGAGGCGGAAGGTCTGGAAGTCCGCTGGCTCATCACATTGCAGCGGCACGCCCGCAGCAATTTGCAAACCCAAGGCGGCGAATTTACTGCCGTTTTTGATTTGCGCATCGTCGGTGTAAGAGACCACCACACCGGGTGCTTCAAAGCCCGGAGCGGCGACACTTTTAAAGCCTTTACTGGCAAGCATGGCCCGCACTCGATCGCCCAACTCCTGCTGTTGCTGACGTACGGTGGCAAAGCCGATAGCTTCAGCTTCACGCATGGCCTCGCGAAAGCGTGCCAAGGCATCGCTGGGCATAGTGGCGTGGTAAGCGTGGCCGCCCTGCTCATAAGCCTGCATGATCTGCAGCCACTTCTTCAGGTCACAGGCAAAACTGCTGCTCTGGGTTGCCTCGACGCGAGCCTGGGCCGCTTCACTGAGCATTACTAGGGCGCAGCAGGGTGAAGCGCTCCAGCCCTTTTGCGGCGCGCTGATCAGCACATCAACACCGCACGCCTGCATGTCCACCCAAAGCGTGCCGGAGGCAATGCAGTCGAGCACAAACAAACCGCCCACCGCGTGCACAGCATCCGCCACCGCGCGCAGGTAGCCGTCCGGCAGCAGCATCCCGGAAGACGTTTCCACATGCGGCGCAAACACCACGTGAGGCTTTTCTACGGCTATAACGGCCAATACATCAGCCAGCGCCGGCGGTGTGAACGCTGCTTGGCTGACGCTCTTAACCTGACGGGCCTTGAGCGCGATGGCCTCAGACGGGATCTGACCCATCTCAAAAATCTGCGTCCAACGGTAGCTGAACCAACCATTACGGATAACCAAGCACTTCTGCCCCGTGGCCAGCTGCCGCGCCACGGCTTCCATGCCATACGTGCCGCTACCCGGCACAATGGCTACCGCATGAGCGTTGTAGACCTGCTTGAGGGTGGCGGAAATGTCCTTCATCACGCCCTGAAACGACTGCGACATGTGGTTGAGTGAGCGGTCGGT
The DNA here is from genome assembly GCF_037943105.1 of Pseudomonas sp. TMP9. Lineage (NCBI taxonomy): Bacteria > Pseudomonadati > Pseudomonadota > Gammaproteobacteria > Pseudomonadales > Pseudomonadaceae > Pseudomonas > Pseudomonas vesperimontis. The sequence continues at coordinate 2,945,392 of NZ_CP149803.1, forward strand.
GTAGACCACCGAGTATTCGATCAGGCCATCGGGGTCGTTGCTGGGGTAAAGGTCAGACATAAAGGGCTCCAGTTAAAAAGGCTTAGGCTTGACCGTGCCCGAAGCTCGCAGAAATGACAAGGTCGCAGCGGCGTCAGTTAGAATGTTAGCCCGCTGATAACCCCGAACCTGCCATGACCACCCTCACCCAACAGCCTGCCTCTCGCGTCGTTATTATCGGCGGCGGCCCCGCCGGGTTAATGGCGGCAGAAGTGCTGGCCTTTGGCGGCGTGCAGGTCGAACTGTATGACGGTATGCCGTCAGTGGGCCGCAAGTTCCTCCTGGCGGGCGTCGGCGGCATGAACATTACCCACTCCGAGGCAAAACCTGCGTTTGTGGGCCGTTATGGCGCGCGACAGAATGAAGTGACCGCACTGCTGCAAGACTTCGATGCCGATGCCCTGCGCGGCTGGATTCACGGCCTGGGCATCAACACCTTTGTCGGCACCTCAGGCCGGGTATTCCCCAGTGATATGAAAGCCGCGCCGCTGTTGCGCGCCTGGCTCAAGCGCCTGCGCGAACTGGGCGTACAGATCCACACACGGCATCGCTGGCTGGGCTGGGATGCCCAGGGCGCCTTACGCATCAGCTCGCCAGCGGGTGAACGGGCGGTTAATAGCGATGCCACCCTACTGGCGCTGGGGGGCGGCAGCTGGGCGCGCCTCGGCTCAGACGGTGCCTGGGTGCCGCTACTTGAGGCGCGCGGGGTGCACATAGCGCCCTTGCAGGCGAGTAACTGCGGCTTCGATGTTGCTGCGTGGAGCCCATTACTGCGCGATAAATTCGCCGGCGCGCCGCTGAAAAATGTCAGCCTGTGCCTGCCCCAGCAAGCGCCGCGTTTGGGCGAGTGTGTGCTAACCGCCAGCGGCATCGAAGGCAGCCTGGTTTATGCCCTGTCAGCGAGCATTCGCGACACAATCAATCGGCAGAGCAGTGCCAAGGTTTACCTCGATCTATTACCGCAAACGCCGCTGGGCAAACTGCACATCGCCTTAAGCAAGCCACGCGGCTCGCAATCAATGGCTAAACACCTGCACCGGCAGGCTGGCATTGATGGCGTTAAAGCGGCTCTGCTGCGCGAGTTAGCCAACGCTGAGGTGTTTACTGACCCACTGCAATTGGCCAGCGTCATTAAAGCCCTGCCCATCGCCTTGATTCGTCCACGCCCCTTGGATGAGGCCATTAGTAGCGCCGGTGGCGTAGCGTTCGAGCACATGACCCCGCACCTGATGCTGAAACAGCTGCCCGGTACCTTTTGCGCCGGAGAAATGCTCGACTGGGAAGCCCCCACCGGGGGTTACCTGCTAACCGCCTGCTTTGCCAGTGGCCGCAAAGCTGCGCAGGGCATCCTTGAGTGGCTGCAACGCCCAACCGAATAAGCCTCCCACGCGCCACCTCAAACGGCTATGCTTGAAAAAAACCGCACAAACCGGCTGTGTAATCGAGGGCAATCGCCCGCAAACAGTCTGCAAGCGGTGCTCTCCCACGCGCACAGGTAATCTTCAGCCTTGATTCCTTTAGTGGTCTGCGACGACTCGAACATGGCGCGCAAGCAGTTGATCCGCGCGCTGCCGCCTGAATGGCCGGTCACTATTAGCCAAGCAACCAATGGCCAAGAAGCCCTTGAGGCGCTGCGCCAAGGTTTAGGTCAGGTGATGCTGCTGGACCTGACCATGCCGGTGCTGGATGGCTATGAAACCCTCGCGGCGATCCGCGCTGAAGGCCTGGCCTGCAAGGTGCTGGTGGTTTCCGGTGATGTTCAAGATGAAGCGGTGCGACGGGTTAAAGAGCTGGGTGCACTGGCTTTTATCAAGAAGCCTGCCGATCCCGAAACACTGCGTAGCACCCTGCTCGAACTTGGCCTGTTCGACCCTGAGGCTGCGCCCAGCGCCGTCAGCCAAGCCGCTGTGCTCGATGAGCTCAAGGTTAATTTCCGCGACGCCCTACGCGAAGTGACCAACGTGGCCATGGGCCGCGCCGCCGCTCTGCTGGCCAAGGCACTCGGCGTGTTCGTGCAGTTGCCAGTGCCGCAGGTGAATATTTTTGAAGTCAGCGAACTGCACATGACCCTCACTGACGCCATGCGCGGCGAGCGCATGAGTGCGGTGTGCCAAGGTTTTATCGGTGACGGCATCGCGGGCGAATCGCTGTTGCTGTTTCATGATTCAGAAGTTGCTGACATGGCGCGCCTGCTTAACTGGCAGCCGAAGGACGATCTAGAAACCTCAGAGATGCTTTTGGATTTGGCGAGCATCTTGATTGGCGCATGCCTTTCAGGGATTGCCGAGCAGATCGATGTGCGCTTCTCTCAAGGTCATCCGCAACTGCTCGGCCAACATTCCTCCATTGAGCAACTGATTCACCTTAATCAGCGCCGCTGGAAGAAAACCCTGGCGGTGGAAGTCAGTTACAGCTTGGAATCGCACGACATCCACTTCGATTTGCTGCTGCTGTTTACCGAAGATTCGATCAAGCGCCTGACCAACAAAATCAACTACCTGATGAGTTAGTGGCCTGTACGGCTAGTGGGTTGACTCAAGACCGGATAGCTGAGGTGCTGAGACCAGGCGGCGCAACGAGCCATAGCCGGCTGTTGGGAGGAGCGGCAACGCAGTATCAGGGCGTCAGCCGCCGAAATTGACTAACCGAACTAACCATACAGGCCACCCCTATGCCCGCCCAGATTGATATTAAAGAAGTGCACTGGCTGCTCGATATCGTGCAGTGCATCGATGTTGGCGTGATCGTGCTCGACCGTCGATATCAGGTCGAGGTGTGGAACAGTTTTATGGAAAACCACTCTGGCATGGGCCCAGATGAGGTGCATGGCAAAACCCTGTTCAGCCTATTCCCAGAGATCGACGAAACCTGGCTACGGCGTAAGGTTGATACTGTGGTGCAATTGGGCACCCGCGCATTCAGCCTGTGGGAGCAACACCCCTACCTGATGCACTTCAAGAACTACCAGCCGATCACCGGCCAAGAAGAATTTATGTACCAAAACGTCACCCTGCTGCCGCTGGCGGGTGCACCGGGCGAAGTCGAGCATATTTGCGTGGTGATCTACGACATGACGGCCGCTGCCACCCATAAAAAACAACTGGCAGCCGCCCAAGCCGCCAGTATCGCCTAAGGCTATTTAGCAAACTTCCCCGGTTTACCCGCCTTAGCGCCAAAACTCGGCACCTTGCGCACCGCTTTGACCGCCGGTGCAGCGGGTGCATCGGCCTCCATCCAGCGGCCTAAACTGCCGCTTTTGCCACCACCGACTATTTTCGGCTTCTTGGCTTTTTTTGATTTTTTCACCACCTGACCACCGGGCAACGTCTGCGGGACGCGGTGATCGGGGATAAAGTCCGGCTCATCGACGCGTTGCAGCACCTGCTGAGTCAGGGTCTCGATGGCGGACAACAGCTGCACTTCATCAGCGCAGACCAGTGATACCGCCTGCCCTAAAGCGCCAGCACGGCCCGTGCGACCGATGCGGTGCACGTAGTCTTCGGCGACGGTGGGCAAGTCAAAATTGACCACCAGCGGCATGTCGTCGATGTCCAGGCCGCGGGCGGCCACGTCGGTGGCCACCAGCACCTTCACTTCGCCATCTTTAAACCGCTGTAAAGCACGCTGGCGAGTGGCTTGGGGCTTGTCGCCATGGATTGAGTCGGCGCTGATGCCGTGGCCCTGCAGCTCGGCTTGCAGCTCATCAACGCCCTTACGCGTTTTCACAAACACCAGCGCCTGGCTCCAGCGCTTGGCCTGATACAGGTGCAGAAACAGCTCGCTTTTGCGCTTTTTATCCACTGGGATCAGCCACTGCTTGACTGATTTGGCCGCCGCATTACGCGGGCTGACCTCGATACTCAGCGGATCATTGAGCATCTCACCCGCCATGCTGCGGATGGCGTCGGAGAACGTCGCAGAAAACAGCAGAGTCTGACGTTTTTTCGGTAATACGCGGAACACACTCTCCAGCTCGCTGGCAAAGCCCAGATCCAGCATGCGGTCGGCTTCGTCGAGGACCAAAGTTTGTACTTGGTTGAATTTGACTGCTTTCTGCCGATAGAGGTCGAGCAAACGGCCGGGCGTTGCCACCAGCACATCCACGCCTTTACGCAGCTTCATCATTTGCGGATTAATGCTGACCCCGCCATACGCGGCAAAACTGCGCAGCGGCAGGTGTTGACCGTAGGTAATAAAGCTCTGCAGCACCTGCTCAGCCAACTCACGCGTTGGCACCAGTACCAGCGCGCGCACTGAGTTACTCGCCACCTCCGGCCCTTCCATCATCAGCCGTTGCAACACGGGCAAGGCAAAGCCTGCGGTCTTGCCGGTACCGGTCTGTGCGGCAGCCATCAGATCACGCCCCGCAAGGATCGGCACAATGGCCTGCGCTTGCACGGCAGTTGGGGTTTTGTAGTCGAGGCTATCGAGGGTGCGCAACAGAGGCTCGATCAGGCCGAGGGAGGCAAACGTCATAGGGTTACCACAAAGAGCTAAAAGGCGATGGCGCTGAGTTTACCCTGCCTGAAGGCAGGCGGCCTGACTGTCTTCAGCAACCGCCAGCGCCATAAGCACGCCGAATCAGTGTGTAGGGTGGATGACGCTTTTTTCATCCACCATGAGGGGGCATGAGGCGGTGGATGGATAAAGCGCCATCCACCCTACGAGAATGGCGCTCTGTGTCCTGCACTCAGGGCTTGTGCGGGCGCGAGAGAAACTCATGCGACTGCATTTCCAGCAGGCGGCTGAGGGTACGCTGGAATTCGAAGGTCAAGCGACCGCCGGTGTAGAGGTCTTTCAGCTCTACTTCAGCGGAGATGATCAGCTTGACGTTGCGGTCATAGAACTCGTCCACCAAATTAACAAAGCGCCGGGCCATATCGTCTTTGGCGGTGCTCATTTGCTCAACGTTCGCCAGCAACACGGCATGGAAAACCTTGCCCAGCTCGATGTAGTCGTTCTGGCTGCGGGGGCCATCGCACAGCTCACGGAAGTCAAACCAGGCCACGTCATCACCGATTTTGCGCGCGATGATGGCGCGGTTTTCGATCATTAACGGCTCGTTTTCCTGCACCACGCAGTGCTCAGGCAGCAGGCTGGTGAAGCTCTTTTGCAGGCTTTCTTCGGCAGCAGCGTCCAGCGGCCAGTGGAACAACTCCGCCTGCTCAAGCGCACGCAGGCGGTAGTCAATACCACTGTCGACATTGACGACATCGGTGTGCAGTTTTAACAGGGCAATCGCCGGCAGAAAGCGCGCGCGCTGCAGACCGTTTTTGTACAGGCCATCGGGCACGATATTGGAGGTCGCGACCAGGCTGACACCGTTTTTGAACAGCTCCTCCAGCAGGGTGGCGAGGATCATCGCGTCGGTGATGTCAGAGACGAAGAACTCATCGAAACAAATTACCCGCGCTTCGTCGGCAAAGCGCTTACCGATAATGGTCAACGGGTTCTTTTCGCCTTTGAGGGTGCGCATTTCTTCGTGCACGCGCTTCATAAAGCGGTGAAAGTGGGTACGCACTTTGCGCTCAAACGGCAGCGCATCGAAGAAGGTGTCGACCAAGTAGGTCTTACCGCGACCGACGCCACCCCAGAAATACAAACCCTTGACCGGCCCCTGCGGTTTTCTAGCAAACAGTTTGCTGAACACACCTGAGGTGCCCTTCTCGGCCGCGATCAGGTCGTCATACAGACGCTGCAGATGGCGCACCGCTGTTTCCTGAGCAGCATCATGGAAAAACTCAGGGCGCTTGAGGTCAGCTTGGTAGCGTTCTAGGGGGTTCATAATTCGTTAGCCGAGCACGTAAAACGGGGACGCCACTCTAGCGATGCCCCCACTGCTTGGCAATCAGCCAGCACGACTGGTCGGCGGAAATCCAATTAACACACCGCCGCGCAGCCGTAGGGCGGGTCAGGCCGCGCAGGTTGAACCTGCGATGCTAAGCATTGATGAGCCCGCATGGGTATCGCGTGACTCAACCCATCCTACCGAGCTACCGAGCTACCGAGCCTTTATTCAGCCGGGGTCAGCGCCTCACGCAAGCGCTGGATCGCCGCTTGGGCGGCAGCGCTGTCGGCAAATGTCGGGCTGGTCGCCACGCACTCATCGTCCAACCAAACACCAAAGCCGCCGTTTTGCTCACGTACATCCAGCGTATCACCGGACTGCAAGCGCTTATTGACCATGCCTGCAGCCTTGCCATCAGCAAAGGGTATGGACAGCAGCAACTGCTCACCCGACGCGTCTAACAGACGGAAACGGAAACGGCCATCGTCGTCACGGAAGCTGACAAAACGCGCGCTCTTACCGGCTTTTTTCTTTTCATTGGCATCGCTTACATCCTGACTGCGGAAGGAACGCAGGCCCACCGCCTCACGCAGCTCGCCAAGAAACGGCGTCGCTATTTTGCGCGCCTTGGCAGCGCCGGCCAGCAAAATATCTTCTAAGTCCGCAGGTTTGCTGATCAGCGCCTGATAACGCTCACGGGCTTCGCCCAACTCAGCTTCAAGTAGGGTGACCAATGCCTGCTTGGCCTCGCCCCATCCAAGACCCTCTTGCAGCGCTGCACGGAAATCCGCCTGTTGGGTGGGTGCCGCAAAGGCTTGATAGAGGGTGAACAGGTGCGAGTTGTCGGGGTCTTTCGCCTCGCCCGGCAGCTTGGAGTCGGTGACGATACGTGCCACGGCGTCCTTAAGCTGCTTGGCGCTGCCGAACAACGGGATGGTGTTGTCGTAGCTTTTGCTCATCTTGCGCCCGTCGAGGCCGGGCAAGGTGGCGACGTCTTCTTCAATCACTGCCTCAGGCAGGGTGAACAGCTCTTTACCGTTACCGAACAGGTGGTTGAAGCGCTGAGCGATGTCACGGGCCATTTCCACATGTTGAATCTGATCGCGACCAACCGGCACTTTGTGCGCGTTGAACATCAGGATGTCGGCCGCCATCAGCACGGGGTAGCTGAACAGGCCCATGGTGATGCCAGCGTCCGGGTCTTCGCCCTGTTCGACGTTTTTGTCCACCGACGCCTTGTAGGCATGGGCGCGATTCAGCAGCCCCTTGCCTGCCACGCAGGTAAGCAACCAGCACAGCTCAGGAATTTCAGGGATATCTGACTGACGGTAGAAGGTTGCTTTATCGGTATCCAACCCCAGCGCCAGCCAAGCAGCAGCAATTTCCAGACGTGAACGCTGAATGCGCGCCGGCTGATCGCACTTGATCAGCGCATGGTAGTCAGCCAGAAAATAGAACGAGTCCGCATCGGCTGCGCGACTGGCCACAATCGCTGGGCGAATCGCGCCCGCATAGTTACCCAGGTGCGGGGTGCCGGTGGTGGTGATGCCGGTAAGGATACGAGTGGTCATGGCGTTCGCTTATCAACTCAGGCGCAGACAGCCTGTAGGGGTCAGAGACGCGGCAGCAGCAGATCTTTAAGATCAGTGAGCTTGCCGTGAAAAAAGTGCCCGCATTCTGCCACTTTCAACAGCTCATGGGCACGCCCGAGTGCCGCTGACCATTGGTAAACCGTTTGCGGGTCGATCACCTCATCATCTTCCGGCTGGATCAGAACCAGCGGGCAGTGGCTCGCAGGCGGCGTTTCAGCCGTCAGACGTTGCACTGCCGGGGCCAACATAAACAGCTTCTCGGGCATCACGCCCTGAGCTTCCAAACGCCCACCCAGCGCGGCCGCCACAAAGCCACCAAAGGAAAAACCCATCAGGGTAAGCGGTAAATCAGGGTATTGGGCGCGCAACCAGTGGGCCACAGCCTCAGCGTCATCCACCTCGCCACTGGCCATATCATGGCTGCCGGCGCTGGCGCCGACACCGCGGTAATTAAAGCGCACCGTGGCCAAACCACAGTCGCGAGCAGTGCGCTGCAAGGTCGAAACCACCTTATTGAGCATGGTGCCGCCTTGCACCGGATTGGGGTGGCAGATCAGCGCCACACCACGGGCGTCAAGGGTGTCCAGCCGCAGGGCTTCGAGTTGGCCGCAAGGGCCGGCAATCATCAAGGGGGTTTCGCGGCTAAGCAACAGGGAACTCCGTGACCTCGCAGAGGGTCGACACGTCTAGCAGACAGCCTGCGCTGCACACATCATTCGGCTATACAGCGCAGGTTCGAGCCGTTAACGTAAAGCAAAGCCGTTTAGAGAGGAAGGACTCGTGGAACAGACGCTTACCGCCTGGTTGCTACCCGCCATTACCCTGGTAGCCGGCATTGCCATTGGCTTCCTGATTGCGCGCCTAGCGCCCAACGCTGCACCCAACCGTACCCAGCGCCAGCTGGATGAAATTCAACAACGCTTCGACACCTACCAGAGTGAGGTGGTCACCCACTTCAACACCACCGCCAGCCTGGTGAAAAAACTCAGCCAGACCCAACTGGATGTGCAGCAACACCTGTCCGACGGAGCCAATCGCCTGGCCTTAGACGAATTAACCCGTCAGCGCCTACTGGCCACCCTGCATGCCGACGATAGCGGCGAAAAACGCGAGCGCCTAAAGCCGCCCGTGCACCATGAGATGCCCAAAGACTACGCGCCAAAAACTGCCGATGTGCCCGGCATGCTGGATGAAAGTTACGGACTGAAGAACAAGTAACAGCCGCTCAAACCACTGCACTGACAATTCAGCACCCATAAAAAACCCGCACTGAGCGGGTTTTTTAATGACTGAGCCAGCGTTAAATCACCCCACGCTCGCGCAGCAGTGCCAGCACCTGCTTGACGCTTTCCTCCAGCGACAGTGCTTGGGTGTCGATTACTAGGTCAGCATTCAACGGCACGTCATAAGGGAAGGACTCGCCCGGGATGTTATCGCCACCGGCGGCGTACAACCCTTGCGGGTCGCGTTCGGCGCAGACCTGCGGCGAAGCCTGCACATACACGGTGATCAGACGCTCGGTACCGATCAGCGCCTTGGCCTGATCACGGCCTTCGGCATCCGGGGCAACGAAGGCCGCCAAGGTTAGCAAGCCAGCCTCGTTGAACTGACGCGCCACGTGAGCGGCACGCCGCCAGTTCTCGGTACGCCCGGCACGATCCTGCGGCAGGCCCTTATTCAGGTCATGACGCAGGTTCTGGCCATCCAATACATACACCGCACGGCCTGAGTCGAACAGTTTGCGCTCCACGGCATAGGCCAGGGTGCTTTTGCCCGCGCCAGACAGGCCGCTGAACAACACCGTGGCCGGCTGCTGACCGAAACGCGTGGCCCGCTCTTCGGTCGACACATGGGCCAGCTGACCATGATGACCACCCGAGCCGTGCGCGCCAATCGGTTCGGCGATGATCATGCCAGCGCCAACGGTGCCATTGGTTAGGCGGTCGATGATGATAAAGGAGCCAGTGGTACGGTTGTGCGCATAGCCGTCCAGCGCAATCGGTGCATCCAAGGCGATACGCACCTGGCCGATTTCATTAAGGTGCAGGCTGCTAGCCGCGCCTTCTTCTAAGGTGTTCACATCCACCCGGTGATTGATGCAGGCAATCGAGCCCGGCACATAACTGGTGGCGCGCTTGATGTCGTATTTCTTACCCGGCAGCATCGGCTCTTCGGCCATCCACACCAGCATGGCGTCGAAACTATCGACCACTTGCGGACGGTTATCACCGTGCACCAGCATGTCGCCGCGCGACACATCAATTTCGTCTTCCAAGGTGATGGTGATCGCCTGACCAGGACCGGCCTGCTCCAGCTCACCTTCAAAGGTGACAATGGACTTGACCTTGCTGCCCTTGCCCGATGGCAAAGCAATCACTTCATCGCCCTTGCGCACGATGCCGCTGGCCAAGGTGCCGGCAAACCCGCGGAAGTTCAGGTTGGGGCGGTTGACGTACTGCACCGGGAAGCGCAAGTCGTTGAAGTTACGATCGCCAGCCACTTCCACCGTTTCAAGAATCTCCATCAACGATTGACCGGTGTACCAAGGCGACTGCTCGCTCTTGTTGACCACGTTGTCGCCCTTGAGCGCTGACATCGGCACGAAATACATCGAGCTTGGCTTGAAGGCAATCCCTTCAACAAACGCTAGGTAGTCGGACTTGATCTGCTCAAAAACGCCCTGATCGAAGCCTTTGAGATCCATCTTATTGACCGCAACGACGATGTGCTTAATGCCCAGCAAGGAGGCAATAAAGCTATGGCGCTTGGTCTGGGTCTGCACGCCGTAACGGGCGTCGATCAAAATAATTGCCAGGTCGCAGTTGGACGCACCGGTGGCCATGTTGCGGGTGTACTGCTCATGGCCGGGGGTGTCGGCAATGATAAATTTGCGTTTGGTGGTGCTGAAATAGCGGTAGGCCACATCAATGGTGATGCCTTGCTCGCGCTCGGCCTGCAGGCCGTCGACCAGCAGCGCCAAGTCAATATCGTCACCGGTGGTGCCGACTTTTTTCGAGTCTTTGCTGATGGCTTCCAGATGGTCTTCATAGATCATCTTGGAGTCATGCAGTAGACGGCCAATCAGTGTGCTTTTGCCGTCGTCGACGTTGCCGCACGTAAGAAAGCGCAGCAGCTCTTTACGTTCGTGCTGGGCCAGGTAAGCGAGAATGTCTTCGCTGATCAATTCGGATTGGTGCGACATATTAACCCCTTGCTTAGAAATAGCCCTGACGTTTCTTCTCTTCCATCGAGCCGCTGGAGTCATGGTCGATGACGCGGCCTTGGCGCTCAGAGGTTTTGGCCAACAGCATTTCCTGAATAATCTCCGGCAGGCTGGTTGCCGTGGACTCCACCGCACCGGTTAGCGGGTAGCAACCGAGGGTCCGGAAGCGCACCATCTTTTTATGGATGCTGGCTTTTTGCTCAGGGGTAAGGTGCTCGAGGATGCGCTCGTCGTCGATCATGATCAGCGCACCGTTCATCTCGATCACGTCACGCTCGGCGGCGAAGTACAGCGGAACAATTGGGATGCTTTCTAGGTAGATGTACTGCCAGATATCCAACTCGGTCCAGTTGGACAACGGGAATACGCGAATCGACTCGCCCTTTTTGACGTTGCCGTTGTAAACATTCCACAGTTCGGGACGCTGATTTTTCGGGTCCCAGCGGTGCTTGCTGTCGCGGAAAGAGTACACGCGCTCTTTAGCCCGCGACTTCTCTTCATCACGACGGGCGCCACCAAAGGCGGCATCAAAGCCGTGATGGTTCAACGCCTGCTTAAGGCCTTCGGTTTTCATCACGTCGGTGTGCTTGGCACTACCGTAGGTGAAGGGGTTCATGTCCTGCGCCACGCCATCGGGGTTGATGTGGGTGATCAGCTCCAGGCCATACTCGTCGACCATCTGCTTGCGAAAACGATACATCTCCTGAAACTTCCAGCGGGTATCGATGTGCATCACCGGGAACGGTAACTTGCCCGGATAGAAGGCTTTACGCGCCAGGTGCAACATCACTGCGGAGTCTTTACCGATGGAATAGAGCATGACCGGATTGTCGAATTCAGCAGCCACTTCACGAATGATGTGGATACTTTCCGCCTCAAGCTGCTTCAGATGGGTCAGTTTATCGAGCATGGCTACTCACGATTTCGATGTAGTTGGGCCGGCGGGCCGTGGACGAAGCGGCACTCTAGCACAGCATCATCGTCTAATCAGGAGCCTGTTTAGATCGAAACGGTCTAGCTTTATACCGACAGGCAAGCCGGTCCCCAGCCACTCAATGGGCGCTTGGTCAACGCCAAAGCAGGCCGTTAGATGGGGTTGGGGCAATCGATAAACACATGCTCAATAGCAAAGCGTCGCGCCAGGTATTCACCCAACGCTTGCACCCCGTAACGCTCAGTGGCGTGGTGACCGGCGGCGATAAAGCTGATGCCGCTCTCTTGGGCACTGTGGAAGGTCTGCTCAGAGGCCTCCCCTGTCAGATAGAGGTCAACACCCGCCGCGATCGCTTGATCGATGTAGCCCTGCCCGCCGCCCGTGCACCATCCCACGCGGCGGATCATGCCCTCGCCTGTGATTAACAGTGGCTCACGACCAAGCACCTGATGCACATGGCGGGCGAAATCCTGTGCCGTCATGGCCTCGGCAAGTGAGCCGACTAAGCCGACAGTGCTTGGATTTTCAGGCTCCAGCGAGCCTTCTACGGTGATGCCGAGTTGGGCGGCCAGTTGCACGTTATTGCCGACGTCCGCGTGCACATCCAGCGGCAAATGATAGGCCAGCAGGCTCATGTCATTAGCCAGCAAGGTATGCAGGCGGCGCCGCTTCATCCCGGTGACACAGGAGTTCTCGCCCTTCCAAAAATAACCGTGGTGCACCAACACCACGTCAGCACCAGCCTCCACGGCAGCGTCGAGTAGCGCCTGGCTGGCGGTGACCCCACTGACAATACGGCGCACCTGCGGCCGGCCTTCAACCTGCAAGCCGTTGGGGCAATAATCATTGATGCGCGCGGCGTTGAGGTAGCGATCGGCTTCCTCCACCAAGATCGCTAGGGCGATGGCCATTAGAGTTTCCTTATCAATAGTTGCGGGGCGCTGCTTTATTTCCAGGTGCTTCCCTATAATGGCGCACCTTAAGGGGCGCACCTGCCCCCGGCAACCCTCAGGATTGAATCGATGTTCAAGGCCCTGCGTTTCCTCGGCTGGCCCCTACTGGTCGGCGTGCTGTCGGCGTTGCTGATCATGCAATATTTTCCGCAATGGGTCGGCCTGCCGGGGCAGGATGTAAACGTGCGCCAAGCCCCGCTCTTCAGCCGAGCGCAGGAAGGACCGGTGTCTTATGCCGACGCCGTCACTGTCGCTTCACCAGCGGTGGCTAACCTTTACAGCAGCAAGTTCGTTAATAAACCTACGCACCCGCTGTTCGAAGACCCGCAGTTTCGCAAATTCTTCGGCGACAACCTGCCTAGGCAACAGCGTATGGAGTCGAGCCTAGGTTCGGCGGTGATCATGAGTCCGGAAGGCTATTTACTGACTAACAACCACGTGGTGGCGGGCGCCGACCAGATTGTCGTGGCCTTGAAAGATGGCCGTGAAACCCTAGCCCGACTGATTGGCAGTGACCCAGAAACTGACCTCGCCGTATTGAAAATTGACTTGCCAGACCTGCCGTTTATCATCCTCGGCCGCTCAGACAACATCCGTATTGGCGATGTTAGCCTGGCTATCGGCAACCCATTCGGCGTCGGCCAGACCGTGACCATGGGCATTATCAGCGCCACCGGGCGCAACCAGCTCGGCCTCAATACTTACGAAGACTTTATCCAGACCGATGCCGCGATCAACCCCGGTAATTCGGGCGGCGCGCTAGTGGATGCTTACGGCAATCTGGTCGGCATCAACACCGCCATCTTTTCTAAGTCAGGCGGCTCGCAAGGTATCGGCTTTGCTATTCCGGTGAAGCTGGCAATGGAAGTGATGCAGGCAATTATCGAGCACGGCCAGGTGATTCGCGGCTGGCTGGGTATCGAAGTGCAACCGCTGACCCCAGAGCTGGCCGAATCCTTCGGCCTAGACGGTCGCCCCGGCATCGTTGTGGCGGGCATCTATCGCGAGGGGCCGGCGCAAAAGGCCGGGCTGCAGCCCGGCGACCTGATTCTCAGCATTGACGGTGAAACAGCAGGCGATGGTCGCCGCTCAATGAACCAGGTAGCCCGGGCCAAACCTGGCGAGAAGATCCGTATTGATATCTTGCGCAACGGCAAAGCGCTGCAGCTCACCGCAGAAATCGGCGTCAGGCCACCTATCAGCGACAAATAAGTCACGGCATGGATGGCCTGCACACGGCTGCTTAACCTGCACGGCATAAAAAAGCCGGAGCGTTAGATCCGCTCCTGCTATTTAAAGCATGCTGCTTATAGCCCTGCTAGCGCATCCAACAACGCCTGGTTTTGCTCCGGCGTACCGATGCTGATGCGCAAGAACTGAGCAATGCGCTGCTGCTTGAAGTGGCGCACGATGACCCCTTGTTCACGCAAGCCGGCAGCCAAGGTCGCGGCATCTTTATCCGGGTGACGGGCAAAAACGAAGTTCGCCGCTGAAGGCAGCACCTCGAACCCCAGCGTTTGCAATTCAGCCACCATCGCCTCACGGCTGTCGATGACCCGCTGGCAGGTCTGCTCGAAATAATCCTTGTCCTCGAATGCCGCCGCCGCGCCGGCAATTGCCATACGGTCCAGGGGGTAGGAGTTGAAGCTATTTTTAATCCGCTCCAGCGCCTCAATTAAGTCCGGATGACCCACCGCAATACCGACGCGCAAACCGGCCAAGGAGCGTGATTTGGACAATGTCTGGCTGACCAGTAGATTGGGGTACTGGTCCACCAAACTGATGGCCGTTTCGCCGCCAAAATCGATATAGGCCTCATCGACCAGCACCACGGTATCCGGGTTGGCTTTAAGCAGGCGCTCAATCGCCTCCAGCCCCTGCGCGCAGCCCGTCGGAGCATTCGGATTGGGGAAAACGATGCCGCCGTTGGGGCGTACGTAATCCTCTAGGCGAATTTGGAACTGCTCATCCAAGGCAATCGTTTCAGCGGTAATGCCATACAGGCCGCAATACACCGGGTAGAAGCTGTAACTGATGTCCGGGAACAGCAACGGTTGGCCGTGCTGGAAGAGGCCGTGAAAGGCGTGTGCTAGCACTTCATCGGAACCATTGCCAAGGAACACCTGATTGGTCTGCACAGCATAAAAGTCAGCCACCGCCTGCTTCAGCCGTTCGCCGTTTGGGTCCGGGTACAGGCGCAGGTTGTCGTTTAGCTCCGCCTGCATGGCCGCGATTGCTTTGGGCGACGGGCCGTAGGGATTTTCATTGGTGTTGAGCTTAACCAGCTTGGCTAATTTGGGCTGCTCGCCCGGCACGTAAGGCACCAGGTTTTTAACGAAGGGGCTCCAGAATTTGCTCATCTACCCTTCTCTCCTCGAATTCAATTCTTGTAGGGTGAACAACGCTTTTTTGTCCACCGACATTACATGCACATCAGGTGGACAAGAACAGCGTTGTCCACCCTACGCTCAACCCTTGATGCGGTATTCAGCGCTGCGGGCGTGGGCGGTCAGCGACTCGCCACGGGCCAGCACGCTGGCAACTTTGCCTAACTCAGACGCACCTTCTGCCGAACAATGGATGATCGACGAGCGCTTCTGGAAGTCGTACACCCCGAGCGGTGAGGAATAACGCGCGGTACCCGAAGTGGGCAGCACGTGGTTAGGGCCTGCGCAGTAATCACCCAAGGCTTCGGCGGTGAAGCGACCCATAAAGATCGCGCCGGCGTGGCGGATCAACGGCAAGTATTGCTCTGGGTTTTCTACCGACAGCTCCAAGTGTTCCGGCGCGATACGGTTGGCCACCTCAATGGCTTGAGCCATGTCGGCGACCTGGATCAACGCGCCACGGCCTTCAAGAGAGGTGCGCGCAATGCTTTCGCGCTCCAGAGTCGGCAGCAGCTTGGCAATGCTTTGCGCGACGCGATCAAGGAACGCAGCATCCGGGCTGACCAGAATCGACTGCGCGTCTTCGTCGTGCTCGGCTTGGGAGAACAGGTCCATGGCGATCCAGTCCGGGTCGGTCTGACCGTCACACACCACCAGAATCTCCGAAGGGCCGGCGATCATGTCGATGCCGACCTTGCCGAACACGTGGCGCTTGGCGGTGGCGACATAGATATTGCCGGGGCCGACAATTTTATCCACTGGCGGCACACTTTCGGTGCCATAGGCCAGTGCAGCCACGGCTTGCGCCCCACCAATGGTAAACACCCGGTCGACGCCGGCGATGCAGGCGGCGGCCAACACCAATTCATTAATCTCGCCACGGGGCGTCGGCACCACCATCACCACTTCCGGCACGCCCGCCACCTTGGCCGGGATGGCATTCATCAGCACCGACGAGGGATACGAAGCCTTACCGCCCGGCACATAGAGGCCGGCACGGTCCAGCGGGGTAATTTTCTGTCCCAGCACGGTGCCGTCGGCCTCGGTATAGCTCCAAGACTCTTGCTTTTGCCGCTCGTGATAAACGCGCACCCGCTCAGCCGCCACTTCTAAGGCCTGGCGCTGCTCAGGAGTGATACGGGTCAGAGCCAGCTCTAAGCGCTCGCGCGGCAGAATCAAATCAGCCATCGACGCGACGTCTAACCCATCAAACTGCTTAGTGAACTCGACCAGCGCCGCATCGCCACGCTCACGCACAGCCTTGATGATCTCCAGCACGCGATGGTTGACCGCATCGTCCGAGACACTTTCCCAGCTCAGCAGGTGATCCAGATGCTGGGCAAAATCCTGGTCAGCGGCGTTGAGTCGGCGGATGGCGATAGCAGCGGTCATAGCGGGCCTCTTAAATTGGCAAATGCTCGGGCGTGGTTAGGCTACCAAGCCCACCGCATGGACGCCCGAGAAAATTGGCTATGACGCGGATAGGCAACCGAAAAATGCTCCTGCAGGCTCGGTCTTTCCGCCATCCTTGGCGGCTACGCGGCGAAATGCCGCACGGGTATTAGCGGGGGTGTCGCGCTTCGACCGCATCACGCAAGGTGTCGATCAGCATCTGGATGCGCGCATGCTGCATCTTCATTGAGGCCTTGTTGACCACCAACCGCGAGCTGATCGTGGCGATCAGCTCCTGAGCTTCTAGACCATTGGCACGCAGGGTGTTGCCGGTGTCGACCACGTCAATAATCTTATCCGCCAACCCCACCAACGGCGCCAACTCCATCGAGCCATAGAGCTTGATGATGTCAACCTGACGACCTTGTTCAGCGTAATAGCGCTTGGCCACGTTGACGAATTTAGTCGCCACCCGCAGCCGGCCTTTTGGCTCGGGCGCGCCAACAGCACCAGCCGTCATTAGCTTGCACTGAGCAATACGCAGGTCCAGCGGCTCGTATAAGCCTTGGCCACCGTATTCCATCAGCACATCTTTGCCGGCGACGCCGAGGTCCGCCGCGCCATGCTCGACATAAGTCGGCACATCGGTCGCGCGCACGATCAGCAAGCGCACGTACTCCAGGGTGGTCGGGATAATCAGCTTGCGGCTTTTGTCCGGGTCTTCTGTCGGCACAATACCCGCTGCAGCCAGCAGCGGCAGGGTGTCATCAAGAATCCGGCCTTTGGACAGGGCAATAGTCAGCATGATCTCAACCCGGCACGCGGCGAATCTTGGCACCCAAGAGCTGCAGCTTCTCTTCGATGCACTCGTAGCCGCGGTCGATGTGATAAATGCGGTCGATCAGCGTGTCACCTTCGGCGACCAACGCCGAGATCACCAAGCTGGCTGAAGCGCGCAGATCGGTGGCCATAACAGGCGCGCCTTTGAGCGTTTGCACGCCCGTGACGATGGCCGTATTACCTTCAACTTGAATCTGCGCGCCCATGCGGATCATTTCATGCACGTGCATAAAGCGGTTTTCGAATACGGTTTCGATCACCGTACCCGTGCCTTCGGCAACCGCATTCAGGGCCACAAACTGGGCCTGCATATCAGTGGGGAACGCTGGATAAGGCGCGGTGCGCAGGTTGACGGCTTTAGGCCGCTTTCCGTGCATATTCAGCTCGATCCAGTCATTACCGCAGGTGATTTCAGCGCCGGCTTCTTGCAGCTTGGACAGCACCGCTTCCAAGGTGGTTGGATCAGCGTCCTTGACCTTGATCCGGCCACCCGTAATGGCCGCTGCAACCAAGTAAGTGCCGGTTTCAATACGGTCCGGCATCACGCTGAAACGCGCACCGTGCAAACGCTCGACGCCATCAATGGTGATGGTGTCGGTGCCTGCGCCAGAGATTTTTGCACCCATGGCGATCAGGCAGTTAGCCAGGTCGACCACTTCCGGCTCACGCGCCGCGTTTTCCAACACGCTGCGGCCTTTGGCCAAGGTAGCGGCCATCATGATGTTTTCAGTGCCGGTTACACTGACGGTATCAAAGAAGAAGTGCGCGCCACGCAGGCCACCTTCAGGCGCCTTGGCCTTGATGTAACCGGCCTCGACATCAATGATCGCGCCCATGGCTTCGAGGCCACGGATGTGCAGGTCAACGGGGCGCGAGCCAATGGCGCAGCCGCCTGGCAGGGCCACTTCGGCGTAACCAAAGCGCGCCACCATTGGCCCAAGCACCAAAATCGAGGCGCGCATGGTTTTCACCAGCTCGTAGGGTGCAATCAGGGTTTTGATCGCGCGCGCGTCGACTTCCACGCTGAGCTTCTCGTCGATGATCGGCTCAATACCCATGCGACCAAACAGCTCGATCATGGTGGTGATGTCGTGCAGGTGCGGCAGGTTGCAGATGGTGACGGGGGCGTCACCGAGCAACGTGGCAGCCAGAATCGGCAGGGCAGAGTTCTTTGCCCCGGAAATACGGATTTCGCCATCAAGGCGCACGCCGCCGGTAATAATCAATTTATCCATGATGCTCTCGGTTTAGGAGCGCGCGGCCCAATCGGCACGGCTAAAGAATTTCATACTCACGGCGTGAATGCTGCCATCAGCAATCCAGGCGTTGAGGTGAGCGTAGACCTGCTGCTGACGCTTGACGGGGCCTAGGGCGGCCAACTCGTCACTGATCAGGTTCAGCTGAAAGTTGCAGCCTTCGCCTTCCACTTCCACTTGGGTATCCGGCAATTTAGCCTCAAGGAGACTCTTTACTTCAAAGGCCTGCATGCTCAACCTCGATCAATGCATCAATTAACGACAGCGGAGCAGACGCTCGCGGGTCGAGCATCATACAAAAAAGCCTCCCGCCTGCGAACCCCGCATTCTTCTCGGGCGAGTGCAAGGGTGGCCGCAGGTACTCAAGATTGCAGCGGGAGAATTTCCAGCAACCCACAAACCTCGGCAATTTGATGCATGTCTTCGGGCAGGTTGCGCACGCTTAAGGTTTTATCCACCGCAATGGCGTCACGCATAAAAGCCAACAGCAGAGCAATGCCGACACTGCTGGATTTCTCCACAGCAGTGCAATCAAGCACGCAGCCTGTCGCGGCACTGGCCTTGAGCAGGCGTGCGCCTTGCTCACGCAACGCCGGCGCGCTGACATAATCCAGCACGCCAACCAAATTAAAGATGCCGGGCGTAACCTCGCTGATGCTTGCTTGACTCACGTCGCATCCGTCCCTTGGCGAGTTTTGGCGACCGTTTCGGTCCAGCTATCGATGACCTTATCCAGATCATTGCGATTGTTCTGCATGGACTGGGAGAACTGGTCACGGAATAATTTGCCGACGTTGATGCCGTTGATCACTACGTTACGCATCTTCCAAGTGCCCTCTTGATTGACCATGGTGTAGGACAGCGGATAGATGGTGCCGTTACCGTCTTTAATCTCCATGTTCACCGAGGTGCGCTGCGCGTCCTGCTGACCGCTGACCGGCAACACGCGAATGTCTTGGTTGTTGTATTCGAGCAATGCATTGCCATAAAACTGCATCAAGCTGCGCTTAAAGTTTTCCTGGAAACGCTGCATTTGCTCAGGCGACGCTTGGCGCGAATAGCGCACGGTCATCACGCCACGGGAAATCCCATCGACATCCACTACCGGGCCAAGAATACTGTTCAGTGCGTCGTAAAACGCACTCGGATCAGTGCGGTATTGCTCTTTGTTAGTTTTGAGGTCAGCCAGCAGCGTGCTGGTGGTCTGCTGCACCACCTCATGGGCAGCGGGAGCCGCCTGCAGCGAACACGATAGGACAGCCAAACAAACAAAAAGACCATTACGTAGTGCGTTGAACATCTTCAGTGCCTCTATTTTAATTAGCTTGGTCTTTGTTAACCGAATTGAGCAAGAACTTGCCAATCAAGTCTTCCAATACCAACGATGACTGCGTGTCAAAGATGGTGCCGCCATCACTCAGCACCTCTTCTTCCCCCCCCACGCTAATGCCAATGTACTTCTCGCCCAATAAACCCGCGGTAAGAATTGAGGCGGTGGAGTCTGCTGGCAGATTATTCACGGCATCATCCACCTGCATGGTGACCCGCCCCATGTAGCTGTTACGGTCTAGGTCGATGGCGGTGACTTTACCGATCGTCACACCCGCCATGGTCACTTTCGATCTGACCGTTAAACCGGCAATGTTCTCAAAGTGCGCGTACACCTTGTACGTATCGTCGTTACTGCCCACGGTCAAACCACTGACGCGCAAGGCCAACAGCAAAAAGGCCAGAAGCCCAGCCAACAGGAATAAGCCGACACCAATTTCCAGCGTGCGGTTCTGCATTAGAAATCTCCAAACATCAAAGCGGTCAGAATAAAGTCCAGCCCCAATACGGCAAGTGAGGCGTACACCACGGTTTTGGTGGTGGCACGACTAATCCCTTCCGACGTCGGCTCACAGTCATACCCTTGAAACACAGCGATCCAGGTCACAACAAACGCAAAGACCACGCTCTTGATTACCCCATTGAGCACATCTTCACGAAACGAAACACTGCTTTGCATATTGGCCCAGAACGAGCCCTCGTAAACGCCTAACCAATCGATGGCGACCATCGCGCCACCCCAAATACCGACCACGCTGAAGATCATTGCCAGCAGCGGCATGGAGATAAAGCCCGCCCACAAACGAGGTGCAATGATGTATTTCAGCGGATCAACACCAATCATCGCCAAACTCGACAGCTGCTCGGTGGATTTCATATTGCCAATTTCCGCGGTCAGCGCCGATCCGGCACGCCCAGCGAACAACAACGCAGTCACCACCGGGCCTAACTCGCGCAGCAACGTCAGGGCTACCATCTGCCCCACCGCCTGCTCTGAACCGTATTGGGCCAAGATGCTAAAACCCTGCAGCGACAGCACCATGCCGATAAACAGGCCAGACACAACAATGATCGCCAGGGACATAACCCCAACTGAGTACAGTTGTTTGAGTAGCAGCTGAAAGCTGTGGCCGGTCGAGCCACGACCAAACAGGGCGCGCAGTAGAAACAACACCGAGCGACCCAATGTTTCTACCAGATCGATACCGGCCACCCCAAACAGGCGCACCCGTTCGAGCACAGATGTCTTGCGCATCAGCGCCCTCCCAGCAGATCGTCGCGGTAATTAGCCGCAGGAAAATGGAACGGCACCGGCCCATCAGGGATGCCCTGCATGAATTGACGCACGCGCGGATCTTGCGAGGCTTTTAACTCGGCCGGCGTACCCCAGCCCAATACCTGGGTGTCACCAACGATATAGATGTAGTCGGCGATGCTCGCGGTTTCCGCCAAGTCATGGGATACCACAATGCTGGTGATCCCCAGCGCATCGCTGAGCAGACGAATCAAACGCACCAAAACACCCATAGCAATGGGGTCCTGACCCACAAAAGGCTCGTCGTACATCAATATTTGCGGGTCTAGGGCAATTGCCCTCGCCAATGCCACACGCCGCTTCATGCCGCCCGAAAGCTCGTCTGGCATCAAATCTAAAGCCCCGCGCAGGCCGACGGCTTGCAATTTCATCAGGACGATATCGCGAATCATCTCTTCCGGCAGCTTGGTGTGCACGCGCAGCGGGAAAGCAACGTTCTCAAATACATCTAGGTCCGTAAATAGCGCGCCACTTTGGAACAGCACGCCCATCTGCTTACGCATGTCGAACAGCTCACTGCGCGACAGGCTTGGCAGGTTCACATCATTAACCCAGACCTCGCCCTGACTGGGCTTGAGCTCAGCGGCAATCAAACGCAGCAGCGTGGTTTTGCCACAGCCAGACGGCCCCATAATGCCGGTGACCTTGCCACGCATGATGCTGATATCGATGTTCTTAAAAATATCCCGCTCACCGCGCTTAAAACTCAGCTTTTTAAGCTCGACTGCATAAGGGTTCTCGGCGCTCATCTGGACTCCTTGCTCAACGCTTGCCTGACTGACGCACCACCCTGGACAAAGGGCACTACGGGTCGTCGAGCGTACCGAAAATGGGTGCGAACTATAGCACCGCGACAATCCCCACCCAAGATTGATCATGTTGCCAGAGATAAACACTTCACAACGCCACACCCGCCGTTGCTGGAAAGGCTGGGCAGGCGCACCTTTACCGTTATAATCGGTCGCTTAGCCGCACAACGCAGAGAAGTCATGAGCCAGTCAACTGATCTGATCCAGTCAGCACAGCGCACCATTCGCCTAGAACTCGAAGCGATCGAGGACCTGCTGCAACGTATCAACGGTGATTTTGTGCAGGCTTGCGAGTTGATCCTCGCCAGCAAAGGCCGTGTTGTGGTGGTCGGCATGGGTAAATCCGGCCACGTCGGCAATAAAATCGCGGCAACCTTGGCCAGTACCGGAACAACCGCCTTCTTCGTGCATCCCGCCGAAGCCAGCCACGGCGACATGGGCATGATTACCCGCGACGACGTGGTATTAGCCCTGTCCAACTCCGGCTCCACCGCAGAAATCATTACCCTGCTGCCGCTGATCAAGCGCCTCGGCATTACCCTGATCAGCCTGACCGGCAACCCGGAGTCGCCGCTGGCCAAAGCGGCAGACGTGAATCTGGACGCGCGCGTAGCCCAAGAAGCCTGCCCGCTGAATCTGGCGCCAACCTCGTCCACCACGGTTTCCCTGGTGCTGGGGGACGCCTTGGCTATTGCGTTGCTGGAAGCGCGCGGCTTCACCGCTGAAGACTTCGCCTTCTCCCATCCCGGTGGCGCCCTGGGCCGACGCTTGCTGCTGAAGGTGGAACACGTCATGCACGCCGGCGCCAGCTTGCCACGTGTCAAGCGTGGCACGTCGCTGCGCGACGCGCTGCTGGAGATGACCCAAAAAGGCCTGGGCATGACCGTGGTGACCGAGGACGACGGCCGCTTGGCTGGCGTTTTCACCGACGGCGACTTACGCCGCACCCTGGATCGGAGCATCGATGTACGCCAGACCATCATTGATGACGTCATGACCGTTCAGGGCAAGACCGCCCGCGCGGAAATGCTCGCGGCTGAGGCCTTAAAAATCATGGAAGACCACAAAATCAGCTCATTGGTGGTGATCGACGACAACCACCAGGCGGTCGGTGCATTAAATATGCATGACCTGCTGCGCGCCGGAGTGATGTGATGACAATTGCTGCGATCAACCCTGACCTGTTGCAACGCGCTCAGGCCATTAAACTGGCGATCTTTGACGTCGACGGCGTGCTTACCGATGGCAAGCTGTATTTTCTGGTCGACGGCAGCGAGTTCAAAACCTTCAACACCCTCGACGGCCATGGCATCAAGATGTTGATCAATTCAGGCGTGCGCACCGCCATTATCAGCGGTCGCAAAACGCCGGTGGTTGAGCGCCGCGCACAGAACCTAGGCATTCAACATCTTTATCAGGGCCGCGAAGACAAGCTGGTGGTATTAGACGAGTTACTGGGTGAACTAGGGCTAGACTACTCACAAGTTGCCTACCTGGGTGACGACCTGCCCGATCTGCCGGTGATCCGCCGCGTAGGGCTGGGCATGGCCGTTGCCAGCGCCGACAGTTTTGTCCGCCAACATGCCCATGGCGTCACTCATGCGCGCGGCGGTGAAGGCGCGGCACGCGAGTTTTGCCAACTGATCATGCACGCCCAAGGCACCCTTGAAGCTGCTCAAGCCGATTATCTATAGGCTCATCATGCCCCGCAAATTATTCAATGTTGCCCTGATCGCCGGTGTCGCTCTGCTTGTGGCTGCACTCGGCTTTTGGAACCTCAGCCCAGAAAGCTTCAACCAGCAGCCGAATGCTGCCGGGACCGACACGGCCATCGATTTTTACGCCACCAACACCTACACCGTGCAATACCAAGCCGACGGTAAGCTGCACTATGAGCTGACCGCCGACAAGGTCGAGCACCTTAGGGCCAGTGATATCACCCTGATGACCCGCCCAAATATGAACCTGTTTCGCGGCACAGAACTGCCTTGGAAGATCCGCAGCGAGCGTGGTGAGGTATCGTCTGGCGGCACTGAAGTCGAATTGATCGACAGCGTTCGCGTTGATCGCATTGATGCCAAAGGCCGCCCGACTATTCTCACCACCAGCCGCCTGACCATCTTCCCCGAGAAGGAATATGCGCAGACCCAGCAAGCCGTTAGAATCGACGCGGCCAATGGGGTGACCACGGCACAAGGAATGAAAGCGTACTTGAATGACGGCAGGATGCTCCTGCTGTCCAACGTAAGAGGTCTGCATGAGGCTCGTTAATACCCTCCCCCTACTACTCAGCCTCAGCGTCGCACTCGGCAGTGCCAGCGTGTGGGCATTGCCATCCGACCGCGAACAGCCGATCCGTATTCAGGCTGACAGCGCCGAACTCGATGACAAACAAGGCGTGGCAGTGTATCGCGGCGACGTCGTCATCACCCAAGGCAGCATGAAAGTCACCGGCGACACTGTCACCATTACCCAGAATGCTCAGGGCGATGTTGAAGTCTTCACCTCAGTCGGCAGGCCGGCCTACTACGAGCAACAGCCCTCAGCCGATAAACAGATCGTTAAGGCCTATGGCCTGACCATTCAGTACTTTATGGCCAACGAGCGCGTCGTGCTAATTGATCAGGCCAAGGTGATCCAGGAAGGCAACACCTTCGAAGGCGAGAAAATCGTTTATGACACCCAACGCCAAATCGTCAATGCCGGCCGCGCCACTGGCACCAATGTCACCGCGCCACGTCCGCGCATTGATATGGTGATCCAGCCAAAGAACAAACCCGCTGAACAACAGGCGCAGTAAAAATGGCCACATTGAAAGCCCAACACTTGGCCAAAAGCTACAAAGGTCGCCAAGTCGTGCGTGACGTCAGCCTGAGCATCGAGAGCGGGCAGATCGTCGGTTTACTTGGCCCCAACGGCGCCGGTAAAACCACCTGTTTTTACATGATCGTCGGCTTGGTCCAAGCTGATCAGGGTCGGGTGATGATTGATGACCTCGACGTCAGCCATCAACCGATGCATGGCCGCGCGCGCGCCGGTATCGGCTATTTGCCGCAGGAAGCTTCGATTTTCCGCAAGCTCAGCGTGGCTGACAACATCATGGCCATCTTAGAAACCCGCAAAGACCTCGACGGTGCAGCGCGGCGCAAAGAACTCGAAGGCCTGCTGCAGGAATTCCACATCAGTCACATCCGCGACAACCTCGGCATGAGCCTGTCGGGCGGTGAACGTCGCCGGGTGGAAATCGCTCGCGCGCTGGCAACCAACCCCAAGTTTATTTTGCTCGATGAGCCGTTCGCTGGTGTTGATCCGATTTCCGTTGGCGATATCAAACAGATCATCCATCACCTCAAGGCCAAGGGCATCGGTGTGTTGATCACCGACCATAACGTGCGCGAGACTCTGGATATTTGTGAAACAGCTTATATTGTCAGTGATGGCCAGCTGATCGCCGAAGGTAATGCCGAGGCCATCCTCGCCAACCAAATAGTCAAAGAAGTCTACTTGGGGCACGAGTTCAAGCTGTAACTGCAGCTTTTCTCTTTTTGGCCACAGCCAAGGCTAGGCAAACCCCTTAGAGTCAGGCATATAATTTGCTTCCAAGTGGCATTTTTTAAAACGCCCGTAGTGGATTGCGCATAGACGCCGGTAAATAAGGTCTGCAATGAAACCATCGCTCGTCATGAGAATGGGCCAGCAGCTGACGATGACACCGCAGCTGCAACAGGCCATCCGTTTGCTCCAACTGTCGACCTTGGATCTGCAACAAGAGATCCAAGAGGCATTGGAATCTAACCCGATGCTCGAACGCCAAGAAGAAGGCGAGGATTTCGACAATTCGGACCCCATGGCCGATG
Organism: Pseudomonas sp. TMP9; assembly: GCF_037943105.1. NCBI lineage: Bacteria > Pseudomonadati > Pseudomonadota > Gammaproteobacteria > Pseudomonadales > Pseudomonadaceae > Pseudomonas > Pseudomonas vesperimontis. The sequence goes on from NZ_CP149803.1 coordinate 2,971,106, forward strand.
GCGCAGAAAGCGCCAGCCCCAGCGAACAGCCCGAAGCACCCTATCAAGAAACCAGCTATCAAGAAGCCACCCAGACCGTGGACAACTTGGAAGAAGGCGATTGGGGTGAGCGTATTCCTAACGAGCTACCGGTCGATACCGCGTGGGAAGACATTTACCAAACCAGCGCCAGCAGCTTGCCCAGCAACACCAACGACGATGACGAGTGGGATTTCACCACCCGCACCTCCAGCGGTGAAAGCCTGCAAAGCCACCTGCTCTGGCAGCTAAACCTGGCGCCGATGTCGGACAAAGATCGCTTGATTGGCGTGACCCTGATCGACTGCATCAACCAGCAAGGCTACCTCGAAGAAACCCTGGAAGAAGTGGTCGAGGCCTTCGATCCGGAACTGGACATTGAGCTGGACGAAGTTGAAGCCGTGCTGCACCGCATTCAGCAGTTCGAGCCCACCGGCATCGCCGCGCGCAATCTGGGCGAATGCTTACTCTTGCAACTGCGCCAGCTGCCCACTAGCACCCCGTGGTTAAACGAGGCCCAACGCTTGGCGGGCGACTACCTGGACTTGCTCGGCAGCCGCGACTACAGCCAACTGATGCGCCGCATGAAGCTCAAGGAAGATGAGCTGCGCCAAGTCATAGACTTGATTCAGAGTCTCAATCCGCGCCCCGGCTCGCACATCGAGTCCAGCGAGCCGGAATACGTGGTGCCTGATGTGATCGTGCGTAAACACAACGAGCGCTGGCTGGTGGAGCTAAACCAAGAAGCCATGCCGCGCCTGCGCGTCAATGCCCAGTACGCCGGCTTTGTGAAGCGCGCCGACTCCAGTGCCGATAACACCTTCATGCGTAACCAACTGCAAGAAGCGCGCTGGTTTATCAAAAGCCTGCAAAGCCGCAACGAGACCTTGATGAAGGTGGCGACGCAAATAGTCGAGCACCAACGCGGCTTTCTCGATTACGGCGACGAGGCGATGAAGCCCTTGGTACTGCACGATATCGCGGAGGCGGTGGGCATGCATGAGTCGACGATTTCGCGGGTAACCACGCAGAAATTTATGCACACCCCGCGCGGTATTTATGAGCTGAAATACTTCTTCTCCAGCCATGTCAGCACCTCTGAGGGCGGCGAATGTTCGTCCACAGCTATTCGCGCCATCATCAAAAAATTGGTCGCCGCGGAAAATGCGAAAAAGCCATTGAGTGACAGCAAGATCGCTGGTCTACTGGAAGCACAAGGCATTCAAGTTGCCCGCCGCACGGTCGCCAAATACCGTGAATCCCTCGCAATAGCGCCTTCCAGTGAGCGCAAGCGATTGATTTAGGCAGCCACAAGAAGGAAGACAGCTCATTCTGCGCACAACACCCTACGCCACATATTTTGCTAAGCAGCCATACTGCAACTAAGCAATTAGCGGTGGCTGCGGGCTTGTTCTGACAGCGTCTTCCACGCCACAGTGTTCCGGCGGCAGGTCTATTACCTGCTTCTTACACACGGCAACAAGGAGAAAGCGGTATGCAAGTCAACATCAGTGGACACCAGCTGGATGTGACCGACGCCCTGCGTAACTACATCGGCGAAAAACTCGGCCGATTAGAACGCCACTTCGACAAAATCACCAACGTACAAGTCATCATGGAGGTCGAGAAGCTCAAGCAGAAAATCGAAGCGACCCTGCATATCGCAGGCGGTGAAATCGTCGCCAATGCCGAGCATGACGACATGTACGCCGCCATCGATTTATTGACTGACAAACTCGATCGACAACTCATCAAACACAAGGAAAAACAGCTCGATCGTCAACAGGGTGCTATGGCTCGCTGACGTCGTCTATCTCCTATGATCCGACTTGAAACTATCCTGACCCCCGGTCGTTCCCTCGTGAACGTGCCGGGCGGCAGTAAAAAGCGTGTTCTCGAACAGATTGCCAACCTGGTGGCGCGTGAGCTGCCTGACCTGGATGGCCAAGATATTTTCGAAAGCCTAATTGCCCGCGAGAAACTCGGCTCCACCGGTTTCGGTAACGGCATCGCCATTCCACACTGCCGCCTGCCGGGCTGTACAGCGCCCATCAGCGCGCTGCTGCGCTTAGATGCCGCGGTGGATTTTGACGCCATCGACGGTGCGCCTGTGGACCTACTGTTTGTCCTACTGGTGCCAGAAGCGGCCACGGATGCTCACTTAGAGTTGCTGCGACAAATCGCCAGCATGCTCGACCGCAGTGAGGTACGTGCCAGCCTGCGCCAAGCCGCAAGCAGCGAAGCGCTGTACCAAGTGGTAGTCGACACACAAAACCAACTCAATAGAGCCTGAGCATGCGCCTGATCATCGTCAGCGGTCGCTCCGGCTCCGGCAAGAGCACCGCCCTCAATGTGCTCGAGGATAACGGTTTCTACTGCATTGATAACCTGCCCGCCGGCCTGCTGCCTGAACTCGCTGAACGCGCGCTGGTGCACACCGAACTGCTGCACCCGCAGGTCGCGGTGTCGATTGATGCACGTAACTTACCGAGCCATCTGCAGCGCTTTCCCGAGTTGCTCGCGGAAGTTCGTGCTCGGCATATCAAGTGCGATGTGATCTACCTGGATGCCGACGAAGAAACGCTGCTCAAACGCTTCTCAGAAACCCGCCGGCGCCATCCGCTGACCAACGAAAGCCGCTCGCTGGCTGAGGCCATCGCCGACGAAAGCCTGCTGCTGGGGCCGATCATCGACTTGGCCGACCTGAAGATCGACACCACTCACCTCAATCTGTATCAACTGCGCGACAGCCTCAAGTTACGCCTGCTTAACCAGCCTGAGCCGGGTACTGCATTTTTGCTGGAGTCTTTTGGTTTTAAGCGCGGTATGCCAGTGGATGCTGATTTGGTCTTCGATGTGCGCTGCTTGCCGAACCCCTATTGGAAGCCAGATCTGCGCGATTTCTCGGGCCTCGACCAACCTGTGATTGAATACCTGTCGGCCCAAGCCGATGTCGAAGACATGTACCAAGACATCCTCGCCTACCTGAGCAAATGGTTGCCGCGTTTTGCTGCCAGCAACCGCGCCTATGTCACGGTGGCGATTGGCTGCACGGGCGGCCATCACCGTTCGGTGTACCTGGCCAGCCGTCTGGGTGAAACGCTAAAACCCATCCTAAAAAACGTGCAGATTCGCCACCGCGACCTCAGTTAAGGAATTACCGCGATGCCTGCACGCGAAATCACCATTATCAATAAGCTGGGTTTACACGCCCGCGCAGCCGCCAAGTTTGTTGGCGTCGCTGGGCGCTTTCCTTGCCACGTGAAGGTCGGCCGCAGCCCAGAAACCTTGGTTGATGGCAAAAGTATTATGGCCGTGATGATGCTGGCTGCGGGTAAAGGCACAGCCGTGCACGTGCATACCGAAGGCGAGTTGGAAGACGACGCACTGGCGGCCCTGAGTGACTTGATCAACAACTTCTTCGACGAAGGCGAGTAAAACGCCCACGGCATAAAAAAGGGGCTGTACGCTTAAGCGACAGCCCCTTTTTTATGCCTGTAAATCAGCTACCTGCCACCGTCATGCGCTCAATTAGCACCGAGCCGGTACGTATATTACCGCGCAACTCCACGTCACTGCCCACCGCGACAATCTGTTTGAACATGTCGCGCATGTTGCCGGCGATGGTGACTTCCTGCACCGGGAACTGGATTTCGCCGTTTTCTACCCAGTAACCACCCGCGCCACGCGAATAATCACCGGTGACCATGTTCAGACCTTGGCCCATTAACTCAGTGACCAACAGGCCGCGACCCATGCGCTTGAGCAAGGCTTTTTGGTCTTCATCGCCGTGGCTGACGAACAGGTTATGCACGCCGCCGGAGTTAGCCGTGCTGGGCATACCCAGCTTGCGCCCGGAGTATGTGCCGAGTACGTAAGAGAGTAACTCGCCACGCTCAACAAAAGATTTGGCATAGGTTGCCAAACCATCACCATCGAAAGCGGCACTGCCGAGCGCGCGCGGAATATGCGGGCGTTCACCCAGCGTTAGCCACTCGGGGAATAATTGCTGGCCCAAGGTGCCCTCAAGAAATGACGACTTGCGGTACAGGTTGCCGCCCGAAATAGCCGCTAAAAAGCTGCCAAACAAGCCACCGGCTAGCTCTGCGGCAAACAGCACCGGCACTTCGCAGGTTGGCACCGGCCGCGCACCCAAACGGCTCACCGCCCGCTCAGCAGCGCGCTGGCCAATGCTGCCGGCGTCCGCCAGCAACTCGCCTTGGCGATTGACGTCATACCAGTAGTCACGCTGCATCTGCCCATCGGCTTCGGCGATCATCACGCAGCTCAGGCTGTGGCGAGTACTGGCATAGCCACTGATAAAACCATGGCTGTTACCGTAAACCCGGCAACCTTGATGGGTATTAAGGGTGGTGCCATCAGCATTCTTGATCCGCTGGTCTGCCGCAAATGCCGCTGCCTCGCAGCGTAGTGCTTGTTCGATGGCCTGTTCTGGGGTGATCGCCCAGGCGTGATAGAGGTCCAACTGCGGCAACTCACGCGCCATCAGCCCGGCATCCGCTAAACCCGCGCATTCGTCTTCGGAGGTATGTTTGGCAATGGCCAGAGCCGCCGCCACCGTCTCGCGAATAGCCGCGTCCCCGGTGGCCGACGTGCTGGCCGAGCCCTTGCGCTGCCCCACATACAAGGTGATGCCAAACCCTTGATCACGGTTGAATTCAACCGTTTCCACTTCGCGCTGACGCACCGTGGTGGACAAGCCCTGCTCCACTGATACCGCCACCTCACAGGCACTCGCGCCCTGCTTTTTCGCCTCAGCGATGATCTGCTCTACCTGGGCCTGTAATTGCGCTACGGCCTGAGGCCCAACTGTATCTACTGCACTCATAAAAACTCCTGAACGATAAGCGGCAAGCGCGGCCACGCAGGCCAGTCGCTTACAGCTGGAAACTTGCTGCTATCATGTCGGCGTTTTCCACTGGACCGCCACCATGTCTGAATACCTTGACGACTTCTCCGGCGAGAAGAGCAAAACCCAAGTCAAACGCGAGTTGCATGCGCTACAAGATCTGGGGCAACGCCTGACCACCCTTAAACTCGACCTGCTGAACAAGCTGCCGCTGACCGACGAGCTGCGCCGCGCACTTGCCGAAGCACCCAAGCACACTGCGAATGCCGCAAAAAAGCGCCATATGCAGTTTATCGGCCGGCTGATGCGCGATCAGGACATCGAATCCATCCTGACCTTGCTCGACCAACTCGACGCCTCAACGCGCCAATACAACGAACGCTTCCATAACCTTGAGCGTTGGCGTGACCGCTTGATCAACGGTAACGATGACACCCTCGAAGCCTTTGTCGGCCAGTACGCCGACGCCGACCGCCAATACCTGCGTCAGTTGGCACGCCAAGCTCAGCATGAGCTGGCGCAGAACAAAGCGCCTGGTGCTTCACGCAAAATCTTCAAATACATCCGCGAACTGGATGAAGCGCAACGCGGCTTGCGTTGATCTTGCCGCGTTGGGTGGGTTACGCCTTCGGCGTAACCCACCCAACGCGCGCCTTAACCGCCTCTACGTACCCGTACCGCCGACGGTGATGGCATCGATTTTCAACGTTGGCTGGCCGACGCCCACTGGCACTGACTGGCCGTCTTTGCCGCAGGTGCCGACGCCGCTGTCCAGCGCCAAATCGTTGCCGACCATCGACACGTTGCTCATGGCTTCCGGGCCGTTACCGATCAGGGTGGCGCCTTTGACCGGTACGGTGATTTTACCGTCCTCGATCAAATAAGCTTCGCTGGTAGAAAATACGAACTTGCCGCTGGTGATATCCACCTGACCGCCGCCAAGGTTGGCGCAGTAGATGCCTTTTTTCACCGAACGGATGATTTCTTCCGGATCACTTTCGCCCGCCAGCATGTAGGTGTTGGTCATGCGCGGCATGGGCAGGTGTGCATAGGATTCGCGCCGACCGTTGCCGGTGGCGGCCACGCCCATCAAGCGCGCGTTAAGCTTGTCTTGCATATAGCCCTTGAGCACACCGTTTTCGATCAACGTAGTGCATTGGGTCTGGGTGCCTTCATCGTCCATGCTCAGGGAGCCACGACGCTCAAACAAGGTGCCGTCATCAACGATGGTGCACAGGCTGGAGGCGACTTTTTCGCCAATTTTGCCGCTGTAGGCCGAACTGCCTTTACGGTTGAAGTCGCCCTCAAGACCGTGGCCGACCGCCTCGTGCAGCAGCACGCCGGACCAACCCGCACCCATCACCACTGGCATACTGCCTGCTGGCGCCGGAATCGCTTCAAGGTTAACCAGCGCCTGACGCAACGCCTCACGGGCATAGCCCATGGCGCGCTCTTCGTTATTGCTGGTTTGCTCAAGGAAGTAGCGGTAATCGGTGCGCCCGCCGCCGCCATGACCGCCTCGCTCGCGGCGCCCGTTTTGCTCAACGATTACGCTGACATTGAAGCGCACCAACGGACGCACATCCGCACCCAAGCTGCCGTCATTGGCCGCGACCAGAATACGGTCCCAAACGCCCGCCAAGCTGACTGACACTTGTTTAATCCGCGGGTCAAGGGCACGGGTCGCAACGTCGATACGCTTGAGCAACTCGACCTTTTCCGCCCGGCCCAGCACATCCAGCGGGTTGTCTTGGGCATACAGCGGTTTAACCAACGGGCTGCTGAACGCCTGCACGCGCCCGCTCTGGCCAGCACGGGCAATCGAACGGGCTGCACGCGCCGCCTGACTTAAGGCGTCAGCGGTAATCGCATTGCTGTAGGCAAAGCCGGTTTTCTCACCGGACTGGGCGCGCACGCCAACACCCTGATCGAGGTTAAAACTGCCTTCTTTAACAATGCCATCCTCCAGCGCCCAGGTTTCCGACACCTGACTCTGGAAATACAGATCAGCCGCATCGATTCCGGGGCCCGCTAACTCAGCCAAGACACCCGGCAGATGGTCAATGGTCAAGCCGCCCGGGCCTAAAAGATGCTCACTGACTGACGCCAACATATTGTTCATAGCTACTCCAAACCTGGCAGCCGCGGTTCGGCCGCTGCAAAAAATCGTTTATGTCGGGTGATTGGCATGCGCTGGCGTATTGCTGCTTGCTCTGTGCCATCGCGCGCAGCCAGCAACACCCCAGGGCCCTGCGCCAACTCCGCGAGCACATGGCCCCATGGGTCGATGAGCGCTGAGTGGCCAAAGGTTTCACGCGGCCCAGGATGAGTACCGCCTTGGCCTGCGGCCAGCACATAGCACTGGGTTTCAATCGCGCGCGCACGGGTTAGTACCTGCCAATGGGCGGCGCCAGTCATGGCGGTGAAGGCCGCGGGCACGCTGATCAATTCGGCGCCCGCCGCTCGCAAAGCGCTGTAAAGCTCGGGGAAGCGCAGGTCGTAACAGACCGTCAGCCCCAACCGGCCACAGGGGGTATCCGCCACCACCACATGGCCGCCGAATGCGTAATCATCCGACTCGCGGTAGCGGCCATGGTTATCGCTGACGTCCACATCGAACAGGTGCAACTTGTCGTAGCGCGCCACCCGCTGGCCCTTGTCATCGATCAGCAATGAACAGGCATGCGCCTTGGCTTCAGGCTGGCCGTCCGACGGCAGCGGCAACGTCCCCGCCACAATCCACAGACCTAAATCTATGGCCGTTTGGCGCAGCCAGGGCAAAATCGGCCCCTCGCCCAAAGCCTCGGCACGCCCTAGTGCCGCTAAATCACGGCGGCCCATGGCGGCGAAATTTTCTGGTAACACCGCCAGACGCGCCCCCTGAACGGCTGCTTGCTCAAGCAATTGTCTTGCCTGCGCCAAATTGTCCAACACGTCGGCCTGGCTGACCATTTGAATGACTGCGAGGGTCATGACTGTCTTTTCTCAATGCCGGTACTAGGCTTCAGCTTACAAGCCATGCCGGCAGACTGCACGGCTGCAGATGCAACACGCGGGCTTTACTGGGGCTTTTCAAAGGGCTTGTCGAAGCTGATATCCGGATTCTGCCAAGGCCCGGTGACGTCGTATTGCACGCTGGCAAACCGCGCGACGCTGTTGCCCAGCAGTTTATCCGCGATAAACAGTGCTCCACCGATAGCCGGCGCGCCAACAATCAGTGCAGCCAGGGGCAGGTTGTTGGTCACCGGCAAGGTGACCAGCAGCTTGGCGTCGATTCGGTCATGGGCAATGTCCAGCGTGCCATTCAATTCAAGGTTACTCGACGGCCCCTCAAGGGTGATCGGCTCACGGGTGACATACACGCCGTTGTTGGCCTGCAGCACGCCTTTGACCCGGTCATAGCTGAGGCCTTTGCCCAGCAAGTCGGAAAAATCCAGGCGCAAGCGCCGGCCAATCGAATTGAAGTTCAATAGGCCAAAAACTCGCAGCGCCGAGGCGGGCCCTTCGACCTCGGAGAACTGCCCTTTGCGCAAGGAAGCATCCAGCGTGCCGCTCACGCGCTTCATGCTGAACCACGCTGGTGAGCCTGGCCAGTCGCCGTCCACATCCACATGAAAATCTCGGCTGGTAGCCGTTGGCGCATAGCCCCACGCGATCAGCACATCGCCCAAGTCTGCGCCTTCTAAGCGACCTTGATAGGCTGTGCGCGTGCCATTGGCGCCCTGCAACCACGTGGCTCGACCCGCTACTTTCAAGCCTTTGAGGTTGATATCCAGCTCGCTGAATTGCACGCCGGTGCTTACCGGACGCGCCTTGAGCGACCAACTGCCCAGCGGCTCTATACCCTGAAAAACCTCGGCGATACGCACATCCAGCGCTGGGAAACGACTCGGGTCGACCGCCGCCAGCGGGTCTGGCGCGTCCACTGCCGGCTTGCCTTCAGGTTTGGGCACGGCCGCCGGGAAGCGCAGATAGTCGAGGTTTAGAGCAATCGGCGCCCCTGCGGTATCGGGCAAGCCGACTTGGCCCTTCAACTGCGGGCTGTCGAGGCTGACGGCCCAGCTCAAGGCATCGCGCTTAACGCCGACTTCCAGCGACTCAAGGGTTACGCCAAAGCCGGTAAAACGGTTAATGCGCAGCTGTGCATCGCTGAACAGTTGTTGCGCGTCATTCACCGGCAGGTTGCTGTAAGGCTGCAACACCTGCTGCCAGGCCGACCAATCCACTTCTGCTACTCGCCCGCGCACACGCAACCCTTGGCCAGTGGGCAGGCGTGCTGGACCGTCAGCCAAACGAATTTCACCGCGGCCCTGATTAAACTGGCCCGGACTTGCCGCGAAAGACAGGCTGAGTAACTCGGCGTAATTGAGCCAGTAACGCTGCTCACGCCCGCCCACACTCATGCGCCACTGGGTCGCGCGCTCCTCGGCTTGTGCTTTACCGAAAGGTGACGGCAGCGCCACTGTCACTCCTTTCAGGCTGGAGTTGACCCGTAACTGGCTGTCCGCACCGTCCAGCGTCAGGTTCAAGCGATACGGCAGGCTGCCGCTGACGGGCAGCGGCTGAGTAACACCCAGCCAGGCGCTTAACTCATCAACCGCAATCTGTCCGCTGGCCTCGATACGACTGCGCGCGTTGCCCGGCGAGCCTTCGGCCAACGCTTTGCCGCGCACCGCATGACCGAGCACCTGAGCGCGAATATCCGGGGCACTGAGGCCGCTGGCGGTGTTGTAGCGAAATGCGCCCTGCACTTGGCTGAACTGCAGCGGCGGATTAGGCAGACTGAGCTGCGCGCTTTGCGTGGCGAAATCCACCACCACATCCGCTGCCAAGCCTTTGCGCAGCGGCAGGTCAAGCTTGAGTTTGCCCGCCAGCGCACCTTCACCCGTCCAGCCGGCGAACGTTTGCGCGGTGCCGAGCGGCGTTTGCTGCAGGATATGCAGCGCATCGTTGACGTTGCTGCTCAGCTCAGTGGTCAGCAACAGGCGCGGCGGCTGGCCGGGCAAGGCGGTGGGGATTAACACTTGAGCATTATGCACGTGGCTGTCGAGTAAGCGGCCTTCGGCCAGCGCGACCCGCACACCGCTGTCTTCAATCATTACCGTACCACGGCCCTCGCGCAGCGCCGGCCAGCCTGGCTGAAAGGCCAGCTCGGCATCATGTACAGCGAAGAACAGGCTGATGCTGCGCGCGGCATTTTCTGCGCCTTTGTTCAACGAGCCCTGATATTGGAAATAGCCTTCATCGACCGCGCCACCGCGGATGGCACTTTTTAGCCAGGCATCCAGCTCACGGCTCAAGCCCGGTGAGCGACTTGGCAGGTACTTCTCGGTAAAGCGCGCATCGCCATTACGCAGGCCAACGCGCAGGTCCATGTAGTCCTCTTCGCTGGGGTCGGTGCGCAGCCGTATAAGAAAGTCCCCCGCAGCAGGTCCTTCTTCCCCCACCACTTTCAGGTAAGGGCTGCGCAGGGTGAAGGCCTGCTTATCAATCTGCCAGGTCAGCAAGGCATTGGCGGTCTTATAGCGCCAAGGCTCGGCAAACAAATTGGGGAAATGCAGAGAAAAATCTTCGCTATCGACGCGCAACTCACCCTGACCAAGGTCACCGCTGATGCTGCCGCTGACATTCTCCGCCGCGGGCGAGCCGTGCCACGCGGCAAAACCAACGCGCTCAAGATTGGCCGAAAATTGCAGGCGCTTGCTGTCGCTCAGTTGCGGGCGGTAATCAAGTTGAATGTTGCGCAGCGCGCCCTGCGGCTTGAGCTGCTCAAGCAGCGCCAAGGCGTTATCAGGCAACGGTGCCAGCGCCGCCACCAGCGGTTCCAATGGCGCTAGGTCGAGGCGATCAGCATTGAGCAGCCATTGCTCGTGTACCTCGGCACTTTCCGCCTGCTGGGTCAGGGCCACGCGCACGCCACCCCAGCGCTGGTCATCGCGGCTAAATGCCAGATCATCCAACAGCACCGTGAAACCCAGCTCGGTACGGCTGAAATACGCATTCAGGGCCACGTCCTCCAGTGCAACCGATTTACGCGTGGCGTACCCGGCCTTGAACTGGGGCACATGCAGCCGGCTGACGGCGCGCTGCACGCCACCTTTGGCCCAGTTCAGCCAGACCTCACCGCCCAGCTGCAGCCGCTCAAGACGCCACTGTGCCAGTAGGCTAGGCGGCACCCAGGCGGCCCAATCACTTTGCGGCAGGCTCAGGTACAACGCAGCATCACTGTCCTGCCAACGCTGAGCATTGATGCGCGTACGCAATTGCACAGCTAACGGCTGGCCATCTGGCAGCAACAATCGCCCCTGCAAACGCTGGCGAACACTGCCATTAAACAGGGTCAGATTGACGTAGGTCAGGGTGCGCGTGGGTTGGTCAAAAGCCTGCACAGTCACCTGGCTGTTAAACAGCGACAGGCGCTTAATCGCTTGCGACTGAATCAGCACCTGAGCCAAGTCCGGTGTCGGACCACGGCGTGGCGGCAAACCCTTGAGTGACCAACGGCCGTCCTGATCCTGCGCCACCCGCAACTGCACGCCATCCAGCTCAAGCCGGGCAATTCGCACCTGTTGCGCCATCAGGCTGGCCAGCACATCCGGCACCACGCGCACTTGATCAAGCTGCAAGGCCCCTGCGCCCTCGCCGATGCTCACATCATGAGCGGTCAGCACCGGCGAGAAACCCTGCCACAGCCCTTCCAGCGCACCAATCTGCACCGGCATGGCCAACGCTTCACGGGCTTTATTTTCGGCTTCTAAACGGTACTCAGCGACCAGCGGTACCAGCTCGCGACCGAGACTGACATACAGCGCAGCAAGCACCAGAGACGCGGCGCACAGCCAAAATGCCGAACGCAGCAGCAGGGCAAACCCGCGCGCCAACGCTGCCATTCAGTTCACGCCTAAGCGCTTAGCGCGCATATCAGAGCAGCACCACATCGTATTGCTCCTGGGAATACATGGTCTCAACCTGGAATTTGATGGTCCGGCCGATAAAGGCTTCAAGATCGGCGACATTCGCCGACTCTTCATCGAGCAGACGGTCGACCACTTTCTGGTTGGCCAGTACCCGATAACCTTCCGGCTGATAGGCCCGCGCTTCACGCAGAATCTCGCGGAAAATCTCGTAACAGGTGGTCTCCGCTGTTTTCAGTTTGCCGCGCCCTTGGCAGCAGCTACAGGGCTCGCACAGCACTTGCTCAAGGCTTTCACGGGTGCGCTTGCGGGTCATCTGCACCAGGCCTAACTCGGTGATGCCGATGATATTGGTCTTGGCGTGGTCGCGCTCCAGTTGCTTCTCTAGGGTGCGCAGCACTTGGCGTTGATGCTCTTCATCTTCCATGTCGATGAAATCAATAATGATGATGCCGCCGATATTGCGCAGGCGCAGTTGGCGGGCAATCGCCGTGGCGGCTTCCAAGTTGGTTTTGAAGATAGTTTCTTCCAGCGTGCGGTGGCCAACGAACGCACCGGTGTTGACGTCGATGGTGCTCATCGCCTCGGCTGGATCAATGATCAGGTAACCGCCCGACTTAAGCGGCACCTTGCGTTCCAGTGCCTTCTGGATTTCATCTTCGACGCCATACAGATCAAATATCGGCCGCTCGCCGGGGTAGTGCTCCAGACGGTCGGCGACTTCCGGCATCAACTCGTCGACAAACTGGGTAATTTTCTGAAAGGTCTCGCGGGAATCAACGCGGATTTTTTCGATCTTAGGGCTGACCAGATCACGTAGGGTACGCAGCGCCAGGCTGAGGTCCTCGTAGATCACCAACGGCGTCGGACCCACCTTCATTTGCGTGGCAATTTGGCCCCACAGCCGGCGCAAGTAACGAATATCCGCAAGGATTTCATCAGCACCCGCACCATCAGCCGCCGTGCGCAGGATAAAACCACCGGATTCCTCGATCCCTTCTGCGGCCACGCAATCGGTGACCACCTGCTTCAGCCGCTCGCGCTCGGCTTCATCCTCAATCCGCAGCGAGATGCCCACATGCGCGGTGCGCGGCATGTACACTAAATAGCGCGAAGGGATCGACAGTTGCGTGGTAAGGCGAGCCCCTTTGCTGCCAATAGGGTCCTTGGTGACCTGCACCACCAAGCTCTGGCCTTCATGCACCAACGCGCTGATGCTCTCCACAGCCGGGCCGTCGCGGCTGGAGATTTCCGCCGCATGAATAAACGCCGCGCGGTCCAGGCCGATGTCGACAAAAGCGGCTTGCATACCCGGCAGCACCCGCACCACCTTGCCTTTGTAGATATTGCCAACAATGCCGCGCTTTTGTGTGCGCTCGACGTGCACTTCTTGCAGCACGCCGTTTTCCACCACCGCCACGCGCGATTCCATGGGCGTGATGTTGATCAGGATCTCTTCACTCATGTGCTTATCTCTTCTGAGAACCTGTTTACGATCTGCTGCGCATCGGCCCTGCGGCGTTAAAAACAGGCTCGGGTGCGAGCCCAGTCGGAATGCTCATGTACAACAGTACACTCCGCTTCCTCGCCCGCTTTGACCAGCCGAAGGCTGTTACTAACGTAGCGCCTTGCAGGGCTCTAGCTCGGGAAATCGTGAACTGGTTCTGCGGCAAAGCTGAAAGCCCGGGGACTGCGCCGATTAAAGGCGATCATTACCCGCGACCCGTAACCTCTTGACTGTGAACTGGCCGTAGCTGCCAGCACGGAATAGCAAATTCTTTAAGTAATGCGGCAGTCTCACACAACGGCAAGCCAACTACCGCGGAATAACTGCCCTGCAACTGGCTGACAAACACCGCTGCCAAGCCCTGAATACCGTAACACCCAGCCTTGTCTTGGGGTTCGCCGCTGGCCCAATAAGCCTCTATTTCGGCTCGACTCAACGGACGAAACGTGACCTGACTGCTGACCACCCGTGACGCCATTCGTTCGCGGCTAACCAGCGCCACGGCGGTCAACACCTCATGGCAGCGCCCGGACAGAGCCGTAAGCGTCGCCAAGGCCTCGTCACCGTCAGCCGGCTTACCCAGAATGCGCCCATCAAGCACCACCGCCGTATCAGCCCCGAGCACAACCGCGCCTTGAATAGCTGCCAAAGCATCCAGCCCCGCTTGCGCCTTCGCGCAGGCCAGCCGCTCTACATAGGCGACTGGCGACTCACCTGGCAACGAACCTTCATCAATCGGGGCGCTGTGCGTAAGGAAAGGCACGCCAATTTGCGTCAGCAATTCTCGCCGGCGCGGCGACCCAGAAGCGAGATAGAGGGTGGCCATACTGACGTCTCCCTGACGGATAAAGGCAAGGCCGAGCGGCCTTGTTTAGTTGACGCCCAGGCGCTGATGCAACCCACGCAACAGCATGCAGACCCAAGGCCAGAGCAGAGCGCTGACCAGCGCCGGTAAGACAAACGCTAGGGTGGGTGGACGACTGCCGGTCAGCGCGTTGAGCCACAACTGCACCAATTGCGCCAGACCAAACACCACCAGCAGCACAGTGCTCTGCTGCCACATAGGGAACATGCGCAAGCGTTGATGCAGGGTCAGCACGAGGAACGTTATCAAGGTCAGAATCAAAGCGTTTTGCCCGAGCAGGCTGCCATTCAGCACATCCGCTAACAAACCAATGCCCCAGGCGGTGGTCATGCCCACACGATGCGGCAGCGCCAGCACCCAATAGGTCAGAAACAACGCCAGCCACAACGGGCGCCCCAGCTCCATAAACTTCGGCATGCTCGACACACTGAGCAGCAACGCCAAGGCGAAGGTCAGCCAGACCACCCAGATATTGCTTGAACGCGCAGCCATTATTGCCCAGCCTCCGGCGGATTAACGGGAGCCGCTGGCGCACCAGCCGCCGGCTGCACAGGCTGCGCCTGCTGACGGATCTCACGATCCAGGGCTTCTTGAGCTTGCGCCGACTCAGTGGCACGCTGATCCGCCGTACGCTGATCGGTAAACACCAGCAACATATAGCGGCTGCGGTTGAGCTTCGCCGTCGGTACTGCACGGACAATGGCGAATGGCTGGCCAGAATCGTGAATCACTTCAGTGACCATGGCCACCGGATAGCCCGCCGGGAAGCGCTGGCCCATGCCCGAGCTAACCAGTAAGTCACCTTCTTTGATGTCCGCCGTATCCGCCACATGGCGCAACTCCAAACGCTCTGGATTACCGGTGCCCGTGGCGATAGCGCGCAGGCCATTACGGTTAACCTGCACCGGAATGCTGTGAGTGGTATCGGTTATCAATAGAACGCGCGAGGTGTAAGGCATAACTTCAACCACTTGGCCCATCAGACCACGCGCATCGAGCACCGGCTGACCCAAGACCACCCCGTCCTGCTCGCCTTTATCGATCAGGATACGATGGGTAAAGGGGTTTGGATCGACACCGATCAGCTCAGTGGCCAGCACTTTGTCATCGACCAACGCAGCGGAATTAAGCAGCTCGCGCAAGCGCACGTTTTGCTCAGTCAAGGCGGCAAGCTTCTGCAAACGGCGCTGCATGATTAACTGTTCAGCCTTGAGCTGTTCGTTTTCGGCCGTTAACTCGCTGCGCGTACTCAATTCCTGAGTCGCACTCTCCCACACCCTTACCGGTAAACGGCCGGCCCAGTAGACCGGCTCGACCACCACACCCAGTTGCGCCCGCAGCGGCTGCAGCCACGTGAACCGTGCATCGACCACCATCAACGCAGCCGATAGCACGGCGAACACCAACAGGCGCACACCCAGCGAAGGACCTTTGGCAAATAGCGGTTTGATCGGCAATTCCTCACAGCGTCAGGCACAAAACAAAAGCTGCAAGCGGGAAGATACCCGGTTGCAGCTTAGGCTCACTCGCAAAGGGCGAAGGTAACCGCGCAGACACTGGCTGCGCCGCTCATTTCGCCGAACGCCTTACTCTGAGGACAGCAAGTCCATGCTGTGACGGTCCATCATTTCCAGCGCCTTGCCACCGCCGCGTGCTACGCAGGTGAGCGGATCTTCAGCGACGATAACCGGCAAGCCGGTTTCCTGTGACAGCAGTTTGTCCAGATCACGCAGCAATGCGCCGCCACCGGTCAACACCAAGCCACGCTCGGCGATGTCCGAGGCCAGCTCCGGCGGCGACTGCTCAAGAGCGCTTTTAACCGCCTGAACAATGGTCGCCAGCGATTCTTGCAGCGCTTCAAGCACCTCATTGGAATTCAGGGTAAAGCTGCGCGGTACACCTTCAGCCAGATTACGGCCACGCACGTCGACTTCGCGCACTTCACCGCCCGGGTAGGCAGTGCCGATTTCTTGCTTGATCCGCTCGGCGGTGGATTCACCGATCAGCGAACCATAGTTACGGCGCACGTAGGTGATGATGGCTTCGTCGAAACGGTCGCCGCCGACGCGAACGGATTCGGCATATACCACACCGTTCAGCGAAATCAGGGCAATCTCCGTGGTACCGCCGCCGATATCGACCACCATTGAACCGCGCGCTTCTTCAACCGGCAGGCCAGCGCCGATGGCAGCGGCCATAGGTTCTTCAATCAGGAACACTTCACGAGCACCGGCACCCAGGGCCGACTCGCGGATGGCACGACGCTCAACCTGAGTCGACTTGCACGGCACGCAAATCAAGACGCGTGGCGATGGCTGCAGAAAGCTATTTTCGTGAACTTTATTGATGAAGTACTGCAGCATTTTTTCGCAGACGCTGAAGTCGGCGATCACACCATCTTTCATCGGCCTAATGGCTTGGATGTTACCGGGGGTGCGGCCGAGCATACGCTTGGCATCGGTACCGACCGCCACCACGCTCTTCTGGTTATTGGCGCTGGTGCGAATAGCAACAACAGAAGGCTCGTTCAGAACGATGCCGCGCTCGCGGACATAAATCAGGGTATTGGCAGTGCCCAGGTCAATCGAAAGATCGCTGGAAAACATGCCACGCAGTTTTTTGAACATGGGATTAAGGACCCTAGGCAACGCGTGGGTAAAAAGTGCGGCAAACTCTAACAACGGCAGGGATTTTGAGCAAGGCACCAATATGGTAGATTGCGGGCTTTTCCGGGCTTTACGGCCCAACATCGCGGCCTTTGACCGCCACCTTCAATTATTTATCCCTTGCGCACCCGCGCACGGCGACCCACTCACATTTGCACAAGCGGCCGGCAACTGCACGGCCCCTATACAAGGACAAACCTGATGGCGCTTGAACGCTGCGACGTGGAGAAGATCGCTCATTTGGCTCGATTGGGCCTAAATGAAGCTGAAATCCCGGCTACTACCGAAAAGCTCAACTCCATTCTCGGCCTGATTGATCACATGCAGGCCGTCAATACTGATGGCATTGAGCCGCTGGCTCACCCGCTTGAAGCGACTCAGCGCCTGCGTGCTGACCACGTTACCGAACACAATCAGCGCGACGCCTATCAAGCTATCGCCCCGGCCGTGGAAAACGGTCTGTACCTGGTTCCACAAGTCATCGAGTAAGGGAAACGCCTAGCCATGTATCAACTGACTCTGGCCGAGATCACCCGCGGACTCGCCGACAAGCAATTTTCATCCGAAGAGCTGACCCGCAGCCTGTTGGCGCGCATTGCCCAACTCGACCCGCAGCTTAATAGTTTTATTACCGTCACCGACGAACTGGCCCTCACCCAAGCCAAGGCCGCTGATGGCCGCCGCGCAGCGGGCGAAAACGGCGCGCTGCTCGGTGCGCCAATCGGCCACAAAGACCTGTTCTGCACCCAAGACGTACTCACCAGCTGCGCCTCGAAAATCCTCAACGGCTTTAAAGCGCCGTACAACGCCACCGTGGTCGACAAGCTCGCGGCCGCCGGCGCCGTGACCTTGGGCAAGTTGAACATGGACGAATTCGCCATGGGCTCGGCCAACGAGTCCAGCCACTACGGCGCAGTAAAAAACCCTTGGGACCTAACCCGTGTACCCGGCGGTTCCAGCGGCGGCTCTGCGGCGGCCGTTGCGGCGCGGCTGCTACCGGCTGCTACTGGCACCGACACCGGCGGCTCGATCCGTCAGCCGGCGGCGCTGACCAACCTCACCGGCATAAAGCCGACCTACGGGCGCGTTTCGCGCTGGGGCATGATTGCCTATGCCTCAAGCCTTGATCAGGGCGGCCCTTTGGCGCGCACCGCCGAAGACTGCGCGTTGATGCTGCACGCCATGGCCGGTTTTGATGCCAAAGACAGCACCAGCGTTGATCAACCGGTTGATGACTACCTGGCCGCCCTGAGCCAACCGCTGAACGGCCTGCGCATTGGCTTGCCGAAGGAATACTTCGGCGCAGGCCTCGATGCACGCATCGGTGAGAAGGTCATGGCGGTGGTCGATGAGCTGAAAAAGCTCGGCGCCACGGTTAAAGAGATCAGCCTGCCGAATATGCAGCACGCCATCCCGGCCTACTACGTCATCGCCCCGGCGGAAGCCAGCAGCAACCTGTCGCGTTTTGACGGCGTGCGCTTTGGCTACCGCTGCGAAAACCCGGTCAACCTTGAAGACCTCTACAAGCGCTCGCGCGGTGAAGGCTTCGGCGCCGAGGTGAAGCGCCGCATCATGGTCGGCACTTATGCATTGTCCGCCGGTTATTACGACGCCTATTACCTCAAAGCGCAGAAGATCCGCCGCTTAATCAAGAATGATTTCGTCGCCGCGTTTAACGATGTTGACGTGATCCTCGGCCCGACCACGCCGAACCTGGCCTGGAAGCTCGGCGAGAAGAACAGCGACCCAGTCGCCGCCTATCTGGAAGACATCTACACCATCACCGCCAACCTCGCCGGCATCCCTGGCTTGTCGATGCCGGCGGGCTTTGTTGATGGTTTGCCGGTGGGCGCGCAACTGCTCGCCCCGTACTTCAAAGAAGGCCGCTTGCTCAACGTCGCCCACCAGTACCAACAGGTTACTGACTGGCACACCCAAGCACCGACTGGCTTCTGAGGACTATAAAGATGCAATGGGAAACCGTAATCGGGCTGGAAATTCACGCCCAGCTCAGCACCCAATCGAAGATTTTCTCCGCCAGCGCCATCGCCTTTGGCGCCGAGCCCAACACCCAGGCCAGCCTGGTTGACCTTGGCATGCCTGGCACCCTGCCGGTGCTGAATGCTGAAGCGGTGCGCATGGCCTGTAAGTTCGGCTTGGCGATTGACGCCGAAATCGCGCCGAAGAATATCTTTGCCCGTAAAAACTACTTCTACCCGGACCTGCCCAAGGGCTACCAAACCAGCCAGATGGATCACCCTATCGTCGGCAAGGGCTTCTTGGACATCACCCTGGAAGACGGCACGCAGAAGCGCATC
Organism: Pseudomonas sp. TMP9; assembly: GCF_037943105.1. NCBI lineage: Bacteria > Pseudomonadati > Pseudomonadota > Gammaproteobacteria > Pseudomonadales > Pseudomonadaceae > Pseudomonas > Pseudomonas vesperimontis. Next base: position 2,990,264 of record NZ_CP149803.1, read on the forward strand.
GGCATCACCCGCGCCCACCTGGAAGAGGACGCCGGCAAAAGCTTGCACGAAGACTTCCATGGCATGAGCGGTATCGACCTCAACCGTGCCGGTACGCCGCTGCTGGAAATCGTCTCCGAGCCAGACATTCGCTCCGCTAAAGAAGCCGTAGCCTACGTCAAGGCCATGCACGCCTTGGTGCGTTACCTCAATATTTGCGATGGCAACATGGCCGAAGGCTCGCTGCGCTGCGACTGTAATGTCTCAGTACGGCCGGTCGGCCAAGCGGAATACGGCACCCGCGCCGAGATTAAAAACGTCAATTCATTCCGCTTTATCGAAAAAGCCATTAACCATGAAGTGCAGCGCCAGATCGAGCTGATCGAAGACGGCGGCAGGGTGGTGCAGGAAACCCGCCTGTACGACCCAAACAAAGACCAAACCCGCTCCATGCGCAGCAAGGAAGAGGCCAACGACTACCGTTACTTCCCCTGCCCGGACCTGCTACCGGTGGTGATCGAGCAAAGCTTCCTCGACGAAATTCGCGTCACCTTGCCGGAACTGCCCGTGCAAAAGCGCGAACGCTTTGAACGGGAGTTTGGCCTGTCCGCCTATGACGCCGACGTACTGGCCGCCAGTCGTGAGCAAGCTGACTATTTTGAGGCCGTTAACGCTGTGTGTGGCGATGCCAAGCTGGCCGCCAACTGGGTCATGGGGGAGCTGTCTAGCCTGCTCAACAGCGGCAACCTAAGCATCGAGCAGTCGCCCGTTTGCGCCGAGCAATTGGGCGGCATGATCCTGCGCATCAAGGACAACACCATCAGCGGCAAGATCGCCAAGATGGTCTTTGAGGCCCTAGCCGCCGGTGAAGGCGCGACGGCCGATGAAGTGATCGAGAAGAAAGGCCTGAAGCAGGTCACCGACTCCGGCGCGATCGAGTCGATGCTGGACGAGGTGCTGGCAGCCAACACCGAGCAGGTTGAACAGTACCGCGCCAGCGATGAAGCCAAGCGCGGCAAGATGTTCGGCTTCTTTGTCGGCCAGGCCATGAAAGCCTCGAAAGGCAAAGCTAACCCTGCTCAAGTGAACGAGCTGCTGAAGAAAAAACTCGAAGGCTGAGCCGGCTTTTGCGACTAATCGACGCCGGGCCTGCCCGGCGTTCTTCCACTCGGAGTAAGTATAATTGCCCACTCGTAGCCCGGATGCCATCCAGGAAACCCTCAGCCCCCGGATTGCACCTGGGCTACGGGCACGCGCACTGATCCGCAACAGCGTGATACTCGGCGCACTGACCTTGCTCGCCGGGTGCGCCAGCCAGGGCCAGACAGATCCAAACGGTTATCGCGCCGACGGTCAGGCGTCTTATTACGGCGCGCGCCACCACGGCAATAAAACCGCCAGCGGTGAGCGTTTCGACCAACACGCCTTGACTGCCGCGCATCGTAGCCTGCCATTTGGCAGCAGGGTGCGGGTGACTAACCTGCGTAACGACAAAACCGTGGTGGTGCGCATCAATGATCGCGGCCCTTATGCAAAAAAACGCATCATTGATCTCTCGCAACAAGCCGCCAAACAGCTCGACATGCTACGTGACGGCGTGGTGCCCGTACGCATCGAGCAGCTGAGCCAATAAACACAGATACTTACAAATAAGCCCTAATCGCCCCGAGCAGCCTCTGGCGCACGGCAAGCCGATGATTACACTAGCGCCACTTTTCTGGAGCCCCTTGCAATGACCCTGATGACCTTTGTTTACCTGATCATCGGCCTGGTGCTGCTGGTCGCCGGCGCTGAAGTACTGGTGCGCGGCGCAGCCAAACTAGCGGCACAGTTTGGCATTCCACCGCTGATTATCGGCCTTACCGTCGTGGCCTTCGGCACCAGCGCACCAGAAACGGCCGTCAGCGTGCAAGCAGCGATGAACGGCAGTGGCGACTTGGCCATCGGCAACGTGATTGGCAGCAACATCGCCAATATTCTGCTGATCCTGGGCGTGACGGCATTGGTTGCCCCGCTGATCGTCTCGCGCCAACTGATCCGCCTCGATGTGCCGATCATGATCGGCGCGAGCTTGGTGGTCTATGCCCTGGCGTGGGACGGCAGCCTCAGCCGCCTCGACGGTGCCCTGCTGTTCACCGGCGTGGTGAGCTACACCGCCTTTCTGATCATTAGTTCGCGTCGCGACAAGAGCGCCAACGAGGACGACGAGTTCGCTAAGGAGTTTGGCCTTAATGAACCCGTCAAACCTTACGCCTGGGTGATCAACCTAGGGCTGATCATTGTCGGTTTGGTCTTACTGGTCACCGGTTCTAACTTCTTGGTCGACAGCGCGGTTACGCTGGCGCGCGTGCTGGGCATCTCGGAGCTGGTGATTGGCCTGACCGTCGTCGCTATTGGCACCTCACTGCCGGAGCTGGCCACCTCAATCATGGCGGCCATCAAGGGCGAGCGCGATATCGCGGTGGGCAATATCGTCGGCAGCAATATCTTCAACCTGCTCTGTGTACTAGGCCTGGCCTCGATGATTTCGCCTGAGGCCATCAAGGTGGCAGCCAATGCCCTGGCCTTTGACTTCCCGGTGATGATCGCCGTTGCTGTGGCTTGCCTGCCGATCTTCTTCGCCGGTTATCGCATCAACCGCTGGGAAGGCCTGCTGTTTGTTGCCTACTACGTGGCTTACACGGCCTATCTGGTGCTGTCGTCCACCGGCAAGCCGTTTGCCGAGGTGTTTGGTGATGCCATGCTCGGTTATGTACTGCCGTTGACTGCGGTGACGCTGGTGGTGATCGCGGGTCGCGCTTGGCACAAGCAAAAAGCCTGACAGGTGCTAATCGATGTCGGTCACGCCACCAAACGTGACGGGCATCGGCACAAAAAAACCCGGCATAAGCCGGGCTGCATTGTTGCTTGTGTAACTAGCGGCCTAGTCGCTGCGTAGCGGTCACAGCGAGCGGGCGATGATTTCTTTCATGATTTCGTTGGTGCCCGCGTAGATGCGTTGTACCCGCGCATCGGCCCAAGCCCGCGCCACTGGGTATTCCCACATATAGCCGTAACCGCCGTGCAGCTGCACACATTCGTCGAGCACCTTGCACTGCAAATCTGTGGTCCAGTACTTGATCATGGCAGCAGTGGGCACATCCAACTTGCCCTGCAGGTGCAGCTCTAGGCAACGATCGACAAATACTCGACCGATCTGAATTTCCGTGGCCATTTCCGCCAACTTGAAGCGGGTATTTTGGAAATCCGCAATCGCTTTGCCGAACGCCTTGCGCTCACGCGTGTAGTCGAGGGTCCATTGCAGCGCCGCTTCCGCCGAAGACAGTGCACCGATGCCCACGGTCAAACGCTCCTGCGGCAGCTCTTGCATTAGGTAGGCGAAGCCCATGCCGGCCTGACCCAGTAGGTTTTCCTTAGGCACGCGTACATCTTGGAAGAATAACTCGGAGGTGTCCTGGGCCTTCATACCGACTTTTTCTAGGCGCTTGCCTTTGGAGAAACCGGGCGTGTTGGCCTCCACTAAAAACAGGCTGGTGCCCTTGGCTCCGGCTTTCGGATCAGTTTTGGCCACCACAATCACCAAGTCAGCGAGAAAGCCATTGGTGATAAAGGTTTTCGAGCCGTTGATGACGTACTCATCGCCATCGAGTACGGCGTTGGTTTTCACGCCCTGCAGGTCGGAGCCAGCGCCAGGCTCGGTCATGGCGATAGCGGTAACCATTTCCCCGGATACCAGCTTGGGCAGGTAGTGCTGCTTCTGCGCCTCGGTGCCGTAATGCAGGATGTAAGGCGCAACGATGTCGGAATGCAGTGAGAAGCCGATACCGGTCAGGCCCAGACGACCGACCTCCTCAATCACCACAGTGCTGTAAAGAAAGTCCGCCGCCATGCCGCCGTATTCTTCAGGGACATGCGAGCAGAGCATGCCGGCCTCCCCCGCCTTATTCCAGAGTGCGCGATCGATGTGGCCGTCCTTTTCCCACTGCTGATGGAATGGCACCGCTTCTTGCTCAAGAAACTTGCGCACGCTGTTACGAAACTGTTCGTGTTCAGAGCTGAAAATCGTTCTGGGGATCATGGCACTACCTACTCATCGGACCGGGTTCAAAGTGACCACGACTTTAGCCAAGCAAACGCTTGGTTACACTGGACACAAGCGCCAATAAATAAGACGATCCAGCCAGCTCATGACCACTTAGCCTTTTTAAGAACACTAATTATGTCAATTACGTCACCAGCGCCCCTGCAACGCGTCAGCATTCTGGCCACCGAAGGCGTGTTTGCCTCGACCCTGATGCAAGCCAAAGACTTCTTCCACATGGCCAGCCTGCGCTACGGCAAACAGCAGGGGCTGGGGCTGACGCCGACCTTCGAGATCCACTTGGTCAGCCCTGATGGCCTGCCGGTACGCAGCTTCAGTGGCGTGTTGATACCGGTCGATGGCGCGCTGAATGATGCTGACATCATTATACTGCCGGCCTTCTGGGACGACTTTGATGCACTGTGCCAACGTCATCCGCAGGTGCTTAGCTGGCTAAAACAGCGCCACACTGCTGGCAGCGCGATTTGCGGCGAGGCCACAGGGGTGTTCTGGATGGCCCAGGCCGGCCTGCTCGACGGCAAACAAGCCACCACGTATTGGCGCTTCTTTAACGAATTCACCGAGCGCTTTCCCAACGTACTGCTCAACCAAGAAAAGCACTTAACGGACGCCGATAATCTCTACTGCGCGGGCGGCGTCACCTCGGCCTGCGACCTCTATATCTACTTGATCGAGCGCTTCTGCGGTGCCAGCGTGGCCCAGGGTGTCGCCCGCGATATTTTGTATGAGGTGCAGCGCAACTACGCACCCGGCCGCATCGGCTTTGGTGGGCAGAAACTGCACCACGACATGACCATTCTGCAAATCCAGCAGTGGCTAGAAGATCACTTTGCCGACAAGTTCCGCTTTGAAGACGTGGCCCGCGAGCACAGCATGAGCATCCGTAATTTTATGCGCCGCTTCCAAACCGCCACCGGTGACAAGCCGCTGCATTACCTGCAACGCCTGCGTATCGAAACCGCCAAAGGCCTGCTCAGCGCCACGCGTAAAAGCATCAAGACCATCAGCTATGAAGTCGGATACGACGACGCCAGTTTCTTCGCTCGCCTGTTTCGTCAGCACACAGAACTGTCGCCCAACCAATACCGCCGCCAGTTCCAACACAAAGACGGTCACGCTTAAACGCAAAAAGCTGCCCGCAGGCAGCCTTTTCTAAAGAACAGCAACCGCCATATCAGGACTTCTCGCGCTCCAGCGGCTCAAGCTGAGCCCACAAGGCTTGAGCTTCTTCGGTCAGCATGGAGTAGCTGCGAATATCACCACTGCGCTGAGCCTGCATGGCCTCCTCCAACTTGGCGCTGTACTGCTTGCGCAATTTCTTCGCGGGATCACTTTTAAACAAACCGAACATGTGTGGTGCCTCTGCCGAGAAAAACGCCGGGATAAGCGTGCTGCAAGCTTAATTCAGTCGCACGCACAGCTTGGCGAACAGATGTAACAAGGTACTAAGGCCGCACGCTAGCTAAATGTCTGGTCGCGAATTTTCTGCAAGGCCAATGACATTTTCGCCGCGGGCACCCGTTGCAGGTTGCACAGCAATTGGTGGGAAATATCGGCAATACCATGACGCTCGCGCAGCAGCCCCGCCATAAAGCAGGTCAGGTTGGCAGCCATTTCCGCATCAGCCAACGCCCGGTGCGCCTTGCCGGTACTTGGCAAGCCGGCCCAATGGTTAAGGTTGCCCAGCTTATGACTAGGCGCCATGGGCAATAACCGCCGCGACAATAACAAGGAGCAGGCAAACGGCTGCACCCGACGACGGCGAATCAGCGCCAACTCCGCGTCCCAGAATTTTTGATCAAAGCTGGCGTTGTGCGCCAGCAGCGGGCGATCCCCAACAAATTCAGCCACCTCCTGCATCACCTGTGCGGCAGGCGGCGCCGAACGCAGCATGGCGTTGCTGATCCCGGTGAGCTGCTCGATAAACGGTGGCACCCAGGCGCCACTGTTCATCAGGCTTTGATAACGCGCGACGATCTGTCCATCCTCGACGATCACCACGCCAATTTCCGTCGCGCGGGCCTGCTGGGCCGGTGACATGCCAGTGGTTTCAAAGTCGAGTACGGCGATGGAATCTGCAAGCATTGATCAGTTTCTCAGCAACAGGCTGCCTTCAATCGGCACATAACGGCTGGCGGCGCGCACCAGTGATTGCGCGGTCAGCCCTGGCACGCCATAGGCGATCGCCTCGACGCCATGACTGCTGCGGATTTTCTCCAGCAGCATGTCGAAATCGCCATCACCAGACGCCAGCACCACTTCGTCGACGCGCGGCGCGGCGTCCATGATATCGATAGTGATACCCACATCCCAATCGCCCTTGGCCGAGCCGTCGCTGCGCTGGATAAAGGGTTTGAGCTTTACGGTAAAACCGAGGTTGCGCAGGATCTGCTGAAACTGCTGCTGCTTCTGATCACCCCGGTCGATGGCATAGGCGTAGGCTTCGACAATCTGCCCGTGCTGGCTGATATCCGCCCACAGCGCGGCGTAATTAAAGTGGCAACCATAAGCCTGGCGCACGGTGTAATAGAGGTTCTGTACATCGGCGAATACGGCGATCTTCTTCACCGGCAATCCTCATGGCTGGGCGATAGGCGCCGAGCAGTATGCCAGAAGCTGAACGCGTGCTGCGCCCGCATCAATAGGAGGCCTCGCGCGCAATCGGCCGCCGCAATCAGCTAAAGTGGCGACCGCCCTTCTTAAGTTAACGCGCGCCCTCCATGAATTTGTTCTCCGTACTGCGTGACTCCTGGTACTTCTTTAGCCACAACCTCGTGGCGATCGCTCGCTTATGTCTGCCGCTGATCGTGCTCGAAGGCTTGTTACTGCAACAGGTCGGCAATCTAGTGGCTGCCGAATCGGCCACGCTGTCGCGCTTGATCGCCGGCCTGCTGTTCTACCCGCTGTACAGCGCGGCGTTGATTTTGTTTCTTGATGCCCGCAGCCAAGGCTTGCAACCCCACGGCCGCGACCTCATGGCCGCAAGCCTGCGTTTGTGGCCACGCTTTGCCCTGTTAGCGGGGCTCAACACCGCAGCCATTTTGCTCGGCGCATCGCTATTTGTGCTGCTGGGGCTATGGCTGATGGTCAAGTTAGCATTTGCCGAATACTTGCTGGTGTTGCGCGGCCTGAGCCCGATGCAAGCGCTGCAGCAGAGTTTCACGATGAGCCGTGGTTACTTCTGGCCCATGCTCGGCGCCATCCTGATCATCATGCTGCCTTTGTGGCTGCTGGACAGCTGGAGCCAGGCCAACGAAACCTTGGCCAATAATGCCTTGGGCAGCCTGCTGGTGGACTGCATGAGCCGCTTTTTACAGCTGTTTATGAGTGTGGTGGTGTTTCGTCTGTTTATGCTGCGCAGCAGCCAACCGGATGCCGAGTGAGCCCGCCTGATACGTCCCGCAAGGCATATCAGAAACGCCCCGTACGCGGCGGCTTCAAGCCGGATAACCGCGGCAGTAAAACGCGCTCAAATAACTGCGGGAAAAACCGCGCCAATACCCGCGCACGCCAATCAACATTAGACAGCACCAGCAGCCGCCGACGCTTCAATGCGCCTCGGTAGATGGCTTCAGCAACATCCTGCGCCGACGCCACCTTACCCATCGCTAACGGCGGCTGTGCGGCCACAGAACCATCACCGACTAAGGCATTTTTGCGCAGGTCAGTGGCGGTGAACCCCGGGCATACCAGCATCACATTGACCCCAGAACCTGTGAGTTCATAACGCAGGGTTTCAAACAGCCCGTGCAGTGCATGCTTGCTGGCGTTATAGGCGCTGCGATAGAGCAGCGGTGAGAAGCCTGACAGCGAGCTCAGCACGATAATCTGCCCGCTGCGGGCAACTAAACTGGGCAGCGCGGCCTTGGTGCAGTGCAGCGCGCCGAAATAGTTAACCGCCATAATCCGTTGAAACACCGCAAGCTCGGTGTCGGCAAAACTGCTGCGGTGAGTAATACCGGCGTTATTAACCAGCACATCGATACCACTAAAACGCTCGACCGTCAGGGCCATGGCCTGCTCAACGGCCGCCGCGTCGGCCACATCGCAGAGCACGCCTAAGGCCTCAGCGTTGTGGTGATCGGCCAGGTGCTGCACCAAGCTGTCGAGGGCTTGCTGGTCCAGATCAAAAATCACCAGCCGCGCACCGGCCTGGGCCAGACGCATCGCCAGCGCGCGGCCAATGCCCGCGCAGCCGCCGGTGATTAGCACCACTTTGCGGTCAAATACTTTGTTAGCGAACACCTTGCGGTACATAACCAGCCCCCGACCCAGCGTGTGGAAGAGTCTTACTACAACCTGTTATGGCGGTCATCGCAATAAGGCTGTGCTTGTCTGTGCTTAACGCAGCAGACATACCCGCCGTCTAGCGCAGTGCTTGAGCGGGTTGGGCTGCGTGAGCAATGCTGCCCATCCGCTGCGCGCATAGGCTGCTACAACGCCGATCTATTGCTACATCAACAGCTGCGGCAGCCTGAGCAGCGTCATGCTGTAACGGTTGTAACGCTTGCGGGAGGGTGCCCGCACGCGATCTCAGCGCTTACCCTAACACCCTACTTACGCGGTTTAACCCGCGCTGTTGGCTCGGCAACCAGCGGGTCGTCCGGCCAATAATGTTTCGGGTAGCGGCCTTTTAAATCCTTCTTCACCTCGGCATAGGTGCTGCGCCAGAAGTTGGCCAAATCTTGCGTCACCTGCACCGGCCGGCGCGCCGGTGACAACAGGTGCAGCTTGATCACCTGCCGGCCGCTGGCGATGCGCGGCGTATCCGCCAAACCGAATAGCTCCTGCAACCGCACCGCCAATACCGGCGGTTGTTCGCTGTAATCCAGCGCGATACGTGAACCGGAAGGCACTTGTACGCTACGCGGGGCCAGCTCATCTAGGCGCTGCGGCAGTGGCCAAGGCAGCAGGTTTTGCAGCAGGCTGGGCAAATCCAGGTGAGCGAAATGGCTAAGCCGGCTGACTTTATCGAGATAAGGCTGCAACCAGTTTTCCAGCGTCTCCAGCAAGGCAGCGTCGCTGACATCCGGCCATTCGCTGGTGTTTTTGGCGGTTAAATCAAGCGCGCGCAGTAACGTCACCCGCGCTTGCCATTGGCGCAGCTCTGGCGTCCACGGCAACAATGCCAAGCCTTTACGCCGTACCAGACCGAGCAAAGCACGGCTGCGTTGTTGTGCGTCTAGCCCGGTCAAGGCCTCGCGCGACAGCACCAGTTCACCCACTTTGCGCTGGCGCTCGGCACGCAACGCGCCCTCACGCTCATCCCAATCCAACACCTCAAGATTGCTCACCTGCTCGGCCAACACGCTGTCGAACAGCTGCGGTTCAAGCGCTGCAGCTAGGTAGATACGCTCTTCACGCTGGCCCTGTCGGCTGCCCAGATCAGCCACCACTATCCAAGTGTGTTTCATCAGGCCGTCAACTTCGGCAAACAACGCCGCCCGACCATTGGCCAGTCGATACTCGGCGCCGCCGATACGGCGCTGCTGGGCGATACGATCCGGGTAGGCAAACGCTAACAGTGCACCTAGCCAACGTGAATGTTCCGGATCACTGACCGCCTGCGGGCTGGGCCTGCGCTTGAGGTAGCCCTGAAACTGCCGGGCCAATTGCCGCACGCGCGACACGGCGCCACGAGCAGCGTTTTGTTGGCTGGTGCGCGACTCGCCGGCCAATAACGCCAACCGGCTGTGCACATCAGCACCGGCGCCGCGCAGAATGTCGCGTTCGCCGAGTAACGCGGCCAGATCGCAGGCCAATGGACCCAGGCCCAGCTCCTGCCCACGTAACAACAAATGGGCAATACGTGGATGGGTCGGCAGTTCGGCCATGGCCTGACCATGGCGGGTGAGCACGCCCTGAGTATCCACCGCGCCCAAACGCTCCAGTAACTCCACTGCTTGGGCATACGCGGCAGCAGGCGGCGGGTCGAGCCAGACCAGCTCATCGGGCTGCACGCCCCAACGCACCAACTGCAGGGCTAAGCCGGCGAGGTCCGCCTGGAGAATTTCTGCTGTGCCGTAGGCGGCCAACTGTTCATGCTGGGCCTGCGACCACAGCCGATAGCACACGCCCGGCTGCAGACGCCCAGCCCGGCCGCCGCGCTGGGTCGCGGAGGCGCGGGAAATACGTTGGGTATCAAGACGGGCCATGCCGCTGTTTGGATCAAACCGCGGCACCCGCGCCAGCCCCGCATCAATGACCACGCGCACGCCATCAATGGTCAAGCTGGTTTCCGCGATATTGGTCGCCAGCACCACTTTGCGCAGCCCTGCAGGCGCCGGCTCAATGGCCGCGCGCTGAGCGCTAAGGTCCAGCTCGCCATGCAGCGGGCAGAGCAAAATATCCTGGCGAGCGCTCAGGGCTTCAGCTAATTGCTCAGCCACCCGGCGTATCTCCGCCTGCCCCGGCAAAAATACCAACACGCTGCCTGACTCATCCGCCAGCGCCTGCAACACGGTTTGCAGCACTTTCGGCTCAAGCCACTCACCCGCCTGCCAGGGCGCGCCCCAGCGGATGTCCACCGGGAACATCCGCCCCTCGCTGCGCAACACCGGTGCATCGCCCAATAAACCTGCCAGGCGCTCGCCTTCCAATGTCGCCGACATCAGCAGCACCTTTAGCGGCAACTCGCCAGAACCTTCGGCACGAAACATCGCACGGCCATTCAGGCACAGCGCCAGGGCTAAATCAGCGTCCAGATTGCGCTCGTGAAATTCATCGAAAATCACTAAGCCGACACCTTCCAAGGCCGGGTCATCCTGCAGACGCCGCGCCAAGATGCCTTCGGTCACCACTTCGATACGTGTTCGCGGGCCAACCTTGCTGTCTAGGCGGATGCGGTAACCGACGGTTTCCCCCACAACCTCGCCCAGTTCGCTGGCCAAGCGCTCGGCCGCTGCCCGCGCCGCCAAGCGCCGCGGTTCAAGCATGATGATGGTTTGCCCGGCCAGCCAGGGCTGGTTCAGCAACGCCAAGGGCACACGGGTGGTTTTGCCTGCACCGGGCGGCGCTTCCAATACCGCTTCGTCACGCAAGGCCAGGGCTGCACACAGATCGGGCAGCAACACATCGATAGGCAGGGAATTCATGCGGGCTCCATTTCAGGCGCACGATTATAACGGCGAACCTGGCAGGCATTCGTGCTGTCTCACGTGCAGCCAATATTACCGGCGAAATGCAGCAACAGCGCCCGATGCAGCGGCATTGCCCAACGGGCATTGCTATAGTTGCGCCACTTTTCCTATGGAGTTATTCAATGCGTACCCCAACCCGTGTTATCGGTAGCCTGCTGGTCGCCGCGCTGTTCACCCAACTGACCGCTTGTGGAACGCTGTTTTACCCGGAGCGACGTGGCCAAATTGAAGGCCGGATTGATCCGGCGGTAGCTGGATTTAACGCCATCGGCATCTTGTTCTTTGTACTGCCGGGACTGATCGCCTTTGCGATCGACTTCACCACCGGTGCGATCTATCTGCCTGGCGGCATGACTTCTCAGGTCGATCCGCAAGACCTGCACAAGCTGGTCGACGCCGACGGCAAGGTCGACATGCTCCAGCTCAAGGCCCTGATTGATGTGCAAACCGGCCACAGCCTGCCACTGGATGATCCGCGCCTGATCCAGCAAGACGGCGCCGTCGAGCAACTTGCCGCCTTCGGCTTGCGCCCAGCCGCCTAAAAGCATGCCATAGCAGCCGATCATTACGCAGGGCTCGCCCAACGTGCGCGAGCCTGACAGAACGTAGCCATTCTGGATAACCCGTGAACATACTGCCGCAACATGCTCGACTGATGCGCCTCGCAACCTTCGCCGCGCTGGCAACTGCAATCACCCTGGCGCTGGCCAAAGCCATTGCCTGGTGGCTGAGCGGCTCGGTCAGCCTATTGGCAGGCTTGACCGACTCGCTGCTGGATGGTGCGGCCTCGCTGCTCAACCTGATTGCCGTGCACTACGCCTTGCGCCCGGCCGACGAAGACCATCGGTACGGGCATGGCAAGGCGGAGGCCCTTGCCGGCCTTGGCCAAGCGCTGTTTATTGGTATCAGTGCGGTCGTGGTCGGCCTGCATGGCGTCGATCGCCTGTTCAACCCTCAAGCGCTCGGCGCTGCAACACTGGGCGTATTGGTAACGCTGCTGTCGCTGGTTTTGACCGTCGCCCTGCTGCTGTTCCAGCGCCATGTGGTCCGCGAAACCGGCTCCACAGCAATTCGCGCGGACTCGCTGCACTACCGCTCCGACTTGCTGCTCAACAGCAGCATCCTCTTCGCGCTGCTGCTGGCCAGTTACGGCTGGCCACAAATGGACGCATTCTTTGGCATCGGCATTGCCTTCTACATTCTCTGGAGCGCTTTGGGCATTGCACGCGAAGCCTCAGCCGTGCTGATGGACAAAGAACTCGCACCGGAACTAAGCGAGCGTATGCACTTGCTTGCCTGCAGCGTACCCGGCGTACTCGGCGTACATGACCTGCGAACCCGCATGTCTGGCACCCGCTGGTTCGTTCAACTGCATGTAGAGTTATCCAATGAGCTGAGCCTGCTCCAGGCCCATGAGCTTTGCGAACGTGTGGAGTCGGCGATCAGCGCCGAGTTCAGCCGCGCCGAAGTGTTGGTGCATGCCGACCCCGCCAACGTGGTCAACCCTCCGCCGGCCACTTCACCCAGCGACTAGAGCAAATACTCTAAAAGACCTAAACTCGCATCGCCCCACCCCACAACAATAAAATTGAGGAGCGAACCGATGACCCTAACTGCAACCGCCCTAGCCTTGCTAGGCCTTGTCGCCTGGACCCTGCTGCTGGTTTTTCTGCTTGTCAACCAGCGCGGCATGCTGGTGCTCAGCGGCAAGATGGCCGTGAATGCGTTTAACCCTGATGGCAGCAATACACCCAGCGCATTTGGCCAACGCTTGGTACGCGCCCACGCTAATTGCTTGGAAAACCTGCCGCTGCAGGCGGCGCTGCTGCTGTACGCCATTGCCACCGCACAAACCGCCATAACCGAGCCTTTGGCGTTAGTGTTGCTGGGCGCGCGCGTGTTCCAGAGTGCCGTGCATTTGCTCAGCACCGGCCCACTGTTTGTTTGGCTGCGCTTTGCCGGGCTGCTTGCCCAGCTGGCCATTCTCGCCTGGTGGCTGCTGCTGTTTGCCGGTCTTGTTGGCTGATAGCGACACACAACAAAAAAGGGGGAAGCCTGCAGGCCTCCCCCTTTTTTGCGTGTCCATCATTGTGGCGTGGGTAACGCCTTTTCTGCGCCCGCCTGGTTGGGCGGTGCGGACCCGGGTGCCGCGACGATCCGGTAAGATCGGCGGCTGCCGCTCACCGGGTTGGGCGAGGCGGCTGGACGTGTCGTCCGGGCCTTGAAGTTGAGATAAAGCTTACGCCCGCCAAGGCAGCGAAAGATTGCTAAGATTGCTCAAATACCGACTACTTGCGCAATTAATAACTACAAGGTCATGATTAAGCGCAATCGAAAAACAAAGAGCAGCCTTTATGAACAAACTTGATCGTTACGACCTGAATATCCTCGCTGAATTGCAGCGCGACGCCACCCTGTCTAATCAAGACCTGGCCGAACGCATTGGCCTGTCGCCTTCGCCCTGCTCGCGGCGGGTTAAACAACTGCAAGACGATGGCTATATCCTCGGCCAAGTCGCCCTGCTCGACCGTAAACAGTTGGGCCTAACCCTGACCGCCTACGTGCTGATTGGCATGGACCGGCACACGCCGGAGCGCTTCGAGCACTTCCAGGAAGAAATCCGCAAATGCCCGCAAGTGCTTGAGTGCTGCCTGGTCACAGGCATGGACGCGGACTACCAACTGAAGGTCGTGGTGCCGGACATGGATCACTATCAGAAGCTCTTGCTAGGCACCCTGACCCGCATCGAGGGGGTTTCCAGCGTGCGCTCCAGCTTCGTGCTGCAGCAGATTCTTTCCAGCACCCAGCTGCCCCTGCAGCACCTGCGCGCCTGATCACAGCCTGCGACTTTACGTCCATCGCGGTGCCGTTAGGCAACCGCGTATACTCGCCAGCGTTCCGCTGTGCCTTGTGCGACCCGCCTAATAAGAGCCTTGCGCTCAACCTATAAAATCGCATCGCCAACTTTTCTGCCCTAAAGGGCGGCACAGCCTCTTATTGCCTAATGAGGTTGCGATGGAAACCCAAGTATTTGAAGAGCTGATGATGACCGTGCTGGTTGGCGGTCTGGTGCTGTTTATGGGCTTTATCGTTTGGGATTTAGCGAAAAAATCCAAAGCCGGACGCTTCGGTACCATGATCCTGTTTCTCGCCCTAGGCTTGGGCGTACTGGGCTTTATAATCAAGAGCGTCGTGATCGCCGGGCTAGAAGGCGTTTAATCCAAGCGCGCGGGCACTTCGCGCCATTGCCCCGGCTGCAGGTCGTCGAGGCTGAACGGGCCGACACGCACGCGCACCAAGCGTAAGGTCGGTAACCCGACAGCGGCCGTCATGCGCCGCACTTGACGATTACGGCCTTCGCGAATCACCAGCTCCAGCCAAGCGGTGGGGATGCTTTTACGAAAGCGCACCGGTGGGTTGCGTGGCCACAGCGGTGGCTCCTCGAGTAACCGCGCCTCGGCCGGCAAAGTTGGGCCGTCATTTAGTTGCACACCGTCGCGCAACTGCTGCAACTGCACCGCACTGGGCTCGCCTTCTACCTGCACCCAATAGGTTTTTGCCAGTTTATGTTTGGGATCGGCGATGCGCGCCTGCAGGCCGCCATCATTGGTCAACAGCAGCAGCCCTTCGCTGTCGCGGTCTAGCCGCCCAGCCGGATAAACCCCTGCAACATCGACAAAATCCTTGAGCGTGGCGCGGCCTTGTTCGTCGTTGAACTGGGTCAACACGTCAAACGGTTTGTTCAGCAGCAACAAGCGCGGCTCAGCAGGTGGTGCCTTGGCCACACGGCGCACGGCAGGCTGAGCAGACGTATTAGACCAAGCAACAGAACGCGGGGGGCGCGGCATCAACAATCCAACCAAACAGGTAAAGACAGCCAGTGTAACCGAGGCCACCGTCGAACCATCAGCCTGGCTTATCCGCACCCATCGGCCACGCAGACCCAGCTATGCTGGGCGGGTTGTGTTCACTTCACAGAGGCAATCAGCATGAGCTCACCCACATCCATCCTCGACACGTTCACCGGCTGGGCGGCTAAAGCGCCCGGCGCGCCCCTTGAGCAATACAGCTATGACCCAGGCCCGCTGGGCGCCGAAGACGTTGAAGTGGCGGTGGAATACTGCGGCATCTGCCACTCCGACCAGTCGATGATCGACAATGAATGGGGCATGACCCGCTACCCCTTTATCCCCGGTCATGAAGTGGTCGGTACCGTCGTGCGCTTGGGCGATCAAGCGCGCGGCTTAAAGCTCGGCCAGCGGGTCGGCATCGGCTGGTACAAAGGCAGCTGCATGCATTGCAGTTCGTGCATGGAAGGCGCGCACCAACTCTGCGGCACGGTTAAACCAACCATCGTTGGCAGTAACGGCGGTTTCGCCAACCGCCTGCGCAGCCACTGGGCTTGGGCCGTGCCGTTGCCAGAGGGCCTTGACCCCGCGCTGGCTGGCCCATTGTTTTGCGCCGGCTCCACGGTGTTTAGCCCCCTGTTAGATTTCAATGTAAAACCCACAGACAAGGTCGGTGTGGTCGGCATTGGCGGCCTCGGTCATTTGGCGCTGGGCTTTCTCAATGCATGGGGTTGCGAGGTCACTGCCTTCACCTCCTCGCTGAACAAGCAAGAAGAAGCCAAGCGCTTGGGCGCGCACAACGTGGTGGCATCCATCGACAGCGGCGCATTGAAAGCGATGGCCGGCAGCCTGGACTTCCTCTTGGTCACCGCCAGTGCTGACTTGGATTGGACGGCCATGATCGGAACCTTGCGTGGCAAAGGCCGGCTGCACTTTGTTGGCATCGTACCCAGCGCCATCCCGGTGCATGTGTTTAACCTAATCCCGCAGCAAAAAAGCCTGTCCGGCTCGCCCGTAGGCTCGCCAAGCAGCATGGCAACTATGCTGGAGTTCTGCGCCCGGCATAACATCGTGCCGCAGGTAGAACACTTCCCCATGAGCAAGGCGAACGAGGCCATCGACCACCTGCGCTCGGGTAAAGCGCGCTACCGCGTGGTGCTCGACGCCAATAAATAAACGACGCTGTAATTGAAAAGCCCGAGGCATGTGCCTCGGGCTTTTTTATGCGGCATATCCCATTAACGGAATGGCGGCTCGTCAAAGCTGCGCAGCTTGCGCGAGTGCAGCGAGTTGAGCTGGCTGCGCAGCAAGTCCAAGGCGGCGATGCCGATATGCAGGTGCTGGGTCACGGCTCTCTCATAAAACGCACCGGCCGCACCGGGCAGCTTGATCTCACTGTGCAGCGGTTTGTCCGATACGCAGAGCAGCGTGCCGTAGGGCACCCGCAGACGATAGCCTTGGGCGGCGACGGTGCCGCTTTCCATGTCCACCGCCACGGCGCGGGACAGGTTGATCAACGGTCGCTCCTGGGCCCAGCGCAGCTCCCAGTTACGGTCGTCGTAGGTCAATACAGTGCCGGTGCGCAGGCGTTTTTTCAGTTCGTCGCCCTGCTCGCCCGTGACCTGTTTAGCCGCTTCCTGAAGCGCCTGCTGTACCTCAGCCAGAGCGGGCAGCGGAATATGTGGCGGTAATACACGATCAAGAATACCGTCACGGCGCATATAGGCGTGGGCCAGTACATAGTCACCAATGGTTTGCGATTGGCGCAGACCGCCACAGTGGCCAATCATCAGCCAGCAATGCGGACGCAGCACGGCCAAGTGATCGGTGATGTTCTTCGCATTGGACGGCCCAACGCCCATATTGACCAAGGTAATGCCGTTGCCGTCGTCGGCTTGCAGGTGGTAGGCGGGCATCTGATAACGATGCCAGATCACCGTCTCGATAATCGCCTGCATCTCACCCTCAGCCATACCCCGGCTGATCACCACATTGCCCGGCAGCACCATGCGGGTGAAGCGCGACTCACCGACCAGCATGTCCAGGCCATGACGGATAAATTGGTCGACGTAACGGTGGTAGTTGGTCAGCAAAATCCACGGCTGCACTTGCCGCCAGTCGCTGCCGGTGTAATGCACCAAACGGCGCAGAGAGAAATCCACCCGCGCTGCGTCAAACAGCGCCAGCGGCAACGGGTCAGTATTTTCCCAGTCATACAAGCCATCGGCGGTGCCATCGGTGGCGGCGGACAGGTCGGTGCTGGGGAACACCCGCGCCAGTTCGGCAGCCGTCACCCCGGAGCCGGCCAACTCATCGCCCTGCTCAACCACATAGGGGTAAGGAATATTTTGCTGGCTGACCCCCACTTCCACACGGACGGTGAAGTCGTTCATCAGCGGGCACAGCTGCTCCAGCAAGTACTTACGAAACGCCGCTGGATGGGTCACGGTAACGCTGTAAGTGCCCGGCACTTGCACCTTGGCATACGCGCGCACAGTGGCCGGCGCCTCACCGTGACACCGGTAAATCAGGCGTAATTCGGGGTAGCGAAACTGACACTGCTCCGCCGCATCAGGCTTGATGCGCTCTTTTAGGTAACGCTTCAGCGCCGCACTCAACCCGCTGGTCGCCTTTAAATGCAAGGCCGCCAGACGGTCCACTGCCTCTTCAGCGCTATTAGCGACAACAAACTCATCGGAACAAAGGCTCACAAGGCATCTTCCTGGCTGATCGGACAGGCCCCATCTTGCCCTGATCCGCTGCGCGGGCGATAGCGCAGCCGTTCACGCCCGCAGACAGGCCATGGCTCTATAGCCGATGCGGCGTGCTGCGCGCCAGCAACGCTTCGATGTTCAGCCCGCGCGGCAGAGTGCCGTAAACGCGGCCGCCTTGCCCACCCAAACGGCTGGCGATAAAGGCATCAGAGACGCTGGCGTTTCCCGCTTCCAACAGCAGCTTGGCTTGCAGCGCCAGCGCGACGTCTTCGGTGAGTTGGCGAGCGCGGTATTGGATGTCTGCGCTGTCGCGAAAGTCGACATGCAGCTTGGCGATGTGCGCTTTAAGCCGCGCGTCACCGTGGCCATCACCCAGCTCCGTGAACAGCGCATCGAGCACGCCCGGCTCCTTGGATAATGCGCGCAGCACGTCCAGGCATTGCACGTTGCCTGAACCTTCCCAGGTGGAGTTGACCGGCGCTTCACGGTACAAGCGCGGCAGGATGCTGTCTTCGACATACCCAGCGCCGCCCATGCATTCAGCGGCTTCGTTGATCATTGCCGGGGCGCGCTTGCAGATCCAATACTTACCCACGGCGGTGACCAGGCGGGCGAACTTGTCTTCCTGCTCGTCGTGCGGGTTGTCCAGCGCCTTGCCCATGCGCAGGGTCAGGGCGAGTGCTGCTTCGCTTTCAAGAGCCAGATCGGCCAGCACATTCTGCATCAGCGGCTGTTCACTGAGCACTCGCCCACCCACTTGGCGATGCGCGCAGTGATGCGCGGCCTGAGTCAGGGCCTGACGTATCAGGGCACTGGAGCCGATCATGCAGTCAAAACGCGTCAGCGCGACCATCTCAATAATGGTCGGCACGCCGCGACCTTCCTCGCCGACCATCCAGGCCAGCGCACCGCGAAATTCGACTTCGCTGGAGGCGTTCGAGCAGTTGCCCAGTTTGTTTTTCAGGCGCTGGATATAGAACGCATTACGGCTGCCATCGGGGCGGTGACGCGGCAGCAGAAAGCAGGTTAGACCTTTGTCGGTATGGGCCAAGGTCAGAAAGGCATCGCACATCGGCGCCGAACAAAACCACTTATGGCCAACCAACTCATAAGCCTGACCGGGGCCGCCAAGGCCAAGCGGATAAGCGCGGGTGGTATTGGCGCGCACATCGGTGCCGCCCTGCTTCTCGGTCATAGCCATGCCGATGGTCGCACCGGTTTTCTGCTCAATCGGCAGGTTGCGCGGGTCGTATTGGCTGGAGAGGATTTTCGGCAGCCACTGGGCGGCCACATCCCCTTGCAGCTTGAGCGCCGGCACGCTGGCAAACGTCATGGTCAACGGGCAACCACTACCCGCCTCGGCCTGGCTGTGCAGGTAACTTAAGGCTGCGCGGGCCACATGAGCGCCGGCGCGCGGGTCGGTCCAGGGCATTGACGGCAAGCCATGCTCAATGGCGGCGCTCATCAACTGGTGATACGCCGGGTGAAACTCCACCAGATCGACCCGGTTGCCGTACTTATCGTGACTCTTAAACAGCGGTTTGTTTTCGTTGGCGAGAAAGCCCGCCGCCATCAGCTCGCCACCCGCCAGCGCGCCATAAGCATCCAGGCGCTGCTCGGCCCAGCCGCCACCAAAGCGTGTGTTCCATTCTTGCAGCGGCAGGTCAACGCGGTACAGATTGGCGCCATCCAGCGACGGTACTTGGTTGAACACTTCATGGGTTTCGGCGTGTTGGCTGGCAGTCATGACTGAGGCTCCTCTTCGGGCAATGGGGCGCCCACGGCGCGCAAACAAAAGGTAATGAGTACCTGGCTGACTTCAGCCAGGCTGGGGCCGGGGTAACCGGCTTCACGGGCGGTGCGAGCAGGCGGCGATAATGGACCGACCAGTACTTCAGCAATCGCACCGACCAGGCAGGCGGCCACCAGATTGACCTGCTGCACGCGCATCTGGCCGTCGGCCACGCCCTCCTGTAGCAGCTCAATAAACAACGCGGCGTAAGCTTCGCGGTACAACAGACGCTGCTCGTCAACCAGTGGGTCAACCGGCTCGGCGATCAGAGCGAAGGCCAGTTGGCGGCTGTCCCACGCGCGCGCGGCAAAGCGTTCAAGCCCCTCAGCAAGGCGCTGCACCGGGTTACCGGGGCCGCGTACGATGGCGGCCAACGCCTCCACCTCACGCTGGCTGGCCACGGCAAACACTTCAGCGGCAAGGCAGCCTTTGCTGCTGAAGTGGCGATACAGGCTGCCGGTGGCAATACCGACATCCGCCGCCAACGCTTGCATGGTCAGCGCGGCGAAACCGCCCTCGACAACCCGCGCCAGAGCGGCGTTAAGGATCTGCTCACGCAGACTTTGGTCGCGGTCGATACGAAGGGCAGTGGTGCGATAGGCCATGGTCTGAATCCTGATTCACGATCCCTGCAGTGAATCAGGATTCAGAGTTTGCGCAAAGCGGCATTTCGGCCAAGAGCGAGGGCTGCTCAGGTGCAGTGGGCATCGGTAGATCCCGGCAAAACACAGCACACCGCGTAGCCGGTAATTGTCGCCCGGATTGCGCTGGCGCTTATCCGGGCTACGAGGGCTGCAAACGTCAACGTTCGGCGCAAACCTCGCGGCACAGTACCCAGTCATGCAACAAGTGGCGCAGCTGCTCGAACTTCACTGGTTTGGCCAGGTAGTCGCTCATGCCGGCCGTCAGGCAGCGCTCGCGATCGCCGCTATGACTGTGCGCGGTGACTGCTAACACTGGCAGCGTTTGCATATCAGGTAAGTTGCGCAGCGCGCGGCAGGTGGCAAAGCCGTCCATCACCGGCATCTGGCAATCTAACAGCACCGCATCAATGATTTCTTTACGCAGAATACCTAGGGCTTCTGCACCGTTATCAGCACTGCGCACCTGATAACCCAGCTTGAGCAGCATGCCGCGCATCACCAGCTGGTTGATTGGATTGTCTTCGACAAGCAGCACCGTGCACTGCTGCGGCTGGCGCAGTGCCGGGCCAATGGCGCGCTGGACGGCGACGAGTTTAACGGCCTGTGCAGGCAAGGCCAGCGGCAGCTGTAAATGGAAGCTGCTGCCCTGGCCAGGGCGCGACTCATGACTGAGATCACCACCAAGCAAGTCGACCAGCTGCTGGCAAATGGCCAAGCCAATACCCAGGCCGCCGTATTCACGCGTCGCCGAGCCATCCAGTTGATGAAAGTGCTGATACAACGCACCATCAGCTGGCGTGGTAAAGCCCAACCCGCTGTCGATCACATCAATGCGCAGCGCCAACAAATTGTTTGCTATACCGGCGCGACTGACCTGAACACGCACCTCGCCATGCGAGGTAAATTTAATCGCGTTATCCACTAGGCAATCTAGGCATTGCCGCAGCTTGCTGGCGTCGCCTTCAACAATATCCGGCAGGCTGTGCTCGAGTTCGAGTTTAAACCGCAGGCCCTTTTCTTCGGCGCGCTCGGCGTACTGCGCGCGCAAACCGTCAAACATGCCGCGCAGGCTAAAGGGTGCGCCCCTCAGCTGCAGCCGCCCAGCCTGCAACTCGGTGAGGGTCAGGATGCCATTGACCATGTGCAGCATGTCGCGAGCCGAGCCGGCGGCCGTGTTGTGGTAATGCGCCAGCTCGCCTTCAAGATTAAGCATCTGCATAAGCTCCAGCGAACCGACCACACCATTCATAGGGGTACGCAGCTCGTGAGTGACCGTGGCGAGAAATTCATCCTTGAGACGGTTGCTATTGGCCAATTCCTGGTTGAAGGCTTCGAGCTTGACACTGGCCTCTTGGAGAATACGCGTACGATCCTCTTTCATCGCATTGATGCGGTCGGCCAGAGCCAAAGACAAAAGCCCTACTTCAAGCGCTGAGCCGATCTGGCTGGCGTACATGGTCAGGAATATATTTGGCAGATAGCCCAATACCATCAGCGTATTGATCACCCCACCAGCCAGAAAAGCGCTCCAGGCGATAATGAAATAGCGCGCCACGCGCATGCCACGCAGCCAGGACAAAAGGCCCGCAACAAACACCGCCACGATAAACAACAGCGCCAGATAAGTTGCCAGACGCAGCGACAACGCATAGCTGACCGTCAGCGCCAGGCTCATCACCAAAACAGCACTGGCCATGAGCAACAACAGGACGCGATCAACCCATGGGCTATGGTCGCCGGTATGCAGAAAGCTGCGCGCAAACTGACAGCCAAACAATGCCGAAGCGCCGATTAGAAAGGGGGTCGCTGCGTTAGCCCACCACGGGTTGTTGGGCCATAAATATTCGATAGCCGCGCCATTAACCGATAGCTGATAAAGGCCAAATGCGGCGATATAGAGGATGTAATAGAAGTAACTTTTGTCACGCACGCTAATGAAGATAAACAGGTTGTAAACCAGCATCACCAACAACACACCGTAAATAATACCCAGCGCATAGATGCGCGCCGGCTGGTGTTCCAAGTAGGCGTTGGGCGCCCAGAGGGTCAACGGCGCTTGCATTGAGCCCTGCGTGTGCAGGCGCAGGTAGATACTTTGCGGCTGCCCGGGCGGCAGGTTCAACTCGAACACATAGTTGTGCTGTTTTATCTCTCGAGACGAGAACGGCAAAGCATCGCCGGTGTGCTGGCTTAGCTGATAACGGCCCTGCGCATCTGCCAAGTACAGACGCACATCATCCAGCGGCGGGTAAGCTAACTCCAGCAACCACGATTGCACTCCCGTGGTTTGTTGCGGGCGGTATTCCAAATCAACCCGCAGCCAAAACACAGAACGCGAATAACCGGCATTGAGCACGTCTTTACCGTGTGTATGAAAACTGCCCTGCATGGCCGGCGAGGTTACATCTTCAATGTTGGCATCACCGCGTACATCGACGAAAACCGACATGGCCTTGCCAAGCGGCAGGCTATGAGTGTTTTCATCGAACACTAACGCCCCAGCCAACCCCGGCATCAGCACTAACAAGCAAAGAACAATAGCGCGCATACCACTCAGCCAAACTAGGCCCGCAGCGCCATAGAGCGCTGCCGCAGCGATGAATTTAGAGGCCGGCACTCTAGGACGTGAAGGCATTTTAGCGCAAGCCATATGGCGCCGATAAAAGGCGCGACCCGCGGACATGATCAGCAGCCCGACAGCGCTTGAGAGAAAACCTCAACGAATAAGCGGTTTTTACCCCTGCGCTGCAGTGGCATAAAAAACGTGCGACAGATCGTCCGCCACGCCGGCTTTGCTGCCTTTTTGCGACCTGCAGCCGTACGTTTGATGATAAGCTCGCCGCCCATGAAAACGCCTACTTCTCGCCCCGTAGTGCTGTGCCTGTCCGGTCATGACCCCAGTGGTGGTGCCGGCTTGCAAGCCGATATTGAAGCCCTGCTCGCCCAAGGCTGTCACGCCGCGCCAACCGTGACCGCGCTGACCGTGCAAGACACCGTCAATGTTTCTGACTTTCGCGTGCTCGACCGTGACTGGGTGTTAGCCCAGGCCAATGCGGTGATCAACGACATGCCCGTGGAGGCCGTTAAGCTGGGCATGCTCGGCTCGGTGGAAATGGTCGAAACCGTGCTGCAGATCATGCAGCGCCTGCCAGGTATCCCGCTGGTCTGCGACCCCGTGCTGCGTGCCGGTGGTGGCGGCGCGCTGGGTAAGGATGAAGTCGGCTATGCCATGCGCGAGCGCTTATTCGCCGTGTCCACCATCGCCACCCCAAACCTGCCGGAAGCACGCATCCTCGCCGAATTGCCGGACGGCTCTGCAGATGAATGCGCTGAAAAACTTCTGCCGTATATCCAGCACCTGCTGATCACCGGCGGTCATGGCGATGAGCAGCAGGTGCATAACCGCCTGTACAGCCGCGATGGCAGCCGCCACACCTTTACCTGCCAACGCTTGCCCGGCAGCTACCATGGCTCCGGCTGCACCTTGGCCAGCACCCTGGCAGGCCGTTTGGCGCTGGGCCAAGAGCTGGTCAGTGCCGTGCAGTTCGCCCTCGATTACACCTGGCGTACCCTGCGCGATGCTGAACAGCCTGGCCACGGCCAGTTTATTCCTCGTCGCTTGCCCCTAGACCTGTTTTGACGGAGCACCGCTGATGAAGTTGCGCGGCTTGTATGCCATCACCGACAGCCAATTGCTGGCCGGCAAGCTACTGCCCTTCGTTGAGGCCGCACTAAAAGGCGGCGTAAAACTGCTGCAATACCGCGACAAATCCATTGATGAGGCGCGCCGCCTGCGTGAAGCCGAAGCCCTGCGGGAATGTTGCACCCGCTATGGCGCGGCATTGATCATCAATGACGACGCTGAGCTGGCCGCGCGCTTAGGTGTGGGCCTGCACTTGGGCCAAAGCGACGGCTCGCTGTCCGTGGCCCGCGCCCTCCTCGGCCGCCACGCCATCATCGGCGGCACCTGCCATGCCCAGCTTGAATTGGCTGAAACCGCCGCCAAAGAAGGCGCCAGTTACGTCGCCTTCGGGCGCTTTTTTGACTCCAATACCAAGCCCGGAGCACCAGCCGCCAATGTTGAATTATTGCAAGCCGCAAAAGCGCGGATCAACCTGCCCATCGTCGCCATCGGCGGTGTGACGCTGGACAACGCGCCCGCACTGATTGCGCACGGTGCCAGCATGGTCGCCGTGGTTCACGGCCTGTTCGGCGCAGGCTCGGCGGATGAAGTCGAGCGCCGCGCCCGGGCGTTTAGCGACCTGTTCAACCCTAACTAATCGGTTTAAGAGGCGACTCGGCTCGCCTCATCTGCACATTTGAGAGGCCCTGCCATGTCCCGCTCCGAAGTTCTTTTCAGTCACGCGCAAAAGCACATTCCCGGCGGCGTTAACTCGCCGGTGCGCGCCTTCAAAAGCGTCGGCGGCACCCCGCTGTTTTTCAAGCATGCTGAAGGTGCTTACGTCACCGACGAGGACGACAAGCGCTATGTGGATTACGTCGGCTCTTGGGGCCCGATGATCCTCGGCCACAGCCATCCTGAAGTGCTCGATGCCGTGCGCAACCAACTGCAACACGGTTTGTCCTATGGCGCGCCGACCGCTATGGAAACGGAGATGGCGGACTTGGTCTGCAGCCTGGTGCCGTCGATGGAAATGGTGCGCATGGTCAGCTCCGGCACCGAAGCGACCATGAGCGCGATTCGCCTGGCCCGTGGTTACACCGGCCGCGACAACATCATCAAATTCGAAGGCTGCTACCACGGCCACTCCGACAGCTTGCTGGTTAAAGCTGGCTCCGGCCTGCTGACCCAGGGTGTACCCAGCTCGGCAGGCGTGCCGGCCGACTTCGCCAAACACACCCTGACGCTGCCCTTCAACGACCTCCACGCTGTTGAGCAGATGCTCAGTGAAGTGGGTGACAGCGTGGCCTGCATTATCGTTGAGCCGGTGGCCGGCAATATGAATTGTGTACCGCCCGCGCCGGGCTATCTGCAAGGCCTGCGCGAGCAGTGCGACAAGCACGGCGTGGTGCTGATTTTCGACGAAGTGATGACCGGTTTCCGTGTCGCGCTCGGCGGCGCTCAGGCGCTGTATGGCGTGACCCCGGACCTGACTACCTTCGGCAAAATTATCGGCGGCGGCATGCCCGTCGGCTGCTTCGGCGGCAAACGCGAGATCATGCATTGCATCGCCCCGCTTGGCCCGGTCTACCAGGCTGGCACGCTGTCGGGCAACCCGCTGGCCATGGCGGCAGGCTTGGCGACATTACGTTTGATCCAGCGTCCTGGATTCCACGCCGAACTCACCGACTTCACCCAGCGTATGCTGCAGGGCCTCAAAGAGCGTGCCGATGCTGCCGGCATCCCATTCGTAACCACCCAAGCGGGCGGCATGTTTGGCCTGTATTTCAGCGCGGCTGACAGCATCGTCACTTTTGCCGATGTGATGACCAGCGATGTCGAGCGGTTCAAGCGCTTCTTCCACCTGATGCTGGACGGCGGCGTGTACTTAGCGCCTAGCGCCTACGAGGCAGGCTTCACCTCCATCACCCATGGCGATGCCGAGCTGAACATCACCCTGGACGCGGCCGAACGCGCCTTTGCTGAGCTGAAAAAAGCCTGATGCAGTACAGCACTGCGCTGTCCGATGGCCTGTTGGCGCTGGCCTGCTTGGCCTGTGTGATCGCCATCGGCAGAGCGCGCAAGCACTATGGCGAGGCGGATCAGCCGGCTTTATTTTGCGCCCTGCTGGGTTTTCTGCTGCCGGCAGCAGCCGCCACCGTCGGGGTCATACGCTTCGGTTTCGATCCCGACGCGCAAACGGCGCACCTGTGGCTAAGCCAAGCCAGCAGCTTTCTCGGCCTGCCCTTACTAGGTGCGGCAGCACTGGCCCTGGGCCGCGGCTGGCAATGGAGCCGACCGAACTGGGGGCGCATCCTGCTGGGGCTGTGCGCTTTTTTTGAACTGTTCCGGCAGATGAACCATCTTGACGATTACCGTTTGCTGCTGAATTTAGCGACGCTGCTGCTAATTCTTTATGCCGGTGCCGTGCAATGGCCCAGGCGTGCGAACCTGCTTGTTGCCAGTGCGGTGGTTGGGCTGTTTTTGCTCGCCGGTTTAGTCGTGGGCACCGAGGGCTTTATTGGCCCGCTGCGGCGTATTGACCTGTTCCATGCGCTGCTGACACCGGCCTATCCACTGCTGGCTTGGCTGTTACTGAGCCTGCCCGGCAGCGCTAAACTCAGACGCCTCGAAGAAAACCCGGTAAAGACTTTGTAAGAAGGCGGCGGCTTATTTCATAATGTGACGGCTGCCGCGTTACGGCCGCCAGGTGGAACACCTGTTTTGCATCCCGAGGTAAATGGATTTTCATGAAACGCACCGGCCGCACCCTGTCCCTGGGCTGCCTGTTGCTCTTGCTGCCACTGCTCGCTATCGCGAGCGGCAACTCTTTGCTGATCCCCGCGCTTGGCAGCTGCTCACTCAATACCGCGGCTGAAGAACTGCCCGCCGCACTCGATGCCTGCCAACAAGCCGCCCTTAGTGGCGACCTGCAAGCTGAGTTTGAGCTGGGTGAGTTCTATTACGACGGCAAGCGTGTAGAGCGCGACCTTAACCAAGCACTGAAATGGTTCGAGCAAGCCTCACTGCAAGGCCATGCACAGTCACAATACCGCTTAGGCATGATGTTTTTTCGCGGAGAAGGTGTGCCGGCCAATGCGGTGCAGGCTTATATCGTGCTGAAAATGGCCGCCGTCAATGGCTCGGATGAGGCCATGGACAGCGCCGACCTGATCGCTGCACAAATGCCCCGCGACCAACTGGAAACCGCCAGCCAAGTGCTCGGGCAGATCTTCCGCAACTACCTGCTAGAGCTGCAAAACACCGACACCCTGTCGTCTCCCTTCGCACCGCTGCCTTAGTCAAACGGCTTGACGTGAAACATCGCGAGCAAAGCTCAGCTGTTTTAACGCAGCAGGGCCGACGCGCAGCAGATCGTATGTCGACTGCTTACTTATCCGGCATCGGCATGGGGAACGGCATTACATTGCCGCCGCCCTTGGCTTCGCTGATCTTCGGTGTGCCCAGGCGCTCGACTTCGTCGATGCGGACAATCGCATTCATCGGGATAAAGCTGCGCACCACACCGTCGAACTGCGCCTTGAGCTTTTCTTCGCTGGGGTCGACGACCACCTGGGTGCGCTCACCGAAAACGAATTCTTCGACCTCCAGAAAGCCCCACAGATCGCTTTGAAAGATCTGCTTGGCGTACATCTCGTACACCTGACCCTGGTTGAGGAAAATCACCTTGTAGATGGGTTCGCGCTTGCTCATGGTTATGCAGTTCGTACCGGCTGGTTGATCGAAAGGGCGCGGATCATAGCATAGCCACCGAGCAGCCAATGCTAGGAAGCCGAGCCTTGCACCTCTATAATGCGCGGTTCGTCGAACCACCCTTGTTGAGCGCGCATGACCACAAAGCTTTATATCGAAACCCACGGCTGCCAGATGAACGAGTACGACAGCTCGCGCATGGTTGACCTGCTGGGCGAACATCAAGCCCTGGAAATCACCCAAAAAGCGGACGATGCCGACATCATCCTGCTCAACACCTGTTCTATCCGCGAAAGAGCCCAAGACAAAGTGTTCTCGCAACTGGGCCGCTGGCGCGAGCTGAAGCTCGCCAACCCGGACTTGGTGATCGGCGTCGGTGGCTGCGTGGCCAGCCAGGAAGGCGCAGCGATTCTAGGTCGCGCGCCCTACGTGGACGTGGTGTTCGGTCCACAAACCCTGCATCGCCTGCCGGAAATGATCGACGCCGCGCGCAGCACCAAAGTCGCTCAAGTGGACATCAGCTTCCCCGAGATCGAAAAATTCGACCGCCTGCCCGAACCCCGTGTCGATGGCCCCAGCGCCTATGTGTCGGTGATGGAAGGCTGCAGCAAGTACTGCACCTTTTGCGTGGTGCCCTACACCCGTGGCGAGGAAGTCAGCCGACCAATGGCCGACGTGCTCAGCGAGATCATGCACCTAGCCGAACACGGCGTGCGTGAGGTTACCCTGCTTGGGCAGAACGTTAACGGCTATCGCGGCGCCACCCATAACGGCGAGATCGCTGACTTTGCCGAACTGCTGTATGCCGTGGCCGCCATCGACGGCATCGACCGTATTCGCTACAGCACCAGCCATCCGCTGGAATTCTCCGATGCATTGATCCAGGCACACGCCGACATCCCTGAGCTGGTGAAATACCTGCACTTGCCGGTGCAATCAGGTTCCGACCGTATTCTTGCGGCGATGAAGCGTAACCACACTGCGCTGGAATACAAATCGCGCATTCGCAAACTGCGCGCCGCCGTGCCGGATATTCTGATCAGCTCCGACTTCATCATTGGCTTCCCCGGCGAAACCGAGAAAGACTTCGAGCAGACCATGAAGCTAGTCGAGGATATCGGTTTCGATTTTTGCTACTCCTTTGTCTACAGCCCGCGCCCCGGCACACCAGCGGCTGACTTGTCCGACGACACCCCACTGGAGCTGAAGAAACAGCGCCTGGCGTTGTTGCAGCACCGTGTTACCCAGCAAGGCGCCGAAAACAGCCGACGTATGGCCGGTACTGTGCAGCGCATTTTGGTCAGCGATTACTCGAAAAAAGACCCCGGCATGCTCCAAGGCCGCACCGAGAGCAATCGCGTGGTTAACTTCCGCAGTGACAACCCGCGCTTGATCGGTCAATTTGTCGATGTGCATATCGACCAAGCCATGCCTAACTCGCTGCGTGGCACCCTAGTAGGCGAGACCATCACCCTGTAAAAAAGACGAGCGGCCCGAGCTTCCCCCTTGCGGCCGCGAGCGTTATTCTTCGTTCCATTACCCCAGCCGACTGGCGGCCATCAAACCACCTTGAACGCACCCATAGAACCACTTCGCTTTATCCTTGAACCCTTCGAGGCTCGCCGCTTCGCTAACCTGTGCGGCCAATTTGATGAGCATTTGCGCCTAATTGAAGCGCGCCTGGGCATCGAGTTGCGCAACCGCAGCAACCAATTCGAGCTGGTCGGTAGCGCCGATCAGACCCACGCCGCCGAGCAACTGCTGCGTCGCCTTTACCGCGAAACCGAAACCACTGAATTGTCGCCCGACATGGTCCACCTGTTTCTGCAGGAATCCGGGATCGAAGCGCTGAGCCAGCCGATCGCTGAACCCAGCATCGCCCTGCGCACCCGTAAAGGCATGATTCGCCCACGCGGTGCCAATCAGCAGCGCTACGTCAAAGCCATTCTCGATCATGACATCAACTTCGGCATTGGCCCCGCTGGCACCGGCAAGACGTATTTAGCCGTGGCCTGCGCGGTGGATGCGCTAGAACGCGAGCAGATCCGCCGCATCCTGCTGGTGCGCCCGGCGGTTGAAGCCGGTGAGAAACTGGGCTTCCTACCCGGCGACCTGTCGCAAAAGATCGACCCCTACCTGCGCCCGCTGTACGACGCGCTTTATGAAATGCTCGGCGTCGAGCAGGTGGCCAAGCTGATTGAGAAGCAAGTGATCGAAGTCGCGCCGCTGGCCTACATGCGCGGCCGCACGCTGAGTAACAGCTTTATCATCCTCGACGAAAGCCAGAACACCACGCTTGAGCAGATGAAGATGTTCCTCACCCGCATCGGCTTTGGCTCCACCGCGGTGATCACCGGCGACATCACCCAAGTTGACCTGCCGCGCGGCACCAAGAGCGGCCTGACCCACGTGATCGAGGTATTGCGTGACGTGCCAGGCATTAGCTTTACCCACTTCAAGCCTAAGGACGTGGTGCGTCACCCGCTGGTGCAGCGCATCGTCGAGGCCTACGAGCGTTTCGAGGCCAGCCAAGCGCCGTTTGACGCCAAGGCGCAGCGCCATGATTGAGCTCGACCTGCAAATCGCCACCGCCGGCCAACACCCGACCCTTGAACAGTTTCAGCAATGGTGCGCCTTGGGCTTGCGCCAGCGCAGCGCCGATTCCGAGCTGACCATCCGCCTAGTGGACGACGCTGAAGGCCGCGAGCTGAATCACACCTGGCGGCACAAAGATTACGCGACCAACGTACTCTCCTTTCCTGCTGACCTGCCCGATGAGTTGGACGGCATTCCGTTGCTGGATATCCCGCTGCTCGGTGACTTGGTCATCTGCGTGCCAGTGGTCGAGCGTGAAGCGCTGGAGCAAGGCAAACGCCTCGAAGCCCACTGGGCGCATCTGGTGATCCACGGCTGCCTGCACTTGCTCGGTTTCGACCACATCGACGATGCAGAAGCGCAAGAGATGGAAACGCTGGAACGACAATTGCTGGCAGAGTTGGGCCACCCCGACCCATACGCTGATGAAGCTGAACCCCACATTCCACATTCCACACAAAAGGTTCCTGAGTAACCACCATGAGCGAAGACCGATCGAGCAACGAGCAAACATCCTGGTTTAACCGACTGACCCAGGCGTTTGCTCATGAGCCGAAAAACCGTAAGGAATTGCTGGAAGTGCTGCGCGAAGCGCACCAGAACAAGCTGCTCGACAGCGAAGCACTGGCCATCGTCGAAGGCGCCATTCAGGTCGCCGATCTGCAGGTTCGCGACATTATGGTGCCGCGCTCGCAGATGATTAGCATCAAGGCCAACCAGACGCCCAAGGAATTTTTGCCTTCGATCATCGAAGCGGCGCACTCGCGTTATCCCGTGGTCGGTGAAAGTTTGGATGATGTGGTCGGCATTCTTCTGGCCAAAGACCTGCTGCCCCTGATCCTCTCGGGCGAACAGCCCAACTTCAACATTAAAGACCTGCTCCGCCCGGCCACCTTTGTGCCTGAGTCCAAGCGCCTTAACGTGTTGTTGCGCGAGTTCCGCGCCAACCATAACCACATGGCCGTGGTTATCGATGAATACGGCGGCGTTGCAGGTTTAGTGACCATCGAGGATGTGCTGGAGCAGATCGTCGGTGACATTGAAGACGAGCACGATGTTGAGGAAGACAGCTACGTCAAGCCGTTGCCTTCAGGCGACTTCTTGGTCAAAGCACTGACACCGATCGACAGCTTCAATGAAACCTTCGACACTTCCTTCTCCGATGATGAGTTCGACACCGTCGGCGGCCTGGTGATGAGTGCGTTTGGCCATTTGCCCAAGCGTAACGAAGTGACCGAGATCGGTGAATTTCGCTTCCGCGTGCTCAACGCAGACAGCCGCCGCATCCATCTGCTGCGCTTGAGCCCACTGGAGCGCAGCTAGCGCCTTTGGCTGGTTGATGCCGCTGCTGGCGATCGGTGCGAAACGATCGCCAGCGTCTTCACATGCCCTCCCGTGCGCTCTACCCTTGCGTCACCTCATCCAAGGACCTGCATGCAATGCACTGGATAACCCGACCTGGCTGGCCCGGCAACCTGACGGCGCTGTTTGCGGGCGCCATCACCCCTCTGGCGTTGGCACCTTACGATTTGTGGCCGCTGGCCATTCTCTCCATCGCCCTGTTCTACCTAGGTTTGCGCGACCTGACGCCACGCCAAGCAGCGTTGCGCGGCTGGAGTTATGGCTTTGGCCTGTTCGCCGCTGGCACCAGCTGGGTGTATGTAAGCATCCACGATTACGGCGCGGCCTCACCGCCACTGGCGGTCTTTCTCACCCTGCTGTTTGTCGGCGGCCTCGGTCTGCTGTTCGCCCTTAGCGCATGGCTGTGGGCGCGCTGGCTGCGCCGGGTTGAAGCACCGCTGGCCGATGCGTTGGCCTTTGCGGCGCTATGGCTGGCGCAAGAGGCTTTCCGTAGCTGGTTTCTCACCGGTTTCCCCTGGCTGTATGCTGGTTACAGCCAATTAGGCGGGCCGCTGGCGGGGCTGGCACCGCTGGGCGGCGTCTGGCTGCTTTCCTTTACCTTGGCCTTGAGCGCGGCATTGCTGGTTAACCTTGCGCAACTGCGCACGCGCACGGCATTTCTCGCCATCGGCGTGGCTCTGCTTTGCGCACCATGGGTTGCAGGGCTCGCCCTCAAGGGTCACGCCTGGACGCAGCCGCTGGGCGAGCCGCTTAGCGTGTCAGCCATGCAAGGCAATATCGAACAGAACATGAAGTGGGACCCCGAGCAGCTCAACGCCCAGCTCGCGCTGTACCGTGACATGACCTTCAGCGCCAAACCGACAGACCTGATCATCTGGCCGGAAACCGCCGTGCCGGTACTCAAGGACCGCGCCCAAGGCTACTTGGGCATGATCAATCGTTTCGCCAACGAGCGTAATGCGGCGCTGATTACCGGCGTGCCGATTCGCCAGAGCAACGAGCGCGGCGAGCAGCGCTATTACAACGGCATCAGCGTGGTCGGCCAGGGTAGCGGCGATTACCTCAAGCAAAAGCTGGTGCCCTTCGGTGAGTACGTGCCGATGCAAGAGCTGCTGCGCGGGTTGATCGCCTTCTTCGATTTGCCGATGTCCGACTTTGCCCGCGGCTCCGCCGAGCAAAGCCTGCTGCAGGCCAAGGGCTATTCAATTGCCGCGTTTATTTGCTACGAAGTGGTGTATCCGGAGTTCGCCGCAGGCTTGGCCGCGCAAAGCGATCTGCTCCTGACTATCAGCAACGACACTTGGTTTGGCCGTTCTATTGGCCCGCTGCAGCACCTGCAGATGGCGCAGATGCGCGCCCTGGAAGCCGGGCGCTGGATGATTCGCGCCACCAATAACGGCGTCACCGCGCTGATCGACCCGCAAGGGCGGATTACCGAACAACTGCCGCAGTTCGAACAAGGCGTGCTGTATGGCCAAGTGCAGCCGATGCAAGGCCTGACGCCCTACCTGTACTGGCGCGGCTGGCCCATGCTGATCATCTGTCTGCTGCTTTTTTCCTGGGCGTTGCTGGCCAGCCGGATGGCCAAGACGCTTTAACGACCCGAGCACTTCCCACCCCACGCGACTGGAAACAGTCACTCGTAGCCCGGATAAGCCCTGGCGCAATCCGGGTTTACGGGCTCAAGCAGCCCCCGGATGGCGCTGCGCTTATCCGGGCTACTGGATAGTGGGCCGCGCCTAAATGACTTACCCATAAACGCATGGCCGTCTGCTACACAGTCTTTAAGCAGGCTGTTAACGGCCAAAGAATCGGTAAAACTCACGCAATTCGGCCTGCGCATCGCTGATGCTGATTGGGGTGAAGCGCAGCGGGTGGTGCGCCGGACATTGTGCCAGGCGGCCCTGATCGAGCGGATGCAGCCAACCCAGCAACGGGTAACCGCCCATGGTCTGGTGATCGGCTTGAAGGATAATCGGCTGACCGTCCGCTGGCACCTGAATCGCACCACGCGCCACGCCCAGCGACCATTGCCGCGCAGGCGGTTGTAACGGCTCACCCAACAGGCGCGCGCCCATGCGGTCGGAGAGCGGGCTGAGCCGCCAGCTCTGGGCAAAAAAACGTTGCAGTTGGTCCTCAGCAAACTCCGCCGCATCGCCGCCGGTAATCACCCGCAGCAGCGGCGTGCCGCTGTAATGGCCGAGGTATGGCCAAGGCGCGCTGGCGCGATGGCTGAAGTGCGCTGAGCGGCACGCCAACCAATCGCCAACCTGTAACGCTCGCCCAAAGCCTTCGCGTAACTGCACGCTCACGCTGCCCAGTACCGGCTCTGCGCAAAAACCACCGGCTACGGCCAGGTAGGCGCGCTGACCACTGCGGGCAAAACCCAGACGCAGGTGCTGACCTTTGCGCAACGGCAGGCGCGTCCACAGTGACTGCGGCTGATCATCCACACTCAGTGGCATCTGCGCGCCACAGACCGCCACCCAGGTATCGACCTCAGCCTGTAGTTCGACATCGCCCAAGGCGATTTCCAGCAGCGGCGTACCCCAGGCGTTGTTCAGCAAATGATTGGCCCAGGCGGCCGCGTGCCCATCCAGCGGCCCAGCCGGTGATACGCCAAGATGCTGCCAACCGCGCCGCCCGCCATCCTGTAACACGCTCTGCGGCCCCGGTTTGATGACCCGCAGACCGCTCACAGCAGGCCCCCTTCTTGGATAAAATCGTGTTCAGTAATCGAGCGAAAGCGCACACGATCACCCAGCGCCAGCGGGCACGGCGGGCTGTGCGTCACATCAAATAATGGCCAAGGGCAACTGCCGATCAGGTGCCAGCCACCAGGTGAGCGCTGCGGGTAGATGGCTGTCTGCCGCTCGGCGATTGCCAGGCTGCCGGCGGGCACAGCAGTGCGTGGGCTGGCGCGACGCGGCAACGCTAAGCGTGCGTCCAGCTCAGCCAGATAAGCAAAGCCTGGGGCAAAACCAATCGCGCCGACACGGTACTCAACCGCTGTGTGCAACTCGATCACTTGGGCAATGCTCAATCGGCACAGTTGAGCGACTGCGCCTAGGTCTTCCCCGCCATACCAAATAGGCAGCTCGTGCAGCCGTCCAGCCTCAACCACATAAGGTTCTGCCAACCAGCGCTCCAGGATGGGTTTGACGCGCTCAGCCAACTGCAGATGGTCAGTGCGCAGCAGGTCATAGTGCAGCAGCAGGCTGGTCCAGCCCGGCACCAAATCAGTGAGCACCTCGCCCAACTCAGCACGGATACGCTCAGCCAGCAGGGCGATACGCTGCGGCAGCTGCGCATCTGGCTGTTCGGCCAGCACCAGCAGCAGCGCTTCGGCACCGGCCGGCTCAAGGCGAATCATAAGCCGTCCAGAGCGGCCCGCAGACGCCGCAGCACGGCCAAGGACTCGGCGTTATCGCCATGCACGCAGAGGCTGTCGGCACGCAGTTGCAGCGGTTTGCAGTCGATATCGGCGAATGGCTGACCCTGCGCAATCGCCAGTGCCTGCTGCAAAATCTGCTGCGGATCATGGTGCACCGCGCTGCTCAAACGCCGAGGCGCCAGTTGCCCATCGGCCAGGTAAGCGCGGTCCGCAAAGGCTTCGAACAGCAGCGGCACATCGGCCGCCGCGGCCAGTTGCATTTCGCGGCGGTTATCGACCAGCGCCAGCACCATCAGCGGTAAGCCGCTGCGATAACGGGCGCAGGCTTCGAGCACCGCATTAAACAGGCCATCGTCGCGGACCAAATCGTTGTACAGCGCGCCATGGGGTTTAACGTAGGCCAGCTGGGTGCCCGCCGCGCGGCAAAATGCATCCAACGCACCCAGCTGATACAGCACCAACGCCGTCACTTCTTCCGGCGAGCAGGCCATATGCCGACGACCAAAGCCTTGTAAATCGGGGTACGCCGGGTGCGCACCAATACTCACGCCATGCTGCACCGCCAAGGCGACGGTACGTTGCATGGTCAGCGGGTCCGAGGCATGGAAGCCACAGGCTAGGCTGGCTTGATCAACCAGCGGCATGGCATGGGCATCATCACCCATGCGCCAGACGCCGAAGCTCTCACCCATGTCGCAGTTCAGCAGGATTGTTCTCATGCCCACCAGCTTAGTGGCGCATTGCGCCGACGTGAAGCCTGACGCCGCTTAATAGACGTCACGACGATAGCGCCCGGCCTCCTGCAGCGTATTAACGCCAGCCTCGCCAAGTAACTCGCGCAGCACTGTATCAACGCCTGTGGCCATGCCCGCCAAGCTGCCGCAGACATAGATCGCGGCGCCGCGCGCCAGCCATTCGCGCAGCTGTTCGGCAGACTCACGCAGACGGTCTTGCACATAAACCTTGTGCGCCTGATCACGCGAGAACGCCAGATCCAGATGCGCAAGCTCGCCACTGGCCAGCCAATGCTGTAGCTCGGTTTGGCAGTAGAAGTCATGGGCCGCATTGCGCTCGCCGAACAACAACCAGTTGCCGCTATGTCCGAAGGCGATGCGCGCCTTGAGCAGGCTGCGCAGCCCGGCCAAACCAGTACCATTGCCGATCAGAATCAGCGGGCGGTCATCGTCCGGCACATGGAAGCTGCTGTTACGCCGCACCCGCGCCAGCAGTTGGCCGTGCACCATCGCGCCCTCAGTCAGCCAGCCGGAACCCAGACCCAGCGCGCCGCTGGCATGCCGCTCTTGGCGCACGATCAACTGCAGTTCACCGTCACTGGGCAACGAGGCGATGGAATATTCACGTGCGGCCAGTGGCAGCAGCGTATCCAGCAACGCTTGCGCCTGCAGATCAACCAAGCCTGTGGATGACGCCGGTAATTGCTTACCGGCTAGGGCCTTTTGCAACGATTGCGCAACGCCATCAAGCGTGACCCTTTGCGCGCCATCCAATCCACGCGCCTGCAACCAGCCCTGCAGCGCAGCATCAGTGTGACGCGGCAGCACCTCGAGAATATCGCCGGCTGCCCACTCACTGCCCGGCGGCGCTTGCAGGCCGAGCCAGTAGGTCGGTGCGCCTTGGCTCCCAGGGTTGAGTAACTCGCGGCGAGTCAGCGTCCATCGGCCGTAGGCTGTTTTGCATGCATGCAGTGGCGCAGCGCCAGTCAGCTCACCGAGCCTGACGCTGCCAACTGGCCAGCGCTGTGGCATCGCCCGCATCCACCTGCACGGCCTCAAACAGGCGTTGCGCACCTTGCTGCGTTAACCAGCCCTGCACGCGCTGGGCGAAGCCGCAGAAGTGCTGATATTGGCGATCACCCAAGGCGAGCATGGCGTAACGCAAATGCTCAAGACCCATGGTTTGACCGAGCAGTTTGCGCTCAAAGCCACGCGCACTGTCGGGGGCGTCGCCCTCGCCAAAGGTGCTGACGACAAACAGCGCGTGATGCGCTTGGCGCAACATCGGCTCAGTGAGTGTGGCTAAAGGCTGCACGCTCACCGTCAGCCCGACGCTCTGCAGTTGCCCAGCTGTTTGCCACGCTAACCGCTCGGCAAAACCACTTTGGCTGGCAAACCCGATCAACCAGCTGCCCGCGTGTTCGACGCTCGGCTGCACGGCGCCGCGCGCTTGCAGCATCGCGCGCTTTTTGCGCCGACGGTCGAGGTACAACAACCAACCGGTAATGGCGAACAGCGGCATCGCCAGGCTGGCCATAAACATCAGGATGCGTCCGGTCAGGCCGAAGTAGCTGCCCACATGCAAGGCATACACGCTGCTTAGCAATTGGTCGCCAAATGCCTGTTGTTCGTAGCGTTTATGCCGGCCCGGCGCACCGCTTAAAGGATCGAGCTCCAGCTGATTGAACGCGCGCTCATGCGCCGCGCCAATGGGCAAATAGGACACCATGACCGGCTGACCAGCCGCTGTCGGCAGGCGCAGGCTATAAGTCAGCTGAGCACCGGCCTCATGCTGGAACGCCGTCCATACCACCGGCAGATTAACCACAGGCAAAGCCCCAACAGGCGGCGGGCCGCCCTTTGCACCACGCTGCTGACCATGCGTCTCAGCGCTGAGCAGCGCCGTGGCCCCTTCGCGGTACCAGTCGTAGGACCAATACAAGCCCGTCAGCGCAGCCAGTAAATACAGCGCCAGGCACCAGGTGCCGGCCACTGCGTGCAGATCCCAATTGAAGCTACGGCCTTTGCGCGCCCAGTCCAGCGTCAACCAGGCACGCCAACTGCTGACCTGCCGCGGCCAGCGCAGGTACAGCCCCGACAGGCACATAAACAGCAACATCAGGGTGCTGGCCGCTGTGACCTGCTTGCCGTATTCACCCATGGCGAGAAAGCGGTGCAGTTTCAGCATTAAATCGAAGAAGCCCTGCCCGCGCGGCTCACTCAGCAGCTCAGCACTGCGGGCATCGAAGTAACGCGAAGGGCCGCGACGCTCGCCTGGCTTAGGCGCAAAGAACACCCGACCAACGCGTTCGCCTTGTCCATCCAGCGACAAACCAATCACCGCCTGCTGGCCCGCCGCCGCAAGCATTGGCACCAGCTGCACAGGCGACAGTGCTGGGCTGTCGCCCACCTCGCGCTGAAACATCTGCGGGTTAAGCGCATGTATCAGCTCGTCTTGGAACGAGTAGGCCGCACCCGTCACGCCCATCAGGGCCAACACCAAACCGGCAGTGATGCCGAACAACCAATGCAGCTGGAACAGGATTTTCTTTAACACGCGACAGATACCAGGCAGGGGTAGCGGGGCGACGATTTTTAGGGGTTGCCCATCACCTTGAATCATTTACAACGCTCAGAATTGAGCCGCAGATTGATACGACAAACAGCAGAAAACCGCCCAATTGGGCGGTTTGCGGCCATATTGCTACTGAGGGCGGCGACTAAGCCGCCGCGTACCTAGTCAGAAAGACACATTGGCACTCAAGCCAAAGGCCAGCGGCGAGCCCGGTGTAATGTTGTTGTTGTTATGCGCCGAGGCGTAATACGCTTCGTTAAGCAGGTTTTCCACGTTCAACTGCAGGCGCAACTGCGGGCTGACAGTGTAGTAAACCGCCGCATCGACACGGGTAAAGCTTGGCAGTACCACCTTGTTATCTGACGCAGCGAACACGTCGCTCTGATGGACAACGCCCAGACCAAGACCCCACTGCGGGTTAAAGTCATAGCGGTTCCAAAGCGAGAAAGAATCGCGCGGCACTTGAGCGATTTCGTTGCCCTCCAAGCCTGGCGTCTGCAGCTCACTGTCTTGATAGGCGTAGCCGCCTGTCACCTTCCAGGCATCGGTCAGGTTGCCTGTGAGGCCTAACTCCAGCCCGCGCACGCGCTGCCCATCAACCAGAATCGAGCGTGTCGGGTCGCTCGGGTCAGTGGTGGCGACGTTGCTACGCTCCAGGTTGTACACAGCCACTGTCGCCGCCAAACGCGGGTTAATGTCCCATTTGGCGCCGATCTCGCGGTTGGTAAACTCCTCAGGTTCCAGCGAGCGGGTGCTGGCAGTCAGCGAAGAAAGCTGCTCACCTGAGCGCGGCACGTAGGCAATGGAGTAGCTAGTATAGA
This sequence comes from Pseudomonas sp. TMP9, assembly GCF_037943105.1. Lineage (NCBI taxonomy): Bacteria > Pseudomonadati > Pseudomonadota > Gammaproteobacteria > Pseudomonadales > Pseudomonadaceae > Pseudomonas > Pseudomonas vesperimontis. Next base: position 3,029,299 of record NZ_CP149803.1, read on the forward strand.
AAGACAGATTATCCAGCGGCTTGTAGATCAACCCGGCGCGGGGTGAAAACAAATCATCCGAGCTGGACAGCTTGCTGTGTACGCCGCCTTTATAGTCATCAAGATCGACCCGGAAATTGTCGTACCGCACACCAAGCAACAGCTCCCACTGCGAGTTAAGTTCAATCTGATCTTGCAGGTACAACGCGCTGTTGTTGGCGACGCTCTCATTTTCAGCATCGCTGGCGCTGTGATTGAAGACCACCGGCCCTCGATAGAGGCTGTCCTGCAGCGTCACAAACGTATTTTTCTGCGTACCAGCCGCATTGAAGTAACCCGTTTCGCGGAAATTCTCCGTCACCTGCCGGCTCAACTCTGCGCCAACCAGTAAGGTGTGCTCGAAGCCCAACGCTTGACCGATAATGGTCAGGTCCGTCTGGTTGATCAGGTTCTTGCGATCCGTCGCGTTGTTGTAAGCGCCCAACTGCACCCGATTGGTGGTCGCGTTGTAAGCGCCCGATGCATAGACGTTTTGATAGAACTTTGAGTAGTCCGCATAGCGGGTCTGGTTGGTCAGCTGCATGCCATTGCCAAAGTCATGGGTAATGCGAGCGTTCAACGCATCCACTTCGACAGTAGAGAAACTTTCGTCCGGGCTACCGAAGTACTGGGACTCGTTGACCTTCAGAGGCTTACCAAGGCTGCGACCCGCCTGGGTGAATGATGGGATGCCACGATCGACGGTACGGTCATCCTCAAAGTGCTCGTAACCGACTTCGATCATGGTCGACTCATTCAGTGCAAAGCTGGCCGTCGGGTTAATCGCCCAGCGTTCCAACTGCCCGTAATCACGGTAACTGTTGGAGTCTTCGAACAGCGCAGTCAGGCGCAACGCTAGACGATCATTAACAGCCTGATTGACGTCGCCCGTAATCCGCCGATTATCCCAAGAGCCATAGGTAAGCCCGAGTTCATGGCCAGCGGTCCAGTTGGCCTGCTTGGTTACCCGATTAATCAGACCACCACTGCCGCCGCGGCCGAAAACCATACCATTCGGGCCTTTCAGCACCTCCACCCGCTCGACGTTGTACAGGTCACGAAAGTACTGCACGTCATCGCGCATACCGTCGACAAAGAAATCCGCAGTGGTGGCATTGCCGCGCAGGATAGGCGCATCACGATGGCCCTCCCCCTGTGCCATTTGCACACCCGGCACGTAGCGCACCACATCGGCCATGCCCTGCATGGACTGATCACGAATCTGCTCGTCAGTCACCACACTGATGGCCTGCGGCACATTGCGCAGCAGCGTATCAGTCTTGGTAGCCGTACGAGTCTTTTGGACACCATAGGCATTACGCTCCTGCACGACCTGCATGGGCTCCAGCGTAATACTGTCCTTTTCAGCCGCGATAAGTGGCTGTGCCGAAACGAGTAGCAGGCTGGCGGACGCAATAGCACGGCCCAACAAACGACGCTGCCACAGACCGCCCATACCTTTGTCACACTTGCGCATGAGAATCACCCTTATTTAAAAGAGTGGCGATTCTATTCGATAACTATTCTCAATCAATAGTAATTTGCATGTTTATTCGCGTGAATTTCTCGTTAGCTCCGCTTCCCTCAGCGTGCAATCGCCCCTACTGCCGACCAGACCGCCTCAGGTCGGCCAACTTGGCCGGCGGCGCGAAAGCTGCGCACTTACTCAACGCCGCACCACGGCGAGTATCGTCATTACCGACCTGTGCAAACAATGAGTGGCCGCTCAAAAATTGCAGCACAAGCCGCCCAACTTGGCGCCAAACACAGGCTGGTTTAAGCACTAATCAGCTGGCTACATCCCTCTTAGGTGTTTCTGCCACAACCGCATAGTCGTGGCTGAGGAAGTGCTCCAGCGAATCATCGAGAATTTCCAGCCACGGGGCTGGTAATTCGGGGGCGGCAGTCCCGGTGACGGTCGAGGTGTAGCAGTGGTTGCGGTAGCCCATGATGTCGGCCTTTTTGTCCTGCTTCCAGCGCTTGAACAACTCGCCTTGGGCCTCGACAGCAAACTCGGGGTAGTCGGTCGGCTGCAACAAATCGCGCACATAAGCGGCTTGGAAGTCGATTTCCGCGCTGGCGTTTTTCAAGGCTTCTTCGCGGCCCAACCACGCCTGCATGTCCGCCTGCATCGCCGGTGCATCCGGCAAAGGAATTCGCCCCAGCATCACGTCGCGGGCATACCAGGCTTGGGCGTCGAACATGTTGAAGGTGAAGTACTGGTCCTGCATACCGAGGTAGATCAACCGTGGGTTGCCCTCCCAGAAGATGCCCTTGTACAGGCTCTGCGGGTACAGCCGGTTATGGGTTTGCAGGCGCAAGTCGTCCGGCAAGAAGGGGAAGCTGTGCTGGTAGCCGGTGCAGAGAATGATCGCATCCACTGCTTTGCTGCTGCCGTCATTAAAATGCGCCACGTTGCCATCAAGGCGCTCCAGCAGCGGCACTTCAGTAATGCCGGCGGGCCAGTCGTAACCCATCGGCCTGGAGCGGTAGCTGAATGTCACCGACTTTGCACCGTATTTGTGGCATTGGGTGCCAATGTCTTCAGCCGAATAACTGCTGCCGACCAGCAGCAAGTCTTTGTCCTTGAACTCCAGCGCATCGCGGAAGTCGTGAGCATGCAGCACCCGCCCAGGAAAACGCTCGACGCCCGGGAAATATGGCACGTTCGGTGTGGAGAAGTGCCCAGTGGCGACCACCACGAAATCGAATTCTTCGGTGCAAAGCTGGTCGGTTACGTGGTCCATGACCGTGACGCTGAAGCGTTGCGTCTGTTCATCGAAGCTGACCCAACGCACGGCTGTTTCAAAGCGGATGTGCTGGCGCACATCGTTGCGCTCAATGCGCCCCATCACGTAGTTCTTCAGCACTTCACGCGGCGGGTAGGAGGGGATGGCGCGACCAAAGTGCTCATCGAAGGAGTAGTCGGCAAATTCCAGACATTCCTTGGGCCCGTTGGACCACAGGTAACGGTACATGCTGCCGTGCACCGGCTCACCGTGTTTATCCAGGCCGGTGCGCCAGGTGTAATTCCACATACCGCCGAGGTCACTCTGCTTCTCGAAACAGACGATTTCAGGCATTGCTTCATGCGCGGCAAGCTGAACGGAAACAAAAGATCGAAGTTGTGCGAGCCCGCTGGGGCCGGCCCCAAGAATAGCGATTTTCAGGGACAAACCTTTCTCCAATTTAGTTGAATGGCCTTTTTACCCTAACGTGCCGCACCGGCATGCTGCAAACCTGATCCCTGAACTTAAAGCCTGATGACTGCTTATTCACTGCAAAGTCGGATAATCACCAAACCACGCATACGCCCACCCCACGGCGGATGACGAACTTGGCCTGCCGCTGAAAGACCATGAAATATATTCATACACATTGCCATTTCAACGACCCTGTAGCGCGGCCTGTAAAAAACAAAAAACCGCCCGTAAGCGGTTCTTTGCACAGCACGCGCGATTACAGGTAATACGACTTCAGCGGCGGAAAGCCATTGAACTCTACCGCGCTGTAGCTGGTGGTGTAAGCACCGGTGGACAACCAATACACACGGTCGCCGATGGCCAGATTCAGCGGCAGGCCGTATTTGTAGTTCTCGTACATGATGTCGGCGCTGTCGCAGGTTGGGCCGGCGATGACCACCTCTTCCATCTCGCCCTTCTTCTCGGTGTAGAGGGGGAATTTGATCGCCTCGCCCATGGTTTCAATCAGGCCGCTGAACATGCCCACATCGACATACACCCAGCGCTCAACGGCGGTGCGCGATTTACGCGCCACCAGCACCACTTCACTGACCAAAATGCCGGCGTTGGCGATCAGCGAACGGCCCGGCTCCAAGATGATTTCCGGCAGGTCGTCACCGAAGTCTTCCTTGAGGAAGCGGATGATTTCCTCGGCGTACGTTTCCAGGCTGTTGGTACGGGTGATGTAGTTGGCCGGGAAGCCGCCACCCATATTGATCAGCTTAAGCTCGATGCCGTCTTCTTCCTTCAAGCGCTCGAAGATCACCTTAACCTTGGCAATCGCAGCGTCCCACACCGAGATATCCCGCTGCTGCGAACCGACGTGGAAGGAGATGCCATAAGGCACCAGACCCAGATCACGGGCCAGGATCAGCAAGTCCATGGCCATGTCAGTCTGGCAGCCGAACTTGCGCGACAGCGGCCAATCGGCCGTGGTCGAACCTTCAGTCAGAATGCGTACATAAACCTTCGAGCCCGGCGCGGCCTTGGCAATATTGCGCAGGTCGGCTTCCGAGTCAGTGGCGAACATGCGCACGCCCTTCTCGAAAAAATAGCGGATGTCTTTGGCTTTCTTAATGGTGTTGCCGTAGCTGATGCGCTCCGGGCCGACGCCACGGCCCATGACCTTATCCAGCTCATAAATAGAGGCGATATCGAAGCTGGAGCCTTTTTCCTTGAGCAGGTCGATGATCTCAACGGCCGGGTTGGCCTTAACCGCGTAATACACGCTGGCGAACTCGAAACCGGCGCGCAGGTCGTCGTAGGCCTGGCTGATAATCGCCGTATCAATCACCACAAACGGGGTTTCTTGCGTGTCGGCGAACGCCTTCATGCGCTGAAACGTGGCGGGTGCGTAATAATCTTCGATCTTGATCGACATGCTCGTCTCCAAATGGCAAAACCAGAAACACAATGATTCGGGCAGCTAAACCAGGAACAGGTTCAGCTGCGTTTCAGGGGGTGGCCGCGAACGGCCCAGAACGTCTGATCAGTTTCCCCACTTTGGTTCGCCTACTTCCCAAGGCATGTCGCCGAGAATCACTTTCTGACCACGTGAAACGCGATCTCTCGTCGGTTGAATCCGCTCAAGGTCGTCGCGAGCGCAGGTCAGGCAAGGCAAAAACCGGCGAGGGCGCGGAGTTTACGAGCTGTAAATGAGCAGCCCGAGCCGGTTTTTAACGCAGCATGGCCAAGCGCAGCAAACATTGGGCAAATTCTCAGTACTTGAGCCGGATGGATCGTTGCAGCATGGACGTTCGGGCGCGCACTCTAGGGCTATGAGGGGTTGAGATCAATCAAAAATGCCGTGCTTTTGACCCCCTTTGTCGCCTTATTGATTGAACGTTTTATATTCAAAACAAAACGTTATGGAATGCTGCACAACGCGTTAAAAAACCGCCGTTTTACCCCCTGACTACAGGTCGCCGCGCGCAGTGGCGTTTACCGTTATAATCGCCGCCTTTTTTGACAGACCGACTATTGAGTCGACAGGTTCTCGCACAATGACCCTCCAGGCCGCCGAAGTCGCCAAACGCCGCACGTTCGCGATCATTTCCCACCCCGACGCCGGTAAAACCACCATTACCGAAAAGCTGCTGCTGATGGGCAAGGCGATTTCAATCGCGGGCACGGTAAAGTCGCGTAAATCCGACCGCCATGCCACCTCCGACTGGATGGAAATGGAAAAGCAGCGCGGCATCTCAATCACCACCTCGGTGATGCAGTTCCCTTACCGCGATCACATGATCAACCTGCTCGACACCCCCGGCCACGAAGACTTCTCGGAAGACACCTACCGCACCCTGACTGCAGTTGACAGCGCCCTGATGGTGCTCGACGGCGGTAAAGGTGTGGAGCCGCGCACCATCGCCCTGATGGATGTATGCCGCCTACGCGACACGCCCATCGTCAGCTTTATCAACAAACTCGACCGCGATATTCGCGACCCGATTGAACTGCTCGACGAGATCGAAGCGGTACTGAAAATCAAAGCCGCGCCGATCACCTGGCCGATTGGCTGCTACCGCGACTTCAAGGGTGTTTACCACCTGGCTGATGACTACATCATCGTTTACACCCCAGGCCACGGCCACGAGCGCACCGATGTAAAAATCATCGAAAAACTCGACTCCGACGAAGCCCGCGCCCACTTGGGTGATGAGTACGCGCGCTTCACCGAGCAGCTGGAATTGGTGCAGGGCGCTTGCCATGAATTCAACCAGCAAGAGTTTATGGACGGCCAACTGACCCCGGTATTCTTCGGCACCGCGCTGGGTAACTTCGGCGTCGACCATGTGCTCGATGCCGTGGTCAACTGGGCACCTAAGCCGCTGGCACGGGTGGCCAATGAGCGTACCGTGGAGCCGGTTGAAGAAAAGTTCGCCGGCTTTGTGTTCAAGATTCAAGCGAACATGGACCCCAAACACCGCGACCGCATCGCCTTTATGCGCATCTGCTCGGGTAAATACAGCCAGGGCATGAAAATGCGCCATGTGCGCACCGGTAAAGACGTGCGCATCGGCGATGCGCTGACCTTCTTCTCCAGCGAACGTGAAATGCTCGTAGAAGCCTTCGCCGGCGACATCATCGGCCTGCACAACCACGGCACCATCCAGATCGGCGACACCTTCACCGAAGGCGAAGCGCTGGGCTTTACCGGCATTCCACACTTCGCGCCGGAGCTGTTCCGCCGTGTGCGCCTGAAAGACCCGCTGAAATCCAAGCAACTGCGCCAAGGCTTGCAGCAGCTGGCCGAGGAAGGCGCCACTCAGGTGTTCTTCCCCGAGCGCAGCAACGACATCATCCTCGGCGCGGTCGGCGTGCTGCAGTTCGATGTGGTCGCCAGCCGCCTGAAAGAGGAATACAAGGTCGAGTGCGCTTACGAGCCGATCACCGTGTGGTCAGCGCGCTGGATCGAATGCAGCGACAAGAAGAAACTGGAGGAATTTTCCAACAAGGCAGTGGAAAACCTTGCTCTCGATGGCGGCGGCCATCTCACCTACCTGGCGCCAACACGGGTTAACCTGGCGTTGATGGAAGAACGCTGGCCCGACGTGAAATTCCGCGCGACGCGCGAGCACCATTAAACCCCGCCACCCCAAAAAAATTACCACCCTCTCTTCAACCCTCTCCCGCCAGCGGGAGAGGGAGCTGAAACGCGACAAGCCGTCGATATGCTTCCTATCTCACGTGCGTTGGCGACACGCGATTTTGCGTCATGCATCCCCTACCAAATCGACACGATCAACTCCCCTCGCCCGCTTGCGGGAGAGGGGTTGGGGGAGAGGGCCGCTTTTCCTCCACCCACAACCGCAATCCCTCAAGCACAGCATCCGTTTGCAGCAATACTTCATGGTTCCAGAAACGCAAAACATCAAAACCTTGCGTTCGCAACCAACAATCACGTCGCTCGTCATACACAAATTGCTCGGCGTGCTGACCGCCGTCCAACTCGATGATCAAGCGCCTCTCCAAGCAAACGAAATCAACAATGTAACGACCTAGCGGCTTTTGCCGCTTGAACTTCAGCCCCATAAAGCGATGGGCGCGCAGTTGCTGCCACAAACAACGCTCCGCCTTCGTCATTCCTCGCCGCAACGCTCTGGCACGCTCCCGCAACAGCCTATCCATAAGCTACCCTGCTCCCTGCGAAATCCACTGTTTGAAGACACACTAGACCATGCACCTGATAGACACCCACACCCACCTGGACTTCCCCGACTTCGATGCTGATCGCGGCGAACTGCTGGCCCGCTGCCGTGCGCGGGGCGTGGAGCGTTTGGTGGTGCTTGGCGTGCATCAGGCTAATTGGCAGCGCGTGTGGGACCTAGTGCTGCCCGAAGATGGCCTGTACGCCGCCTTCGGCCTGCACCCGGTGTACCTGGATGAACACCAGCCCGCTCACGTGGCTGCGTTAAGCAACTGGCTGAGCCGTTACGCTGGGCACCCAAAGCTCTGCGCAGTGGGCGAGTTCGGGCTGGACTATTTTCTCGAACAGCTGGACCGCGACCGACAGCAGCAGTTATTCGAGGCACAACTCAAGCTGGCCATCGAGTTCGAACTACCTGCTCTGCTGCACGTGCGCCGCGCTCATGCGCCGGCCATCGCCACGCTAAAACGCTTCACACCGCCGCGCGGCGGCATCATTCATGCGTTTGCCGGCAGCTATGAGCAAGCCTGCGAATACCTCAAACTCGGCTTTAAACTCGGCTTGGGCGGCGCACCGACCTGGCCGCAAGCACTGAGGTTACGCAAGGTGGTGGCGCAACTGCCGCTTGATGCCATCGTGCTGGAAACCGATTCGCCGGATATGGCGCCTTCCATGCACCCCAACCAGCGCAACAGCCCGGAACACTTGCCCGCTATTTGCGCGGCCCTTGCCGAACTGCGCGGCATCAGCGCCAAGCAATTAGCCCGCGCCAGCAGCCACAATGCCGCCGAAGTATTTGGCTGGACCGCTGCTACCAACGAATAGCCCTTTTTAGTGGCTAATCATCCAGGGCCTTGCGCTGGGCTTGGTCTTAAGCGCATGGGGGTTTGCCTTGGTGGGTTCCAGGGGTTTGTTCGGGGTGCAGCAACCACAGCCTTTCGGGTGTTTGCGGCTCTGCGCATATTCTTCAACCGTCTGCGGCGCATTGGCGCTGCGCTCGTTGGCGGCGATGGCCGTGCGTTGACTGCCCGACATGGTCGCCAGGCTCGGTGCAGTGAGAATCACCCGCACACTTTGCCCGTCGCACCAGGGGCAACTACAGGGTTGGTCTCGCTCGGCCATAGGCCGCAGCTGGGTAAAGTCGCCACAGGTGGCGCAGTCGTATTCATAAATCGGCATGGCAAACTCCTCATCAAAAAAGCACAACAACCTCTCTCCCGCGTACGAGAGAGATGTGACAAGGCTTACTTATCGGGGGCGATAGGCAAGTCGATGCTGCCGTCGAGGAACTTGGTCGGGCCGTTGGCGTTGGGGTTGATGTCAAAGTCGAAGATTTCCGTCGGCAGCCACAGGGTGGCGCAAGCATTGGGGATGTCGACGATGCCGCTGATATGCCCTTGCACCGGGGCCGAGCCGAGCAGCGCATAACCTTGAGCCGGCGAGTAGCCGAACTTAGTCAGGTAGTTGATGGCATTCAGGCAGGCCTGTTTGTAGGCGATATTGACGTCGAGGTAATGCTGCTTACCAGCCTCGTCCACCGAGATGCCTTCGAAGATCAGGTAATTTTTGTAGTTCGGCGTGATCGGGCTTGGCTTGAATACTGGGTTTTTGATCCCGTATTTGGCCATGCCGCCTTTGATCAGCTCGACTTTCATGTGCACCCAGCCGGCCATTTCGATGGCGCCGCAGAAGGTGATTTCACCGTCGCCCTGGCTGAAGTGCAGGTCACCTACCGACAGACCCGCGCCGTCAACGTAGACCGGGAAGAAGATCTTCGAGCCGCGCGACAAATCCTTGATGTCGCAGTTACCGCCATGCTCACGCGGCGGCACGGTGCGCGCGCCGGTCAGTGCAGCCAGGTCGCGGGCCTCGCCTTTCATCTTGCCCATGTGCGCAGTCGGAGCCATCGGTGGATTGGCCAGCGGCGGCACGCGGTGCGGATCGGTATCGATCAATTCCTGCTCACGCTTGTTCCAGTCGGCGAGCATCTTGTGATCTGGCAGGCAGCCGATCAGACCGGGGTGGATCAAGCCGGCGAAGTTCACCCCCGGAATATGCCGACTACTGGTGAACATGCCCTTGAAGTCCCAAATCGCTTTCTGCGCCATCGGGAAGTGATCGGTCAGGAAGCCGCCACCATTCTGCCGCGAGAAAAAGCCGTTGAAGCCCCACTGCGAGTCAGGCATGGCGCCAATGTCGAGCAGGTCGACCACCAGCAGGTCGCCGGGCTGAGCGCCGTGCACACCAACCGGGCCGGAGAGGTAATGCACGGTCGACAGGTCAACGTCGCGCACGTCACTGGCATCATCGTTGTTCTTGATCGCGCCAGCGGTCCAGTCATAGGTTTCGAGGATGAAATCGTCACCCGGTTTGACCCAGCAGGCCATCGGAATATCCGGATGCCAGCGGTTGTGGATCTGCTCGTTGTGCGTGGCAGGTTGATTTAAATCGACCTTGATTAGCGTTTCGGTCATGACAAAGCTCCTGGGGCCATTGAGGGGAACGTGGCGCCACAGCGCCGGGGTACGGAGCTAGTCTTGAACGACCAAGACAAACGGGAAATACGTCGGATGACGTATGCCCAGCACGCATAAATAAAGGGCGACAGGGCTTTTTGCGGCACAACGAAAAAACGGCCAGCGTATGGAGAACACGCCAGCCGCAAAACAGGGAATCCAAACCGTAGCCCGGATGTAAGCCGGGGCAGATTCAACATCCGTCCCGGATTGCATCCGGGCTACATGGGTGCGCCATCACACCGACAGGTAACGGCTGATCGTCGCCTCATCGACCTTGTCGCGAGTTTCCTCCACCACGAACTTACCCTTCTCAATCACCAAGAAGCGGTCGGCGATTTCCAGGGTGAAGGACAGCACCTGCTCGGAGACCACAATGGTCAGGTCACGCAGGTTACGAATCTCCTTCAGGGTGCGGGCGATGTCTTTGATGATCGATGGCTGAATGCCCTCGGTCGGCTCATCGAGCAGCAGCACCTTGGGGTTGGTGGCCAACGCACGGGCGATGGCCAATTGCTGTTGCTGGCCACCGGAGAGGTTGCCGCCCTTGCGTGAGCGCATGTCCTGCAGCACCGGGAACAGCGCATAAATATCATCCGGCACCTTGCCCTTGGCCGACGCGGGCAAGCCGGTCTGGATGTTTTCCAGCACCGTCATGCTAGGGAAGATCATCCGACCCTGGGGTACATAGGCGATGCCGCTTTCCACCCGCTGAAACGTTTCCAGCGTGGAGATATCGCGACCGTCCACACTGATCTGCCCGCCCCACTGCGGCAGCACACCCATCAGGCTCTTGAACAGGGTGGTTTTACCCATGCCATTACGGCCCATTACCGCGACGATCTCGCGCTTTTCCACATTCAGGCTGAGGTCGTGGAGGATCTGACTCTGGCCGTAGCCAGAGGCAAGGTTGCTGATCTGGAACATATGCGTCACTCCAATACAGTCCGGTAGGGTGGGCAATGCTTCGCTTGCCCACCGCAGCGGTGGAAATGCCGGCGGCGATTTCCACCCTACAAACAGGGCTCAATGCCCCAGATACACCTCAATGACTTTCGGATTGCTCTGCACCGCCTCCATGCTGCCCTCGGCCAATACCTTGCCCTGGTGCAGCACGGTGACCTTGTGCGCGATGCTCTTAACGAATTCCATGTCGTGCTCAATCACCAACACCGAACGGCCCTTGCTGATGCGGTTAAGCAGCTCGGCAGTCTGCGCCCGCTCGTTGACACTCATGCCGGCGACCGGCTCATCGAGCATCAGCAGCGCGGGGTCTTGCATCAGCAGCATGCCGATCTCCAGCCATTGCTTCTGCCCGTGCGAGAGCAGGTCTGCCTGCAGGTGCAAGTTGTCGGTGAGCATGATCTCGGCGGCGATCTGCTCTACCCGTTCGATCACTTCGGCCGTGCGCTTGAAAAACAGCGCGCCCCATACCTTGCGGCCCTTGGGGTAGGACATTTCCAGGTTCTCGAACACCGTGAGGTTTTCGTAGATCGAGGGGTTCTGGAACTTGCGGCCAACGCCGGCACGAACGATGTCGAACTCGCGCATCTTGGTCAGTTCGCGGTTCTCGAACTGAATGCTGCCGGTGGTGGCTTTGGTCTTACCGCAGATCAGGTCAAGCAAGGTGGTCTTGCCGGCGCCATTGGGGCCAATCACCACACGCACTTCGTTGCGATCGATATACAGGTTGAGATCATCGACAGCCTTGAACCCATCAAACGATACACTCAGGCCCTCGACAGCCAGCACCGGCTTGGGCATATGAAATCCACTTGGCTGGCTCATAGGGTGGTCTCCAGGTTACGTGGTTGACTGCTGGGATCAGGGTTTTCAGGCGGCGTCGTGGGCGTGGCGACTGGGGCAGGTGTGCGCTTAAGCTTGCCCAGCCATTTGACGCCGTGGCTTTGCCACACGCCGGCGATACCGTTGGGGAAGTACATGACCACGACAATAAACAGACCGCCCATCAGGTACAGCCACAGCTCGGGGAAGGTTTCGGAAAAGTAGGTCTTGCCGTAGTTGACCAGCAGCGCGCCCCACACCGCACCAAGCAGCGACATGCGCCCGCCGACCGCCGCGAAGATCACCATCTCAATCGACGGCACGATGCCGACGAAGCTCGGTGACATAAAGCCCACCTGCAAGGCGAACATCGCCCCACCAATCGCAGAGAAGGCGGCGGCCACACAGAACACGAAGATCTTGAAGCTGGCCACGTCGTAGCCGGAAAAACGCACGCGCTCTTCCTTGTCACGCATGGCCATCAGCAGCCGCCCCAACTTGGAGGCGAGGATGAAGCGGCCAATCAGGATGCAGCCGAACAATAGGAAGGCATTGACGAAGTACAGAATCATCTTCGAACTATCGTCGCGGATATCCCAGCCCATCAGCGTCTTCAGGTCGGTGATGCCGTTGACCCCGCCGGTGAGGCCCTGCTGACCGATGATCAGCACCGTGAGAATCAGCGCGATGGCCTGGGTGACGATGGAGAAGTACACATCACCGACGCGGCGTTTGAACATCGCCACGCCGATCACTAATGCCAGGATCACCGGCACTGCTATCACCGCCAGCAAGGTGAAACCGAAGCTGTGGAACGGCTGCCAGAGCATGGGCAGCTCAGTGATCTGGTTCCAGTCCATAAAGTCTGGAATACCGGGGGTGGACTGAATCTTGGTGCTTTCCGGGTCGCTGGCTTCAAGCTTGAGGAACATGGCCATGCAGTAACCGCCGAGGCCGAAGAACACGCCCTGGCCGAGACTGAGAATGCCGCCATAGCCCCAGCACAGCACCAAACCAACGGCGACGAAGGCGTAGGTCAGGTACTTACCCACCATGTTCAGGCGGAAGGCATCCAGCGCCAGTGGAAACACCACCAGGATCAGCACGGCCAACACCAGCATGCCAATCGCACCCTGTTTGCCACCGAGAAGTTTATCGAGTGTCGGGTTCATCAGACGGCTCCTTACTTACGCACCTTGATGGAGAACAGCCCCTGGGGGCGCATCATCAGAATCAGAATCACCGCAGACAGGGTGAACACTTTGGCCATCGAACCGCTCATGAAGAACTCCATCAGCGATTGCGCCTGGGCAATGCTGAAGGCAGAAGCGATGGTGCCGAGCAAGCTGGACGCGCCGCCGAACACCACCACCAAGAAGGTGTCAACGATGTACAGCGAACCTGCCGTTGGCCCAGTCGAACCGATGGTGGTGAACGCTGCACCGGCCACGCCAGCTACACCGCAACCGAGGGCGAAGGTCATGCGGTCGACCTTCTTGGTGTTGATCCCCACCGCGCGGCTCATCACCCGGTTCTGCACCGTGGCTCGCACCTGCAAACCCCAGCGCGAGCGGTAGAGCATGATGAAGATCATGGCGGTCATGAGGAACGTCAGACCCATAACGAACAGGCCATTGCGCGGAATATCGATGGCCTCGGTGGGGTTCCACGAGCCCATTAGCCAATCCGGCAAGGTGGCGCTGACTTCACGGGCGCCGAAGATTGAGCGGAAGCCCTGCTGCATCACCAGCGACAGGCCCCAGGTGGCCAGCAAGGTATCCAGCGGGCGCTGGTAAAGCTTGCTGATCATGGCCCATTCGACGAGCCAGCCAATCGCACCGGCGATAAAAAACGACAGCACGATGGCGAGAAAAAAATAATACGGGCCAAAAAACGGCGCGTATTGCTCAGTCAAAATCGAAACCACATAGGTGGTGTAGGCGCCGATGGTGAGGAATTCACCGTGGGCCATGTTGATCACACCCATCTGCCCGAAAATGATTGCCAGCCCCAAGGCCATCAGCAACAGGACGCAGAAAACGGACAAGCCGTTAAAGCCCTGCATAGCCGCGATGGCACCAAACTCCGATAGCCATTCCATGATGATGGTCTCCTGCTGGAATAAAAAAGAAAGGTCAGGCCGGGCTGGCAGCGTCCGCATTCAAGGCGCTCTCTGCCAGTTAGCAGGCGCACCCTGATGAGTACGCCTGCTGTTGGATCCGGCCTAAGCCGCTGTTACTGGTAGCCCTTAGGGAAAGGGTTTGGCTCGATCAGGTCGGATTCGAAGACCACCTTGAACTGGCCATCAGCTTGCACCTGGCCAATGCGGGTCTTGCTCCACAGGTGATGGTTTTCATGAACCTTGACGTAGCCTTCAGGGGCGGTGGTCAGCTCAATGCCTGGGGAAGCGGCGGCGACCTTGTCGACGTCAAAGCTGCCGGCTTTCTCAACCGCGGCTTTCCACAACCATGGGCCAAGGTAGGCCGCCTGAGTTACATCGCCGATGACCGAATCCTGGCCGTACTTGGCTTTGAAGGCTTCAACAAACGCGGCGTTGTTGGGGTTGTCGAGGCTCTGGAAGTACTTCATGGAGGCGTAAAAACCTTCCATATTCTCGCCGCCAATGCCCAGCAATTCGTCCTCAGTCACCGACAAGGTCAGCAGGGTCTGCTTAGCGCTGTTCACGCCAGCCGCTTTCATCTGCTTGTAGAACGCCACGTTGGAGCCGCCCACTACAGCGGTGAAGACCACGTCAGGCTTCTTCAGCTTGACCTTGTTGATCAACGAACCGAACTGGGTGTTGCCCAGCGGGTAGTAGTCCTCGCCGACAACCTTGCCACCGAGCACATTCTCGATGTGCTTACGCGCGATCTTCATCGAGGTGCGCGGCCAGATATAGTCAGAGCCAATCAGGTAAAAGGTTTTGGCTTCCTTCTCTTTAGCGATCCAGTCGAGGCCCGCTAGGATCTGCTGGGTGGCTTCCTGACCGGTGTAGATGACATTCTTCGACTGCTCCAACCCTTCATAAAAAGTTGGGTAGTAAAGCAAACCGTTTTCTTTCTCGAATATCGGCAGCACCGCTTTGCGTGAGGCCGAGGTCCAGCAACCAAATACGGCCGCTACCTTGTCGCCAACCAACAGCTTCTTGGCTTTTTCGGCAAAAGTTGGCCAATCGGAAGCGCCGTCTTCCTGAATGATTTTGATCTGCCGGCCGAGGATGCCGCCACTGGCGTTGATCTGCTCAATGGCCAGACGCTCAGCCTGGATCGAGCCGGTTTCGGAAATAGCCATGGTGCCCGTGGCCGAATGCAGCTGGCCAACCGTCACCTCCGTATCGGTGATGGCCAGGCCGGTGGTATTAACGTCCGCCACAGCCATCTGGCTGAACACACTGGCCGCCAGCAGCGAGAGCGCCGCAGCACCCAACGCTAGCCGACGAGGGAGAAAGCGAGTTGGTGAATCCATGGTCATGCTCCTCTGGGTGGTTTTCCTCCCCGGCTCACCTTGCGGCTGCCAGTTCGGTTCGCCACCAGCATCGTTGCTCACCTCCCAAGGCGGTATACGCAGGTTGACGTAACGGCCTACGTCATCTGACGTAGCGCTTTGCGCCCCATGGCGGTGCAGGATCACGCCCGCAGAGCATGCTCTGACCCCTGATAAGAACCGCGACCGCGCAAGAGCGGCCTATACCGACTTAGGGCATGGATGTTGCAAATTCATACACCTGTATTAACTGCGACTCAGGAGTCTTTCCCGTGCAACCGACCGGCACTCAGCGCATCGTTAAGATCCGCCGCGACTACAACAGCTGGGTCGCTGACGAAACCATGGAAGACTACGCCCTGAGGTTTACTCCCAAGTCGTTTCGCAAGTGGTCCGAACTGCGCATCGGTAATACTGCTTTGAGTGCGGTGTCATTTCTTGCATTGGAGGCGATCGGCGGTGCCTTAGCGCTGAGTTACGGCTTCACCAATACGCTGTGGGCCATTCTCGCGGTGAGCTTGGTGATTTTCCTTACTGGCCTACCGATCAGCTACTACGCCGCCCGTTATGGCGTGGATATGGACCTGCTGACCCGTGGTGCGGGCTTCGGCTATATGGGCTCGACCATCACCTCGCTCATCTATGCCAGCTTCACCTTTCTATTTTTCGCCCTTGAGGCGGCGATCATGGCCCTGGCCCTAGAGATGTATTTCAACATCCCCTTGGCGCTGGCCTATGTGATCTGTTCGGTGATCATCATTCCGCTGGTGGCCTACGGCATTACGCTTATCAACCGATTACAAATGTGGAGCCAGCCACTTTGGCTGTTTCTGCTGTTTCTGCCCTACGTATTCATCATCAGCAAAAACCCTGAAGCCTTCAGTGAATGGACCACCTTTGCCGGGCGCGAAGGCGAAGGTGGCGCCTTTAACCTGCTGCATTTCGGCGCGGCATGCACCGTGGCCTTAGCACTGGTCACGCAGATCGGCGAGCAGGTCGACTACCTGCGTTTCCTGCCAGAAAAAACCTCGCGTAATCGCAAGCGCTGGTGGGCGGCGCTGCTGATGGCCGGTCCCGGCTGGATCATCCCTGGCGCGTTGAAAATGCTCGCTGGAGCCTTTCTCGCCTTTCTCGCCCTGCAGCATGAAATACCCATGGAGCATGCAGCCGAACCGACGCAGATGTACCTGGTGGCGTTCACCTATGTGTTCAGCTCGCCTGAGTGGGCGCTGGCGGCCATGGTTCTGTTTGTTATCGTCAGCCAAATCAAGATCAATTTGACTAACGCCTATGCCGGCTCGCTGGCGTGGTCAAATTTCTTTGCCCGCGTCACCCACAGTCACCCCGGACGTGTGGTGTGGCTGGTGTTCAACGTGGCCATCGCCTTGATTTTGATGGAGCTGGGCGTGTTTCAGGCGATCGAGGAGGTGCTCGGTCTGTATGCCAATATTGCCATTGCTTGGATCGGTGCAGTGGTCGCCGACTTGGTGATCAATAAACCGCTAGGGCTGTCACCCAAACACATCGAATTCAAGCGGGCACACCTCTACGACATCAACCCCGTGGGCGTTGGCGCCATGCTGATTGCCTCTTTGTTATCGGTCTTAGCCCACGCCGGACTATTCGGCCAGCTAGCCCAAGCCGCATCGCCGGTTGTCGCGTTGGGCTCGGCGATGCTATTTGCACCCCTGATTGCCTGGTTGACCGGTGGCCGTTACTACCTAGCCCGCAGCAGTGACCCGTTACTGCTGTACCCACTCGGCGTCACCACCACTGTGGATTGCGGCCTGTGCAGCAACGCCTTTGAAACCGAAGACATGGCCTTCTGTCCGGCTTACAGCACACCCATTTGCTCGCTGTGCTGCTCACTTGATGCCCGTTGTGATGATGCCTGCAAACCACAGGCACGTATGTCTGAACAGCTTGACGAGCTTATTCACTGGCTGTTTCCCAGGGTCTCAATTCCACGCTTGCACAGTCGCTTGGCGCAATATCTGGGCCTGCTGACTGTACTGATGCTGCTGTTATTCGGTGCCTTAGCGCTGATCTATAGCCAGATCTCCCAAGGCTTGGTGGCGCAATCCCCAGAGGCGCAGGAGACTCTTTACCTGGAGTTTCTCAAAGCCTTCCTGACGCTCTCATTGTTCGCCGCTATTCTTGCTTGGTGGGTGGTTTTAACCCGCGAAAGTAGACGTGTGGCGCAAGAAGAATCCGATCGCCAGACCCAACTGTTGATGCAAGAAATCGAAGCCCACCGGAAAACTGACGAAGCCTTACAGAAAGCCAAGGAAGCCAGTGAGGCGGCTAACGCGGCAAAAAGTCGCTATGTCACCGGGTTGTCGCATGAGCTGCGCACGCCGCTCAACAGCATCCTCGGCTACACCCAGATTCTGCAACGTGATGCCGACATGCCCGGGCAGCACAAAGATGCTCTGGGCACCATCTTTCGCAGCGGCTCGCACCTGCTGGCGCTGATCGATGGGCTGCTCGATGTGGCCAAGATTGAGGCTGGCAAACTCAACCTAGAACCGAGCGAAATCCCCTTTCCAGAATTTATTCACCAGCTTGAACGTATGTTTACCCCGCAGGCCGAAGAAAAGGGCCTGCGCTTTCGCCTGGACATAAGCGGGCGCATGCCGGCGGTGGTTCGCGGCGATGAAAAGCGCGTACAGCAAATTCTGATCAACCTACTCGGCAATGCGGTGCGCTTCACTGACAGCGGCGAAGTCTGCCTGCGCGTCAGCTACCTACGCGAAACCGCCAGTTTCGAAATCGTCGACACCGGTATAGGCATCGATCCAGAGCAGATGGAGCGGCTCTTTCAACCCTTCGAGCGCGGCGACCTGATGCGCCAAGATAATGGTGTCGGTCTCGGCTTGACCATTACGCGCATGCTGACCTCCTTGATGGGCGGTGAACTGTCGGTAAAAAGCGTGTTGCATCAGGGCACCCGCTTTCAGGTCCGCCTGTTCCTCTCCGAGGTGCGGGTGCCTCAAGCGGTGGTGCATGTGGAACACGACATTATTGGCTACCAAGGTTCGCGCCGAAGGATCCTCGTGGTGGACGACCACATCGAACACCGCCGCGTACTGGCCGGTATGCTCGAGCCACTGGGTTTCGAGATTATCCAGGCCGCCAGCGGTCAGGAAGCGATTCGCCAAACGGCCCTGCTTCACCCTGACTTGATCCTGATGGACCTGTCGATGCCCTTAATGGATGGCTGGGAAACCAGCCGACTGATACGCCGCAATGCTATGTCCCACGCTCCGATCATCGTGATCTCTGCCAACGCCTTTGCTGATGACCGTGAACGCAGCGTGGCGTCGGAATGCAACGACTACTTGGCTAAGCCAGTGCACACGCCGGAGTTACTCGAGCGTATCCACAAGCACCTTGCGCTTAAGTGGTTGCGGCGCTCAACACCACGGCCAAAACCAGCCCCTGCAGTTTCCGTGTTGCCAAGTGCCAGCGATCTCGACGCATTGCGCGAACTTGGAGCTCTTGGCTACATCCGAGGCATACAGGAGAAACTCGATGCCATTGATCAGCTAACGCCCGCCAGCGTCAGTTTCACTGCGCCCCTAAGAGCCTTGGTGAAAGGCTACCGCTTGGACGAATTTAACCGCCAACTCAAGGAGGTCGAGCATCACTATGCAGATCAATCCACCTGACCAAAGTCCCAGCCCAGCAGAGCGCGGGGTGATCCTAATCGTCGATGACACACCGGACAACTTGGCCCTGCTCTCTGATGCGCTGGACGAAGTAGGCTATATGGTACTGGTAGCGCTGGATGGCTTGAGCGCCCTAAGCCGTATCCAGCGCCGACGCCCCGACCTTATTCTGCTGGATGCAATGATGCCCGGGCTGGATGGCTTCGAGACCTGCCAGCGAATCAAGGCTGACCCTGGCTCCGCTGATATCCCAGTGCTATTCATGACCGCACTGACTGACAGCGAGCATGTGGTCAAAGGCTTCGCGGCCGGCGGCATTGATTACGTAACCAAACCGATCAACACCGAGGAAGTACTTGCCCGGGTGGCCTCGCACTTGCGCACCGCACGCATCCTGCAAACAGCACGAGCGGCCAGCCAAGCACAACCGCTGACGCTCAACGACCAACCAGCCCATGCCATGCTCTCAGCGCGCTTTCAGCTTACCGGGCGCGAAGTAGACGTATTGCGCTGGGTGGCTTGCGGCAAAACCAACCGAGATATTGGCGATATTCTCGGCCTCAGCCCGCGCACAGTGAACAAACATTTGGAGCACGTTTACATCAAACTCGGGGTCGAAACCCGCACAGCGGCCACCTCAGTTGCACTCTCAGCGATGGCCGAGCGCGCTTGAACGAGCTTATGGATCGCGAATAAAAAAGCCCTCCAAGGTGGCGGGCTGTATTCAAGTTAAACCTTTATCAGACGCGGAACGCGCTGATCAGCTGTTTCAACTGTGCCACCGAACCAGACAGCTCGCGACTGGCCTGCTCGGTATGGCTGGCACCTTCGGCGGTGCGCTCACCCGCCTGGCTGATCTCAACAATGTTCTGGTCGATATCGTGGGCCACGGCCGTTTGCTCTTCGGCGGCCGTGGCGATTTGCTGGTTCTGGTCAACAATCATGCCGACTGCGCCGAGGATATTCTCCAGCGCCTGCTGCACCTTGTCAGATTCACTCACCGTGTTGTCTGCCATTTTGTGACTGGAACTCATCGACTTAACCGCCGCGCCTACACCGCTTTGCAGCTTAGCGATCATTGCCTCAATCTCTTGGGTGGACTGCTGAGTGCGCTTAGCCAAATTGCGCACCTCATCGGCGACCACGGCAAAACCGCGCCCCTGCTCACCCGCTCGGGCGGCCTCGATGGCAGCGTTTAGCGCCAGCAAGTTGGTCTGCTCGGCAATGCCCTTAATCACATCCAGCACCTGACTGATCGAGGCGCTGTCAGTGGCCAGCTTGTTAATCACCGTCATGGACTGGTCAATTTCCCCAGCTAAACGCTGGATGCTACCCACTTGCAACTCAACCAGTGCGCGGCCGCTGACCGTTTCATCATTAACACTCTGCGCGCTGCTCACCGCCGCGGCAGCACTGCTCGCCACTTCCTGAGCGGTTGCCGACATTTCATTCATGGCCGTGGCCACTTGATCAATCTGCCCGCGCTGGCCCGCTACCGCTTGGTTACTTTCCTCGGAAACCTGCTGCACCCGAACGGCTTGACGCTCAACTTCAACCACCGTCTGACCGACGCGTTCAATCAACTGGTGAATCTTACTCACCGTTTCATTAAAGACTTGGCCCAGCTCGCCCAGTTCATCGCGGCTTTGCGGCTTGAAGCTGACCGTCATGTCGCCGGCAGCCACCTGGTTCATCACCTGACCAAGGCTTTTAAGCGTGGTGCGGATCGACACATAGAAGCCGCCATACAGATAGAGAATCAGCAGAAAAACCACCAACAGAGCCGCTACCAGCAGCGCCATCTGCACGCGGTTCTCTTCCAAACGCACCTGCAATCGCTTATCGAGGTACGCCAGCACAGCGCTATTGAGCTCATAGGTTTGCGCCATTGCCGCACTGACGTCGCTGTAGTACTGCGCCCACGGCATGTCCAGCGTGTCGGCGATTACCACTTTGTCCTCAAACAAGACCGCCATGGTTTTTAACGTATCCAAGCTGCTTGCTGCTTGGCCGGCCAACTCGGTGCGAGCCTGTGGGCTGGCATTGAGCGTGGCTTGCAAACTCAAACCGTACTCGGCGTGGAGCTTTTCCAAGTCCAACAACAGCTCATCAAAAGTGGTGCTGGATGCGGAGTTAAGGAAGCCCTGGCCTAACGAGTAGGCACCGATTGCCCGCCCTTCACTCAGCGCCTCAGTGACCTTCGGCGTGGCCACGCTGATCAGCTCAATCATCTGCCGCACTGAGCCCTGACGGTCTTGGCTCAAACCGGCTTGGCTGGCGATCAGCTTGATAAACACTTGCGAGGAACCCAGCAGTTTTTCCGCTAAGGCGATTTTGCCTTGCACGGACGACTCGTTTTGCACGGCCGCCAGCTCGGCGATCAGTTCATCGCGCTTGGCATTGAACTCATCAACCTGTTCCGCTTCGCGGACCACCGCCGCCATGCCCTGCAGCGAGCTGGCAATGGTTTTGTGAAGGGTCGCCGCGCGCGCATCAAGATCACCCGCCTGACCGGACTGGCCGATCACTGAGTTGATCTCGCTTAAGTCGACAAAGTCTTCAATGTTGCGCCGCAATGTCAGGCTTTCGCCCAGCAGATCAATGCTCTCAAGCGCCGCCTGAGTGCTGACAAATTGTCGGTAGGAGTCTCGTACGAGATAGAAATTGGTGACCAGCATGGGCAGAAAAAACAGCACGCTGATCAAACTGAATTTCATGCCGAAACTAAGGCGATTCATCAGCACAATGGCCGGATACAACACGGTCTTCACAGGACGTCTCCAGTTCTAATTATTGTTGTGCCGGTTTACACGTGGGCCGCACAGCTTGGCAGATGGCACCCTAGGTATACATTACAGCTCGACCTGCGGCATTTGGATTCGCTCGGTAGATAGGCGCAGATTAGCGTGACCAATGTCGCACAACCGCAACCGAGCTCATACTCATGTATACCCCTTATCGACTTCAACCTCTGTAACTTAAGGTTAACTATGCACACACCTCTAAAGCTGGGCATTGATCTGGGTGGCAGCAAAATCGAAATCATCGCCCTCGACAACGGTCGCCAAGTATTACGCCGACGCATGCCGACGCCACAAGGTGATTATCCACAAACCGTCAGCAAGATCGCCGATTTGGTCGAAGCCTGCGAGCGCGAGCTAGGCTGTCGCGGCAGCGTCGGTGTTGGCATCCCCGGCACACGCTCCCCCGACCATGGCCGTATCAAAAACGCCAACTCGCAATGCCTGATTGGCCAAGACTTGCAGGGTGATCTTGAGCAGCGCCTGCAACGCCCCGTGCGCCTAGCCAATGACGCCGATTGCTTTGCCCTTTCAGAGGCCTGTGACGGCGCCGGAGCTGGGGCGGCTAGTGTCTTCGGGGTAATTCTTGGCACCGGCGTCGGTGGCGGACTTGTGGTGAATCGGCAACTGCTCAGCGGCCCGAATGCCATTGCCGGAGAATGGGGGCATAACCCCCTGCCATGGCGGCGCAGCGAGGACGGCCCAGCCCGGCGTTGCTACTGCGGCCAAGATGACTGCATCGAAACCTTTTTAAGCGGCCCGGGCTGGGCCGCGCGCAGTGGCCTTGGCATGGCTGCGAGCGCCTTAGTCAGCGCAGCTGAGGCCGGCAATCCAGCAGCACAACTGGCCTTCACTCGTTATTGCGACCAACTGGCGCGCGGCCTGGCCTCGGTGATTAACCTGATTGACCCGTATGTCATCGTCCTCGGCGGCGGCCTTTCTAACAGCGCCGCGCTTTACGCTGAAGTTGCGCCATTGCTGCCGCGCTATGTCTTCTCCGACAAGGTCAATACACGCCTGTTACAGGCCCAACATGGCGACTCCAGCGGTGTGCGCGGTGCTGCATGGCTATGGAGCGAATAGATCAAATAAGCAGGGTCCACACAGCAAAGCCCGCGTACCAGAACACCGCCGCGCGCACCAACAATTGCCAGAGACCGTCCAAACTGCTGACCCCAGCCTCGCCAATCACCGGCTCGGGTATCTCGCCAGCGGCGCGCGCCGTGTTAGTCACCAACTGCGCGGCGCTGATATCCCAACTGAGCAGCTCATGCAGTAACGTGCGGCTAACCCCAGCAAAGTTACCGACCAAGGCGAAGCTCGCGGCCAACACGCGCACCGGCAACCAGTCGAACCCGTGGCGCACTTGTGCGGCAGCCTCACGCAAAGCAGGCGCAGTGGCATGCTCGCAGGTCAGGGCAATCAGCCGATAGGCCAACGCCGCCAAAGGCCCTAACAGCGCGTACCAAAATATCACCGCAAAAAAGCTCTGGTACGCCTGCCAAACCAAATAGCCCTGCACGCTATGCAGCAATGTGCCTTCGTCATCTGCTTCCAATGCTAAATCGCGTCGGGCAACTAGATACGCCGCCTCAGCATCGCCTCGGCGCCAGCTGTCACGAAACGGCCCAAGCGCGGCGAGCAAATCACCACGACCCAAGCTGTAAATCACCACCAACAGATGCACTGGCAAAACCAGCCAGCCATAAGCCACAGGTTCTAGCAGCTGCAGAATCAGCCCTAACCCTAACAGTGGCAGCAGCACCAGCAGCGCCAACGCCAACCAAGGCCGCTCAGCCCAGCGCGGTTTGCTTTCAGTCGTTGCCAAAAAGCGCAGCCAATGCCCGTCATTTTGAATGCGGTTACGCCAAGCCGAAAACTTTTCGACCCACAGCACCAGCAGTAGCACTAGAAAATTCATTTCAGCTCCTTGTCTTGCTGCAATGCCGCACGTAAACGTGTCCAGTCGAATGCTGAGCCGGGGTCAGTCTTACGCCCTGGGGCAATGTCGCTATGCCCGCACATACGCGCCAGGGTGATGGCTGGATAAGTCGCTTGCAGCTGCTGAACCAACTCGATTAGCGCGACGTACTGTACGCCAGTGAAAGGCAGATCATCGGTACCTTCAAGCTCAATGCCTAGGGAAAAATCATTACAGTTTTCCCGCTCGGCAAACCGTGATTGCCCGGCATGCCAAGCGCGCTCATTACAGCCAACAAATTGCGTGACCACGCCATCGCGCTCAATATAGAAATGCGCAGACACCTGCAGGTTAGCAATGCCCGCGAAATAGGGATGCTCGGCTGCGTCCAAACGATTCTGAAAAAACGCCTGCACCTTACCCGTACCAAACTCACCAGGCGGCAAGCTGATGTTATGAATCACCAACAGCGAAACTTCGCCCAGCGGCCGCTGATTGAAGTTCGGGGACGGGCAGTGCCGGACGCCATCGCACCAGCCGCTGCAGGGGTCTAGCTGCATAAAAAGCTCCTTGATCAGGCTGCTACTCTAGTGCAGCGCCGCCCCAAGGCCAAGGGTGAGCCTGAGCAGGCATTGGCCCACATGGCAGAGACGATGCCCACCCAAGCCGGGAAGACACTCTCTGCCCCTCGCCCATAAATGAGCTCGACGCTAAGCGCGTCAGCATCGCCTGTTAATTCTTACGCTTTGACCAACTGTATACCGCTGCAAACCTCGCAACCAATGCAAGGCCAAACAAAAACGCCGCCGAGGATGACCGTCGGCGGCGTGGTTGCAACTCAACAGCAAAGCATCAAGTGCCTTTGAGCCTACGCAGGTTGCCAATCACAGATTCCAACGCCCGGTCAAACAGCAGTGCATCGTCCAACAAACGAATAGCGCTGCGACGGAACTCGACGGCCAAACCCATGCGGGTTTTTTCCAGCACCTTCATGCCGGTACGGTTGACGAAGATGTACTTGCCGGTCGGTTTGATCACCGCAGCTAACTTGCAGCGCAGTTTGTGCTCTTCATCTTCCTGAAACTCAACCCAACTGCCGACCCGCAGGTTGTCCACCTGGATAAGCGCTTCGTCGTCGTCTGGCAGGCTGATTTCCGCTTCAGCGGCGCGCAGCTCACCGGGCGCCAGCAGGATGATTTCTTCAACCACCTCAATCATCGCTGGCTCTGTAACGGCTTCTTCAGCGGGCAGGTCTAGCAATGGCAGCTCAATCCCGACTTCCGCCAGCGTCGCCCGTTGCGCCTCATCAAACTCGACAAGCACCGGCACATCGGCCTGCAGATTTTCTTCAGGCAAATTGCGCTTAAAGCGCTGGAAGGCTTGCACATGCAGGGCTTCCAGTTGACTGAAAAACTCACCTGTGGAGAACGGATCAAACGCCGCACTGGCCATGCCTTCACGCAGCGCTTTAAGCAAGCTTGGCACCATCTCAAGCAATTGC
This sequence comes from Pseudomonas sp. TMP9, assembly GCF_037943105.1. NCBI lineage: Bacteria > Pseudomonadati > Pseudomonadota > Gammaproteobacteria > Pseudomonadales > Pseudomonadaceae > Pseudomonas > Pseudomonas vesperimontis. The sequence goes on from NZ_CP149803.1 coordinate 3,054,387, forward strand.
ATGCGTGCTTCTGGTTGGTCATGGTGCTCAACACTCCACACCAAGTCATCCATGGTTGCCAACGCGGTCTGCCACTGCGCGGACTCCACGCCATGCTTTAAGCAGGTGAGCATCAGCACCTTGCTCCAGGCTTCTTGCAGCAAGCGCACCACCACTTCCGGCAGAGTCTTACCGAGCAACCGCTGATTCAACGCCTGCTCCACTTCGCGCCGTGCTAACGCAGCCTTGGCGCTGCCTTCTTCGGCATCGCGGGTGCGTTGTTCAAGCAGCTCACTGCGGCGGCGCTCATCGCCGGTAAAGGCCAAAAAGTCAGCCAGCAGTTCAGAGAAAATCAGCGGATCGTCGACAAAGTCATTGAGTAGACGCTGCACAATCTGCTCAATTTTTTGATACAGGCTGTCACGCTGTTCATCGTCATGCTCACCCCAACCCAAGGCGGCAGAGGCAATTTCATTGAGCAAACGCCGAGCAGGATGACTGCCACGGCTAAAGAAGGTTTTGTCGATCACCGCCACTTTTAGCATCGGGATTTGCAAACGGCCGATCAGCGCCTTGAGCGAGTCCGGTAAGGTGCGGTCATCGAGGATGAACTCAAACAGCATCGACACCAGATTGATAACGTCTTCATCAACCTCACCCACCACGCGCGCCTTACCGGCTTTAGCGCTGGCACGGGTCAGCAAACCTTCAAGCTGCTCACGTAAATCAAAATCATCACTCACCTGCGCCGGCGCACGCTGCTGCATGTGCGAGAGCAGGCGCATCAGGTCATTGCTGGAGATCGGCATCGCGTCTGCCGGCCGGTTGCGCCGCGGGCTTGCTGTGCCGCGTGCTTGCGAAAGCAGCTCCTGCAGCGCACCAAACACCTCCTGCACACCTTCATCAGCAAACTCAGCAGACAATTCAGAAGGCTCATCCTGCCCCGCGCCTCGGGCTGAGGCACTCGCACGCGACGGGTTTCGCCGCGCCGGCGCGGATTTGAGCTCAGGCAACACACCCGTAGCGATCAACGCTTGGTTGGCTTCGGCATACAAATGATCAAGGCCGCTGAGCACGTACTTCTCAAACAGCTTAAGGATGATCAGCTTGACCTTGATCTCCACGCCCAAGCTGCTGCAAGCATCCAAAAAGAACCCACAGAGGCTGGTTGGGCCAATCGGATTGCTCTTGTCATCCAGTTTCTTGCTGACCATGGCGTTAAAGCGCGTGGTCAGGTGACTCAGCGCCGTAGCGTCACGGCTCAGCACCTTGGCCACCATGGAATCCAACGCTACAGACTCTTCCAGCGCATCGTTCTGCACCAGCGACAAGGCATCAAACGACACCGCATCCAAAGGCGCTGGCTTGCCGATTTCATATTGGTTAAGGGTGGCGAAGGCTTCAAACACCTTCTGCAAAAAGCCGCGCTCGATGTTTTTACGCTTCAAGCGCAAATCACGCATGGCCTCGAAAAAGGCATTTTGCTCAGCATTGCTGGTGGCGCGGTCGGCCATCTCGAACAGCGTATCGTCGGCATTATCAAACAGCGCCTGCAACGCTGTTTTCAGCTGTTGCGCCGCTTTGTCACGCACATTTGTCAGCGCCACAGGCAGTCTTCCTACTGGCGAAGTGGGCGATTGCTCAGTGCTCACCTTACTCAGGTGCACCACATTCGCATCAGTCTTCATGGTGAGTCTCCTGCAGACTGCCCCTCTTGGGCTTACCGATCTGCACAGCGATCAACTGAGCGTCATCCGTAACGTCAAAGGCTTGGCGTCAACAATTCTAAAAAGTAAAGTCATTATAAGGATGCGCGCACGCATACCAAGCCGACATTTACTCCAGACATGACCCAAGTCACAGATGCAGCGCTGCAGCCTCCCAACGGTTATCTGCAAACGACCAACGCAACAACATATTGCTGCAACGGCAGACACACAACTCAATAAGGCTCACTTAGCATAGCCGCACAGCCGCCAGAGAGCAGCTGCAAACGCTGCGTAAATGGTCATCACTCCCTATAATCAGCGCATTCTGCTGACTGGAGCCCAACATGCCTAACCTTATCCTTGCCGACCTCGCCCACGAAATCGAGGCCAACGTGCGCCGCGCACTGGCAGAGGATATCGGCAGCGGCGACATCACGGCGCAGTTGATACCGGCCGAGCGCCTAGCGCATGCCAAGGTCATCACCCGCGAAACCGCGATCATCTGCGGCACCGCCTGGGTGGATGCGGTATTCCGCCAGCTCGACCCTCGGGTTGCCGTGCATTGGCATGTTGAGGATGGTCAACGCGCCGAAGCCAACCAGGTGTTGTTTGAACTAGAAGGCCCGGCCCGCGCCCTGCTGAGCGGCGAACGCAGTGCACTGAACTTCCTGCAAACCCTCTCCGCTGTCGCCACTCGCTGCCAGCACTATGCAGCCCTTGTGCAAGGCACCGGCGTCAAACTGCTAGACACCCGCAAAACCTTACCCGGCCTGCGACTGGCGCAAAAATACGCCGTCACCCAAGGCGGCTGCCACAACCACCGCATCGGCCTGTACGACGCCTTCCTTATTAAAGAAAACCACATCGCCGCCTGCGGCGGTATCGCCCACGCCATCACCGCCGCGCACAAAATCGCCCCCCGCAAGCCGGTGGAAGTCGAAGTGGAAAGCTTGCAGGAACTACGCGAGGCACTGGATGCGGGAGCCGACATCATCATGCTCGACGAACTAAGCTTGGATGAAATGCGCGAAGCGGTTGGCATTACCCGAGGTCGTGCCAAGCTAGAGGCCTCGGGTGGCGTTAATGAAAACACCTTGAGGGCGATTGCGGATACAGGCGTTGATTACGTGTCGATTGGCGCGCTGACCAAGGATGTAAAGGCGGTGGATTTGTCGATGAGAGTAATCAATAATCTTCTCAAAGAGTAGAACCCTTCCAGAGCAATTCGCTCAAGCCTACCAACCATCTAAGGGTAAATAGAGCCTAGGCATCCCATCAACGAGCGATACAATTACAACCCAATCACTACGCCCACTCACTGTCAAAGGCAAATATCCAAGATCGCCTTCAGACAACCCAGAAGCGACGAGCGCTTCATCAATAACATTCTGCTTAAGCGGGTGCTTCTTACGCAACTCAGCAAGTGGAACTGCTAACTTAACCACTTGCTCGCTTTGCGAATCAAAATCAACCCATCGAGCAGGCCTAAAAGCAGGCGGTAAACCATTTAAGGCTAACTTGATACTATCAACATAATCACTATCTGACGGAGATGATAATTTAACACCGATCAGCACAGGGCCAGTGAGGCTAAATTTCCGCAAGCTTGGCGGGGCAGAATTTATATCTTCGAACTGCACATCAGGGACACTTACAACCTTAAACTGATCTCCTTCAAAGGCCAGAAAAACCGGACGAGCTTCCACGATAGAGAATAAGCCATAGGCTAACGCCCCAACTTGCAATAAAACGATTAAAGCAATATCAACGTACAACTCAACCCTAGGCTTAGCGGGATTAAAAATCAAAAAAGTCAGCAAAGGACCGCAAACTACATCCACAGCCACTACCAGAAAAAAAAGCTCTTTCCCTCCTGCCAAGTCTGAGTACGGGAACGGGTACCAAAGACCAAAAACCAATGCCGCGCAGCACACAGCAACAAAAAGACTCGCCAACAAATGCATACCACTAGCGGCGGCGGCAGAATGAAATCTTGTAATTAAAGCCACACTCTTACCTCGAAAAAAAAGAGCGCCGAAGCGCTCTTTTCACAACAAGCAAATTACTTGCATTCTGCAGGAGCAAAACGCGCTGGCAAAGTACCTGCAGCGGTACCACCAAAACCAGCGGCGGCAGCACCAGCAGCCATGCAGCGCCAGGAAACAGCTTCAGCTGGTGGCGTAAATGCTGCGGTACCTACAGGCAGAATAGTACCTACAGGAGCGTTCGGGGTCATGATAATAGTGCCGCCACCAGCAGCAGCAGTTGTTGTTATCGTAATCACGCCAGTAGCCGCAGTGATATTGACGCTAGTCGTGTTACGTGTGGCAGCAGGGCTGGTGTAGCCGATGTTATAACCAAGAGCATCAGCACCGGGATTGCCAGAAGCCAAAACGTCTGCAACGTTAATCTTGGCGGATGACGCCAGGTTCAAACCCTCAGTTACACGGGCGCGAGTGGTGTAATCCTGATAAGCCGGAAGTGCAACAGCAGCCAAAATACCGATAATCGCTACAACAATCATCAGTTCAATCAGGGTAAAGCCTTTCTGCATTTGAGCTTTCATAGAAGCATCTCCTTAGTGTGTATAGGTCGACGACCTACTTTTGACAATGCAGCTCGCATGCCAACTCCAAACACACCGGCAACCTTGGCTCGGGGATAAGCATGCTGACAAGCCACTCTCAAAGCGCCGGCACTAACTGCCATTTTTTGTCACCTACCCGCTTTGGGTTTGGCACGCCACAATTATCTAGGCTATAAGGCATGCATTGTTATGGAGCCTGTGATGAACGATAGCGTGTCCCTTACCGGCCTGGCCCGGCAGATGGTGTTAGCAGAACTGCTGGATGAAAAAACCGCGCAACAGGCGCAAGCCCAAGCGCAGCGCAATAAGCTGTCGCTGGTGACCTACCTGGTGCAGAACAAGCTGGTGAAGAGCCGAGTATTGGCCGAACTGGCCAGCGAGCAATTTGGTGTGTCCTTTGTTGACCTGAATGCCATCGACAAAGAAAGCCAGCCAAAAGAGCTGGTAACCGAAAAGCTGATTCGTCAGCACCGCGTCCTGCCGCTGTGGCGGCGGGGCAACAAGCTGTTTGTCGCGGTATCCGACCCCACCAACCACCAAGCCATCACCGACGTTCAGTTCAGCACCGGGATGAACACCGAGTCGATTCTGGTCGAGGATGACAAACTCGGTGACGCCATCGAGAAATTTTTTGATTCCACCGGCAGCGGTATGGAGGACTTGGCAGACGTTGATTTAGACGGCCTAGATGTTGAGGCCGTCAGTGATGACAAGGAAGTTACGGGCGACGGCAACTCCGCCGATGACGCGCCGGTGGTGCGCTTTGTAAATAAGATGCTGCTCGACGCCATCAAAAAAGGCTCCTCCGACCTGCACTTTGAGCCTTATGAGAAGACCTACCGGGTGCGCTTTCGCACCGATGGTATTTTGCAAGAAATCGCCCGCCCACCCATCCAGCTCTCGCCACGCATCTCTGCGCGCTTGAAAGTAATGGCCGGCTTGGATATTTCCGAGCGGCGCAGGCCGCAGGATGGGCGCATCAAGATGCGCATCTCGAAAACTAAATCCATCGACTTTCGCGTCAGCACCTGCCCAACGCTGTGGGGCGAAAAGATCGTCATGCGGATTCTCGATTCCGCCAGCGCACAGATGGGCATTGATGCGCTGGGTTATGAAGAGTCGCAAAAAGCGCTTTACATGGCCGCACTCAAGCAACCGCAGGGCATGATTTTGGTCACGGGCCCCACCGGCTCCGGCAAAACCGTATCGCTGTACACCGGCTTGAATATTCTCAACACCACGGACGTGAATATCTCCACGGCGGAAGACCCTGTGGAGATCAACCTCGAGGGCATTAACCAGGTCAACGTCAACCCCAAGCAGGGCATGGACTTTACCGCCGCACTGAAATCCTTCCTACGGCAAGACCCGGACATCATCATGGTCGGGGAGATTCGTGACCTGGATACCGCCTCTATTGCCATCAAGGCCGCACAAACCGGACACATGGTGATGTCGACCCTGCACACCAACAGCGCCGCAGAAACCCTGACCCGCCTGCGCAATATGGGCGTACCGTCGTTTAACATCGCCACCTCGGTGAATCTGATCATCGCCCAACGTTTGGCGCGCAAGCTGTGCAGCAGCTGCAAGAAGGAAATCCAGATCCCCCGCGAGGCCCTGTTAGAGGAAGGCTTCCCGGAAGACAAGATCGGCACCTTTAAAATTTACGAGCCGGTGGGCTGCGAAAATTGCAACGGCGGTTACAAAGGCCGTGTCGGAATTTATGAAGTGGTTAAAAACACGCCTGCCCTGCAACGGATTATCATGGAAGAAGGCAACTCGATTGATATCTCCATCCAGATGCGCAAAGACGGCTTTAATGACCTGCGAACCTCAGCCTTGCTGAAGGCCATGCAAGGCGTGACCAGCCTCGCTGAAGTGAACCGAGTGACAAAGGACTAACTGATGGCTGTTAAAGCACTAAAAACCAGCACCTTTGCCTGGGAAGGCACCAACAAGCAGGGTGCCAAAATAAAAGGTGAAGTCAGCGGCCAGAACCCCGCCTTGGTCAAAGCGCAGCTGCGTAAGCAGGGCATTAACCCAACCAAGGTCCGCAAAAAGTCTGCCTCGCTGTTCAGCGCGGGGAAAAAGATTAAACCCATGGACATTGCGCTGTTTGCCCGGCAAATGGCCACGATGATGAAGGCTGGCGTACCGCTGCTGCAGTCCTTTGACATTATTGCCGAGGGTGTGGACAACCCGAACATGCGCAAGCTGGTGGATGACATCAAACAGCATGTAGCAGCCGGTAATAGCTTTGCGGCCTCCCTGCGAACTCGACCTGAATATTTTGATGATCTATTTTGCAACTTGGTCGATGCCGGCGAGCAAGCAGGCGCACTGGAAAACCTACTGGATCGCGTTGCAACCTACAAAGAAAAGACCGAAGCACTCAAGTCAAAAATCAAAAAAGCGATGAATTACCCCATCGCAGTAGTATTGGTGGCGGTGATTGTGTCGGCTATTTTGCTGATCAAAGTGGTGCCGCAATTCGAGTCGGTATTTGCTAACTTTGGCGCTGAACTGCCGGCCTTTACGCAGTTTGTAATCGGTATTTCTCAAGGGCTTCAAAAATGGTGGTTTATCATTCTGGTTGGTTTCTTCGCTGTAGGTTTTACTTTTGTTGAGACCAAGAAACGCTCGGAAAAACTCCGTAACTGGCTCGACCGCACGGCACTGAAAGCGCCGATTGTCGGTGACATCATCTACAAGTCATCTGTTGCTCGGTATGCCCGCACCCTGGCCACCACCTTCGCCGCCGGTGTGCCGCTGGTAGAAGCGCTGGATTCTGTAGCCGGCGCCACTGGTAATATCGTGTTTAAGAATGCTGTGAATAAAATCAAGCAAGATGTCAGCGCCGGTATGCAGCTGAACTTCTCCATGCGCAGCACGGCAGTATTCCCTTCAATGGCCATCCAGATGACTGCCATTGGTGAAGAGTCCGGCGCGCTGGACATGATGCTGGACAAAGTCGCCAGCTATTATGAGGCTGAGGTGGATAACGCTGTGGACGGTTTGACCAGCCTTATGGAACCGCTGATTATGTCAGTGCTCGGCGTGCTGGTCGGCGGCCTGATCATTGCCATGTACCTGCCTATCTTCCAACTGGGTGCTGTTGTTTAACTTATGTCCGTCATCGACTTTTTGGCCAGCCATGTGCTGGCCTTTGTTTTATGCGCGCTGCTAATCGGCTTGCTGGTCGGCAGCTTCCTCAATGTGGTGATTTATCGCCTGCCGAAAATGATGCAACGCGATTGGCGCGAGCAGGCCCGTGAGATATTGGAATTACCTGGCGAAACCCAGTCTGAAATATTCAACTTAGTACTGCCTAATTCGCAGTGCCCACACTGCGCCCACGAAATAAAGCCATGGGAAAATATCCCGGTTATCAGTTATCTGTTTTTGCGCGGCAAATGCGCCAGCTGCAAAGCGCCGATCAGCCTGCGATACCCGCTGGTTGAGCTGACCTGCGGTGTGCTATCGGCTTATATCGCCTGGCATTTCGGTTTTACCTGGCAGGCCGGCGCGATGCTGGTGCTGACTTGGGGTTTGCTGGCGATGAGCTTGATCGATGTTGATCATCAAGTGTTGCCGGACTCATTGGTATTGCCGCTGCTGTGGCTTGGTTTGATTGCCAATAGCTTTGGTTTGTTTACCAGCTTGGAAAATGCACTCTGGGGCGCGGTTGCGGGTTACCTGAGCTTATGGTCGGTGTATTGGCTGTTTAAGCTGGTGACGGGCAAGGAAGGCATGGGTTATGGCGACTTCAAACTACTGGCCATGCTGGGCGCGTGGGGCGGCTGGCAGGTCTTGCCGCTGACCATCCTGCTGTCCTCAATTGTCGGTGCGGTACTAGGCCTGATTATGCTCCGCCTGCGCAACGCCGAAACCAGCGCGCCCATCCCCTTCGGCCCCTACCTAGCTATAGCCGGCTGGATTGCCCTGCTCTGGGGCGAGCAAATCACCACCAGCTACCTGCAGATAGCTGGTTTCTAGAACGCTGTAGCCCGGATGCAATCCGGGGATTGCCTTGCTGTTTCCCGGATTGCATCCGGGCTACGACTGCGCGGTGCTGACGGATTACGCCTACGGCTAATCCATCCTACGTAATGGGGTGGAGGCGGAGTGCGGATTTGTAGGATGCAATCGCCGAAGGAGCTTGCGTCGTTTGCCGCGCATATTGGTGGCATGGCGCCGGGCGACGTTGCCTGGACTTTAAAACGCCGTAGCCCGGATGCAATCCGGGGATTGTCTTGTTATTTCCCGGATTGCATCCGGGCTACGACTGCGCGGCGCTGACGGATTACGCCTGCGGCTAATCCATCCTACGTGATGGGCTAGTGGCGGAGTGTTCGCTTCACTGCTGAATCCGCCCTACAATCGCGCCTTTGAATGACCGACGCGAGCCCGCACCTTGAGTACAAAACCCTGGATTCTTGGCCTTACTGGCGGCATTGGCAGCGGTAAGAGTGCTGTTGCTCAGCACTTTATCGACCTCGGCGTGCATCTGGTCGACGCCGATCATGCTGCGCGCTGGGTGGTTGAACCTGGCAAGCCAGCGCTGGCAAAAATCGTCGAGCACTTTGGCGCAGAGGTGTTGCAGGCCGATGGCCAACTTGATCGCACAGCATTGCGCCACAGAGTGTTTGCCGATGCGGCTGAGCGGCGCTGGCTGGAGGCGTTGCTACACCCGCTGATCGGTCAGGAAATCATCCAGTACCTGGCGCGCGCCGAGTCGCCCTATGCCATTTTGGTGTCGCCGCTGCTGATTGAGTCCGGCCAGTACCGACTGACGCAGCGCATACTGGTGGTGGACGCGCCCGAGCACCTGCAACTAGAGCGCACCATGGCCCGCGACCAAAGCTCCAGCGATCAAGTGCAGGCTATTCTCCAGGCCCAAGCCAGCCGCGAAGAGCGCCTGCGCCATGCACAGGATGTATTGCTTAACGACCAAGGCCTGCACGGACTGCAAGCTGAAGTGGAACGGCTGCACACCTTTTATCTGACATTACGCGGAGGCCAAGCATGAGCACGCCCACCTTAATCCCTTGCCCGACTTGCAACGCGCCCGTCGAGTGGGGCCCGCAAAGCCCGAGCCGACCCTTCTGCTCGGAACGTTGCAAGCTGGTTGACCTCGGTGCTTGGGCCTCGGAAGAGCACGCGATTGCCGGCAACCCACTGGAAGACGATCTATTCTCTGGCGAACTACCGCCGCGCGAGCACTAGCAGCGCAGAGCACATGCCTCGTTCGCTGAGCGGCGCCGAAGCCCAACACGGCGCTGCCAAATCAAGGCCGCATAAAGCTGTAATCACGCTCTTCATCCAGATTTTCGGCGATGAACTGCAGCTCTGCAGCCAAGTCTGCTGTACTTCGCCCAGCGCGGCTGCGTTCTATCACCGCGCTAAGCAGTGCCCGCAATGCCATGGCTTGATCAAAGCCCTCCGCGTCGATGCCCTGCAAATTCTGCTCGACTGCATGTCTTGCCCACTGGTGTACGCTCATATCCTGCCCTCCAGACTGATGCGTGAACGATGGCGCAAAGCAACTGGCCCGGGTTGATCTGGATCAACCCTGATAAGCCAATCGAGGTGCTGAAGGTTGCGCCATCAGCGCTGCGGATCATCATCCTTCCAGGGCGCGGCGAGATAGCGCGTGCGGTTGAAGGTTTCCAGCCAGTCTGGATAAAACACCACCAACGCCGTCACCAGCATGCCGTTGATAAATGCCTCGGGGAAAATCACCAGCCAGAGGTAGCCGATAAAATCTTCCAGCCAGGGCGGCATGGGGAATAAGCCATCCATCCACAGCAGGGCGAAGGCCGCAACGATACACAGTAATGTCGCCAGTGCTGCTGCAAAGAAGCCATTGAAAAAGATGTAAACGAATAGATTGCTCGGTTTTTTCTTCTCAACCCAAAGCGCGCAGGCTTCGGTCACCCACACGGGGATCACCACCAACAACACACCATTAATACCCAGCGCAGCAAGGTCATGCTTACCCAGTGCAAGTAAACCCAGCTGGGCGATCAGGCCCACCAGCATGGCCAGCGGCCAGTCCAGTAACAAGGTCACGGCCGTCATGCCGATAAAGTGATAAGACAGGCCCGAGTCGAAATCGCGGCGCACCAACCACAGCACAAACAACGCGACCGCCGTACCGCCGAGCAAGTGCTGGCGGCGCACATCGCTGGCCAGCTCGACCCATGGGGTTCGCCAGATGGCCCAACACAGCAGCGGCACATAAATCAGCCAGCCGACTATCTGACTGGTGGAAGACAGCAAGTGTGCGGCGATCATCTAGAACAACCTCATGCAATCGTGGCAGACGCAACCAGTCTACAACCGCTGCCACCCCCTCCGCCCAAGCCATCGTTAAAAAGCCTGAAACAAGCCTCGCCGAGGGGTACCAACAAGCCAACCGCGCAGGCTAAGCTGGGCGGCATGGATGACTCTGATTACCTGCGCCTGCTGACGCACCAAGCCGAACAAGCCAACGCCTTCCTCTCCAATGCCCGTAAATGGGAGCGCGAGCGCTGGGTTTGCCAGCGCCTGCTGCAGGCCTTGAATGTGAGCCATCGGTTAGATGAGTTCAGCGCCGCTGGCCATGAGCCGCCTGACGTGTTGTTCCGCGACGCCAGCTTTGAGGTGTTCTTCGTCCTCGACGAGGGCCGCCGTCTAAATGATGAATGGCGCGCGGAAGTGGAGCGGCGGCGCAGCGCGTTTTCCCTCAGCCAGTTAGTGCGACGTGAAGCTAAGCCCAAGCGCATCGCTGTGGCCGAGTTGCAGCAGCGGCTGACGCCCACCCTGCGCAAGAAAGCTCATAACTACAAGGAGCGCGGCCTCGACTTGGGCGAGCTGGACCTGCTGGCTTACGTCAACTTGAAACGCGCCGTGCCAGATTTCAACAGCCACTTCCCACCACCGACTGAGTTTCTCCGGCAGGGCTGGCGGTCGTTGTCGCTGATCGGACCAACGTTTGCTCGCGTGCTCTTCGCCCACACCGACGCGCCAGATTTCTTGCGCAATAACCTCGGCCGCTCCGTGCTGTTTGATGTGGGTGTCAGCCTATGAGAGCCCCGCATGAACTGCTGTCGGCTGTACCGCAACAAGGCTGCGTGCGGTGGATTGGCGTTCGCCCAGCGTCACGCGCGGCGATGCTTGAGTTGGACGCTGTCGAAGTGCGCCGCGAAGCCGGCCTGACAGGCGACCACAGCCGCCCAGGCCCGAGCAATGCCCGACAAGTCACGTTAATTCAGTGGGAACACTTGGCAGTAATCAGCGCCCTGATGGGCCGCGCGGATGACCAGCCCATCACACCTGCCGAGTTACGCCGCAATATCGCGATCAGTGGCATTAACCTGTTCAGCCTTAAGGGCCGGCGCTTTCGCCTCGGCCAGGCGATTCTGGAAACCACAGGTTGGTGCCAACCTTGCGCTAAGCTGGAAGAGCGCCTTGGCACCGGCACCTTTCAGGCCATGCGCGGCCACGGCGGAATTAACGCACGGGTGCTGCACAGCGGCATTATTCGCCTCAACGACACCCTGCGCGTTGAGCCGCTGTAAGCTGCGCAGCTAAAATACGCCTACTCTCAGCCGCTAAGCGGCTCCTTTATTCGAGGCACGCATGTCCAGTCGCCTGAACCCTGATGATCAAAAACGTGTCGAGCAATACCTCAGCGCTCCGCAACATCAGGTTGAACGCCAGCCGTTCAAGGTGTGGCGGCTGTTGCTGATCATCATGCTCACCACGATTAGCTTGGGTCTGCTGAGCCGCCTGCTGAGTCGACTGGTGCTATGAGCTGCTTAGCGCTCGCCCAGAACCACTCACCCTGTTTTCTTAAAAGCCTTATGAGCGTGTCTGATGCCTCACAAAATCGTAATTGTCGGCGGCGGTGCCGGCGGACTGGAGCTGGCTACCCGCCTGGGTAGAACACTGGGCAAGCGTGGCCACGCTAAAATCACATTGGTCGATGCCAACCTGACACATATCTGGAAACCGCTGCTGCACGAAGTGGCGGCCGGCTCGCTGAACTCCTCGGGCGACGAATTGAACTACGTGGCGCAAGCCAAGTGGAATCACTTTGAATTCCAGCTGGGACGGATGTGCGACCTCAACCGCGCGCAACAGCGCGTCAGCCTATCCGCCACTTTAGATGAGCATGGCCAGGTTTTGGTGCCCGCGCGCGAGTTGAGTTATGACAGCTTGGTCATCGCGGTGGGCAGCACCACCAACGACTTTGGTACCCCCGGCGCTGCCGAGCATTGCTTGTTTCTTGATACCCGCGAGCAGGCGGAGCGCTTTCACCATCAATTGCTCAATCATTACATGCGCGCCCACGCCAGCCAGAGCGAAGCCACCGAGTTGATCGACGTGGCTATCGTCGGTGCCGGCGCCACAGGCGTCGAGCTAGCGGCCGAGTTGCATCATGCCGCGCGCGAATTGGCCGCCTATGGACTGGACAGTATCAGCCCAAAAAACATGCGCATCACGTTGATCGAGGCTGGCCCGCGCGTGTTGCCGGCATTGCCGGAGCGTATCAGCCAACCCGTGCGCAAGACGCTGGAAAAGCTCGGCGTTACCGTACTCACCGACGCAGCCGTCAGCCAGGTAACCCGCGAAGCGTTGCATACCGCGCAAGGCCAGGTTATCCCAGCCACGCTGAAAGTCTGGGCAGCGGGCATCCGCGCGCCAGACTTTCTCAAGGAGATGGACGGCCTGGAAAGTAATCGCATCAACCAGTTACATGTGCGACTGACCCTGCAAACCACCTTGGACGATAACATCTTCGCCTTTGGCGACTGTGCGGCCTGCCCACAACCCGGCAGCGAAGGTCGCAACGTACCGCCGCGCGCGCAAGCGGCGCATCAACAGGCCTCCCTGCTGGCTAAATCCCTAAAACTGCATATTGAAGGTAAGCCCCTGACGGAATACCGCTACCGCGATTACGGCTCGTTGATTTCGCTGTCGACGTTTTCGGCGGTGGGCAACTTAATGGGTAACCTGACTGGCAGCGTCATGCTTGAAGGCTGGCTGGCCAGGATGTTCTATGTCTCACTTTATCGCATGCACCAAATCGCACTTTATGGTGTAACCCGCACGTTGCTGATGATACTCGGCGACCGGATTGGCAGAAGCACAGAGCCACGCCTGAAACTGCATTAAGGCTCGCGTGGACAAGGCGCTGCCTTGTCCACCGACACCGTGAGCACTGGCCGGATAAAACGCAGGCAATAAAAAACCCGCACTAGGCGGGTTTTTTACTTTCAAGCAGACTTGAAATGGTGGGTCGTGTGGGATTCGAACCTACGACCAATTGGTTAAAAGCCAACTGCTCTACCAACTGAGCTAACGACCCTAAAATGGTCGGGGTAGGGGGATTCGAACTCCCGACATCCTGCTCCCAAAGCAGGCGCGCTACCGGGCTGCGCTATACCCCGATGAAAGATTGGCTCCGCGACCAGGACTCGAACCTGGGACCCAATGATTAACAGTCATTTGCTCTACCGACTGAGCTATCGCGGAACTACTTGCTTCCTTTCTCAGATATTGGAGCCGCTTGTTAATTCGTTTCCCGTATCTGAGGCGCGCTATTCTACGTTTTCGCGCTCACCTGTCAACCCCTTAAATTGCTTTTAGTACAATGATTTGCAGCGGTATGACAGGCTGCTATATCTTCACACTGTTTGTGTTCACTGCAGGACGCACCAGCCGTAAGGCCTCAGCCAGGAAAGTCGATGAGTAACCAAGGCACCCCACCAAACCCACCCTCTTCTGCGCAGACACTTGCCAGTCGCGGCATCCAACCGCGCTTCGGTGAGCTGGTGCAAAGCTGCCGCAAGCTGGTGATGAATCGCTTAGCCGAACAGCTGATTGAGGTCTTCGCTAAAGTCGACGACGAGCTGTTTGAGTGCGCCGAGAAAGCCGAAAATAATCAGGTGCAAACGCTGTTTTTCGACAACATGCGTGAGATCCGCAAACAGCGCCCTCTTATAGAGCGCAGCTACCACCAACAAATCGCGCAAAGCTTCTCTGACTTCCTCGACGGTAAGCTCAAGCCGGCTCCAGTCACCAGCACCCTCGACGCCGAGCACATGGCGCTGGTGCAAAACGAGGATTATGAAGAGAGCCTGCAGGTCATCAATATGGTCAGCCGGGTTAAGGCCCGTTGCGCACAACCTTTATTTGCTTTGGAGCAGCGCCTGGCATTGCTCAATAACGGGCAAAAGCTCGGTGAGGACATTAATCCTTTCGGCCCGCAGATGATTGCTCAGCCGTTTCGGGACGCCCTAGCCCCCTGCCCGTTCCCGCTGCGTATAAAGGTCATCCTCTATACGTTGTTTGACACCCATGTCATGCAGAGCCTGGACAGCATCTACGCCGCGCTTAATCAGCGCCTGATCGATGCAGGCGTACTGCCCAACCTTAAGTACACCGCGCAGCGCAACAAGCAACCCGAGCGGCCGAAGACAACAGCCGCCGAGCAAACGGTAGAGCAACAGACTGAGACGGCAGCGCACAGCAACGCACAAAGAACTGGCAACACCAACAACGGCGCTGCACAGCCGAGCGGACACGCGCACTTCGCCGGGCAGACGGGTTATAGCAGCAATATCGGTAATAGCGAGCCACCCGGCATTACTGACCTAAACGGCCCACCACCGAATGACCCATTGGAATTGCTGGGTAATCTCGCCGCTCTGCTGGGCGAACATCGCCAGCGTGATGTGGATGCCCCCTTACTGGGCGGCACCCGCAGCATTGCCAGCTTTACCCCCCGCGAGGCGACCAGCACCTACAGCGCTTCTGCCCTGCTCGACGCACTCAACCGCATGCAGCAGCAGTCGGCCAGTGACCTGTCGCAACGCCTGCACAGCCCACAGCAAGTAGAGGGCCTTAAAGCCGATCTGCAGCAGCAACTGGAAGCTCATAGCGAGCTGCCAGGCCAGCAAAAAGTCTCGGATCAAGAAGCGGATGTAATCGATTTAGTCGGCATGCTCTTCGACTTTATTCTGGACGACGACAACCTGCCCGATAGCTGTAAAACCACGCTGTCGCATCTGCACACGCCCTACTTAAAGGTGGCGCTGCAGGATAAAGCGCTGTTCACCCAACACCATCACCCCGCACGTCGCCTGCTCAACAGCATGGCCCAAGCCGGCGTGCTGTATGGCGGTGAAGGTGATGAGCGCGGGTTACTGGCCAAAATGCACTGGGTGGTCGAAGGCGTCATCCATGATTTTTCCGGTGATTTGCAGCTGTTTGAAAGCCTGCTGGATGAATTCAATGAATTCGTCACCACGCTCAGGCACAAGGTTGAACTGCGCGAGCGCCGCGCGGTTGAAGCCGCTAAAGGGCGCGACAAGCTGCTTGGTGCACGCCAGCACGCGGTCGAGGTGATCGCTAACTGCCTGAACAATCGCCAGCCACCGGCCATTATCCGTAATTTTCTCGAACTGACTTGGGCCGATGTGCTGGTATTCGTGCTTTTGCGCAATGGTGAGCGCAGCCCTGAATGGCAACGCGACTGCGAGGTGGCCGAGCAACTGGCTTGGAGTGGCACCGTGCTTGATGAGGCCGGCCGTGAACGCCTGCAAAAGTTGCGCGTGCCGCTGCTTGAAGACATGCGCAAAGGCCTGGAGTTGCTCGGCGGCTACCACGAAGACGGCATTCGTCGCCTGCTGCAGGACATGGTGGCCTGCCAATATGCCGTGCAGGCCAAACAACCGCAGGTGGCAGCCAAACTCAAACCTAACCTGCCTGAAAGCCAACTGGCCGCCATGCTGGGTGAAGACGCTGCGCTGGCCACTTTGGCACCGCGCGAAGCAACGCTCTCGGCGCGGGCGCAGGCTTTGGTCAAAGAACTTGGGCACATTGAGTTCGGCACTTGGTTTGAGTTCGTCACAGGCGAACAGGTGCGCACGCTCAAGCTGTCGTGGTTCAGCCCAACAACCCGCAATTATATGTTTGTCGACCAAAGTGGCCAGCGCGTGGCGATCAAACCACTCACCCAGTTGGCCAGTGAAATGGAACAAGGGCTGGCGCGCATCGTGACCCCTGAACGAGGCGCGCCATTAGTGGACCGCGCCCTTACCGCTATTTATCGCGTGCTGCAGCGCTTTACCGGGCGCACCGCTGAAACCTAAGAATAAGGAATAGCAATGGATGACGAACGTCGTCTGCATAACCGGCATAGCGCCGACCTGCAGCTGGAAGTTTTCGATTTACGCACTGGGCAACGCCTAGGCCGCGTCGTCGACCTTTCTGATGATGGTTTTATGCTGTTCAGCGATACGCCACTGCCCGCAGACGAGCTGGTGGAGTGCCGCTTGGTCAGCCAACAGCCGATTGAGGGCGTGAGCGAAATAACCCTCGGGGCTGACTGCTTGTGGAGCCGCCCGGGGGCTGATGGCCAGCATTGCTGGGCGGGTTTCCATATTATTGACCTGGCTGAGGATCAAGCAGCGGCGCTGGACGTGCTGCTTAAGCATCTTTAATCAGGGCAGCAACCAGGCCATGCGCTCGGTGGCCGCTTTTGTTAAGTGAGGCGGCCAGCGTAGGCTCTACTCGCAAGAGTGAACTGATGGAGTAACTGGGCAATACCTGAGCGGCGTAACCGGTAAAGCAGTGATTGGCCCGCACAACGTGTGTGAGTTGCGGTGCAGCGGGGCAAGCGGCAATAGGTAGAACGTGACCATGCGCCTAAACCGCCCTACTAATTGCTGCGCCGCACGCGTCAGGTGACCGCGCCGCATGACTCACGCGCAGACAATTGCATAGCCCCTAAAAAACACCCCGGTTAGCGCGAGTTAAACCGGGGTGTTTTATTTAGGGCGCTGCTGTGGCTAACGCCGTTTAGCTAAAAACGATTTCATCGTTCTCAACCGTGCCCGTTACGCAACTGCCGGGGGCGAACTTGCCCGCCAGAATCAACTGGGCCAGAGGATTTTCAACCCAGCGCTGTAACGCACGCTTAAGCGGACGAGCGCCATAAACCGGGTCGTATCCGACGGCAACCAGCTTATCCAATGCTTCAGTGGACAACTCCAGGCTCAACTCGCGCTCAGCCAACCGCTCGCGCAGGCGACCTAATTGGATGTGCGCAATACCGGCAATTTGATCACGGGCCAGCGGCTCGAAGATCACCACCTCATCAATGCGGTTGATAAATTCCGGCCGGAAATGCGTGCCGACTGCGTCCATCACTGCGGCGCGCTGCGCCTCGCGATCACCCACCAACTCTTGAATCTGCGCAGAACCCAAGTTGGAGGTCATTACGATCACGGTGTTCTTAAAGTCTACGGTGCGGCCATGGCTGTCCGTCAGGCGACCATCCTCCAGCACCTGCAGCAGCACGTTAAAGACATCCGGGTGAGCTTTTTCCACCTCATCCAGCAGGATCACCGAATAGGGTTTGCGCCGCACGGCTTCGGTCAGGTAACCGCCTTCTTCGTAACCCACATAGCCGGGCGGCGCACCGATCAAGCGCGCCACAGAGTGCTTCTCCATAAATTCGGACATATCAATGCGCACCAGCGCCTCTTCGGTGTCGAAGAGAAACTCAGCCAGCGCCTTACACAGCTCGGTCTTACCTACCCCGGTTGGGCCAAGAAAGAGGAACGAGCCACTCGGCCGGTTCGGGTCCGACAAGCCCGCACGTGAACGGCGCACGGCATTGGATACCGCAACCACGGCCTCTTCCTGACCGATCACGCGCTCGTGCAACAGGCCCTCCATTTTCAGCAGCTTGTCGCGCTCACCTTCCAGCATCTTGCTCACGGGGATGCCGGTCCACTTCGACACCACCTCGGCAATCTCTTCCTCAGTGACCTTGCTGCGCAGCAGTTGATTGTCTTTTTTACCGTGCTGGTCGACCATTTGCAGGCTGCGCTCCAAGTCTGGGATCACCCCATACTGCAATTCGGCCATGCGATTGAGGTCACCTTTGCGCCGCGCCGCTTCAAGCTCTTGGCGCGACTGCTCGATCTTTTGCTGAATCTGCGCAGAGCCCTGCACCTCGGCTTTTTCCGCTTTCCAGATTTCTTCCAAGTCGGCGTATTCGCGCTCTAAACGGGCAATGTCTTCGTTGAGCTTGGCCAAACGCTTTATCGCGGCTTCGTCGTCTTCCTTCTTCAGCGCTTGCGCTTCCACCTTAAGCTGAATCAAACGGCGCTCAAGACGATCAAGCACTTCGGGCTTGGAGTCGATTTCCATGCGAATACGACTGGCCGCTTCGTCGATCAGGTCGATGGCTTTATCTGGCAGCTGGCGGTCAGTGATGTAGCGGTGCGACAGTTTGGCCGCTGCGATAATCGCACCATCAGTAATCGCCACCTTGTGGTGCACCTCATAGCGCTCCTTTAAGCCGCGCAGGATGGCGATGG
Organism: Pseudomonas sp. TMP9; assembly: GCF_037943105.1. Lineage (NCBI taxonomy): Bacteria > Pseudomonadati > Pseudomonadota > Gammaproteobacteria > Pseudomonadales > Pseudomonadaceae > Pseudomonas > Pseudomonas vesperimontis. The sequence goes on from NZ_CP149803.1 coordinate 3,073,046, forward strand.
TGTCTTCTTCGCTTGGCTCATCGACCAGCACTTTTTGGAAGCGTCGTTCCAACGCGGCATCTTTCTCGATGTACTGGCGGTACTCATTGAGCGTGGTCGCACCCACGCAGTGCAGCTCGCCACGGGCCAGCGCCGGCTTGAGCATATTGCCGGCATCCATCGAGCCCTCGCCTTTACCGGCGCCGACCATGGTGTGCAGCTCGTCGATAAACAGGATGATCCGACCTTCCTGCTTGCCCAACTCATTGAGCACCGCTTTCAAGCGTTCCTCAAATTCACCACGGAACTTGGCTCCAGCGATCAACGTGCCCATGTCCAGCGATAACACGCGCTTGTCGCGCAGGCCATCCGGCACTTCACCATTAACGATGCGCTGGGCTAAGCCCTCAGCAATCGCGGTTTTACCCACGCCCGGCTCACCGATCAGTACCGGGTTGTTCTTGGTGCGGCGCTGCAACACCTGAATGGTGCGGCGGATTTCATCATCGCGGCCGATCACCGGGTCCAGCTTGCCTTCTTCGGCGCGCTTGGTCAGGTCGACGGTGTACTTATCCAACGCTTGGCGATTTTCTTCGACATTAGGGTCATTCACTGCATCGCCGCCGCGCAGGTTGCTCACGGCATTTTCCAATGCTTTACGGCTGACCCCTTGGCCCAGCAGCAGCTTGCCCAGCTTGGTGCTGTCATCCATCGCGGCCAAGAGCACCAGCTCGCTGGAGATAAACTGATCACCTTTTTGCTGCGACAGACGGTCAGCCTGATTGAGCAAGCGCGCGAGGTCTTGAGACAGATTGACATCACCGGAGGGGTTCTGGATTTTACCCAGTTGATCCAATTCTTTGCCGAAGGCCTCGCGCAAGCTGTTGACGTCGAAACCGACCTGCATCAGCAGCGGCTTGATCGAGCCACCCTGCTGCTCAAGCAACGACTGCATCAGGTGCAGCGGCTCAATGGCGGCATGGTCAAGGCCAACGGCCAACGATTGCGCATCCGAGAGCGCGAGCTGCAACTTGCTGGTTAAACGATCAATGCGCATAAACAATCAACCCTCATGGTGATGGAAGCAGGCCGGCACACTGAATCGCCCCCAAACAAAAAGCCTGCGTGATGAAGAATAGATGAGGCCAATTGTGCGCGTTTCAAGCCGCGCAGCGTTGATGAGGATCAGTAAAGCGTAAGCCCGCACAGGGCTGCGCTGGTTTGAAGGCTCAGTTGCCGAGCCAGATCAGGCTAGCAAAGCGACCTGTTTGCGCCGAGCGGCGATAGGAAAAGAAACGCGGGTCAGTGACGGTACAAAAATCACCGCCATAAACGGCTTCGATACCACAGGCAGCCAGACGAATACGCGCCAACTGGTAAATATCAGCCATGTATTTATCGGCATGGCTACTCGGTTGGAATGCACCTGCCGTTTGTGCATGCTGCGCTACAAAGGCCTCACGCACCTCCGCACCCACCTCAAACGCCTGCGGCCCAATCGCCGGCCCTAACCAGACCAACACTTGATCGGCCGGCACCGCCAGCTTAGCCAGCGTCGCTTCCAGCACGCCTGCAGCTAGGCCACGCCATCCGGCATGAGCCGCCGCAACACGGGTGCCAGCGCGGTCACAAAAGAGCACAGGCAAGCAATCTGCCGTCATTACCGTACAGGCTATGTTCGGCTTGTGAGTCCAGCTGGCATCCGCTTCCAGCACGTGCGCAGGGTCAGCCTCAACCACCGCCACACCATGCACTTGCTTCAACCAAGCCGGCTTACAGCCCAGCAAGCTGACCAACCGCTGACGGTTTTTGACAACCGCTTTCGGGTCATCGCCAACATGCTCGCCGAGGTTAAAACTGTCGTACGGCGCAGCGCTGATACCACCACTGCGGGTGGTGACGCAGGTTTTTACTTTGGCCGGCGCAGGCCATTGCGGAGTCAACCAGTCGTGCATGCTGTCACCCCGCTCTTGTTAGCCAACTCTTATTAACCAATAAAAGCTTCACGGTCCTGGCGCAGCAGCGTCAGCAACCAAACGAAGTCATCCGGCAATGGCGACTGCCATTTCATCCGCGCACCCGTAATCGGATGGTCCAACTCCAGGAAACGCGCATGCAAGGCCTGACGCGGAAACTCTTTAAGCGTCTGCACCATGCTTGGATTAGCCGCAGGCGGAATGCGGAAACGACCGCCGTAGACTGGGTCGCCCACCAACGGATAACCGATATGACTCATGTGCACACGAATCTGGTGAGTACGACCCGTTTCCAGCTTGACCCGCACATGGGTATGCGAGCGGTAGCGTTCCAACACGCGGTAGTGGCTGACCGCAGGCTTTCCGCCATCGCTGACGGCCATGCGCTGGCGCTGCGAGGAACTGCGGCCGATCGGCGCATTGATCTTGCCGCCAGCGGTAATTACACCAATCGAGATGCACTCATAAATACGGCTAACGGTGCGTTTTTGCAGCTGATCGACCAGGCGGGTCTGCGCTTCGATGGTCTTGGCCACCACCATCAAACCGGTGGTGTCCTTGTCCAAACGATGGACGATACCCGCCCGCGGCACATTAATGATGTCGGGGACATGATGCAGCAACGCGTTAAGCAGCGTGCCATCGGCATGCCCGGCAGCCGGGTGCACGACTAAGCCTGCAGGCTTATCGATAACCAGTATGAATTCATCTTCGTAGACGATATTCAACGCAATGTCTTGGGCAATCCACTCGCCTTGGGCTTCCTGCTTAGCCTTGAGCGCCAGCAGCGAGCCGCCGTGGACAATGTCACGCGGACGAAATACACCGCCATCGACGGTCAGTAAACCCTCTTTAATCCAGGCAGACAGGCGCGAGCGCGAGTGCTCGGCGAACAGGAGTGCGGCGACTTGATCGAGGCGTTGACCGCCCATGTCATAGGGCACCTCGGCGTTCAGTTCAATGATCTGCTTATTAATAGAGGGCATGCTCGGCAACGGCGGGGGCATAGCCTTTGGTTTCGGCTACACGCTTGTGGTTAAATACGGCGTCTTTGCCCCAGGTGTATCGGGGGCGCTCATCATAACAGGACGGCTTTGCTCAAGACAGCCGCCGTCACAGGGACGCAAGCCGCCATGCAAGTGAAACACCTGCTGCTGATCGTAATCCTCGCCCTCACTGCCGCCTGCTCATCAAAAGAGGTGGTCGACGAAAACCTGAGCGAGACCGAGCTGTACCAGCAGGCGCAAGCCGACCTGGACAACAATAGCTACACCGCCGCAGTGGCCAAGCTCAAGGCACTGGAGTCGCGCTACCCGTTCGGGCGCTATGCCGAGCAAGCCCAGCTGGAACTGATTTACGCCTACTACAAAAACGTTGAGCCGGAAGCCGCAAAATCTGCAGCTGACCGTTTTATTCGCCTGCACCCACAGCACGCCAACGTTGACTACGCCTACTACCTCAAGGGCCTTGCCTCGTTCGACCAAGACCGCGGCCTGATTGCGCGCTTCGTCCCGCTGGACATGACCAAGCGTGACCCTGGCGCCGCCCGCGACTCTTACAACGAGTTCGCTCAGCTCACCAGCCGTTTCCCCACCAGCCGTTACTCGCCGGATGCCAAGCAGCGCATGATTTACCTGCGCAACCTGCTGGCCGCCTATGAAATTCATGTGGCGCACTACTACCTGACTCGCAACGCTTACGTGGCTGCTGCAAACCGCGGTCGTTATGTGGTGGAAAACTTCCAAGAAACGCCGGCTGTAGGCGATGGCTTGGCCGTTATGACTGAGGCTTATCAGCGCCTGACCCTGGATGACCTAGCGGCCACCAGCCTGGAAACCCTCAAGCTCAACTACCCGGATCACCCAAGCTTGGTCGACGGTCAGTTCGTGCCCCGCGAAGAAGAAGCCGACACGCGCTCCTGGATGGCCAAAGCCACATTGGGCCTGATCGAAACCGACACACCGCTGCCACCGGGCGAAACCCGCGCCAGCCAAGACGTGATTCGCCAATACGAAGATGCTGAAGAGCAGATCCCAGATGAGCTAAAAGCCGGCGAAGTGCAGCAAGAGTCGAACCGCTCGTGGTTCAGCTACCTGACCTTTGGCTTATTCGACTAAATCATCAATACGCATAAAAGAGGGAGGCGATAAAGCCTCCCTTTTTTCTGGGGCGCGTTTGGGCTGACGATCAGCGACCTATACATGCGGGCAGGTGAATAACGCTTAATTAGAAACATCGCCGCCAAAACTGCTCCTGCTGCCACATAATTCGCCTACATCGTTGGCAACACGTTCAGCGCTGGGCGCGTGCAGGCGGGTTAGCTAAACTGCCAGCCTACTGATAAGAAGAGATCGCCATGGGCCTGTTCCGCTTACTGTTGTTGGTTGCCATCATCGCTGCCGCGTTTTGGTTATGGCGGCGTTTTACTCAGCCAACCGCCCCTCGCAGCAACAAACCCACCGACCGCACAAACCCCACGCCGATGGTGCGCTGCGAGCAGTGCGGCACCCACGTGCCCCGCGACCTGGCGCTGGTTAAAGATGAACGCTGGTTTTGCAGCCAAGCGCACTTAGAGCAAGGCCCACACTCCAGTGGGGACTGAGTTCGCCCTCAGCGGGGAACAAAGCTGGCGGGTTTTGCGGCTCTACCACCTGTACCGGCTGATTATCGGCATTACCTTGGTGTTGTTGGTATCCAGCAACCTCGACACCGAATTATTGGAAATGGCCCACCCGACGCTGTTTCGTAACGGCAGTTGGTTGTACCTGGTGCTCAACGTTTTAGTCATCGTCACCCTGCGTCAACCCAAACGTCTGGCGCAGGTGTTTAGCTTGGCGTTGGTGGATGTGGTGCTGCTCTCCGGCCTGTTCTACGCCGCCGGCGGCACGCCCAGCGGCATCGGCAACTTGTTAATCGTGGCCGTGGCGATCGCCAATATTCTCTTGCGTGGCCGCATCGGCTTGCTGATTGCAGCCGTTGCCGCCATTGGCATGATCTACCTGACCTTCTACCTCAGCCTCAGCCGGCCAGGCGCTTCCGCCCAATACGTGCAAGTGGGGGCGTTTGGCGCGCTGTGTTTTGCGGCAGCCCTGTTTGTGCAGGGCCTGACCCGCCGCGTGCAAACCAGCGAACGCTTGGCCGAGCAGCGTGCCGCCGATGTCGCCAACCTAGAAGCGTTGAACGCGTTGATATTGCAGCGCATGCGCACCGGCATTCTGGTGCTGGATGAAGTGCATCGCGTGCTGCTGGCCAACCAAGGCGCCAACCACCTACTTGGGCATGCCGACCTAACCGGGAAAATCCTTGACCCGCATTGCCCGCAATTGATCAAACGCATGCAGCAGTGGCTATACAACCCAAGCCTGCGCCCTGCCAGCCTGCAAGCCGAACCAGACGGGCGCGTGTTGCAGCCGAGCTTTATCGCCCTGCAGCGCGGCGAGCGCAAACACACGCTGATTTTCCTAGATGACATCTCGCAAATCGCCCAACAGGCACAGCAACTCAAGCTCGCCTCGTTAGGTCGCTTGACGGCCGGCATCGCCCACGAGATTCGCAACCCGCTGGGCGCCATCAGTCACGCCGCGCAGCTGCTGCAAGAGTCGGAAGAATTAGCCGGGGCAGACCTGCGCTTGGCGCAAATCATTCAAGATCACTCGCAGCGCATGAATATGGTGATCGAGAACGTCCTGCAACTGTCACGGCGGCGCCAAGCCGAGCCGCAATTGCTCGATTTAAAATACTGGCTGCACCGTTTTGCCAGCGAGTTCCGTACCCGCGCCGCGCCCAACCATACACTGCACCTGGAAACCAGCAGCGGTAGCATCCAAACCCGTATGGACCCGCACCAGCTCACCCAAGTACTCAGCAACCTCGTGGAAAATGGCCTGCGCTACAGCGCGCAAAAGAACAAACAGGGGCAGGTCTGGCTGAAACTGTTCCGCGATCGAGACAGCGAATTACCGGTGCTTGAGGTGCTGGATGACGGCCCAGGGATTGCCGACGATCAACTGCATCACATCTTTGAGCCCTTCTACACCACTGAAACCAAAGGCACTGGCCTGGGCCTGTATTTGTCTCGCGAACTGTGCGAGAGCAACCAAGCCCGCCTCGACTATAAAGTGCGCGAAGGTGGCGGCAGCTGCCTGCGCATCACCTTCGCCCACCCGCGCAAACTGAGCTGACCATGACCCGCCAGAGAGCCCTGATCGTCGATGACGAACCCGATATTCGCGAACTCCTGGAAATCACCCTAGGCCGAATGAAAATCGACACCCGCAGCGCACGCAACGTCAAAGAAGCCCGCGAATGGCTGGCCAAAGAGCCGTTTGATCTGTGCCTGACCGACATGCGCCTGCCCGACGGCACTGGCCTGGAGTTGGTGCAGCACATCTTGCAACGCCATCCGCAGGTGCCGGTGGCAATGATCACCGCCTATGGCAGCCTCGACACCGCCATCAACGCCTTAAAAGCCGGCGCATTCGACTTCCTAACCAAGCCCGTCGACCTCACACGCTTGCGCGAACTTGTCGCCGCCGCTCTGCGCCTGCGCAGCGCCGATGGCGAAGAGCTGCCAGTGGACAGCCGCCTGCTTGGCGAATCGCCACCGATGAAGACCTTGCGCAAACAAATCCTCAAACTGGCTCGCAGCCAAGCCCCGGTGTATATCAGCGGCGAGTCCGGCAGCGGCAAGGAACTGGTGGCTCGCCTGATCCACGAACAAGGCTCGCGCGGCGAACAACCGTTTGTGCCGGTCAACTGCGGCGCCATTCCGACCGAGTTGATGGAAAGTGAGTTTTTCGGCCACAAAAAAGGCAGCTTTACCGGCGCCATCGAAGACAAACAAGGCCTGTTCCAGGCAGCCAATGGCGGCACGCTGTTCCTTGATGAGGTCGCCGATCTGCCACTGCCGATGCAGGTCAAACTGCTACGCGCCATCCAGGAAAAAGCCGTGCGCACGGTGGGCGGCCAACAGGAAGTCATCGTCGATGTGCGCATCCTCTGCGCCACCCATAAAGACTTGGCCGCAGAAGTCGCCGCTGAGCGCTTCCGCCAAGACCTTTACTACCGCCTTAACGTCATTGAACTGCGCGTGCCTGCCCTGCGCGAGCGCCGTGAAGACATCGCCCTACTCGCCGACAGCATGCTCAAGCGCCTGGCCGAAGGCACCGGCATAAGCGCCGCCAAGCTGGATGAAGAGGCACTGGAAAAGCTCAAGAGCTACCGCTTCCCCGGCAACGTGCGCGAGCTGGAGAACATGCTCGAGCGTGCCTATACCCTGTGTGAAGACGACCGCATCAGCGCCAGCGACCTCCGCTTAGCCGATTGCAGCCCCACCAATGAAAGCGGCGAAACCAGCCTCGCACAGGTCGACAATTTAGAAGACCACCTAGAAGCCATCGAGCGTAAATTGATCATGCAGGCGCTGGAGGAAACCCGCTGGAACCGCACCGCCGCCGCGCAACGCCTAGGCCTAAGCTTCCGCTCGATGCGCTATCGCCTGAAAAAACTCGGCATTGATTGAGCAGCACCTCTATCCCCTCTCCTCGCTTCACCTGGGAGAAGGCTAAAGAAAGTGTAAACAAGACCACTACAAGCAGTCCCACTCTGTGTACCTCACACACCGCTCCTGAACCAACAACCGACTAATCCCCTCGCCCCCCTGGGGAGAGGGCTAGGGAGAGGGGCTTAACCTGCCCGCCGGCGCATAAGGCGCTGGGTCAACAATCGGCTCACGGCCCAGCATTAAGTCCGCCAGTAATTGGCAGGATGCCGGCGCCAACACCAAGCCATTGCGGTAATGCCCACAATTCAGCCACAACCCGTCATGCCCGGGCACCGGCCCGATAAACGGGATGCCTTCAGGCGAGCCCGGCCGTAAGCCCGCCCAATGCCCCACCACATCTGCATCGGCCAGTGCCGGCAACAGCTCAACCGCCGAAGCCTGCAAGCTGGCGAGCGCCTCGCGGGTAGGCGTTTTATCAAAACCTGCATGCTCAAGCGTGCTGCCAATCAAAATATGGCCGTCACGACGCGGAATCGCATAACGCCCCTTGGCCAGCACCATGGCGGGCAAAAAATCCTCGGCGCACTTGTACAAAATCATCTGCCCCTTTACCGGCACCACGGGCAGCTCTATGCCAAGGGTCGCCATCAACTCACCGCTCCAAGCCCCTGCCGCAAGCACCACCTGATCAGCCTGCATATCACCCTGCGCGGTGTGCACACCCGTGATACGCCCACCCTCGCGAATAAAACCACTGACCGCACAGTGCTCATGCACGGTGACATTGGGCATCTGCTGCAGCGCCGCCCGCAACGCTTTAACCAAGCGCGGATTACGCACATTGGCCACATCCGCCATCTGCACCGCCCGGCCAAACCCTTCTGCCAGCGCCGGCACTGCACGCCGCACACTCGCTATATCGACGGATTGAAGGGCCCGCCCCTGCCGCTGCGCCCAAGCCAGCGCCTCAGCTTCATCGTCAAGGTCCAGCCAATAAAGCCCAGTGACATACACCTCAGGATCAATCTGCGTTTGCGCCAATAACTGCTCAGCCAAACGCGGATAAAAATCCTGCGACCAATGCGCCAACGCTGTAACAGCAGCGCTGTAACGCCACGGGTAAAGCGGCGAAACAATGCCACCGCCAGCCCAAGAGGATTCTTGGCCAAGACAGCCAGACTCAATCAAAGTTACTTGGCACCCGGCAACAGCAAGATTACTAGCTGTCAGCAGACCCAACACGCCACCACCCGCAACGATTACATCAAGCAAAACTAAGCGCTCCATCTCAACTGGGATAATTCAGATTTTGTTCTACTCTAAAAAACTTCAAGGACAGCCCCATTAGGTACTCAGGATGAGACGCTACAAAATACATGGCTACAGCCTGCTTGAATTACTCATTACCCTCGCCCTCCTTGCCCTACTAATGGGTATTGCAACCCCAGCGCTCTCCGTCTGGCACGAGCAGCAAAAATTGCAAAGTCTGCAATCTGAACTGTTCAGCATGACTTATAAAGCCCGCTACCTGGCAATGACCAGCCAACATCGAGTCACCCTATGCCCGCTGACAGAAGAGGGTAAATGCCAGCAAAGCTGGAGCGGAAGCATCAGTAGCTTTATTGACACTAACGGCAACCGCGAGCTTGACGCTGGAGAAAATGTTTTCAGTACAATTTATGTACCCGAAAGCATCAGGCTAAATTGGCGCGGCATGCTGCCAAACAACTCGATCCACTTCAGCAACCAAGGCGTAACGTTCGTCAGCAACGGCACCATGAGTATTTGTCCCTCCAGCCCCACTGCACGCAGCGGCACAATGGTGATCAACCGTCAGGGCCGCGTGAAAACGTCAAAGGAAGGAGCACGCTGCCCCTGACCGCCGCGATCAACGATTCAACATTTATCAACGATTGGGAAAGCGAAAACAGACCACTCGGCCAGCCAATAAAGCCAGCCATCAAAGCTGGCTTGAGTAGAGAGGCTCGTACAAGGAACATAACCAACAAAGAATCACAAAGAGACCCGTCATGCTAAGAAGTAAAGGATTCACCCTGATTGAGCTGATGATCACAGTCGCCATCTTGGGCGTGATACTGGGTTTGGCAGTACCCGCTATGGGTGATTTTGTCGTACGCCAAAAAGTTAGCGGTCAGGCTAGCGAGTTAATGCTTGCACTTACGTTCGCTCGCTCTGAAGCGGTCAAGCTCAACCGTGAAATTGCCGTATTACCTGCAACTAATGCTGCCGCAGGCTGGGCTGATGGCTGGTGTGTTGGCCCGGCGGACAGTATGGCTAATTGCTTAAGTGCTAACCGTCTGCGCAGCTTCCAAACCAGAAGCGGGGTTGCGGTTAATAGTAATTTTCTACAGACAGGCGCCAATCGACTGATTTTTCAACGCGACGGGACTTGCGGGAGCTGCGTGAGCAGAGACTTCAAAATCACCTCGGCCAAGTTGAAAACTGCCTCTACCGATGCTCGCTGCATTGACATCAATCGCCAAGGTCGCCCCAGCATTCGCCCAGTCACTCGTGACGCGGCATGCTCCTGATTAGGAAGAGACTGCTCATGCACATTACTAGCTCACAACAAACCGGCAGCTCCTTGATCGAAGTCCTAATTACCCTACTGATCTTTACGGTAGGCATGCTTGGTTTAGCCGCGCTGCAACTCAATGCTCTGCAAGGTTCGAGCGACAGCGCTCAGCGCTCTCAGTCCACTTGGATATTGCAGGATATTGCCGAGCGTATTCGCGCCAATCCTGCTGGCACTGCAGCTCAATACGCTGCCGCACCCAATTGCGCCAATGCTCCAGCAAATCGCTGTGCGGATTATTACGACCCTGCGACCTCAGCGAGAGTCACCGCAACGAACTGTACCGCTGCCGAAATGGCTGCTTTTGACCGCTGGGAAGCCCAGTGCAGTTATGCGGATTTGGCGTCGAATACAATTAATGCGCGTTTTACAAGCCGCGACTTTGTTACTGCGCCTGACAACAATATAACCCTGAGCGCCGTAGCCGCAGGAAACACCCTCACCCTGCAAGGTTTCTGGCTCGGCCGCGCGGGCAAAAATACCTTTGCACCTGGCATCCCCGCTTTTGAGGTGCGCCGATGAACATTCACACATTCGCAAAGATGCGGCGCACCCAGCTCGGTCTTTCTCTTGTCGAGTTGATGGTTGCAATGGCTCTGGGTTTACTGCTGATGACCGGGGTTGTCCAAGTTTTTCTATCCAGCCGGCAAACCTATGCTGCCAACGAAGCCATGGGCAGACTGCAGGAAAACGGTCGTTTCGCTCTTGAGTTTATTGCACGCAGCGCACGATTAGCTGGCTATGTGGAACCAGTTTTTGAGGGTGGTAAGCCGCTAGCCTTAGTCCGCCCATCATGTTCAGGCCTACCAAGCACTATCCCAACTGAGCTCTGCACAAGCTCAGGTAGCGGTAATGACCCTGATAGCGTGGCATTTGTTTTTCAACCCCCGATTACTGACGCAGCGCGGCGCGATTGCTTAGGCAACACTATTACTGAAAACAACATGATGGTGATAAACCATTACTCAATCATCCCTGCAACAGCCACAGCACCTGCAGCACTAGGATGTCGTGCTTATAAATTTAATGATACGACAGGCAGTTGGACCTCAGGCCCCTCAGCGCAAGAATTGATATCTGGGGTGGATAGCCTGCAGGTCCTCTACGGCATTAACACCAGCGGTGATGCTAGAAGCGCCAACCAGTACATATCAGCCGACCAAGTTACCAACTGGAATAACGTAAAAGCAGTGCGCATTGCCGTGCTAGCCAATTCAATCAATACCTTAACGCCGGCACCTGCCGGGCGAAACTTTGTGCTGCTTGATGCTGCCCCGATCACATTTACAGATAACCGGGCCCGGCAAATTTTTAGCACCACCATTCAGCTGAAGAACACCTTTTGAGGCGAACCATGCGCAACCTGCACACACAATCTCGCACACAGAAGGGTGCCACGTTAATTGTGGCTCTGGTTTTCTTGCTGGTATTAACGATCGCTGGCGTAACTGCCATGCGCTTTTCTACTTTTGAGGAACGCATGGCCAGCAATAGCCAGTTCCGTAATCAAGTATTCCAGCAGGCACAAAATGAACTGCGCGCGCAGTTGTTAGCTTTCAATACCAATCTTGCAAACCGGGCTCCACTTCTGCTGGCGATAAATCAGCCAGCAGAAACTAGCGCTAATCTTACCGCTCTGCCGATGCTGCCCAAAACTTCACGCCTTGCTCAAGCTGTTACCCCCATTACTGGAACACTTGCAGCCTCAAATACCGTGCGTTACACCCAAGAAAAACCCTGCGATGACGGCTCCAGCGTTGAACGCTTTATATGCATCGATTTTGAAATGAACGCGCGAGCAGAACTCGAAAGCGGGACCTACTCCTGGCAGTCTCAGGGCATCACATTCCAGAACAATAAGTGAGCAAATAATCATGAATATACGCATCTACTTTTCCTTGTTCTGCCTACTGCTAAGTTTCAGTAGTTTTGCCCAAGATAAAAATGACTCCGAACCCTTGATTCGAATCATTGAAATGGAGCGCCTGATCGTCAACTGGAGCCCAAATGATTCAGGCCTCGGTCGTGTCTTGGCCTACACCTGCCAAGATTGTCCGGCCACTAACATGATCATCGATCCCGGCGCTGAATTGGAAATTAATGGCCAGTTACGCCCCATGAGTGAGCTGGCGACTAAAGTCGACTGGGCCGGTGCTATAACAGTGACCGACCAAGCGCCAAATAATATCCTAAAATTTTCCATGTACTAAGACTGGAGAAAGACCATGTTCAAACTAAAACCAGTCGCCATAGGCATCAGCGCCTTTCTCTACGGTGTTATTACCTTTAACACCGCCTTGGCTGATGACACTGAGATATACGTACCAAGAGACTTACCCGCTGACCAGCAGGTACGTCCAAACATTCTTTTCATCCTCGACTCCTCCGGGTCAATGGGGAGTAGGGTCGCGAACAGCGCTATACCTCCTAGCAATACAAATAGAACCCGCAACCAAGTAATGCGAAGTGTAGTGAACAATTTGCTAAATGATTTAAAGGCAAAGGAGGATGTAAACGTTGGCTTTATGCGCTTCGATGGTAACGACGGCGGGTATATCCTAAGCCCCGTTCGACGCCTAACAACCACGAACGCTGACTCTATGCAGGATACCGTAGACGATATACCTGCAAGCGGTAATACACCAATGCTGGAAACCTACTACGAAGCCTACCGTTATATGGTGGGGCAAAACCGAGTATGGGGGGATAAGAGTGTTGCGTCATCTAGAAGCGGTGACAAATATATTTCGCCGATAGAACACAGCTGTCAGAAGTCGCACATTATTTATGTAACTGATGGTGAACCCACCGTCGACGTAGGCTCTAATTCAGCAGTAAAGACACTGGTCACTAGTAAAAACACCCTTTACCCAGCTTCTAGTTGCGGTAATAGTAATGGTCAGTGCTTGCCACATCTCGCCGAATACATGGCTAATCAGGATCTCTTCCCAGCGCCTGCGCCTTTTTCTGATCCAACGAACCGAAGCCAAACAGTCACTTCCCACTTTGTAGGTTTCGCCGTCAATCTTCCCTTACTCCAAAATGCAGCAGCAGCAGGTGGGGGCCGATACTACACGGCAGATAATGTATCCGGTCTGACAGAAGCTCTGAAAGCCATTATTGTTGACATTACAGCGGAAAATACCTCATTCGCTGCCCCCAGCGTAGCAGTGAGCGCCTTTAACAACTTAGGCTTTCGCAACGATCTTTATTACGCGCTTTTTCGCCCGGCAGAAGGTGCCAATTGGCCGGGTAACGTCAAACGTTACAAGCTGGGTCAAGATATTAACGGCAGTCCGTTGATTGTCGACCAGAACAATAATGCCGCCATTGACAACAGCACCGGCTTCTTCAGCAACAGTGCCTCCAGTTTCTGGTCAGCTACACCTGATGGCAGCGATGTTGCCAAAGGTGGAGTGGCAGGCCGCCTGCTCAATCCTGATACACGTAATATCTTTACTTGGACAGGTGCCGACAGAACTGCCACGGCTGCAGCTGGCGTCACAGGTTCTATAAGCCTCAATGCTAATAATTACAAATTAACTACAGCTAATAGTTTGCTCACCAATACTATGCTGGGCGCCACTAGCAACACCCAAAAGGATCAGTTCATTAGTTGGGCGCGAGGCAAGAATATTGATAACACTAACCGCTTGGCTATTGCCGACGTCCTGCATAACGAGCCAAAGTTAGTTGCATACGTGACCGACGAGGACCTTAGTCGCGTAACCAGTGCGCCGCTGACCTCACCCGAACAGCTGTACATGTTCTTTGGCTCCAACGAGGGCTTTATCCATGCAATTGACCCTAAAACTGGTGACGAAAAATTTGCGTTTATTCCTAAAGAGCTCCTACCCAACCCTGGGGCCTATCTGACTAATGCAAAAGGCTCCAATAGCAAAAAGTACGGCATGGATGGCCAAATCAATCTATGGACTAAATACCGGGAACCTACCGCTGCTGACATTACAAATAAAAGCCGCACAGTTGAAAAAGTAACGCTCTACGCTGGAATGCGTCGAGGCGGCAGCAATTACTATGCCCTGGATGTCAGCGCTATCAATGCACCGGCCTTTAAATGGATGATCAAAGGTGCTTACGCCGCTGCACCAACCCCAGGCTTTGAAAAGTTAGGTATGACTTTCTCGGCACCTAAACTGGCTGACGTGAATATCAATAACGCAAAGACTAAGGTACTAATCTTTAGCGGTGGCTACGACAAGAATCACGACACCATCGGTACTAACGTTCCAAAAGCGGACAGCATCGGTAACGCACTTTATATGGCTGATGCAGAAACCGGCAAACTGCTGTGGCGCGCAGGGAGCAGCAGCGATACCGGGGCTAATCTTAAAATTGCAACCATGACCAACAGCATGCCGGCTGACCCTACAATTGTTGATATCAATGGTGATGGCTTAGCTGACATCGTTTACGCTTCTGACTTGGGTGGCCAAATCTTCCGCTTTGACATCAACAATGCCAACACCGGCATTGGCCCTACTTTTGCCACTGGCGGCCGTATTGCCCAACTTGGTGGAGCCACCGCTGCGGATAACCGCCGCTTCTTCGGCTCACCTGACGTAGCCCTCATCCGTGAGCGTGGCGGCAAGACCTACTTCACAGTTTCTATTGGCTCAGGCTTCCGTGAAAGCCCACTTAATACAGACACCAATGATCGCTTCTACGTGTTGCGTGACAGCAATGTATTCAACACACCCAGCGCCTATACCACCATCACCGAGTCTGATCTGACCAACGTCACTGGTTTTGATCTTAGCGCAACAGATACAGCGACTATCCAAGCAAATATACAAACACTTGAAGGGCAAATGCAGGCACTCAACAACACAGTTGATACTGCACGCCAAAATTTTGTTGACTATAAAGTCAGCTCTAACCACACCGCTAAGCAAAACGGAGCCTCCCAAGCATTGAGTGATGCCAACGAGCGGCAAAAACAAATCGATGACATCCTTAATGATGCTCCCTATATTCTCGATAATAACGAGAATCTACAGCAGCAAAGCACACTGCAGAGCAGCCTTGAGAAAGCTCAAATAGTGTTGGCGCAACTGCAACAGCTGTATCTGGACGCGTCAGGCCTGCCTGAAGTTGGCACCAACACTGCAGATCTCTTAATGGTGCGCAATGAATTAGCGATTGAGTATGCAGAATTAACTAACTTGCAGAAAATACTGGATGATGGATTCGCACTTGTAAAAACTCAAGAAAACTTTATCGCCAGCCAAAAAGCAGATCCTAATTTCGATGATAATAACTTGCCGGCACTCGAAGCTAATCTGCAGCTGCTGCGCGAAACATATACAACTAATAATATAGCTTCCCTTAATCTACGAACTGCTCTCAATGCAGGCACACCAAGCAAGTTGGATTCATTGCTCGCCGCAATCAAGACAGCTCTCGACTTACCGGGAGCCACTGCGGATGTCATTAAGCCCGCTTTACTAGCTATGCAGACTGATGTTGATATCACGGCTATGCCTACTGTGGCCGGAATCGATTACGCAGAGCTTCTTGCCCGTGACGATGCTGCCAACGCTACGTCACTTAAAGCTGCTGCGCTCAACAGCCAAACTATTGTGAATCAGATTACCATTTTGCTATCTGAGCAAGCAGCGCTAGTTGCCTCCGGCGCAGCATTACAGAGTGATGCAGATGCAATAGCCGCAAAACCCTACACTGTTTCAGGCACACTGCTTTCAACGACTCAACTTACAGAACTGCAAACAAAAATAGCTTCCCCAACTTACTTCGACGCCTACCAGTATTTGATTGATCAAGCACTGGACAATGCGTCGAACTTAGCAACGGGCTTACCCGACCTGCGCAGCAAAATCGACGCTGAATACGCCAAGCTGACACCGGGTAACAGCTATACCCCAAATACTAATCTGCTTGCAGCCAGTAAAGGCTTCTATCTGAAACTGCCTAAGGGTGAGAAGGTTCTTTCTTCTTCGATCTCCTTCCGTGGTGCCGTACTGTTTAGTACGTTCAGCCCTCGCGGCCAAGCTGTTTCCACCTGCGGTTCAGACGTAGGCCGGGGCCGCGGCTACGCACTCAGCTTGATCGACGCAAGCGCTTTGTATACTGAAACAGCCGCTGATGGTACCAAGACCCCAGTACGCAGCTTTGACCTAAAACGCTCAGGCATTCCTCCAACCCCATCGGTTATTCTCTCCGAGGGTAAGCCCACAGTACTTATAGGCACTGAAATTCTGCGTAACGATTGCGTAGACGGCGCCGAAATCTGCCGAGCCGGAGATGCAGTTAAAGCGACTTACTGGAGAGAAAATTGATGAAGCAACAAGGCTTCAGCCTCATTGAACTGATGATTGTGATAGCGATTATTGGCATCCTTGCTGCTATCGCTTATCCCAGTTATCAGAACTATGTTCTGCGCTCTGGCCGTGCTGACGGCCAGGCAAAACTAATGGAGATACTGCAGGCACAGGAGCGCTTCTACTCACAAAACCAGACCTATGTGACCAACTTAGGTGTTGGTGGCTTGGTTTATGGTGTGGCAGCCGATGCGGCTGTCCCGTCCGATGACCGTCGTTACAACATAACTGCTGCCGCATGTGGCGGTAGCACTATTGCTCGTTGCGTAACGTTAACAGCCACTCGTGCAGGGCCTCAATTGCAAGATAACGAGTGCGGCAACCTAACATTGGATAGCCGCGGCACCAAAGGGGCAACCGACGTTGACCGCTGTTGGTAATCAACTGCCGTAATCAAAAAGGTCGGCTATTGCCGACCTTTTTTATTTTTACACCTGCTTTACTCGCAGCTCCTTCGGCATCGAGAACGTTACATTCTCGGGCCGCCCTTCCAGCTCTTGCGCGTTACTGGCGCCCCACTCGCCCAACTGTTTAATCACGCTTTGCACCAGCACTTCCGGGGCAGAAGCGCCGGCGGTGATGCCGATGCCGCTAACGCCAGCAAACCACTCTTGCTTGAGGTCTTGCGCGCCGTCAATCAAGTAGGCCGGCGTGCCCATGCGTTCGGCCAGTTCACGCAGGCGGTTTGAGTTGGAGCTGTTGGGGCTGCCTACTACCAGCAATACGTCGCAATCGGCGGCGAGCTGTTTGACGGCGTCTTGGCGGTTTTGCGTGGCGTAGCAAATATCGTCTTTACGCGGGCCACCGATGGCGGGGTATTTGGCGCGCAGGGCGTCGATGACCTTGCTGGTGTCGTCCATCGACAGCGTGGTTTGGGTAACAAACGCCAGCAGCTCGGGGTTACGCACCTGCAGTGCAGCCACATCGGCTTCGTCTTCGACCAAATAGATAGTGCCGCCATTACTGACGTCGTATTGGCCCATGGTGCCTTCGACTTCCGGGTGACCTTCATGGCCGATGAGGATGCATTCGCGCCCCTCGCGGCTGTAACGCACCACTTCCATATGCACCTTGGTGACCAGCGGACAGGTGGCGTCAAAGACCTTCAAACCACGGCGCTCGGCCTCTGTGCGCACGGCTTGCGACACGCCATGGGCGCTGAAGATGAGAATCACGTCATCGGGCACTTGGTCCAGTTCTTCGACGAATACCGCACCACGGGAACGCAGGTCTTCCACCACAAACTTGTTATGCACGACTTCATGGCGCACATAAATCGGCGGGCCGAATACTTCAAGTGCGCGGTTAACGATTTCGATGGCACGGTCTACACCGGCACAGAAACCACGAGGGTTGGCGAGTTTGATATGCATAAGAGCCTCGACACGCGGTCGTTCAGGGACAAGCTTAAAGCGGGAGCGGACAACGCTGCCGCTTTACGTAGCCCGGATGGAATCCGGGAAAGGGATTGGCGTTCTCCCGGACTTCATCCGGGCTACAGATCAGAGCGCTTTAACCTCGATGATTTCCACATCGAAACTCAGCGTTTTGCCGGCCAGTGGATGGTTGAAGTCGATGGTGACTTGGCTGTCGTCGAAGATTTTGACTACACCGGGTAGCTCGGTGTTGGCGGCGTCATTGAAGATCACCAGCAGGCCTTCCGAGAGCTCCATATCCTGAAACTGGCTGCGCGGCATCACCTGAAGATTCTGCGGGTTGCCTTGACCAAAGCCCTGCTCTGGGCTGATTTCCAGGCTGCGTTTGTCACCGGCCTTAAGGCCATAAATGGCCTGCTCGAAGCCAGGCAGCAGGTTGCCGTCGCCTACTTTAAAGGTGGCTGGATTTTTATCGAAGGTGCTGTCAACTACATCGCCGTTGTCGAGCTTGAGGGCGAAATGCAGGGTGACTTCCTTGTCCGGGCCGATTCGTACGTCAGTCATGGGCTTTTTCTCCGGAGTTTTCGCTTTTAAACATATCCAGCGCCAGCAAGATGGCGCCACACGTAATCGCCATATCCGCCACGTTAAAGGCGGGGAAATACCATTGCTGGTGCCAGTGCAGCAGGATGAAGTCAACCACGTGGCCAAACACCACGCGGTCAACCAGATTACCTAACGCGCCGCCGAGCACCAGTGCCAGCGCCAGCGCCAACCAGGTTTCGCCTGGCTTCAGGCGCTTGAGCCACACCACCAGCACCACGCTGACGACAGTGGCAACGGCTGCAAAAAACCAGCGCTGCCAGCCTGCCGCATCGGCTAAAAAGCTAAACGCCGCGCCGGTGTTGTAGGCCAACGTCCAGCTGAAGTAGTCAGGAATGATGATGATTTGCTGGTACATAGTCAGGTTGTTGTCGAACCAAAACTTAGTGGCCTGATCGACCACAAATATGCCCAAGCTCAGCCAAAGCCAAGTCAGTTTGCCGAAACGTGCACTCATAAACAGGCGTCCTTTTGCAGCGCAGTTGACCCTTTGCCAAGATTCCGATGCTGCAAAGAGAAGGGCGACCAACAGCAATTAAGCATAGTGACGCACCTCGCCTGCACCTTCGATATTGTCCACACAGCGGCCGCAGATTTCCGGGTGCGCTGGGTTTACCCCAACATCTTCCCGGTGGTGCCAGCAACGGGCGCACTTAACGTGGCCCGACTTCAGCACTTTCAGTTTGAGCCCGGCCACGTCGGTTTCTACCGCATCACTTGGCGCGCTGCTGAGCGGCGCTAGGCTGGCGGTGGAGGTGATCAGTACAAAGCGCAGCTCGTTGCCCAGTTTGTTTAGGTCAGCGATCAAGCTGTCTTCGGCATACAAGGTCACTTCGGCCTGCAGGTTGCCGCCAATAGCCTTGGCTGCTCGCAGGTTTTCCATTTCTTTGTTCACCGCGACCTTGACCGCCATGACGCGCTCCCAAAACTCGCGACTCAGCTCAAAGTCTTGCGGCAGTTCGCTCAGGCCCTGATACCAGCCATTGAGCATCACCGATTCATTACGCGCGCCTGGCAGGTATTGCCAGAACTCATCAGCGGTGAAAGACAACACCGGAGCGATCCAGCGCACCAAGGCTTCGGCGATATGGAACATCGCCGTCTGACAGGAACGGCGTGCCACGCTGTCCGCTGCGGTGGTGTACTGACGGTCTTTGATGATGTCGAGGTAGAAACCGCCCAACTCCTGGACGCAGAAGTTGTGCACCTTCTGGTAAACGTTCCAGAAGCGATAACTGTCGTAGGCTTCTTCGATCTCGCGCTGCAGAAGCAAGGCGCGATCAACCGCCCAACGGTCCAACGCCAGCATGTCATCCACCGGCAGCAGATGCTGCGTCGGGTCGAAACCACTGAGGTTGGAGAGCAGGAAGCGCGCGGTATTACGGATACGCCGGTAAGAGTCGGCACTGCGCTGCAGAATGACTTTAGATACAGCCATCTCACCGGAGTAGTCGGTGGAAGACACCCACAGGCGTAAAATATCAGCGCCCAAGCTGTCGTTTACTTCTTGCGGCGCGACCACATTGCCCATCGATTTGGACATTTTGCGGCCGTTTTCATCGACCACAAAGCCATGGGTCAGCAGCTCTTTGTAGGGCGCATGGCCGTCGATGGCTGCACCGGTCAGCAAGGACGAATGAAACCAGCCGCGGTGTTGGTCGGAGCCTTCCAGGTACAGATCAGCGCGCGGACCCGCAGCGTGCCCGAGTGGGTGTGAGCCACGCAATACGTGCCAGTGGGTGGTGCCGGAGTCAAACCAGACGTCTAGGGTGTCGCTGATTTTGTCGTAATCGGCGGCTTCATCGCCCAGCAACTCAGCAGCATCGAGTTTGAACCAAGCTTCAATCCCTTGCTGCTCGACCCGCTTGGCCACCGCCTCCATCAACTCGGCGGTATGCGGGTGCAGTTCACCCGTGGCTTTGTGCAGAAAGAATGGAATCGGCACGCCCCAATTGCGCTGACGTGAGATGCACCAGTCCGGCCTCCCAGCAATCATGCCGTGCAAACGCGCCTGGCCCCATGCCGGGACGAAATGAGTCTGCTCAATGGCGCCCAGCGCACGCTCACGCAGGGTGGCACCCTCATTGGGCTGACGGTCCATACCGACAAACCACTGCGCCGTGGCGCGGTAGATCAGCGGGGTCTTGTGCCGCCAGCAGTGCATGTAGCTGTGCTGGATGGCTTGGTATTTAAGCAGGGCACCGACTTCCTCCAGCTTGGCGACGATTGCCGGGTTGGCCTTCCAGATAAACTGGCCACCAAAGAACGGCAGATCGCTGACATACACGCCGTTGCTCTGCACCGGGCTGAGAATGTCATCGTTGCTCATGCCGTAGCCTTTGCAGGAACGGAAGTCGTCTTCGCCATAGGCTGGGGCTGAATGCACCACGCCCGTGCCGGCGCCTAACTCAACGTATTCGGCCAGATACACCGGCGAAAAACGCGGGTAAAACGGATGACGGAAGCGGATTAGCTCCAGCGCGGCGCCTTGTGCAGTGGCGATCACGTCACCTTGCAGGCCGTAACGGGCCAAGCAGCTTTCGACCAACTCTTCAGCCATCAGCAGCAGGCGCTCACCGGTGTCGACCAAGGCGTAAGTGAATTCCGGGTGAACGTTCAGGGCTTGGTTAGCGGGAATGGTCCACGGCGTGGTGGTCCAGATCACGATGGAGGCAGCCTTAGGCAAGCTGGCCAGACCAAATGCGGCGGCCAGCTTGTCGGCATCTTCGACCACAAAGGCGACATCAATGGCATCGGACTTTTTGTCCTGATACTCGACTTCCGCCTCAGCCAGCGCCGAACCACAATCGAAGCACCAGTTCACTGGCTTCAGGCCTTTGAACACGAAACCTTGCTTGACCATCTCAGCCAACGCACGGATCTCGCCGGCTTCGTTGGCGAAGTCCATAGTCTTGTACGGATTGTCCCAATCGCCCAGCACACCGAGGCGAATAAAGTCAGCTTTCTGCCCTTCGATCTGCTCACCGGCATAGGTGCGGCAGCGCTCGCGGGTCAGGTCGGACGGCTGATTCTTGCCGAAGGTGGTTTCGACCTTGTGCTCAATCGGCAGGCCATGACAATCCCAGCCTGGCACGTAAGGGGCATCGTAGCCGGACAGGGTTTTTGAACGGGTGATGATGTCTTTGAGGATTTTATTGACCGCGTGACCGATGTGAATGCTGCCGTTGGCGTAGGGCGGGCCGTCGTGCAGAACGAACTTCGGCCGGCCTTCGCCCTGGGCGCGCAGCTTCTGATAGAGGCCCATGTCATTCCAGCGCTGCAGAATCTGCGGCTCGCGCTGCGGCAGACCCGCCTTCATCGGGAATTGGGTATCAGGCAGATTTAGCGTGGCTTTGTAATCGGTCATGTCTGGCTCTTCTAAGCGGTTGGCGCTAGTTGATTAAGTGCACCAATGGGCACGGGCGGCGGCAATATCGGCAGCAATCGCCGTCTTCAGTGCCTCGAGGGAGGCGAAACGCTGTTCATCACGCAGCTTGCGGTGGAAGGCCACTGTCAAACGCCGGCCATACAAGTCACCGGCAAAGTCCAACACGTGTACTTCTAGGTGAGCACTGCCATCACCGGCAACACTGGGGCGCACGCCGATGTTGGCAACGCCCGGCCAGAACTGGCCGTCAATTTCTGTGCTGACCAAGTAGACGCCCTTAAGCGGCACGCGCTTGCGCTTGAGTTGTACATTGGCGGTCGGGGCATTCAGCTGACGCCCCAATTTCTGCCCATGCAGAACCCGACCGGCGATCTGAAAGGGCCGCCCAAGCAGGTGCTGCGCCAAGGCAAAATCACCCGCATCCAGGGCTTCACGCACCCGTGTACTGCTGACCCGAATACCGTCCAATTCAACGGTGGTGGCGGCTTCAACCGTGAAACCTTCACGTTCGCCAGCATTCGCCAGAAAGGCAAAGTCACCGGCGCGGTCGCAGCCAAAGCGAAAGTCATCACCCACTTCTAGGTGCTGCACGCCCAAGCCATCGACCAGCGCGCGCTGCACGAATTCGGCAGCACTTAGCTCACGCAGACGACGGTTGAAGCTCAGGCACAGCACCCGATCAACACCCTCGGCGGCCAGCAGCGCGAGCTTGTCGCGCAAACGTGCCAACCGTGCGGGAGCGGTATCCGGGGCAAAGAATTCACGCGGTTGCGGCTCGAAAATCAACACGCAACTGGGCACGCCCAGCTCGGCAGAGCGCTCACGCAGACGCGCCAAGATGGCCTGGTGTCCACGATGGACGCCGTCGAAATTCCCGATGGTGGCGACACAGCCCCGATGCTGGGGCCGCAGATTGTGTAGGCCTCGAACCAGCTGCATAACGCGCTTCTTGCTCATAAAGTGGCCGATTATACGCACACCGGGCAGCAGACAACAGGCGGCAAATCAGCTGGTTTTACAGCGCGCTGCGCCGGGCAAAGTCCCGTAAGCGAAAGCCCAGCAGCGCCAACACCGCGAAATAGCTGAGCAGCCCCACACCAACCAGGCCGCCAAGGCGCAGCAGGCGCCAGAGCATGCTGCCATCTGCCCAGGCTGGCAGGTGCTGCATGCTCAACAACAACGCTGCCACCATCACCAACAACGCCAGCAGTAGCTTGCCGGCAAACAGTGTCCAACCGGGCTGAGGGGTAAACATCCCGCGTTTGCGCAGCTGCCAATACAGCAGCCCCGCATTCAGACAAGCCGCCAAGCCGATAGCCAGCGCCAGGCCGGCGTGAGCCAAGGGAATGACGAAAACAAACAAGACGTTCATCACTTGAGTGGCCAGCAACGTCACCAGCCCGATGCGCACCGGCGTTTTAATGTTTTGTTGAGCGTAAAACGCCGGCGCGAGGATTTTTACCAAAATAATCCCAACCAACCCCAGCGAATAAGCAATCAAGGCGCGCTGGGTCATCAACGTATCCGCAGCGGTGAACTTGCCGTACTGGAACAGCGAGACGATCAGCGGCTCTGAAATAATCGCCAACGCCACGGCACTGGGCAGCGCCAGCACCAGACACAGGCGCAAACCCCAATCGAGCAGCTTGGAGTAGTCTTCGCGACTGGCTCCGGCATGGGTTTTCGACAAGGCCGGTAGCAGAATCGTCCCCAATGCGACGCCGAGCACACCGGCCGGCAGCTCCATTAACCGGTCGGCGTAGTACATCCAAGACACGGAGCCTGCGACCAGAAAAGACGCGAAGATGGTGTTGATGATCAGCGAAATCTGACTGACAGACACCCCGAAAATCGCCGGACCCATTTGCTTCATCACCCGCCAAACACCGGTGTCTTTAAGGTTCAGACGGGGCAGCACCAACATGCCGATCTTGTGCAGGTGCGGCAGCTGAAACAGTAGCTGTGCCAGGCCACCCACCAGCACCGCCCAGCCCAGCGCCATGATGGGCGGGTCAAAATAGGGCGTCAGGAATAGCGCAAAGACAATCATGCTGATGTTCAGCAGGGTCGGCACAAACGCCGGCACCGAAAACCGGTTCCACGTATTGAGCACCGCCCCCGCCAGCGATGACAGCGAGATCAGCAAAATATAAGGGAAGGTGATGCGCAGCAGGTCGGTGGTCAGCTCAAAGCGCTCAGCCTCATCCGCAAAACCCGGCGCGGAGGCCCAAACGATCCAAGGCGCTGCAAGAATGCCGATAAAAGTCACCAGCGCCAGCACCAACGTCAGCAGACCGGTGACATAAGCCAGGAACGTGCGCGTCGCCTCATCGCCCTGCTGAGTTTTATATTCAGCCAGAATCGGCACAAACGCTTGGGAAAACGCACCCTCGGCAAAAATACGGCGCAGCAGATTGGGCAGCTTAAACGCCACCACAAAGGCGTCCGAAGCCACGCCAGCACCGAAGGTGCGAGCAATAATGGTGTCACGCACAAAACCCAGTACACGCGAAAGCAGGGTCATGGAGCTGACAGCGGCCAACGACTTGAGCAAATTCATGTAATAATTCGATTTCCGCAAACAAGCACAGCCGCGGACAAACCGTCGCCGCGCAAAGGCGTCGAGTGTAGCGCCCGGCCACTGGTCAGGCCAGCACAGGAAAAAGCCTACGGGGTTGACAGCACGCCCTCATATCGGCATGATTCGCGGCCTTATTTGTTTGTAACCCCCAGAATTTTTTCGAGGAGCTTGACGGTGGCCAATACACCTTCTGCCAAAAAACGCGCAAAACAGGCTGAGAAGCGTCGTAGCCATAACGCCAGCCAGCGCTCGATGGTCCGTACTTACATCAAGAACGTAATCAAGGCTATCGACGCCAAAGATGCCGCTCTTGCAGCGACCGCCTACACCCTGGCTGTGCCTGTAATCGACCGCATGGCCGACAAAGGCATCATCCACAAGAACAAAGCAGCTCGTCATAAGAGCCGCCTGAACGGCCACATCAAAGCATTGGCACAAGCTACCGCTGCATAAGCTGCAAGCGCCAATCGTTAGATGTAAAAAAACCGGCTTAACAGCCGGTTTTTTGTTGCCCGTAGAAAACCACCTTGTAGCCAGGCCAAGTACCGAGCAAAGAATGCCAACCTACATGCAAGAGCAAGCCCGAACCGCGTCGTAAGCCTGTTCACTTTAGCCACATCCGGATGCGCTCTGCCCTCTATGGGGTGGAAAAGGGGTATCTGGCAATATCACGATACCTCAACCCTCTCCCATAAATGAAAGAGGAGAGCAAAAAGCACACGCCCTCAAATCAACAGCATTGCGAATCGCGTCTGGCTTTTTACTTAGGGTTTTTCTGGCCAGGGCAAAATCGGAATCGCGGTCACCGCATTTTGCGGGCTACCTTCAATGACTCGATCGCTGTAGACCAGATAAACCAAGGTATTGCGCTTCTGATCAAAGAACCGCACCACCTGCATGGTCTTGAATACCAATGAGGTGCGCTCACGGAAGACCACCTCACCCTCCTTGAGCTTATCAAGAAAGCTGATCGGCCCAACCTGGCGACAGGCGATTGAGGCCTCAGCGCGATCTTCAGCTAAGCCAAGGCCACCTTTGACCCCACCGGTCTTGGCCCGCGACAGGTAGCACGTCACACCTGCTACCTTCGGATCATCGAACGCCTCAACCACGATCTTGTCGTTTGGCCCGACCAATTTAAAGACCGTCGACACCTCACCGATTGAATCAGCCGCCGCTAACGCAGGCAGCAGCGCAAGCGCACTCAATAATCCCTTTACGATTCGCATCAGCTCTCCCTTACACCAGAATCAAATTATCCCGATGCACCAACTCGGGCTCATCAACATAGCCCAGCAGCCGCTCAATCGCATCCGACGGCTGACCAATGATCTTTTGCGCCTCGAGGGCGCTGTAATTAGCCAGGCCACGGGCAATCTCGCGGCCATCTGCCGCGACACAGACCACCATTTCGCCGCGGCGGAAGCTCCCCTGCACAGCCTTTACTCCCACCGGTAGCAAACTCTTAGTCCCGGCTGCCAGTGCTTTAACCGCACCATCATCCAAAACGAGGGTCCCGCGCGTCTGCAGATGCCCGGCCAGCCATTGCTTGCGCGCCGCCAGCATGCCGCGCTCAGGCATCAGCAACGTACCTAGGCGCTCACCCTCTTTAAGCCGCGCCAGCACCTGCTCGATAGCACCACCAACAATCACCGTATGCGCACCCGAACGCGCTGCCAGGCGCGCCGCACGCAGCTTGGTTTGCATACCGCCACGGCCCAGCGCACCACCGACACCACCCGCCACAGCATCCAGCGCCGGATCATCGGCGCGCGCCTCATAAATCAACTCAGCACCCGGGTTGTGCCGCGGGTCGGCGTTATACATACCATCGCGATCAGTGAGGATGACCAGCAGATCAGCTTCGACCAAGTTCGCCACTAACGCCGCCAAGGTGTCGTTATCACCAAAGCGGATCTCGTCGGTGACCACGGTGTCGTTCTCATTGATTACCGGCACCACATCCAGATCGACCAGCGTGCGCAGCGTACTGCGCGCATTCAGGTAGCGCTTACGGTCCGACAGGTCATCATGGGTCAGCAAAATTTGCGCGGTACGCCGACCATGCTCAGCAAAGCTCGACTCCCATGCCTGGATCAGCACCATCTGACCAATTGCTGCCGCCGCCTGCAGCTCATGCATGGCACTCGGCCGCGCGGCCCAACCAAGCTTGCTCATCCCGGCCGCCACTGCGCCGGAGGACACCAACACCAACTCAACACCCTGCTCACGCAGCGCCACCATCTGCTTGACCCATATGGCCATAGCGGCGCGATCAAGACCACGACCATCGGCGGTCAGCAAGGCACTACCAATCTTCACCACCCAGCGCTGCGCACCGGTTACCTTGTCACGCATGATCTTCCAACCTTAGCCGCGACCTGTGATTACAAAAACGCCGCAATTAAGCGGCGTTTCTGCATGTGCTTAATCCCGGACGTAAATGACTTCCGGGCCATCCTCTTCATCTTCCTCATCCCAGAAGCTGTCGTCTTCCTCGACCTCGCCCACTGGACGAACCCCGGTACGACGCAGCGCACGCTTGTCATCCAGCGCCTGCAACTGGGCGCGCGCTTCATCTTCGATGCGGGTATCCAGCTCAGCCAGCTCAGCGGCGTATTCTGGGTTTTCCTGAATGCGCTCAGCACGCGCCTCAAGAAAATCCATGATGTCATAACACAGCTGCTCAGTCCCTTCGCGGGCCAAGGCAGAAATCACGTACACAGGGCCTTCCCACTCGATCCGCGCGACGATTTCAGCAATACGCGCCGCTTGCTCCTCATCAAGAATCTGGTCGGCTTTGTTCAATACCAACCAGCGCTCGCGCTCGGCCAGTGACGGGCTGAATTTGGTCAACTCATCAATGATGGTCGCCGCGGACTCAGCCGGATCAGTCAGATCCAGCGGCGCCATGTCCACCAGGTGCAGCAACAACCGAGTGCGCGACAAATGCTTGAGGAAGCGAATACCCAAACCCGCACCATCGGAAGCGCCTTCGATCAGCCCTGGAATATCGGCGACCACAAAACTCTTATAGCGATCAACACTGACCACACCCAGATTAGGGATCAAGGTAGTGAACGGATAATCCGCGACTTTTGGCTTGGCTGCTGATATCGAGCGAATAAGGGTGCTCTTGCCAGCATTTGGCAACCCGAGCAAGCCAACGTCCGCCAGCACCTTCAACTCCAGCTTGAGGTCGCGGGCCTCGCCCGGCTTACCCGGCGTGGTCTGTCGTGGTGCTCGGTTGGTGCTGGACTTGAAGCGGGTGTTGCCCAAACCGTGCCAACCACCATGTGCGACCAGCAACCGCTGGCCGGCGCGAGTCAAGTCACCAATCACTTCTTGAGTACCGGCATCAATCACGGTGGTGCCAATGGGCACCGGCAGGATCGTATCTTCACCCTTAGCACCGGTGCAGTCGGTACTGCCGCCCTTCTCACCATTTTGCGCCTGGAAACGACGGGTGTAGCGGTAGTCCACCAAGGTATTGAGATTGGCGTAGGCCTCGATATAAACCGAACCACCGTCGCCACCATCGCCACCGTTGGGGCCGCCCTTCTCGATGAACTTTTCACGACGAAAAGCCATCATGCCGTTACCGCCGTCACCGGCCTTTACCGAAATCGATACTTCATCGACGAATTTCATAGGTACGCCTCCCGCAACAAGGCGGGTTATCCAAAACGAAAAAATCTAGGTTCTTGCAAAATTGACCTGCATTCAAATCGAACGCTAGCACCCAGGGCAGTTTGGCAAGAACCCCAAGAATACAGAAACAAAAAAAACGCCCGGAGCGTTTTCTAACGTCGCTTGCGACGGCCCGCAGGGTTGCTGCCATAGATGGCGAGCCAATAAAAAAGCCCCGTCGCAAGGACGGGGCTTTCCCAGCAGTCGCGCAATTAAGCCGCAACGACGCTCACGTAACGGCGGTTGAACGCGCCTTTTACTTCAAACTTGATCACGCCTTCGATTTTAGCGAAGAGGGTGTGATCTTTACCCATACCAACGCCGTAACCCGCGTGGAACTGGGTGCCGCGCTGACGCACGATGATGTTGCCAGGAATGATTTTCTGGCCGCCATACATCTTCACGCCAAGGCGTTTAGCTTCTGAATCGCGACCGTTGCGGGTACTACCGCCAGCTTTTTTGTGTGCCATGAGTTCAATACTCCTATAAGGGGATTAGACCGAAACGAATCAGGCCTGAATACCGGTGATTTTGATCTCGGTGTACCACTGACGGTGGCCCTGGCGCTTCATGTGGTGCTTACGACGACGAAACTTGATGATGGTGACCTTGTCGTGACGGCCTTGAGCGATCACTTCAGCTACAACGTTGGCACCTTCAACAACTGGGGCGCCGATTTTAATATCGTCGCCATTGCCGATCAGCAGAACACGGTCGAAAGTCACAGCTTCGCCAATGGCCAGCTCGAGCTTTTCGATTTTGAGGAATTCGCCTTCAGTGACTTTGTACTGTTTGCCACCGGTAACAATTACTGCGTACATGGTAAATCTCCGTTAATCCTGCTCACCCAGCGCTTTATAGGAATAAGTGTCGGCTGGCATGGCTGCTTGGGGCCTAAAAGACGCCCTTGCAATTGCGTAAGGCAGGGAAATACCCAGGGGGAAGTTCAGGGTGCGCGATTGTACGCAAGCCCCCCGCATGACGCAAGGCCCCGACACTAACAGCCAAGCCAGTTACCTTGACAGCCCCTACCCTGCCACCTAGCATGCCGCGCAACCCATGAACAGCAGGTGTAAGCGATGCAACCCCAGGCGTTCTATAGCGTGGTGGCGGAAGATTTTACCGCCGTCGACGGCATCATTCGCGCCCAGCTGGTATCGCGCGTACCGCTGGTTGAGAAAATCGGCGACTACATTATCTCCGCTGGCGGTAAACGCCTGCGCCCGCTACTGGTCCTACTCAGCGGCAAAGCCCTTGGCCTTGATGGCGACAAGCTGCGCTTATTGGCGGCCACTATCGAGTTCCTGCACACCGCCACCTTGCTGCACGACGATGTGGTCGACATGTCCGACATGCGCCGCGGTCGCAGCACCGCCAACGCGCAGTGGGGCAACGCGCCAAGCGTTCTGGTGGGCGACTTCCTGTATTCCCGCTCGTTCGAAATGATGGTCGAGCTCGGCTCCATGCCAGTCATGAAGATCCTCTCTAGGGCCACCCGCGTTATTGCTGAAGGCGAAGTGCTGCAGCTGTCGAAGATCCGTGACGCCAGCACCACGGAAGAGACTTATATGGAGGTCATCCGCGGCAAAACCGCGATGCTCTTCGAGGCGTCAACCCATAGCGCCGCCGCATTGGCCGGGGCCAACGCCGAACAGACCGAGGCCTTGCGCACCTTTGGCGATCATCTGGGCGTGGCCTTCCAGCTGGTTGACGACCTGCTCGATTATCGCGGCGACGCCAGCACTCTGGGTAAGAATGTGGGCGATGACTTAGCTGAAGGTAAACCCACTCTGCCGCTGATTTACGCCATGCGCGAAGGCACCCCTGAACAAGCAGCCTTGGTACGTCAGGCAATCCAGAAAGGCGGTATCGAGGACTTAGAGAGCATCCGCAATGCCGTCGAAGCAGCCGGCGCGCTGGACTACACCGCGAAGCAAGCCCGCGACTATGCAGAGCGCGCAATTGCGTGCCTAGATACGCTGCCCGCCAGCGCCTACCGCGATGCGTTGGTCGAGTTGAGCCGCTTTGCCGTAGCGCGCACGCACTAGCCGCTAAGGCCACACCCAAAACCCCGTCCATGTGACGGGTTTTTTATGGCCTGCGTTTTTAAAAAAACGCGCAAAAGCGCTCACTCGCCTCGACATAACTGGCTGCACGACAAAAGGTAGCGATTAATTCTTGCTATAAATGTAATAAGAATTATTCTCATCTAACCATTCAAAAGGAAGATGAACCATGACTTACCTGATCGACGCTTGGCTGGATCGTCCGCAGCCCTATCTGCGCATTCTCAATCGCAACACCGGTGAGGTGTGCGCAGTGTTCAACGAAGACGCTCTGGATGAGCTGCGCAACCAGGGTGAGCTGGATATTCACGAGCTGAACTCCAGCGAGCCATTGGTGCTGAAAGAATTAGTGCGCAATCTGTTTTTGTATTGCTATGCCCGGGCGTTGCGCCCGTGAAGACAAAAACAGCAGCCGACCCTTGTAGCCCGCAGGTGCAGCCCGGCGGCAATCCGGGACATCTTTAAGACGTCATAAACAACCGCGGATGGCATCCGGGCTACAAGGTGATCAGGCTTATTCTGAGGCGGATAAACATCGCCATCCGCCTCAGGCAAGCGGCTTAGAGAACGTCCAGCAGCTCTACGTCAAACACCAGCACGCTGTGCGGCGGGATGCTGCCAACGCCTTGCTCGCCATAGGCCAGTTCGCTCGGCACATACAGACGCCATTTACTACCGGCATTCATCAGCTGCAGGGCTTCGGTCCAACCGGCAATGACGCCGCCAACCGGAAACTCGGCGGGCTCGCCACGATCGTAGGAGCTGTCGAATACGCTGCCGTCGATCAGGGTGCCGTGGTAATGCGCACGAATGGTGTCTTCGCGAGTTGGCATGGCGCCGCTGCCGCTGCTCAGCACTTCGTACTGCAGGCCGGAAGCCAGCACGGTAATGCCGTCGCGCGTGGCGTTTTCAGCGAGGAAAGCCAAGCCAGCGCCTGCCGCTTCTTCGGCCTTGGCCTGCGCTTCGGCTTGCATGATGTCGCGAATGACTTTGAAGCTGGCTGACAGCTCATCTTCGCTAACGCGGCTTGGCAGACCATTAAACGCGTCAGTCAGGCCCGCGAGGATCGCGTCTAGGCTCACGCCCGGTGGCGGGTTGTCACGCAGCTGGCCACCCAGTTGGCGACCAATGCCGTAGCTGACACGGGTTTGGTCAGTCGAGAGATTGATATCGGACATAGCGCGGCTCCGCTTGAGGCTAAAAAAGGTCGGCCAGCCTAGCACAAAGCCCCTCGCCGCCCTAACCGCCCGCCACGCGGTTGCGCCTACAGCGCTCCGAGCAATACTTCACCTCATCCCAGCAACGCGCCCACTTCTTACGCCAGGTGAAGGGCAGAGCACACACCTGGCAAACCTTGACCGGTAAATCGGCTTTCTTCACAGCGCTTCACCCGCATCTAGGCGAGCTAATAGTTGCTCGCCACGCTGCCAGAGCCCCTGCTGTTTGGCCTCGGTCATTTTGTCCAACCCTCGATAAATCATGCCTAGACGGTGGTTGCCAGCCAACTGCTCACGGTGGCGCATCAAAAAATGCCAATACAGCGCATTGAACGGGCACGCTTGCTCACCCACGCTTTCGGTCACTTTGTAGGCGCAATCGCCGCAGTAATTGGACATCCGCTTGATGTACTGACCACTGGCGCAGTAAGGCTTGGAACCCAAATAGCCGCCATCAGCATGCATCACCATACCCAAGGTGTTGGGCAACTCGACCCAATCGAAAGCATCCATATACACCGCCAAATACCAATCACAGACTTGGCTGGGCTGAATACCGGCCAGCAGGGCGAAGTTACCGGTGACCATCAACCGCTGAATATGGTGGGCGTAGGCATGCTCCAGGGTTTGGCCGATGGCTTGGCTCATGCACTTCATGCGGGTTTTGCCGGTCCAGTAAAACTCAGGTAACGGCCGGGTATTGCCAAATGTGTTGCGCTCGGCGTACTCCGGCATGTGCATCCAGTAAATGCCGCGCACGTATTCACGCCAGCCAATCAACTGGCGGATAAACCCTTCGGCGGCGTTTAAGGGCACACGTCCCTGCCAATAAGCCGCTTCAACATCCGCACAGATTTTGCGCACATCCAGCAGGCCGATGTTCAGCGCCGCACCGATGCGCGCATGAAACAAAAACGGCTCATTCAACGCCATGGCGTCTTGATAGTCACCGAAGGCAGGCAGCGCAAACTCAAGGAAATGCTGCCAAAGCGCCTCTGCTTCAGCATGGGTAACGGGGTAATCAAAGGAGGCTAGGCTGCCGTAGTGATGACTAAAGCGCTCAGTCACCAGCGCCAGCACCTCGCCAGTGATGTCATCCGCCGGAAAGCGTGCCGTCATGGGCGCTTTGATGTGTTTAGGCAGGGCCTTGCGGTTTTCTGCGTCAAAGTTCCACGCACCGCCTACCGGGGTGCCGTCGCCGTTCATCAAAAAGCCGGTTTTGCGGCGCATCTCGCGGTAGAAAAACTCCATGCGCAGTTGCTTACGGCCCTCGGCCCAACTGGCAAATTCACCACGTGCGCAGACAAAACGACTGTCGGCGTGCCAGGTGATCGGCAGCTCGCTTGCTTGCAACGCATGCTCCAAACGCCACTCGCCACACTCAGTCAGGTGCACCTCGTCAACCTGCAGGTGCGCCGCCCAACGCTGTAACTCGCTCGGCAGCGAGCCGCTGTTGTGCGGATCATCCAGCTTAACGTAGTGCACCTGCCAACCGCGCTCACGCAGGGCTTGGGCAAAATGGCGCATGGCGCTGAAGATCAGCACGATTTTCTGCGGATGGTGCGGCACATAGTCGGTTTCGGCTGCCACCTCGGCGAGCAGCACCGCATCGCGCTGCGGGTCCAGCGCTTGCAAACTGGGTAAATCGAAAGACAGCTGATCACCCAGCACTAAAGCAAGACGGCGAGCACTCATAAAACAACAACCTCGGTTTGTGGGAAGCGCCGTAAGTGGCTAAGTAGAATGTGATAAGCGTCAAGGCTGAATGCCTGCGCAGGCTGCTGGCGGGCTGCATCAATCAGCTTGGGGTCGTCAACCGTGGCCACATGTCGCCACTGATCAAGCACATGCCATTGGCAAAGCCCCTGCTCCAGATCGCGCTCGACCCAAGCAACCGGCCCCGACCACGGCCAGGTGGCCACACGTAATTGTTCACAGGCGGCGAGCAAGCGAGCATCGTGCACCTCGCGCGGTTCAAGCCCGCAACAGGCACCGCGGCACACGCCCAGCTGCGTGGCAAAACAGGCGCCTTCGCCACCTTCCAGGCCGAGCAATTTAAGGCATAACTGGTTGCGCGCGGCCTCGCTGCGCAACCAGGCCTGCGCTTGCCGCCGCGAGCGGAACAGGCCGACGCTGCTGTCAGCTAAAACGCCCTGCCCAACTATTTGCAACTCAGGCTGCAGGCCTTTGACGCCGGGCATCAGCGCCCATGTCAGCAGGTCGCGCTGGCGCCGCAGTTGGCGGTTGTACAACGGTAATAGCCGTTTCACTTCAGCGGATTCCAGCAGCAGCGCGCCCAATTCGCCGGCCGTAGGTTGCACACCAATCTCACGCACCTGCTGGGCCATTTGCAGGGTGCGGCGGCTGTGATGATCATTCTGAAAATGCGACTGCACGCGTTGCCGCAGATTTCGGCTTTTGCCGATGTACAGCAACGCCTGATTCTCACCGTAAAAATAATAAACGCCTGGCCTGGCAGGCAATGCTTGCAGGCGCGCGGCCGTCATAAAGCGCGGCACGGCAGCTTTGCGCAGCTGTCTTGCGACTTGCAGGTTCAAGGCATCTGCCGGCACTTGCGCCACCAGCGCCGACAGCAATTGCCAGACCGCTTCGGCGTCGGGCAAGGCGCGATGCTGGAAAAAGCGACTGATTGACTGCCCCTCACACAAGGCATCAAGGCTGTGGCAGGGCAAATCAGGCCAAGCAGCGCGGGCCAGCTGCAATGTGCACAACTGGCGATAACGCACCGTTTGCCCCGCCAGAGCAAAGCCACGGCGCAAGAAAGCATGGGCGACACGCAAGTTATGGCCGACCACAACCCGGCCTTCTAGGCACTGCGCCAGCGCCTCAGCAATCTCGACAAAACGCGGTTGATCCGCCAGCTCGGCTGGCAGCACCCCGGACACGCGTGAAATACGCGAGGGCAAAGCGCAGGCCGGGTTTAGCAGCCATGCGTGCCGAGCCACTACGCAGCCATTATCGATGTGCAGCACCGCCACTTCCCAAATGCAGTCTTTATCGGGGTGCAGGCCGGTGATCTGCACATCGATGATGGCCAGTGCACGCTTAAATAGAGAGGCTGCTGCAGTCACATCACTACCAAGAAGAGTTAAAGGAGATTGGCACGCGCAAAACATCTTGCGTGCCGTCTTGCATGCCGCACATTTCGTCGTGCACCACGGCGTGCACCAAGTGGAACGGGATACGCGGCATATCACGCAGCAGATCGCGCGCGTGCTCAACTGAGCGCAGGTGCAAGGTTTTACCGTTGCCATCACTGAGCGGATGAGCACGGCCACCCATATGCGCCTCCAGCAGGTAGATACCGCCCTCGATAGAGATCAGGTTAAGGGCTTCGATATTCCCGGCATGGGCGTGCTGCGACAGGTCTTGTAAGTTCATGGTTATTACCTCAGGCGCGCAAAGCTATACATAAAATTGTACAAATACAATTCTTGTACAAGATCACCAAAACACAAGGTAAAACGCAAACCGCCCGTCCGTTTTGCAACGGCCGGGCGGTCGGTAAAGCGCAGTCGGTTTAGGCGTCGTGCTTGGTCAGCTTATCCAAGTAACCCATGGCGAACGCCGAACCGACAAAAGTCAGGTGAATAATCACGTACCACATCAGCTTGCTCTCAGGGATGTTCTTGGCATCCATGAACACCTTGAGCAGATGGATTGAAGAAATTGCCACGATGGACGCGGCCACTTTCATCTTCAGCGAACTGGAATCCATTTTGCCAAGCCAGCTGAGTTTTTCAGTGCCTGCACTGATATTCAGCTGAGAAACGAAATTCTCATAACCCGACAGCATCACCATCACCAACAGACCACCGACCAGCGCCATGTCGACCAGTGACAGGATCACCAAAATCAGGTTGGCCTCGGACATGGCAAACACGTTGGGCAAAATATGAAAGACCTCCTGAAAAAACTTCAGGCCCAAGGCCAGCAGGCCAAGCGAAAGGCCAAAATAAATCGGCGCCAGCAGCCAACGCGAGGCGTACATGGCATTTTCGATAAAGCGTTCCATAAGGGCTTACTCAGGGTTGCAAATTGCCGGCGAGTATACTCAGCGCCGGCGCTCAAACAACCCCGTATTGAATCGCTTGCTAACCGCCTAACTGGCCACCCAACCACTGTGGATAACCTTATACGCAGGCTGTGAATCAGCCGCTAACGCAGAGAACCTGCACAGCGCACAAATAGGCGACCAACAGCGGCTTAGGTTTCTGGCTGAAACAGGCCTTGAGCAGCAGAGTGACCGCGCTGCGCGTTTAAACGGCGTAATTGCGCCTGAATATGCAGCCGCCAAATCGGCACATCCGCGCAAGGTTCATAACCCATAGCGCGCAAGTTCTCAGCAATATCAACAAGGATGCGTTGCGCCGCGTAAGCCCCGTGGAATGGGCCTTGCGTTTTAATCGCTGAAGGCTGTGCGGCCGACATGCCAGCCGCGCAGATCAACGTCCAGAACCCGCTGTTGCCGGCCAACGGCAACACGGCGCATTCAATACGCGTGTCCAAACCCAAGCAGTGACGGGTGAGATTAAGGTAGCGCAGCATGGCAGCGACCCTCTCGTGAGCAGGCCTTGAGCCTACACCCGCACAGCCGCCGCAGGGAAGCCAACCGCCAACCGGCACCCTGTGGATAACTGTGTGGATTAAAACAGCGCAGGCCCACGGCGCAAGCAGCGGGCTGATGCGCTCAGTGACTGGTTTAGCAGCGGACGAACACTCCGTGCACAGCGGTCACTCGGCGGCGGGCTTTTTCGCCCGCGGCTTCTTCTCTTTGAGCGCAACAACCGGCTCTGCCTTGCTTGGTTCTTCTTTGTCGTCGTCCATGCCCATGGCGGCGATGTCGCGCAGGCGCTCGACCACGCGCGCATTGACGCTACCTGCGGGGAACTGGCCCTGCTCATTGGGTGAACCGGCATCCTCGCCGACCAACAAGCTCAGCGCCTCGTCGACATGACGCACGGCGTAGATATGAAACTGCCCAGCGCCAACCGCCTGCAGCACCCGCTCATCGAGCATCAGGGTGGTGACGTTGGAATGCGGGATGATTGCGCCCTGCTCGCCGGTCAAGCCACGGGCCTCACACAGCCGAAAGAACCCCTCGATCTTCTCGTTAAGCCCGCCAACCGCCTGCACTTCGCCGAACTGATTGATTGAGCCGGTGATGGCGAAACACTGCTTGAGCGGTGTACGTGATAACGCCGAGATCAGCGTGCACACCTCGCCCAGCGACGCGCTGTCGCCGTCGACGTAGCCATAGGACTGCTCCAGCGCAATGCTCGCGGAGATTTCCAAGGGGAACTCTTGGGCATAGCGGCTGCCCAGGTAGCCGGTAAGAATCATCACGCCCTTGGAGTGGATCGGCTGACCGAGGTTGACCTCACGCTCAATGTCAACGATGCCGCTGCCGCCCGGATACACCGTGGCGGAAATGCGCGCGGGCACGCCGAAGGCTGAGTCGCCCACTTCCAGCACGGTCAGGCCATTACATTTACCCACCGCCGCGCCGGCGGTGTCGATCAGGATGATCCCGGCCAACATGTCATCGATGATCCGCGCCGACACACGCCCAGTGCGGGTGGCCTTGGCCTTGAGTGCGCGCTCGATATGCCCGGCGTCTGTCACTTCATCACCGGCCAAGCTGCGGATAAAGTCTGCCTCGCTGACCAGCTGAAATAAATCACCAATGCGCGCCGATAAACGCCCTTGGTGCTCAGCCAGCCGCGCGCTATAAGTCGCCACCCGCGCCACAGCAGCCGCGGTGAGCGGCGCCATGCCTTCTTCCGAGGTGCGGGTTTTGAGTAACTGGGCGAACTGCTCTAGGCTGTCGTCAGCCAGCGGGATGTCCTCATCGAAGTCGACCAGCACGCGGAACATTTCCTGGAAGTCCGGATCAAGGTCCTGCAGCGTGTAATACAGCTGACGCGAGCCGATGATCACCACCTTAAGGTGCAGTGGAATCATCTGCGGCGTCAGGGTCACGGTGGCGACGCGACCCAGATCACCCAGCGGCGATTCCATCTTCAACTGGCGCGATTGCAGGGCGCGTTTGAGTGCATCCCAGACAAACGGCTCGCTGAGCATCTTTTCTGCTTCAAGAATCAGAAAACCGCCATTGGCTCGATGCAGCGCACCGGGGCGCAACTGGCGATAACTGGTGTAGAGCGCGCCTTGGTCGGTGTTGTATTCAATGCGGCCAAACAAATTGTCGTAGGTCGGGTGCGGCTCAAACACAACCGGCGCGCCGCCTTGGGCGTGATGGCCGACCACCACGCTTGGGCAGTACTGCTCTTCCAGTAGCTTGCGTGTTTGCGCATCGATTTTATCCACCTCAACCAACTGCTCGACCACGGTTTTCAGCAGGTTGACCTGCATCGCCTGCAGGTAGGCGCAGACGCCGGCGTTCTCGGCATACTTTTGCGACAGTGGTGCGAGGAGCGGTTGCAAGGCAACAGTGATGGTTTCTTCATTGAGCTGACGCAGCAGGTTGCTGGATTCGCGCTTCCACTGCGGCAGGCTGGCCAGCTCTTCGTTCAGACGCTCTTCCAGCGTGGCGATATCCGCATGGAAACGCTCACGGTCGACCTCTGGTAACTGGGCAAACTCAGCTTCATCCAGCGCCTTGCCTTCAAGCATAGGGGTGAAGGCGATATTGCTGCTGTCGCGGTACAGGGCAATGCTTTTTTCCAGCGACAAACGTTCAATTACATCCAGCGCATGGTCGTAACGCTTATTGAACGCGCGGTCGATGGCGTTCTTCTTCTGCTGGAACGAGGGGTGCTCGAACACCGCAGGGAAGGTCGCCAGTAGGTTATCGATCAAGCCATTGATATCTGCCAAAAACGCTGGCGCGTTGCCCGGCGGCAACTCCAGCGCGCGCGGCTCACGCGGCTCATCAAAATGGTTGATGTAAAACCGGTCAGCCGGGGTTTGCAGGCGCTTGGCTTCAGCGCTGAGGTAACGTTTAACAAAGGAGAACCGCCCGGTGCCGGGCTCACCCATAACAAATACGTTATAGCCCGGCCGTGGCATCGCCACACCAAACTGCAACGCTTCAACGGCGCGCTCTTGGCCCAGCACACCCCGAAAGGGTTCCAGCTCTTCGGTATTGGTGAAATTAAATTGTTCGGGTGAAAACGGACGGGTCAGGGCTTCAGGAGCCAAGCGCAAATGAGCTGCGACAGAGTCTGGCATTGAGAATCCTTAACGGGCGGCACGTGCCGCGAAAAATTGGCCTTATTCTCGCGCTGCGCAGCGCGCACTGGCAAGGCATCACATCTGCTTATGCCGGGCAAAGGTCAGCTAAAGCGCGCGGGTACAAACCATTGCAGGCCGCACCGGTCATTAATACCGCCCACAAGGCGGTGTTTTAACCTGAGGGTCTCGGCTCGTCAGCACGATTATCGTGCAGGCACCTTGAGCGCATCCACTCCTCACGCGGCATGCGCCAACGCCGATTGGCAGGGCCGAGGCAAGCAGTACGCCGTCACAACTGGCAGTTGTTTTTTTGTAACAACCTTGACACTGCGCGCCTATTGCAAAATGCTCAGGCTGTGACCAGTAAGCAGTTGGTCGACAACCCCTCACTTGAAGAGCACATAATTATGAAACGGATTCTGATCGGCTCCCTACTCGCAATGACCTCCCTTACCGCCTTCGCCGAAGCACCAGGCGGCCCAAGCTGCGGTTGGGGCAACATGTTGTTCGAAGGCCAGCGCGGTCTGCCTTCGCACTTTGTTGCCTCCACCACTAAC
The DNA here is from genome assembly GCF_037943105.1 of Pseudomonas sp. TMP9. Classification (NCBI taxonomy): domain Bacteria; kingdom Pseudomonadati; phylum Pseudomonadota; class Gammaproteobacteria; order Pseudomonadales; family Pseudomonadaceae; genus Pseudomonas; species Pseudomonas vesperimontis. The sequence continues at coordinate 3,112,158 of NZ_CP149803.1, forward strand.
GGCACCTCAGGCAACGCCACCTTCGGCATGACCTCGGGCACCAATGGCTGCTCCACCGATGGCGCATTGACCTACGGCGGCCGCTCGCTGCTGGTTATCAATGGCATGCTCGACGAACTGTCTGAAGACATGGCCAAAGGCCAGGGCGAAGCCTTAACCACCTACGCCGTGCTGCTGGGCGTAGCTGAGCAGGATCGCGCCCACTTCGCCGCTATCACTCACAAAAACTTCAGTGAGATCTTCAGCTCAGCCGATGTCACCGGCGAGCAAATGCATGCCGCAACCCTGGCTGTTATTAAGCGCGACAGCCGCCTGGCTAAGTACGCCCAGCCAGCCTGATCCGCCGCACATTGCCGGCTGCTTGCAGCCGGCAACACGCTTACAGCCCCTTCAGTCACCTCGAGCGCTCTGGGCGCTTGTCCTCGTAATCAGTAGATGACCATGCCCAAGCATTTGCTCACGTGTCTGTTCCTTGCAGCCTGCACACCCGTGCTTGCAGCCCCGGCCCTATCGCCGCAAACCCTTGATGCTCTGGCTAACGACCCTTATTGGATTGCACTGGGTCATTACGAGACCGGCAAATTTGGCGGATGGCGCAGTTATGTCGATGACAGCGGTTTTTTCCTGGCAGAACATGGTGACAGCGACCCCGCCGCCGAACTCACTGCTACGCTGAACGCGCTCTACCAACCGGTTACAACCGCTGATAGCCACCCGCAATGCGTCTACCCTGCGCGCACCCGCTGGCTTCGCGAACAATTGCAACTGGGCGATCTACCTCAGCCCACCTGCAGCGAATACCAACGCTGGTTCGATGACATCAAACCGCATCGAACCGTGCTTATCTTTCCCGCCGCCTATTTGAACAGCCCTTCATCCATGTTCGGCCATACCTTGCTGCGCATTGACCAGGCCGACGTGGATGCCAGTGGCACCGCCCTGCTCAGCTACGCCCTAAATTTCGGTGCCTACATTGAAGGCATGGACAACAGCATGCTGTATGCCTGGAAAGGCCTGATGGGCGGCTACCCTGGGCTCTTTTCGCTGGTGTCCTACCGCTCCAAATTGGCCGAGTACAGCCGCTTGGAGAACCGCGACCTGTGGGAATACCAACTGAACCTGACACCGGCTGAAACCGCGCGCATGGTTGAGCACGTATGGGAACTCAAACAGATACGCTTTGATTATTTCTTCTTTGACGAGAACTGCTCGTTCCGCTTGCTTGAGCTGCTAGAGATCGCCCGTCCCGGCGTGGCGCTGACGGGACAATTCCCACTGACCGCCATCCCTACCGATACAGTGCGAGCCATCAAGCAAGCCGGCATGGTCGAACGGATCGACTACCGCCCTTCGCGGGAAAAAGAACTGCTCGCCCGCGCCAGCCAACTGGATGAAGCCGAGCAAGAGTGGGTGCTGGCCCTGGCCGATGACACTGACCGGGTGAATGATCGCGCCTTCCTTAGTCTGCCCGGCCCACGCCGTGCGCTGATCCAGGACGCCGCCTACCGTTTAGTGCGTTATCACGCCACAGGTACAGAGCGCGATAGCGCGCAAGCCAAACGCAGTTTTGAGCTACTCAAGGCGATCAATCGCAACCCACCCGGCGCGCTCACCGTTGAGCGCCCGGAACTGCCTGAAAATGGCCATCAATCGCGCACTTGGCAACTCGGTGCCGGCAGCCGAGGCGAGCGCAGCTTTGCTGAATACGGCCTGCGCATGGCCTACCACGACCTCAACGACAATCTGGCGGGCTTCCCGCTGGGTGCGCAAATCGAAATTCTGCAGCTGAAGCTGCGCCAGTATGAGAACAACGATTGGCAGGTCGAACGCCTTGATTTGGCCACGATCCGCTCACTAACGCCACGTAACCGCTTACTGCAGCCGCTGTCTTGGCAGGTTGCCGCCGGTCTGGAGCGCGTGCCCGGGCAAGGTGAGCGCCGTGAACTGGTCAGCCATGTCAACGGAGGCGCGGGAGGTACGTGGCAGTTAGGCGAGGACACGCTGGCCTATGCGATGGGCACCGCGCGCCTTGAGCACAACAGTGACTTCGCCGCATTTATCGCACCGGCTGTCGGCTTCAACAGCGGCCTGATCTGGACTAACGCGCTGGGCAACCTCAGCCTGGAAGCCAAAGGTGACTACTTTCAGCAAGGGGAAGTGCGCCGCAGCCTGGCACTCAACCAGCAGTGGGAAGTCAGCGAGAACCTCGGCCTGCGCATGAGTGCCAGCCGCCAATTCAGCCACATGCAGTCGCCTGAAAATGAAGTGATGCTTACGCTGCGCTGGTATCACTACTGAGTCCACCTACTGCGAAAACGCATAGCCGCGAGTACGCCTGCCAGAAAGCACAACGGAGCCCTAGGCTCCGTTGTGCATTTGCGCGTGGCTTACTGCGCCAGCTTCTTGTACCGCACGCGATGCGGCTGCGCGGCGGCGTCGCCTAGGCGCTTCTTCCGATCAGCTTCGTACTCGGTGTAGTTACCCTCGAAGAACTCAATGTGCGAGTCATCTTCGTACGCCAGGATGTGCGTGGCCACACGATCAAGGAACCAGCGATCGTGAGAGATCACGATCGCCGCGCCCGGGAAGTCCAGCAGCGCCTCTTCCAGCGAACGCAGAGTCTCCACGTCGAGGTCGTTGGACGGCTCATCGAGCAGCAGCACGTTAGCGCCTTCCTTCAAGGTTAACGCCAGGTGCAAGCGACCGCGCTCACCACCGGAGAGGTCCTTGACGAACTTCTGCTGATCACCACCCTTGAAGTTGAAGCGCCCCACATAGGTACGCGACGGCACTTCATAGCTACCGATTTTGATCATGTCGGAGCCGCCAGACACGGCTTCCCACACGCTCTTGCTGCCGTCGAGGTCATCGCGGCTCTGATCAACGCAGGCCATTTGCACGGTGTCGCCGATTTCGATGCTGCCCGAGTCCGGCTGCTCCTTGCCCATCAACATGCGGAACAGGGTCGACTTACCGGCACCGTTACCGCCGATCACACCGACGATGGCGCCCTTGGGCATGCTGAACGACAAGTTATCGATCAGCGCACGATCGCCATAGCCTTTGCTGACGCCGACAAAATCAATGACCTTGTCGCCCAAACGCGGGCCGACCGGGATATAGATTTCGTTGGTTTCGCTGCGTTTCTGGAATTCCTGCGACTGCATTTCTTCGAAGCGCTGCAAACGCGCCTTGGACTTCGACTGGCGGGCTTTGGCGCCTTTGCGCACCCACTCCAGCTCTTCCTTCATGGCTTTTTCATGGGCCGACTGCTGCTTAGACTCTTGGGCCAGACGGTTCGACTTGGCCTCCAACCAACCGGAATAGTTGCCCTCGTACGGAATACCGGCGCCGCGGTCGAGTTCGAGAATCCAGCCGGCGACGTTATCCAAGAAGTACCGGTCGTGGGTAATCGCGACCACGGTGCCGGGGAAATCGTGGAGGAAGTGCTCCAGCCAGGCTACTGAATCGGCGTCCAAGTGGTTGGTCGGCTCGTCCAGCAGCAGCATGTCCGGGGCCGACAGCAGCAGGCGGCACAAGGCTACACGGCGCTTCTCACCACCTGAGAGCACGCCAATCTTAGCGTCCCAGGCTGGCAGACGCAGGGCGTCGGCGGCGACTTCCAGTTGACGCTCTAGGTTGTGACCGTCGCTGGTCTGCAAAATGGCTTCAAGCTTGGCTTGCTCGGCCGCCAGCTTGTCGAAGTCAGCATCCGGCTCGGCGTAAGCGGCGTACACCTGATCCAGACGCGCTTGAGCATCCTTGATCTGGCTCACCGCCTCTTCGACGACTTCACGTACGGTTTTACTGGGGTCCAGCTGAGGTTCCTGCGGCAGGTAGCCTATATTCAGCTCCGGCATCGGCCGCGCTTCGCCGTTGAACTCGGTATCAACGCCGGCCATGATTTTCAGCAGGGTGGATTTACCTGAGCCGTTGAGGCCTAGTACACCGATCTTCGCGCCAGGGAAAAACGACAGGGAAATGTTTTTGAGGATTTCCCGCTTCGGCGGCACAACTTTGCCGAGCCGATGCATGGTGTAAACGTATTGAGCCATGGTGACCTTGAGAGTGGATTGAAACGAAAGAGAGTCGCCAACTGATGCGTGCAGGGCAGCCCTGCACGGCGGGGACGCAACCACCAGGCGATGCCAACGCACTAGGCTTACGCAGCCCTCGCGCGTGCGATAAAGCTACCGGAATGCAGGAGACAGGGCAAACGACGCTCGTCAGCGCCGCTAGCACTTTGCCACGGTTATGGCATGCTTGCGGCCACCTTGGCCGCTAATTGCACTGCGCGCGTCAAGGACCACCCCCTAGCCGCTAACCCCTAGGATGTACGTCTTTGCCCACTGCCATGCCCCCTACTCCCTCGCACATACCCGGCGCCGCGCCGGCGAAAGTCTTGCGCAAATCCATTCGGGGCGCACTGGTGGTATTGGTGCTGAGTATGTTGGCGTTATTGCTGTGGCAGCTGCGCCAAGAGTCCCAACAGTTATTGGACAACCAGCGTCAACTGGGCCTGGCTTTTAGCACTCAACTGGCCAATCACCTTGCACTGAACATGGACCTCAAGGCCAATGCCGGCCGTGCCCTGCTGCGCGCCCACGTGCTGCCGCCCAGTAGCAACGAGGCAGGCGACGAGCTGCTGCAAACCTTACGCGGGGTATTCCCTACATTGCTTAGCCTGGCCTGGGTAAATAGCCAAGGCCGCATCATCGCGGACAGCCATGCCCCGAGTGAAGACGCACTTTACGTTGATGAGTTGCAGCAGCGCGGCCGTGATGAGCGTTTCTTCTTCAGTTTCAGTGCTAACGACAGCGGGCGTATTTACCTGCTGCTGCGGCACAACCCAGACAGCGCCGACAGCGGCTACTGGGTGCTGCGCATGACCAACAACGCGTTGAACCGCTGGCTGCAAGAGCGCCATCAAAGCCCCTATCAGTGGCTGTTAGAAGATCGCAATGCGCAGCGAGTAATTAGTAGTAACGCGCCCAAAAGCTCCAGCGGCTCTAAGGTTGCACCGCCAGTGACGGCCGAGAACCTTGACCAGACCCTGCTGCTAACGCCACTTAAGGGCAGTGATTGGCAGCTGCGTGCGCTGTTTAATGAACGCAAGCTGCGCGCCCAGCAACTGCCGCAACAGGCCAGCAAGTTGCTGCTGTTTATTCTCTGCGCGGTGCTGACGCTGCTGGTGCTGTATCGCTTACTGCATGAACAGCGCAGCCTGCTTGCTCTCAACAGAGCGTCACGGCGCACGCTGCAGCAAGCCGCCAGCGTCTTGGCCGCCATCGAAGAGCGTGTGCTGGTCACCGACAATAAAGGTCAGCTGCGATACCTCAACCCACAAGCCGAAGCCATGTTTGGCCTAAGCAGCCAAGAGGCACACAACTGGCACCTGCTCAGGCTGCTGCCGCGCCTTGACCCGCTGCTGCTGCACACCAGCGTATTGCCCAATGATATGGGCCCTGACCTTGTAGAAATTCAGCATAACGGCGTCACCCACCTGTATGACATAAACCGCAGCGATCTCAACCAAGACAACAAACGCACCGGCTTTGTCTGGGTGTTACGCGATGTCACCGAGGAGCAGCGCGCCTCACAAGTGCTGCAAGACACCCGGCGACGCTACCAAGACATCTTTGACGGCACCGGCACGGCCCTGTGTGTACTCGATCTGACCGAGCTGCAGCGCTTTCTGCAAGAGCACCAGCTGCACGACATCAACAGCCTGCAACGCTGGCTGGACAGCGACCCGCAGCGGCATGGCGAACTTTGCCAGCGTATGCGCCTGACCGAAACCAACCAGGTGGCATTGCAGCTGCTGGGTGTTGAGTCCAGCACGCAGGCTTGGGAGCATTTATTTAACAGCGGCCCACTGCGCGCCAAAGGCTTTCGTATGCAGCTGCTGAACACCCTGCTCAAGGGCAGCGGGCAGCTGGAAATAGAGCGCCGCGTCAGCACTCCGCAAGGCCACGAGCGCTATCTTTGGCTGTTATTGCGCCTACCCGAGAATGCTGACGACCTGCATGCCGTGACCCTGAGCATCAGCGATATCAGCAACCGTAAACGCATCGAAACCTCACTGATCGAACGTGAGCGTTTTTGGTCGGATGTGGTCAGCACGGTGCCCGACACCATTTATGTGCACGACATCGTCAACAGGCGGGTGATGTACAGCAACAACCATCTGGGCCCGCAGCTCGGTTATAGCAAGGCAGAAATGCGTCAGCTCGGCGAGCGCATTTGGGAAAAGCTGTTGCACCCCGACGATGCTGAGTTGTACCAGCGCATGCGCACTATCCAACAAGTGCTCGGCAATGGCCTGCTGATGCAGTTCGAGCTGCGCTGGCGGCACCGCGACGGCAGCTGGCATTGGTTTGATATCCGCGAACAAGCCTTAGCGCGCGATGACAAAGGCCGGGTCAGCCGGCTGATTGGCGTGGCCAAGGACATCACCGAGCAGATCACCCGCAGCGAATCGCTACGCACCAGCGAGCAGCGCTACCGCCTGCTGGCGGAAAGCATCAGTGACGTGATTTTCTCCACCGACAGTTACCTGCAACTCAACTATGTCAGCCCCTCCGTCATGCCGGTGCTTGGCTATGACAGTGAATGGGCCCTGAACAATGGTTTCCAGAGCCTGGCCACCAACCCACGGCAACTGGTCGGCTTCTACGCCCTGCTCACCCGCGTGCGCAATGCCCTTGGCGACCCGCAGCGGCTGGCCGAATTACGCGCGCAATTTTTGCCGCAACTGTTTGTGTTTGACGCGCTGCGCGCCGATGGTCAGAAAATCCCCGTGGAACTGCGTTTGGTGCCGATGTGGGATGACAGCGGGCGCTTCGAAGGCTTACTCGGTGTCGGCCGCGACATCAGCCAACAACGCCGCGCAGAAAAAGACCTGCGCATGGCCGCTACGGTGTTCGAACATTCCACGGCGGCCATTCTGGTCACCGACCCGGCCGGCTACATTGTCCAGGTCAACAATGCATTCAGCCGCGTCAGCGGCTACAGCTCGCAGCAAATCCTTGACCAACTGCCGAGCATACTCACCGCCGACACCCAGCAGGCCAGCCACTTGGCTTTTGTCATCAAGCAGCTCAACCAGCAAGGCAGCTGGGAAGGCGAGGTATGGCTCAAGCGTAAAAGCGGCGAGACATTCCCGGCCTGGGTTGGCATTACCGCAGTTAAAGATGATGAAGGCGACCTGGTCAGCTACGTCGGCTTTTTCAGCGACATCAGTGAGCGCAAGGCCAGCGAGCAACGTATTCACCGCCTGGCCTATTACGACGCACTGACCCAACTGCCTAACCGCACGCTATTCCAGGACCGGCTGCACAGCGCCCTGCAACATGGCGAGCGGCATCAGGAATGGGTGGCCTTGATGTTCCTCGACCTTGACCGCTTCAAACCGATTAACGACTCGCTGGGTCACGCGGCGGGCGATCGCATGCTTAAAGAAGTAGCCATGCGCCTAAGCGCCTGCGTCGACAGTGACGACACCGTGGCGCGCATGGGCGGCGATGAGTTCACCTTGCTGCTGCGCTCGCAGGCGGCGCGAGATGGCGCACTGACCCGAGCCATTCACGTTGGCGAGCAGATTCTCAGCAGCCTGCAACAGGCGTTTATTCTTGAAGGTCGCGAGTTCTTCGTCACCGCCAGTATCGGCATTGCCCTAAGCCCGCAAGACGGTAACGAGCTGAGTCAATTAATGAAGAACGCCGACACGGCGATGTACCACGCCAAAGAACGTGGCAAGAATAACTTCCAGTTTTACCAGGCCGACATGAACGCCAGCGCCTTAGAGCGCCTGGAGCTGGAAAGCGACCTGCGCCATGCCCTTGAGCAGAACGAGTTCCGTCTGTATTACCAACCGCAATTCTCCGGTGACGGCAAACGCCTGACTGGCGCCGAAGCACTGCTGCGCTGGCAGCACCCGCAGCGCGGGCTCGTGCCACCGAATGATTTTATTCCGGTACTGGAAGAGCTTGGCCTGGTGGTGCAGGTCGGTGACTGGGTGCTGCGCGAAGCCTGCCGCCAGCTGGCCGAGTGGCAAGAAGCCAATATTCGCGTACCAAAGATTTCAGTCAACCTCTCGGCCCGCCAGTTTGCCGAAGGCGACTTGCACCAACGAATTGCGCAAATACTTGAACTCAGCGGCATCTCAGCCGGCTGCCTGGAGCTGGAGCTGACTGAAAGTATCCTGATGGAAGACGTGGCCAATGCCATGCACACCCTCAGCAGCCTGAAGGAGCTCGGAGTATTTATCGCCATTGATGATTTCGGCACCGGTTACAGCTCGCTAAACTACCTCAAGCAGTTCCCCATCGACGTGCTTAAAATCGACCGCAGCTTTGTCGACGGCCTGCCCCACGGCGAACAAGACGGCCAGATCGCCCGCGCCATTATTGCCATGGCCCACAGCTTAAACCTCACGGTGATCGCCGAAGGCGTGGAAACCTTAGCCCAGTTGGACTTTCTGCGCGGTCACGACTGCGATGAAGTACAGGGCTTCCTGCTGGGCCGGCCAATGCCGGCGCACCAATTCACTGCGCTGTTCACCGGCACCGCACTGTTTATGCTGAGCTAAACCCTGCCGGTTGAATAAATGAGCGACTGCGGCAATAAGCCGCAACCGTGCATTTTTAGGCGGCGCGACCCGCACAGCGGCGTGGCAGGCAGCGGCTAAAGCATGAGCGGTGCATGAACTGCACGCACCCAACGGATGATCACGCTTCATGTGCCTGTTCGTCTCGAATGGGTTAGAATTTGCACCCTCTTTCTACCGCCCAGCTGATTTTTCTCAGGGGAATGCTATGTTCAGCCGTGATTTGACTCTTGCCCGTTATGACGCCGAATTGTTTGCCGCGATGGAGCAAGAAGCCCAGCGCCAGGAACATCACATCGAGCTGATCGCCTCGGAAAACTACACCAGCCCAGCGGTGATGGAAGCTCAAGGCTCGGTACTGACCAACAAGTACGCCGAAGGCTATCCGGGCAAGCGTTACTACGGCGGTTGCGAATACGTCGACATCGTTGAGCAACTGGCCATCGACCGCGCCAAAGAACTGTTCGGCGCCGACTATGCCAACGTCCAGCCGCACTCTGGCAGCCAAGCTAACAGCGCGGTCTACTTGGCCTTGCTTAACGCTGGCGATACCGTACTCGGCATGAGCCTGGCCCACGGCGGCCACCTGACCCACGGCGCCAGCGTCAGCTTCTCCGGCAAGGTGTATAACGCCGTGCAGTACGGTATCGATACCGTCACCGGCTTGATTGACTACGACGAAGTCGAGCGCTTGGCGGTTGAACACCAGCCGAAGATGATTATCGCCGGTTTCAGCGCTTACTCGCAGATCCTCGATTTCCCACGTTTCCGCGCCATTGCTGACAAAGTCGGCGCCTACCTGCTGGTTGATATGGCGCATGTGGCCGGCTTAGTGGCGGCAGGCGTGTACCCGAACCCAGTGCCGTTCGCTGACGTGGTCACCACCACTACGCACAAAACCTTGCGTGGTCCGCGTGGCGGCCTGATCTTGGCCCGCGCTAATGAAGCGTTGGAGAAGAAATTCAACTCTGCCGTATTCCCAGGTGGCCAAGGCGGCCCACTGGAGCACGTGATCGCCGGTAAAGCGGTGTGCTTCAAGGAAGCCATGCAGCCTGAGTTCAAGACCTATCAAGAACAAGTGATCAAGAACGCCCAGGCCATGGCCAGTGTGTTTATTGAAAACGGTTTTGATGTGATCTCCGGCGGCACCAAGAACCACCTGTTCCTGCTCTCGCTGATCAAGCAAGACATCACCGGTAAAGACGCCGACGCCGCCCTGGGTCGCGCTTTTATCACCGTGAACAAAAACAGCGTGCCGAACGACCCACGCTCGCCATTCGTCACTTCCGGCCTGCGTATCGGCACCCCCGCCGTGACCACGCGTGGCTTCAAGGAAGATGAGTGCCGCGCACTGGCCGGCTGGATTTGCGAGATCCTCGCCAACTTGGGTGATGAGGCCGTTGAAGCGCGCATTCGCGAGCAAGTCAAAGCGGTCTGCGCCAAGTTCCCGGTTTACGGCAACTGATACCCCGCGCTAACCGATAAGGAGCCCGCCCATTGGCGGGCTTCTTTTTGCCTGAATAAATCAGTCAACACCCGCATAAAAAGCGCGCGGGCAGCACTTAACTGCGCCGCAGGCAAACTGTCTGGTCGGTCATAAATTCACCGCACCCAAGCGAGCTGATATAGTGCGCGGCTTTTCTAGAGCACCGGCAAACCATGCACAACTGTGCGCCTGTGCTTTGCTTTCAATTTGCATACACACGGCCTAAAACGCCGTCATTGGGGAGCTCCGCATGCTGGAAAGATTGTTCCAACTCAAGGCCCACAACACCACGGTGCGCACCGAGATGCTGGCGGGGCTGACCACCTTCCTGACGATGGCTTACATCCTCTTCGTCAACCCCAACATGCTCGCCGAAACCGGCATGGACAAAGGCGCGGTATTTGTCGCCACTTGTCTGGCAGCGGCCATCGGCTCGGCCGTAATGGGCTTGGTTGCCAACTACCCGATTGCTCTGGCACCCGGCATGGGCCTGAATGCTTTCTTCACTTACACCGTGGTGCTGACCATGGGCCACACCTGGCAGGTGGCATTGGGGGCAGTCTTCCTCTCTGGGGTGATCTTCTTTTTGCTGTCGATCTTCAAGATTCGTGAGTGGATCATCAACAGCATCCCCATGGAACTGCGCGCCGGCATTGCCGCCGGTATTGGCCTATTCCTGGCGATCATCGCACTGAAAAATGCCGGCATTGTGGTGGACAACCCGGCCACGCTGGTCGGCCTCGGCGACCTGACCCAGGGTGGCCCGCTGCTGGCCTGCATGGGCTTCTTCGTGATTGCTGCATTGGCTTACCGCCGTGTGACGGGCGCGGTGATGATCGGTATTTTGCTGGTGACCGGCCTGTCGATCCTGCTCGGCCTGTCGCAACTCAATGGCGTGGTTTCGATGCCGCCGTCGCTGATGCCGACGCTGCTGCAACTGGACATCATGGGCGCGCTGGATATCGGCCTGCTCAGCGTGATTTTCGCCTTCCTCTTCGTTGACCTGTTTGACACATCCGGCACCCTGGTCGGCGTCGCACAAAAAGCCAACCTGCTCGACAAAGACGGCAAAATGCCCAAGCTTGGCCGCGCCCTGCTGGCCGACAGCACCGCAACCATGGCCGGCGCCGCACTGGGCACCTCAACCACCACCAGCTATATCGAATCCGCTGCGGGTATCAGCGCAGGTGGCCGTACCGGCCTGACCGCATGCGTGGTGGCGGCGCTATTTTTGCTGAGCCTGTTCTTCGCCCCGCTGGCAGGTTCTGTACCGGCCTTCGCCACGGCACCGGCCCTGCTGTTTGTCGCCGTGCTGATGATGAGCAGCTTGGCGCAAATCGATTGGGATGACCTGAGTGTTGCCGCGCCTGTGGTCGTCGCGGCCCTCGCCATGCCCCTGACCTTCTCGATTGCCAACGGCATTGCCTTCGGCTTTATCGCCTGGACGCTAATCAAATTGCTGGCTGGCCGCTGGCGCGACCTGAATGTCGCACTGGTGGTGCTGTCAGCCCTGTTTGTGGTCAAACTGGCGTACTTCGCCTGATACCCTCCTTTTTTTGAAAAGAGTCTTGCATGAGCCGCTCCCTGTTCGATCCCGCTCGCTACGCCGCCCAGCTTGCCGACAAGCAGCAGCGCCTGATCGAGCTGCTGGCGCCGTTCAACGCCCCGGCACCCGAGGTATTCGAGTCGCCACGCGAGCACTACCGCCTAAGAGCCGAGTTCCGCTTGTGGCGCGAGGGTGAAGACCGTCACTACGCCATGTTCGAGACCGGCGATAACCGCACTCCGATCTTTTTTACAGACTTCCCCATCGCCAGCGTACAGATCAACCAGCTCATGCCGCAGTTGAAAGCGGCGTGGCAGACCAGCAACGCACTGAGTTTTAAGCTGTTTCAGGTCGAATTCCTCACTACCCTGGCTGGCGACGCGCTGATTACCCTGTGCTACCACCGCCCGCTGGACGACGCCTGGCAAGCCGCCGCTGAGCAACTCGCCGCTGAGTTACAGGTGAGCATCATCGGCCGCTCCAAGGGCAAGCGCGTGGTGGTCGGCAAGGACTATGTAGAAGAGAAACTCAACGTCGCGGGCCGCACCTTTAGTTATCGCCAACCCGAAGGCGCGTTTACCCAGCCCAATGGTGAAGTGAACCAGAAGATGCTGAACTGGGCCTATGACGCCCTCGGCGAACGCCACGATGATTTGCTCGAGCTGTATTGCGGCAACGGCAATTTCACCCTGCCGCTGGCCACCCGCGTGCGTAAAGTGCTGGCCACCGAGATCAGCAAGACCTCGGTAAATGCCGCGCTGGCTAACATGACCGACAACCACATAGACAATGTCAGCCTGGTGCGCTTGTCCGCTGAAGAGCTGACCGAAGCACTCAATGAGGTGCGCCCATTCCGCCGCCTGGCCGGCATTGAGCTGAAAAGTTATGACTTCGGCGGCGTGTTCGTCGACCCACCACGTGCTGGCATGGACCCGGACACCTGCGAACTAACCCGGCGCTTTGAGCGCATTTTGTATATCTCCTGCAACCCAGAAACACTGGCCGCCAACATCGCTCAACTCAACGACACCCACAAAGTGACGCGTTGCGCGCTGTTCGACCAGTTCCCCTATACCCACCACATGGAGTCAGGCGTGTTGCTGGAGCGCCGCTAAGCACTCATTCAGGGCTAGGTGCGCGGCAGCCCGCGCAGCGCCCAGAAGCACAGCACGACCGACACCACCTCAAGCAGCAGCGCGTAGAGGTTGAACGTTTGCTGCGCGCCGCCGTCGAGCCACAAACCGCCCATGCGCGCTAACGCCATTGAACTGTAAAGCAGTACCAGCAGGGTCAAGGCGGCGCGCGTCAGGTCCAGACGGCTTAGCGACACGCCAATAAACGCCGCCAGACCAATCTGCAAACCACCATAGAACGCGCGCATATCGGTCGCAGCGGCAGGCGCCATCAGCAGCATACCGCTGAGATTGGCCATTTGATGGGGCTGAATAAAATAAGCCAGGCCCAGCCCGGCCAACGCCACTAGCTGAATAATCAGAACAACGCGTGCAAGTAACATGGACAGTACCTTGAACCGGAAATCGAGCATGCAGCATAAGCTCCAGCCGAGCATTTCGGAAATCGACTGTGGCTGACCTGCGGGTCGACCGGTATGCTTTCACGCACGTTCAACAGGAGCCATCGCCATGCGTAAGCTACTTTTTCTCGCCGGCCTGTTCAGCAGCCTCAGCATTGCCGCCGAGCCGCTGAATATCGACGTGCACCGAGACGCCAACTGCGGGTGCTGCAAAGCCTGGATCAGCCACTTGGAGGACAACGGTTTTACCGTCACCGACCATGTCGAGGCCGACATGGTCGCCGTCAAGCAACGCCTTGGCGTCCCGCCGCGGCTGGCGTCTTGCCACACCGGGGTGATCGACGGCAAGTTCGTCGAGGGCCATGTACCTGCCGCTGACATCCTCACGTTACGCAGTCAGGTCAATCTAATCGGCGCAGCCGTGCCGGGCATGCCCACCGGCTCGCCCGGTATGGAATATGGCAACGTACGCGATGCGTACCAAGTAATTGGCTTGGATAAACGCGGCGACGATCAGGTCATCCGCGAATACCCGGCTAATTGAGCGACGCAAACCTGAACTGACGCTGCAAGCCTACCTCGATACCGTTAAGGCCTCGTCATTAGGCGTCACCACTGAGCGCAATAGAGCGCTCATAAAAAATGCCGTTCACGGCTGCAGTGAACGGCATTTTGGTCTAGCCAGCGACTGTACTTATTGCGCCCACGGCGGCGGCGGCTCTTCACCTGTTGGAGCATCGTCGGCATTCAACAGCGCCTGACGGCGTTCCTCATCGGCCAGTGCGGCTTTGATTTCACGCATCACCGCGTCGATATCGGCTGCTTCTTCTGGGTCATCAAACTCACCCGTCAACGGCGTTTCTGGGGTCAGCTCGCCCGCCTCATAAAGCGCCCACATTTCTTTGGCGTACTTGGTAAAGCGCAACTCTGGAGCAAACTGCCCAAAGTAGGCGGACATGTTGCCGACATCCCGCTCAAGCATTTTGAATGCATGGTTATTGCCTGCCGCATCCACTGCCTGTGGCAAGTCGATAATGACCGGGCCTTCGGGGCCGAGCAGCACGTTAAATTCAGACAGGTCGCCATGCACCAGACCGGCGCAGAGCATCTTCACCACTTCCCGAATCATAAAGGCATGAAATTCGCGGGCATCGTCTGGGTGTAGGTCAACATCATTCAGGCGCGGTGCAACATCACCTTCGCCGTCATTGACCAACTCCATCAACAACACGCCTTCAAGAAAGTCATACGGCTTAGGCACCCGCACACCGGCACTGGCCAAGCGAAACAGAGCCGCCACCTCGGCATTCTGCCAAGCATCTTCCTGGCCCTTGCGGCCGTACTTAGAGCCCTTGGCCATGGCCCGCGCGTCACGGCTGTTACGCACCTTTCGGCCTTCTTGGTATTCAGCGGCCTGACGGAAACTGCGTTTGTTGGCCTCCTTATAGACCTTGGCGCAGCGCAGCTCATCGCCGCAGCGCACCACATAGACTGCGGCTTCTTTACCGCTCATCAGTGGACGAACCACTTCATCAACCAGCCCGGCCTCAACCAGAGGCTCAATACGTTTTGGCGTCTTCATCAGCTTTAATTAGGGGTCCTGTGTTGCCCAAGTCGACTCTGCCGCCCGTTATACGTCAATCCGTGCCAAGCGCCCACCCTCAGCAGCACTGGGCGAGCAAACGGAGCCATAAATGCAGGCATAAACACTGGGTGGCGGCCTGTTTTATAGGACTCACAACCTGTCGCGCCGCTGACTCGAGACAGCTTACCGCACGAGCCTGCCAACAGCGCCGCTGCACGAGGCACGCTGCACACGACAAAAGACCCTGCGCTGCAGGGTCTTTTGTATACAGCCTGCGGCTATTACGACAAGTAAGACGAGCGGGTCAGGCCCAGGCGCAGCGCATCAAGGTATTGCGTGCGCTCACGCGGGGTGATTTTGGCGCTGGCCACTTTGTCGCGGTAGTGGTTCATCAACTCCTCCGGCGACAGGTGCACGTAGCGCAGCATGTCCTCGATGGTGTCGTGGGTTTCAATGCCGGCGTGGTACACGCTGCCATCTTGGTTCTGGTAGATGTTGACCGAATCGGTATCACCAAACAGGTTGTGCATGTCGCCGAGAATTTCCTGGTAAGCGCCGACCAGGAAGATGCCCAGCAAGTAGTCCTCACCCTCACGCACCTCGTGCACCGGCAAGCTGGTCTCGATGCTCTGCTCGTCGACGTACTGGCGGATTTTGCCGTCAGAGTCGCAGGTCAAGTCTTGCAGCACCGCGCGACGCATGGGCTCCTCGTCTAAGCGATTGAGCGGCAGAATCGGCAGCACTTGGCCAATCGCCCACGTGTCCGGCAGGCTCTGGAATACTGAGAAGTTGCAGATGTACTTGTCGGCCAGCTTGTCGTTCAGCTCATCCAGCACTTGACGGTGCGAGCGCTGGCGGGCTTTCAGCGAGTTGTGCAGGCGCCGGCACACAGCAAAGTAGCACTGCTCGGCTAGGGCCTTCTCGGTCAGGCTGAGCTTGCCATCGGCGTACTGGGTGGCCACATCGCTCATGTAATGCGTGGCGCGCCAGTAAGTCTCGGTGACCATCTCAATATCGGTCGGGCCAAGCAGCTCAACCAGATAACGCACCGTTTCCGGCAGGTCGGTTACGTCCTCGATCTTAGGGATCGCGTCGTTATGCTTTTCCACATCGGTAACCTGCACCACCAGCACGGCGTGGTGGGCGGTCAGCGAGCGGCCGCTTTCCGAGAAAATATGCGGGTGCGGCAGCTCTTGAGCGTCGCAGAACTCTTTGAGCATGCCGACCACGACACCGGCGTAATCGTCCATGTCGTAGTTGATCGAGCTGTCGTTGCGCGAATGGGTGCCATCGTAGTCCACGCCCAAGCCGCCGCCGACGTCGATGTGGTCAACCGGCAAGCCGAGACCGCGCAGCTCGCCGTAATAGCGAATAGCCTCTTTAAAGCCGTGCTGGTAATCCGCCAGGTTGGCGATCTGCGAACCCATATGGAAATGCAGCAGACGGATGCCTTGGTCCAAATCGGCAGCGCGGAAGCGCTCAACCACCGACAGCAACTGCGCCGCCGACAGGCCAAATTTGGACTTCTCGCCGCCGGTATCAGCCCATTTGCTGGATGCCAGTGAAGACAAGCGCACGCGCAGGCCGATCTGTGGACAGACCTTAAGGTCGGCCGCCTCCTCGATCACCAACTGCACTTCGGACTCTTTCTCAATCACGATAAACACGTTGTGACCGAGCTTCTGCCCCATCAGCGCCAGCTTGATAAATTCACGGTCTTTGTAACCGTTGCAGACAATGGTGCCACCCTTCGGCGCCAGCGCCAGCACAGCCATCAGCTCTGGCTTGGAGCCGGCCTCCAGACCGATAGAAACGTCTTTGGTGGCAATGATGTTTTCCACCACCGCTTCCTGCTGGTTAACCTTGATTGGGTACAGCGCGGTGTACGGGCTCTGGTATTCAAGCCGGGCGATATTGGCGTCGAAAGCCCCGGTCAGCTGGCGTACGCGGTCTTGCAGGATGTCCGGGAAGCGCACCAGCAGCGGCAGTGACAGGCCGCTGGAACGCAGCTGATCGATCTGTTCATACAAGTCGATTGGCGTGCTTTGCGGGCCATTAGGGCGAACTTCGACACGGCCCTTGTCACTGATCGCGAAATAGCCCGCGCCCCAATGGCGAATGCCATAAACGCTGCGGCTGTCCGCTACGGTCCACTGGCTGCCGTCATCTTTGCGTGTGCGTCGTGCAGACATTGAAGTCTCCCTTACTGGCGATAATGGCCCTGGCATAGCCAAGGCGCGTACAAATTAAAGTCTGGAAATGGCCATAACCCGGCAATTGACAACGCAACTGCCGAGCACGTTTAGAAAAAAATGGATCAGCCGCCGGACTTCTTGGCTTTAAAGCCGTGCTTGATCAGTTCAGCGATTAGCAATTCGACATGATCACCTTGAATTTCGATGACCCCATCTTTGAGCGAGCCGCCGCAGCCGCAGCGCTTTTTTAGCGTCGTGACCAGCTCTTTCAGCGGCTCTTCGGCCAGCGGCACGCCGCTGATGCTGGTCACTGTTTTGCCGCCGCGGCCCTTGGTTTCGCGGCGCACGCGGGCGATACCATCACCGTCAGGGATGTGGGTTTGTTTGCAGGTGCAAGCGCCCACCGGCTGGTTGCAGTCCGGGCAATGCCGGCCGCTGTCGGTGGAGTACACCAAGCCGCTGAGGGCGGCAAATGAGGAAGCTTTCTTGACCACCGGTTTGTCCTCGAAGGGGTCAGGATAGCGACTGGTCGACTGAGCAAGCCTGTCGACCGCAAGGCCCCACTCTGGCAGGGGCAGCGCACCTTGGTGAGACACGACCAAGGCTTGAAGGCGGCGCAGTGTAACGGCAAAAAGCCCAGCTGCTAAGGGCAAAAATGCGCCATTAATCGGCGCATTGGCGACGCTGTGCAGGATGCCGAACAAAGCGTCCACTTATCCTGCACAAAGCCTTACACGGCGTGGCGTTAGCACCACTGGTTAAGGCCGTAGGATGAGGCGGACAGCGTAGGTTGAGCCTGCGATAACCAGCCTACGCAATAGCCGCTAAATAACGCTGCAAAGCGGCCAGCGAGTCAGGGCAATAAGGCAAATGCTGAGCTTCGGCCAAGGCTTCTTCGATGGGAATAAAGCGCGCTTCCAGCACTTCCTCCGGTTGCAGCACCAACGGCGCATCAGACACCGTCGAATAGACCCTGCACCACAACCGGCTTTCTGCGGCGTCGTAACGAAAGTGCGCCTGCTCAACCAACACGCAATCGCAGATGCCCAGTTCCTCCGCCAGCTCGCGAGCCGCCGATTCAGCGTAGCTTTCGTCTTCGAGCACCATGCCGCCAGCCGCCATATCCCAGTAGCCCGGGTACAGCGCTTTGCTCAGGGTGCGCCGGTGCACGCACAACAAGCCGGCACTGTTAAACAGCAAAATATACGTGCCTCGGCCACGTAAATGGCGTTGGCGAAATTCGCTGCGCATCACCCCGCCGAGCAGCAGGTCATCTTCGTCGACCCAAGCGATGCGTTCGCTGTCAGAGGCAGCGCGGTGCGCCACCTCAGCCGCAGTCCAGGGCACCGATCAGCCCTGCGACAGCAGTTGGCGTAAATCAATCAAGCCCGCATTGGCCCGCGAAATGTAGTTGGCCATCACCAGCGAATGGTTAGCCAGCAGGCCATAGCCGCTACCGTTAAGGATCATCGGGCTCCACAGTGGTTCCTGTGCGGCTTCCAGCTCGCGAATAATCTGCCGCACGCTGACGGTGGCATTTTTCTTGGCCAGCACATCGGCAAAGTCCACCTCAATGGCACGCAGCAAATGCGCCAACGCCCAGGCCTGACCACGGGCTTCATAGAACACGTTGTCGATCTGCATCCAAGGCGTTTCGTTGGCCGCGCCCTCGACAAAGTTGGCTTGCGAAACGCTGTCAGCTTGGCTTGGGTCCACTTCTGCGGTGTTTAAGCGAACCTGGCCAACGCTGGCTGAAAGGCGCTGCGACAACGAACCCAAACGCGTTGCGGCATCGCCCAACCAATTATTCAGGTTGTCGGCGCGGGTGTAGAACTGCGCATCGGTTCGGCTCGGGTCGGATAAGCGCGCCAAGTAGCGATCAAGCGACTTGATGCCTTCGGCGTATTCAGCCTCAGAAGCCGGCAGCGCCCAGCTCTTGTTGTCGAAGTGGAAGCGCGGCTCGGCTTTGGCCAAATCCGGGTCCTCGGTGGACTGCGACTGCGAACGGGTGAAGTCCTTACGCATGGCACGCGACATATCACGCACCTGCACCAGCACGCCAAATTCCCAGCTCGGCATATTGTCCAGCCACAGGCCCGGCGGAGCGAGGTCGTTGGACAGATAGCCACCCGGCTTATTGAGCAAGGTGTTGGCCACTTGTTTGAGCGTTTCACCCGTGGTGTAACCGTTCACCAACTTGTGCCCACGTGCTTGAGCGGCCGCCTCGGCGCGCTGCTGCACAGAAAACTGAGCTGGCTCTTGGCTCCAGTACCAACCCACGACCACGGCCAGCAGCACATAAATAGCCAGCAAGACGCCGGCGGTACGCGGCACCCAGCCTACCGAGGATGCGCGAGTAGAGGTGGCGGTTGAGCCTGCCGTGCTCTGTTGCGCGCCGGCAGTTCGATTCTTCCAATCCAACATGGCATGTGTCCTTTTTTACCTACATTGCGAGTTCGCAACCGGCCTGCATAACCGGCCGCTGCCCATTCGACCACAACCCGCGAGCAGGGTTGCGCAATTGCCTTGCACTATAAGTGAAGCGCAGCCGGCTGGGCAGCAGCGAACAACACGCTCAGCACATATAGACCCAGTCGCGCATCTGCGACGCCGTCGACAAAAGGCCGACGTCAATAGATCGACGGTGCTCGCAAGGGTGATGGCCAGTGGTAACATTGCCAGCATTAAGCCATTACTCGGCGGCGCGCGCCGCATTCAGCGAAATCAGGCCATGACCGAGCAAGAAGACCCCAGCCGCGACCGCCTCAAGCAGCACTTCGCCCAGCGCGTGATCAATCAGGCGCGTCAGGTCTTAGAAGTTTGGCAACGCTTGCAACGCAGCGAGTGGAATGAAACCGGCATGACTGAGTTGCGCGAAGCGGCGCAACTGCTGCACCGCTATGCCGAGCGCTTCGACCAAACCGAGCACAGCCAACTGGCTCAAGAAATTGTCAGCTGCTTGCAATTGGTGGCCGATAACCGAGGCCGCCTCAACAGCGAGCTGATCAGCCAGCTTAACCAACTGCTGCAACGCCTATCACGCACCGGCCTGCGCCACGGCGATCGTTTTGAGCAGACTGTACTGCCGCCATTGCGCAAGCCCGTTTATCTGGCACTGCAGCATCCGGATCGCACCGAGCAACTGGTGCAGCGTTTGGAATTTTTCGGCATGAACGCCATCGCCCTAGACACGGCCAATGCCTTCCGCAACGCCATGCTCGAACGCCACCCAGCAGCGATACTGATGGAAGTCGACTTTTCCGGTCCTGGCTGCGGCCTGCTGCTGGCAAAGAGCGTGCAAGAAGGCCTGGAACATCCAATCCCGTTGTTGTTCTTCAGCCCTGAAGACACCGACACCATGACCCGTTTATCGGCTGTGCGCGCGGGCGGCCAGGAGTTTTTCACCGGCAGCCTAGACGCCTCAAACCTGTTTGAGCGCATCGAAGTACTGACCAACGTCTCGCAGTATGAGCCTTACAAGGTGTTGATCATCGACGACTCGCGGGCCCAGGCCACGCACACCGAGCGCGTACTCAACAGTGCCGGCATCGTCACCCGCACCTTGACCGAGCCCATCCAAGCCATGTGCAACCTGGCGGAGTTTCAGCCGGACCTGATCATCCTCGACATGTACATGCCCGAGTGCGATGGCCCGGAACTGGCTCAGGTGATTCGCCACAACGACCGCTATGTCAGCGTGCCGATCATCTACCTGTCGGCCGAAGACGACTTGGACAAACAACTCGATGCCATGAGCGAAGGCGGTGACGACTTTCTCACTAAGCCGATCAAGCCACGCCACCTCATCGCCACCGTACGCAACCGCGCCTCCCGCGCGCGCAACCTCAAGGCGCGCATGGTGCGTGACAGCTTGACCGGTTTGTACAACCACACGCATACCCTGCAATTGCTCGAAGACGCACGTTTTCGTGCTGAACGCGACGGCCAGCCGCTGAGCTTTGCGATGATCGATATCGACTTCTTCAAGAAGGTCAACGATACCTACGGCCATCCCATGGGCGACCGGGTGATCAAAAGCCTGGCGCTGTTTCTCAAGCAACGCCTGCGAAAGAGCGACCATATCGGTCGTTACGGCGGCGAAGAGTTTGCCGTGGTTATGCCTGGCACCGACGCCGAATCAGCCCGTCGAGTTATCGACGAAATCCGCCAGCGTTTCGCGGAAATCCAGTATTCGGCGCAACCGCATGACCTGTCCTGCACCTTCAGTTGCGGCATCGCTGAGCTGGCGCCACAACTGGACGGCAAACTGCTCTCGCAACAGGCTGACCTCGCGCTGTATGTGGCCAAGCATGGCGGCCGAAATCAGGTGGCGATCTATCAGGGCGACTGAATGTGCGTGCTCTGCTGCCTTAGCCACCGCAGGCAACCCAGCAAAAAACTGTGACGCAGTCGGCTCCGTCATATTACGGTCATGAAAAAGCAATAAGTTCTGACGCTTAGTAGCCGCCTTGACGCATGCGTCGGCGGCCGGAACCGTTCGTTATCGGTCGAGCCTCATGCGCCTGAAATCATTTACCAACCTCAATACCGTGCTGCTGGTCACTGTTTGCGCGGCCTTAGCCGTCACCCTGTGGTGGTCTCAGCGCGCTCTGGAACGCCCCTATTTGCTGATGGAGCGCTACCTGAGCCTGTCCCAGCAGTTTCAGGGCGAAGCCGCACAAAACATCAACGCCTACCTGGATAGCGGCGACGCCCTGCGCCACAGCGCGGCCCTAAAATCGCTGGACAGCCTCGAACAGGCGACGACTGAGCTGCCCGCACAACTGGCCGCCAACCTTCGCCCCAGCCTCGTCGCACTCAAAGCCTTCAGCGCCAACCAGCTGCTGGCTGCCGGCAAGCTCTCCGCCGACCCGCAAGGCCTGCTGCTGCAGGCAGAACGCGAGATGGACGCAGCGCTGGAGCAACTCGCGCAATACGCCGACAGCGGCGCAGCCAGCGCCGCGGCCAATTACCGAAGCCCGCTGTTTAGCGCGGCACGGCATCTCACCCGCCTGGCCCATGCCCGCGACAAGCTGGTACGCAGCGGCCGCAGCGAACTGGCCAGCGAGGTCGAGCGCGAGCTGGCAGGGCTGAGCAAACAGGCGCAAGCGCTTAGCAACCTGCCGCTGCTTGGCGTAGCCGATGCCAGCCAGTCGTCTGGTGACGCCTTTGCCGATCTGCTGGGGCTGGACGCCAGCAGCGACAGCAGCCAAGCCGAAGACCGTGGTATCGCTCTCAAACGCGACATGGCCAACCTGATCAGCCGCTACCCGGCCGAACTGCAACGCACCCGCAGCCTGATCGAACAGCGCAGCGTGCTGGCCAACAGCACCCGTACACAGATCGATCAGGTGCAGCAAGCACTGGCCGCGCTGGAACCCTTAGTACGCGCCGAACACGGCCGCATCCAGAGCGAAGTGCAGCTGATCCTTGGCCTGATGATTGGCGTGATTTTGCTCATCGCGCTGATCATCGACACCCTCCAGCGCCGCTTGACGCGCATCCTTACGCATCTAGCACCCGCACTGTCGGCCTGGGCTCGGGGCGATTTCGCCGCAGACATCCACCTCGGCTCGCACACCCAGGAGCTGAGTGATATCGAAGCGTCACTCAATCGCCTGCGCGCCTACTTGGTCGATCTGGTCGGCACCATTCGCCAGCATGCGGAGCACGTGGTTGGTTCCAGCCGAACCCTGGCCGACCTCAGCGGCGGCTTGCACAGCGGCGCTGAACGCCAGGCCGGCGATACCGCTCAGATCCGCGACGCTCTCGGCGAACTGCAAGCGACTATTCAGCAAGTGGCGGGGGACGCCAGCCAGGCTGCTGACGCTAGCCGCGATGCTAACCGCGCCTTGGAACAGGGTCAGCAGGTAATCGGCCACAGCCTGGCCGGCCTGCATTCGCTGGTCGATGAAGTGCAGGGCAATGCCCAGGCAATCGAACGCCTGGCTGAAGAAACTGCGACTATCGGCAACGTACTGACGGTGATTCGCGGCATTGCCGAGCAGACTAATCTATTGGCCCTGAATGCGGCCATCGAAGCGGCGCGGGCCGGCGAGCTGGGCCGTGGTTTTGCCGTGGTCGCCGATGAAGTGCGCTCGCTGTCGCAGCGCACCAGTGGCGCCACAGCGCAAATTCAGGAACTGATCGGTCGCCTGCAACAGGCCGCACTGCAATCGGTGCAGGCCATGCGCACGCAGGTCGAGCACGCCGAAGCCACCGCCAGCCAGGCCGAAGCCGCCGATGGCGCACTGGATGAAATCGTCATGGCGATCCGTACCATCGCCAGCATGGCCGAGCGCATTGCCGATGCCACAGCACAGCAGAGCGGCGCAGTCAGCGAGATTCGCGGGCACAGCGAACGCATCCATCAGCTTGGCAGCGACAATCTGCAACGCATCGGCGAGGGTCGCCAGCAGGGCGTCCAACTGCTGCACCTCGGTGGCCAGCTGAACACTGCCGTACAAGCCTTTAGGGTCTAACCGCGGCACTATGTCGCGCACCATCTGGCCTGCAGACAAAACCGTTTACAGGCTTGGGCATGCGCGCGGGACTTAGCCCCGCTATGATGCGGCGACATTCGCATAACGAGTTCGCCATGCACCGTTTTCTCTGCCTGCTTTTGCTGTTGGTCGCATTGCCGGCCGGCGCCAACCTGTTCGATAAGCCGCCCGCCCCCGCCCAGCTAGGTGCGGCACTGAATAACAGCAATGAGTTCCTGCCGGTGGGCGAGGCGTTCAAGCTGAGCCTAATCAGCAGTTCCGGCGAATCAGTAAAACTGCGCTTTGTCGCCGCCGAAGGGTATTACCTGTATCGCCACCGGCTCAGCTTTAGCAGCGAGCCGGCGGACATCCGCTTGGGCGACGCGGTTCTACCCGCGGGCCAAGCCAAGCACGACGAATACTTTGGCGATGTAGAGGTGTATTACGAGGTGCTGGATGTCGAGGTACCGCTCGACAACCCGGACAACCGCCCCTTTAACCTCAGCGTCAACTACCAAGGCTGCGCGGACAAAGGCTTGTGCTACCCGCCGCAAACCGAGGTGCTGGCCATTGGTGGTGGTGCGGCATCCAATGGCGTCGGCGCTGAAGGCGCGAGCGCTTGGAGCTGGACCGACCTGGCGCTGTTTTTCCTCGGTGGCCTGGCGCTGACATTCACCCCGTGCGTATTGCCGATGCTGCCTATTCTCACGGGCGTAGTGCTGCGCGGCCAACCTGGCGGGATGCGCAGCCTGGTGCTATCGCTGGCCTATGTGCTGCCGATGGCGCTGAGCTTTGCCATCCTCGGCGCGCTGATGGGCCTGTTCGGTGCCGAACTTAACTTGCAAGCCCGCATGCAATCACCCTGGGTGCTGGTGCCGTTTGCGATCTTCTTCGCCCTGTTCGGCGCGGCCAGCTTGGGCTTTCTTGAGCTGCGCCTGCCCGCGGCTATCGATGGCCCACTGCAACGCCTTAGCCAACGCCTGAAAGGCGGCACCGTCCTCAGCGCCGCGTCACTTGGCGTTCTGTCTAGCGTACTGGTTTCGCCTTGCGTTTCCGCACCGCTGGCCGGCGCACTGCTGTACATCAGCGCCAGCGGCGATGCCCTAGGGGGCGGTCTGAAATTACTGGCCTTGGGCCTCGGTATGGGCGCGCCGCTGGTGCTGTTTGCCGTTGGCGGCGGCGCCCTTCTGCCGAAATCCGGAACGTGGATGGTGGCGGTGCGCAACCTCTTTGGCGCGCTGCTGATGGCGGTGGCCATCTGGCTGCTGGAGCGCGTGGTGCCCGGCCCGGTTAGCTTGGCGCTGTGGGGCTTACTGGCTGCCGGTGTGGCGCTGTGGCTCGGCGCACTGGAGCTGACACCGAAAACCCATCACCAAAAACTTGCGCAGCTGCTTGGCCTACCATTTCTGGTTTTTGCTTTGGTGGCCTGGGTCGGCGCGTTGCAGGGCCAAGATGATCCGCTGCGTCCACTGGGTCGAATGGTTAGCAATGCAGAGGCCACAGCGGTGAAGTCCAGCCAGTGGCAAACCGTAACCACCCCCGCCGAACTGGATGCTGCTCTGCGCAATGCGCAGAACAATGGCACCCCGCTGCTGCTCGACTGGTACGCCGATTGGTGCATCAGCTGCAAAGTAATCGAGCGTGAAGTGTTTCCTGCAACCGAAGTGGCCCGCCAGCTCAGCGACTTTCAACTGGTGCGTTTTGACATCACCGAAAGCAACCCCGCTCAGCGCGCGCTGCTCGACCGCTACCAGCTGTTTGGCCCACCGGCCATTCAGCTGTTTGACGGCAAGGGTGACGAATGGCTAGACCTGCGGGTCGTCGGCGAGGTGGACGCCGCGACCTTCGCGGCCCGCCTGACCACAGCACGCGAACGCTTTTAGGCCCTGCGGCCCACCAATTCACGCAATCTGCGGCCATCATGTCGACTACTGCCGAGAACTGGACAGCTCGGCGCTGTCGCGGCATAGTCCTAGTAATAAAAAATAAGGACTCAGAATCATGGCGACCTTTCTGGTACTGCACGGCCCCAACCTCAACTTGCTCGGCACCCGCGAGCCGGGGGTTTACGGCGCAGTGACGCTGGAGCAGATCAACACGGATCTGGAGCGTCGCGCGCGCGAGGCCGGGCATCATCTGCAGTACCTGCAGAGCAATGCCGAATATGAGTTGATTGAGCGCATTCACGCCGCACACAGCGAAGGCGTCGACTTTATTCTGATCAATCCGGCCGCTTTTACTCACACCAGCGTCGCATTACGTGACGCATTGCTGGCAGTGAGCATCCCATTCATCGAAGTGCACCTGTCCAACGTGCACAAACGCGAAGCTTTCCGCCATCACTCCTATTTTTCAGATGTTGCTGTAGGGGTGATCTGCGGCCTTGGCGCCAGCGGTTATCGGCTGGCCCTGGAGGCTGCACTTGAACAACTTGAACTTAAGCGCCCCTGACCTTACCGGGAGTTGAACCATTATGGATATTCGTAAAGTCAAAAAACTGATCGAGCTGCTGGAAGAATCCGGCATCGACGAACTGGAGATTCGCGAAGGCGAAGAGTCTGTGCGCATCAGCCGGCACAGCAAGCAGCCGGCCTTTATGCAACAGCCAATGTACGCCCCAGCACCTGCACCCGCTGCTCCAGCTGCCGCGCCCGTTGCTGCTGAAGCAGCTGCCCCGGTTGCAGCCAAGCTGAACGGCACCGTGGTGCGCTCGCCGATGGTCGGCACCTTCTACCGCGCGTCCGGCCCGACTACCGGTAACTTTGTTGAAGTCGGACAAAGCGTGAAGAAAGGCGACATCCTCTGCATCGTTGAAGCAATGAAGATGATGAACCACATCGAGGCCGAAACCAGCGGCGTGATCGACTCCATTTTGGGTGAGAACGGGCAGCCGGTGGAATACGACCAGCCTCTGTTCACCATCGTTTGAACCGAGGAGAGCCAGCGATGTTGGAAAAAGTTCTGATCGCCAACCGCGGCGAGATCGCCTTGCGCATTTTGCGCGCCTGCAAAGAGCTGGGCATCAAAACCGTTGCAGTGCACTCCACTGCTGACCGCGACCTGATGCACTTGGGCCTTGCAGATGAGTCCGTGTGCATCGGCCCAGCGGCTGGCACCCTGTCATATTTGAACATCCCGGCCATTATCAGCGCCGCTGAAGTGACCGGCGCGACCGCCATTCACCCAGGTTACGGCTTCCTCGCGGAAAACGCTGACTTCGCCGAACAAGTGGAAAACTCAGGCTTTGCCTTTGTCGGCCCAACCGCTGAAACCATCCGCTTGATGGGCGACAAGGTCTCCGCCAAAGACGCCATGAAGCGCGCAGGCGTGCCGGTGGTCCCCGGCTCCGACGGCCCGCTACCGGAAGACGAAGAAACAGCGCTGCAGATTGCCCGTGAAGTCGGCTACCCGGTGATCATCAAAGCCGCTGGCGGCGGCGGCGGTCGCGGCATGCGTGTGGTTTACCAAGAAGAAGACCTGATCAAATCAGCCAAGCTGACTCGCAGCGAAGCCGGTTCGGTGTTCGGCAACCCGATGGTCTATCTGGAAAAGTTTCTCGGCAACCCACGCCACGTGGAAGTGCAGATTCTTTCCGACGGCCAAGGCAATGCCATCCACCTGGGCGATCGCGACTGCTCGCTGCAGCGTCGCCACCAGAAAGTACTGGAAGAAGCGCCGGCACCGGGCATCAATGAAAAAGCCCGCGCTGAGGTGCTGCAACGCTGCGTCGATGCGTGCATCGAGATCGGCTATCGCGGTGCTGGCACCTTTGAGTTCCTTTACGAAGACGGCAATTTCTACTTTATCGAGATGAACACCCGCGTGCAGGTGGAGCATCCGGTGACGGAAATGGTCACGGGCATCGACATCGTTAAAGAGATGCTCAGCATCGCGGCTGGCAACAAGCTGTCGTTCAAGCAGAGTGACGTGGTCATTCGCGGGCATTCGCTGGAATGCCGGATTAACGCTGAAGACCCGGACAACTTTATGCCCTGCCCCGGCAAAGTCAGCCATTTCCATGCACCGGGCGGTAACGGTGTGCGGGTGGATTCGCACCTGTACAGCGGTTACACCGTTCCGCCGCACTACGACTCATTGATCGGCAAGATCATCACCTACGGCGCCACCCGCGACGAGGCCATGGCCCGGATGCGCAACGCGCTGGACGAGATCATCGTCGACGGCATCAAGACTAACGTGCCGCTGCACCGCATGCTGGTTCGCGACAAAGGCTTCTGCCAAGGCGGCATCAATATCCATTATCTGGAGAAAAAACTGGGCATGGATAAGCACTAAGCTGCGGCATAGCACGATCAGAGCCTGTTTTTAACGCTGCAGGGCCCGACGCACAGCAGATCATAAATAGGCTCTAGACAAGGGCTGCCATTCGGCAGCCCTTGTCGTTTCTGCTCGGCAGTGGCCGCCGCACCGCTGCATCAAGTAAGCTGCGCGGCCATTTGCACCCTCCCGTCACAACGCTCACGAGGTTTCCCATGCCCTGGTTACAAGTCCGTCTCGCCATCACCCCAGAGCAGTCGGAAACTTACGAAGATGCGCTGCTCGAAGTCGGCGCCGTCTCAGTAACCTTTATGGACGCCGAAGACCAGCCCATCTTCGAGCCGGACCTGGGCACCACGCCGTTGTGGTCGCACACTCATCTGCTGGCACTATTTGAGGCCGATACGCAGGCCGCTGCGGTGTTTGCTCACTTGCAACTGCTCACCGGCGTCGAATTGCCGGAACACCACGCCGAAGTGATTGCTGATCAGGACTGGGAGCGCAGCTGGATGGATGGCTTCCAACCGATGCGTTTTGGCCAACGCCTGTGGATCGTGCCGAGCTGGCACGCCGCGCCTGAGCCAGATGCCGTCAACCTGTTGCTCGATCCGGGCCTGGCCTTTGGCACCGGCACCCACCCGACCACCGCGTTATGCCTGGAATGGCTGGACAGCCAGAACCTGCAGGGTTGTAACGTCATCGACTTTGGCTGCGGCTCGGGCATCCTTGCCATTGCTGCCTTGTTGCTCGGCGCACCGCATGCCGTCGGCACTGATATCGACATCCAAGCCATCGAAGCCTCGCGCGATAACGCGGGGCGTAACGGTATCGATCCCACACGCTTCCCGCTTTACCTGCCCGAGCACATGCCGCAGGAGCCGGCCGATGTGGTGGTGGCCAATATTCTCGCCGGCCCGCTGGTGGCCTTAGCGCCGCAGATCACGGGACTGGTCAAAGCCGGCGGACGCTTGGCGCTGTCGGGCATCCTCGCCGAACAAGCCGAAGAGGTGCGCACCGCCTATGACCAGGCCTTTGCCCTCGACCCGACCGCTGACAAAGACGGCTGGGTCCGCATCAGCGGTGTGCGCCGCTAAGCACAGCGCCTTCCAAGCCTGCTGCATTAGCGAGCACTTACGTTAGACTAGCCGCCTTGTTCAACCGGACTGCCGCATGATCCAGAGCTTCATCACCCAGTGCCCCCATTGCCGTACCAGCTTTCGCGTGAGCCTTACGCAGCTGGGCGCGGCCCATGGTGCCGTGCGCTGCGGAGCCTGCCTGCATGTGTTCAATGCCGCGCAACAACTGCGCGAGCAAGGCCAACAGCTGACCGCCCCGCCAGCACCAGCCGCTGCACCGGCGCCATTGCCGAGCACATCGCCAGCGCCACTAGCGGTCACTCCCGTTGCCGCTCAAGCAATACCAGCCGTCCCCGCCAGCACTGACACACTGTGGATTCATGACGACCTCGATCTCGACAGCCTCAACCTTGATGAAGAGCTGGCCAAGCTCGACGCTCAAGAGCAGCAGTTGTCCAAACAGTTTTTAGCGATTGATAGCGCCACTCACACCCACGAAGGCTTTCTCGCACCGGAGCCCGCCGAGCACGACCCGCTCGACGAGCGCTGGGCAGAAGCCCTGTTGCAGGATGAACAGCCCAAGCCAGCCGCTAGCCGCACCGCCCCACACCAACCGCTGACGCCACAGGTGCAACCGACACGTGCACCGGCAGCACCGATATTGGCACCTGCTCCCGCTGCGATAAGCGAGCCCGTTGACGAGCCCGCGCACCAGTTCAACGTTATAGACCGCCGCCGGCAAGAGCCTGAGGCCGAACACATTGCACTGCACGCCGAGCCTAAGCTTTTTAGCGCACGGCGTGACGATGATGAAGAGGCCCAGCCGCCCACAGCGAAACAAGCCTTACGCGCCGAACCTGAATTGCGTGACGAACACCTGTTTGAGCTGGATGATGAGCCGCTGCAACTGGACTGGCAGCCGCAGCAGAAACCTTGGGGACGCTGGATCGGCTGGGGCCTGCTGAACCTAATCGGGGCGATGGCCTTGGCCGGGCAGTACGTGATGTATCACTTCGACGAGCTGGCCCGGCAAGATCAGTACCGTCCGTGGTTTGAACAACTGTGCCCGAGCGTCGGCTGCCTGCTGCCGTCCAAGGTCGATATCGCCCAAGTCAAAAGCAGTAATCTGGTGGTACGCAGTCATCCCGAATTCAGCGGTGCGCTGGTCGTCGACGCCATCCTCTACAACCGTGCGCCGTTCTCGCAACCTTTCCCGCTGCTGGAAATGCGCTTTGCCGATATCAACGGCCAACTGCTCGCCAGCCGCCGCTTTAAACCCAGCGAATACCTGGCCGGGGAGCTGGCGGGTAACGCAGAAATGCCGCCACAAACGCCGATCCATATCTCCTTGGACATCCTCGATCCGGGCACCCAAGCGGTGAATTACAGCCTGAGTTTCCACTCCCCGGAATAACGCGGCGCGGGCTAATAGCTGGAAATTTCGCAACAACCAAACCCTTCGCGATAAGCCCGCAACTGTTCATAATTTGTTCAAAACAGCCTTTATCCACTCATTCAGAGCGGGTATCATGCCCACCCTTTTTAGCACTCTCCTATTTGTTCAACAGCAGGTCTCTTGAGCAGGGAAGCCCTATGTCGGCGCTACGCATCGGCCCTTACACATTGACCAACGCCCTGATTCTCGCCCCGATGGCGGGCGTCACTGACCAGCCCTTTCGTCAGCTGTGTAAACGCATGGGCGCAGGCTTGGTGGTGTCAGAAATGGTCACCAGTGATGTGCGTTTGTGGAACACCCGCAAATCGAGCCTGCGCATGATGCACAGCGGTGATCCCGAGCCGCGCTCGGTGCAGATCGCCGGTGGCGACCCTGAGATGCTCGCCGAAGCAGCCAGACGTAACGTAGAGCTGGGCGCGCAGATCATCGACATCAACATGGGCTGCCCGGCAAAAAAAGTCTGCAACAAGGCTGCCGGCTCCGCCCTGCTGAAGGATGAGCAACTGGTGCGCGAGATTCTTCAGGCAGTTGTCGCCGCGGTGGATGTGCCGGTGACCCTGAAGATTCGCACCGGCTGGGACCGCGAACACAAGAACGGTATCAGCGTGGCGAGGATCGCCGAAGACAGCGGCATTGTTGCGTTAGCCGTGCATGGCCGCACCCGCGCTGATTTATACAGGGGCGAGGCCGAGTACGAGACCATTGCCGCGATTAAACAGGCCGTGTCGATTCCGGTGCTGGCCAATGGCGATATTGACTCACCCGAGAAGGCCAAAGCCGTTCTCGCGGCCACCGGTGCTGATGGCCTGCTGATCGGTCGCGCGGCGCAGGGCCGCCCTTGGATATTCCGTGAAATTGAGCATTTTCTGCGTACCGGCGAACACCTACCGGCACCCAGCTTGTATGAGGTGGAACGTATTCTGCTTGAGCATCTGGCTGCACTGCACGCCTTCTACGGCGATGTTATGGGCGTACGCATTGCCCGCAAACATGTCAGCTGGTATCTCGCAACCTTGCCGGGCGCCAAGGAGTTTCGCGCCCAGTTCAACCGTATAGACAGTACGGACGCGCAGTGCACCAACGTTCGCGAGTTTTTCAGCGAACGTCATAACAATGGAGAAGGGGTGGCCGCATGACGATGTTGACCGAGACTTTAGGAAGTGTGATGGCGCCCGTGAGTGACAACAGCAGTTTAAAACAGCACCTGAATACGCCTAGCGAAGAGGGGCAAACCCTGCGCGGCAGTGTTGAGAAGGCGCTGCACAACTACTTTGCCCATCTTGAGGGCGCGGACGTCTGTGACGTCTACAACTTGGTGCTCACTGAAGTGGAAGCGCCGCTGCTGGAGACCGTGATGAACTACGTCAAGGGTAACCAGACCAAAGCCTCCGAACTGCTCGGTTTGAATCGCGGCACCCTGCGCAAAAAGCTCAAGCAATACGATCTGCTGTAACCGCGAACTCCCGAAAAGGGCGGCCCATCAAAGCCGCCTTTTTTGCTGGTAATTTTTTTGCTGACACCTCAGCTCTGATGGACTCTGAAATGACCGACCAGACCACCCGCCTCCCCGTTCGCCGTGCCTTGATCAGTGTGTCCGACAAGACCGGCATCCTTGAGTTTGCTCGCGAGCTCGTCGCCCTGAATGTGGAGATCCTCTCCACGGGCGGCACTTACAAACTGCTCAAAGACAATGGTGTAGCTGCCGTAGAAGTGGCCGACTACACCGGCTTCGCGGAAATGATGGACGGTCGAGTGAAGACCCTGCACCCGATGATCCATGGCGGCATCCTCGGTCGCCGCGGTATCGATGACGGCATCATGACTGAGCACGGCATCAAGCCGATCGACCTGGTCGCCGTTAACCTCTACCCGTTCGCCGCCACTGTAGCTAAGCCGGGCTGCAGCCTGCCGGACGCTATTGAGAACATCGACATTGGCGGCCCAACCATGGTTCGCTCCGCCGCGAAGAACCACAAAGACGTGGCCATCGTGGTCAACGCTGGCGATTACACCGGTATCGTTGAGTCACTGAAAGCGGGCGGCCTGACTTACGCCGAGCGCTTCGCCCTGATGCTCAAAGCTTTTGAACACACCGCGGCCTACGACGGCATGATCGCCAACTACCTGGGCACCATCGACCAAACGACCGAAAGCCTGTCCACTGAAAACCGTGGCACCTTCCCGCAGACCTTCAACAGCCAGTTCGTCAAAGCCCAAGAAATGCGCTACGGCGAAAACCCACACCAGAGCGCAGCGTTCTATGTCGAGGCCCTAAAAGGTGAGGCCAGTATTTCCACTGCCGTGCAGCTGCAAGGCAAAGAGCTGTCGTTCAACAACGTGGCCGACACAGATGCCGCGCTGGAGTGTGTGAAGAGCTTTGTTAAGCCCGCCTGCGTGATCGTTAAGCACGCTAACCCGTGCGGCGTGGCCGTGGCTTTGGACAGCGAAGGCGGCATCCGCCAAGCCTATGAACTGGCCTACGCCACCGACACCGAGTCAGCGTTTGGCGGCATCATCGCCTTCAACCGTGAACTGGACAGCGCCACCGCCCAGGCCATCGTCGAGCGCCAGTTTGTTGAAGTGATTATCGCGCCGAAAATCAGCTTGGAGGCCCGCGCCATCGTTGCGGCTAAAGCCAACGTACGCCTGCTCGAATGCGGCGAATGGGCGGCCGAACGCAGCGCCGGCTGGGACCTCAAGCGGGTCAACGGCGGCCTGCTGGTACAGAGCCGCGACATCGGCATGATCAAGGCAGAAGAGCTGAAAATCGTCACCCAGCGCGCCCCGAGCGAGCAGGAAGTGCACGACCTGATCTTCGCCTGGAAAGTGGCCAAGTTCGTCAAATCCAATGCCATCGTCTACGCCAAAAACCGCCAGACCATCGGCGTCGGTGCCGGCCAGATGAGCCGGGTTAACTCCGCGCGCATTGCCGCCATCAAGGCTGAGCATGCCGGTTTGAAAGTGGCGGGATCAGTCATGGCCTCCGACGCCTTCTTCCCGTTCCGCGACGGTTTGGACAACGCCGCCGCCAATGGCATTACCGCGGTGATCCAACCCGGCGGCTCGATGCGCGATGCGGAAGTGATCGCCGCTGCCGACGAGGCCAATATCGCGATGGTATTCACCGGCATGCGTCATTTCCGCCATTGATGACGTGGTGGATGGCTACGGCCATCCACCCTACATCGCACCCATTCGTAGGGTGGATAGCGCTTTATCTATCCACCAATCGGGCCACAGGCCCGCCTCCAGAGGGAGAGAGACATGAACGTATTGATCATCGGCAGCGGCGGTCGTGAACACGCCCTGGCCTGGAAAGTCGCGCAGGATAAGCGCGTCGACACCGTCTTCGTGGCCCCCGGCAACGCCGGCACCGCCACTGAAGCCAAGTGCGAAAACGTCGCCATCGACGTGCTGGATATCGCAGCGTTAGCTGACTTTGCTAAAAAGAATGTGCAGCTGACCATCGTCGGCCCGGAAGCGCCGCTGGTGGCGGGGGTGGTTGATCTGTTTCGCACGCGCAAGCTGGATGTGTTCGGCCCCACCGCCGCCGCCGCGCAGTTGGAAGGGTCCAAGGCTTTCACCAAAGACTTCCTCGCCCGCCACGGCATCCCGACGGCTGACTACCAGAACTTCACCGAAGTTGAGCCGGCCCTGGCTTACTTGCAAAAAGTCGGCGCGCCCATTGTGATCAAGGCCGACGGCCTGGCCGCCGGTAAAGGCGTAATCGTCGCCATGACGCTCATTGAAGCCGAAGACGCTGTGCGCGACATGCTCGCCGGCAATGCCTTTGGCGAAGCCGGTTCGCGGGTGGTGATTGAAGAGTTTCTCGACGGTGAAGAAGCCTCGTTTATTGTCATGGTTGATGGCAAAAACGTGCTGCCGATGGCCACCAGCCAGGACCACAAACGTGTGGGCGACGCTGATACAGGCCCCAACACCGGCGGTATGGGCGCCTATTCTCCAGCCCCGGTGGTCACCGCTGAGGTGCATCAGCGGGTGATGGATGAAGTGATTTACCCAACCGTGCGCGGCATGGCCAGCGAGGGTAACGTCTACACCGGCTTCCTCTATGCTGGGCTGATGATCGACAAGAGCGGCCGAGCGAAGGTGATCGAATTCAACTGCCGCTTTGGCGACCCAGAAACCCAGCCGATCATGCTGCGCTTGGAGTCCAGCTTGGTGTTGCTGGTGGAAGCAGCACTGGCCAAAGCGCTGGATAAGGTCGAAGCCACGTGGGACCCTCGCCCGACGGTGGGAGTGGTCATCGCCGCAGGCGGCTACCCGGCTGATTACAGCAAGGGCGATGTGATCGAAGGCCTGGACGCTGCGGCGCAACTGGATGGCAAAGTCTTCCACGCCGGCACTGCACTAAAAGAGGGCCAGGTTGTGACCGCCGGTGGTCGCGTACTGTGCGCCACCGCCATTGGTCGTAGCGTTGAAGAGGCCCAACAACAAGCCTATCGTCTGGCTGAGAAAATCCGCTGGGATGGCAGTTTCTACCGCAACGACATCGGCTACCGAGCCATTGCCCGCGAACACCAAGCTAAATAAAAGACCGATAGTGGCCAAAACGCTACAAAGGTGGCCAATTGGCCGCCTTTGTCATACGCCTCTGGCGGGCAGCTTGGCTATAATCTCGCCACTCAATGTTGAAAGGACTTCATGTGCGCCGGCTTAGGATTGCCACCTACCTGCTCGTCAGCACCCTGCTGATGCTGCTCACTGCAGCCGCTGCTCAAGCGGCTGTGGTGTCGTGGTCAAGCCTGAGCGACCCAAGCGCCGAACTGCAACTCGATGATGTGCGCAGCCCCGAGCGCCAGGCACAGTTTCGCAACACCGACCTAACCCAACTCTACACCCCTGGCGGCAGTGCGCTGTGGCTGCATGTACGCCTGCCCGCCAGCAATGACGCACAGATGCTGCGTATTTTCGCCCCGTACCTCGCCTACCTGGACCTTTTTGTACTGCGCGGTGACGCGCTGGTGGACCAAGCGCATACCGGCAGCAACCTACCCTTTAGCAGCCGCCCATTGGCCAGCCGCGATTTTCTCTTGCCGCTGCCTATCGCCGAGCAACCGCTGGATGTCTTCCTGCGCGTGGCCTCTGAACATGCGCTGCGCCCGAGCATCACCCTGCAAAGCGCACAAGCCATGGCCGCAGACGATAATCGACCGCTACTGCTTGGTGTGCTGCTGGGCTGCCTGATGATGGTGGTGATCTATAACCTCGTGCGCTATGCCTACACCCGCGCGGCGAGCGGTTTATGGCTGGCAGCCACTCAGGCCTGCCAGTTGGTCGCGGTAGTTAGCCTGCTGGGCATCAGCACGCCGTGGCTGAATGAATGGCACAGCCTGCAGCCACAAATCACTAACCTGGCGATGTTACTGACGGCCATTTGTGCACTGGGATTTACCGCCAGCTTCTTCAAAAAAGTCTGCCCCAGCACACCCCTTAGGCATCTGTTGACGGCTGAAATGGTGATGCTTGGCTTGGTTTGCGTGACGCTGTTGGCGGCTACCCACTTGCAGTTCAACCAGTGGGTTTACCTGTTGAATGCGCTTGTGGCGTTGAGCATCCTGCTGGTGGCGCTGACTCATTGGCGCCATGGTTACCCGCCCGCGCGCTTATTCAGCCTGGCGTTGCTGATTTTTTGTGTGGCGTTTATCTGTGCGCTGCCGGTTCTTTTCGGTTACTGGGCCGTCCACACCGAGTGGATGGTCTATGCCTTGGTGGCCGTCACAGTGGTTAGCAGCTTTATCCTCAGCATGGCCTTGAGCGACCGGCAACGGCGCATCATGCAGGCTCAATTTATTTTCAGCCGCACCCTCGCCGCCAGTTCGGCTGAGCTGAAGGCCAAGGCCGAGTTTCTCGCCAAAATCAGCCATGAAATCCGCACACCGATGAATGGCGTGCTGGGCATGGCCGAACTGCTACTCGGCACCCCGTTATCCGCCAAGCAGCGTGACTATGCGCAAACCATCAACAGTTCCGGTAACGAGCTGCTGACGCTGATCAACGAGATCCTCGACATCTCCAAGTTGGAGTCCGGG
This sequence comes from Pseudomonas sp. TMP9, assembly GCF_037943105.1. NCBI lineage: Bacteria > Pseudomonadati > Pseudomonadota > Gammaproteobacteria > Pseudomonadales > Pseudomonadaceae > Pseudomonas > Pseudomonas vesperimontis. Next base: position 3,148,457 of record NZ_CP149803.1, read on the forward strand.
CAGATCGAGCTGGACGATGTGCAGTTCGACCTTAATGCCTTGATCGAAGACTGTTTGGACATCTTCCGCGCCAAGGCCGAGCAACAGAAAGTTGAGCTGATCAGTTTTATGCAGCCGCAAGTGCCACGGGTGATCGGCGGCGACCCTACACGCCTGCGCCAAACCCTGCTGAGCCTGCTCGATAACGCCTTCAAACAAACCGATGAAGGTGAAATTCTGCTGGTGGTGGCCCTTGATACGAGCCAAGACGCGCCGCGCTTGCGCATTGCCGTGCAAGACAGCGGTAAGCCGCTGGACGCCAGCGAGCGCGACGCCCTGCTAAATGCCGAGTTGCACAGCAAAGACTTCCTCGCCGCGACCAAACTTGGCGGCCGGCTTGGCCTGGTCATTGCGCGCCAACTGGTGCGCCTGATGGACGGCGAATTTGGCATCCAAAACAGCAATCGCGGTTCCACCCTGTGGCTTACCCTACCGCTGGATGCCACACGCCTGGAGGAACCCCTCACCGACTTCGATACCTCCCTGCAAGGCATGCGCTTGCTGGTGGTGGATGACAACGACACCTGTCGCAAAGTGCTGGTACAGCAATGCAGCGCTTGGGGCATGCAGGTTAGCGCGGTGCCATCCGGCAAAGAAGCCATGGCCCTGTTGCGCACCAAGGCGCACCTGCGCGAGTTCTTCGATGCGGTGCTGCTCGATCAAGACATGCCCGGCATGACCGGCATGCAGTTGGCGGCGCGAATCAAAGAAGATGCCAACCTCAACCATGACATTCTGCTGATCATGCTCACCGGCATCAGCCATGCGCCCAGCAAGATCATCGCTCGCAACGCCGGGATCAAACGCATCCTGGCCAAGCCCGTGGCCGGCTATACGCTGAAAACCACCTTGGCCGACGAGTTGGCGCAGCGCGGTAAAGGTGAGTCACCGATGTTCACCCCACTGCCGGTGAGCGCGGCTCTGCATGTCCCTGATGATTTCCGCATTCTGGTGGCCGAGGACAACAGCATTTCCACCAAAGTAATCCGTGGCATGCTCGGCAAACTTAACCTGCAACCGGACACCGCCAGCAATGGCCAAGAAGCGCTCAATGCGATGAAAGCCCAGCAGTATGATTTGGTGCTGATGGACTGTGAAATGCCCGTGCTTGATGGTTTCTCCGCCACTGAGCAACTGCGCGCCTGGGAGGCCGCCGAACAGCGCACCCGCACCCCAGTGGTGGCGCTTACTGCGCATATCCTGCATGAGCACAAAGAGCGCGCACGCCTGTCGGGCATGGACGGGCACATGTCCAAACCCGTGGAAATGTCGCAACTGCGCGAGCTGGTCGAGCATTGGGTAGCCGAGCGGGAAATCCGTCTTCAGCGCAACGCCTTGCCATCCTGATCACGCCGTAGGGATTGCCCATCAGCCTCTAGGCTTTTACCCTGCGACCCTCTCTCACCGAAACGAGTCTTGTCATGGCGCATGCGCTATTTAGCCTGTATCTGAAACTGCTGGTGCTCTATAGCCCCTTCTTTGTGCTGTCGTGCTTTATTGGGTTGAGCCGCGGTTATACGGTCAAAGAGCGCAAGCGCCTGGCTTGGAAAGTCGCACTCGGGGTACTGATCTCCAGCGTTTTGCTGTACCTGTTCGGCAAACACATCTTCACTCTGTTCGGCATCACCATTGACGCCTTCCGCATCGGTGCTGGCAGCGTGCTGTTTATCTCGGCGCTGGGCATGGCCCAAGGCAAGTCGGTGGTGCAAAGCGATAACGCGCAGCAAGACGTTTCCATCGTGCCGTTGACCATCCCGCTCACCGTAGGCCCTGGCACCATTGGTGCGTTGCTGCTGATGGGTGCCAGCCAACCCGACTGGAGCGACAAGGCTGTGGCGGTGCTGGGCATCGCCCTGGCCAGCTTGACTGTTGGCATCGTGCTGTATCTGTCCAATCAGTTTGAGCGCCTGCTCGGCGATCAGGGCTTGCAGATTGTCAGCCGCCTCATGGGCCTGTTCGTCTGCGCCCTGGCCGCGCAGATCATTTTTACCGGGGTAAAGAACTACCTCGCCCTCTGATGCCCTAGGCTGAATGGGTGAAGCCTGATGCGACCCTATGGCGAAACCCGGATTACGCCTACGGCTAATCCAGGCTACAACTGAGCAAAACCCGGAGTGACCACGTAGGGTGGACGGCGCTGTTTTCGTCCACCGTGACGGCTGCGACTGCCTAACCTTGCCGTCCATAAAATGAGGCCGTAGCTCGGATGAAATCCGGGGCAGGCGTCTGCAGTCGGCACGGTTTATCCCGGATTGCATCCGGGCTGCAGGCGCCCCACAACCTTGCACCATCCGCATGCAACGCAGCCCTGCCTCGGTGCATAACAGCGTGCACAAACCCTCGCAGCGCCCTCAAAAATCACCTAACCACTTGAAAATAAGTCACTTTAAAGAACTGGCACCGACATTGCTCTAGACATTCCATCACTTGGATACAAGATGGAATTCAGAGCATGCCTAACGCCCCTATCGCCTTCACCCTCGCCGACTGGCAACAGGCCTACCGCGACGGCCAATCGCCCGCCGAGCTGCTGCATAGCCTGCTTGATCAACTAACCTGCGCGGATAACGCCTGGATTGTTCTGGCCAATGAGGCTCAACTGAGCACGCAACTCGATGGTTTAGCCGCCCGATTGAGGGATGCAGGCGGCGACCTGAGTAAGCTGCCGTTGTACGGCGTGCCATTCGCCATCAAGGACAATATCGACGCCGCCGGTTGGCCCACCACCGCCGCCTGCCCGGAGTTTGCCTACAGCGCGGCAGCCGACGCCACGGTGGTGGCAAAGCTGCGGGCAGCCGGTGCCATTCTGATCGGCAAGACCAACCTCGACCAGTTCGCCACCGGCCTGGTCGGCACCCGCTCACCCCATGGCGCGGTGCGCAACAGTTTTAACCCAGATTACGTCAGCGGCGGTTCCAGCTCCGGCTCGGCCAGTGTGGTGGCGCGCGGCTTGGTGCCGTTCTCGCTGGGCACCGACACCGCTGGTTCAGGCCGTGTGCCCGCCGGCTTCAACAATATTGTTGGGCTCAAGCCGAGCAAAGGCTGGCTGTCCACTAGCGGCGTGGTGCCAGCCTGCAAGACGCTCGATTGCATCTCAGTATTCGCCCTGACCGTGAGCGACGCCCTGACCGTCGCGCAGATTGCCGGTGGCTATGATGCAACCGACCCCTACAGCCGTAAAAACCCCATGAGCGCCAAGGTTGGGATGCCGGCCAAGCCCCGTTTAGCCGTGCCGAGCAATCCCGCGTTTTTTGGCGACTCGCAGAATCAGGCGGTCTATGCAGCGGCGCTGGACACACTGCGCGCGCTGGGTGCAGAGGTCTGCGAAATCGACTTCACGCCCTTTCGGCAACTGGCCGACCAACTCTATTACGGCAGCTGGGTAGCTGAGCGCACGGTGGCGCTGGAAGGCGTCAATCCTGCGCATATCAACCCGGTGGTACGCGGCATCGTCGATAATGGCCATACCTACAGCGCCTGCGACGCTTACAAGGCCGAATACATTCGCGCCGAACTGAGCCGCACCATCAACGAGGTACTCGCCGATTTCGACGCATTGGTGGTGCCGACCTCGCCGACCATTCGCAGCCTCGCCGAGATGGAGGTTGAACCGGTGTTGTTCAACAGCCAGTTCGGCACCTACACCAACTTCACCAACCTCGCCGACCTCTCAGCCCTGGCCCTGCCAGCCGGCTTTCGCGCTGACGGCCTGCCCGCCGGCATCACCTTGATTGCCCCCGCTTGGCACGACCAGGCCCTGGCTGCTTTCGGCAAACGCTGGCAGCACGCACTCAACCTACCGCTGGGTGCAACCGGCCGCGCGCTGCCTAGCCAGATGACCAACAACGATCCTGCGCCGGGTGGCGTACGCGTAGCCGTGGTCGGCGCTCACCTCACCGGCATGCCACTTAATTTTCAACTGACCAGCCGCGACGCCGTGCTGGTGGAGCAAACCACCAGCGCCGCCACCTATCGGCTGTATGCACTGCCCGGCACCGTGCCGCCCAAACCGGGGCTGGCGCGGGTGGCTGAGGATGGCGCGGCAATCATCGTCGAGCTGTGGGATATCCCCCAAGCGCGCTTTGGCGAGTTTGTCGCAGAAATCCCTGCACCACTGGGCATCGGCAACCTGCAATTGGCTGATGGCCGCTGGGTCAAAGGCTTTATCTGTGAGCCGTATGCCCTGCACGGCGCGCGCGACATCACCAGCTTTGGCGGCTGGCGCGCATTCATTGCCAGCCAGCAGCAGGGCTGACCCCCATGCAACTGAGCGGCGCGCCCAGCAGCGGTAAGGAACGCCCGGAGAATTTCGCCGAGCGCATCTACCTGCAGCTCAAAGACGACATCTTTGAGTTTCGCCTGCTGCCCGGTGATCGCTTCTCCGAAAGCGAGATCGCCGAGCGCATGGCGGTTAGCCGCACGCCCGTGCGCCAGGCGTTGTATCGATTGGAACGTGAAGGCTATCTGCAGGTGTATTTCCGCAGCGGCTGGCAGGTCAAGCCGTTCGACTTCGCTCATTTTGAGGAATTGTACGAGGTGCGCATCGTCCTCGAACTGGAGGCTGTGCGGCGCTTATGCGAACGCCCTGTGGATGAGCAATCGCCTGCACTGGAACAACTAAAACGCACTTGGTTGGTGCGGCCCGAGCAACGTTTGCAGGATGGCCGCGAAGTCTCGCGCCTAGATGAGCGTTTTCATTGCTTGCTGGTGGAGGCGGCGGGCAACCGCGAAATGGCCCGCCTGCACGCCGAAGTGAGCGAGAAGATCCGCATTATCCGGCGTCTGGACTTCACCCAGAGCCCACGCGTAGCGGCCACTTATGCCGAACATGGACAAATACTTGCGGCAATTTTGTCGCGCCGAAGCAAAGAGGCACAGCTATTGCTCAAGACCCATGTAGAGGTCAGCAAGGCGCAAGTGCACACCATCACCCTGCATATGTTGCATAACGCGCGTCAGCGCAGCCTGCCAGACGCAGCGGTGAAGCCTTAGGACTCGACCCTGTTTCAACTGCCAGATAAACAATTAGAAACCAGCAGCTCAAACACTTAAGTTCGTGAATGGAGATCGCACCATGCAACGTCGCAATCTGATCAAGGCCTTTACCCTGTCCGCGTCCATCGCCGCCATGGGCATGAGCTGGACCCTGCACGCCGCCGAAACCATCAAGGTGGGTGTGCTGCATTCGCTGTCTGGCACCATGGCCATCTCGGAAACCTCGCTGAAAGACATGGCGTTGATGACCATTGACGAGATCAACGCTAAAGGCGGCGTGCTCGGCAAGCAACTTGAAGCCGTAGTGGTTGACCCGGCGTCCAACTGGCCGCTGTTCGCCGAACGTGGTCGTCAGTTGCTGACCCAGGACAAAGTCGCCGTGACCTTCGGCTGCTGGACCTCGGTGTCGCGCAAATCCGTCCTGCCGGTCTATGAAGAACTCAACGGCCTGCTGTTCTACCCCGTGCAGTACGAAGGCGAAGAGATGTCGCCAAACGTGTTCTACACCGGTGCAGCGCCAAACCAGCAAGCCATCCCAGCGGTCGAGTACCTGATGAGCGAAGACGGCGGCGCTGCCAAGCGCTACTTCCTGCTCGGCACTGACTACGTTTACCCGCGCACCACCAACAAGATCCTGCGCGCCTTCCTGATCAGCAAAGGCGTGGCTGATAAAGACATCGAAGAGGTCTACACCCCGTTCGGTCATAGCGATTACCAAACCATCGTCGCCAACATCAAGAAGTTCTCCGCCGGCGGCAAAACCGCGGTGATCTCCACTGTCAACGGTGACTCCAACGTACCGTTCTACAAAGAACTGGCCAACCAGGGCATCGAAGCCACCGACATTCCAGTGGTGGCCTTCTCGGTCGGTGAAGAAGAACTGCGCGGTATCGACACCAAACCGCTGGTCGGCCAGTTGGCCGCCTGGAACTACTTCCAGTCGGTCGAGAACCCGGTCAACACCAAGTTCGTCGCCGATTGGAAAGCCTACGCCCAAGCCAAGAAGCTGCCGAACGCCGATACCGTGGTCACCAATGACCCGATGGAAGCCACTTACGTAGGCATCCACATGTGGGCGCAAGCCGTTGAAAAAGCCGGCACCACCGATGTCGATAAGGTGCGCGAGGCCATGGCCGGGCAGACCTTTGCCGCGCCCAGTGGCTTCACTCTGACCATGGACAAAACCAACCATCACCTGCACAAGCCCGTAATGATTGGTGAAGTACAGGAAGACGGTCAGTTCTCGGTGGTCTGGCAGACAGAAGGGCCAGTCCGTGCGCAGCCATGGAGCCCGTACATCGAAGGCAACGACAAGAAGCCGGATTACGCGGTGAAGTCGAACTAAGGCAAAAAGCCCTCCCCCCCTGAATGTGCTGATAGCGCAGCACGCGTTTACCGCCCCTCTCCCGCTTGCGGGAGAGGGCGTGGGCGACCCGTGAAGGCGGGGAAGGTCGCTGTAGCCCGGATGCAATCCGGGAAGACCGCTCCCGGATTGCATCCGGGCTACGCCAAGGAACGCCCATGTCCACTGCCCTTACCCGAACTCTACTGAGCCTGCTGTTGCTGCTGCCGTTGGCCGTGCACGCCGGTGATGCCCAAGACTTTGTCGCCGCTAACCCAGCCAAGCAGGCCAGCCTGCTGGAACGCTGGTCCGCTGCGCCCGATGCGGCGCGCCTGCCGTTGATTGAAGCCCTGCAACAAGGCCGCGTCGCAGCCGACAGCGCGAAAAACGCCTTTATTGAAATAGATGGCGCGTATCAACCTGCCGAAGGCGACGTGCAGCCTGTCGAAACACCCAAGAAGCTGCGCCTGAATAACCGCCTGCGCGGCCTGACCGCCACCGCACTGGCCAGCCACCAACTGCTCGGCGAAGACCCGGCACTGCGCCTGGCCGCTGCCAAGCAACTGCAGAAGAGTGCCAAACCGGCGCAACTGCAACTGCTCAACGCCCAAGTCGCCAGCGAAACCGACGATGGCGTGCGCGACGCCCTGACGCTGGCCCTGGCCAACCTGCAACTGGTTGATAGCGACCCGGCCGTGCGCCTGGCAGCCGTTCGCCTGCTCGGTGAAACCGGCGACCCACTGGCCCGCACCCGCCTGGAAACCCTGCTCGACCCCGCCGTGGAAAGCGATGCTGGTGTACGCACCGCCGCCGAAACCAGCCTGGCGCAAGTCAAACGCAAACTGCTGATCGGCGAACTGCTCGGCCAGGCATTCAGCGGCCTGTCACTCGGCTCGATTCTGTTGCTGGCCGCCCTCGGTCTGGCCATCACCTTTGGCCTGCTCGGCGTCATCAACATGGCTCACGGCGAGATGCTGATGCTCGGTGCCTACTCCACCTGCATGGTGCAGGTCATGTTCCAGCGCTTCGCCCCGGAGGCGATTGCCCTCTATCCGCTGGTGGCGCTGCCGGTGGCATTTCTCGTCACCGCCACCATCGGCATGGCCTTGGAGCGTACGGTGATCCGCCATCTTTACGGCCGCCCGCTGGAAACCCTGCTGGCCACGTGGGGCATCAGCCTGATCTTGATCCAACTGGTACGGGTGACCTTTGGTGCGCAGAACGTTGAGGTGGCCAACCCTTACTGGCTGTCCGGCGGCATTCAGGTGCTGCCCAACCTGGTGCTGCCGTACAACCGCATCGTCATCATCGGCTTCGCCCTGTTTGTGGTGCTGCTGACCTGGCTGCTGCTGAACAAAACCCGCCTCGGCCTTAACGTGCGTGCGGTTACACAGAACCGCAACATGGCCGCCTGCTGCGGCGTGCCCACCGGCCGGGTGGATATGCTTGCCTTCGGCCTTGGCTCCGGTATCGCTGGCCTTGGCGGCGTGGCCCTGAGCCAGATCGGCAACGTCGGCCCGGACCTCGGCCAGAGCTACATCATCGACTCGTTTCTGGTGGTCGTGCTTGGCGGCGTTGGTCAACTCGCCGGTAGCGTCATGGCCGCCTTCGGCTTAGGTATCGCCAACAAAATTCTCGAACCGCAGATCGGTGCCGTGCTCGGCAAAATCCTCATCCTCGCGCTGATCATTCTGTTTATTCAGAAACGCCCGCAAGGTCTGTTTGCTTTGAAAGGACGGGTGATCGACTGATGAGTGCAATCAATCAAACGCTGCTGGCACGCGCCAGCGCCAAGCTTGGCCCGCAGGTATCAATCGGCCTCGGCCTGCTGGTGCTCGCCGTGCTGCTGGCCATGCCGCTGCTGCACCTGTTGCCAGCCGACAACGCCCTGCATGTCTCGGCCTACACCCTGACCTTGGTCGGCAAAATCCTCTGCTACTGCATTGTCGCCCTGGCGCTCGATCTGGTCTGGGGTTACGCCGGCCTGCTGTCACTCGGTCATGGCCTGTTCTTCGCCCTCGGCGGTTATGCCATGGGCATGTACCTGATGCGCGAAGCAGCGGGCGACGGCCTACCCGCGTTTATGAGCTTCCTCGCTTGGACTGAGCTGCCCTGGTACTGGTACGGCACCGATAACTTCCTCTGGGCCATGTGCTTGGTGGTGCTAGCCCCTGGCCTACTGGCGCTGGTATTCGGCTTCTTCGCCTTCCGCTCGCGGATCAAAGGTGTGTACTTCTCGATCATGACCCAGGCGCTGACCTTCGCCGGCATGCTGTTGTTCTTCCGCAACGAAACCGGCTTTGGTGGCAACAACGGCTTTACCAATTTCAGAACAATTTTGGGGTTCGACATCACCTCAACGCACACCCGCGCGGCGCTGTTTCTCGCCACCGTACTGCTGCTGGTCGCCAGCCTGTATCTGGGCTGGCGGCTTGCCCGCAGCAAATTCGGCCGGGTGCTCACCGCCCTGCGTGATGCAGAAAACCGTCTGATGTTCTGCGGCTACGACCCGCGCGGCTACAAGCTGTTTATCTGGGTGCTCAGCGCAGTGCTCTGCGGCCTTGCGGGTGCGCTCTATGTGCCGCAGGTGGGCATCATCAACCCCAGCGAAATGTCGCCGACCAACTCCATCGAAGCCGCCGTCTGGGTCGCGTTGGGCGGGCGCGGCACGCTGATCGGCCCGCTACTCGGCGCAGGCTTGGTCAACGGCATGAAGAGCTGGTTCACCGTGGCCTTCCCCGAGTACTGGCTGTTCGCCTTGGGCTTCTTATTCATTATCGTGACGCTGTTCTTGCCCAATGGCGTGATCGGCCTTCTGAAAAAGGGCAAAGAACAATGAGAGCCACTGCGACACCCGAACTGATGCTCGAGCCCGCCTTCGATCCCGCCGGCAGCGGCCGCGATGCAATTGGTGCCAGCACCCTGGCAACCAAGGGGCTCAACGTGCGCCACGGCACCATCCTGACCTTGGAAGACATCAACGTCAGCTTCGATGGCTTCAAAGCACTAACCAACCTGACGCTGTATATCGGCGTCGGCGAACTGCGCTGCATCATCGGCCCCAACGGTGCCGGCAAGACCACCATGATGGACGTGATCACCGGTAAAACTCGCCCGGATAATGGCGTGGCCTACTTCGGCGAAACCCTCGATTTGACGCAAATGAGCGAGGTGGAAATCGCCCAGTCCGGCATTGGCCGCAAGTTCCAAAAACCGACGGTATTTGAGGCGCTCAGCGTATTTGAAAACCTTGAACTGGCGCAGAAAACCAACAAATCGGTATGGGCCAGCCTGCGCGCAAAACTGACCGGCGAGCAGCGCGACCGTATCGATGAAGTGCTGCAGACGATCAAGCTCGATGCCTCGCGCTCACGCCCTGCCGGGTTGCTCTCGCACGGGCAGAAGCAGTTTCTCGAGATCGGCATGCTGCTGGTGCAAGACCCGCAACTGCTGCTGCTCGATGAGCCAGTAGCAGGCATGACCGACGCCGAAACCGAGTTCACTGCCGAGCTGTTCAAGTCGCTGGCACGCAAGCACTCGCTGATGGTGGTCGAGCACGACATGGGCTTTGTTGGCTCCATCGCCGACCACGTCACCGTGCTGCACCAGGGCAGCGTGCTGGCCGAAGGCTCGCTGGAACAGGTGCAGGCCGATGAACGGGTGATTGAGGTGTACCTAGGCCGCTAGAACGTAGGGTGGATGACGCTTTTTTCATCCACCACAGACACTGCACGGTGGATGGCCACCCCGTGGATCGGTAAAGCGTGAGCTACGCGCCCCGATCCACCCTACAAGGACACAACCATGCTGCAAGTCCAACAACTGCATCAATACTACGGCGGCAGCCATATCCTGCGGGGGCTGTCGTTCGAGGCCAAAGTCGGCGAAGTCACCTGCCTGCTCGGCCGCAACGGCGTGGGTAAGACCACCCTGCTGAAATGCCTGATGGGCTTGATCCCGGCCAAAGAGGGCGCGGTGAACTGGGAAGGCAAGCCCATCACCGCATTCAAGCCGCACCAGCGCGTACACGCCGGCATCGCCTACGTGCCGCAAGGCCGGGAAATCTTCGGTCGCCTGACCGTGGAAGAAAACCTGCTCATGGGCCTGTCTCGCTTTCCCGGTAACGACGCAAAGGTGGTGCCAGAGTTTATTTACGAGCTGTTCCCGGTGCTGCGCGAGATGAAACACCGCCGTGGCGGCGACCTCTCCGGCGGCCAGCAGCAACAGCTGGCCATCGGCCGTGCACTGGCCAGCCAGCCGCGCCTGCTGATCCTCGACGAGCCCACCGAAGGCATCCAGCCTTCGGTGATCAAAGAGATCGGTGTGGTGATCAAAAAACTCGCCGAGCGCGGCGATATGGCCATCCTACTGGTCGAGCAGTTCTATGACTTTGCCGCCGAGCTGGCCGACCAGTACCTGGTGATGAGCCGCGGCGAAATCGTCCAGCAAGGTCGTGGCGAGACCATGGAAGCGGATGGCGTGCGTGGCCTGGTGGCCATATGAAACGCACTGTAGGGTGGATGACGCGCAGCTCATCCACCACTTAGCAAACCGCTGGTGGATGGGTAAAGCGTCATCCACCCTACGATAAGACCCTATGAACGCATCCGTACCCGTCTCCGTATTTACCCCCAGCTGGCACGCCGAGCTGGAGCTGGGCTATGGCCGCGATGGCGATGCCACCCGCCCGACCCTACGTCGCCATAAAGGCCCGCTGCGGGTGCAAAAGCATCTGTATGCCGAAGGTCCCGAGGTATGCCAGCACATTATCGTGCACCCGCCAGGTGGCATCGCCGGTGGTGACCGTCTGGATATCTCGGCCACGGTCGGCGCCAACGCCTGGGCCCAGCTGACAAGCCCCGGTGCAGCCAAGTGGTACCGTGCGGCCGGCCCGGCCTATCAGCACCTCCGGCTGCGTGTCGAAGCCGGCGCCACCCTGGAATGGCTGCCGCAAGAAACCATCGTCTACGCCGCCGCCCAGGCTGAACTGAGCACCGAGATTGCACTGTTCGGCGATGCCAAGCTGCTCTATTGGGATACCGTCGCTCTCGGCCGCCCAGCCAGTGGCGAACGCTTCGATGCTGGCCACTTCCAAGCCGAACTGAATATCCGCCGCGACGGCCAGTTGCTCTGGCATGAACGCCAGCGTGTAGTCGGCGGCGATGGCTTGCTCGATTCGCCCATCGGCCTGGACGGCAAACCGGTTTTCGCCACCCTGCTGATCACTGGCGAAATCGACAGCGAATTGCTGGAACGCTGCCGCAATCTGACCACACCGGTACGCGGCAACCTAACTCAACTACCGGGCCTGCTGGTGGCCCGTTGCCTAGCCAGTGAAGCGCTGCATGCCCGCGACTGGCTAATCGAACTTTGGCGCTTATTGCGCCCTGAATTGCTCGGACGCGATACCGTCCCCCCAAGAATCTGGAGTACCTGACTGATGGACCTAACGCCCCGCGAAAAAGACAAACTGCTGATCTTCACCGCTGGCCTGGTGGCCGAGCGCCGCTTGGCGCGAGGGGTGAAACTCAACTACCCGGAAGCCATCGCCTACATCTCGGCCGCTCTACTCGAAGGCGCTCGCGACGGCCAGACCGTGGCCGACCTGATGCACTTCGGCACCACACTGCTGAGCCGCGACCAAGTGATGCAAGGCATCCCGGAAATGATCCCGGATATCCAGGTTGAAGCCACCTTCCCGGATGGCACCAAGCTGGTCACCGTCCACCAACCCATTGCGTAATCAGCATGCCTATTTATGACGCCACTCACGCCGACCTGCCCGCCATCCTGGCCATTTACAACGAGGCGGTTGAAGCCACCACAGCCATCTGGAACGAAACCCAAGTCGACTTAGCCAACCGTCAGGCCTGGCTAGCCGAGCGAACCGCCGCGGGCTTCCCGGTATTGGTGTCTCGTAGCGACGCGGGGGAGGTACTTGGTTACGCTAGCTATGGCACCTGGCGCGCCATCGAGGGCTTTCGTCACACCGTCGAACACTCGGTGTATGTGCGCAGTGACCAACGCGGCCAGGGCCTGGGCCCACAATTGATGCACGCACTGATCGAGCGCGCAAAGCAGGCAGGCCTGCACGTCATGGTCGCGGCCATCGAGAGCGGCAACAGCGCCTCGATCCGCCTGCACCAGCGCGCAGGCTTTGTCACCACCGGCCAGATGCCGCAAGTCGGTCGCAAATTTGGCCGTTGGCTTGATCTGACCTTTATGCAATTGATGCTGGAGCAATAGCGCAATGATCCCCGGTGAATACCAGATCCAGGACGGCGACATCGAGCTCAACGTCGGACGCCGCACCCACACACTGACGGTGGCCAACAGCGGTGACCGGCCGATTCAGGTCGGCTCGCACTACCATTTTTTTGAAAGCAACGACGCGCTGACCTTCGACCGCGCTGCCACGCGCGGCATGCGCCTGAATATCCCAGCCGGCACCGCGGTGCGCTTCGAGCCCGGGCAGAGCCGCGAGGTGGAGTTGGTCGACCTGGCTGGCCACCGCCGCGTGTTCGGCTTTGCCGGGCGCGTAATGGGCAAGTTGGATTAAACCCGCCCAAATGGAAATGCGTTCACCTGTAGGAGCGGGCTTGCCCGCGAAAGTGAGCGCCACGAACAGCCTGGGTAGGATGGGTGGAGCAAGCGATACCCATCGCCAAAACCGAACCAAGCATTGATGGGTTACGCCGCGTTGCGTCTAACCCATCCTACGGACAGGACTCACAGCATGAAAATCTCCCGCCAAGCCTATGCCGATATGTTCGGCCCCACCGTCGGCGATAAAGTGCGCCTGGCCGATACCGAGTTGTGGATCGAGGTGGAAAAAGACTTCACCACCTACGGCGAGGAAGTGAAATTCGGCGGCGGCAAAGTGATCCGCGACGGCATGGGCCAAGGCCAACTCTGCGCCGCGGATGTGGTCGACACCCTGATCACCAACGCGCTGATCATCGACCACTGGGGCATCGTCAAAGCTGACGTAGGCCTCAAAGACGGCCGCATCGCCGCCATCGGTAAGGCTGGCAACCCGGACATCCAACCCGACGTGACCATCGCCATCGGCGCCGGCACTGAAGTGATCGCCGGTGAAGGCATGATCCTCACCGCTGGCGGCATCGACAGCCATATCCACTTTATCTGCCCACAACAGATCGAAGAGGCGTTGATGAGCGGCGTCACCACCATGATCGGTGGCGGTACGGGACCGGCCACCGGCACCAACGCCACCACTTGCACCTCCGGCCCTTGGCACATGGCGCGCATGCTGCAGGCCGCCGATGCCTTCCCGATGAACATGGGCTTTACCGGCAAGGGCAACGCCTCTTTGCCAGAGCCTTTGATCGAGCAGGTTAAGGCTGGCGCCATCGGCCTCAAGCTGCATGAAGACTGGGGCACCACCCCGGCGGCTATCGATAATTGCCTGAATGTAGCCGACCAATTTGATGTGCAGGTGGCGATTCACACCGACACGCTGAATGAATCCGGCTTCGTCGAAACCACCCTCGGCGCGTTCAAGGGCCGCACCATCCACACCTACCACACCGAAGGCGCCGGTGGCGGTCACGCGCCAGACATCATCAAGGCCTGCGGCTTCCCCAACGTGCTGCCCAGCTCGACCAACCCGACCCGGCCGTTCACCAAGAACACCATCGACGAACACCTGGACATGCTTATGGTCTGCCATCACCTCGACCCAAGCATCGCCGAGGACGTGGCCTTTGCCGAAAGCCGCATCCGCCGTGAAACCATCGCCGCCGAGGACATCCTGCATGACCTCGGCGCGTTCAGCATGATCAGCTCCGACAGCCAGGCCATGGGCCGTGTCGGCGAGGTGATCACCCGCACCTGGCAGACCGCCGACAAGATGCACAAACAACGCGGCCCGCTGGAAGGCGATGGCCCCGGCAACAGCAACTTCCGGGTTAAACGCTACATCGCCAAGTACACCATCAACCCAGCCATCACTCACGGCATCAGCCACGAAGTCGGCTCGATTGAAGTGGGTAAATGGGCGGATTTAGTGCTCTGGCGCCCGGCATTCTTTGGCGTGAAACCGACGCTGATTTTGAAAGGGGGCGCGATTGCCGCCAGCCTGATGGGCGACGCCAACGCCTCGATCCCCACCCCGCAGCCGGTGCATTACCGACCGATGTTTGCCAGCTACGGTGGCAGCCGTCACGCCACCTGCTTCACCTTTATCAGCCAAGCTGCATTTGACGCCGGCGTGCCTGAGCAGCTGGGCTTGCAGAAGAAAATTGGCGTGGTCAAAGGCTGCCGCACCTTAAAAAAGAGCGATTTGATCCACAACGATTACCTGCCGAACATCGAGGTCGACGCGCAGAACTATCAGGTTAAAGCCGATGGCCAGCTGCTCTGGTGCGAACCCGCCGAGGTGCTGCCGATGGCGCAGCGCTATTTCCTCTTTTAGCAAAGCCACGGGGATGACCCGGCTAACGACCTACCTCGATCTGCAGTAACTCATCCGGCACCTGCTGGCCGGGAAACCAGTGCTGGAAAGTCGAGGTAAAGCTGCCGTCGCGTTTGGTCTCATCAAGGGCGCGCTGCCAGCGCTCGACCACTTGCGGGTCAGTCTTCAGGGAAAACGCTAGATAAGACTGGTGCTGGAGAAAAACGAACTGAGGCTCGACCTGCTCCGGCGTCATGCCCACCATGGCCAGCATTCCGGGTAAGGCCATCTCACTGACCGCCAGCACATCGGCTCGTCCAGCACTGAACATTTGCATCATTATGTCCGGAGCGGTCACCGTGTAGATATTATTGAAGCCCTTAGTCTGCAGGTACTCGTAGCTGTACCACTGACGCGGCAGGACTAACACCCCAGCAGCCGCCGCCTCTTCAAGGCTGGTGATACGAATGCCAGAGCTCTTGAGCGTGTAGAAGCGACTGCGCGTGTGGGTAAGGGGCCCTACCCACTGAAACAACTTTTCACGGGCTGGAATGCGCGCGGTGGTAAAAACGACCGCATTGGCATCAACTTGTGCCTTGGCATAGCCGCGCGTCCAGGGTCCTAGCTCAATATCTGTACTATCCCCCGTGCGGATCGCCAACTCCTTGATGATCTCCGTGGAAAAACCACTCACCTGACCGGCACGACTGATATTCAGCGGTGGGTTTTCCTCGGTGTACAGGCGCAACTCAACAGCGAAGCAGAGCTGCCCGTAGAGCAACACCAAGCACACAGCCAATAAGCCACTTCGTGCAGATATAAAGGACATAGCGATCAGACCGCCCAGAGGTACACATACTCAGCATAGTAGCTGCGCTATTCATGCAGCGCAGGGTTCAATGTGCAGTAGGCAAGCACATTGGCTAACGTGACTGGGTGCCCTTGCGGCCCGCCGGTTTAGCCGCCGAAGTTGGCCTTCTCCCGATCCGACTCAGTCTGGAAGGCTCCGCATAAGCGCACGCCCGGCGCATCTCAAGCCCACAGGTCGCGCTATTTATTCCTTAACCTCCATAAATTCGCGGGCCCAAACGATGTAATCCTCGGGCTGGGTGTACGTGTGGGTCAGTTCGGTGGCATTGAGGTCGCAGAGTTGGGCGCCGCGCTGCTCGCGCAGGCAGTCATAGGTGGCTTTGATCGCGGCGAAATAGGCCGCGTGGCCGTTGACCACAATGCGCACACCCAGGCTCGCTAAGCGCGCGTTATCACGCAGCTTGGGGTTGCCGTAGGTGACCAACATCAGCGGGATGCTCAGCGCCGCTGCAAATTGCTGCAGATGGTCAAAGTCTTCGACGCCAACCAGGCAAATCGCGTCGGCACCGGCTGTTTGATATGCCTGAATACGACGAATCAGCTCGCTGGCCTCCAACACGCCGGCATGGGTGCGCGCGATAATCGCCAAATCCGGATCGACCCGCGCCTCCAGTGCTGCGCGAATTTTGCCGACGCCCTCGTCGATGCTGATCAGGTCGGTGGATTTGCGCCCAAACTGCGCCGGCAATAAGGTGTCTTCAATGGTCAGTGCAGCGATCCCGGCACGCTCTAACTCGACCACCGTGCGCATCACATTCAGCGCGTTACCGTAGCCGTGGTCAGCATCCGCAATGACCGGCAGGCGGCTTACACGGCCAATTCGGGTAGCCTGCTCAACAAACTCGCTCAGGGTAATCAACGCGAAGTCTGGGGCCGCCAGAACTTGTAGTGAAGCTACAGAACCACCCAAAATGCCCACCTCAAAACCGAGATCGGCAGCGATGCGCGCCGCCATCGGATCAAACACAGAGGCCGTGTGATAGCAGCTATTTGACCCGAGAAGCGCGCGAAGGTCGTGATGCGAGGCTCTTTGCATGGGAATGCACCATCAGTCAGGAGTAGGCTTTAGGCGTGCAAATATGTAGTAAAACTACAAAATCAGCCAGCGACCATACGCCCACCTTCACTGCCTGCGGCCGCTTGGGCGTGTATCAACCTAATTCAGCCGGCAACCGCGGGCCAAAGCCCGCGCCCGTGAGCAGCCCATAAGCCACCCACAGCATCACCGCAACATAGAGTAAACGCGGAATCCAGGTGGCCAGTTGCTCAGTCAGGCTATCCAGCTTCTGGGTTTCTACCTTGGCATAGTTGAGCAAACTGGCCGGCAGGGTGCCGCTGGCCTCGCCCGTGCGGATCAAGCCAAGTGCCAAGCCGTGCCCAGGAAAGTCCAGTGTCGCCAATGCCTCAGCCAAGGACTGGCCATGCTGAATGGCCTGTTGCACGCGACTGAAGCGCTGGCGCAGCGGTGCATCGCTGATCACTGCGCAGGCTTTAGGAAGGGCCTCCAGCATGGGCATGCCGGCTTCCAGCATCAGCCCAAGGCTGTCGAAAAAATCACGCACGCTGCGCCTTTGCAGCGCCGGGCCGAACACCGGCAGCCTTGCCAGCCAATCATCTAGGAATGAAGCGCGACTGCTTGTCGCGTCAGCGCGCCGCAGATAAAGCTTGCGCCCCACACCATAGAGCGAACTCAGCACCAGCAGCGGCGCCAGCACGCCCCATAGATAACCGGCAATGCTTAACTGGCCACCCACCAGCGCCGGCAGCGGCTGAATAAAAAGGGCTAACAGCAACACGACAGCCGGCAACAGCAGGCGTGATTTCACGGTGGCGGCCTGACGGGCCTGCCGCGTGTAACGCTGGGCCAGACGCTGATAGACCGTGGCCAGGCAACCACTGGCTTGGGCGGCGCGCAACACGCTGCCATCCAGCTGGCTGAACAACCCGCTGCGCAATCCGGCGCTGGCGATATTGCTGCCTGCGGCGATCTGTGTGTGCAGGCCGGCCAGTGCGGCGCGTGCCCTTTTCGGCAACTGCAGGCTGAGCAACGCCCGCTCAACCGGCACACCGGCCTTTTCCATCGCGGCCAGATGCGCGAACAACTGAGCGCGTGCGGCAAGATCAAGCAAGGCAGAACGCGGTGTGGGCATGACCAGACTCAATCAAATGGCGGGTGGCAACCCGCAACAGGCGCCAGATTAGCAGGCCTTGCAGCGCGACTTACGCCCCTGCAACGGCCCACGCTGTTTTTTTGCAAAACGGCAACAGGCTGACTTCGCCCACAGCGTGAAGACCCAGTCGACCCATCACTCATACTTTTTCACACTCCAGACGACGGCCGGGCTGGTAGCCGCCGCCCAAGCAGGCGATGATCGCGCCTCATTCCCGCACCTTGAATACCATGACCGATACCACGCCAAGCACTCAGGCCACGCACAAACCTCGCCCGCTGATCGATTTGCTAGTCAGCATCGTGATTCCCTCTGTGATTTTGATGAAGCTCAGCAGTGAAGCCAAGCTCGGTGCTGACGGCGCGCTGATGCTGGCCTTAGCGTTCCCGCTGGGTTGGGGCAGCTTTGAGCTGCTCAAGTACCGCAAATTCAACTTTATCGCCCTGCTTGGCTTGGTCAGCGTGCTGCTTACCGGCGGCATCGGCCTGCTTAAGCTGGACAATCAGTGGCTGGCGATTAAAGAGGCCGCAATTCCAGGGGTAATCGGCATCGCCGTGCTGGTCTCAACCTACACGCGCTACCCGCTGATCCGCACTATGTTGTTCAACAAAAACGTGCTTAACGTAGACAAGATTCACCAGCGCTTGGAACAAGCCGGCAACACCGAGCAATTCGAGGCGCGCCTGCTCAGGGCCACTTACTTGCTCAGTGGCACGTTCTTCTTTTCCTCGGCGATGAATTACGCGCTGGCCAAGTGGATTGTGATCAGCCCGGCCGGCAGCGAGGCCTTCAATGCTGAACTGGGGCGGATGAATCTGCTCAGCTATCCAATGATCGCGATCCCGTCGATGATCATGCTGATGGGCCTCTTCTATTACCTGTGGCGCACCATCCACGGCCTCACAGGCCTTAAGCTGGAAGATGTGATGGCCAATGCTGAGCACGAAAAACAGCCCTAAACAGCGCCGCCCAGCCGCCAACCGATGCTGACCTTTTCAGCTTATCTGAGTCTGTTTATCTCGGCCCTAGGCGCCGCCACACTGCTGCCGCTGCAATCGGAAAGCGTGCTGGTAGCCTTACTTCTCAGCCAGGCTTATTCGCCTTGGGCACTGCTGGCGGTGGCCAGCGTCGGTAATATTCTCGGCGCGCTGCTTAACTGGTTGCTCGGCCGCTACCTTGAACACTTTCGCCATAAAACATGGTTCCCGGTCAGTGCCGCGCGCCTGCAGCAAGCGCAGCGCGGTTACGCCCGCTATGGCCGCTGGTCGTTACTGCTCAGCTGGGTGCCGATTATCGGTGACCCACTGACCTTGGTGGCGGGGGTGATGCGCGAACGCCTATGGATTTTCCTGTTGATCGTCGGTTTGGCGAAAACAGCCCGTTACGCGCTGCTGGCTGCGTTGACCCTCAACTGGGCCTAAGCAAGCACGGCGGCGACAGGCACCGCATTGGTACGCTCAGGGCGCTGGGCGCGCGCAAAGGTTGAGCATCTGCCAGGCCTCCGCGATACTGCGCCGCCACCGCCCAGGCCGCGCACAAGCCCAACCCCAGAACGAAGGAGTGATCACCGTGGTGCTGCAGCCGTTATGAAAAGAAGTGAGCTGATCTGGACCCTGGTGGGCCTGTGCGCCGTTGGACTGTCGGGCTACTTGCTCTACCAGCAAGTGCGCACGATTTCTCTGGATGAAATCGCTGACAGCCTGGGCGCCATTACACGCCTGCATTGGTTACTCGCGGCCGGTGCAACCTTGGGCGCTTATGCTGCCCTGGCATGGTATGACCGCATTGCCTTGGCGCATTTGGGTAAACAGATCCCTTGGCGCTTTGTCAGCCTGTGCGCCTTCACCACCTACGCACTGGCGCACAATATTGGCGCGTCGGTGTTCTCTGGCGCACTGGTGCGCTACCGCGCCTACCGCAGCAGGGGCATGACGCCAGCGGAAATCGGCATCCTGATCGTCTTCTGCTCCTTTACCTTTGCCCTCGGCACCCTGCTCGCCAGCGGCTGCGTGTTGCTGCTAGAGCCGCAGCTGATTCATCGCGTCGCCGATGTCAGCCCACGGGTATCAGAGACGATCGGTGCGCTCCTGCTGGTGTTGGTGGCGCTCTACGTGCTGGGCTCTTGGCGGCAATTTAAACCCTTGCATTGGGGCAAGCTGCATATTGAATACCCACGACTGCGAATTGTCGGCCGGCAGCTGCTAGCCGGGCCGATTGAGCTGGCCTGTGCGGCAGCGATCATTTACTTCGCCCTGCCGACGGAACATAACCCGGGGTACTTCGTGGTGTTCGGCGTATTCCTGGCCTCGTTCTCACTGGCGCTTTTATCCCACGCGCCCGGCGGCTTAGGCGTACTCGAAGTGACCTTTCTGGCGGCCATGCCCGAATTACCGACAGCAGACGTCCTCGCGGCACTGATCGTCTTTCGCGGCTTTTACCTGCTGCTGCCGTTAGCCCTGTCCCTGCTGATAGTGCTGGGTTTCGAATGGACGCAGTGGCAGAGCCGCCATAAAGACAGCAACAGCGCCACCCCGCACTAAAACACCCAACCCTGCAGATATCTGCAGCAGCATTACGCCGCGCACTCGCATAGAATGCGCGGCCGTTTTTGCTGCTCGGTCCTTTATGCGCAAGCGCTTAAGAGCGGTGCTCTTAAACGGCCACAACCCCCGGTAACTTTTCAGGAACAGCGCGCCGCATGACCCTCACCACTCCAGCCCGCGCCTGCGGCATCGACTTCGGCACCTCCAACTCCACTGTCGGCTGGCTGCGGCCGGGCGTCGACCCGCTGATCCCCCTAGAAGACGGTAAGATCACCCTGCCCTCAGTGGTGTTTTTCAATATGGAAGAACGCCGCCCCGTTTACGGTCGTCTGGCCCTGCAGGAATACCTAGAGGGGTACGAAGGCCGCCTGATGCGCTCGCTGAAAAGCCTGCTCGGCTCAAAGCTACTGAAAAGCGAAACCACGGTGCTGGGCAGCGCCCTGCCCTTCAAAGACCTGCTAGGCTTTTATATAGGCGAGCTGAAAAAGCGTGCCGAGGCCACCTCCGGCCGGCCGTTTGAAGACGTGGTGCTGGGTCGGCCGGTGTTCTTCGTTGACGATGATCCGATCGCAGACTTGGAGGCACAAAACACCCTGGTGGCAGTGGCGCATAAGCTCGGTTTTAAGGACGTGTCATTCCAATACGAACCCATTGCCGCTGCGTTTGACTATGAGTCGGGCATCAGCCGGGAAGAACTGGTGCTGATCGTCGATATCGGCGGCGGCACCTCGGACTTCTCCCTGGTGCGCCTGGCCCCGGAACGGCGCAACTTAGCTGACCGCCACACCGATATTCTCGCCACCGGGGGCGTGCATATCGGCGGTACTGATTTTGACAAGCAGCTATCGCTGGCCGGAGTGATGCCGCTGTTTGGCTATGGCAGCCGGATGAAAAGCGCCGCGCCGATGCCCACCAGTACGCACCTCAATTTGGCCACCTGGCACACCATCAATGCGGTCTATTCCGCGCAATCGCAACGCCAGCTGCAAAGCATGCGCTACGACATCATCGACCCCACCGGCATCGACCGCTTATTCCAGCTGATCGAGCGCCGCGATGGTCACTGGCTGGCCATGCAAGTTGAAGACAGCAAGATCGCCCTCACCGAGCAGGATGCTCGCCCCATCGACCTCGGCCGTCTTGAGTCGGGGTTGGTCGCCGAGTTGACCCGCGCGCTGTTTGAAGACGCCATCGAACCGCTGCTACAGCGCATACATGCCAGCGTCACGCAGCTGCTCAGCGATGCCGGCGTTGGCATTGAGCAGATCGATACCGTGTTCTTTACCGGCGGCTCCAGTGGCATTCCCGCATTGCGCCAGAGCGTCGCGGCGATGCTACCCAATGCCCGCCACGTTGAAGGCAACACCTTCGGCAGCATCGGCAGCGGCTTGGCTATTGAGGCGATGAAGCGTTACGGCAGTTATTAAGCCGTAGGGTGGATGACGTTGTATCCATCCGCCATCAGCTGCACTGTGGTGGATGAGAACGGCGTCATCCACCCTACACAGTTGATCCGCAGCCCTTATCTGCACCATAAAAAACGCCAGCTCAACGCTGGCGTTTTTATCTGCGCAAAATCAGCGCGGTACAGCCGGCTTCTTCACCGGCTTCTTGCCTTTGCCTTTCGCGGCGTCAGAACGTTCTTTAGCCGCCTGTTGATTACGCACTTGAGCGGCGGCCTTGGCTTGCTCGCGCTTGTCCCAAGGGTTGCCGGCCGCCGCGCCGGTGTCCCGCGGCGGCAAGCCGGTGTGCTGGGTTAGCATCGGCTTACTCTTAGCAGCAGCGGCACCGGCAACTTTTTTGCTGCCCGCTGGCGTCGAGTTCTTCCGACGCGCGCTCTGGTAACCCTCGGTAGCCGGTTGGTGCAGCGGAATCAGCTGGTTCTTGCCCGGCCCGATCAAGTCGGCGCGGCCCATCCGAGTCAGCGCTTCGCGCAGCATCGGCCAGCCTTTGGGATCGTGGTATCGCAAGAACGCCTTGTGCAGACGACGCTGCTCTTCGCTTTTGACGATGGCCACGCTGTCGCTCTTATAGCTGACCTTGCGCAGCGGGTTCTTGCCCGAGTGGTACATGGCGGTGGCAGTAGCCATCGGCGAGGGGTAGAAGGCCTGCACCTGATCAGCGCGAAAGCCGCTGCTTTTCAGCCACAAGGCGAGGTTCATCATGTCCTCATCCGTGGTGCCCGGATGCGCCGCGATAAAGTACGGGATCAGGTACTGCTCTTTACCCGCTTCTTTGGAGTACTTCTCGAACATACGCTTGAACTTGTCGTAGCTACCAATGCCCGGCTTCATCATCTGATTCAGCGGGCCTTCCTCGGTGTGCTCCGGGGCGATTTTCAGGTAGCCGCCGACATGGTGGGTGACCAGCTCCTTGACATACTCCGGCGACTCAACCGCCAGGTCGTAACGCAGGCCAGAGGCAATCAGAATTTTCTTCACGCCCGGCAACGCGCGAGCGCTGCGATAGAGCTGAATCAAGGCCGAGTGATCGGTGTTCAGGTTCGGGCAGATGCCGGGGAACACGCAGGACGGCTTACGGCACGCCGATTCAATTTCCGGGCTCTTGCAGGCAATGCGGTACATGTTCGCGGTTGGCCCGCCGAGGTCGGAAATCACCCCGGTAAACCCTGGCACCTTGTCGCGGATTTCTTCGATCTCGCGGATGATCGACTCTTCCGAACGGTTCTGGATAATGCGGCCTTCGTGCTCAGTGATCGAACAGAAGGTACAGCCACCGAAGCAGCCGCGCATGATGTTCACCGAGAAGCGAATCATGTCGTAAGCCGGGATTTTCTCTTTGCCATACACCGGGTGCGGAACGCGCGCGTAGGGCATGCCGAACACGTAATCCATCTCTTCGGTGCTCATGGGGATGGGCGGCGGATTGAACCACACATCCACGTCGCCGTGTTTTTGCACCAGCGCACGGGCGTTGCCTGGGTTGGTTTCCAGGTGCAGTACACGGTTAGCGTGGGCATACAGCACCGCGTCGGCGCGTACTTTTTCCATCGACGGCAGGCGGATTACCGTTTTGTCGCGGGTCATTCGCGGACTGTCGAGCAACTGCACAACCTGCGGCTCGTTCGGGTCTTCCACCGGAGCCTTGTTCTGTTCAATGGCGCAGGCTTCGGTGTCTTGGGTATTCACGTACGGGTTGATGATCTTGTCGACCTTGCCCGGTCGATCGATACGCGTGGAATCGACTTCGTACCAGCCTTGCGGCGTATCACGGCGGATAAAGACCGTGCCACGCACGTCGGTGATGTCTTCGATCTTATGGCCGTAGGACAAGCGTTGAGCGACTTCGACAATGGCCCGCTCGGCGTTGCCATAGAGCAGGATGTCGGCGCTGGCGTCGATCAGGATCGAGTTGCGCACTTTGTCCTGCCAGTAATCGTAATGAGCGATGCGGCGCAACGACGCTTCGATACCGCCCAGCACAATCGGCACGTTTTTATAGGCTTCTTTACAGCGCTGGCTGTACACCAGGCTGGCGCGATCAGGGCGCTTACCGGCCATACCGCCAGGGGTGTAGGCATCATCCGAACGGATTTTTTTATCGGCGGTGTAGCGGTTGATCATCGAGTCCATGTTGCCGGCCGCCACACCGAAGAACAGGTTCGGCTCGCCGAGCTTCATAAAGTCGTCTTTCGACTGCCAGTTCGGCTGGGCGATAATGCCCACGCGAAAGCCTTGCGACTCCAGTAGCCGGCCAATAATCGCCATGCCGAAAGACGGATGATCAACATAGGCATCACCGGTAACGATGATGATGTCGCAGCTGTCCCAGCCAAGCTGATCCATCTCTTCCCGGCTCATCGGCAGGAAAGGTGCAGGCCCGAAACACTCGGCCCAGTACTTTGGATAATCGAATAACGGCTTGGCGGCTTGCATGGACATGGAAAGTGACCGGCGGTAGCGAACAGGGAGGGTAAATCGCGGCCGCGGAATATAGCACAAAATTTAACCAAACCCGACTCAAACGCTGGGTTTTATGGCTGAAATACACTCCACCCCATACGCCTCTCGCCTTACTGATTTCGGGCCATAAGCGCCCTGCTTCAGCCCGTTCGATAGCGGCGCGGCACGCGTGCGGTGACCTTGCTCAGCAATTCATAGCCGATGGTGCCGGCGGCCTGCGCCACCTCATCCACTGGCAATTGCGCGCCCCATAATTCAACGGCATCGCCTTCGGTCGCCTCAGGCACATCGGTCAGATCAACCGTCAGCATGTCCATGGACACTCGCCCAACCAGCGCCACGCGCTGCCCCCGCACAATAACCGGTGTACCTGCGGGCGCATGCCGTGGGTAACCATCGGCATAACCACAACTGACCGTACCAATACGCGACGGTCGCGCGGCGCGCCAAGCACCGCCATAGCCGACCGCGTCACCAACGTCGATATCGCGACACGCGATCAGTTGCGCCGTCAGGCTCATGGCCGGGCGCAAACCCAGCTCTTCGACGCCCAAGTCAGCAAAAGGCGTGGCTCCGTAGAGCATAATGCCGGGGCGCAACCAATCCATATGCGCCGCCGGAATGGTCAGTATCGCCGCTGAGTTGGCCAGCGAACGCTGGGCGAAATCTAAATCCAACAGATCAAGAAACTGCTCAAGTTGGCCTTCGCTGACGTCACTGCCGCGCTCATCGGCGCAGGCAAAGTGGCTGAGTAGATTCAGCTCGCCGACGTGCGCGGCACCGTGCAAATGCCCGAACCAATCGCGCAACGCGGCGGCATTGAAACCTAGCCGATGCATGCCGCTGTCAAGCTTCAACCAGACGGCTAAAGGCCGGCGCAACGTGGCGGCGAGAAGCTGTTGGGCCTGCAGCGCAGTGTGTACCACCACATCCAGGCCCAGCTGCGCGGCAAACTGATATTCATCTGCTGCAAAGCACCCTTCCAGCAGCAAAATTCGCGCCTCACCGTGCAAAGCCCGGACCTCTGCGGCTTCTTCCAAGCTGGCCACGGCAAAGCCATCGGCCACATCATGCAGGGCCGTCACCACCTCACGCACGCCGTGCCCATAGGCGTTTGCCTTGACCACCGCAAATGCCTGCCGCCCCGGCGCACAGCGCTTGGCCACGGCATAGTTGTGAGCAATCGCAGACAAATCAATCGTGGCAACAAGCGGGCGCATGGGAGCAATATCCTAAAAAAACGGGCGGCCAGTTTAACCACTGGCTGCCCGTTTTTATTGATCTGGCGCGGTAAAAAGCGCGCCATGGCGCAACGTTAGTCTTCGTCGAACTGATAGCTGCCCGGCGCCAGATTTTCGAATCGCGAATACTTGCCCAAGAAGGCCAAACGCGTGGTGCCGATCGGGCCATTACGCTGTTTGCCGATGATGATCTCGGCAACGCCCTTGTATTCGGTTTCCGGGTGATACACCTCATCCCGGTACACGAACATGATGATGTCGGCGTCTTGCTCGATAGCCCCGGACTCACGCAAGTCAGAGTTGATTGGGCGTTTGTTCGGGCGCTGCTCGAGGCCGCGGTTCAGCTGCGACAGCGCCACCACGGGGCAATTGAATTCTTTGGCCAAGGCCTTTAGCGAGCGGGAGATTTCAGAAATCTCGTTCACTCGGCTGTCGCTGCTGGAACCGGGGATCTGCATCAATTGCAGATAGTCGACCATGATCATGCCGATCTCGCCGTGCTCGCGAGCCAAGCGCCGCGTGCGCGCACGCATCTCTGAGGGCGAGATGCCAGCGGTATCGTCGATAAACAGCTTGCGGTCGTTGAGCAGGTTGACGGCACTGGTCAGGCGCGGCCAATCGTCATCATCCAAACGCCCGGCACGCACCTTGGTTTGGTCAATGCGGCCCAAGGAGGCGAGCATCCGCATGACGATGGAGTCAGCAGGCATTTCCAGGGAGTACACGACAATGGCCTTGTCGCTGCGCAACACGGCATTCTCCACCAGGTTCATGGCGAAGGTGGTCTTACCCATCGACGGACGACCGGCGACGATCACCAAATCCGCCGGCTGCAAGCCACTGGTCTGCGCGTCCAGGTCGGTAAAGCCGGTGGACAACCCGGTGATTGCATCACCGGAATTGAACAAGGTGTCGATGCGGTCAATGGCCTTGACCAAGATATCGTTGATCATCACCGGCCCGCCGCTCTTGGGCCGCGCCTCGGCGATCTGAAAGATCAGCCGCTCAGCCTCATCAAGGATTTCCTCGCCGGTACGGCCTTGCGGCGAATACGCGCTGTCGGCGATTTCGCCGCTGATGCCGATCAATTGCCGCAGCGTGGCGCGCTCGCGAATGATCTGCGCATAAGCCTTGATGTTGGCCACCGACGGGATATTTTTCGCCAACTCGCCGAGGTAGGCCAGCCCACCCACCTGCGACAGCTGGCCTTCCTTGTCCAATTGCTCGGACACCGTGACCACGTCAAACGGGTGGTTACGCTCAGCCAGCTTAAAGATTGCGCGGAAGATCAGGCGGTGGTCGTGGCGATAGAAGTCGCCATCGGACACCGCATCCAACACCCGCTCCCACGCATTGTTGTCGAGCATCAGGCCGCCGAGCACGGCTTGCTCGGCCTCGATCGAGTGCGGTGGCACCTTCAGGGCAGAGGTTTGCAGGTCGTACTGTTCGGGCAGGCTGATGTCGTTCATAAGGCTCAGGAAAAATTCTATGGTGTAAAAACAAAGGGCACGTCATCGCTCTCGCAATGCCGTGCCCGATGTTAGCGGGCCCGCACCTAAGTGCAAGCCCAGTTCAGCGGTTCGCTTAAGCGGCGACCACAACAACCTTAACGGTTGCTTCAACGTCGCTGTGCAGGTGCACGGCCACGTCGTATTCGCCGAGTTGGCGAATGGTGCCGTTCGGCAGACGCACTTCAGCTTTAGCCACTTCAACGCCAGAGGCGGTCAGGGCTTCGGCAATGTCGTGAGTACCGATGGAGCCGAACAGTTTGCCTTCATCGCCCGCAGTAGCGGTGATGGTGACTTCCAGTTCAGCCAACTGGGCAGCGCGGGATTCAGCGTACGCTTTCTTCTCGACAGCCAGTTTTTCCAACTCGGCGCGACGTGCTTCAAACGCAGCCACGTTGGCTGGGGTTGCAGCAGTTGCTTTGCCGAATGGCAGCAGGAAGTTACGACCGTAACCGGACTTAACATTCACTTTATCGCCCAGGTTGCCCAGGTTGGCGATTTTTTCCAGCAGGATCAGTTCCATTTGGTAATAACCTCTTAACTTTTAACCTTCACCGTCCGCGGGGCCCGAGCCTTGTTTGCGCTCAAAGCGACCACGAAAATCAAACAGACTGTCGACAATGGCCAAAACCACCAGTAACGGATAAGTCAGCTGCATAAACAGCAACAGCGTGATGTACAACCCAACCAGCCAGAACTTGCCCAGCCGACCTTGCGCCACCATCCCATGCAACAGAGCGATGCCCGCAAACGCCAACGGCACACTGCATAACGGCGTCAGCATGGCCATTTGCGGACCTAAATTAGGCCCCAACAGCATGCCAACCAGCAGCAACATCGCCAGCGGTGGTGGAAGGCGTAGCGCACGAAATTCGCGGCCAAAACCACCCGGGTTATACAACTGCGCCTGCCAGAAGCGCCCAAGCATAAGGCTCAACAGGCTGACTATCTGCAACAACGCCGCGATCAAACCGGTCAGCACCGGTGCAATCAGGCTGTCCAGACGCGCTCGCTCATCCACCGACATCTGCTGATGGACCCCTTCGAGCATTTGCGGCATGAGCTTTTGCAGCTCAAGCGCCATCGCCTCAATGGGTTCGCGGAACACCGCACCCAAGACCAACCCATACACCAGGCCTAATGCCACGCTGCATAGCAGCACACGATTCCAGGACACGTTAGCGCGCAATAACAGCGCCAATCCCAGCGCACCGAGCAACACCAACAGGGTGCGCGGCTCACCAAAATACCACCAGCCAATGGCCGGTAGCAGGGCCCAGACGAGGATGCCAATGGCATCACTCCAACCGCGCCGCAGAAGCACCAAGCTTCCAGCGGCAGCACTCAACCAGAACAACAGCGGCAATGCCGCACAAACCACCACTACTAGAGTGGCCTGCATACGGCCGCGCATAATAAATTCGGCTAAGGCGCGCATGCGATCTATCCCTTACTTTATGTCGACGACCCGGTCTCAGCGGCCGTGGCTGTCGGTGTAGGGCAGCAGGGCCAGGAAGCGGGCGCGCTTGATAGCGGTAGCCAGCTGACGCTGATAACGAGCCTTAGTACCGGTGATACGGCTAGGAACGATCTTGCCGGTTTCCGAGATATAAGCTTTCAGCGTATTGAGATCTTTGAAATCGATCTCTTTCACTTCTTCTGCGGTGAAACGGCAGAATTTACGACGACGGAAGAAACGTGCCATGAGAGTGGCTCCTCAATAGATCCGTGGATTACTCGTCAGCGTTGTCGCTGTCGTTGTTGTCGCTGTCATCGCCATCAGTAGCATCGGCATTGTCAGGACGGTCACGACGCTCACGGCGCTCACTGCGGTTTTCTTCGGCCTTGAGCATCTCGGACTGGTCGATAACGGCCTCGTCGCGACGGATGACCAAGTTACGGATCACGGCATCGTTGTAACGGAAGTTGTCTTCCAGCTCAGCCAAGGCTTTGCCAGTGCACTCAACGTTCAGCATCACGTAATGAGCTTTGTGGACGTTGTTGATGGCGTAAGCCAGCTGACGACGACCCCAATCTTCCAGGCGATGAATCTTGCCGCCGTCTTCTTCGATCAGCTTGGTGTAACGCTCAACCATGCCGCCGACTTGCTCGCTCTGGTCCGGGTGAACCAGAAAGATGATTTCGTAATGACGCATAAATGCTCCTTACGGGTTGAAGCCTGCCGCGAAATGCGGTCAGGCAAGGAGTGAATTTCACTTGTTTGTCTTGCTGAAACAAAAAGGCGCAACAGCGCCTGCCGTCGCGGCAAGGGGCAGCATTCTAGTGAAGCCCCTTACCACACGCAAGATCAACTGGTGATTATTTGAACAATCAAGCGCTCACGTGAAAAGCTAAGCGCGGCACAACGGCTAAAACCGAGCGCCGTGGGCGCCCGGTATCGGCGCTACTTCTTTTTGCTGGCAGCCTTGCGCTGACGCAATGCCTCGAACAAACAAACGCCGGTGGCTACCGACACATTCAGGCTGCTGACGCTGCCTGCCATCGGCAGCTTGACCAAGTAATCGCAATGCTCGCGGGTCAAGCGGCGCATGCCTTTGCCTTCCGCGCCCATGATCAGAATGGTCGGCCCGGTCAGGTCATGCTCGTACAACTCCATCTCCGCCTCACCCGCCGTACCCACGACCCACAGGCCGCGCTGCTGAAGCTTTTCAAGCGTACGCGCCAGGTTGGTCACCGCCACCAACGGAATGACCTCAGCCGCACCACATGCAACTTTGCGCACGGTGGCGTTGAGCGTGGCTGATTTATCCTTTGGCACAATGACCGCCAGCGCACCGGCAGCATCAGCCGTACGCAGGCACGCGCCAAGGTTATGTGGATCGGTCACGCCATCGAGCACCAGCAACAAAGGCGCGCCGTCAGTGCGATCAAGCAGCTCGTCGAGCATGGCTTCACCCCAGACCTGACTGGGGCTGACATCGGCCACCACGCCCTGATGCACGCCCTCGACCCACGAGTCCATCTCGCGGCGCTCGCACTGGCCAACAGTAACCCGCGACTCCGCCGCTAACGCCAGGAGCACCTGCACACGCGGGTCATTGCGCCCTTCTGCCAGCCACACCTGCTTGACCCGCTTCGGGTGATGGCGCAGCAATGCCTCTACTGCGTGTACGCCGTAGATTTTCTCCAGCTGACTCATGGCTTCGCCTTACGCTTACGCGGCGCGGCACCACTCGGCGCCCCCCCTGCGGCAGCGCTCTTACGCGGCGCACCCGACTTAGCCGCGGGCCTAGCCGTCTCGCTTTTGCCCGAGCCTCTGCCATTTTTGCTTTTCGAATCAGCCGACGACGACTTTTTCGGTGCACGGCTTTTTTCGCTATCGCCATGAGCAGGTGCACGCTCACCACGACGCCCAGTTTTACCGGCTGCTGACTCAAAACCACCACGGCGAACACCGGCTGGCGCCGCCACTTTCTCTTCAGCCAACTCAAAATCAATCTTGCGCTCGTCAAGATCAACCCGCATGACCTTAACCGCAACGCTATCGCCTAGACGGAAACTACGCCCGCTGCGCTCGCCCGCTAAGCGGTGATGAACAGGGTCAAAGTGGTAGTAGTCTCCTGGCAAGGCGGTGACATGCACCAAGCCTTCGACATAGATGTCTTGCAGCTCAACGAACAAGCCAAAGCCTGTCACAGCAGTTATGACACCCGGGAAGGTCTCGCCAACACGGTCCTTCATAAACTCGCATTTCAGCCAGTTGACCACATCGCGTGTGGCCTCATCAGCACGACGCTCAGACATCGAGCACTGCTCACCAAGCTGCTCAAGAGCCGCCTCATCGTAAGGATAAATACGTGCACGCGGCATGATCGCCGCACCCGCGCGCTTGACATGCGGAGTGTCAAGCTTGGAGCGGATAACACTGCGAATTGCCCGATGGATCAACAGATCCGGGTAGCGACGAATCGGCGAAGTGAAATGCGCATACGCCTCGTAATTCAGTCCGAAGTGGCCCTGATTATCGGCACTGTAAACCGCCTGACTGAGGGAGCGCAGCATCACAGTC
Organism: Pseudomonas sp. TMP9; assembly: GCF_037943105.1. Lineage (NCBI taxonomy): Bacteria > Pseudomonadati > Pseudomonadota > Gammaproteobacteria > Pseudomonadales > Pseudomonadaceae > Pseudomonas > Pseudomonas vesperimontis. The sequence goes on from NZ_CP149803.1 coordinate 3,179,535, forward strand.
TGAATCAGGTGATAGTCCGCACGCCCCCGGATGCTTTCCAGCAACAGCTGATAATCCTTAGGTGTCGGGCCGTCTTTAGACTTGCCGCGATGCAGCGACAGTCCCAACTCGGTGAGAAACGCCTTGAGCTTTTCCACACGCTCTGGCGGCGGACCGTCATGCACGCGATACAGCGCGGGGATTTCATGCTTTTGCATAAATGCGGCTGTGGCTACGTTAGCGGCCAACATGCATTCTTCGATCAACTTGTGCGCATCGTTGCGCTGAGTTGGGCGAATTTCAGAAATCTTGCGATCAGCACCGAAGATAATTCGCGTTTCTTGCGTCTCAAAGTCAATTGCACCGCGCTCATGGCGCGCCGCCAACAACACCTGATACAGCGAATAAAGCTGCTTAAGGTGCGGCAGCACTTCCTTATATTCGCCACGCAGGGCCTTGCCTTCTGCACCTTTCGGCTGCTCCAGCATGGCGCTGACCTTGTTATAGGTCAGGCGCGCATGGGAGTGAATCACCGCCTCGTAGAACTGATAATCAGTCATCTTGCCGGTTTTCGAGATGCTGATCTCGCAGACCATGGCCAGTCGGTCGACATGCGGGTTTAGCGAGCAAAGGCCGTTGGAGAGCTCCTCCGGCAGCATTGGAATAACCCGCTCCGGGAAGTACACCGAGTTACCGCGCACTTGACCCTCAGCGTCCAGCGCCGAGTCGACCTTAACGTAGTGCGAAACGTCAGCGATGGCGACATAGAGCTTCCAGCCGCCGGAAAACAGCCGCCAGTTGCTGCCGTTTTTCTCGCAGTAAACTGCGTCATCGAAGTCACGAGCGTCCTCGCCGTCAATGGTCACGAACGGCAGATGGCGCAGGTCAATGCGCTTCTCTTTGTCCTTTTCCTCGACCTCGGGCTTGAGCTTGTGCGCTTCTTTGACAACTGCTTCAGGCCAAATATGCGGAAGATCGTAGCTGCGCAACGCAACGTCGATTTCCATACCCGGCGCCATATAGTTGCCAACCACCTCAACCACATCGCCCTGAGGCTGGAAGCGGGCCGTCGGCCAGTGGGTGATTTTCACCTCAACAAACTGGCCTTGCTTAGCGCTGGCGTTACGACCCGGGGTGACCAGCACTTCTTGCTGAATTTTTGGGTTATCCGCAACCACAAAGCCTACGCCACTTTCTTCGTAGTAACGGCCGACGATACTTTCGTGGGCCCGTTTGATCACTTCCACCACCGCGCCTTCACGGCGCCCGCGTCGATCCAAGCCGGAGACGCGAGCCAAAGCACGGTCGCCATCGAAAACTAAACGCATTTGCGCAGGACTCAAAAACAAGTCGTCACTGCGGTCGTCCGGCACCAGAAAGCCGAAGCCATCACGGTGCCCGCTGACACGACCCAGAATCAGGTCAAGCTTGTCTACCGGGGCATAGGTGCCACGACGGGTATAGATCAACTGACCATCGCGCTCCATGGCGCGCAGACGTCGACGCAGCGCTTCGAGTTGGTCTTCAGTGGCCATGCCAAACTCATCGGCCAACTCTTCACGGCTCGCCGGCGAGCCACGGTCAGACAAGTGCTGCAGGATCAGCTCGCGACTGGGGATGGGGTTTTCGTATTTTTCCGCTTCACGAGCGGCCTCGGGATCGAGGGATTGCCAATCGGCCATTAGAGGTAATTCACCTTATCTACACAAATTCGGTTTGCTATATGCCTATTGAAGCGCGAAACCACTGTCCAGGTCAGCCCGGCACACAGAATAAAATTTTTTAACAACAGGGGTTTACAAGTAAAAACCCGGTCCGTAAGATGCGCGCCACAACGACGGGAAACGATGTTAACCGGGTTGTAGTTGATAGCAAACATGCTTTTTTTGCAATCAATGCCCAGGTGGTGAAATTGGTAGACACGCCAGCTTCAGGTGCTGGTGACCTTACGGTCGTGGAAGTTCGAGTCTTCTCCTGGGCACCAATTTTAAAAGGCCGAGCCAAAAGCTCGGCTTTTTGTTGCCTGCGATTTGGCTCACTTGCCGGGACGCGCCGGGCACTTTTCAATGCCCGCCTGAGCCTGCAGGTTAAACGCGGAACTGCCCCAAGCTAGCCTTGAGCTTTTTCGCTAACCCATCCAAAACACGGCCGCTGCGCGCTGTCGCGGCCACTGCTTCAGCCGCACGCTGCGCTTCCACATGGATCACTTCGACGCGACCGCGCACCGCATCAGCGCCCGATGCTTGATGCCCCGCTGCTTGAGTTGCTGTATTGATTGCGCCGTGCACTTCTTCAACCGCCGCACGCACCGACTGCTGTACGCGCGCGCTTTCACGCAATGCAACCAACCCTTGATCAGCCTGCTTACCTGCCTGTGCAATGGCCTCAACAGCTTCGCGTGCACCTTGTTGCAGAGCACCGATGTGGGCCTGAATATCGCCTGTAGATTGTTGTGTCTTGCTGGCTAACGCCCTAACTTCATCGGCCACCACGGCAAAACCACGCCCGCTCTCTCCGGCACGCGCTGCTTCAATCGCCGCATTTAGGGCCAGTAGATTAGTTTGCTCAGCGATAGAACGAATCACCGTCAACACCACTTCAATCTGTTCACTTTGCTTAGCCAAACGCTCAATCACAGCAGCTCCCGCGTCAACGCGGCGCACCAGCTCCTCAATTGAGCCCCCCACGCGCTGGGCAATTTCAGCATTGTCATCGGTCGCTTGACGAATCGCGCCAACACGCTGCAGCGCCTCACGCATGGCATGGCTTTCTGCTTGGGCTTCACCGGCCATCTCGGCCAGAGCCTGCAGACTGCCCGCCACCTCATCGCGCTGACGCTCAGCAGCGGCCTCGGCAGCGGCACTGCGGGAAGTCAGGGTGCTGATTTCTAGCACCGTAAGCGAGGCCACCTCATCGGCCTCGCGAACAATCGGCTGCAACTTGGCGACGAAACGATTGACCGCTGCGGCCATGTCGCCAATTTCATCACGACTATTGAGCTCAACCCGACGCGTCAGGTCGCCCTCGCCCGCCGCCCAATCGTTCAAGACCGCAATCAACGTATGCAGCTTACTGACCACGCGCCGCCCTAACACCAACGCTAACAGCAGTAAAATCAGTAGCGCCACCACCACTAGCCCAAGGCTGATGCTCCAACGCAAGCTAGTCGCGGCCTGCTGCACGACCTCACGGGTACTCTGCTGCATGTTATCCGCAGCCTCACGGGCGACACCCAAACGCACTGATAACGCATCCGCGCTGCTGGTGGCCGCGCCACTTAGGCTGTCGGAAATTAACTGCCCACTGCTGTCAATCAGATCGAAAAAACGCGCATCCAGTTTCGCTAACTCATCATCCACCGAGGCTGTGGAAACCCCTAACAAGACCTTGCCAATGTCCGAACCCATGGGGCTGATCGTCGCCTCAGCGATATACACACCCGGGTCGTTGGCAGCGGCTTGCAGCACTTTATCCAGTGCACCACCGCCCTCTCCTTTAGCCAGCAGCGCGCGTACGCGGGGATCCTGGCGATTAAGATGACGCGTCAAGCGCTGCCCTTGCGCATCGATATACACCGCAAACAAGACGGTCGGATTGCGATGCGCGCTGCGCGCCAATTCGGTCAACACTGGCACGTCAGCATCCCAAATGGCCTTAGGCGCAACCGCTGATAACAACTGCGCCAACTCATCCGCAGAACGCTTGAGGTTACTGTCCAGTACCGCGCGGATATGCCCCTGCTCTTGCGTTAGCCGAGCGGAAAGGCCTTTGCTCAACTGCGCTTGAGTGCTCGCGGAAAGACTGTTTAGCCCTCCGCGTACCTCGTCACCCGCCTTAGTCAACTCATCCGTTAACCGCGCCGTATCGGCCTGCATGCTTTTAGCCAAATCTGCTTCAAGCGTCGCGACCGTGGTACGCGTTAACGCCACCGCCACGACCACCTGAATCAACAAGGCCACACCCAGGGCGAGAAATACCGGCAACAACAGCCGACTGCGCAACACAGAAATAATGGCAAACACGGCAGACACTCCTGACGACGGTAATGCCTATAACGGCGGGAACCCAGATTTATGAAGGCTAGCCCGGATATTTTTAATTGGGCCAGAAACGACAAAGGGCCGCCAACTGGCGACCCCTGCGTACTGCCTGCGACTATCAGGCAAACGGATGACGCAGCACAATCGTCTCGTTACGATCTGGGCCGGTGGAGACGATATCAATCGGCGCGCCGACCAACTCTTCCACGCGTTTGATGTAAGCACGCGCCGCCGCTGGCAGTTCTTCTAAGGTTTTGGCACCTAAGGTCGATTCGCTCCAGCCCGGTAACTCTTCGTAAACGGGCTGCAGGCCTAGATAGCTGTCCGCGTCAGTTGGCGCATCGACCAGTACGTCGCCGTTTTCGTCTTTATAGCCGACACAGATACGCAAGGTTTCCAGGCCGTCGAGCACATCGAGCTTGGTCAAGCACAGGCCGGAGATGCTGTTGATCTCGATAGCGCGCCGCAGGATTACGGCATCAAACCAACCGCAACGACGGGCACGGCCAGTGGTCGAACCGAACTCATGGCCACGCTTAGCGAGGAACGCGCCGGTCTCGTCGAACAGCTCGGTCGGGAACGGACCGGAACCTACGCGCGTGGTGTAGGCCTTGGTGATTCCCAGGATGTAATCCAGATACATGGGACCAAAGCCCGAGCCCGTAGCAATACCGCCCGCTGTGGTGTTGGAGCTGGTGACGTAGGGGTAGGTGCCGTGGTCGATGTCCAGCAGTGAGCCCTGAGCACCCTCGAACATGATGTCTTTGCCCTCACGACGCATATCGTGCAGCACGGCAGTCACGTCGGTCATCATCGGCTTGAGCAACTCGGCGTATTCCATGCACTCGTCGAGTGTCTTCTGGAAGTCGATGGCTGGCTCTTTGTAATAATTAACCAATACGAAGTTGTGATAGTCCAGCAACTCGCCAAGCTTGGCGGCAAAGCGCTCACGGTGAAACAGGTCGCCGATACGCAGACCGCGACGCGCCACTTTGTCTTCATAGGCTGGACCAATACCACGGCCGGTGGTACCGATTTTGGCATCACCACGGGCTTTCTCACGCGCCTGATCAAGGGCCACGTGATACTGCAGGATCAACGGGCAGGACGGGCTGATGCGCAGGCGCTCGCGCACGGGCACACCTTTCTCTTCCAGCTTGATGATTTCGCGCATCAGCGCATCGGGCGCAACGACCACGCCGTTGCCGATCAGGCACTGCACATTTTCGCGCAGGATACCGGAGGGGATAAGGTGCAGAACAGTCTTCTCGCCGTCGATCACCAGGGTATGTCCAGCGTTGTGACCGCCCTGATAACGTACAACAGCTGCAGCCTGTTCGGTCAGCAGGTCGACGATCTTACCTTTGCCTTCATCGCCCCACTGGGTGCCCAGGACTACGACATTCTTACCCATAACACTAACCCTCTTCGCAAACTGGATGGCGGCTATAGCCGACGGAAACTTTTCGTACGGCCACTTAAGCGGTCAGCTTAGCTAACTGCCAGCGACCCTCACGCAACACTAATTGACGGTCACAACCTGCAGTTTCAGCATCAGCAGTGACTTGGCCAGGAAGTGCTTGAACCACACGCTGACCGTCAAGACGCAAACGCTGAATCGCCTGCCACAAGAACACGTCATGGTTGTCTGGCGCCCAAATACCAGCCGGCACATCGCCCAACTGCATATGCCCCAGGCTTACCAGGGTTTTCAGGTCAGTTGAAAACCCTGTCGCCGGGCGCGCCCGGCCAAAGTCAGCACCGATGTCGTCATAGCGACCGCCTTGGGCAATGGCATACCCCACACCCGGGACAAACGCCGCGAACACAACGCCCGTATGGTAGTGATAGCCGCGCAGCTCACCGAGGTCAAAGTACAACGGCACTTCCGGATAGCGCAGGCTCAGCGCATCGGCAATGGCCATCAGGTCATCCAATGCGGCATGCACATCATCCGGCGCATCGACCAAACAAGCTTGGGCGATGTCCAGTACGTCGCGACCGCCGCACAGCTCGCTGAGCGCGCGTAGCATCTTGCGCAGACCATCTGGCAACGCTTCGGTCAATTCAATAACTTCATCCATCGCCTTGCGCTGCAACGCGTCGAATAACTGCTGCTCGGCCTCGCCAGACAGCTCGGCGGCGCGGGCTAGGCCACGATAAATACCGACATGGCCAAGGTCCATGTGCACATCGGGCACCGCTGCCAGCTCAAGGGTGTTGACCAACAAGCTGATCACCTCTACATCGCTGGCCGGGCTGGCATCGCCATAGAGCTCCGCACCCAACTGAATTGGGCTGCGCGAGGTGGTCAGCGCGCGCGGCTGCGCGTGCACCACGCTACCGGCATAGCACAGACGGCTTGGGCCCTCACGGCGCAGGGTATGCGCATCAATGCGCGCCACCTGCGGCGTGATATCGGCGCGAAAGCCCATTTGCCGACCGGACAGCGGGTCTGTGACTTTAAAGGTGCGCAGATCTAAATCTTGGCCTGCGCCAGTCAGCAGTGACTCTAGGTACTCAATGTGCGGGGTCACCACAAATTCATAGCCCCAACGCTGGAACAGATCCAGCACTTGGCGGCGCGCCACTTCAATACGCCCCGCGTACGGTGGCAGTACTTCTTCGATGCCATCTGGCAGCAGCCAGCGGTCTAGCGTTGCCATTTCGCCATTCCCCTCTTAGACCGGGCAGCACAAGCCTGCGATAAACCAATAAAAATGGTTGTTTCCAGCAGCATGCCGGCCAACCCGATTAGACGCCGCCATCAATTACATAACGGCATCTATTGAAAAAACCTTCGCGCCTATGTGTGCCAATCAAGCCGGCTAGAGTGCCTCGCCACACCGCGACAACCCACGATGCGGCGCCTTACTCCTGGCACATGCTTGCTGCAGACGCAAAAAAGCCGGGATTTCCCCGGCTGCATAATCATACCACGTTTTCCACAACGATCACCCCGGCGGCTGCCCGCCGGGGTGATGGCTTAAGGCTTGGACTTCTCCAAGTAGCGGAAGAAGTCGCTATTGGGATCCAGCACCAGCACATCACGCTTATCGGCAAAACTTTCGCGATAGGCTCTCAGGCTGCGGTAGAACGAATAGAACTCTTGGTCCATGCCATAGGCCTCGGAGTAGATCGCAGCAGCTTGGGCGTCGCCCTCACCGCGCAGCTCTTCCGCTTGGCGGTAAGCATCAGCAAGTAACACGCGCCGCTGACGGTCGGCATCGGCACGAATACCCTCAGCCAGCTCCTTACCTTTAGCACGGTGCTCACGAGCCTCACGCTCACGCTCAGAGCTCATCCGATCAAACACGCTGCGGTTGACTTCCTTCGGCAGGTCGATGGCCTTAACACGCACATCGACCACTTCAATACCCAACTCTTTTTGCGCAGCTCGGTTCAGCGAGGCCGTTACATCAGCCATCAGCGCATCGCGCTCACCCGACACGGCTTCATGCAGGGTGCGCTTACCAAACTGGTCACGCAGCGATGCTTCAAGACGGCGTGCGAGACGCTCATCGGCTATCTGCTTCATGCCAGAAGTTGCGGTGTAGAAACGCTCAGCGTCCAACACGCGCCATTTGGCAAAGGCATCAACCATCAGCGCTTTCTTTTCCAGCGTAAGGAAACGCGAGCTGGTGGAGTCCAGAGTCAGCAGGCGCGCATCAAACTTGCGCACCTGATTGACGTAAGGAATCTTCACGTGCAAGCCCGGCTGCACGTCCGGCTGCACGATACGGCCGAATTGCAGCAGCACCGCACGCTCAGTCTGCGAAACAATATAGAAGCTGTTCCAAGCAACGAGTGCGATTACCACGCCAACAATAAGGGCGATCAGCGATTTATTGCTCATCAACGAGTCTCCCTTGAACGCAGCTCAACCTGGCGCGGGTCATTGCTAACGCGCGCGCTGGCATCTGCTGTACTTCCAGCACCAGATATTGAGCTCGGCGCAGACGAGCTGCGGCCGTCGATCATTTTATCCAGCGGCAGATAAAGCAGATTGTTCTGCCCCTTGTCGCCCGTCACCAGCACCTTGCTGGTGTTGGTCATCAGCTCTTGCATGGTATCCAGATACAGACGCTCACGAGTTACTTCGGGCGCCTTACGGTACTCAGTCACCAATGCAGTAAAGCGATTGGCCTCACCCTGAGCGCGGGAAACCACTTCATCGCGGTAACCATTAGCATCTTCAACCAAGCGCTGCGCTTGGCCTCGAGCTTCCGGCACTACGCCATTGGCATACGTTTCCGCCTGATTTTTCTCGCGCTGCTCGTCTTCACGGGCACGAATCACGTCATCAAAGGCTTCCTGTACTTCGCGCGGCGCAGCCGCACTCTGCAGGTTGACCTGAGTCACCGTGATGCCGGTGCGGTAGTTATCGAGGAATCGCTGCAGACGCTCTTTAACTTCACTGGCCATAAGCTCACGGCCTTCGGTGAGCACCTGATCCATCTCGGTGGAACCTACAACGTGGCGAACAGCACTGTCGGTCGCATGCTGCAAACTGACTTCGGGCTGGTCAACGTTGAGTACGAAGTCCTGTAAGTTGCTGACCCTGTACTGCACGGTCAACGGCACCTCGATGATGTTCTCATCCTCGGTCAACATCTGCCCTTGCTTGCTGTAAGCACGCTCACGGGTGACGTTTTCCTGGAACTTGCGATCAATCGGCGGGAAGTAAATATTCAGGCCCGGGCCGACTGTCTCGTAGTACTCGCCGAAGCGCAGCACAACGGCCTGCTCCTGCTCATCAACGACATAGATCGCGCTGTACAGCCAGATTGCAGCCAGCAGCCCAAGGCCAACGAAGAGTATGCCTAAACCGCCGCCACCCCCTGAACCCGTCTCGCCGCCTCGTTTTTTACGGCCGCCAAACAACCCATTCAGGCTGTCCTGCAGCTTTCGGAAGGCCTCATCGATATCCGGCGGTCCCTTGCGATCGCCATTTTTACGGCCACCCCATGGATCCTGGTTATTCGAATTGCCACCCGGCTCATTCCAAGCCATAGCGCTCTCCATCTGATAAAGCAAAGACGCACCCACGGCACGTCCGCCAATGCTACAGAATGCATGCAACCAGCGGCAAAGTCGCTGGCGCAGGCTTTATTGCAAAGTGTGTTGCTCAATAAACTCTTGCGGCTTGAGTCCTTCGCGACTCACTAACCGATTTAACTCGACACGCGGCAAGCGCACCGCCAGCAAACTGCTGCCATCCTCGCTGTAGGACTCGCTCTGCACCACGCCTAAGGCAAAGAACTGTGCGCGCATACGGCCAAGCCGCTGCGGCAACTGCAATGTACCGACAAATAGGTCATTACCCAACAGCTCTGCAATGGCCTGACGCAGTAATGGCAAGCCTCGCCCATCGCGTGCCGACAGCCAAACCCGCTGTGGCTTACCATCGGCATCGCGCTGGATCTGCGGCTCCACACCGTCCAGCAGATCGAGCTTGTTGTACACCTCAAGGATCGGCAGGTCCTGAGCGCCGATTTCACCCAGCACCGCCAGCACTTGCTCAATCTGCAGATCACGCTCGGATTCGTGGGCGTCAATCACATGCAGGAGCAGATCGGAGTTGCTTGACTCTTCAAGCGTCGCCCGAAAAGCCTCTACTAGCTTATGCGGCAAATGACGGATAAACCCCACCGTATCGGCAAGCACGATTGGCCCAAGGTCATCCAACTCAAGGCGACGCAGAGTGGGGTCAAGGGTGGCAAACAGCTGATCGGCTGCGTACACATCGGAGGCTGTCAGCGCATTGAACAGCGTCGACTTACCCGCATTGGTGTAGCCCACCAGCGATACCGATGGAATGTCCGCACGCTGACGCCCACGGCGAGCCTGCTCGCGCTGACTGCGGACCTTTTCCAGTTTCTGTTTGATCTGGCGAATGCGCACGCGCAACAGTCGACGGTCGGTTTCCAGCTGAGTTTCACCTGGCCCACGCAGGCCGATGCCACCTTTTTGTCGCTCTAGGTGGGTCCAGCCCCGCACGAGGCGTGTACTCATATGGTCGAGCTGAGCCAGCTCGACCTGCAATTTGCCTTCGTGAGTACGCGCGCGCTGGGCGAAAATATCTAAGATAAGGCCGGTTCGATCGAGCACTCGACATTCGAATGCCCGCTCGAGGTTGCGCTCCTGACTGGGTGTCAGTACATGGTTGAAGATGACCAAATCAGCCTCACAGGCCTTAACGTGGTCACGCAACTCTTGCACCTTACCACTGCCGATCAGGTACTTGGCCGTCAGTCGATTACTCGGGATGCTAAAGAACGCGACAGTCTCAGCACCGGCGGAAAACGCCAGCTCCTGAAACTCCTGCGGATCTTCGCGCACCTCGGGATTTTGGCCGTCCAAGTGAACCAGAATGGCTCGATCTCCACCTTCATGGCGCTCGAAGAACAATACAGCCTCCTAAATTAGGCGTTTCCAGATTCGGCTTCAGCTTCAGCCTCGGCCTGCTCAGTCTCGGCAGCACTTGGCAGACGCACTGGGCGACTAGGCACCACAGTGGAAATGGCATGCTTGTAAACCATTTGACTGACCGTGTTTTTCAGCAAAATCACGAACTGATCAAAGGATTCAATCTGGCCTTGCAACTTAATGCCGTTAACCAGGTAGATAGAAACCGGTACGCGCTCTTTGCGTAGGGTATTCAGGTAAGGGTCTTGTAGCGAATGCCCTTTTGACATGTGCCGCACTCCTTTAAGGATCAATTTTCAATAATTTAAGTAAACAAATGAGCGGCTTAACATCGCCATACCACAAGGATAGACGACCGGTTGCAAAGTCTCAGGTCAATATGGAGGCCGCTGCCAAGTATTTCAAGGCGCGCGGCAGGTTGTCGCAGTCGGCACTGTCAAGCCAATGCACAGCCTGTTGCCAGCCTCGCAACCAGGTGAATTGTCGCTTGGCCAGTTGACGCGTGGCGATAATGCCGCGCTCTTGCATCTGTTCGGCGTCGAAACTGCCATCCAGATACTCCCACACCTGCCGATAACCCACCGCCCTTATAGACGGCAGACCTGCGTGCAAGTCACTTCGCTGACGCAGGCGTTCGACCTCAGCAACCAGCCCCTGTTCCACCATCAAGCGAAACCGCAGGGCAATTCGCTCATGCAGCAACTGCCTTTGCAGGGGTGCTATCGCTAACTGCGCCACAGTATAGGGGAATTGACGGGAGCCCGATGCGCCGCCAGCGGTATTTTCTAAGGCTTGGCGTTGGCGGTGAAGTGTCATGCTCTCGCCGCTCACCAGATAAACCTCAAGGGCGCGAATCAGACGCTGCGGGTCATTTGGGTGGATCCGCGCGGCAGACTCCGGATCAATGGCACGCAGTTCGTCGTGCAACACGTGCCAACCTTCAGCCTGGGCGCGCGCCTCCAACTGCGCACGCACAGTTGCATCCGCGCTGGGCATCGGTGCCAGCCCCTCAAGTAATGCTTTGAAATACAACATGGTGCCGCCCACCAACAGGGGAATCCGCCCCCGCGCGGTGATGTCGGCCATGGCTGCCAAGGCTTCGCGGCGAAACTCAGCCGCCGAGTAACTCTCAGCAGGGTCGCGAATATCGATTAGGTGATGAGGAAACTCAGCCAAGGTGGCTTTGTCCGGCTTAGCCGTGCCGATGTCCATGCCGCGATAAATCAGCGCTGAGTCCACGCTGATCAACTCGCATGGCAGCACCCGCGCCAGCTCGATAGCCAGGTCGGTCTTGCCAGCCGCAGTCGGCCCCATCAGGAAAATCGCCGCAGGCAGGCGCTCAGACATACTCAAAAATCTCTAAATTGCGTAACGCGGCAAATCAACGACCGCGCAAGAACAGCTTATCGAGGTCATCCATGCCCATTTGCGTCCACGTTGGACGGCCATGGTTGCATTGACCACTGCGCTCGGTATGTTCCATATCGCGCAACAGGGCGTTCATTTCCGGCAGGGTCAGCCGCCGATTAGCGCGAACTGAGCCGTGACAGGCCATGGTGCCGAGCAGCTCATTAAGGTGCGCCTGAATACGGTCGGTGGTGCCGTATTCGAGCAGATCACCCAGCACATCCTGCACCAGGCGGGTGGCCTCGGCTTGTTTGAGCAACGCAGGTATCTGACGAATCGCCAAGGTTTCCGGACCCAAGCGCTGCAACTCAAAACCGAGGCGCTGGAACCATTCAGTATGCTCTTCAGCGCAATCCGCTTCACGCTGGCTTACCGCAATCGACTCAGGCACCAGCAGCGGCTGACCGCGCAGGCCTTCGCTGGCCATGGCCACCTTCAGCCGCTCATAGGTGATGCGCTCATGAGCCGCGTGCATGTCGACTACCACCAGACCTTGGACGTTCTCGGCGAGGATATAAATACCCTTGAGCTGCGCAATGGCATAGCCGAGCGGTGGAATGTCACCCTGAGCCTCAGGCAGGCCAACCGGAGCTGGCGCCGTTGCCATCGGTGAGAAAAACTCGCGATACGCCCCTTGGGCCTCTGCAGTTGGCAGCGCCGCCTCGGGGCGCGCGCCCTGATAGCCAGCACCCGGCGAGCGCCAGATCGAAGCACTGGGCACTGCCTGCAGCAGGCTGGCAGCCAAGCCAATTTCACCCTGAGGACCAAACTCGCCGGCCGCCTGACCGCTGGGGCGTGCCATCTCGTTGATCGCCGGCGGAGCGGCTAACTGATCTTCAGGGCGCACTTCGCCGAGCGCCCGGTGCAGCGTGCCGTAAAGGAAATCATGCACCATGCGCCCATCACGGAAACGCACCTCATGTTTGGTCGGATGCACATTGACATCGACCACGCTCGGATCGATTTCCAGAAACAGCACAAAGGTCGGATGGCGACCATTGAACAGCACATCGCGATAGGCCTGGCGCACCGCATGAGCGACCAGTTTGTCGCGCACCATGCGCCCGTTAACATAAAAATATTGCAGGTCAGCCTGGCTGCGTGAAAACGTCGGCAACCCCACCCAACCCCATAAATGCAGGCCATTGCGTTCGATATCGATCGGCAGCGCCTGGTCCAAAAAAGCTGCACCGCAGACCGAGGCGACCCGCCGAGCGCGACTCAACTCATCTGGCGCCTCATGCAAACCCAGCACGGTTTTACCGTTATGGCGCAAGTGAAACGCCACATCAAAGCGCGCTAAGGCAAGACGCTTAACCACTTCTTGCAGGTGATCAAATTCAGTCTTTTCAGTTTTGAGAAACTTGCGCCGCGCCGGGGTGTTGAAGAACAAGTCGCGCACTTCCACCGACGTGCCGACCGGGTGTGCGGCAGGCTGCACCCGTGGCTGCATGTCGCGACCTTCGGTTTCCACTTGCCAGGCTTGCTCGGCATCGGCGGTACGCGAGGTCAGAGTCAGGCGCGCTACCGAGCTAATCGACGCCAGCGCTTCGCCGCGAAAGCCCAGGCTCATGACCTGCTCAAGGTCTTCCAATTCGCGGATTTTGCTAGTGGCGTGTCGCGCCAATGCCAAGGGCAGGTCGTCGGGGGCGATGCCACTGCCGTTATCGCGCACTTTGAGCAACTTAACGCCGCCCTGCTCGACATCCATCTCAATGCGCTTAGCCCCTGAGTCCAAGCTATTTTCCAGCAGCTCTTTGATCACGGAGGCCGGGCGCTCGACCACTTCACCCGCAGCGATTTGGTTCGCCAGCCGCGGACTGAGCAGCTGGATACGCAAAGCATCACTCATGGCTGAGCAGCCAAAGAGGTCGCCGGCACCTGCAGGCGCTGACCGACCTTGATCACATCGCTGCGCAGTGAATTAGCCGACCGCAACACCGCCAGGCTGACCTGATAACGCTGGGCAATCAGCGCCAAGCTTTCGCCGGAGCTGACCACGTGCTCACGAGGCCCAAGGGTGATTTTGCCGTTATCGCGCAGCCAAGCCACATGGGTGCCAGGGGGCGGATTTTCATGGAAGAACTGCCGCACGCCGCTGACAATCGAGCGCCCCAGCGCCTGCTGGTGGCTGGCACTGGAGAGCTTACGGGCCTCATTCGGGTTAGAGATAAACCCGGTTTCGACCAAGATCGACGGAATATCAGGTGACTTCAGCACCATAAAACCAGCCTGCTCCACCCGGCGTTTGTGCAGCGGCGTCACGCGGCCCATATTACCCAGCACTTTATTGCCGACGTTTAAGCTGGAGGCCAGTGATGCGGTCATCGACAGGTCAAGCAACACCCCGGCCAACATTTTATCTTTGTCGTCCAAGCTGACGTTGCCAGCACCGCCGATAAGATCTGATTGGTTTTCCGAGTCAGCCAACCAGCGCGCTGTTTCCGAGGTAGCGCCACGGTCTGACAAGGCATACACCGACGCGCCAAAGGCTGCCGCGCGGGGCGCCGCATCCGCATGAATCGAAACGAATAAATCAGCGCCTTTTTTGCGGGCGATGTCGGTGCGCTTACGCAGCGGGATAAAATAATCGCCGGTGCGCACCAGTTCGGCACGGAAACCCTTTTCAGCATTGATCTGGCGCTGCAGCTCTTTAGCAATTGCGAGGGTCACATGCTTTTCGTACTGCCCCTTGACCGGCGACAGCGCACCCGGGTCTTCACCACCATGGCCAGCATCGATGGCAATCACGATATCGCGCTTACCGTTGGGCACGGGCACTAACTTGGGTGGCGGTTGGGTCGGTGTTATGGGGGGTTGAGGTGCTGTGGCCTGGATGGTGGCCGGCAACCGCGGCGCAGCCCCGGACTCTTGGTCAAACAGATCGATCACCAAGCGATGGCCGTATTGTTGATTCGGCGCCAAGGTGAAGCTTTTCGGCGTGACCGCAGCCGACAGATCAATCACCAAACGTAAATCATTTGGCGTGCGCTGAGCTGAACGCATGCCGGTAATCGGAGTATTACTGGTGACGAGTTGATCCAAGCGGGTGGCGAGCTTGGCGCCATTTACATCAATGACGATGCGGTTTGGCGAAGACAGCTGAAAGACGCTGTGCTGCACCGGGCCGGTCAGGTCAAACACCAGACGCGTGTTATCTGGCGCCCGCCACAGTCGCACACTGCGCACATCCGAAGCGGCCAACAGATCGGCGGCCAAGCCTGCCAATACCACTCCAACTACGATGAAACGCGCACTTATGCGCATAACCAACCCCATTTATTATTTATGCTTCGATGGCCAAAGCCGCAGACCAAGCCGCGCCCAAGGCACTGTGTGCTTGTAAACGTAGCACCCGTCCGGCGTTGTGCGGGCTAATGGTAATGTCCATATCAGCCTTTGGCAAAACGCCTGCGCCCCGCTCAGGCCATTCCACCAAACACAAAGCCGCACCATCGAAGTAATCGCGGATGCCCATGTACTCCAGCTCCTCGGGGTCGGCCAAGCGGTAAAGGTCAAAATGAAAGGCGCGCAACGCGCCAATTTCATAAGGTTCCACCAAGGTGAAGGTCGGACTTTTTACTGCGCCAACATGCCCAAGGCCGCGAATAATCCCACGCGACAGCGTGGTTTTGCCGGCGCCGAGATCGCCGTGCAGGTAGATCACACCAACGCCACCCGCGATCTCGGCGATACGCGCCCCCAACGCCAGCATTGCCTCTTCGTCGGCGGCGAACAGCTCTAATTCAGACACGCTGACTGCTCCTGCAATAATTCACGAATAACCGCGCACAAATCACTGGCCGCCATGCCTCTGCCCTGCTGCGCCAGCCGCTCGCCGGCGCAGGCATGCACGTAGACCGCAAGCGTTGCCGCAGGCAATGGCGCTAAACCTTGGGCCAGCAGCGCCCCGATAAAACCCGCCAGCACATCACCGAGACCTGCACTCGCCATAGCCGGATGACCACGTTCACACAACCACAAGCCGCCGCATGGCGCTGCAATCAGGGTGCCCGCACCTTTTAATACGCACACCGTTTGGTAGCGTTGCGCCAGGGCGCGAGCCGCCGCTGGACGATCGGCCTGCACCTCAGCAATACCAATGCCTAACAACCGCGCGGCTTCGCCTGGATGCGGCGTCAGCACCGTCGCCGCTGGTAACTGGACCACAGCCTGGGCCAGCAGGTTCAACGCATCGGCATCCCAAACCTGCGCCGCGCGGCTGACCGCTGCCGCCGATAGTAGACTGCGCCCCCACGCGCCCTGCCCTAGACCCGGCCCCACCACCCAAACACTGGCATGCGCACCTAACGCCAGCAGCTGATTGGCCGAGGCAACGCCTGCAGCCATCACCTCAGGCAGGCGCACCTGCGCCGCCGCTAGGTGCTCGTCACGCGTGGCCAGACTGACCAGCCCGGCACCCGCACGCAGCGCGCTTTGCGCGCAGAGCAGCCCAGCGCCAGCAAAACCATAATCGCCACCCACCACCAGCACATGACCAAGCTGCCCCTTGTGCACACTGTGCGAACGCACTGGCAAACGCGGCAGATGAGTGCGCGTTAGGCGCTGCGCGGCAAAGGCCTGAGCCGCGATCAGAGCGGCATCAGCCTGAAGATCGGCAAACTGCAACTCGCCCCGATAATCCGCAGACTGCCCGGTAAACAGCCCTAGCTTCAGGCCAATCAGCGTTACCGTTAACGCTGCACGCACGGCAACACCCACTACCTGACCGGTATCAGCGCAAAGCCCAGAAGGAATATCAACCGCCAACACCGGCAAGCCGCTGGCATTCAGCGTCGCTATGACCTGGGCATAGGGCGCGCGTACCGCACCTTGCAGCCCCGTGCCGAGCAACGCATCCAGCACTACACCCTGCAATTCACCGCCCTCGCACCAAGGCTGCATCGGTACCCCAGCCGCCAAGGCATGGTCACGCGCCAGCGCCGCATCGCCCTGCAACTGCGCTGCCTCACCCACCGCCAGCACGCGCACCTGCCAGCCGGCGCGCAGCGCTAAAACCGCCACCAAGTAACCATCGCCAGCATTGTTGCCGCACCCGGCTAGCACCGTCAGCACCCCAGCATCCGGCCAACGCCTTCGCAAGGCACGCCAGATGGCATGCGCGGCGCGGCTCATCAGCTCAAAACCTGGAGTGCCAGCAGCGATCAGCCGCGCATCCAGCTCGCGCACTTGCACGGCGCTGTAGAGCGGCAGGGGAAGATTGTCAGGCGAATGCAGCATGCGTGGGCTCCGATGTCTGGCAGAATTATACCCACCTCCGCTCCGGTTACCCGCCTTCATATGAACAACACCGATCTTGATCTTGCCGCCCTCGCCCAGTCGATCAAAGACTGGGGCCGCGAGCTGGGTTTTCAACAAGTCGGGATTGCCGATGTGCTACTGGGCGAGCATGAAGCGCACCTGCAGCGCTGGCTGGACGCCGGCTATCAGGGCGAGATGGACTATATGGCCGCCCACGGCAGCAAGCGCTCGCACCCGCAAGAGCTGGTGCCCGGCACTCTGCGTGTGGTGTCGCTGCGCATGGACTACCTGCCCGGCGACACGCAGATGGCCAAACGCCTGAGCCAGCCCGAAAAAGCCTATGTGTCGCGCTACGCCCTGGGCCGCGACTACCACAAGCTGATTCGCAAACGCCTGCAGCAACTGGCCGAACGCATCCAGCTGCACATTGGCCCCTTCGGCTTTCGCGCCTTCGTCGACAGCGCGCCGGTACTGGAAAAAGCCATCGCCGAACAGGCCGGGCTTGGCTGGATCGGTAAAAACACCTTGGTGCTCAACCGTAAAGCCGGCAGTTACTTCTTCCTTGGCGAGTTATTTGTCGACCTACCGTTGCCGGTCGATGCGCCGCACTGCAGCGAACACTGCGGGCGCTGCACGGCCTGTATGGACATCTGCCCAACGGCTGCTTTTGTTGGCCCTTATGTGTTGGATGCGCGGCGCTGTATCTCCTACTTGACCATCGAACTCAAAGGCTCCATCCCCGTCGATCTGCGTGCGCCCATCGGCAACCGGGTGTTTGGCTGTGATGACTGCCAGATGGTCTGTCCTTGGAACCGCTTTGCCAAACCCAGCGAACAAAGCGATTTTCAGCCACGCCACAGCCTAGACAACGCCGAGCTGGCCGAACTTTTTTGCTGGAGTGAGGAGGAGTTTCTCAGTCGCACCGAAGGCTCGCCGCTGCGCCGCGCCGGTTATGAGCGCTGGCTGCGCAACCTGGCGGTGGGTTTGGGCAATGCGCCCTCCAGCATCCCGGTGATGGAAGCGCTCAAGGCGCGCCGCGAACACCCTTCCGCGCTGGTGCGCGAGCACGTCGAATGGGCCTTGGCGCGTCACGGCCTCTAGAAAACATGTATTCGGCCCAGAAAAAACCCCGTTTTAACGGGTTTTTTTATGCATCAAACTTTAAGGAAATGCTGACGGTAGTGTTTCAGCTCAGCGATAGACTCGCGAATATCATCAAGCGCCTGATGCGTACCTTGCTTGTGAAATGACTCTTTGACCTGCGGTGCCCAGAGGCCAGCGAGGATTTTTAGGGTCGAGACATCCAGCGCACGGTAGTGGAAGTAGGCATCCAAATCCTGCATGTACTTGCACAGAAAACGCCGGTCCTGACCGACGCTATTGCCGCAGATCGGGGACTTACCTTTGGGCACCCATTGCTCAAGGAAGGCAATGGTCATGGCCTGCGCCTCAGCGGGGCTGATTTTACTCTCACGCACGCGCTGGGTCAGGCCGCTGCCGCCGTGAGTGCGGGTGTTCCACTCATCCATGCCGGCAAGCAACTCATCACTCTGGTGCACGGCAATTACCGGGCCTTCGGCGAGGATATTCAGATTGCTGTCGGTGACGATGGTGGCCATCTCGATGATGACATCAGTTTCGGGCTCCAGACCGGTCATTTCCAGGTCGATCCAGATTAGGTTCTGTGCGTTCTGCATACGGGGCTCCTCGGCTAATGGGCATAGTCTAGCGAATAAATCAGCCGCGCATGCGCCACAGCAGCAGGCGCGATTTGCGCCAGTCATGCAATTCAATCTGCAGATCCGCCGGCTGACCGGGTATGGCAAAGGTATTGCTGATCAGCAGGCTAGCCGCCGGCATTTGCTCAGAGGCCTTGAGCCATAATTCAGGCATGGGCGCAGGCGATAGAAAGCAATACACCACATCGAACGCAGACAGGTCAGTGCGCCAGAGGTTTTCATAGCGAATCCGGCAATTACCGCGAGCCAGCGCGCGCACCCAGGCGATGGCAAAAGACAACGGCGCAGTCTCCACCCCAACAAACTGCGCGTGTGGGAACTGCCGAGCCAAGCTCAACAACATGCCCGCCGGGCCACAGCCTAGGTCGACAAACCGAAAATGCTCAGGCTGCTCGCGCAACACGCCCGCTAAATGCTGCCGGGTACCGGCAGCGGTCAGGTACAACGGCACCCGCTCGCCAAAGCTGTTCCAGTTGAGCAGCAGCACCAGCACAAACCCGCCTAGAAACACCCAAGACGGCAGCGGTGCACCACTGGCCAAGAGCAAAACAGGGGCAAACAAAAGACTCAGCCCGCACCACCAGCGCGACAGCCCCACGTAACGGGCCAGTACAGCGGCCAATAACCCTTGCGCTAAACCGACCACCAGCCACGTTGGCCGCATGGGCGTGACCTGTGCAGCCACGTACAGCACAGCGCCAACAAGCAGCGTGGCTCCCAGCTGTGCGCACAAGGCCAGCAAGGCTGGGTATTGCCGAACAACGCGCAACATGCGGATTCCTGTACAGAGCAATCAATAGTGCAGCGCAGTCTAGCCGCGCCAGCAGCTCAATAGGCAGCTCGTGCTAGAATCGAGGCCGTTTATTGCGCAATTCAACTCTCGGAAGACCCATGGCCAAACGCCAACTCAACCGCCGGCAAAACTGGCGTATCGACAAAATCCAGGGCGAGCGCGCTGCGCGCGCCGCCAAGCGCGAATCACACGCCGTGCAAATTCTTGAAGGCGGCGATTTAGGTCCTGAGCAAACCGGCCTGGTCATCGCTCACTTTGGCGTACAGATCGAGGTTGAAGCGCTGGATGGCGACCTGGCTGGGCAAGTATTCCGCTGCCACTTGCGCGCGAATCTGCCAACCATGGTCACCGGTGATCAAGTGGTATGGCGTGCCGGTAATCAGGGCATTGGCGTAATCGTTGCTCAGTTGCCGCGCAGCACTGAGCTGTGCCGTCCAGATACGCGCGGCCAGCTGAAGCCGGTCGCCGCCAACGTTGACCTGCTCGTGATCGTTTTTGCCCCCCTGCCCGAGCCCCACGCTAACCTGATCGACCGATACTTGGTGGCGGCCGAGCACGCGGGCATCCGCCCACTGCTGCTGCTGAATAAAGCCGACTTGATTGATGAACAGAATGGCGTGGCGCTCAACGCCATGCTCAGCGTTTACCGCCAGCTCGGCTACCCGCTGCTGGAGGTATCGGCGCACCAAGGCGATGGCATGGAGCAGCTCAAACAGCAGCTTGACGGTCACGTCAGTGTGTTTGTGGGGCAGTCTGGGGTTGGCAAATCATCGCTGGTTAACAGCCTGCTGCCCGATGTCGACATCCGCGTTGGCCCGCTTTCAGAGCAGTCTGGCTTGGGCACTCACACCACCACCACCGCCCGGCTGTTTCACTTCCCCGGTGGCGGCGAGCTGATTGACTCACCCGGCATCCGCGAATTCGGCCTGGTGCATGTCAGCCGCGATGATGTTGAGGCTGGGTTTATCGAGTTCCATGAACTGATCGGCCAATGCCGCTTCCGCGACTGCAAACATGACCGTGAGCCAGGCTGCGCCCTGCTCAAGGCCTTGGAAGACGGCCGTTTACATCCGCAGCGCATGGCCAGTTACCGGCAAATCTTGGCCAGCCTGCCAGAAATCCAGTACTGAAAAAATCGCCGGAGCGATTTCTAACGTCGCGCCGCGACGGCCCGCAGGATGGCAGGCCATCAACAACAAGGCCGCGACACATCGCGGCCTTGTTTACCTCAGCCCTCACTCGGCGGGCTGATCGAATTGCAGCACGCCTTCCTCGAATATATTCAGTCGCTCACGTAATTGGCCGTCCAATAACGGCTCAGCAGCGGGTGCGGGTGCGGGTGCGGGTGCGCCAGCATCAGGTGCAACAGGCGTTACGCCAGGCTCTGCCGGTGCGCCTGTGCCGGTATCGCCTTCGATCGCGCGCTGAGCCTTCTTGGTCAGCACCACGATGTCGATACGTCGATTAATGGGGTTAAGTGGGTCTTCCCGATCAAACAGCGCCGACGATGCATACCCCACCACCCGCGCGACTTGCTCGTCGCTGTACCCGCCGGCGATCAGTACACGCCGCGCCGCATTAGCCCGATCAGACGACAGCTCCCAGTTACCGTAGCCGCCTCGCCCGACAAAAGGCGAAGCGTCGGTGTGCCCGCTGAGGCTGATTTTGTTTGGCACGGCGGAAATGGTGTCCGTCAGCGCCAGCAGAATATCCTCGAAATAAGGCCGTAATTCCCCGCTACCCGAGGCAAACATGGGACGGTTCTCAGCATCCATAATTTGGATACGCAGCCCATCTTGAGTAATTTCGAAGAGGATCTGGTCTTTAAAATTCTGCAGCTGAGGGTTTTCCTCAACCTTGTTCTGCAGCTCTTGCAGCAGCAGCTCTAAGCGCTCGCGCTCAACTTCTTCGGCTACCGATTCAGCCTGCAACTTATCAACCTCAGCCTGCACATCCTCAGCTGGGGTTTTCTCATCCTGCGGCACATCGTTGAGGGTGCGGTCCGGCGCAGGCGTTGGCGTGCCGCCCAAGTCAATCACATACGGGCTGGCGCTTTCCGAAAAACCTACGGGGTCTTGGAAGTAACCCGAAATCAGCTTCTTTTGCTCGGGAGTGGCCGTTGTCATCAGCCACATCACCAGAAAGAACGCCATCATTGCCGTGGCAAAGTCAGCGAAAGCGATTTTCCAAGCGCCACCGTGATGGCCACCGGCAACCTTCTTGATGCGCTTGACGATTATCGGCTGGTTATTCTCCATGCGCCGTCTTAGCTCCCACGCATTGCTTGTTCAAGCTCAGCAAAGCTTGGCCGATGCGCCGGGTACAGCACCTTGCGGGAGAACTCGACCGCCAATGATGGCGGCATGCCTGAAGCCGAAGCCACCAAGCCGGCCTTGATCGCTTCGTACACGTTTAACTCCTCTTTGGCATCGTGCTCAAGCGCCGCAGCCAGAGGACCGAAGAAACCGTAGGAGGCCAAAATACCGAAGAATGTACCGACCAGAGCGGTACCCACCTTTTGCCCAATCTCAGCGTTGTCAGCCGTCGCGAGAATCGACATGGTAATCACGATACCCAACACCGCCGCCACGATACCCATCGCCGGCATACCGTCGGCTACTTTGGCGACAGCATGGGCTGGGTGCTCAATGTCTTCCTTAAGACTGGCGATTTCCATGTCAAACAAGCCTTCCAGTTCATGCGGAGCCATGTTGCCGGACGACATGATGCGCAGGTAATCACAGATGAAAGCGGTCATCTGCTTATCTTTGAGGATGCCGGGGTACTTGCTGAAAATTGGGCTGGCCGGCGGGTCTTCCACGTCAGCCTCGATGGCCATCATGCCTTCGCGGCGGCTTTTGTTAAGAATCTCATAAAGCAGCTTGAGCACTTCAAGGTAGTAGGCGTGGGTAAAACGCGAGCTGAACATGCTCAGCGACTTTTTGAATACATGCATAAAGGCGCTGCCGGGGTTGGCCTGCAAAAATGCACCCAATGCGGCGCCGCCGATAATGAGAATTTCGAAGGGATGGACCAGCGCCATAAACTTACCGCCGGAGAGGATAAACCCCCCCAATACAGAGGCGAAAACGACAATAATTCCGATGATTTTAATCATATAAAGAGGCTAGCCAGAGAGGGTAAAAAGGTGTTGCGCAAAACAACCCTTCTATTTATCGGGAGTTTTGCGCGAGACTATAGCCAGTTAAGGTCAAAAGCCAGCTTGTCTCAACCCGCATGCAAAAGCCCATTCCCTATCCGCGTACCCTGAGTGCCTGGCTCAAGCAGCTAGACAACCAGCTATTGCCTGCCTCACTCGACAGCCTGCAAAAGCTGCGGCACGCCCTGGCGGACAGCAATCGCTCGATGCGCGAGCTGGCAGAGTTGATGCGAGGTTGCCCAGCCCTTGCTCTTAGCGTGCTGCGTGAAGCCAATCACAAGAGCAGTGGCCTCAGCGAACAAACCGAAAACCTCGAAGCCGCCATCAGCCGCATCGGCATCAAACGCACTGAAGCGCTGCTCAACCGCATGCCTGCCCTGCCCGAGCAAGAACTGCCTGAGGCACTGCGACAAATCCAACTGATCAGCCAGCATGCCAGCCACCAAGCCAATGGCCTGTTCGGAGGTCGCTTAGCCCGTTTGTGGCAGGAAGTGCACTGGGGCAGCCAACTATTCCTAGCACCGATCTGGGCCCTGCTCGCGGCCCATCCTGAGCTGTTCGAGGCATGGGAGCAGCGGGTATTGGTCAAGGGTGAAGCGGCAGCCAAGGTCGAGCGCGAGTTATTGGGCGTGCCGTTGTTGACACTGTGTCTAGCCCTCAGCGAGCAGTGGCGGTTGCCTGAGTGGGTAACTCAGGGCTATCGCCTGCTGGTCAATGATCGGCGCCTGCTGGTCAAAGCGCTGCACATTGCTCGCGACAATGAACATCCGCTGCACCAGCAACAATACTTGGACGCCGACACTGAGCTGCGGCGCTGGTTGACCCAGCCAGCCAACACGATTTTGCTGGCAAACGGCTTAGCGATTACCGCGCACTACGCCTGGAACAGCCGGCATAGCCTGCGCTGGCAGCGCCTGATCGGTTTATTCCTGCAACTGCCACTCGATCAGGTGCAGCAGTTACTGCACCAGAACGCTGTTAACAGTGCCCGCCAACAGCCAGACAGCAGCCTCTGGCACCCCGCCGAAGCTTTGATCTGGCCATGGCAGGCGCGGCACCTGAAAACCGCAGTGGAGCCGCCGAAGGCCCCTGTCGTCAGCGAGTGGCGCCAGCAATGCGCGCACTTACTGGCACAACCCAGTGCCTTCACCAACGTGCTGCAACTCACCGCCTGCGCCAACCAAGCCATCCAGGCCTGTGGCATGCAGCGTGTGCTGATCTTACTGGCGGACCGCAACCACACGCGCCTGGTCACCCAACAATACAGTGGCCTGGATAAAGCAGCCGCCAGCCTCAGTCTCGACCCACAGCAAAGCCAGGTGCTGCGTCGCCTGCTCAGTGCGCCAGCGCAGCTCAGGTTAAGCCCAGCCAATATGGCGCAGTTTTCAGCCCTGTTGCCCGGCGCGCTTAAGAGCCTGTTCCCCAGTGAACACCTGATGATTCGCTCAATTGCCAGCAACAACCGTGTAGTCATGCTGATTTTCACCGACCAAGGCGGCATGGCTCTGAGCGATGCCGGCGTGCAGGGCTTTGGCAAAACCGTGCAATGCATTGAGCGCGCGCTGGCCAGCTTTGCTAACCGCGCGCGCTAGGCTTTCCGCTACAATCGGCGCTCACCCAATCAACAGAGACGCGGCATGAGCGCTTTCGCTGAGTTGCCCTTACTGATCGAGCCTGCCCAGCTGGCCAGTCGCCTGCAAGCACCTGAGCTGATTTTGCTCGATTTGACCAGCCAAGCACGCTACAGCGCTGGGCATATCCCCGGCGCGCATTTTGTCGACCCCAAGCGCACCCAGCTGGGCCTGCCACCCGCACCCGGGCTGTTGCCGAGCCTTGAACAACTGGAGCAGCTGTTTAGCGATCTTGGGCACCACCCAAACGCTGTTTATGTGGTGTATGACGATGAAGGTGGCGGCTGGGCCGGACGGTTTATTTGGCTGCTGGATGTGATCGGCCATCGGCACTATCACTACCTTGATGGCGGCGTCCTGGCTTGGCAGGCGGAAAACCGTGAGCTGAGCACCGCCGTGCCCTCTGCCAGTTCGCAAGCCGTGCACTTAAGTATTGATGCCGCGCCCACCGCTACTCGCGAGTACCTGCAAAGCCGTCTTGGCGCAGCCGACCTCGCCATCTGGGATGCGCGCTCGCCGAGCGAATACAGCGGCGAGAAGGCCTTGGCGCAAAAAGCCGGGCATATTCCCGGCGCGATCAATTTTGAGTGGACGGTCGGCATGGACCCAGCGCGCGCCTTACGCATCCGCCAAGACCTGCAGGCGCAGCTGAATACACTCGGCATCAGCGCCGACAAGGAAATCATTACCCACTGCCAGACCCACCACCGCTCCGGCTTCACCTACTTGGCCGCCAAGATCCTTGGCTATCCAAGGGTCAAAGCTTACGCCGGCTCTTGGGGCGAGTGGGGCAACCACCCAGATACCCCGGTTGAGCGCTAAGCGCTCGCCAGACCACTCATTACGTTAAGGAATGCCCATGAAAGACCGCCTGTTTATCCTCAGCCAATACCTGTTGCCGCATCACCTGCTCTCCCGTTTGATCGGCTGCGCTGCCGAGTGCCGCGCTGGCTGGTTTAAAAACCGCCTGATCGGTTGGTTCGCCAAGCAATATGGCGTCAACATGAGCGAGGCCCAGACTGAAGACCTCAGCGCCTTTGCCCACTTCAATGATTTCTTCACCCGCGCCCTCAAAGCCGATGTCCGCCCGCTCAACAGCTCACCGGGTGCAGTACTTTGCCCGGCTGACGGCGCAGTCAGCCAGCTCGGCAAAATCGAACAAGGCCGGATCTTTCAAGCCAAAGGTCACAGCTTCAGCACGATTGAACTGCTAGGCGGCGACAGCCAGCGCGCTGCTGCTTTTATGGGCGGTGATTTCGCAACCATTTACCTGTCGCCCAAGGATTACCACCGCGTGCACATGCCGCTGGCTGGCACCCTGACAGAGATGGTCTATGTGCCGGGCCGGCTCTTCTCCGTCAACCAAACCACTGCGCAGAATGTGCCGGAATTGTTTGCCCGCAATGAACGCGTGGTCTGCCTGTTTGATACTGAACGTGGACCGATGGCCGTGGTACTGGTTGGCGCGATGATCGTGGCATCGATTGAGACCGTTTGGGCCGGTTTGGTAACGCCACCCAAGCGGCAACTAAAAACCTTTAAGTATGATGAAGCAGCACGCGCGCCCATCCATCTCGAAAAAGGGGCCGAGCTCGGTCGCTTCAAGCTGGGCTCAACAGCCATCGTACTGTTTGGCCCGGAGCAAGTGCAGTGGGACGAAGAGTTCGCTGCTAACAGTCCGGTACAGATGGGCCAACGCCTCGCCTCACCACGCAGCTAAACGGCCAATTGGGCACTGCCACGTCACACGGGCAGTGCCGACCTAACTGAGCAACTTGAACCTGACTCACGAAAACCAGTCACAACAATGACTTCCAGCTGTTAAGCCCAGTGCGCCAGCGTAGCCATGCAGCCAAGGTCTGGGCTGCGAGGCACGCGAGATGCTGCTAGAGTCGAAACATATTGCCGAGACTCATTTGCCTTACCTGTGTGCTGGAGTATTCGATTTAGATGGATAAACAGAGTTCTCACTTGCTGCTGCGTGTCTCAACGCCGGACAAGCAAAGCCTGTCATTCTGCGAAGCCAGCCCTCGTGACCTGAAAAAGTGGGCTGACGACCTGCCCAAAGCCAATATTGGTGAAACCGCGCGCCAGCTTTACCAAGCCCTGGTTGAGCTCAACCAACTGTTAACGCCTTCAGAAAACCGCCTGCAACTGCTGGAAATTCTGCGCCCAGAAATCTATTTCGTGTGCAAGCAGCTGGAAAAGCACTTTCTTAATCAAGCCATTGTCTTGGATGAACGGCCGCGTAAGGTTGCTAACCTCTGCCAAGCCCTGCAAAACCATCTTGCCGTCGGTTACAAACTAATCGTCGCACGCTTGGCCGGCCAGCCCGGCCGGGAACGCCAGCAGTTGCTGGCCGTCGCCTTGCAGCGCGCTACGCACAGCCTGTGCGGCCCACTGATTCGCGCCAGCCAGCTGTACTGTCCGGTTCCTGAAGGGCTTTGGCTTGAGCTGCACCAGCTGTACCAAATCGCTTTAGCGCGTGACCTGCACAAAACCATGGTGCGCGACAGCCAAGCCATGCATACCCAGGGTCTGAGTACTGAGCAAAGCTACTTGGTCGCCCTGCTGCTTGGCTGCGCACGCTGCAACCAGATGCGCCAAAGCGCTATTGCTCGCCTCGCTGAAGTGCTCGAACCGTGGAGCAACCTGGTGACCTTGCAGGCTGGCAATGAGCCCTCAAGCCTGTTCGCAATTGCCCCGCAGGTGGATGGTCCGCCGCGTTATATCTCGCTGTTTCAGCACAACCAACTGCACAACGCGGTAGGGATCGATCCCAGCCAGCTAGTAGACGCCATCAAAGAGCATCTGCTGCTGCCAGCCGAAGACGCGGCCAGGTCGCGCCTAACCGTCCCCGAAGGGTTCAGCCACGACATGCTGCAGCATCTGGCCGCCGCTTGGGGGGATATCGCTGAGCGGACCTTCCAGCGCAGCCAAGGGCAAGGCGCACTGACCTTGTGCATTGGCATGAGTGCGCTGCATTTTTACCTGGCCGGTAAACGCCCATTTAATGAGGTGCTGCAGGTACCCGTGACTACCAATGCGGCAGTATTTAAGGCTGACACAGGCCCGCAGGATGTCTGGTCAAACGCTTTCGATGCACAAAAAACCAACCTGTGGGAAAACGGCCTGCCCTTCGAAGAAATCCAATACAACAAACTAGAAACAAACGCCGATAGCGCGGCACACAACAGCGCGGACAGCTACCCCGTATTTGAAGTGGCCATTGTCAACATCAGCCCTGGCGGCTATTGCCTGTCATGGCCGAAGGATGTGCCCAGCCAACTCCAGGCCGGCGAACTGCTCGGCGTACAAGGCTTGCCGCAGCAGGGCTGGAGTGTTGCGGTGGTGCGCTGGATTCGCCAGGTGCGCGGTGGCGGTACGCAAATGGGTATCGAATTAATCGCCCCGCATGCCCAAGCCTGCGGCTTGCAACTGGTGCGCAAAGCCGAGCAGAGCAGCCAATACTTACGCGCGCTGCTGCTGCCGGAAATCAGTGCCATCTCGCGACCCGCTAGCCTGATCACCGCACGCCTGCCCTTTCAAGAAGGCAATAAAGTCAGCATCAACTTAAATGGCAGCGAACATCGCGCGGTGCTCAGCCGCCGACAAACTACGACCGGTAGCTTTAATCAGTTTGAATACCGTGGCGTCGAACAGACAAACAACGAGCAAGGGAAACCCGTCACAGCGCCGAAAAGCCGCGCGCCAGGCGGGGCGGAAGACTTTGACTCACTCTGGAAGTCGCTGTAGATTGCCGACGCACCCTCTTTTGTCGCCCCTTCGCGCCCGTTCGGCGCAGACTTGATAGCAGACTATGGCCATTGAAAAAAAAACCATTCGGCTACTGATACTCGAAGACTCGCAAAACGAGGCCGAGCGATTGGTTAGTCTGTTCCGTAATGCCGGACGGGCCACCCGCGTGCATCGCTTA
The DNA here is from genome assembly GCF_037943105.1 of Pseudomonas sp. TMP9. Classification (NCBI taxonomy): domain Bacteria; kingdom Pseudomonadati; phylum Pseudomonadota; class Gammaproteobacteria; order Pseudomonadales; family Pseudomonadaceae; genus Pseudomonas; species Pseudomonas vesperimontis. The sequence continues at coordinate 3,207,912 of NZ_CP149803.1, forward strand.
AGTTCCAGCGATGACCTTAATGAGGTCTTGCAGCAAAGCTGGGACTTACTGATCTGCGCCCCGAGCAGCGAACAACTGACACCGAGCGAGGCGATTGGCGCGATCCGCCGCCAAGCCAAAGATATTCCGGTCATCCAACTGCTCGCCGACAATGACTCTGACAGCGTCACCGAAGCCCTGATGCTCGGCGCCCAAGATGCATTGCCGCAAGGCGAAGATGAGCGTTTAGTGCTGGTGGCCAAGCGCGAGTTGGCCAACCTAGAAGAGCGCCGCGCACGCCGCGCCTCGGAAGTGGCCCTGCGCGAAATCGAAAAACGCTGTCAGCTGCTGCTCGACAGCTCCGTCGATGCCATCACCTATGTGCACGACGGCATGCACATCTACGCTAACCGCGCCTACCTTGAGCTGTTCGCCTATTTAGATGCAGACGAACTGGAAGGCATGCCGATGATCGACCTGATCAGCAGCAGCGACCAAGCTGGCTTCAAAGACTTCCTAAAGACCTATCACAGCACCGAAGGGCATGCCGAACTGAAATGCAGTGGCATGAAAGCCAACGGCCAGAGTTTCCCTGCGCAGATGAGCTTCTCGCCTGCCACTTATGATGGCGAACCGTGCATCCAAGTGGTCATTCGCGCCGAAACCGGCAATGCCGAATTGGAAGAAAAACTGCGGGAAATCAGCAGCCAGGACCTGGTCACCGGTCTGTTTAACCGCACGCATTTCCTTGAGCTGATGGATAACGCCGCCGTGCGCGCGGTAAATCTCGGCCAACCGTCCACATTGGCGTATATCCGCGTAGATCGCTATGCCAGCCTGCTTGCCGACATCGGTTTGGCCGACATCGATATCCTGCTTACCGACCTGGCTGACTTGCTGCGTGGCCATTTCAGCGCCGACGCCCAGTTAGCGCGTTTTGGTGATGATGTGTTTGCTGTATTGCAGCCCGGCACCAGCCCTGAGAGCACGCGCGAGCATCTCAACAGCTTATTGAAAAAAGTCGAAGGCCATCTGTTCGACGTCAGCGGCCGCACCGTACAGAGCACCTTGTCGATTGGTGTCGCCGGGGTCAATGAGAAAACCGCTAAAGCTCAGGAAGTTGTTGACCGCGCCCACCGCTGCGCTGATGAGCTAAGCGAAGGTAACGCGATCAAAGTGTATAACCCGGCAGACGAACTGGCTGCCGCCGCGAGCCGTGGCAATGTGGTCGCCATGGTGCAGCAAGCCCTGGAGAAGAACAGCTTCCGCCTGCTGTTCCAGCCGATCATCAGCCTGCGCGGCGACAACTTTGAACACTACGAAGCACTGTTGCGCCTGATCAACCCGCAGGGCGAGGAAATCCCGCCGAAAGAGCTGTTCAGTGCGGCCAAAGAGGCTGGCCTTGCCGAAAAAATTGATCGCTGGGTGATTCTCAACTCAATCAAACTGCTCGCCGACCACCGCAGCAAAGGCCATACCACGCGCCTGTTTGTGCACCTGTCTAGCGCCAGCTTGCAAGACCCAACCCTGCTGCCCTGGCTCAGTGTCGCCTTGAAGGCGGCTCGCATGCCGTCTGATTCACTGGTGTTCCAGTTCAGCGAGCCGGATGCCATTGCCTACCTGAAACAGGTCAAGGCCATGACCCAAGGCCTCAACGAATTGCACTGCAAGACCGCACTGATCCAGTTCGGCTGCTCACTTAATCCATTCAATACCCTTAAGCATCTGCACATCGACTTCGTCAAAGTAGACAGCTCATTCTCCAATGACCTGAGCAGCGCAGAGAATCAAGAGGCGTTAAAAACCTTACTGGCCAGCCTGCATGCTCAGGCCAAACTGACTATCGTGCCCTTTGTCGAGAGTGCCAGCGTATTGGCGACGCTGTGGCAGGCCGGGGTCAATTACATCCAGGGCCATTACTTACAAGGCCCGAGCCAGTCGATGGACTACGACTTCGCCGCCGACGACGAATAACCCGGCGCAAACAAAAAAGCCGCCCGAGGGCGGCTTTTCTTGGCCTGGGGTTTACTCCAACCCGTCGCGATCACGGAAGCCGAGTAAATACAGGATGCCATCCAGCCCGAGGGTCGAAATCGCCTGTTTGGCCGACTGCTTAACCAGCGGTTTAGCGCGGAAGGCCACGCCCAAGCCGGCAATCGCCAGCATCGGCAAGTCATTGGCGCCATCGCCCACGGCAATTGTTTGCTCCAATCGCAGCCCTTCCTTGGCGGCCAGTTCGCGCAGCAGATCAGCTTTGCGTTGCGCATCGACAATCGGCTCGACCGCAACGCCGGTGACCAGGCCATCGACAATCTGCAGCTCGTTGGCGAACACATAGTCGATGCCTAACTTAGCCTGCAACTGCTTAGCAAAGTAGGTAAAGCCACCGGACAGGATCGCAGTTTTATAGCCCAGACGATGCAGTTCACTAAACAGCGTTTCAGCGCCTTCAGTCAGGCGCAGCGAAGCGCCGATATCGGCCAGCACTGTTTCCGGTAAGCCTTTAAGCAATGCCAAGCGCTCACGGAAACTGGCGGCAAAATCCAGTTCGCCGCGCATGGCACGCTCGGTAATTTGCGCGACCTTTTTACCCACGCCAGCCGCTTTAGCCAGCTCATCGATCACCTCGGCCTCGATCAGCGTCGAGTCCATGTCGAACACCGCTAAGCGGCGGTTACGCCGATAAAGCGAGTCGCGCTGGAAGGCAATGTCGACATTTAGCTCCTGCGCTACATTGAGAAACTCAGCACGCAGGGCTGCTGGATCAGCAGGCTCCCCACGCACCGAAAATTCGATGCAGCCCTTGCCTTGTTCAGCCGGCATATCCAGCGGCATACGCCCGGAAAGACGATCAATATGGTCGATATTCAGCGCATAACGCGCGGTAATCGCACTGACACGCTGCAATTGCTCAGCCGTGACCTTACGCGTGAGCAAGGTCACGATATGCCGAGCTTTGCCCTGACCGCTGACCCACTGTTGGTAATCCGCCTCGGAGACGGGCGTGAAACGTACCTGCTGATCGAGCTTGTAGGCGGTAAAAAGGATGTCTTTAAGCACCGATGAGGCGCGTTCGGTGTCAGGAATTTCGACCAGAATGCCGAACGACAGGGTGTCGTGGATCACCGCCTGGCCAATGTCGAGGATGCTCACCCCGCCTTGGGCCAAGACGCCGGTGATGGCAGCGGTCAAACCGGGACGGTCTTCGCCGGTGATATTGATCAGGACGATTTCGCGCAAAACTCGTTCTCCGGTGCAGCGTCAGGGACGGCGGCCCGCTAAACAGATCACAGGCCGTGCATAGGCGCACATTCTACTCATTTTCAGCGGCAAACAGCCACGCACGGCGCTTTGCCCACTGCGGAGCCGCCGTTATACTGCGCGCCACCTACAGTCAACATGAGCGGAGCTCTGTGAACCGGCCCGCCCCCGTAAAGCCCGATAATTTCTTCTTGTTGCTGTTCCAGGCGCTGCGGCAAAAACGCATCCCGCTGGCGCTGCGCATCGTCAGCCATAGCCTGCTGCTGGTCGCCCTGGCGCTGGTGATTTACGGCTGGGTGATTGGTATGCAATTCAAGCATGCCATGCAGCAGCAGGCCGAAGCCTTGGGCACCAGCCTGATCACCCAAACCGCGACCTCGGCAACCGAGCTGCTGGTGTCTAACGATATTCTCAGCCTCAACGTGCTGCTCAATAACCTGGTGAAAAACCCACTGGTGGCCCATGCGGCCATCTACAGCGTGGACAACCGCATCCTCGCCGAGGCCGGCTCACGTCCAAGCCAGAGCATGCTCGGTGAAACCGAAGGGCTGTATTCCACACCGATCACCTTCCAAGAAGTGATCGCCGGGCAGCTGCGCATCAGCCTGGACATGCAGCAATTCCAGCAGCCAATGACCATCAGCCTGCAAAGCATGGGTATTCTCAGCTTGATTTTGTTGGCCCTGACCCTGTCGCTGAGCATGCGCTTGGGCCGGCATATCTCCACCCCGCTGCTGCAACTACGCGTGTGGCTGCGCGACCCGGATGATCCCGCCCCAGGTGCCGGCCGCCAAGATGAAATTGGCGATCTAGCGCGCCAGTTGCAAGCCAGGTTGGTGCCAGAGTCGCCGGCGCAGCCGCAACAATCGGCTTTCTACGACGACGAAGCGGACACGCAAGGCGCGCACGCTTACCTCGATGAGTCGTTCGATAATGAACCGAACTTCAACGTGAGTGATTGGCACGATGAACAGGACGATGAGCCAGACGACTCAATCGAACCGAGGCAGAACGGTACTGCGCGCTATGACGACCGCGACGTAGATGATCCCTTTTCCGAACTACGGGACAGCGCTGAACCGGCTGCAGTTTCCATAGCACCGCAACAGCCACAACCCAGTGCCGTACTGGCCATTCAATTGGGCGCCCAAGAGCAGTTGCGTCGCCTGCCGCGTAGCCGCTTGATGGAGTTACTGCAACGCTACCGCGACTGCCTGGACCGGGCCGCCAGCTTGTATGAGGGCGAGCTGCATACCCTCAGTGATGGCAGCAGCTTGATGCTGTTCCACCAGCTTGATTGTGGCGAGGACTACCTGACCCACGCGATTTGCTGCGGTGAACTGATGCGCGCCCTCGGCCATGCCCTGCAAATTGAAGTGGCAGACAGCGGCATTACCTTACAGCTGCAACTGGGCCTGACCCAGGGCGAAAACCTCAGCGATCTCAGCCAAGGCGACCTGCTGCTGAGTGAGACAGCGCAAAATGCCTTAGCGCTCTCCCAGCACAGCCGCAACCTGCTGCTGGTCGAACGCAGCATTGCCGACGATGCCTTGGTCAGCCAACGCGCACGTATTCGTGCAATTGCCAGCCCGCAGGGGGCCTGCTGCGTAGAGCGCCTACTGGAACCATACCCATCGCTGCTGGAGCGGCAGATGGCGCACATGCTCGAAAGCAACCAGACCTGAACAACAGCGTTTAACTGACTGGATGCAATCAGCTACCTCTTGCATACAGGCAGGGGGCACGCACCTCTTGCAACCGCAGATAAATCCAGTCGCCGCGCTGGGCGTGTCGCTAAAAGCGGAAGACCTCGCCTTCGCTGCGCAGCGGCTCCACCACCGGAATGCGCGGCGCAGAGGGAGGTGCTGGTTTTGCCGGCGCAGGTTTACGCACCGGTGCTGGCGGCTCAGGCGTGGCCTGTGTTTCGACAGCCACAGCTAACTGCTCGACCAGTTGTTGTACCAGCACACTCTGCGCCCGTACCTGGTCAACAATGCTGCCGCTATGAGCCGCCTCAAGACGGATCAAGCGCCCATCAAGTAACGTGCCGTCGACACCCGCCAGACGCCACTGTGCCTCAAGCACAGCCGGGCGCTGCGGGCCTGAATCCAAACGGGTAATCGACACACCTATGCGCACCTGCGGCACAAAGCCGGCGGTGGCCGGCGCTAACACCAGGCGCTGACTGTCTAAGCGCGCCGCTAACTGACGCAGCAACTGCTGATCAATATCAGCCGCCAGGCTGCCGGCCCAGCGCGCGTCGGCGGCGGCAGTCAGGCTGCCATCGGCTTGGCGCTGCAACAGCGCCTCACGTTGCAGGTAATCAGCAATCGCTACCGGCCCAAGCAGCACGGCAATGCCTTGCTCAGCTTGAGGCACACCGATATCGCCACTATCAAGCTGGTAGAACGGTGCTGGTTGGTAGCGCATGCAACCCGTCAGGCCAAATAGGCCTGCCAGCAGCAAGATCGCAGGGAACCGCAGTGGGGTCATCTTAATCATCCAACCGGCAAGCCCAGCGGCGTGCCTTAATAAATAGGGTGCGAGCGGATCGTTTAGCCGACCCGCCTTGGCAGTCGCGTATCATCCTTGAAAGCCGCACGCGACTCCAGCGCCGCCAGGGTTAGCGCTCGCGCTTAACCCTGAACCTCGACTAATAGGCTGTCGACGCGCTGGAAGCCACGCGGCAGCTTATTACCACGTCGTCCGCGCTCGCCCTTGTAGTGCTCCAGGTCATCCGCTTTGAGCGACAGGGTGCGCTTACCCGCTTGCAACACCAAGGTCGCGCCGACGGGTAATACCGCGAGGTCAGTGAGGTATTCCTCACGCAGGGCGACGCGCTCAGCCGGAATGCCGATGATCTTATTACCTTTGCCTTTGCCCAGTTGCGGTAGGTCAGCGACCTTAAATAGCAGCAGACGGCCCTCGGTGGTCACGGCCGCCAGCCAATCCTCTTCACGGTTAGCCAGCGGTTTTGGCGGCACCACCCGCGCACCAGCCGGCAAGCTGAGCAGCGCCTTGCCGGCCTTGTTCTTGGCTTGCAAGTCTTCGCCTTTGACCACAAAGCCGTAGCCGGCATCGGAGGCAATCACATACAGCGCACTGTCATCCGGCAACAGCACACACTCGAAGGTTGCGCCGGGCGGCGGGGTCAAACGCCCGGTCAGTGGCTCGCCCTGGCCGCGGGCCGAGGGCAGGGTATGCGCCGCTAACGAGTAGCTGCGCCCGGTTGAGTCAATAAACACCGCAAACTGATTGGAGCGCCCTGGCGCGGATGTCTTAAAGCCATCACCGGCTTTGTATGACAAGCCTGTGGCGTCGATATCATGACCCTTGCCGCAGCGCACCCAGCCTTTTTCCGAGATCACCACGGTGACTGGCTCGGTGGGCATCAACTCGTTTTCGCTCAAGGCCTTAGCCTCGACGCGGGCCACGATGGGCGAACGACGATCGTCGCCGTACTTTTCGGCGTCATCGACCAGCTCTTTGCGGACCAGTTTCTTCAGCTTGGTTTCGCTGCCGAGCAGGGCCTGCAGTTTGTCGCGCTCCTTGGCCAGCTCGTCTTGCTCACCGCGGATTTTCATTTCTTCAAGACGTGCGAGCTGGCGCAGGCGCGTGTCGAGAATGTAATCGGCTTGTATATCATCAAGGCCGAAACGCGCCATCAGCACGGGCTTGGGCTGATCCTCGGTGCGGATGATGTGGATCACTTCATCCAAATTAAGGAACGCGACGAGCAAGCCTTCCAACAGGTGCAGACGCCGCTCGACTTTATCCAGACGGAACTGCAGGCGGCGACGCACCGTATTGACCCGGTACACCAGCCACTCGGTGAGCAGCGTACGCAGATTTTTCACCGACGGTTTGCCGTCCAGGCCAATCACGTTAGTGTTAACCCGGTAGCTAGACTCAAGCTCAGTGGTAGCAAACAGGTGCTGCATCAGCTCATCCGCATCCACGCGGTTAGAGCGCGGAATAATGACGATGCGGCACGGGTGCTCGTGGTCCGATTCGTCGCGCAGATCAGCGACCATCGGCAACTTTTTGGCCTGCATCTGCGCAGCGATCTGCTCCAGCACCTTGGCCCCAGACACCTGATGCGGCAGCGCAGTGACCACCACATCGCCATCTTCGACGCGGTACACGGCGCGCATACGCACCGAGCCTTTGCCGGTCTCATAGATTTTCAGCAGGTCCGCGCGCGGGGTAATGATCTCTGCCTCGGTCGGATAATCCGGTCCGAGAATATGCTCACACAACTGCTCAACCGTGGCATTCGGCTCATCCAGCAGGCGAATGCAGGCCGTCGCCACTTCGCGCAAGTTATGCGGCGGCACGTCGGTGGCCATGCCCACGGCGATGCCGGTGGTGCCGTTAAGCAGCAAATTCGGCAGCCGCGCTGGCAGAGTCGCGGGCTCATTCATCGTGCCGTCGAAGTTCAGCACCCAATCCACGGTGCCCTGGCCCAGCTCGGTGAGCAGCACTTCGGCGTACCGCGACAAGCGCGCCTCGGTGTAGCGCATGGCGGCGAAGGACTTGGGGTCATCCGGCGCACCCCAGTTGCCCTGGCCATCAACCAAGGTGTAGCGGTAGCTGAACGGCTGAGCCATCAACACCATGGCTTCATAGCAGGCGCTGTCGCCGTGCGGGTGGAACTTACCGAGCACGTCGCCGACGGTACGCGCCGATTTTTTGTGCTTGGAATCCGCGTCCAGCCCCAGCTCGCTCATGGCATAGATGATGCGCCGCTGCACGGGCTTAAGCCCGTCGCCGATATGCGGCAGCGCGCGGTCCATGATCACGTACATGGAATAATTGAGGTAAGCCTGCTCGGTAAAGTCGGCAAGGGAACGGCGTTCAACACCGTCCAGGCTCAAATCGAGGGAGTCGCTCATGCGTGCCTCATTGCGAAGTGGATTGCAGCACAGTGGATGGCTGCGAAATAGGTTGCTGCGAAGTGGTTTGGCGCAGCATCAAGGTGCCGTCGCGCTGGGTAAATTCGAGTTGTTTCAGGGCGCTCATGCCGAGCAATACGTCATCGCCGCCCATGCCCGAGGCAATCAGAGCGTCGACGTCAGTGAGGACGATATCGCCCAACTGCAAACGCTGCAGGCGGGTGCGGTGCGCCGTGGCGCGACCGTTAGCCGTGCTGATGGTGATGGCCGCACCCGCTTGCAACCCCAGCCGCTGCGCCACGCTGGTCGGCACCGCCACTTGGGTCGCGCCGGTGTCGAGGAGAAAGGTCACCGCCTCGCCATTGATCGTGCCATCCGCCATGTAATGGCCCTGACGGCTGCTGGCCAGGTGTACATCAACGTAGCCGCTGCTGTGCAGTGATTCAGGCGCCTGGTTAGGGTTGCGCTGAGCCTCTTCCCAGTCGCCAAAAAACTTAGTCGCCAGCAGTAAAGCCGCGCCCCACGTCAGCACCAGCATCATCCGGCCCGCCCGTTTACCGACCGGTTGCGCGCTCATAACGTTGCACCCCAACCGCCTTTGGGCGCGGCAAAACGCCAAATAATCGGGCGCGACTCACCGTCTGCGCGGCTGAAGCGACCATTATCGACACCGATCCATGCACCGTCTTGATCCACCCACAGCGCCTCAGCCAAGCCATACGCAGGCGGGTAACGCCGCTCTGGGGTTAGCGCCGCAGCGGCGAACGACCAGCAACGCTCGACCTGAGCATTACTCAGGCTGCGCCGACAAATCCGGTGTGCTTGCCGCTCAAGAGTGAAGAGTTTTTCATTAAAAAAAGCCAACCCGGAAAAATCCCGAGGCTGCTCTTTGGTCCCCATCTGCTCGGGACCCGACTCGTTGCCCGCCTCGCTGAACAGCACGCAGCCGCCGGTGCAGCGCCATGTAGCCCGCGACTTGTGGACCACCAACAGGCCACGGCGCATGCGCTCGGCCGCGAGGTACAGGCGCTCGCCCGCAGGATCAACCGCGATGCCTTCAAACAGCGAGTTGTAATGCAGCAACATACCGCTGGCACGCGCTTGGCGCACCACGCCTTGAGGCAGGGCCAGCCATTTAGGCTCGCCGATCACCGGCACCTGCAGCACTGCCGCACGGGCCTCACTGACTAAATAACGATTACCGGCGGCGTCGCAGCTTAGGCCCTCGAAGTCCAGCTCACCGCCGCGCACCAAGCCCGCGGCCCAACTGCGCATGCGCAAGCCCCACGGTAAACGGGTGTCCGGCGCGGGCGGTGCGAGAAAGGCCTCGGCCGTGGCGTGCCACTGCGATTGATCCGACTGCAGGCGATACAACTGCTGATCATCGCGATCAGAAACCGCCCACAACGCACCGTCGCACCACGCCAGCCCCGACAGGTTGCCGCCACTGACGCCGTTAACCGGTTGCTCGTTCAGCAGCTTTAGCTCTTGCAGTGCCGCTGCACTGGCCACTAACGGCCAGCAGAGCAGCAGCCAGATGGCTAACAGTCTCGGCATCAGAGCATTGCCTCAGCCAAGTTACCCTTGGACTCCAGCCAGGATTTACGGTCACCGGCGCGTTTTTTCGCCAGCAGCATGTCCATCATTTCCTGAGTCCCTGGGTAATCTTCCAAGGTCAGCTGCACCAGACGCCGGGTATTCGGGTCCATGGTGGTTTCACGCAGCTGCGGCGGGTTCATTTCACCCAAGCCTTTAAAGCGGGTGACCTGCGGCTTGCCGCGGCGCTTTTCAGCCACTAAACGGTCGAGAATGCCGTCGCGTTCGGCGTTGTCGAGCGCATAAAAAATCTCTTTACCCAAGTCGATGCGGTACAGCGGCGGCATGGCCACGTAGACGTGACCGGCATCCACGAGGGGCCGAAAGTGGCGAACGAACAGGGCGCAGATCAAGGTGGCGATGTGCAAGCCGTCGGAGTCCGCATCGGCGAGGATGCAAATCTTGCCGTAACGCAGCTCGCCCAGATCTGCCGAACCTGGATCGACACCGATGGCCACGGCGATGTTATGCACTTCCTGGCTGGCCAGCACTTCGCTGCCATCGACTTCCCACGTGTTCAGAATTTTCCCGCGCAGCGGCAAGATCGCCTGGAATTCTTTATCGCGGGCTTGCTTAGCCGAGCCGCCAGCAGAATCACCTTCCACCAGAAACAGCTCCGAGCGCATCGGATCTTGCCCGGCGCAATCAGCCAGCTTGCCGGGCAGCGCCGGGCCTTGGGTGATGCGTTTGCGCTCAACCTTCTTGCTGGCTTTGAGGCGGCGGTTGGCATTACTGATGGCGAGTTCAGCCAGCTGCTGACCGAGTTCCGGGTGACCGTTAAGCCACAGGCTGAAGGCATCTTTCACGACTCCGGAGACAAACGCTGAAGCCTCACGGGACGACAAGCGCTCTTTGGTTTGCCCGGAGAACTGCGCGTCTTGCATCTTCATCGACAGTACAAAAGCGATGCGCTCCCAGATGTCTTCCGGCGCCAGCTTGACCCCGCGCGGCAGCAGGCTACGGAACTCGCAAAACTCGCGCATGGCATCCAGCAAACTCTGACGCAGCCCGTTGACATGGGTGCCGCCTTGAGCCGTGGGGATCAGGTTGACGTAACTTTCCTGCACCGAATCGCCGCCTTCCGGCAGCCACAGCAACGCCCAATCCACCGCTTCTTTATTGCCGGACAAGCTGCCGCAGAACGGCTCAGTGGGTAGCCGCTCAAATTCACTGACCGCATCCACTAAATAAGAACGCAGACCGTCTTCGTACATCCATTCAACTTTCTCGCCACTGGCCTTATCTTCGAAGCTGACAGCGAGGCCGGGGCAGAGCACGGCTTTAGCTTTGAGTACGTGCTTGAGGCGGCTGACCGAGAACTTGAATGCGTCGAAATAGTTGGCATCCGGCCAAAAATGTACGCTGGTACCGGTATTACGCTTGCCCACCGTACCGATTACCGCCAGATCGCTGGCCTTGTAACCATCGGCAAAACTCATCTGGTACTCATTGCCGTCGCGCTTGACCGTGACGATCACGCTGGTCGATAAGGCGTTAACCACCGAGATCCCCACGCCGTGCAGGCCGCCGGAGAACTGATAGTTCTTGTTACTGAATTTACCGCCAGCGTGCAGCTTGGTGAGGATCAACTCGACCCCGGACACGCCCTCTTCCGGGTGAATGTCCACTGGCATGCCGCGACCGTCGTCGAGCACTTCCAGGGAGTTGTCCTCATGCAGGATCACCTGAATCGATTTAGCGTGCCCGGCCAGCGCTTCGTCGACGCTGTTGTCGATGACTTCCTGGGCTAAGTGGTTGGGCCGGCTGGTATCGGTGTACATGCCCGGGCGTTTGCGCACCGGATCGAGGCCAGAAAGGACTTCGATGGCATCGGCGTTGTAGGAGCTAGAACCTTGCTGGGCCATGGGGTCTCTTGTGGGTCAATTGACAGAGGGAAAGTCGATATCCTGCCACAGATGGCGAGGAATACCGGCGAAAGCGAACAGCATCGGCAGGCGCGCGGCAAAACCTTGAAAACCATGATCACCGCCGGCTTGAATACGCAGCGCGCAGGCTCGGTAATAGGCTTGGGCGTCACGGTAATCAAGGGTTTCATCACCGGTTTGCAACCATACCTGATAGCGCGCAGGGTCATGCAGCACTGCCACGTCCAACTCGGCCAGCGCCGCCACATGGTCGGCGGTTAGCTCCCAAGTCTCATCGTTGTAATGGTTCTTTTGCGGGCCCAGATAGCCATCAAAGCGCAGGTGTGGGCGAACGGCGGGGTTGATCAATACGGCCGGCAAGCCATGGCGTTCGGCAAGAAAGGTCGCATAGTAGCCGCCCAACGAGCTGCCAACCAGCACGAGGCGACCCCGCTCAGGGCGATTCAGCTCGGCAATCAGCGTCTCAAGTTGGGCAATCGCCACGCGCGGATGGTGATGAAGTGCGGGTACCCGCAGTTGCCCGGCCAAGCCCAGCTGCGCCATGGCGCTTTGCAACTGGCTGGCTTTGAGCGAGGCAGGGGAGCTGTTAAGCCCGTGAAGATAAAGAATAGATGCGGTCATGGACGCGAGGCTAACCGGTTGCGGCGACCGGCTGCAACCGCTTAGCCGGTCGTGCGGGCAGCGGCTTAATAGCCTTTGATGGTGTAATCGATTTCGAATGTGATGCCGGTCACCCGCGACACACCCGTTTCCAGCCGGCCATCGGCAAACAAACGCAGCCACCGGTAACCCGGCGCGCTTTTATCGACCTGAAACTCCTCACTGCCCGGCGCAAACTGCACGCAGGTCGAGGGCGACGCCAACAGGCGAATCGGCCCGCGCTGCTGGTCGATCTCTTGGTGAATATGCCCCCACAATACGGCCCGCACCTGGCTAAAGCGCTCCAGCACGGCAAACAACGCATCGCCGTTACGCAGGCCGATGGGCTCCATCCACTTGCAACCGATCGAGACCGGATGGTGATGCAGGCACACCAAGTGATGGCGATCCGGCGCCTCGCTGAGCGAACGCTCAAGCAGCGTCAGTTGTTCATCACTGAGATAACCCGGCACAGCACCCGGGATAGAGGAGTCGAGCAGGGTTAACCGCCAGCTGCCCAGGTCAATCACCGGATCAAGCAGATCAGTACCGGCGCACGCCGCCTGCATGGCTGGCACTTCGTCATGATTGCCGGGAAACCAGCGTGCCGGTGCAGGGATCACGCTGGTTAAGTCACGAAAGTGCTGATAAGACTCGGCGCTGCCGTCTTGCGAGAGGTCGCCACTGGCCAGCATCAGGTCAATCTGCGGCTGCTCTTGCAAGGCGCGCTCAATCACTCGCTGCAAGCTGTCTTGAGTATCCATGCCAAGGAGCCGGCCTGCCGCATCGGCAAACAGGTGGCTGTCGGATAACTGCACCAGCAGCACCGAGCCATCAACAGCAGTGGTTTGAGTCAACGCGCCCGGCAAGAGCTTCTCCTTAAGCGGAATGCCCCAATTATGCTGGCTAGCCCTGCGTGCGGTAAACCCGATAAAGGGCAGTGGGTCACAGAACGCCCGCTGTAAATCCACTGTCAGCCGCGAAGCAATGTGCTTGCGAAAAACACACCGACGCCACGTTATCGATAAAAAGCGGTAAACCTAACGGACGGGAGCCAGCTCGTGGCCGTGGGCCAAGCAATGGCTCAACCATTCACTGAGAAACAAATTGAGCTGGGTTTTTTCATCGGGTTGATGCATCGCTGCATTCGGGTACGGGTAGCGGCCATAGAAGCGCCGCGCACTTTGCGCCCCGATAACTTCCGCCATGCGCGCATCGTGATACACGCGCACCTCCATCTGCGGCACCGGCAACCAAGGCAGGCTGTGCTCTTGGCGCACCGAAAGTGTAGAGGTGTAGGGGCAGGTTTCCAGCACATCCAGCGCCAGCACGCCGAGCGGATGCTCACCCAAACTCAGCGCCACTCGGCGCGCTGGCTGGTGCGCCTGCGGGCCCTCGCGCATCGCCGGCAACAGCTGCATCAGGCGCGCATAGTTGGCTTCGCAAGCGGCTTGCAGCTCGACCAAGTCAACCCGGTAGCGCTCGCGCACCAGGCTCATGACCACAGCCCGCGCACTTCAATGCGGTTCAGCGCCAGCCACTGCAAGGCAATGATGCTCGCGGCATTGTCGATGCGGCCATCTTTGATCGCAGCCAAGGCATCTTCCAGCGGCCAAACATGCACGCGAATGTCCTCGCCCTCCTCCGCCAAACCATACACGCCACCCGCACCATTGCTGTCACAACGCCCCACATAAAGGTGCACGCGCTCGTCCGAACCGCCCGGCGAAGGGTAGTACTGAGTGATCGGCCACAGCGACGTCAGCGCCAGATTGGCTTCTTCCAGCGCCTCGCGGCGGGCCACCTCTTCTGGTTGCTCATCTTTATCGATCAAACCCGCCACTAACTCCAGCAGCCAAGGGTTAGCGCTTTTATCCAACGCACCGATACGGAACTGCTCGATCAACACCACGCAGTCGCGCTGCGGATCATAGGGCAGCACGCACACCGCGTCGTGGCGCACGAACAATTCGCGGCTCAGCGCAGGTCCCATGCCGCCGGCAAACTGGCGATGACGCAAACGCAGCCGATCAAGCTTGTAGAAGCCGCTAAAGCAGGTTTCACGCTCGATCACTTCGACATCTTCTCGTTGCATAACGCCCTCTTATTTAGCAGAAACGGGCCCGAAGGCCCGTACTGGTTACCGCCATACTGCTATGCAATAACACATAACAGAAGCCCTAGAGCGCGGTTACGAGCTGGCACGCTAGAACCTTACAAGGCTGCGGCGCAGCAGATCGCGCCCTCACACCTTGTGGTAAAGCTGCGCCCCTTGCGCCTTAAACTCCTCTGCTTTGGCCTGCATACCCTGCTCGACATCCAGATCAAGCGCGGCGATGCGCTGCTCTTCAGCATAGACGCGAACTTCTTGAGTGATCTTCATCGAGCAGAACTTCGGCCCGCACATAGAACAGAAGTGTGCCACTTTGGCCGAGTCTTTGGGCAGCGTTTCGTCGTGGTAACTGCGCGCTGTGTCCGGGTCGAGGCCAAGGTTGAACTGGTCCTCCCAACGGAACTCAAAACGCGCCTTGCTCAAGGCATTATCACGAATCTGCGCGCCCGGATGACCCTTGGCCAAGTCAGCCGCATGGGCAGCGATTTTGTAGGTAATGATGCCGGTCTTCACGTCATCCTTATTCGGCAGGCCTAGGTGCTCCTTAGGCGTTACGTAACAGAGCATGGCGCAACCGAACCAGCCGATCATCGCCGCACCGATGCCACTGGTGATGTGGTCGTAGCCCGGGGCGATGTCGGTGGTCAGCGGGCCGAGGGTATAGAACGGCGCCTCGTCGCAGCATTCCAACTGCTTTTCCATATTCTCTTTGATTAGCTGCATCGGCACGTGACCGGGGCCTTCGATCATGCATTGAACGTCGTGCTTCCAGGCGATTTTGGTCAGCTCACCAAGGGTTTCCAGCTCACCAAACTGCGCTTCGTCGTTGGCGTCGGCAATCGAACCCGGACGCAGGCCATCGCCCAGCGAGAAGCTGACGTCATAGGCCTTCATGATTTCGCAGATGTCTTCGAAATGGGTGTAGAGGAAGTTCTCTTTGTGGTGCGCAAGGCACCACTTGGCCATGATCGAACCGCCGCGCGAAACGATACCGGTGACCCGTTTGGCAGTCATCGGTACATAACGCAGAAGCACGCCGGCGTGGATGGTGAAGTAGTCCACGCCCTGCTCGGCCTGTTCGATCAGGGTGTCGCGGAACAACTCCCAGGTCAGTTCTTCGGCGGCGCCGCCGACTTTTTCCAACGCCTGATAAATCGGCACAGTCCCGATGGGTACGGGTGAGTTACGAATAATCCACTCGCGGGTTTCATGGATATGTTTGCCGGTGGACAGGTCCATCACCGTGTCTGAACCCCAGCGAATGCCCCAGGTCAGCTTAGCCACCTCTTCTTCAATAGAGGAACCCAGCGCCGAGTTGCCGATGTTGCCGTTGATCTTCACCAGGAAGTTACGGCCGATGATCATCGGCTCCAACTCGGTGTGGTTGATGTTGGCCGGGATGATGGCGCGGCCGCGGGCGATTTCGTCACGCACAAATTCGGCGGTAATCACTTTCGGCACACTGGCGCCGAAGCTGTGACCGGCGTGCTGCTGCTCGAGCAGGCCGGCGGCGCGGGCCACTTCCAGCTTCATGTTCTCGCGGATGGCGACGTATTCCATCTCGGCGGTGATGATGCCTTGTCGCGCGTAGTGCATCTGGCTGACGTTAGCCCCGGCCTTGGCCCGGCGCGGGTTATTGACGTGGGCGAAACGCAGCTTGGTCAGTTCGGCGTCGGCCAGGCGTTGCTGACCAAAATTGGAACTCAGGCCACTCAGGCGCTCAGTATCGCCACGCGACTCGATCCATGGCGAACGCACATCCGCCAGACCTTTGCGCACATCAATGATGACGTTCGGGTCGGTGTAAGGGCCGGACGTGTCGTAGACCACAACGGGCGCGTTGACCTCACCCCCTAAATCGGTGGGCGTCACGTCCAAGCTAATTTCACGCATCGGCACTTGAATGTCTGGGCGCGAACCCTGCACATAGACTTTTTGCGAGCGGGTAAAGGGTTGGATCGACTGCTGGTCGACTTGAGCAGACTCACTCAGGGTCGGATTGGGGGTTTTTTCTTGTGTGCTCATCGGCGGCTCTCCAGGGCTAGATGTCGGAGCGAACCTGGAGCGGAATTAGCAGCATTGGGCGCACCTGGAGCGGTGCCAGAGGCTCGCCAGGGGAAAGGCGAGCACATCTTGTTCCCTACGCAGGCGTTAACCTGATCAGGTTCAACGGGATCCGGCAATAGCCAATCTCAGCCCCTCAATTAGGGCACCCCGACAAGAACGGAGACAGTCTAATCAACCCCGCAGCATAAAACCAACCTATGCGCCACATGCGCATGACCCATCCGTCGCATCGTGACGCCGAGGGTTACCGAGCGGAATTGTTGCACCCAACTAACATAGGCAAGGCGTTGCCCACTACACTAGCGCCCTGTTCGGTGAGTTACTTAGCTCACGTTCGGCTCACGAAGGCTCTGAGACAGGCTACTGCGGGGCGTCATAGCAAACGATGGCAAGCAGCAGTAATCCAACATCAGAACACAGGCGCTGTAATTGCCTAATTGAACCCGCCGCGCAGACCGCTCACCATAACCGCCTTGACCCACCCGGCACGGCCACTTAGCCTTGCTGATTACCGCCAAACTCAGGATCACCCTCATGTTGCGCAGACTCTCTCTGGCTCTCGCCGTGGCCGCCGCGTCGAACGGAATGGCCTGGGCTGAACAAGCCCCGCTGTCCACCAAAACTGACTTGGTCACGGTTTACCAAGAAGCCGCCGCCAACAACGCTGATCTCGCCGCCGCCCGCGCTGACTACCAAGCGCGCAGCGAAGTGGTGCCTCAGGCCCGAGCAGGCCTGCTGCCGAACCTCTCCGCCGGTGCCAACCTCAGCGACACCCGCACACAAATTGACTCGCCGGCTAACACCAGCTCGCGCAGCGGGCTGGTCTACCAAGCCAACCTCAGCCAGCCGCTGTTCCGTGCTGATCGCTGGTTCCAGCTGCAGGCCGCGCAAGCCGCCGACGAACAAGCGGCGCTGGAGCTGTCCGCCACCGAGCAGAACCTGATTTTGCAAAGTGCCGAAGGTTACTTTGCCGTGCTGCGCGCCCAAGACAACTTGGCCTCGACCAAGGCCGAAGAAGCCGCGTTCAAGCGCCAACTGGACCAAGCCAACGAGCGCTTCGATGTTGGCCTGTCGGATAAAACCGACGTGCTGGAAGCCCAGGCCGGTTTTGACACCGCCCGCGCCAATCGCATCATCGCCCAGCGCCAGGTTGAAGACGCCTTTCAGGCCTTGATCACCCTGACCAACCGTGACTTCGTCGCCCTTGAAGGTATCGAGCACAGCCTGCCGATCCTCGCGCCAACGCCGAATGACGCCAAAGCATGGGTCGACACCGCCGCCGCGCAGAACCTTAACCTGCAAGCCAGCAACTTCGCCGTTGAAGCCGCCGAAGAAACCTTGCGCCAACGCAAATCTGGCCATGCGCCGACCTTAGATGCAGTCGCCAGCTTCCAAAAAGGCGACAACGACAGCTTGGGCTTCAGCAACTCAGGCTCCAGAGGCCTGGGCCAACCGTCATTCAGTGGCGACGTAGAACAACGCTCCATCGGCCTGCAACTGAATATCCCGCTGTACAGCGGTGGCCTCACCAGCTCGCAAGTGCGCGAGTCTTACCAGCGCCTAAACCAAACCGAGCAACTGCGGGAAAGCCTGCGCCGTCAAGTGGTGCAAAACACTCGCAACCTGCACCGCGCAGTCAACACCGACGTAGAAACCGTGCAGGCGCGTAAGCAGTCGATCATCTCTAACCAGAGCGCCCTAGAAGCCACTGAAATCGGCTACCAAGTCGGCACGCGTAACATCGTTGACGTGCTCGACGCCCAGCGCCAGCTGTACAGCTCGGTGCGCAACTACAACAACGCGCGCTACGACTACATCCTCAACAACCTGCGCCTAAAGCAAGCAGCCGGCACCCTAAACCCGGACGACTTGGCAGCGCTGGAGCAGTACCTGAAATCCGATTACAACCCAGATGAAGACTTCCTCCCGCCTGACCTGGCCAAAGCCGCCGAAGCGCAACTGCGCGATGGCCCGCAGTACTGAGTGACACGCGACACAAAAAAGCCCGCTGAGTTAAGCGGGCTTTTTATTGGATTGATGTTGACCATAAGGGCGGGCAGCGTTTCATCGTTCAGGGAGTCCAAACTTGGATAGGCATTGTTCAGAACAACCAAATTTAGTTACCCACTAGTTTCAGGCTGCCTACCCAGCGCGCAAAAACTAGACCACCTGTATAGCTTTAAACTTCCCAATCAAAATAATGCAAGGAGGCTGCGTGAATCGATCACTTTTTTTAATCTTAACCCTCGTACCCGCCATAACTTTCGCGGGTAACTGCAAAGTAATCGATGTGAGTGATGGCGATACGTTCACGTGCTTCACCGATGAAAATGAACAGGTAAAAGTACGATTGGCCGAGATTGATGCGCCCGAAATGAATCAAGCTTATGGCGATCGTTCCAAGCAGGCCTTATACAACCTCATATCCAGTGAAATGGTAAGCATGGATATTCAAGAAATAGACAGCTATGGCCGCTCTGTAGCACGAGTCAAAAGAGGTGATGGTGTTGACGTTAACGCTGAGCAAATCCGCTCAGGAGCGGCTTGGGTTTACCCGAAGCATCTAAAGGACAAGTCACTGATAATCATAGAAGCCGAGGCTAAGAATCGTCAGCTTGGTATCTGGGCGCTGCCAGCCTCAGATCAAATTCCCCCGTGGCAATGGCGTCATTCTGGGCAACCAGTTAAAGCGCCTGCATCAAAGCCAGTGCGGCAAACAACGTTTTCTCAAAGCGAATCTTCAAGCGGCGGGTTTGACTGCAGTACGCTTAAATGGTGTGGCCAAATGAGTTGTGCTGAAGCGCGATACCAGTTGACTCAATGCAGGAACCCTAACTTGGACGGCGATAGGGATGGCATACCGTGTGAAAGACAGTGCAGGTAATACGGGATTTTATGCTTCTTAGAACGGCCTAGAAATAGTGAAATAAATAGGGCCATCGCTACTGACTTCTCAACTAATTCCCCAGCATCAGCCCAACCTAAACCGTTAGCTGAGCAACCGTCCCAACCCCGCCAGCAGCCGTGCCAGCGCACCTTGGTTAGCCTGCATCACGGCCAACCCAGCCGCGCGCATGGCCTCTGCTGTTTCAGGTTCGCGCCACAGCCGCGCCACCTGCTGGGCTAAATCATCTACCCCCGTCACTTCGCTCAACGCACCCGCGCTGCGCAGTTGCGCGGCAATTTCCAGAAAGTTAAACAGGTGCGGGCCGCTCAGCACCGGCTTGCCCAGCGCTGCTGGCTCCAGCAAGTTATGACCGCCATTGGCCACTAGGCTGCCGCCGACAAAGGCGCTGTCGGCCAAGGCGTAGAGAAACAGCAGCTCGCCCATGGTGTCGCCCAGCAGCACTTGATCAGCCGCGTTTACTGGCTCTGCGCTGGAGCGACGCTGAGTGATAAAGCCTTGCCGCTGGCACAGCTCAAACACCGCGTTGAAACGCTCAGGATGACGCGGCACCAGAATCAACAGCGCATCAGGGCTCAGCTTGAGCAGCTGACGGTGCGCGGCGAGGACGATTTCATCCTCACCGGCATGGGTGCTGGCGGCGATCCAGACGGGGCGCGACGTAGCCTGCCATTGCTCACGCGAAGCAGCGGCGCGTGTGGGCAAGGCCGGATCAATGGTGAGATCGAACTTGATCGAGCCGGTGACTTCAACGCACTCAGCACGCGCGCCAAGGCGGCGAAAACGCTCGGCCTCCAGTGCCGTCTGCGCAGCAATCAAATCCAGCTTGGCAAGCATCGGCGCGGTCAGTTTGGCAAAGCGCGCATAACCACGCGCCGAGCGCTCGGACAACCGCGCGTTGGCCAGCGCCACGGGAATACCGCGCAGGGCGCACTGGTGAATATGGTTGGGCCACAATTCGGTTTCCATGATCACTGCCAGCGTGGGCTGAACCTGATTGAGAAACCGCGCTGCCGCCCACGGCAAGTCATACGGCAGGTAGCAGTGCTGCACGCGACCGGCATACTCTGCGCCGCCAAACAGGGCCTGAATACGCTCCGAGCCGGTGGGGGTCATGCAGGTCATGGTGATCGGCAGATCCGGGTAGCGCGCCAGTAACTCGCGCACCAACGGGGCAGCGGCGATGCTCTCGCCCACCGACACCGCATGCAGCCAAATACCGCCCGGTTTAAGCGGCGGCAGACCAAACGAAAAGCGCTCGCCGATGCGTTTAGCATACGCCGGCGCTCGCCACGCCCGCCATGCTAAACGACCAGCCACCAGCGGCAGCACGAGATAAAACAACAGGGTGTAGAGGCGTCTATTCATGGCGGGCAGCTTATGCACATTGAGCAACCTCGTCGAGTCGCGGTCACTCGCTGCACGTCTAGCGGCAGAACTTTTGGGGTCAGCACGTGCCTGCTGTGGAGCTGAAACGACTGAGTAATGCCCTTATCCCATGCGCATAGCCGCTAGAATGGTCGCCGGACCATTATGGAGGCCACAGCATGAGCGGCTATCTCTACCTGGCTATCGCCATCACCGCCGAAGTCATCGCCACCACCTCAATGAAGGCCTTAGACGGCTTCAATAAACCGCTACCGCTGATACTGGTTGTGGTCGGCTACTGCATCTCGTTCTGGATGCTCAGCTTGGTGGTGAAGACCATCCCGGTCGGCGTCGCCTATGCCGTGTGGGCAGGCATGGGCATTGTGCTGGTGAGCATTGCAGCGGTGTTTCTCTACCAACAACGGCTGGACCTGCCGGCCATGCTCGGCATGGGATTAATTGTCGCCGGCGTGGTGGTAATTCAGCTGTTCTCGCAGAGCACTGGGCATTGACTCAGGTGCGAGCGGGTTATACTGCGCGCCTGTTTTCCCGGTGAGACACATGCATGTCCCAGGCGTTAAGCACTGATGTTTTGATCGTAGGCGGTGGCGTTGCCGGCCTCTGGCTGAACGCGCGCCTGCGCCGTCAAGGCTTTGCCACCGTATTGGTGGAGCGCGCGTGCTTGGGCGGCGGGCAGAGTGTCAAATCCCAAGGCATCATTCACGGCGGTGCTAAATACGCGCTGCACGGTGCATTGACTGGCGCTTCTGAAGCCATCGCCGATATGCCACGGCGCTGGCGCGAAGCGCTAGCCGGTAGCGGCGAGCTGGATCTGGCTGGCGTCCGCCTGCTTTCCGATGCCCATTACCTGTGGTCGCCCGGCAGCTTGGCCGGCAATATCACCAGTTTTTTCGCCAGCAAAGCGGTGCGCGGCCGCGTCGATCAGGTCAAAGGCGAACAGCTGCCGCCTGCGCTGCAGCACCCCACATTCAAGGGCAAAGTTTACCGCTTGGCCGAGTTGGTGCTGGATGTGCCGAGCGTGATCAAGCGCCTCAGCGAACTGGCCGGTGACGGCTTGCTGGCGGGCGAATGCATCGAACCGCTGCGAGAAAATGGCCAGCTGGTTGGGCTGATTATTGATGGTCGCGAAATTCGCGCGCAGCGCGTCATCCTCAGCGCCGGCAGCGGTAACGCCGAGTTGCTCAGCAGCCTCGGATTGAGCCAGCCGACTCAGCAATTACGGCCGCTGCATATGGTGCTGGTCAAGGGGCCGAGCTTGAAACCGCTGTATGCCCACTGCCTCGGCGGTGGCCCCAAGCCACGCGTGACAATTACCACGCACCCCGCAGCTGATGGCCAATGGGTGTGGTATTTGGGTGGCGACTTGGCTGAAGCCGATGGCGTGGCGCGTGATGAAGCCAGCCAGATCAAAGCCGCACAAAAAGAGCTGAGCGACTTGCTACCCTGGGTCGATCTCTCCGCCGCACAATGGGCCACGCTGCGCATCGACCGCGCCGAGCCGGCACAATCAGGCTTGGTGCGTCCGGACAACGCGTTTCTGCATGAGCAAGGCTCACTGCTGGTAGGCTGGCCAACCAAACTGGCCCTGGCCCCAGACTTTGCCGACCGCGTGCTGGCCGCCTTTAACCGTGACGGCATTCAGCCAGCGACGCACGCGCCACTGCCCGCCTTGCCGCGCCCCACTGTCGCCCCGCCCTTTTGGCAGGGGCTGGTCTGATGCATAGCCTGCACAACCTGCACCGTCCGCTTGGCAGCAGCGGCCTGCTGGTTTCACCACTGGGCTTAGGGACGGTCAAACTGGGCCGCGATCAGGGCGTGAAATACCCCAATGGTTTCACCATTCCCGATGACGCCGCCGCCCGTGAGCTGCTGGCACAGGCCCGTGATCTGGGCATCAACCTACTCGACACCGCGCCGGCCTACGGCACCAGCGAAACCCGCCTCGGCCCTCTGCTGCGCGGGCAACGCCAGCAATGGATCATCGCCAGTAAAGTTGGCGAGGAATTTGACAACGGCGTGTCGCACTTTGACTTCAGCGCCGCGCACACGCGCTTCTCCGTGGAGCGCAGCCTCAAACGCCTGGAAACTGACTTTATCGACCTGGTGCTGGTGCATTCCGACGGTAACGATGTGGCCATTCTGCGTGATCGCGGCGTTTACCAGACGCTGGCCGAGCTTAAGCGCGAGGGCAAAATTCGCGGGTTTGGTTTTTCCGGTAAAACCGTCGAGGGCGGCCTGCTGGCACTGGAAACAGGCGACTGCGCGATGGTCACCTACAACCTCAATGAGCAAGGCGAACGGGCCGTGCTGGACTATGCCGCGCTGCATGGCAAAGGCATCTTGATCAAAAAAGCGCTGGCCAGCGGCCATGCTTGCGTGGTCGGCGCCGACCCGGTACGCGCCAGTTTTGAACTGATTTTCAGCCATCCGGCGGCCAGCAGCGCCATCATCGGCACCATCAACCCGCACCACTTGGCGCATAACGTCGCCACCGCCGCCGCTGTAATTCAGGATATTGCCTAAGCGTTTGCGGCCGACCAACTGTGCCAAGCTCTGAGGCCCTAGCCCGCCGCGAGGAGCTGCCATGCCGCGCATCCTGATCCGTAAAAACCCCAGCAGCTTTAAGACCCTACAACTGTTGGTTGAAGCCAGCCCCGAAGGCCTGAGCTATCAAGGCCAAGGCATGCCACTGAACTTTGCGCAGATGCTGGAAAAGCGCAAACCGCTGGCAGTGGCAAATAACCAACGTTTTACCGTGGAGCTGGCCAACTTGGGCGTGTCCATACGTCTGACCCTCAATTGGCAGGGCCGCGATCACTGGGTATTGGTGCGTCAACGCCGCGCGGATCGCGGCGATGTGGTGCTCAAGCTGATCTCCGGTTATGTGCCGGCACACGAACTTAACCTGCCGCTGCTGACCGCGATTCAAGAAATGGCCGAAGAATGCCTGATGGAAACCCCGGAAGGCTGGTTGAGTGGGCGCTTCGGCGACACCTGGCTGCCAACGCCCTACCAGAGCAGCCTGCACTACCTGGAAAACACTCATTTCAGCCTTAGCCCGCTGTCTGGCGCAGCGCGCCCAGTGCAATGTGGCACCCTCAAGCTGCTCGAGCGCCCGCGCGCTTACGTGCACGTGCCGACGGCTTCGCTGCAACTGGTCTACGACCTGCGCCTGGACCTGCCCAAAGAGGCGCGCCAAATCAGCCTGTTGCATGTCGATGAACAACTAGAAAACGGCACACTCATCGCCCGCCTTAACCGCGCCCGCCCCGACCTATTTTTGATCCCGCTGGATCAAGGCCGCCCGACCGCTGAACTGCTGACGCTCAAACAAGGCGAGCTACAGCCCGCCAGCACCCGCGGCCTGTGGCTCGCGGAAAGCTTCGCCGCGCAAGACGGCTGGCTGGTACGCGATGAGCGCATTCGCTGGAAAGACTGGCTAACCCAACAAAATACAGCCTAAGCCGGGCTCAGGATCAATCCGAGACTGATTGAGCAATTGGTGGCGCACCAGCACCCGCTCAACTGGCCTGCGGGCTAATACCTAAGGCCGGTGGCTGATGACTCAGCCACCCACCATAGCGGCCTAATTACTGCGGATTTTTTCAACAATTGCCGTGGTCGAGCTGTTTTCCACCAGCCCCAGCACGCGCACTTCGCCGCCGTAGGCGCTGACGATATCGGCACCGACGACACCTTCGATGCCGTAATCGCCGCCCTTAACCAACACATCCGGCTTGACTGCGCGCAATAGGTTTTCTGGGGTGTCTTCACTGAAGCTCACCACCCAGTCCACCGCGCCCAGGCCGGCCAGTACGGCCATGCGTCGGTCCACTGCGTTGATCGGTCGTCCCGGACCCTTTAAACGGCTGACCGAGGCATCGTCGTTAACCGCTAATACCAGCCGATCACCCTGAGCGCGCGCCTGTTCCAGATAGCTCACGTGACCGGCATGCAATATGTCGAAGCAACCATTGGTGAACACAATTTTTTCGCCATGGGCGCGGGCGTCTTCAATCGCCAGGAGCAATTGATCAAGGCTGAGCACGCCTCGCTCAGAACCAGCTTCTCGCTGAATCGCGCGGCGCAGCTCTGGCGCGCTGATCGCGGCGGTGCCGAGTTTGCCGACCACGATACCGGCTGCCAAGTTGGCCAATGCCACGGCATGCGGCAGCTCCTCGCCTGCAGCCAAACTGGCGGCCAAGGTGGAAATCACTGTATCGCCGGCACCTGTCACGTCAAACACTTCGCGCGCACGCGCCGGCAAATGCAGGGCTGGATGCTGCGGACGCAGCAAGGTCATGCCGTGCTCACCACGGGTGATTAGCAGCGCACCCAACTCCAGCTCAGCCATCAAGGCCGCGCCCTTGGCCACTAAGTCCGCCTCATCGACGCAGTGGCCGACGATGGTTTCGAACTCATGCAAGTTGGGGGTAATCAGGCTGGCGCCACGGTAGATGGAAAAATCCTTGCCCTTGGGGTCGGCTAACACGGCAATACCGTTGCTGCGCGCCAGTTGCACCAGCGCCTGATGGTTCTGCAGCGCGCCCTTGCCGTAATCGGAGAGAATCAGCACCTTAATGCCTGCCAATTGCGACTCGACACTGGCCAGCAACGCCGAGCTGTCGGTGCGAAACGGCTCTTCAAAATCCATGCGCAGTAACTGCTGATGACGACTCATAACCCGCAGCTTGACGATGGTGGGCTGATCCTTAATGCACTGAAACAGGGTTTTCACCCCAACAGCATGCAGGCTGTTGGTCAGGCTAGTCGCCGCTTCATCCTGGCCAGTCACACCGACCAACACGACGGGCGCGCCGAGGGCCGCAATGTTCAGCGCCACGTTGGCAGCACCGCCCGGACGATCCTCAATTTGCTCGACCTTGACCACCGGCACCGGCGCTTCTGGGGAAATCCGCGAGGTGGCGCCATGCCAATAACGGTCGAGCATGACATCGCCCACCACCAACACGGTGGCCTGATCGAAACGCGGCATGGACAATTTCATAAACACTCCAAAAGCGGCGAGCAAACGCCGCAAATCATACTACGTG
The DNA here is from genome assembly GCF_037943105.1 of Pseudomonas sp. TMP9. Taxonomy (NCBI): domain Bacteria; kingdom Pseudomonadati; phylum Pseudomonadota; class Gammaproteobacteria; order Pseudomonadales; family Pseudomonadaceae; genus Pseudomonas; species Pseudomonas vesperimontis. Next base: position 3,233,696 of record NZ_CP149803.1, read on the forward strand.
TGGGCACATAACCAGTTTAGTCGCCGAGCGTACGCACCCAGAACAACTCATGCCGGCGCACTGCTTTACGGAAGAATTCATCGTCGCCCGTTATCGGCCACCGACGACCCACCAGAATGCGCTGGATCAACCGACGGAGGCGCCGCTTAAGCGGTAATGCGCCTTGTAAATCGTGTTGCATGGCCAAGGCCATGGCTTTATCCAGCTGCTGCAAAGCGTCCAGGCAAGGGCTCCACAAACCATCTGCTGGCAGGGCTTCAATGGCAGGCGGCAAGGCAATACCGAAACCCGCAGGGCCCATGGGCCAGCGATCGTTGTCGTGCAGATGATTGGCATACAGCAGCAAGGTTTTCGGCTTCCAACTGCTTAGCTGAATCGCCTCCAGCAGCGCCTGAGTACTGGCGACATGGTCGCTGTGCGGGTCCAGCTGAGGGTGCGGTGTGACCAGCACCTGCGGCTGAAAATACTCAAGGCTCGCAGCAAGATCGGCGACTAGATTGCGCCAACTGGGGATGCCATCAACATCGCCGGGCAACTGGATGGCATTGGCGGCGCGCACGCTGCGAATATCCTGTTCAGCCGATTCGCGCGAGCCAACACCCAGCTCTGGCTGCGCCTGCATCGCCGGCAATTGTAGGCAGTAATAGCCCAGTTGCAGGCACTGGCTTTGCGGCACGCCCCCCCACAGCGGCACGGCGAGGCTGTCCCAGGCACGCAAACGGCCCTTAAGCCTCGCCGCGGCGACTTTATCTAGCCCCAGCGCTTGATAACTCTCGGCCTCAATTTCGCCTTGAGTGAGGGTGACAATGCTGACATCCCGCGCACGGCTATACAGCCCAAATGCCGCCAGCTCGGCATCGTCGGCATGCGGCGCGACAACCATCACGCGCTGTTCGGTGTAATCCGGACTGCTCAGGGCATACAAGGTGACAGTCGGCTCAATGCTGCAGAAGCGGCCACGCAGTTGCAGCGTTCCACTGACCAACGCATGCCGTTGACCGGACAGATTTAGGTAACGACGGCCGTTTACTCCACGCTCAAAATCTTGGCGGTCTGTACCCACTAACACGTGCGGATCAAACCAGCGACCGAGCCAGCTTGCTTTGATACGCACCTGCAGAATGAGCGTTTCGGCCTCGCCAATATCACCCTCTAGCAACAGGTTCCCGGCGTCGATGCGCCCGGCCAATAAAAGCACGCCGCCCGCAAAGTCATAGGTGTAATCATCATCAGGGGAGTAATACAGGTGATCGGCAAACCAAGCTTCATGCGCCACCCAGCCCACCAGCAGGAGCAACGGCAGCCACCACCACGTAAGCAACACACCGACCAACAGCAGCACAACCAGCGCCAGTAGAAGAGCGATACGCTTTTGCCGACGATGACGTTTAAGGAGAACCTGCTTGCGTGCGGACATAGTCAGACCTGATAAACCGGCAACCGGTTGCACCAGCGGTCTTTGTATTCGCGGTCGGCCCGGCCAAAGGAATAGCGCAGCGGCTTGCCGAGCGCCCGCGCCTCAGACCATGCCGTTTGCGTGTTGATAAAACTCAGTACGCTGCCGGGGCTGAACTCGCGATTTTGCGGGTCAACACCGCCGTTGATGTACTCCAGGCTGACCCATTGCGGCGCCTCGACGCGATACAGCACCTGGATCGCCACCGGCTGGTCATTTAGATAAATCAGCGAACCGGTCATAAAGTCGCGCATCAGGCTAAACACCTCAGCCAAGTGCGCTTTACCGGTGGCCTCAAACCCCCAGCGGCGCTGAAACAGATCAGCGTAAATCAGCGCCTGCTCAGCGGCGCTCAAGTCCAACATTGGTCGAACTAAGCCGCCCGCCTCTTCCAACAAACGCTGCTCGCGGCGCTGGTTGTAGCGAAATTTCTTGCTGTATTGCTCAGGTTCGCGAGCCAAAGCGAGGCCCTCGGGCTGCTCACGCAAGGTGGTGATTGCAGGGGAGTTCAACATCGACACATAACACGCATGATGGCGCACGGGCATCCGCGCTTCAGCGGCAAGCGGCAGGATGATTTCGGCATTGCCTAAGTCAAACAGCCCGCGCTTACCCTGCTGCTTAAGCACATCCTTGGACAGCGCCAAATGTCGCCCCCACGTCGGCATAGCGCCTTGCAACTCACCCTGCGTAAACCAGCCGAGGTAACGCACCTCAATACCCGCCAGACCCGCTAAGCGCTCGACCACTTGGGGATGAGTGGCCACACTGCCGCCAAAACGCTGCCAGGCTTGCGCATAAGTGACGGCATCAATTGGAGCCCAACCGCGCTCACGCCAGGCGCGTAAATAACCGAGCATCAGGCACCGGACTCCAACGGAGAACCATCAACAGTCTCCGCAAAATCCTTCTCGTGTAGGCGCGCGTAGTAACCGTTTTGCGCCAACAATTCGGCATGCGTGCCGCGTTCCACAATGCGCCCTTGGTCCATAACCAAGATCAAGTCGGCCTTCTCGATAGTGGACAGACGGTGAGCGATCACAAGAGTGGTTCGTCCTTTCATCACCTCATCCAAGGCGGCCTGGATATGCCGCTCTGACTCAGTATCCAAGGCCGAGGTTGCCTCATCGAGAATTAACAGCGGTGCGTTTTTCAACAAAGCTCGAGCAATGGCAAGACGCTGCCGTTGACCACCGGACAACAACACGCCATTTTCACCGACTAGGGTTTCGTAGCCTTGCGGCATCTTTTCGATAAACTCGGCGGCATAGGCGGCCTCCGCCGCGTTACGCACATCATCCAACGGCGCACCCTGCAAATCGCCGTAGGCGATATTGTTGGCAACCGTATCGTTAAATAGCGTTACGTGCTGCGTAACCAAGGCAATATGCCGGCGCAAGTTCAACAGTTTGTAGTCTTCGACATCCAGACCATCGAGTAGGATTTGCCCTTGATCATGGTGGTAAAAGCGCGGAATCAGGCTGGCCAAGGTAGATTTACCACTGCCCGACCGCCCCACAAGGGCGACCATTTGCCCAGGTTCGGCAACAAAGCTGATGTCATTCAGTACCGGCTTGTCACTACTGGAGTATTGGAAGCTCAGGTTATTCACCTCCAGCCGACCGCTCACACGCTCGCGAGTCTGGATGCCGCGGTCAACCTCTGGAACCTCATCCAACTGCTCAAAAATGCTCTCCGCTCCAGCCATGCCTTTCTGAATGGTGGAGCTCACCTCAGACAACTGACGGATCGGCTTAGGCAGAAGGCCAGCCAAGGTAATGTAGGCCACTAGGTCACCGGCAGAGGCATCGCCACGCATAAACAGAACCAAGAACATCAGCACCGCCATAGCGCTGTAGATCACCAGCTGCAGCATAGGCGTGTAGACGGCGCCGGTCTTGGTCATGCGCAGCTGCTTTTCGGTGTTGCTCATGCTGGAGTTGAGAAACCGCTTCTGCTCATAGGCCTCGCCGCCGAAGCTGCGCACGACCCGATAACCTTGGATGGTTTCCGAAGCGACGTGGGTGACATCGCCCATAGCCACTTGGATCTTCTGACTCTGCTTGCGGAACTTGCGACTGGCACTGCTGACCATCATGCCGATCACCGGCAGGATGGCAACCATCACGAGTGTCAGCTTCCAGTTCATCCACAGCAGGGTGGCGAACAGGAAGATCACCGTCATCCCTTCGCGGATAACCACCTTGATGGCATCCGTAGCCGCTCCTGTGACCATGGTAACGTTAAAGGTAATACGCGAGATCACGTGCCCGGAGTTATGGCTATCAAAATACCGATTAGGAAGCGTCAGTAAGTTATTGAAAAGCGCTACCCGCAGATCATGCACTAAACCCAGCGAGACCTTAGCCAGGAAGTAATTACCTAAAAAGGAACCGACCCCTTGCCAAAATGCGATCAAGACAATCAGCAGCGGTACGGCCTGCACTAATTGCAGGTCGCGTAGGTATGGCACGCTAGGAAACAGGCTCGCATCTGGGTTAGACAGGCCATCAACAAAATACTTGAGGATGTAACCGAGCATCGGCTGAGTCGAGGCAAAGATCAAAAAGCCCAGAATACTCAGTGCGAAAAACCCCAGGTAAGGACGAATATAAGTGAGCAAGCGCAGATAGATTTTTAGGCTCGATGAAGAGTCTTGGCTTGCAGCTTTTCCACTCATAAATCCGCCCATATTCGGTAAAAGCGGGATATTAACATAGCCCACCCGGCCTGCGATTAGGCCCACTTGGAACAGCTTAACGACTAAGCCCCCTAAGCTGCCGGGAACAAAGTCGGGCGAGCCAAGGAAAGGCCTGACGTGATCCTGTAGAATCGCTACTCAACCGCCGGACTGGACTTACACCTCGATGCACACACAAATCGACTCATGGACGCAGCGAACCTACGCATTTATATGCACCTGGTTACTGCCGCTTGGCTTTGTCGTCCTGCTTACAGGGCTGGCCGCCCTGCCTGAGCGCAGCCTTTATCACAAGGCCTTCTACGCGCTGATAGCCGCGCCCACTTTAATCGCCCTGGCGTTTCGTCCCCGTATCTGCCTAGCGCTCTTGCGAGACCCCGTGACCATCGCTTTATTGATGTTCTCGACCTGGGCCTTGATCAGCATTAGCTGGTCAGACACCGAGCGGTCCTTCGGCACGCTATTCAAGCGCCCGCTCTATATTCTGATGCTGTTTGCCGCCTGTGCGCTCATAGCGCTGCAAGCCAATACGCGACTCGCCCAAAGCACACTGCTCGCGGCCGTATTGATGCTGCCGCTAACCGCTTATAGCCTGATGATGTTCATGGCCAACGCAACTCCGGGCGAACGGCTGATTGGCTACGGCGCACTAGACAACCCCCTGCTGAGCTCGTATGTCTTCGGTTTTTTTTGCGCGTTTTGGCTGGCATTGAGCATGACCCTAAATCCTCGCCACAGCGGGCTCGCACTAGCTGCAGCCTTACTAATGGGACTGGCATTACTGGCCACCGGATCGCGCACGCCGCTTGCGGCAACAACACTGGTATGCGCCTGGCTGATAATCGCATGCTGGAGCAAACGCTCCGTTTGGCTGCTACTTTGCAGCGTGCTAGGAGCGCTCGCCTTAGTGATGCTCCACCCGGAAACCCTGTCCGAGCGCGGCTTGTCTTATAGACCAGAGCTATGGGCACAAACCCTCAGCATGGTTGCCCAACAACCCTGGCAAGGTTTTGGCTTTGGTGCACACCTAGCGATATTTATCGCCGATCTCAACACCAGCTTTAGTGAACCCCACAACTTTGCGCTGGGGGTGTTGTATTACACCGGCATTATCGGTCTCGCCCTTTGGCTCGCAATGCACGGCCTAGCCCTCTTCCAGTGCTGGAAGCACCGAAGCAACTATTTGTTCCTCGTTTGTGGGGCGCTGCTGGTTTACGGCATCGGCGCCGGCCTAACGGAGGGAGGAGGTATCCTGCCAAGACCCAAAGAACACTGGCTGGCAACCTGGATACCCTTGGCACTGATTGCAGCACTAAGCATCCGTACGCGGCAGGCACAAGGAATACAGCGCTAATGCAAACGCTTTCCCAGCCCGAGTTGAGTGCGCTGACTGCCAATGCCAGCGTGCTTGAACTCGACGGCCTTGGACCAAAAGTTCTTAAACTGACGGACGGCAGCTTTCTTAAGCTGTTCCGAAAGCGCTCAGTATTTTCCAGCGAAACCCTCAAGCCCTATGCCAAGCGCTTTGCAGAGAACGCCGAACGTTTGAAGCGCCTTGGATTCAACAGCCCAGAAATCATTCAGGTGTATTGGCTGGTTGACCCAATCAATAAAACTGCAGTGCATTATTGGCCACTACCCGGGGAAACCTTGCGTCACGTGTTGAGCAGCAGCACTGGCCAGCAACGCAAGGAGCTTGTCGAGCAGTTTGGCGAGCTGTTAGCCAAGCTACATGCCAGTGGCATTTACTTCCGCTCGGTGCACCTAGGCAACGTACTGGTGCAGCCTGACGGACAGCTGGGCTTGATTGACCTCGCAGACATGCGCATCAGCCATTTCGCGCTCAGTCTGCAAAAACGCAAGCGTAACCTGAAGCACATGCGCCGCTATGTGGAAGACCAGAAGTGGCTGTTCGAAGAACACCATGATGCGCTAACAGTAGGCTATGGCCGTATCGCCAAGCAGCAGGCGCTCAAGCTGTTTACGTAATCCGTTCAAACCTAGAGCACTTTAGCCGTCTGCGCCGCACGCTGCCGGGCATACTGCAGAAAGCTATCGAGCTGGTCACTGCACAACAGTGGACTGATGCTACGCACCTCTTGCTCCGGCCACTCCCACCAAGCGGCCTCAAGCAGCGCCGCGCAGACCTCAGGAGGGAAACGCGAGCGTACGTGCCGCGCCGGATTACCTGCCACTATCGAGTAAGGGGCGACATCTCGGCTCACCACAGCACCGGCCGCAACCACGGCACCATGACCCACCGTGACCCCTGACAGAATCACGCTATTAGTGCATAGCCATACATCACTGCCGACCACCACATCACCCCGACTCACGGCATAGCCTTGGATATGCTGAGCCTCGTCAATCATCGCAGGAAACGGGTATGTCGTGACCCAATCAGCGCGATGATGGCCGCCCAGAAAAATCTCTACCTGCTCGGCGATAGAGGTGTAGCTACCAATCTTTAGCGTCGCCCCTTCCTGCCAGTCATGCACGATAGGTATGCCGTAGGTCCCTAGACCGATCTGGTAGTGAGGATAGTGCTGGAGAAACTTCGCCGGCCCACGCTGCAATCTAGGTAGCGTGCGCAGTTGCTTTTTGGCTCGTTTTGCCAGGAAGCGCGCCCACAGCCCCATAACCGATTAGCCCCTTTCCAAAGGTGAGAAGTACAGGCGCGCCAAGCCTCGCCAGGTTTTCTTCGACCACTGTTTAAACGGAATCTGCACCAACAACTCACGGGCCAATTGACGGTCTCGATTGGAGCATTTGAGAAACATCGAGCTGAGAAAACGCGTGCGCACAAACTCATACTGCGGATGATCGCGGTACAAGGCATAAATGCGCAGGATGCTGTCGATCATAAAGCGATGGTTCTTGTACGAGTTAGTGGCGTGCTTGCGGTAACGCGCCAACACTTCGCCCAGACAATCGATGGTGTAACCGGCATGGGTGATCTTCAGCTCAATCGCCAGATCTTCCAGACGAATCTCAGGGTCGAAGCCGCCGACTTCCGCCAAGGCTTCTTTACGAATCATCAAGGTTGTGGCCGGCGCATAGGGTTTGCGCTCCATAAATACATCATCGAAATCCATCCGCCGAAACGGCACATCACGGCGCTGGCGAGCCTCGGGAAACAGCACGCCCTGCGAATCGATCAGCTCGATATTGCCGGCACAAATCCCCACCCCTGGTTTACCCACCATATAGGCCACCTGCTTGGCCAGGCGTTCGGGCAGCATCACATCATCCGAACCGAACGGCACAATCAACTCACCTTTGGCTCGAGCAATTGCCGAGTTCAGCGTGCGGGTCAGCCCCTGGTTTTGCTGAACTTGAAAATCGAAGCCATGCTCGGCCTGCAAGCGCTGAATACGCTCAACGCTGTCGTCGGTCGAACCGTCATCCACGACCAAAAGCTCGACATGCGAATAGGTTTGCCCCAGCACACTGAGAATGCACTCCTCAATATAAGGCGCGTGGTTATAGGAGGCGATGATGACGCTGACAAGCTCGGAATTCTGACTCATTAGGAGGCACTCGCCTGACTCAGCGACTCGTCAATGAGTTGCAGATACTGCTGACGGAAGGTTTCAATATCGTGATGGGCACACAGGTAGGCAAAAGCCCGATCACCCTTTTCCTGCAACTGCTGATCGCTTAATTGTAAATAGCTGTTTAAAGCCTGACTCAACGCCTCAACATCAGCCGGAGGCACTGCCAGCCCGCCAGCCCCCTCGATCAGCGGCAGCATTGCCGGCACATTCGTAGCGATTACCGGCAAGTGCCCGCTCATCCCCTCCAGCAAGGCCAAGCCTAGGCCTTCAGCCAGAGACGGCATGGTCCAAATATCAAAAGCACGGACATACTGCAGAGCGTTTTCACGAAAGCCGAGCAGGTGAACTCGCCCACCGAGGCCAAGCCGCTCAACCTCAGCCAACAGCCGCGACTCTTCGCGACCTTTGCCAATAATCGCCAGCTGCACCTGCGGGAAAAGGTCTTTGAGCTTGGCAAACGCCTGCAGCAAGTAGATGTGCCCCTTAACCGGCACCAGACGCCCAAGTGCGCCCACCAGGCGCCTATTGGGGTCAAGCCCCAGCAGACGGCGAGCGTCTTCGCGCGAATGCTGCAAGGCGGTGGCCTGTTCAATATCAATGGCATTAGTGATAGCCACCGTATTGTGCTCGGTAAAGCCGCACGCACGGTCCAGCAGGTATTGCTTGACCGCCGGCGATACGCCGACGAAACGCCAGGCCTTGTCGATCAGGCGCGACGCTTGCCGACGACGGTAAAAGCGGTCGTATTCGCCAAAGCCGTGAGAAATACCAATACACAACGGCACCTTTAGCCAGCGGTTCAACTGCAACATCATATTGACCGGCTTAAAGCGGTTGCAGATCACCACATCGAACTGCTCGGCGCGACAAAACTGATAGAGCTGCCACATCGCCCGCAACCGCAGACCCTTAAGTTGCTTATCGACGAACTCAAAATACACCGAGCGCGCGGCTCGACTTACCGGCTCCCCCGGCTGCGGCTTACCGCGCAAGAATGCCGCGACCACTTCATAACGCTCGCCCGGCAACGCCTTGACGATCTGCTCGGCCAAATCGGCGAAGTCATGCGCTTTAACGTTGTAATCGGGCTGCAGCTGTAAAACCTTGATTCGCCTGTTCATCGGCTCTCCTGCGCAAAACCCTGTGAGCTGATCCGCCATTCCGGCTGTTTTGCCAACGCTTGCAGTGTATCGGCCGACGGCTCGCCAAGTGAGGGCCAGGCATCACGCTTCCACACGACGAAATGGAAATAGGGAAACTCCCGCCCTCGATCAAGATCATTATTCAATCGCCCCTCGCGCCAATACCAGCAGGACGGGAACTCGGCGCGACCACCGATCCAGGGAATACAACCCGAAGGCGTACTGAAAGCCTCGACGAATTCACTGCGTCGGCGCCACGGGTTGAACAGCCCGACTAAGCGAAACAGAGGGCGTGGGAAGTTCTTGCGCCAGAGAAAAATCCGGCTGAATGCACCCTCGTCCAGAGCGTAATGCTGCTGGTCGCAGAACCGCGCCTGCCAATTCGGCATACGCATAAAGGCTTCGCGCATGCGCGGCACATTACGGATCAGGCATAAATGCCCAGACACCCTCCGCTCGTGGGTGGAGAACAGGTCAAACCGAGCCAGGCGTTCGGTGGTGAAATAGTCCCGTAACTGGCCGAAGACCAGATCGATGTCACCGAAGGCCCAGAAATCATAGCCCTGCAGACGATCCTGATGGATAAAGCCCAGCGCCGGTTTGATATCGCAGAGTTTGTAGGCGTTCTTCGGCGCAAACGGAATGCCAAGACGCCTGCCAACCAAGACGCAGTAGTCGGCGTAGCTGATGCTTTCAATCCGCACATTGCTGGGCAGCTCGGCCGGTACGCCACAGTCACTGAACAGCAACCAGTTTACATCTGGGTTGCGGCGGCAGCTTTCGAGGAAAAACGGCATCCAGAAAGGCCAGCGCCCGAAGTAGGGAATTACGAAACATATACTTGGCTGAGTCGTCATAGCGGTCCTATCACCCGTCCAGCCCCTAGGCTCGACGGTTTGTGTGTTGCCGTTAGTCGCCAAGCAGACCGAGGCGCCAGAAGGCCTCGCGCACGGAAGTATCGGAGAAGCCAGCTTCGAGCCGTTGCAACATGAGCGAGGCACACTGCTCGCGCTGTTGGTTATCCAGCCCGGCCATATGGCACATGGCGGCAGCCAGCGCGGACAAATCACCCAATGGAAACAGTACGCCGACGCCCTCGACCACCTCACGCCCACCACCACAGTCGCTGCCGATCACCGGTACACCAGCCGCCATTGCCTCAAGCAGCACCATACCAAAGGGCTCGTGATCGGAGGTCAGGGCAAAGGTATCGAAAGCCTGGAAGTAACGCCGGCCGTTGGCGACCTGACCGAGAAAGCGTACCGAGTCAGCTACAGCCAGCTCGTTAGCGAGTGCTTTCAGCACGGGTTCCAGGCGGCCGCTGCCCATAATGACCAACAGGCTGTTCTTCGGTAGCTGCGGTTGCGCCAGGGCAAACCCACGGATCAACGTAGCCTGATCCTTATCTGGATGCAGTCGCCCAACATTTCCGACAACCCAGGCATCCTGCGGCAAGCCGAGGTGCTCGCGGGCTTCTGCGCGGGAGACCTGCCCAGCCTGCACGGCGGCGATGTCGATGCGGTTATATAGGGTCTGGATACGCTCAGCTGGCCAGCTCGGTAAGCAGACACTAATGTCATCGCGCACCGCATCGGATACGCCAAGCAGCACCAAGCGCTTCTTGAAGGCATTGGCGAACAACCGACGCGATAAGCGTTGATAATCGCCAAACGCATGGTGAACGCCGATCACCGGCAAATCGCTGCCTAGCAAGGCGACATAGATAGGTTTAAAGCGATGGGCAATACAGAATTTAAAGTTGCGCGAAGCGACGATGCGCTTGATATCGCGAATCGCCTTGAGCTTGAGGCCGCGGACTTCACGACTGGAATAGTCGAGGAAAATCACCTCATCAGAAGCTGAACCCTGCTCGACTTCTGCGCTCGGCTTGCCGGTCAGATAAACCGTACATACTTTGTAAGGCGTACCAACAAACAACACGGCGTACTGCCGCGCACAGTCGAGGAAGGGTCCGTCATAGCCGTAGCAGAACTGCAGCACCCAAGGCTGATCAGCTCCAGAGCCCTCAGACGCTGTCATACCAACCCTTGCCATCCTTGACCACGAGAATGTCTTCCATGATCAGGTACTGCAGGTCGGAGCCGTAGAACATGTTCAGCGCGTCGGTTGGCGAGCAGATCATCGGCTCGCCGCGACGATTGAGCGAGGTGTTCAGCGATACGCCGTTGCCGGTGAGCTTTTCCAGTTCCAGCATCATGTCGTAGTAGCGCGGGTTGTATTCACGCTTGAGCACCTGGGCACGCGAGGTGCCATCTTCGTGCACCACTTCGCTGACGCGGGTCTTCCACTCTTCATTCACTTCGAAGGTGAAGGTCATAAACGGGCTCGGGTGATCCACTTTGAGCATCTGCGAGCCAACGGTATCGAGCATCGATGGGCAAAACGGCCTCCAGCGTTCGCGGAACTTGATTTGCTCGTTAATCCGATTAGCCACGCCGGGAATGCTCGGGCAGCCAATGATAGAACGGCCACCCAGCGCACGCGGGCCGAACTCCATGCGCCCCTGGAACCAGGCCACCGGGTTGCCGTCGACCATGATTTGGGCGATGCGCTGCGGCATGTTTTCGATTTGCTGGAACTTAGGCTTGCTCGGATGGCGGGCGCAAGCAGCGATTACATCTTCATTGGAGTAGGACGGGCCGAGGTAGACGTGCTCCATCTTCTCCACCGGCACGCCGCGCTGGTGCGAGATATAAGCCGCCGCGCCGACTGCGGTGCCTGCATCGCCGGATGCGGGTTGGACGAACAACTCTTTCACATCATCACGGGCGATGATCTTCTGGTTAAGTTTGACGTTCAGCGCACAGCCGCCGGCGAAGGCGATCTTACCCGTCTCGCGGATGATGTCGCCCAGGTAGTGTTCCATCATCTGCAGCGCCAGCTTCTCGAACAGCGCTTGCATGCTGGCGGCGTAGTGAATGTAGGGGTCGTCGGCGATATCACCGACGCGCTTGGGCCCCAGCCACTCGATCAGTTTTTTGGAGAAGTAGAAGCCCTTGCCATTTTCTTTATAACGGCGCAATCCGATAACGTTGGCGTATTCGGTGTTGATGATCAGCTCACCATTTTCGAATTTTGCCAAGCGTGAGAAATCGTATTTGCTGGCATCGCCGTAGGGCGCCATGCCCATGACCTTGAATTCGCCGTCGAGCATCTCGAAACCGAGAAATTCGGTGATCGCGCCGTACAGGCCGCCCAACGAATCCGGATCAAAGAATTCTTTGATCTTGTGGATCTTGCCGTTCTCGCCATAGCCAAAGAAGGTAGTGGCGTACTCGCCCTTGCCATCAATGCCAAGAATCGCGGTTTTCTCGGTGAAACCCGAGCAGTAATAGGCACTGGCTGCGTGGGCCAGGTGGTGTTCGACCGGTTCAATTTTGATCTTCTTCAAGTCAAAACCAAGCTGCTGCAGGCACCATTGGATATGTTTGTAGTAACGCTTGTAGCGGCGATTACCCATCAGAATGGCGTCCAGCGCACGATCTGGGGCGTACCAGTAGCGCTTGGCGTATTTCCAGCGCGCCTCCCCGAAGATACTGATTGGCGCGAATGGAATCGCCACCACATCAACATCGCCGGGCTTAATACCAGCCTGCTCAAGGCAGAACTTAGCCGACTCGTAGGGCATGCGGTTCTTCGCGTGCTTGTCGCGCACGAAGCGCTCTTCTTCGACGGCCGCGATCAACTTGCCGTCGATATACAGGGCGGCAGAAGGATCGTGACTGAGAGCGCCGGACAGGCCAAGAATCGTGAGTGCCACAGGTAAAACCTCTATTCAGGGCAGGTGCCGGGCACCTGCGGTAAACGGTTGTCGAGCAGCGTGAACAGCATTGAGTCAGCTGGCCAGTTGCGCAAAAAACGGGCGCGGTCACGGGCATAGGCCCTGGCGAAACGACGCGCACTGCGGTGCTGCTGCATGGCGTCAAGGTCGATTAACGACCAGCGACCCAGGTGTTCATCCCAAAACAAATTGTGCCCCTTGAAGTCACCATGGCTGATGCGCTCGCGCAGCAGGGCGGCGAACAAGCGATCCAGCGCCAGCAGCTCTGTTTCTGGGGGTGATCTGTCGTGGTAGTGGCTAAAGCGCGCGATTATATCCTGCCCGCCGCAGTATTCGGTAATCAGGTAAGCGCGCCCGCGCAGCCAGCACCAACGCCGCTCCAACACGGCCAACGGCTGGGGCGTAGCAATACCTAACAATTGCAGGCGATTGGCCTCAATCCAGCTGTGCCAAGCCCGACTTGGGCGCCAAAAACGTTTTAGCCAGTGCCCCATACTTTTAATGTTGTAACGTTTGACCACCAAGGGCCGCCCATTCAACTCGACCCGCGCCACGGTCGCGGCGCCGCCAGTCTTGTAAATGTGGCCTTGCTCAGTGAACGGGTCGATATTGTCCAGCAGCGGCTGCAAGCCTGCCTCATCTTCACGGCGTATCACGCGCAGGCCAAAGGCCCCCACTTTTGCGGCAAACAGGCTGCAATCACGGGCGGCTTTACGCAAATAATCACGCACACGCCACGTGCGAACCTTGTCTACTTCATTGAGCAGCGCCTCCAACGGCAAGGCATGTTCGCCATTGGCCAACAGATAATGCACCAGCAGCTCTTCGATAAAGGGCATGAGCTCGGCGGGGAGCTGGGCGAAGAAGACCCCGAGGTTTTCCAGCACCTTGGCGCGTGACAACCGCTGACCGGCCACTTCGACGTGCACACCGCCGCCATCGATCACCCATAGCTTGCCGTTATGCCGCATCAGGTTGTCCAGGTGCAGGTCGGCCTGCCACAACCCTTTGCCGTGCATCTGCGCAATGCATGTCAGGGCTTCAGCCATTACCGCTTGTTGATCTGCGCTCAACAACGCTTGGCTTTCCACCGCGCGCCAGGCATTGCCCAGGCTTTGTGCACCGTCGAGGTACTCAAACAGCAACCAACCGCCCTCACCTTCGCGCAAGCCTTCGGCCAGCAGCTGCGGCGTCTGCACGCCCTGCTCGGCCAGCAGGCGCGCGCCTTCACGCTCCCGCTGAAAGTGCCGGGCCGCTTTGCCACCCACCAGCAGCTTGGCCAGCACCGGACGTCCGCGCCATTCGGCTAAGCCAACATAGCGCTGGCCGGGCAGGACACGCAGCAGTCGCTGTACGGTCAGCTTGGCCGCACCCGTCGTATCCACCAACTCTAGATCCAGTGGCATTGCCGGTGAGCGTCCGGCTTGAGTGAGGTTTGCCACGTTCATCAACGCGCATCCTTGTTGCAGCGGCGAGCCACGAGGTGTGCGCTCCAGCTGTCGAGATTGGCCTCCCCACCGAGATAAGCCATCAGCAATATATTCACCTCCACCTCGCTCCAGACGCAGGCACGGCGTAGCAGAGGCTCTAGGTCCTTGATCCGATCACGCCGTCCGAACAGCAGTGGCCGGGTCTTTTCTAGATCAATCAACTGTGCGTCGAACCCACTTGCCGTCTCACGCAAGAAAATATGCTTGGGGTAAAAGCAGCCGTGCAGTTGGCCGGCACCGTGCAGCTGCCTGGCCAACTTGCCGCACGCCTGCAAAATAGCGCTGCGCTGAGATTCGCTGCACTCGCGCCAGGCAGGCAAAAAACTGTCCAAATCGCTCCAACCATCCAGCGCGCGGGTAAGCAGCACCGCTCGATACTCACCCGGCAACTTGCGTTCGGCAAAAAAAGCGGCTTGCAGCGCCGGAATACCCAGCGCCGCATAACGTTGAATATTGCGAAATTCACGGGCAAAGGTTGGCTCACCAAACGGGTGGAACAGGCTGCGGGTTAGGTGGTTGCTCTGGCGCTTGAGGTAAAACGCTGACTCGCCGAGGTCCAGGCGATAGACACTGCTAAAGCCACCGCGCTCGGTATTGGGCTCATCCACTGCTTCTAGCTCTATGCCCCAAAGGGCATCAAAGCTCTCTAGGTGGTTGGCGACAAGAATCGCGCGATCTTCTGCCGCGATAAAGTCAGTCATTCGCGACCCTCAAAGAAACCGATGACCTTACGTAGGCGCTGTTTATCCGACGCATTGAGTCGCTGCCGACCGAGGTATTGCAGGTAAAAACGCAAGCGCTGGCTGCGTGATAGCTGCTTTTTTGCCACTTTATCCAGGCAGGCTAGATCCTTAATAATTCGATAACGCAGGGCTGCCCCCCACCAAAAGCTGCCGGATGGACAATCAATCAGAAAAACCTGCCCAGCCCGGTCGACCAGCAAGTTGCGCCACTTCAAGTCATTGTGGGTGAAGTGATGATCATGCAGATGCCGAGTGATGGCTGCTACCTGCGCACTCACACTGCGCACCCACAGCGGATCACCCAAGCGCGCATCATTCTGGGACACCAGAACTGCTAGATCGTCGGTACCCGCTAGTTCACGAGTAATTAATGCACCGCGCGTGAACGCACCCAGATTACGCTCCTGACCGGCGGCAACCACTTGCGCAGTTGCAACGCCCCATTTGGCAAACCGCTTCAAGTTGCGCCATTCGGTTTTGACCCGCGTGCGTGACAAGTAGCGCCGTAAGCCCTTGCCCGCACTGCGATAACGTTTGACGTAGTAGCGCACGCCGGCCAGTTCGACACGTATCACTTCAGAAATGGCATCTTTTGTAATCTGCTCGCCCTGTAAATCGAAGACCTTGTCCAAGTCGCCAAATGCGTCAGCCAGCCCACTAAAAGACGCCTCAAGTTTCCAACCCGCCATCAGAGCGCATCTCCGTAACGTTGTTTGCGCGCATACAGCGCGTCAGCCTTGCGCTCCAGCCAAACCAGGAGCGCGCGCTCGGTGTTGAGTATTGGCCGCAGCGGCTGCTTACCGTTTAGCACGGCAAAATAACCGCGCAGAAAACGCAGTTTATCGCGCCGGGTCAGGCCGATATCGAGCACTGAAAAGTACAACGCGGCCAAGTCCTTGTTGCGCCAGCGCAAGGGCAGCTGGCTGCGGACTTGAGCGCGGTGCAGGTCGATCACGGACAGGCGGAAATCGTCGGCGGTAACCGGCTTATCGGTGTGCAGTAAAAAGTGGCAGATGTAGCAATCACGGTGATTGACCCCGGCGCGGTGCATGGTGCCGACCATGCTTGCCACTTCGTTAATCAACGCCCATTTGAGTCGTGGCTCGGGCGGTTGTTGCGCCCAGTTCAGGCTCAGCTGCTCAAGGTCGGTAGTCGGCGCCAACTCTTCGGTGACGATAAACGAATGCTGCGCCGCCGGATTGCGGCCGCGCTCGCCGTAGGCCACGGCAGTCATGGTCGCCACGCCGACCTGATGCAAACGCTCGATAGCTTGCCATTCCTGGCGCGCACCGAGCACTGGCAGCTTGGCGGTGAGCAGGTTCTTGATGATCTCGCCCCAGCCAATGCCGCGATGGATTTTGACAAAATAGCCACGCCCATCGACCTCGGTGCGCAGCGTGCGGCGGCCTTCCAGCTCGCGGTAGACCTGCCCTTGCAGGGTCTCGACGGCGACAAACGCATCGCGATCGGCCCACAGGCTTTTGAAGGGTTCAGTCAGTACCAACGTCATGAGCGCGTCGCCAGAATGATGTCGGCCGCGTGTCGCGGCATGGAGTACAGGTCGGCGCAGCCCGCATAAGCCAAACCATTACGTGACCAAAGGGCACGACGTGAGTCGTCAGCCAGCATGTCGGCGAGTAAGTGATTGAGCTTGCTCTGCTCGAAAGGCCCGCTCAGCATCCGACCAGCATCCGCCTCGGTGATGTAATGGGCGTAGCCGCAAACATCCGTCACCAGCACGGGTAGGCCGGCAACCAAGGCTTCGAGCAATACCGTGCCGGTGTTCTCGTTATAGGCCGGATGGATTAGCAGGTCGGCACCGAGCAAAAAACGTGGAATATCGCTGCGGCCTTTGAGTATCTGCACGTGATCAGATACGCCCAGGGCCTTGGCCTGCAGCTGGAACGCGCGCGGGTCATCTTGGCCGATGGCAATCAGCCGGGTGCGTTTTTTCAGCTCACGGGGCAAAGCGGCCAAGGCCTTAAGGCTGCGATCCAGCCCCTTGGTCTTGAAGCCGGAGCCGATCTGCACCAACAGCAGGTCGCTATCGGCCAGTTTGAATTCAGCCCGGAACTCGGCGCGAATCTCACCCGCATTGACGGGCGCACGACGGTCAGCGGTAATGCCCGGCGGCAGCAGATGAAAGCGCTGCAGTGGGGTGTGGTAATGCTTGATAAACAGCGGCTGCTGCACTTCGGAGATCATCAAAATTTCGGTTTTCGATTCGGGGGCAAACACCGCGTGCTCGTAATCAGCGAAGTGTTTGTAACGGCCCCAGCGCTTGTAGAGCGGGTTGCGCAAGGTCTGCGCCTTGTCTTCATAGCAGCCGTCGGCGGCGTAGTAGACGTCAAGACCAGGCATTTTGTTGAAGCCAATCACGCGGTCGACCGGGCGCTGAGCCACGTCAGCCTCGACCCAAGCCGTGAGCTTTTCATTGCGTGTGTGGTTAAACAACGCCTTGACCGGCACCACCACCACCTCGAAACCCGCCGGCACATCGCCTTCCCAGATCGGCGTGTAGACACGAATAGCGTGACCGCGCGCCTGGCACTCCAAGGCGATGCGCATAAAGTCGCGCTGCAGGCCGCCGAAGGGGAAATATTTATAGAGGATAAAAGCCAGCTGCATCAGGTGAACCCTTCAACCGTGTAGCCCGGATAAAATCCGGGAAAGATTCTCGACAGCGACTTCAAATGACTGCCTCGGCCAATAACAAAGCCTGCAATTCACTGGCGACACGCTGGGCATCCAGACCGTCGAAACAGGGTTTGTGGCGATCACCCAAGCCGGCATTCGGCCCGGTGGCGCACAGGTGAATTTGCGAGCGGCCATAAGCACCCACGCGCCCCGGCAGGGTCGGGCCGTAGAGGGAGATGTTCGGCACATCCAGCGCCGCAGCCAAATGCCCCAGCCCGGTATCTACCGCCACACACGCGCTGGCGCCCGCAATCACCTTGGCCACACCGGCCAGGTTCAATTTAGGCAGTACTGCGGCATGCTCGATGCCGGCGGCAATCCGTTCGGCGCGCGCTTTTTCGCTGTCATTGCCCCAAGGCAAGCGCACGGCCCAGCCCTGCGCGCTCATCTGCTCGGCCAGCTCACGCCAGCAGGCTTCGGGCCAGTGTTTGCTGGCCCAGGTGGTGCCATGCAGAAACACTACATAAGGTGGCGGCGCGCTATCGGCCAGCAGTGCGCGATTTAATCCGTAATCACCCATACCAGTCGGCAACGTATAGCCAAGCGCGTGGGCAAATAGCTGGCGGGTACGCTCAAGCGCGTGCTGCTCGCGCGGCACGGCATAGGCACGGTCGTAGAAGCGGCTTGCCAGTGGCTCGCGCGCTGAGTCACGGTCAAGCCCAGCAACTGGTGCGTTGACATAACGCGTCAGCCAAGCACTTTTCAGCAGGCCTTGGGCATCGATAACCAAGTCGTATTGAGTGTCGCCAAGCCGCTGTTTAAAGCGTCGCCACTCGCCACTTTTAAAGGCCTGCCACAGGTGCTTGCGCCAGCGCCGAATCGCCACCGGGATCACCTGCGCCACGGCGGGGTGCCAAGCGGGAATTTCAGCGAAGCCCTCTTCCACCACCCAATCAAACTGAATGCCGGGAATGGCGCGCGCAGCATCGGTGAGCGCCGGCAAAGTGTGCACCACATCGCCTAAGGAGGAGGTTTTGATCAGCAGCACCCGCACGCTATTCAACCTCGACCGGATCACTGACCAAACGACCCAGCGCTTCAATCACCGCACGTGGCTTTAGGTCGCCCAGGCAATTGTAATGACCGAAGCGGCAGGTGCGGTCGAAGCATGGGCTGCATTCCAAGCCCAACCTCACGACCTCTACGTGCTCAGCCAAGGGCGGCGTAAAACCCGGCGAGGTTGAGCCGTAGACTGCCACCAACGGCCGGTTCAACGCAGCGGCCACATGCATCAAGCCAGAATCATTCGACACCACCGCGCCTGCGCACGACATCAGGTCGATGGCTTCGGCCAGGCTGGTGTCGCCGGCCAAGTTATTGGCCTCTTCACGCAGGCCAGGAATCAGCCGGCTGCGAATGTCTTCACCCACCGGGTGATCGTTCTTCGAGCCGAAAATCCACACCTGCCAACCCGCGCGAATCTTCAGCTCGGCAACCTTGGCGTAGTGCTCGCTCGGCCAGCGCTTAGCCTCACCAAACTCGGCGCCAGGACACAGCGCCAGCACCGGCCGATCGAGGCTTAAGCCGAACGTGCTCAGCGCGGCGTCGCGGCTTTGCGGATTGATCTGCAACGCCGGGCGCGGATAAGGTTTAGGCAGCTCAGCACCCGGCTCGAAGGCCAGCGCCATAAAGCGCTCGATCATCAGCGGGTAGCGGTCTTTGTCCAATATGCGTATGTCATTCAGCAGACCGTAACGCAGCTCGCCTTTCCAGCCGGTGCGCGTGGGGATACCGGCGAAGAACGGCACCAGCGCGGACTTGAGCGAATTGGGCAGCAGAATCGCCTGATCGTACTGACCGGCGAGACGCTTGCCGATCTTGCGCCGCGTCGCCAGCTCCAGCACACCATGGCCGAGCGGGAAGCTCAGGGCCTGGCGCACCTCGGGCATGCGCTGAAGGATCGGCCGGCTCCACTCGGGCGCCAGCACATCGATTGCACAACCAGGATGGCGCTGTTGCAGGCACTGAAACAGCGTCTGCGCCATCACCATGTCGCCCACCCAGCTGGGGCCAATAATCAGAATGTTCATGTCGAATCCGTAGGGTGGGTTAGCCGCAACAGCGGCATAAGCCACCACTGCTGCGGCCATCAATAATCACGGCCCGGCTTGCGCGCCGGATGGTGGGTGACCCACTGCGGTCGGCCCCACCCTACGCCAGCGGAGGGTTTACTTGACCAGCGTACGCCACTCGGCGTGGGCATCGGTCTTACCGGTGACCAGATCAAAATAGGCGGTTTGCAGCCTCTCGGTGATCGGGCCACGGCGACCAGCGCCGATATTGCGGCCATCGACCTCACGAATCGGCGTGACCTCGGCGGCGGTGCCGGTGAAGAACGCCTCGTCGGCGATATACACCTCATCACGGGTGATGCGTTTTTCGACCACTTCAATGCCGTGTTCAGCAGCCAAGGTCAAAAGGGTGCTGCGGGTGATGCCATTCAGGCAGGAGGTGACTTCTGGGGTGTAGATCACGCCGTTTTTGACCAAGAAGATATTCTCGCCGGAGCCTTCAGCCACGTAACCTTCCGGGTCGAGCAGCATGGCTTCATCTGCCCCGCAAGAAATGGCTTCTTGCAGCGCCAACATCGAGTTGATGTAGTTACCGTTAGCCTTAGCGCGGGTCATCGAAATGTTCACGTGATGACGGGTATAGGAGCTGGTGCGCACCTTAATACCCACCTGCAACGCTTCCTCGCCCATGTAGGCGCCCCAGCTCCACGCGGCGACGATCATGTGCGTTTTCAGGCCGCTGGCGCGCAGGCCCATGGCTTCAGATCCGTAGAACACCATCGGCCGGATGTAGGCGCTTTCCAGGTTGTTCTCGCGCACGGCAGCGCGGGCAGCTTCATTAACTTCGTCTTTGCTGAACGGAATCTTCATGCCCATGATATGGGCCGAGTCGAACAAGCGATCGGTGTGTGCTTCCAAGCGGAAGATGGCTGTACCTTGCGGGGTGTTGTAGGCGCGCACACCTTCAAACACGCCCATTCCGTAGTGCAGGGTATGGGTCAGCACGTGGGTGGTCGCGTTGCGCCACTCCACCATCTCGCCGTCATACCAGATCACGCCATCACGATCAGCCATCGACATAATTGCCTGCTCCTCACATTCGATTGCTACAGCATTGACCGGCCGCGCCAGGCGCCCGGACCATTAATTCAACTCAACCCCAGTTCCCGCCAGATGCGCAGCACCGTGCGCCGCTCCTCGGCCAACTGTTCACCGCTGACCACCCCGGGCTGCTTCTGTAGCGCCTGACGATGCGCGGCCGAGCGGTAAGCTTGGTAGATGGTGCGCAGCACGCGGGCGTCTTCACCCGGCAGCAAGCCGATCCGCTCCAGCCCTTCCAAAATGCGAATATTGTCAGTGAAGTCAAGCAATTCCGGGTGCTGGTGCGACCATGCCAGGGCCGCGTATTGCACCATAAATTCAATATCGACGATACCACCGGCGTCCTGCTTGAGGTCGAACGGCGACGCGGCCGTAAAGGCATTCGCCGCGGTGCCCGCCGCCGTGGCCTTGCTGCCGAGGTTATCGCGCATCTTCGCGCGCATCTCGCTGACTTCACTGCGCAGGCTTACCAGATCACGCTCACGTCGCAAAACTGCAGCGCGCACTGCCTCGAATGCCTTGCCGACGCGCGTGCAGCCGACCAGCACCCGCGCCCGCACCAGCGCCTGATGCTCCCAGGTCCAGGCTTCGCTTTGTTGATAGCGTTCAAAGGCGCCCAGCGAGCTGACCAGCAGACCCGCTGCGCCCGAGGGCCGTAGGCGCATATCCACCTCATAAAGCTGGCCGGAGTTGGTCTGCGTGGTCAACAGGTGAATGATGCGCTGACCCAAGCGATTGAAGAACTGCGCGCCGTCGATGGCTTTTTCGCCGTCAGTTTCTGCGTGCGGGTCGCCGTCGTGGATAAACACCAGATCAAGATCGGAGCCGTGGCCCAGCTCGATACCGCCGACCTTGCCATAGCCGACGATGACAAAGTCCGGATCGCAGAGACTGCCATCGGCACGCTGCGGTGAGCCGTATTTACTCACGGTATTGCGCCACGCCAGGGCCAGCACCTGATCAAGAATCGTCTCGGCCAACCAGGTCAAGTAATCGCTGACTTTCATCAGTGGCAGGGTGCCGGTAATTTCCGAAGCCGCCACGCGCAGACGGTGCGCCAGTTTGAAGTGACGCAGCGCTTCCATTTGCTGCTCCAAGTCCTCCTCGGGAATGCGCATCAGCCGCTCACGCAGTTCGGCCGCTAATTCGGGCGCCTGCGGTGGGCTAAACAAGCGGCCCTCATTAAGCAACTCATCAAGCAACAGCGGAAAGCGGGTGATCTGCTCGGCGATCCATGGGCTGGCTGCGCACAAGGTGAGCAACCGTTGCAGGGCACTGGGATTTTCGGTCAGCAGCACCAAATAGGCTGAGCGCCGCGCTACGGCCTCAACCAGCGGGAGCACACGTTCCAGCACTAGATCTGGGTTTTTATGCTCAATGGCTTGGGCCAGCAGGCGCGGCACAAAAGCATCCAGACGCTCGCGCCCCAAGCGCTGCATCGCACGCACCTGATTGCTGCTGCGCAGGCCCACTAAGTAGCGCCAAGTTGACTCGGGTTGGCTAAAGCCCGCCTCTGCCAGTTGCCGGCAGGCTGTTTCCTCGTCAAACACTTTGGTCCATAACGGCTGCCATTCACCGCCAACCACCGACTCTTCAGCGCCTTCAACATCCTCATCGGGATCGGCAATCACTTGCCGAAAATGCCAATCAACCCGGCCACGCCAGTGCATCAGGCGCTCATGGAACGCCTGCCAGCGGTCAAAACCCATAATAAAGGCGACCCGCGCACGGTCCTGATCATTGTCCGGGAGTGTTTGCGTTTGCCGATCATCAATGGCCTGCAGGGCGTGCTCGGCGTAACGCAAGAAGGCGTAGGCATCATGCAGCTCGTCGGTCACCGACGCCGGCAGATAGCCCTGATCACGCAGGGTGTTGAGCACCGCGAACAGCGAACGCTGCTGCAAGCTCAGGTCGCGCCCGCCGTGAATCAGCTGGAAGGCCTGAGCGATAAACTCCACTTCGCGGATGCCGCCCGAGCCCAGCTTAATATTTTCAGCCATGCCCTTGCGCCGCACCTCTTGCTGAATCAGCTGCTTCATCGCGCGCAACGCTTCAATGGCTGAGAAGTCCAGATAGCGCCGATAAACGAAGGGCCGCAGCATCTCCAGCAACTGCGCGCCGGCGACTTGATCACCGCCGACCACCCGCGCCTTGATCATCGCGTAGCGTTCCCAGTCGCGACCCTGATCCTGGTAGTACTGCTCCAGTGCATTGAAGCTAAATACCAGCGAACCGGAGGAGCCGTAAGGTCGTAGGCGCATGTCGGTGCGAAAGACGAAGCCATCGACCGTAATCACATCCAACGCCTTGATCAACTTTTGACCGAGGCGAATAAAGAACTCTTGGTTATCCAGCGGGCGCTTGACCCCTTGGGTTTCACCGCCTTCGGGGAAGCCAAAAATCAGGTCAATATCCGATGACAGGTTGAGCTCATGAGCGCCCAGCTTGCCCATGCCCAGCACCACTAAATGCTGCGGCTCGCCCGAGCGCCGGCCGATGGGCGTGCCGAATTGAGCGCAGTGGCCGCTGTACAACCAGTGATAAGCCAGATCGATACACGCATCAGCCATGTCGGAAAGGTCACGACAGGTCTCGACCAGATCAGCCTGGCGACTGATATCACGCCAGATAATGCGCAGTTGCTGGCGATTACGAAAACGCCGCAAGCGCCGCCCCAGTTCGTCATCGTCAAGGCAACCGAGCAATGCCTCAACCAGTTGCCCGCGCAATTCAGCCGCAGCCAAGGGTCGCTCAAGCTCACCACTGACGGCCAGGTCGAGCAGCATCTGCGGATCACGCTCACCCTGCTGCACGACGAAATCACTGGCGGCGGCCACGCGTTGCAGCGCCACCCGTCGCTCGCTCGGCCAAGCTGCAAACGCCGCAGCCGCTTCGCCGCCAAGCGCGGCGAACGCCTGCTGCAAGGACTGTTCGGCACGAGCGACAAGGTGGGCCAAGGCAGCAGGTGAAGCGGCCAGCGCGGGCAAGCTCATGGTCTATCCTTTTTAGCAATTCAACAGTGCGCCGAGCATCGATGGCAAACGCTCATCGGGACCCCAGCACGTCACTGGCAATAAATAATTGTAGTTTTACTACCAAAGATTGTACCCCGCAGGCTGAAATCGGCGTCGTAATGTAGTAAAACTACACGCAGCCGGTCCTACCCCCGGTCAATCCAAGAATTCACGCGGCCACTCACGAAGTCGCCCGCGAAACCTGGCCTCCGATTCTGGAAGCCTTTGAGCCCTGGAGCAAGCCATGCAAGACCTCGATCCCGTCGAAACCCAGGAATGGCTAGACGCCCTGGAATCGGTTCTCGACAAAGAAGGCGAAGACCGCGCCCACTACCTGATGACCCGCATGGGCGAACTCGCGACCCGCAGCGGCTCGCAGTTGCCCTATGCGATCACCACGCCCTACCGCAACACCATCCCGCTGACCCACGAAGCACGCATGCCTGGCGACCTGTTTATGGAACGCCGCATTCGCTCGTTGGTGCGCTGGAACGCGCTGGCCATGGTGATGCGCACCAACCTGAAAGATTCAGACCTGGGCGGCCACATCTCCAGCTTCGCCTCCTCGGCGACGCTGTATGACATCGGTTTTAACTACTTTTTCCAAGCGCCAACCGAAGAGCACGGCGGCGACTTGATCTTCTTCCAAGGCCACGCCTCGCCC
Source organism: Pseudomonas sp. TMP9 (assembly GCF_037943105.1). Classification (NCBI taxonomy): domain Bacteria; kingdom Pseudomonadati; phylum Pseudomonadota; class Gammaproteobacteria; order Pseudomonadales; family Pseudomonadaceae; genus Pseudomonas; species Pseudomonas vesperimontis. The sequence continues at coordinate 3,258,075 of NZ_CP149803.1, forward strand.
GGCGTTTACGCACGCGCCTTCATGGAAGGCCGCATCAGCGAAGAGCAGATGAACAACTTCCGCCAGGAAGTCGATGGCAAAGGCCTGTCGTCCTACCCGCACCCTTGGCTGATGCCCGACTTCTGGCAGTTCCCGACGGTGTCTATGGGCTTGGGTCCAATCCAGGCAATTTACCAAGCGCGCTTTATGAAGTACCTAGAAGCACGCGGCTTTATCCCGGCTGGCAAGCAGAAAGTCTGGTGCTTTATGGGCGACGGCGAGTGCGACGAGCCGGAATCCTTGGGTGCGATTTCCCTCGCAGGCCGCGAGAAGCTGGACAACCTGATCTTTGTCATCAACTGCAACCTGCAGCGCCTCGACGGCCCAGTGCGCGGCAATGGCAAGATTATTCAGGAGCTCGAAGGGGTGTTCCGTGGTGGTGGCTGGCATGTCAATAAAGTGGTCTGGGGCCGTTTCTGGGACCCGCTGCTGGCCAAAGACGTCGACGGCATCTTGCAGCGACGCATGGACGAAGTCATCGACGGCGAATACCAGAACTACAAGGCCAAAGACGGCGCGTTCGTGCGTGAGCACTTCTTCAATTCGCCAGAACTCAAGGCCATGGTCGCTGATTTGTCTGACGACGAGATCTGGAAGCTCAACCGCGGCGGTCACGACCCGTACAAGATGTATGCGGCTTACCACCAAGCGGTTAACCACAAAGACCAGCCGACCGTCATTTTGGCCAAGACTGTTAAGGGTTATGGCACCGGCGCCGGTGAAGCGAAGAACACCGCGCACAACACCAAAAAAGTCGATGTCGACAGCCTCAAGCAGTTCCGCGACCGCTTCGACATTCCGGTAAAAGACGACGAGCTGGAAAGCCTGCCGTTTATCAAGCCGGAAGCAGGCAGCGCCGAAGCCCGCTACCTGCACGAGCGCCGCGAAGCCCTCGGTGGTTTTGTGCCACAGCGCCGGGCTAAGAGTTTCAGCATCCCGACGCCGCCACTGGAAACCCTCAAGGCCATCTTGGATGGCTCGGGCGACCGTGAAATTTCCACCACCATGGCCTTCGTGCGCATCCTCGCGCAGCTGGTCAAGGACAAGGACATTGGCTCACGCATCGTGCCGATTATCCCGGACGAAGCGCGTACCTTCGGCATGGAAGGCATGTTCCGTCAGCTCGGCATCTACTCCTCGGTCGGCCAGCTCTATGAGCCAGTCGATAAAGATCAGGTGATGTTCTACCGCGAGGACAAGAAGGGCCAGATCCTCGAAGAAGGCATCAACGAAGCCGGCGCCATGAGCTCCTTCATTGCCGCAGGCACCTCGTACTCCAGCCACAACCAGCCGATGCTGCCGTTCTACATCTTCTATTCGATGTTCGGTTTCCAGCGCATTGGCGACCTGGCCTGGGCCGCTGGCGACAGCCGCACCCGCGGCTTTTTGATCGGCGGCACCGCCGGACGCACCACGCTCAACGGCGAAGGCCTACAGCACGAAGACGGCCATAGCCACATCCTGGCCGCGACCATCCCTAACTGCCGCACGTATGACCCGACCTACGGCTACGAGCTGGCGGTGATCATTCAGGACGGCATGAAGAAGATGACCGAACTGCAACAGGACGTTTTCTACTACATCACCGTGATGAACGAATCCTACCAGCAGCCGGCCATTCCGCTGGGTGTCGAGGACGGCATCATCAAGGGCATGTACCTGCTCGAAGAAGACAAGAAGGAAGCCGCGCATCACGTGCAGCTCCTTGGCTCCGGCACCATCCTGCGCGAAGTGCGCGAGGCGGCGAAAATTCTGCGTGACGAGTTCAACGTCGCTGCAGACGTATGGAGCGTCACCAGCTTCAACGAACTGCGCCGTGACGGCTTGGCCGTGGAACGCAGCAACCGTCTGCATCCGGGCCAGAAGCCCAAGCAAACCTACGTGGAAGAGTGCTTGGGCGGCCGCAAGGGCCCAGTGATTGCCTCGACCGACTACATGAAACTGTTCGCCGAACAGATTCGTCAGTGGGTGCCGAGCAAAGAGTTCAAAGTACTCGGCACCGACGGCTTCGGCCGCAGCGACAGCCGCAAGAAGCTGCGCCACTTCTTCGAAGTGGACCGCAACTGGGTGGTCCTGGCCGCACTGGAAGCCCTCGCCGACCGTGGTGATATCGAACCTAAGGTGGTGGCTGAGGCCATCGCCAAGTTCGGTATCAATCCGGAAAAACCTAACCCACTGGACTGCTAAGGAGCGAAACGATGAGTGAATTGATTCGCGTACCCGACATCGGTGGTGGTGAGGGTGAAGTAATTGAGCTGATGGTGAAGGTCGGCGACCGCATCGACGCTGACCAAAGCGTGCTGACGCTTGAGTCGGATAAGGCCAGCATGGAAATCCCCGCGCCGAAAGCTGGCGTGGTGAAAAGCCTAAAAGTGAAGCTGGGCGATCGCTTGAAAGAAGGCGACGAACTGCTGGAGCTTGAGGTTGAAGGTGACGCTGCGGCAACACCGGCTGAGGCTGAACCTGAAACCGCCGCACCTGCTGCAGCGACAAAAACGCAATCCGCACCGCAAGCAAACGAACAACCGGCCGCTGCGCCCACCAGCAGCAGCGTACAGGACATTCACGTACCGGACATCGGCTCGGACGGCAAAGCCAAGGTCATCGAAATACTGGTCAAGGTCGGCGACACCGTCGAAGCCGAACAGTCGCTGATCACCTTGGAATCCGACAAAGCCAGCATGGAAATCCCCTCGCCGGTTGCCGGTGTGGTGGACAGTATTAGCGTCAAGCTGGAAGACGAAGTCGGCACCGGCGACTTTATCCTCACGGTTAAGGTCGCAGGCGCAGCAGCTGCTGCACCTGCGCGCCCAGCTGAACCCGCGCCAGCACAAGCCGCCACGCAAAAACCTGAGGCCGCAGCGGCGCCCGCACCGGCATCCACAGCGGACGGCCACAAAGTGCCCGCCGGGGCAAACCCGGCAATCGCCGCAGAAGTCAGCGCCATTGCCTCACTTTCAGCCGCCGCTGCCAATGTGGCAGCCATGCCCAAGCGCGATGGTGCCAAGGTGCATGCCGGCCCAGCGGTACGCTTATTGGCGCGTGAGTTGGGTGTCGAGTTGGCGGTCGTGCCCGGCACCGGGCCAAAAGGTCGTGTGCTCAAAGAAGACGTGCAGGCTTACGTCAAAGCGATGATGCACAAGGCTAAGGAAGCCCCAGCTGCCGGCGCAACCGGCGGTGCCGGCATCCCGCCGATTCCGGTGATTGATTTCAGCAAGTTTGGTGAAATTGAAGAAGTGGCCATGACCCGCTTAATGCAGGTCGGCGCCAATAACCTGCATCGCAGCTGGCTCAATGTGCCGCACGTGACCCAATTCGACTCGGCGGACATCACCGAGCTGGAAGCCTTCCGCGTGGCACAAAAAGGCGTGGCGGAAAAAGCCGGGGTCAAGCTCACGGTGTTGCCACTGCTGCTCAAGGCCTGCGCCTTCCTGCTTAAGGAGCTGCCGGACTTCAACAGCTCACTGGCGCCGAGCGGCAAGGCAATCATCCGTAAGAAGTACGTGAACATCGGCTTTGCCGTGGACACCCCGGAGGGTTTGCTCGTACCGGTGATTAAAAACGTCGAGCAAAAAAGCCTGCTACAACTGGCCGCTGAAGCCGCCACTTTGGCGGAGAAGGCGCGCAGCAAAAAGCTCTCCGCTGATGACATGCAGGGCGCCTGTTTCACCATCTCCAGCCTGGGCCATATTGGCGGCACCGGCTTTACGCCGATCGTCAACGCGCCGGAGGTGGCGATTTTGGGTGTCAGCAAAGCGACTATTCAGCCGGTGTGGGATGGCAACGCCTTCCAGCCTAAGTTGATGCTGCCGCTGTCACTGTCCTATGACCACCGGGTCATCAACGGTGCCGCAGCGGCGCGCTTCACCAAGCGCCTGAGTGATGTGCTGGCCGATATCCGCACCCTGCTGCTGTAACCCAGCAGCCTCGTCGGTATGCAAAACCCCGCTCAGTTAGGCGGGGTTTTGCATTATTAGCTCAGCGTTCAGTGCATAGGAATGCCGTGGCGGCGGAGCAACACAGCGCCATAAAAACGCGTCGCTCAACCCTTCTGCATATTACGAATCAGAAAACTCATGGCCTTGGCCAGCTCAGCTGCGCCCTTGTGATCGCGCACGATGGTCAGCAGCGGGCGACCATCCTTGGGATTTTGCAGCACGCAGCTGATACCGCTACTTGGGCAGTCATAACGGACAAACGGGTCGACCCCAAACAGGGGAATCCGCTGGTTGCGCACAGCGATATCGGTACCCTGCTGGCCACGGATTTCCTCACGCAGCACCAGCTCACCGGACTCACCCTCACGCACTTGATACAGCAGGTCTTGACGCTGCGCCTGACCGACCTGAAAAGCAGCGCGCAACGCATAGGTCTTGAGCAAGTCATTGCAGTGAGCCAGCAGGGCTTGTCGATCACTCTCAGTCAGGTACAAGCGTTTGAGTTCGCGTAGGTAATTACTTTGCTCAGCACTGCTCAACCCGGCATCGGGCTCAGCAGCAAACGCTGGCGAAGCGGCCATGCAGCCGCTCAACAGCAAGGCGCTTATTAGTTTTCTTGTCAGTCGCAATTGCATGATGCACCCTTACCCGACGCTATAAATGAAGTGAGTCGATTGCCACCTCGTTCAGCATACTGGAAGCCAGCCATCGAATGAAAAGCCATCCCGATGCCGCGAGTCGTTTAGCGGTCGAGGTTGTGACACAGTTGCCAGTGCCTTCGCGCTTAGGCTTACTGCGCTTCGAGCGCTTGAATGAAGCCTGCTGGACCCTGCTGTTCCTCGACGCTAACTGCCAAGGGCCTTTCGGCTTGCCTGCTCAGGCGCTCTGCTCCCTCTTGGATGCCCCCTACGCCAGCTTGATGGAGCCAACGGTTCGCGACCCGCTGCATGACAGCATTGCGCAACAGCTGGCCGAGCATAAGTATTACAACGTGCAGTACCGCCTGCACACCCCACGCGGCAGCCTGACCATAATGGAAACCGGCGAAGCCTTTAAGCAGCGCGGTCGAAACATGCTGCGCGGCTACCTGCTGGTGATGACCGAACAGAGCGCAGCCTCGCCACAGACACTCGAATTATACCAGCGCAGCCAAGCTGAACTGCAGGCCCAGCAAGTGCGTATGCAAGCCCAACAACAGTTGCTTGTAAGCCTTGCGCGCCATCATTACGGCGACAAAGAACCGCTGCGCGAAGCGGCAGAACTGATCAGCAAACGCGCGTGCGAGGTGTTTGGCGTAAGCCGCGTTGGTATCTGGAACCTCAACGGCCATCTGCTTCAGTCGGTGGCGCTGTATGAACAGGCTAAAGGCCAACACATCGTTCAGGCTGACATTGATGCCAGTCATTACCCCGCTTACCTGCAAGCGCTGCACAGCGGCCGTGCGCTGGATGCCCATGATGCTCAGCACGACCCGCGCACCTGTGAGTTAAGCGACAGCTACCTGCGCCCAAAAGGCATTACCGCACTGCTCGATGCCGGCATCCGCAGCGCTGGCAAAATAGTCGGCATGCTGTGCATGGAATACATCGGCCCTGCACGCACTTGGCAGCCTGATGAAATCGCCTTCGCCGGCGCCCTGGCGGACCAATACGCGCACGTACTGGCGAACCAACAACAACGCTCGGCCAGCAACGCCCTGTATTTGTTTCAACGCGCAGTCGAGCAAAGCTCCAGCGCCTTTATCCTGCTCGACCGCGACGGCTTGGTGGAGTACGTCAATCCAAGCTTTACCGCCATCACGCTCTACAGTGCCGGAGAAGTACAGGGCCACAGCCTGTCAGAAATACCTGCCCTAGAAAACCTCAGCAACTTGCTGTTCGATGCCAGCTCAAGCCTGGCCGGACATAACAGTTGGCAGGGTGAATTCAAGAGCCGGCGGAAAAATCTCGATCCCTACTGGGGGCATTTATCCCTGTCTAAGGTCTATGCCGATGACGGCCGCTTGACCCACTACATCGGCATTTACGAAGACGTCACCGCCAACAAGCAGGCGCAACAGCACATCGAGCGCCTGGCTTTTCGTGACAACCTGACCGGCCTGGGCAACCGCTACGCGTTTATCCGTTCGCTGGAGCGCCACTTCAGTGAACACCCCGGCAAACCGGTCAGCCTGCTGCTGGTGGACATCGACAATTTCAAGCGGATCAACGACAGCCTTGGCCACCAGACCGGCGACAAATTGCTGGTCAGCCTGGCGCGCCGTCTACGCAATACGCTCGCACCCAGCAATGTGCTGGCACGCTTTGCCAGCAACGAATTTGCCGTGCTGCTTGATGCCAACCAAGCCGACAGCGAGCAGGTGGCGCAAGAACTGTTGCACACCCTGGATAAACCGCTGTTTGTCGATAACCAACTGATCAACGTCACCGGCTCCATCGGCTTAGCCTGCGCCCCCGAACATGGTAATGATCCGCAGACCCTGATGAAGCACACCGGCCTGGCCCTGCACAAAGCCAAAGCCAACGGCAAAAACCAGCTGCAGGTGTTTACTGAGGCGCTAAACGCCGAGGCGCATTACAAGCTGTTTGTTGAGAGCAACCTGCGCCGCGCCCTCATGCAAAACGAGCTCGAGGTGTTCTACCAACCCAAGTTGTGCCTGAGAACGGGCAAGCTCTTGGGCATGGAGGCGCTGCTGCGCTGGCACCACCCAGAAAAAGGCATGATCAACCCGGATGAATTTATCAGCGTGGCGGAAGAGACTGGCCTTATCATCCCCATCGGTAAATGGGTCACGCGCGAGGCCTGCCGCATGAGTAAACAGCTGATCGCGCTGGGCCATCAGCCGCTGCAAATGGCCATCAACCTATCACCCAAACAGTTTTCCGACCCAGGCCTGGTCGGCGAAATCATCGCCATCCTGCAGGAAGAGCAACTTGACCCGGCCTTGCTTGAACTGGAGCTGACTGAAAGCCTGCTGCTAGATGCCACCGACGATACCCGCCAGCAACTTATCAGCTTAAAAAGCCTAGGTTTGACGCTGGCCATGGATGACTTTGGTACCGGTTATTCGTCACTCAGTTACCTGAAAAAATTCCCCATTGATGTGATCAAAATTGATCGCAGCTTTATCAAGGACATTCCGGATAACCAGGATGATATGGAAATCACCTCAGCGGTGATCGCCATGGCCCACAAGCTGAAACTCAAGGTAGTGGCCGAAGGGATTGAAACCGCTGCGCAGTTGAATTTTCTCCGGCGCCAGCACTGCGATATCGGTCAGGGCTACCTGTTCGATAAGCCCATCGCCGGGCGTGATTTGCTGGAAAGCCTCAAGCGTTACCCACATCGCGGCTGATCGGCCTGTAACAAGCCCGCACGTTGAGGGTCTATGAACATATGTATCTGCTGAGGAAATGGCTCATGGTTTTGCGCTCACACATTCTCGCCCACAAACTTGAACTGCCCACTGCGGAACAAGCGCTGCCGGGGCGCAGCGACATAATGCCGGTGCCGGCCGCGCACTTCGTCAACGGTAATGCACTGCAAGCGCCGTTCCCGGCAGGCCTTGAAGTGGCGGTATTTGCCCTTGGCTGCTTCTGGGGCGCTGAACGACGCCTGTGGCAGCAGCCGGGCGTATGGAGTACGGCAGTCGGTTATGCCGGCGGCCACACGCCCAACCCAACCTACGATGAAACCTGCTCAGGGCTGACTGGCCACACCGAAGTGGTGCTGGTGGTGTTCGACCCAAAACTAACCCGCTACGAAGCGTTGCTGAAAGTATTTTGGGAGGCGCACAACCCAACCCAAGGCATGCGCCAGGGTAACGACACTGGCAGCCAATACCGCTCAGCGATTTATTGCTACGGCGCCGAGCAACTGGCCGCTGCACAAGCCAGCCAAGCTCAGTTCCAGGCCGAGCTGGATAAGGCCGGCTTGGGCTCAATCACCACTGAGGTCCGCGAAGCGCCGCCGTTTTATTACGCCGAGGCTTACCACCAGCAGTACTTGGCGAAAAATCCTGGCGGCTATTGCGGGCTGAGCGGCACCGGGGTGTGCTTACCGGCTTAACGTCGCCAGTGGAAACAGGTCGCAAGGGGAACAGCAGATATGGCGCTCAGCACGCTAAGCAATCAGGTCTCAGTACAGGCAGCCACCCAGGCTTCGGCACTGGCATCGCTGCTGTTGCTGCGCAAGACGCTGGAACTGCAGGCCGCCAGCGGCGGCAGTCTGCTGGCCGCGACCGCGCCAGTAAGCACGCCAAGCAACCCGCCTAATCTAGGCAACCGTATCGACCTGACGGTGTAAGCGCGCTTGCTGTTTGCTGGGCTAACCCATTCTGCAATACAGGCAAGCGCAGCTGGGCTGCGACTGCAGCGCTTAAACTGACGCTTCTTCAATCAACCAATCCATGCGCCAGCCGCCTTGGGTCTGGCCGAGCAACTGGGCCAACCACGGCAGAGTTTGCTTGAGCTCATCCTCCAAGCCCCACGGCGGATTGCTGATCACCAAACCAGACCCATTCAGCCGAGTCGGCTCATCAGTGGAGTGCACATAGAGCTCGATGCGCAGCAGTTTGGGTGCTTTGCTTTTTTGCAGGTCGCTGTAAAAGCGCCGCAGCTGACGCAGGTCTTTAATTGGGTACCAGATCGCCACCACCGCTTGGCGCATACGGCTGATGGCTTCGCTTAGCGACTGCGCGCAGCGTTCCAGCTCATCAACCTGCTCATACGGCGGGTCGATCAGCAGCAGCGCGCGCTTCTCGCGAGTCGGCAGCAAGGCGCGCGGCACATGCCAGCCTTCGCCCAAGTGCACCGCCACGCGGCGGTCGCCGCGCATGTTTTCTTTGAGCAGGCGACCGTCTTCCGGGTGCTTCTCGTTGAGGTGCAGGCGGTCTTGCTCGCGGGTCAACAGACGCGCCAGCTCCGGTGAGCCAGGGTAGTGGCGCAACTCACCATCAAGGTTCATGGCGCGGATCACTTCCAGATAATCCTGCAGCGCATCCGGCACATCCGTGGCTTGCCACAGCCGGGCGATGCCTTGTAACCATTCACCCGTGCGGCTGGCTTGGTCGCCGCGCAGGTCATACAGGCCAATGCCGGCATGGCTGTCGAGGTAAGCAAAGGGCGCTTCTTTGCGTGACAGCAAGGCAATTAAACGGCTCAGCACATAGTGTTTCAGCACATCGGCATGGTTGCCGGCATGGAAGGCGTGGCGGTAGTTCATCGGGCAGGCTCCTATGGCCGCGCAGTCTAACAGGGCAATGAGGCCGCGGCATTTGCCATGCACGGGGCGGGTCCGTACGGTGAGCGCTACTCAACCCGGCTTCGGAGAACTGCCATGCATCTGCAAGCGCTTTTGGGCATTCAGCTGCCCCTGATCCAAGCCCCAATGGCCGGGGTTCAAGATCACCATCTAGCCGTGGCGGTAAGCAATGCCGGCGCACTCGGCTCGCTGCCCTGCGCCATGCTCGATGCGGCAGGCTTGCGCGAGCAACTGCAGGCGTTGAGCGGTAAAACCAATAAACCCTACAACCTCAACTTCTTCTGCCACACCTCGCCAGCGGTCGATAACGTACGCGATGCCGCTTGGCGCGCGGCGCTGGCGCCTTATTACGCTGAATTGGGCGTCGACCCGGCGAGCATAAGTAATGGCCCCGGTCGCCAGCCGTTTAGCGCTGAGATGGCCGAGGTGTTGGCAGCGTTTCGTCCGGCGGTGGTGAGCTTTCACTTTGGCCTGCCCTCGGCCGAGCTGCTGGCGCGGGTCAAAGCCTGCGGGGCCAAGGTGCTCAGCTCGGCAACCACAGTTGAGGAAGCGCTGTGGCTGCAAGCCAACGGGGCCGATGCGATTATTGCCCAAGGGCTTGAGGCTGGCGGCCACCGCGGCATGTTCCTGACCGAGGCGCTAAGCAGCCAGCTCGGCACCTTCGCCCTGCTGCCGCAGATCATTAGAGCGGTAAACGTTCCGGTCATCGCCGCTGGCGGTATTGCCGATGCTCAAGGCGTGCGCGCAGCTATGGCTCTAGGCGCGGCCGGTGTGCAAATTGGCACGTCCTACCTGTGTTGCCCAGAAGCCAACACCAGCGCCCTGCATCGCACCGCCTTGTTTAGCCCGGCGGCCCAGCATACGGCGCTGACCAACGTGTTCAGCGGCCGTCCGGCGCGCGGCATCGTCAACCGGGTGATGCGCGAGCTCGGCCCGATCAGCTCGGCTGCACCGGCTTTTCCGCTGGCTACCGCAGCTATTGCCCCCTTGCGCAGTCAGGCGGAAAAACAAGGCAATGCAGACTTTTCACCGCTCTGGGCCGGGCAAAATGTCAACGGCTGTAAGGCCATAAGCGCCGCCGAATTAACCGCCGAACTGGCCAAAGGTTTCGCCCCGTAGCCCGGATAAGACGCGGTACGCGGCGCAATCTGGGAAACACCTGCGGATTGCCTCCCCCGGACTGCGCCTAGGCTTATCCGGGCTACAGAGCCCTGCCCAATAGGCCGCACCGCCGCAGCCTGCCCGTAGACCGGATAAGGCGCGGTACGCGGCGCAATCCGGGAAACGCCTGCGGATTGCCTCCCCCGGATTGCGCCTAGGCTTATCCGGGCTACAAAGCCCTGCCCAATAGGCCGCACCGCCGTAGCCTGCCCGTAGCCCGGATAAGACGCGGCACGCGGCGCAATCCGAGAAACACCTGCGGATTGCCTCCCCCGGATTGCGCTTAAGCTTATCCGGGCTACCTCGGTTTGCCCAACGGCCAGCTATCACGCTTATTAATAGTGCTGGGAGCCCAGTTCAAGGCTACTTAGACTCGGCCCATTGCAACCGGAGGTATCCCCATGTCCGAGTCCCTGCTCAGTTCCCGTAACCTGGCTTTCGAGCTTTATGAAGTGTTGGACGCCGAGGGTTTGACCCAGCGCGAACGCTTTGCCGAGCACAGCCGCGACACCTTTGAGGCGGCCATCGACACCGCGCGCAGCATCGCGGAAAACCTGTTCGCCCCGCACAACCGTAAAAATGATGAGCACGAGCCGCAGTACATCAACGGCGAAGCGGTGCTGATACCTGAGGTCAAGCCGGCAGTGGATGCCTTCCTTGAAGCTGGCTTCCTGAATGCTACGCGTGAGTTCGAGGTGGGCGGTATGCAGCTGCCAAACCTACTCTCACAAGCGTGCTTTGCGCATTTTCAGTCGGCCAACGCGGCGACCACCTCGTACCCGTTCCTGACCATGGGCGCGGCTAACTTGATCGAGAACTTTGGCAGCGCGGAACAAAAGCAGCGCTTTTTACAGCCGATGATTGATGGCCGCTTCTTCGGCACCATGGCCCTCACCGAGCCCCATGCAGGCTCGTCGCTGTCGGATATCCGCACCCGCGCCGAACCCGCCGAAGACGGTACTTATCGCCTTAAGGGCAACAAAATTTTTATCTCCGGTGGCGATCACCCACTCAGTGAAAACATCGTGCACATGGTGCTGGCCAAGCTGCCGGATGCGCCTGCCGGGGTGAAAGGTATTTCACTGTTTATCGTGCCAAAATTTTTAGTCAACGATGACGGCAGCCTGGGTAAGCGCAATGACGTGGTCTTGGCCGGGCTGTTGCACAAAATGGGCTGGCGCGGCACCACCTCCACTGCGCTGAATTTCGGTGATAACGCGGATTGCGTCGCCTACTTGGTGGGCAAGCCGCACCATGGCCTGAGCTACATGTTCCAAATGATGAACGAGGCGCGAATCGGCGTTGGCATGGGCGCGGTCATGCTCGGCTACGCCGGCTACCTGTACTCACTGGACTACGCCCGGCAGCGCCCGCAAGGTCGCCTGCCCGACGGCAAAGACCCGACTTCCAATCAGGTGGCGATCATCGAGCATGCCGATGTACGGCGCATGCTGCTGACCCAGAAAGCGTATGTTGAAGGTTCATTCGACCTCGGTCTGTACGCCGCACGGCTGTTCGACGACACCCAGACACTGCCGACCGAGGCAGAACGCAGCACAGCACTTGAGCTACTCGACCTGCTGACGCCGATCGTTAAATCATGGCCTTCGGAGTTCTGCTTAAAGGCCAATGATCTGGCTATTCAGATCCTCGGCGGCCACGGCTACACCCGCGATTACCCGGTGGAGCAGTACTACCGCGACAACCGCCTCAACCCGATCCACGAAGGCACCCATGGCATCCAGTCCCTCGACCTGCTCGGGCGCAAGGTGTCGATGAACGGTGGCGCAGCCCTTAAGCAGCTGCTCAAGCTGATCCACGGCACCTGCCAACGCGCCGAAGCTCATACCTCGCTGACGACCCTGCGCCAGCCGCTGGAACAATTGCTGGCGCGCCTGCAGACCGTGACCTTAGCCCTACTGGGTGATCTGATGAGCGGCAAAATCAACCAAGGCTTGGCTAACTCGGCGCTTTACCTAAAAGTGTTTGGCCACACCGTGATCGGCTGGCGTTGGCTGGAGCAGGCGATCCGTGCTGAAGAAGGCTTGGCGCGTATCGCTAATAAAGAGGGTAACGCCGCGGACGCTGATTTTTATCAGGGCAAGTTGCAGGCGGCACGTTACTTCCTGACGTGGGAAGTGCCCAGCTGCCAGCATGACCTAGACATCCTCGAGGCTCGTAACGATACCTGCCTGAGCATGCAGGACGCCTGGTTCTAATCTTGCCACCCCATACGCAACCCCCGACGCCCCGCTAAATGCGGGGCGTTTTTATAGGGGCAGTGTTTAACGCTGCAAAAAAGCGTGTATGGCAGCTGCCAGCGCAGCCCACTGGGCCGGGTGCAGATGGCATTTTCTTCAACGACTCACACAGGCAGCGGTTAGAATTGGTGGCACGCGTCCTACCCAATGGCCGCCCACCTACCTGCCCGGAGATCGCGCCTTGGACGCCAGCACCATCAATAATTTGTTTTTGATCGGTGCCATGCTGGTGGCCATGAGCATTCTGGTCAGCGCCTTCGGCTCGCGTTTCGGCATCCCCATCCTGGTGATTTTTCTGGCAGTCGGCATGCTCGCGGGCACGGACGGGCCAGGCGGCATCATCTTCAACAACTACCCACTGGCCTACTTAGTCGGCAATTTGGCGCTGGCCATCATCTTGCTCGATGGCGGCATGCGTACCCGCGTGTCGAGCTTCCGCGTGGCCCTGTGGCCGTCCCTGTCGCTGGCCACTTTAGGCGTCATGGTGACCGCCGGGCTGACCGGCGTGATGGCGGCTTGGCTGTTCAAACTGAGCTGGATGGAAGGCCTGTTGATCGGGGCCATCGTCGGCTCCACCGATGCGGCTGCAGTATTCAGCCTGCTCGGCGGCCGCGGGCTGAACGAACGGGTCAGCGCCACCCTAGAAATCGAGTCCGGCAGTAACGACCCGATGGCCGTATTCCTCACCGTCACCCTGATCGCCATGCTCGCCAGCGGTCAAGACGGCCTGAGCTGGGGCCTGCTGCTGCAACTGCTGCAGCAGTTTGGTATCGGCGCCGTGTTCGGCCTGGGAGGTGGCTGGCTGTTACTAAGCCTGGTCAATCGCATGAACCTGGCCAATGGTCTGTACCCACTGTTGGTGGTCAGCGGTGGGTTGATCATTTTCGCCATCACCAATGCGGTCGGTGGCAGCGGTATTTTAGCGATCTATCTGTGTGGCCTGCTGCTTGGTTATCGGCCGATTCGCTCGCGTCACGGCATCTTGCATATGCTCGACGGCCTGACATGGCTGGCGCAGATCGGCATGTTTTTGGTCCTCGGGTTGCTGGTCACTCCCCACGAATTACTGCCGATTGCATTGCCGGCGTTGATCTTGGCCCTGTGGATGATTCTGTTCGCGCGGCCGCTGTCAGTGTTTCTCGGTCTGCTGCCGTTTCGCAGCTTCCATGACCGCGAGAAAATCTTCATCGCGTGGGTCGGCTTGCGCGGTGCGGTACCGATTATTCTCGCGGTGTTCCCGTTTATGGCCGGGCTGCCCAATGCTCAGTTGTTCTTTAACGTGGCGTTCTTTATCGTCCTGGTGTCGCTGTTGCTGCAAGGCACCAGCCTGCCTTGGGCGGCTAAATTGCTGCGCGTCACCGTACCGTCCGAGCCCGTTCCCGTGTCACGCGCCGGGCTGGACGTTCATCCGACCAGCCAGTGGGAGCTGTTTATCTACCGCTTGGGCGCGGAGAAATGGTGCATCGGCGCGCCCCTACGCGAGCTGAAAATGCCCGCCGGCACGCGTATTGGCGCGTTGTTTCGTGGCACAGAACTGCTGCACCCCTCTGGCAGTACCACGTTGGAATCCGGCGATTTGCTCTGTGTCGTGGGCCACGAAAAAGACCTGCCCGCCCTCGGCAAGCTGTTTAGCCAAGCGCCCACACGCGGCCAAGACCTGCGCTTTTTCGGTGATTTTGTTCTCGAAGGTGATGCTGAACTGGCGGCTATCGCCGCACTTTACGGCCTGAAACTGGAAGGCGCAGAGGGCCAGCTGCACTTAGGACGCTTTATCGCCCACAAAATTGGCGGCTCACCGGTGGTCGGTGATCAGGTGGAGTGGCAAGGCCTAACCTGGACCGTGGCGTCAATAGAGGGGAACAAGATCCGTAAAGTTGGCGTCAGATTCCCCGAAGGCAGTCGGCCAGGGCCTGGGCTGTTCCTTTAACCCGCCGGCGCCTCTAACACGCTCTTTCTTTTATCCAGCCTAACGCCGTTACACCGGGCACATGCGCTTGCCTAAGCGCCTGTTAAACTCAGCGTCTTTTCGAGCCAATGATCATCACTATGTCTTTTCTGCGTACTTACCTGACAGTAGTCCTGCTCGGCGCTTGCCTGAGCGCAACACCACTGCATGCCGCCGAGCTGCCGAACAGTGCTGACGTGCAACGTAGCTTGGACAGCCTTGCCGATCGCAAGCTGCCAGAAGCTGAGCAGCTGAGCATCAAGCAAACGCTAGAAAAAACCTTAGCGCTGCTGGCCGAAAAGACCGACAGCGAAGAGCGTCAGGCCACGCTGGAAAAGCAGCTGCAACAAGCGCCACGCCTGATCGGTGAAGCGCAGCGCGACTTTGAGCGACTGAAGAAAAGCACCCCCACTCAGGTTCCTCTGCGCTACGGAAAAAGTGCCCTGCCGCAGCTTGAACAACTACTGGCCGAGCGCAATGCGCAACTCAACGAATGGCAAAAGCAGATCATCGAAGCCAACAGCTTGGTGATCACCGCCCAAACCCGCCCTGAACGCGCACAAGCGGAAATCAGCAGCAACCAAACCCGCAGCCAGGAAATTAACAGCATTCTTAAAAGCGGTCGTGACGCCAGCAAACCGTTGAGCAGCGAACGCCGTGCCCAACTAAATGCTGAGCTGGGCAAACTTGATGCGCAAACCCAACTGCGCCGTCAGGAACTGGCCGGCAACAACCTGCTGCAGGACCTCGGCAACAGCCGCCGCAGCCTGCTTGAAGAACGCATCAAGCGCCTCGAACAAGAGCTGCTCGACCTGCAGAATCTGATCAACGAAAAACGCCGCAGCCTGTCCGTGCAGACTGTGGCCGAGCAATCGCGTGAAGCCGAGAAAGCGGGCACCGACACCCTGCTGGCGCAAGAAAGTGCGGTGAACCTGAAGCTGTCCGACTACTTGCTGCGCGCCACCGACCGGCTCAATGAGCTGACTCGCCTGAACCTGCAAACTAAACAACAACTCGACAGCCTCAACCAGAGCGATCAGGCCCTGGAAGAGCAAATCAGCGTACTGCAGGGCAGCCTGCTGCTCTCACGCATCCTCTATAAGCAGCAGCAAGCGCTGCCCACGCTGGAGATCGACAGCAGCTTACCTGATCAAATCGCCGACCTGCGCCTCTATCAATTTGAGCTAAACCAGCAGCGTGAGGCCACCAACAACCCCAGCGCTTATGTTGAGCAATTGCTTAACGCCGCCCCGGACAGCTCAGTGGACAACCTAACGCTGAGCAACGATCTGCTGGGCATCATCGATACACGCCGCGAGCTGATCGACCGCCTCAACCGCGAGCTGAATGCCCTGCTCAATGAGTCGATCACGCTGCAGCTCAATCAACGTCAGCTAAAAACCACCGCTGAAGCCCTGCGCGCCACCCTTGATGAGCAGATGTTCTGGATCCCTAGCAACAAACCACTGGACCTGGAATGGTTCAAATCGGTGCCGCGCTTGCTGGAGCGGCAAATCGCTGAGCTGCCTTGGGGCGCTAACCTGCGCCAGCTGGGGGCTGGGCTAACCGAACGACCGCTGCTGTTTCTGCCGTTGCTGCTGCTGATTGCCCTGCTGCTGTGGAAGCGCGGCTACCTGTACCGCAAGCTCGGTGAGCTGCACCATGACATCGGACACTTTAAGCGCGACAGTCAGTTGCATACGCCCATGGCGATCATGCTCAACCTGTTACTGGCACTGCCGGGCACCTTGTTTTTAGCGCTGTGCGGCTTTGCTCTGCAGATGGACGCCCGTGGGCAAAACGTCAACCTCGGTGAAGCGCTGTTCCAGATGGCTCAGGCCTGGCTGGTGTTCTATACCGCCTACCGCATCCTGGCCGACGGCGGCGTGGCTGAGCTGCATTTTCGCTGGGGGCGGCCACAAGCCGCATTCTTACACCGGCAAGTACGCCGTTTAGGTTTAGTGGTAATGGCGCTGGTGGCCGTGGTGACGGTGGCTAAACATCAACCGGCCGCTCTCGGTGATGATGTTATCGGCCTAACGGTGGTGCTTAGCTGCTATGGCCTGATGGTTTGGCTGCTGCACAAACTGCTGCTCAGCGGTCCGGCACGCGAACATGCCTCGGCTTTTCGCATGCTCATCGGCATCGCCCTCAGCCTGCTGCCATTGGCGCTGATCATCGCGGTCGGCTTCGGCTATTACTACACCGCGCTGAAACTCAGTGACCGCCTGATCACCACCCTCTACCTGCTAATGATCTGGCTGATCGTCGAAGCCACCTTCGTCCGCGGCCTTTCGGTGGCAGCGCGGCGCTTGGCCTATCAACGTGCGATGAGCAAGCGCCAAGCACAGAGCAAAGAAGGCGTCGAGGGCACAGACGCCGTCATTGAGGAGCCGACCCTGGATATTGAGCAGGTCAACCAGCAATCACTGCGGCTGATTCGCCTGGCCCTGCTTGGCACCTTTGTCGCTGGCTTGTATTGGGTCTGGGCAGACCTGATTTCGGTGTTCGCCTACCTCGACAATATTGCCCTCTATGAATACAGCAGCGGCAGCGGTGATGCCGCGACCCTGGTGCCCATCAGCCTCAGCGATGTGCTGGGTGCGCTGGTGATTATCGGCATCACGGTGGCGCTGGGGCGCAACCTGCCCGGCTTGCTAGAAGTGTTGGTGTTGTCACGACTCAAGCTGGCTCAAGGCAGCGCCTACGCCACCACCACCTTGCTGTCTTACGCCATTGTCGGCATTGGCTTTGTTATCACCCTGTCGACCCTTGGCGTCAGCTGGGACAAGCTGCAATGGTTGGTGGCGGCGCTGTCAGTGGGTCTGGGCTTCGGTTTGCAGGAGATTTTTGCCAACTTTATCTCCGGTCTGATCATCCTGTTCGAGCGCCCGGTGCGCATCGGCGATGTGGTGACTATCGGCAACCTGTCCGGCACTGTCAGTAAGATCCGTATTCGCGCCACTACTATCACTGATTTCGACCGCAAAGAAATCATCGTGCCGAACAAGACCTTCGTCACCGACCAACTGATCAACTGGTCACTGAATGACACCGTCACCCGAGTCATTGTGAAAATCGGTGTCGCCTATGAGACCGATTTGCCGCTGGCGCGCAAATTGATGATGCAGGCGGCCACAGAAAACCCGCGCGTGCTGCGTGACCCGGAGCCGTTGTTGTTTTTCCTGACCATCAGCGCCAGCACCTTTGACCATGAACTGCGCTTCCATGTGCGCGAGCTGGCTGACCGCAATGCCGCCACTGATGAAATTCTCACGCGCATCGCGTTGAGCTTCCGCGAGCACAACGTGGAGATGGCGTTCAACCAAGTCGATGTGACGATCAAGAATCTGCAGGGTCATGAACTCAACCTGAACACCGGGGAGTTGATCACTGCAGGCGCTGCCGCCGCCGCCAAGCAAAATCAACTGCCACCCGCAACCATCGCTGACCCGCTGTAACTCAGGGCGGCAGCTGGCAAGGCGGGCCTAAATTCTCACTGCTGCCGGGCCGTCGTGCCCGGCTGGAGCCTGACTGTGAAAGCGCTGATTGAGCTGCAGTTCGACAACCGCTTCGCCCGCCTCGGCGAGGCTTTTTCCAGCCATGTGCTGCCCGAGCCGATTGCCGAGCCACGTCTGGTCGTCGCCAGTGCCGCGGCCATGGCCTTGCTCGACCTCGCCCCAAGCGAAGCCAGCAGCGAGGTCTTCGCCCAGATATTCGCCGGTCACAAGCTGTGGAGCAGCGCCGAGCCGCGCGCCATGGTGTATTCCGGGCATCAATTCGGCGGCTACAACCCGCGCTTAGGCGATGGCCGCGGCTTGTTGCTCGGTGAAGTGATCAACGATGCCGGTGAACATTGGGACCTGCACCTCAAAGGCGCCGGGCAAACGCCTTACTCGCGGTCGGGTGACGGGCGCGCGGTGCTGCGCTCATCAATCCGTGAGTTTCTCGCAAGCGAGCACCTGCATGCCCTCGGCATCCCCAGCTCACGGGCGCTGTGCGTGACCGGCTCGGACACCCCAGTGTGGCGTGAAAAGCAGGAACGCGCCGCCATGGTCCTGCGCCTCGCGCCCAGCCATGTGCGCTTCGGCCACTTCGAATACTTCTACTACACCCAGCAGCACACGCACCTGAAACAGCTGACTGAGCACGTGTTGCACTGCCATTACGCGCAATGCCTGCAACATGAGCAGCCCTATCTGGCGATGTTCCGCGAAATTATCGAGCGTAACGCCGAGATGATCGCCTACTGGCAGGCTTACGGCTTCTGCCACGGGGTGATGAACACTGACAACATGTCGATCCTCGGCATCACCTTTGACTATGGCCCGTATGCCTTTCTTGATGACTTCGACGCCAACTTTATCTGCAACCACTCCGATGACACCGGGCGCTATAGCTTTACTAATCAGGTGCCCATCGCCCAATGGAATCTCGCCGCCCTCGGCCAAGCATTTGTGCCGCTAATTGAAGTGGACGCGCTACGCGAAAGCCTCAGCCTGTTTCTGCCGCTGTACCAGGCGCATTACCTCGACCTGATGCGTAAACGCTTGGGCCTGTTGAGCGCCGACGACGGCGACGAGGCCTTGGTGCAACGCCTGCTGCAATCGATGCAAAGCAGCGCAGTGGATTACAGCCGCTTCTTCCGCGCGCTTGGCGACAGCCCGGCAGCTGTGGCTGTGGCACGGCTGCGTGACGACTTTACCGACTTGGCCGGCTTCGACGTATGGGCTGCTGACTACCTCCTGCGCAGCGCCCAAGACGGTGCTGAGCAAACGCAGCGGCGCACGCGTATGCACACTGCCAATCCGAAATACATCCTGCGCAACTATTTGGCGCAAGCGGCCATTGAAGCCGCCGAACAAGGCGATTACGCCCCGGTGCGCGAACTGCATCAGGTGCTGTCAAACCCCTTCGATGAACAAGCAGAATTTGAACGCTACGCCCAGCGCCCACCGGAGTGGGGCAAACACCTGGAAATCAGCTGCTCGTCGTAGCGCGTGGCGCACAGTGCGCGATAGCCGTAGGGTGGATGACGCCTTTTTCATCCACCACACCTGCCACGGTGGATGGATAGAGCGCCATCCACCCTACACACTGCCCGACAGGCGCTGCAGGCTGCAACCAGCGCCACAGTGCGCGGTAGAGCGGCCGGCATCGGCTTATCTATTAAACCGAAAAGGCATATAAACCTTCCCAAACATTCTTAGACTCTCTAAGCAGCAACCCTTATCTTCTCCGCCCTGCGCAGCCGTCAGCCTGTATTTGCCGCGCCTGCTGCTTCGCACGAGACTTGCCGCTAAGGATGTCCATGTTCTGGGATTCTCTACCACTGCCCCTGCTGTTCGTCTCTGCGCTGCTGGTCTGGCTGCTGTATTCCTTTGTGCGCGAGAAGTGGAGCCCGGACATCGTCGCGGCCATCGCTGTGGCGGCGCTGCTGGTCAGCCAGTTACTGACGCCAGCGGAAGTGCTCAGCGTACTGAGTAACTCAGCCCCGGTGACCATCGCCTGTATGTTTGTCCTTTCTGCAGCGCTGGAACGCACCGGCTGCATTGACGCCTTGGGCAATTGGCTGGGCAACTTAGTCGGCACCAGCCCGATCCGCGTGCTGACCGGCCTGACGGTGACCGCCCTGGTGATCTCGGCCTTTCTGAATAACACACCAGTGGTGGCCATTCTCACGCCGGTGGCCATTTCACTGGCCCGCCGCGCCGGCACATTGCCTTCCAAGCTGCTGATTCCGCTGTCTTACGCCACCATCCTCGGCGGTACGCTGACCATGATCGGTACCTCGACCAATATCTTGGTCGACGGCGTGGCGCGTAAAGCCGGCCTGGAACCCTTCGGCATGTTTGAAATCACCGGAGCCGGGTTGATCCTCGCGTCCGTCGGCATGCTCTACCTGCTGACGATAGGCCGCCACCTGCTGCCCGAGCGTGAAACGCTGTCTAAGCAACTGCGCCCAGATTTAGTGCGCACCTTTATGACCGAGCTGCTGGTGCCACACGACTCGCCGATGATCGGCAAGACCCTGCACGAAGCCAATCTCAACGGCGGCAGCGGCTTGAAGGTGCTGAAAATTTTCCGCGACGAACAGCAGCTCACCGAACCCGGCAACGACACGCTGTTGTTGGCTGGCGACCAGTTGGTGCTGCACGGTCAGGTCAAGGATGTGGTTGAGCTGCGTGGCAGCGGTCATCTGATTTTCAACCGCAGCGATGCCTTTGAAACCATCAGCAGCCATGACGTGATCCTTGCTGAGGCCATCGTCGGGCGTAACTCGCGTTACAGCCACCGCCCCATGCGCGACCTCGACCTCACCGCGCGTTACGGCATCGCCGTGCTCGCCGTGCACCGCCAAGACGAGAACATCCAAGGCAACCTTGATGACTTCGAGTTGCAGTTCGGGGATGTGATGCTGGTGGAAGGCACGCCGACGCAGATCAAGCGCTTCGCCGACAACGGTGAGCTGATCAGCCTCAACGCCGTGCAGGAGCGCGCCTTCCGCCGTGACAAAGCGCCCATTGCGATTATCGCCACCCTCAGCGTGATGATCCTCGCCGCGTTTGGCGTGATGCCTATCGAGGGCTTGGCGATTATCGGCGCCGTCACCGTGCTGGCCACCCGTTGCCTGGACGTGGAAGACGCCTACAAGGCGGTGGACTGGAAGATCCTCAGCCTGATCTTTGGCATGCTGGCCATCAGCATCGCCATGGAAAAGGTCGGTCTGGTAAAAATGATGGTTGAGAATGTGATGGGCTGGATGCCCTGGGCCGGCCCACTGCTGATGCTGAGTTTTATCTACCTGCTCACCTCGATCCTTACCGAAATGCTCTCAAACAATGCCGTGGCGGTGCTGGTCACCCCGATTGCCATCGGCATGGCTCAGCACTTGGGCGTCGATCCCCGCGCATTTGTGGTGGCGGTAATGTTTGCGGCCAGCGCCAGCTTTGCCACGCCCATTGGCTACCAAACCAACACCTTCGTGTACAACGCCGGCGGCTATCGCTTCACCGACTTTATGAAAGTTGGTATCCCGCTGAATATTATCCTGTGGATTGTGGCCAGCTTTGTCATCCCTTGGTTCTGGCCGCTGGTCCCGGTTTAAGGTAGACAATCAGCTCAATCAAACTCCGTTTCATTGCGCGCGCGCATTGACCAAGCCGGGCTGATTTGTCCATGCTGCACACCCTTGAATCTGCCCGGAAGGAACGTGCGCATGAAACTGGAAACGCTGGCTATTCACGCCGGTTACACCCCTGACCCAACCACCAAAGCGGTGGCGGTGCCGATTTACCAGACCAGCTCTTTTGCCTTTGATGACACCCAGCACGGCGCCGACCTGTTCGACCTGAAGGTGGCAGGCAACATCTATTCACGCATCATGAACCCGACCAACGCCGTGCTCGAAGAGCGTATAGCCGCACTGGAAGGCGGCGTTGGCGCGCTGGCCGTGGCCTCGGGGATGTCGGCGATTACCTACGCGATCCAAACCGTGGCCGAGGTTGGCGACAACATTGTCTCGGTGGCCAAGCTGTATGGCGGCACCTATAACCTGCTAGCCCATACCCTGCCGCGCTTTGGCATTCAGACGCGCTTCGCCGCCCATGACGACATCGCCGCATTGGAAGCGTTGATCGACGATAAAACCAAGGCGGTATTCTGCGAATCCATCGGTAACCCGGCCGGTAATATCGTCGACTTAGCCGCCTTGGCTGCTGCTGCACACCGCCATGGCGTGCCGCTGATCGTCGATAACACCGTGGCCACACCCATGCTCTGCCGCCCATTCGAGCATGGCGCAGACATCGTCGTGCACTCGCTCACCAAATACATCGGCGGCCACGGCACCAGCATCGGCGGCATGGTGGTCGACTCCGGTAAATTCCCGTGGGCTGACCACAAAGAACGCTTTGCCCTACTGAACACGCCAGACCCGTCCTACCACGGCGTGACCTACACCGAAGCCTTCGGCCCAGCCGCCTTTATCGGTCGCTGCCGCGTGGTGCCGCTGCGCAATACCGGCGCAGCGCTGTCGCCGTTTAACGCCTTCCTGATTCTGCAAGGCTTGGAGACGCTGGCCCTGCGCATGGAGCGTCACTGCGAGAACGCGCTTAAAGTCGCGCATTACCTGCATGATCACCCGCAAGTGGCCTGGGTCAAATACGCGGGCCTACCGGACCACCCAGAACACGCACTGGCGCAAAAGTATTGCGCCGGCAAACCCGCTTCAATCCTGTCGTTCGGCATTGTTGGCGGCCAGGAAGCCGGTGCACGCTTTATCGATGCCCTGAAGCTGGTGGTGCGCTTGGTGAACATCGGCGACGCGAAATCGCTGGCCTGCCACCCCGCGTCAACCACCCACCGCCAGCTCAATGATGAAGAGCTGGAGCGCGCCGGCGTGCCGCGCGACATGGTCCGCCTATCAATCGGCATCGAGCACAGCGATGACATTCTGGCGGACCTAAGCCAAGCCCTTCAGGCTGCGCAAATTCTCTAAACGGGTACGCCGCACTTGATATCTGCGCTGGCGACTCCAGATAAGGATTAACCCGAATCTGGAGTCGCCCATGTCCGCCCCATCCCCTCTGCTCATCCCCTGCCCACACTGCAACGGCCTTAATCGCATTCCAGCTGAGCGCTTAAGCGATGCGCCGCGCTGTGGCCGCTGCAAATCCGAGGTGCTGCCCAGCACGCCTTTTGAGCTGACTCAGGCCAGCTTCGCGGCGCAGAACAAGGGCGATTTACCCTTGCTGATCGATGTCTGGGCCAGTTGGTGCGGGCCTTGTCGCAGCTTTGCACCGATCTTTGAACAAGCCGCCAGCCAGCTGCAGGGTCACTGCCGGCTGGCCAAGCTGGACAGCGAGGCCAACCCACAACTGTCCACCGAGATGGGCATCCGCTCGATCCCAAGCTTAATCCTGCTCAAAGGCGGCGTGGAAATAGCCCGCCAGAGTGGCGCACTGCCATTGCCGCAACTACTCGGCTGGCTGCGTCAGCACGGCATCTGAAACAGCGCGCTGAGCGAATTGGTCAACAACGCGCTGACAACCCGGTCATTACCCTGCCATCGAACAAACCGTAGGCTGGCTGCACAACAATAACTGTGGAGCCAAGCATGTCGATGCCCCTTGAACTGGTGCGCCAACTCACTGAAGAGCAGATTGCTTTCGTCAAACGTAGCGGCCTCAAGGCTGAAGTGCTGGAGGCTGGCCACGTGCGCTTACGCATGCCGCTGGCCGGCAACCAAAACCATATCGGTAGCATGTATGCCGGCGCACTGTTCACCTTGGCGGAAATTCCCGGCGGCGCGCTGTTTCTCGCCAGCTTTGATGCGGCGCGCTTCTACCCCATCGTCAAAGAGATGAACCTACGCTTTCGTCGCCCAGCAACGGGGGATATTTGCGTTGAGGCCCGTCTGACTGATGAGCAAATCCAGCACCTGCAAAAACAGGCAACAGAAGAAGGTAAAGCCGAATACGTTTTAGAGTTGCAGCTGACCGACGAGAGTGGTGAAGTAGTGGCCGAGAGTCGTGGCCTGTACCAATTGCGTAGACACTGACGCATGACCTTGCCCTAGGTCAAAAGTCCAGCTACGACTCGGGGTGACAATACAATGTGCCGACATGCATCGGCAGGAGAATGCCGACCATGCCCAACCATATCTTGATTGCCCACGACCTGCGCGACACTGCCGATATGGCGCTTTGTCGCGCTGCGCAGTTGGCTAAACAGTTCAACGCGAAACTGACTCTGCTGCACGTGCTAGATCCGAACAAAAGCAGCCAGGAACACGACCAAACCAAGCAAGCGCTGGACCGCAGCCTCAGCAAATATGCACCCGTCGGCACTCAGTTGTTAATCCGTAACGGCAGCAAGCCTTCTGACACCGTGTTGCAACAACTCAGTGAGCTGGGTTGTGACCTGCTGGTGCTCGGCGGCCATCATCAACGCCATGACTTCTTTTCCGGCACCAGCCTCGACCACATCGCGCGCAACTGCCCAGTGCCGCTGCTCTTGGTCGCCCGCAATGACTCGCGCCCGTATGAACGCGCTCTTGCGGCAATTGATTTCTCCCTCTGTGCCTGCAGCGCCTTTGGTCAGGCCTACCGGCTGCTGCCAGAAGGTGCAAACCTGCACGCCCTGCATGTGTTTGAGCCAGATAAGGGCACACCCAAACAAGTCGAAGAACAATTGACCACGCAGAAAGCTCTGATCAACCAATTACTGGAAGATGAAGCACTCAACCTACCGGAGAAAGGCCCAAGTCTCAGTCATTCGGTAGAACAGGGCGGTATCTTGCGCAACCTGCAAGCCCACCTGAAAAGCCACAATACTGAGCTGTTGGTGCTCGGCAGCCATGGCCGCAGCGCCCTGTCACAAGCCCTGCTCGGCAGCCTCGCACAACACTTCTTGCACAAGGCACCTTGCGACATCTATGTAGTGCGGTGAGGAATGACTGCGTGGGCTTGTAAGCTTCCTATACTGCTCATCAGTTGAAGCTTTCTCGCGTGATAGCCATGAATACACCGATCAAAACCAATCTAAACCGAGCGCTAACGCTGCTCGGTTTTTTTGTCTGTGTATTCGCAGTATCTACCGCGCAGGCAAAACCCCTGAACATCTCGACAATCGACATACCTCCCTTTGGTATGTCGCTTGGGGATGGCCGGCCGGGCGGCATCATGTATGAGATCAGCAACCGCATCGCAGTTCAGGCGGGTTACACATCACGTAATACGCTGACGCCCTATGCTCGCACGGTGATAGAGCTTAAACATGGGCGCACCGACTTCGTATTGCGTTTCGACAACGATGACCTCGGCGAAACAGCTCTTAAAGTGGCCCCCATATTCCCGCTGAGGGTGATTGTGGTTGGTGCTGCGGGCACTCAACTGAACACATTTAAAGATATGCATGGCTTGCTTATAGGGGTTATGCGCGGTGGCCGTTTCAACGACAAGTTCGCCGCAGACAACGCCATCGGCAAATACCCCATTAACAATTATGCCCAAGGGTTATCAATGGTGCTGAGTGGTCGCTTGGACGGCCTTATTGGCTCTGACCTTGGTATTTACAACGTAGCCGAAGAGATGAAGCTGTCTCAGGCTCAGCTCTCTCAGCCCCTGGTATTGGGCGAACAATACTTCTGGCTATTCTACTCACGCAAAACAGCCGACACGCAAACGTTAGACCGACTTAAACAAGCGGTTGAACAGTTACGTGCGCAGGGCGCGTTTGCAGAAATTGTGCAGCGCTATACCCGAGTCACATACTTACCAAATGGATTTACGCTCCCTAAACCACCTACCCCGCCGGGGCTTTAATACAGGGAGTCGTTACGGTGCAGCGTTTAGCAAATCATGCAATTCGATAAACTGCTGGGTCAGTTTGTGGCTGCGATCCAAGTAGATCAGCGGCATGCATGCTTGATGCGACTCGCGCATTTTCACTGAACTCATCAAATTGACCGGTAATACCGGCAGGCCCTCAGCGACCAACTCATCAAGCAACTGCTGCGGTAGCGTAGCGCGCGGCTGGAATTGGTTGACCACAATGCCTTCAACTTCAAGGCCTTCGTTATGGTCTTCCTTTAGTTCCTCGATTTCCCTTAACAGCCCATACAAGGCTTGGCGCGAGAAACTGTCGCAGTCGAAAGGAATGAGCACACGGTCCGCCGCGATCAACGCAGAAACCGTATAGAAATTCAGGGCAGGCGGAGTATCAAGGTAAATCCGCTCGTAGTCCTCACTGAGGTCTTCGAGCAGTTTTCGCAGCTTGTTGATCTTGTGCTTTTGTTCAAGCTTGGGCTGCAAGTCAGCCAACTCGGCAGTGGCGGTGACCACATGCAGGTTTTCAAACGGCGTTTCATAAATATCCACACTGCCTTTCTTGCCAAAGGGCGCAGACGACAGCGTGTTCTTGAAAAACTCAGCAATGCCCATTGGGATGTCATCGCCCGTCAGGCCGGTGAGGTAATGGGTCGAATTAGCCTGAGCATCAAGGTCAATCAACAGCGTGCGATAACCCTGCGACGCGCTGACGGCGGCCAGGTTGCAGGCAATACTGGACTTACCCACCCCGCCCTTCTGATTAAAAATAACGCGCCGCATAAAACACCTCCCTGAGTCATTAATGCTTGGATTCTAGGCAAAGCGTATGGCGGGCGTAAGGCTTATGCTCTGCCGGTCGCAGGTAAACCGCAGCTTTACGCCAACCACCTACTCAGCAGTGATACTGCGCCGACAACTCATGCACCGCCTCGAAAAACGCGCCAGCATTGGCGGGGTTTACTTCCGGAGTGATGCCGTGGCCGAGGTTGAACACCTGACCGCTGCCATGGCCGTAAGAGGCAAGGATGCGTCCGACTTCAGCGCGGATTGCTGCAGGGTTGGCATAGAGCACACTCGGGTCCATGTTGCCTTGTAGCGCGACCTTGTCGCCAACACGGGCACGAGCGCTGCCGATATCGCACGTCCAGTCCAAGCCCAAAGCCTCGGCGCCGGTCGCGGCCATAGACTCCAGCCAAAGACCGCCACCTTTGGTAAACAAAATTACCGGTACACGGCGGCCATCGTTCTCACGAATCAAGCCGTCGACAATCTTCTGCATATAGGCCAAAGAGAACTCCTGGTAAGCCGCCGCCGACAGCGAGCCGCCCCAGGAGTCGAAAATCTGCACCGCTTGCGCGCCAGCTTTGATCTGCCCGTTGAGGTAGGCGGTGACTGACTGCGCCAGTTTATCGAGCAAGGCGTGCATAGCTTGCGGGTTGTCGTAGAGCATGGCCTTGGACTTGCGGAAGTCCTTCGACGAGCCGCCTTCGACCATGTAGGTGGCCAAGGTCCATGGGCTGCCGGAGAAGCCGATCAGCGGCACACGGCCATTTAGCTCGCGGCGAATAGTACGCACCGCCTCCATCACATAACCCAGGTCCTGCTCTGGATCAGGGATCGGCAGGGCCTCGATATCAGCCATGCTGTTAATCACTTTGCTAAAACGCGGGCCTTCGCCGGTTTCGAAGTACAGCCCTTGGCCCATGGCATCAGGGATGGTCAGAATGTCGGAGAACAGAATCGCCGCATCCAGTTGCGGGTAGCGATCTAACGGCTGCAAGGTGACCTCGCAGGCGAGCTCAGGATTCTTCATCAATTTGACGAAGTTACCGGCCTTGGCACGAGTGGCGCGGTATTCCGGCAGGTAACGACCGGCCTGGCGCATCATCCATACCGGCGTGACATCGACAGGTTGCTTGAGCAGGGCGCGAAGGAAACGGTCGTTCTTCAAGACGGTCATGGCTGCATCCGACAAAAAGTAGGGGCACCTTGCACGATGAACCGACCGCACAATGGGGGGAGTCCACCGCCCATAGGCGAAGAAGTTAGCCATTGTCGCAAAGCGCATAACAAAAGGCACGGCGAGTGCCGTGCCTTTTGTTTATTGCGACGATTTGCCTCGGGCCAACTATTAGCGCTAAGCGTTAGGAGCGAAGGTCAGTGCGACGCCCGCTCCTGCGGGCCAACTGCATTCCCAACATCCATGTGGGTCACAAGGGGCAACGCAGCATGGCGCGCGACGCCCGCAATAGCTTAGACGCCGAGGTAGTCGAGGATACCTTCGGCGGCGTTACGCCCCTCGAAGATGGCCGTCACCACCAAGTCAGAACCACGGACCATGTCGCCACCGGCGAAAATCTTCGGGTTGCTGGTCTGGTGTTTGAATTGGCTCTGTTCTGGCGCCACTACACGGCCCTGACTATCGGTATTGATGGTGAAGTCAGTGAACCACGCCGCCGGGCTTGGACGGAAGCCGAAGGCAATCAGCACGGCTTCCGCCGGGATGATTTCCTCTGAACCCGGAATCGGCTCAGGGCTGCGACGGCCACGAGCATCAGGCTCACCCAAACGGGTCTCGACCACTTTGACGCCCTCAACCTTACCTTCACCGACGATGGCAATGGGCTGGCGGTTAAAGAGGAATTTCACCCCTTCTTCCTTGGCGTTCTTCACTTCTTTGCGTGAGCCCGGCATGTTTTCTTCGTCGCGGCGATAAGCGCAGGTGACGCTCTTGGCGCCCTGACGGATCGAGGTGCGGTTGCAGTCCATGGCCGTGTCACCACCGCCAAGAACGACAATGCGCTTACCCTTCATGTCGATAAAGTCTTCCGGGGCTTTTTCAAAACCAAGGTTGCGGTTGACGTTGGCGATCAAGAAATCCAACGCATCCGTCACCCCCGGCAGGTCTTCACCCGGGAAGCCGCCTTTCATGTAAGTGTAGGTACCCATGCCCATAAACACGGCATCGTACTCAGCCAGCAGCTGTTCGATGGTGACGTCTTTACCGATCTCCGTATTCAAGCGGAACTCGACGCCCATGCCGGTAAACACTTCGCGGCGATGACTCAGCACGGTCTTTTCCAGCTTGAACTCGGGAATACCGAAGGTCAGCAGGCCGCCAATTTCCGGGTTCTTATCGAATACCACCGGGGTGACGCCATTGCGTACCAGCACGTCGGCGCAGCCCAAGCCCGCGGGCCCGGAACCGATCACCGCCACGCGCTTACCCGTCGGCACCACGCCGGACATATCCGGACGCCAGCCCATCGCGAAGGCCGTGTCGGTGATGTATTTCTCCACCGAACCGATGGTCACCGCGCCAAAGCCGTCGTTAAGGGTGCAAGCCCCCTCACATAAGCGGTCTTGTGGGCACACCCGGCCGCAGACTTCCGGCAGGGTGTTGGTCTGGTGGCTCAATTCGGCGGCCGCGAGGATGTTGCCCTCAGCCACTAACTTCAACCAGTTGGGAATGAAGTTGTGCACCGGGCACTTCCATTCGCAATACGGGTTGCCGCACTCCAGGCAGCGATGCGCCTGGTCAGCCGCTTGCGCAGGCTTAAAGTTGTCGTAGATTTCGACGAACTCTTTCTTACGCTGACGCAACAGCTTCTTCTTCGGGTCTTTGCGCCCGACTTCGATGAACTGGAAGTCGTTATTCAGACGTTCAGTCATTGCAATACCTCATCAAACCACTTCAGGCGCATTCTTATTGCGGGTCGGCACGGGTGCTGGAGAGTAACGACTTCAGGCTTGCCGCCTTCGGTTTGACCAGCCAGAACTTGCGCAGGTAGTCGTCCAGATTTTCCAGCAGGTTCGCGCCCCACTCGCTCGATGTTTCCTGGACGTACTCAGCAAGCACGCGCTCCAGGTGAGTGCGATAAGCCTCCATCGACTCATTGTTAATCCGCTGAATTTCCACCAGCTCGTGGTTTACGCGATCATAAAAGCTGTTGTCCAGGTCAAGCACGTAGGCGAAACCGCCGGTCATACCCGAACCGAAGTTGTAACCGGTTTTGCCTAGCACGCAGACAAAGCCGCCGGTCATGTATTCGCAGCAATGGTCACCGGTGCCTTCAACGACGGTGTGCGCGCCGGAGTTGCGCACGGCAAACCGCTCACCGGCGGTGCCGGCGGCAAACAACTTGCCGCCTGTGGCGCCGTACAGGCAGGTGTTACCGATGATGGCGCTGTCCTGGGTCTTGAACGGGCTACCTTTAGGCGGGGTAATCACCAGCTTGCCGCCAGTCATGCCCTTGCCGACGTAATCGTTGGCATCGCCTTCTAGGTAGAGGTTCAGGCCGCCGGCGTTCCATACACCGAAGCTCTGGCCAGCCGTGCCTTTGAAACGGAAGGTAATGGGTGCCTTGGCCATGCCTTGGTTACCGTGCACGCGAGCGATTTCGCCGGAAACACGAGCACCAATTGAACGGTCGCAGTTGCAGATATCCAGCGCGAACTCATTGCCGCTGGCCGCATCAATCGCCGGCTTGGCCATTTCAACCATTTTCTCGGCCAGCAGGCCTTGGTCGAATGGCGGGTTGCGCTCAACCTGGCAAAACTGCGGCTTGTCGGCTGGAATGTGATCGCTGCCGAGCAGCGGCGTCAGGTCCAGATGGCCTTGCTTGTCGGTCTCACCCGGCAGTATGTCGAGCAGGTCGGTGCGACCAATCAGCTCTTCAAGGCTGCGCACGCCCAGCTTGGCCAGCCACTCGCGGGTTTCCTCAGCGACGTAGGTGAAGAAGTTCATCACCATTTCGACAGTGCCGATAAAGTGATCCTTGCGCAGCTTGTCATTCTGCGTAGCGACGCCGGTGGCGCAGTTATTCAGATGGCAGATGCGCAGGTACTTACAGCCCAAGGCGATCATTGGCGCGGTGCCGAAGCCGAAGCTCTCGGCGCCGAGAATCGCCGCTTTAATCACATCGAGGCCGGTTTTTAAGCCGCCGTCAGTCTGCACCCGCACCTTACCGCGCAGGTCGTTACCGCGCAGGGTTTGGTGAGTCTCGGCCAGACCAAGCTCCCACGGGGCACCGGCGTATTTGATCGACGTCAGTGGCGAAGCACCGGTGCCACCGTCGTAACCGGAGATGGTGAT
Source organism: Pseudomonas sp. TMP9 (assembly GCF_037943105.1). Taxonomy (NCBI): domain Bacteria; kingdom Pseudomonadati; phylum Pseudomonadota; class Gammaproteobacteria; order Pseudomonadales; family Pseudomonadaceae; genus Pseudomonas; species Pseudomonas vesperimontis. The sequence continues at coordinate 3,289,109 of NZ_CP149803.1, forward strand.
CAGGTCTGCATAGGCCTTGGCCACACCGGCCGCGATGGTGCCAACGCCGGCTTCCGCCACCAGCTTGACCGACACCAGTGCTTGCGGATTGACCTGCTTAAGGTCATAGATCAGCTGCGCCAAATCCTCGATGGAGTAGATGTCATGGTGCGGCGGCGGCGAAATCAGGGTCACGCCGGGCACGGCATAACGCAGCTTGGCGATCAGGCCGTTGACCTTGCCACCCGGCAACTGACCACCCTCACCGGGCTTGGCGCCCTGAGCGACTTTGATCTGCAGCACTTCAGCGTTAACCAGATATTCCGGGGTCACACCAAATCGGCCAGTGGCCACCTGTTTGATCTTCGAGCTGCGCACGGTGCCGTAGCGGGCAGGGTCTTCACCCCCTTCACCGGAGTTGGAGCGCGCGCCCAAGCGATTCATTGCTTCGGCAATCGCCTCGTGGGCTTCCGGGGACAACGCGCCGAGAGAAATACCGGCAGAGTCGAAGCGCTTGAGAATCGACTGCAGCGGCTCAATCTGATCCAGAGGCAAAGGCTGATCAGCCAGTTTCAACTGCAACAAGTCACGCAGCATCGATACCGGGCGGGTATCAACCAGCGTGGTGTAATCCTTAAATTTCTCGTAGCTGCCTTGCTGCACAGCCGCCTGCAGGGTACTCACTACATCCGGGTTGTAGGCGTGGTACTCACCGCCGTAGACGAACTTGAGCAAGCCACCCTGTTGGATTGGCTTGCGAGCGTTCCACGCCTCAACTGCCAGCAACTTCTGCTCCGCTTCAATATCGACGAAACGCGCGCCCTTGATGCGGCTGGCCACACCCCGGAAGCACAATTCAGTCACATCATCGGCCAGACCAACGGCTTCAAATAACTGCGCACCCCGATAAGACGCGACGGTGGAGATACCCATCTTCGACAGGATCTTCAACAGGCCTTTGGAGATGCCTTTGCGGTAGTACTTGAAGACTTCATACAAGTCGCCCAGCACTTCGCCGGTGCGAATGAGGTCACCCAGCACTTCGTAGGCCAAGAACGGATAGACCGCCGATGCGCCGAAGCCGAGCAGCACGGCGTAATGGTGCGGATCGCGAGCGGTGGCAGTCTCGACCAGAATATTACAGTCGCAACGCAGGCCTTTCTCGGTCAAGCGGTGATGGATTGCACCGGTCACCAACGAAGCGTGCGCAGGCAGTTTGCCCGGTGCGATCTCACGGTCAGACAAGACCAACAACACCTTACCGGCGCGCACCGCTTCTTCAGCCTGGTCGGCCATGTTACGAACGGCCGCTTCAAGCCCCAGCGATTCGTCATAGTTCATGTCGATAAAATGACGTTCAAAACCTGGGCGATCCAGGCTCATCAATGCGCGCCACTTGGCCGGTGAGATCACCGGACTGCTGAGAATCACTCGCGCAGCATGCTCGGGCGATTCTTCGAAGATATTGCGCTCGGCACCGAGGCAAATCTCCAGCGACATGACGATGGCTTCACGCAGCGGGTCGATCGGCGGGTTAGTGACCTGGGCGAACTGCTGACGGAAGTAGTCGTAGGGTGAGCGCACGCGCTGGCTAAGCACGGCCATCGGCGTGTCATCGCCCATGGAGCCGACGGCTTCCTGGCCCTGCTCGCCCAACGGACGCAACACTTGATCACGCTCCTCGAAGGTGACCTGGTACATCTTCATGTACTGCTTGAGCTGAGCCTGGTCGTAGAACGCCGAACCGTGGTCGTTATCTTCCATGGTGGCCTGAATACGCGTGGCGCTCTTGCGCATCCATTGCTTGTAGGGATGACGCGACTTCAGCCGGTTATCAATGTCATCACTGCCGAGGATCTGCCCGGTTTCGGTGTCGACTGCCAAGATCTGCCCGGGGCCGACGCGGCCCTTAGCCAGCACATCTTCAGGCTGATAATTCCATACGCCAATTTCTGAGGCGAGGGTGATGTAACCATTCTTAGTGGTTACCCAACGCGCTGGTCGCAGCCCATTGCGGTCGAGCAGGCAGACGGCGTGACGACCGTCGGTCAACACCACGCCAGCCGGACCATCCCAAGGCTCCATGTGCATGGAGTTGTATTCGTAGAACGCGCGCAGGTCGGCGTCCATGGTCTCAACGTTCTGCCAGGCTGGCGGAATGAGCATGCGCACGCCACGGAACAGGTCGATGCCACCGGTGACCATCAGCTCGAGCATGTTATCCATGCTGGATGAGTCGGAGCCCACGCGATTGACCAGCGGGCCGAGCTCATCCAGATCAAAAATCTGATCGTTAGCGAACTTCAGGCGACGGGCCTGCGCCCAGTTACGGTTACCGGTGATGGTGTTGATTTCACCGTTGTGCGCGAGAAAGCGGAACGGCTGCGCCAGCGGCCACTTCGGCAAAGTATTGGTGGAAAAGCGCTGGTGGAATACGCAAATGGCAGTCTGCAAGCGCTCGTCACCCAGATCTGGGTAGAACTGCTGCAGATCGGCCGGCATCATCAGGCCTTTGTAGATGATGGTCTTGTGCGAAAAGCTACAGATGTAGTGGTCGCTGTCTGCCGCGTTAGCCACAGACGAACGGCGACGCGCACTGAACAGCTTGATCGCGAATTCACGATCAGACAGGCCTTCACCGCCAATGAACACCTGCTCAATTTGCGGCAGGCGCTCAAGGGCTAGGCGCCCGAGCACACTGGTGTCGATGGGGACTTTGCGCCAGCCAACCAGGGACAGGCCAGCGGCCAGAATCTCGCGATTCATGTTCTCGCGAGCGGCTTCTGCTTTCACCGGATCTTGGTTGAGGAAGACCATTCCCACGGCATACTGCTTGGGCAGCTCAACAGCAAAATGCTGTTGCGCCATGGCCCGCAGAAATGCGTCGGGCTTCTGAATCAGCAGACCACAACCGTCGCCGGTCTTGCCGTCGGCGTTAATCCCGCCACGGTGGGTCATGCATGTCAGGGCTTCTATCGCGGTCTGCAGCAGGTGATGGCTAGCTTCACCCTGCATGTGGGCGATAAGGCCGAAGCCGCAGTTATCCTTGAACTCATCAGGACGGTACAAACCTGCTTTCATATGAACCCTCACCAGACGGCCTTTTTCAAGGCAATTACTTTCTAATTCAATAACTTACCGATCGCGCAGGGCTATGCCCCGGCTTTGTGCAGGCGAAAGGGCAGACATTGTACATACCAGCCCAGATCGCCACAAACCACAATGACGTAAAAGTGAAAGCTTATGTCGCTAAAGTGAAGGATAAAACTGGAAGGTCGTGAGCCAGACCCACCAGTCATTATCCCTGTCAGCGCGCCCGTGCAATCTCTTGCTGAATCCCCGCGAAATTACGCGGCCACGGCTTATTCGCCTGAACCTTGGCGGGTAACGAACGCAATGCCGCCTGCGCTGCGTCGCGACTGGTGAAGCTGCCGTAGGTAACCACATACAGCGGCTTACCTTGGTGTTGCTTTTTGAAATAGTGGTAATCCGCACCGTGGGTTTTTACATACGCCTGGGCCGCAGCCTCCTGGCTTGCCCCCAGTATTTGCAAAGTGAAACGCGAACCCGCCTGGGTCGCATACCAACCACCCGACGCAACCGCTTTAACGGGCGCAGTAGGCGTTGCAGCTGTCGGCTTGGGGGGCGGCGTAACGGCTGCTGGGACCGGGGCAACCGGCTTGGCCGCTGGGGCAACTTGGGCCAAGGGCTGGCTTGGTGCAGCCACCACAGGTACAGCCGGCGCTACGGGCACACTCGGCGGCAGCGCTGGAGTCCTTTGCGGCGCTGCATTCGCCGCTGCCGAGGTGCTGGCAACGTCAGCCTCTTCCGTGCCACTCAACCCTGCCGCTTGAGCCAGCGGCTCACGAATAACAGGCTGCGCTTCGCCCACCAACGGCAGGGGTAACGGTTGGCTTGCTCCCTCAAATTGAATCGCAGGTGCAACCGCTGGCGCGGCAGACTCACCCACCACGGCAGGCGGCACACCCTCTCCAAGCGGCAACTGTGCAGTCACGGGCGCATTAACATCCTCAATCTCCCGCCCCTGCATAAACCAGGCAGCAAGAACCCCCACAGCAACCACGCACAACGCCAGCAAATGCTTGCGCGGCAAGCTGAAAGACAAGCCGCCGCGACTCACCGCACTGCGCTGCGCCAGCATTGCTTCAACCAGCGACTCACGTGCCACCTTATTGATTACACCCGGCCAACCTGCCGATTGCTCATAAATATCGGCGACTTGATCATCGCTAAAGACTTCAATCCCTTGCGCGGCGCCCTCAAGACGCTGAACCAGGTATTCACGTGTTTCTTCCTCGGTATAAGGCTGCAACTCGATGACATGAAAGCACTCATCGCCTGCGGCCAACTGCTCAAGGCGTGGCAATAGTTGTGAATCGGCAAAAAGAAATACATGCGGACGGCCTTCCGCATTGCCCACTGCGAGGCTTAGCAAGCTGGTCAGCGCGGCATCACTAAGATCTTCTGCATCATCAACCAGCACATAGACTTCCTGCCCGGTCAGTACCAGCTGTCCGACCTGACTCAGAATGGCCCCTAACTCAGGCCGCTGCACCTGTAAGCCCTGCGAGACCTGGCGCAAGATGCTGGCGGGGTCGGAGGCACCTTTTGCCGAGACCACCACACTCTGCACGGCCTGCTTGTTGGTGCTTGCGACTAACGCCTGGCGCAGCAACGTTTTACCACTGCCTTCCGGGCCGCTGACCACCAACAACAGCTGACTGTACCGGGCTAGGTGGTGCAACTGCCCAAGCACTGGCTTACGCTGCGCTGGAAAGAACTTGAACCCTGGCACCCGCGAGGCAAAGGGGTCATGAGTGAATTGGTAGTGATCGAGAAACGCCTCGTCAGCATGCAAACTGGTCATGGGACACTCATTAATTTTTAAGCAAAGCCAGCTGGGCCGCATAGTCTGCGTTCAGCGTAGCGTTCAAAATTTCTCGGGGGAAATCACCGGTTACAACCGCATCGCCCAAGCTGCGCAACAGAACCAGACGCAACTTGCCATCAAGCACTTTTTTATCGACCGCCATATGTTCCATAAAATGCTCAGCCGTCATATTTGCGGGAGGCACAACGGGTAAGCCCGCGGCGATAAATAACCGCACGACTCGCTCGCGCTCAGCCTGAGTAATCCAACCCAAACGTTCGGACATATCCAGCGCCATGACCGTGCCAGCCGCAACCGCCTCACCATGCAGCCAGGCACCGTAACCCTGATGTGTCTCGATAGCGTGGCCAAAAGTGTGTCCAAGATTGAGCGTGGCACGCACCCCCGACTCTCTCTCATCGGCCGCAACAACCCGCGCCTTGGCTGCACAAGAGTGAGCAATTGCAGCGGTCAGGGCTTCTTGGTCAAGTGCACGCAATGTCGGCATATGCGCCTCAAGCCAAGACAAAAATGGTTCATCACAAATCAAACCGTACTTGATCACCTCGGCCAAACCTGCAGACAGCTCGCGAGCGGGCAATGTTGCCAGCGTCGAGGTGTCAATCAGCACCGCTTGAGGCTGGTAGAACGCCCCCACCATATTCTTACCCAGCGGATGATTAATACCCGTTTTACCGCCCACCGATGAGTCGACTTGCGACAGCAGGGTTGTCGGCACCTGGATAAAGTTCACGCCACGCTGGTAGCAGGATGCTGCAAACCCGGCCATATCACCGATAACACCGCCGCCTAAGGCAATCACCGTGGTACCACGATCATGCCGCGCACCAAGTAACCCGTCGAAAACCAGTTGTAGCGTTTCCCACGTTTTGTAACGCTCGCCATCAGGCAAAACCACAGACGTGACGACGTGGCCGGCGAGTGACCGCTCAAGCGCGGCTAAATATAAAGGGGCGACTGTCTCATTGGTGACGATAGCGACCTGCCGGCCGCCGATATGCGCAGCCAGCAAATCAGCACGATGCAACAGCTCAGCACCGATGTAAATCGGGTAACTGCGTTCACCAAGATCGACATGAAGAGTCTGCATAAAGCCCCCAAGTTGCAAAGGGAGCTAGGATAACGCAGTTCGGCCTGCGCTTTAACGGGGAGAAAGCGCTTCTAGACGCTCAAGGATCTCTTGCACAACCAAGCGCGGGGGGCGCTCATCCGTTTCAATGACCACATCAGCAATTTCACGGTAGAGCGGATCACGAACTGCAAACAACTCGGCCAATACCTTAGCTGGATCTGCCGAGCGCAACAGAGGACGATTACGATCACGCGAAGTACGGTCTACCTGCTGCTCAACCGAGGCATGCAGATAGACCACCTGGCCGCCTCGACGGAGCGCGAGGCGATTTTCGCTGCGCATTACCGCACCGCCACCCGTGGCCAAGACCATACCGTTGACATCACAAAGTTCTTCGATGACAGCCTGCTCACGCTCACGAAAACCCTGCTCACCTTCAACATCAAAGATCCAAGGAATATCCGCACCCGTACGCTGTTCGATCTCTTTATCAGAGTCTTTGAACGGTAACCGCAACTCTTTAGCCAACAAGCGCCCGATGGTGCTTTTACCAGCACCCATCGGGCCAACGAGAATCAAGTTTTGCACTGAATCAGCGACTCACCGCAACTGCTTGATTATTCATGATGCGGGGGGTCAAGAAAATTAGCAGCTCTGACTTGTTGTCTTGAACGATATCGCGACGGAACATGCGGCCTAGATAAGGTAGGTCACCGAGGAAAGGAACTTTTTCAACGCCTTTGGTTTGTGTATTAGAGAAGACCCCACCAAGCACAATGGTTTCACCATCGCTCACCAGAACCTTAGCGTTGACTTCGTTCTTGTTGATTGGGGGCACTCCGTTGAGTGCGCGCGCAAAGTCAGGCGCATCCTTAGTAACCTTAACTTCCATGATAATTCGGTTATCTGGAGTGATTTGAGGCGTAACCTCAAGGGACAAAGCCGCCTCTTTGAATGAGGTCGTACTGGCACCGCTAGAACTAGCCTCTTGGTAGGGAATTTCAGAACCCTTGAGTATTTTGGCTGTCTCTTTGTCAGACGTAACAACTTTAGGCTGAGAGATAATTTCTCCGTTTCCAGTCTTCTCCATGGCTGACAACTCAAGATCAAGAATTGTGTTGTCTGTAATAAAACCAATACCTATTCCAGAGCTTGCACCTTCAACACCCATGTCAACAAAAGACCCTAGAGATGTAGTTGGGTTCTGGGTTCCGGGATTTTGTCCGAAACCGGGTGCGCCAGGACGATTCCCACCACTCCCGCCTACTACGAAATTATTATCGCCAACCCCCGCACCGCGCCAGTTAACGCCTAACGCTTTATCATAATCAACATTGGCTTCCACTATTCGCGCTTCAATCATCACCTGCCGCACGGCTACGTCAAGCTGCGCAATAATACGACGCAGCTCATCAAGTCGCTCTTGAGTTTGGTAGGCAATAATACTGTTGGTACGATCATCAACAGTTACCGAGCCTCGCTCGGCTATAGCACCATCGGCACTGGTCACAGACTGGAATAACTGAGCCATGTCGGAGGCTTTAGCGTAATTAACTTGTATAAGCTCGCGGCGCAAAGGCGCAAGGTCTGCAACTTGCTTCTTAGACTCAAGCTCTTGACGCTCACGTGCAGCTATCTCATCAGCTGGCGCAACCAGCAACACATTACCGACTTTCCGCTTATCCAAACCTTTAGTCTTAAGCACAAGATCAAGAGCCTGATCCCATGGCACGTTTTGCAAGCGCAGCGTGATGTTCCCAGCAACCGTATCGCTGGCAACCAGATTCAGATCAGTAAAGTCTGCAATTAACTGCAAAACAGAGCGAACATCAATATCTTGGAAATTGAGAGATAACTTTTCACCGGTGTAGGAGAAGCTATCAGCCTTGCGCTGCTCCGCTTCGTCTTGAGTTAGCGGCTTAACGCTAATAGTAAGCTTGTTATCGGTCTGGTAAGCCAAATAATCATAGACGCCGGTAGGCTCGATAAGGATGCTGGCTTTGCTAGCGGTGCCTGTCGCGCTGACAAACTGAACAGGCGTAGCAAAATCCTTAACATCCAGCTTTACCCTTAGCGACTCAGGTAATTGCGTGCCTGCAAAATCCAAGCGGATTTTACCGCCTTGATCTTGTATGTCAGGACTAATCGAGGCATCAGATAGAGTAATTACAATATTACCCTCACCCAACTCGCCACGCTGAAAATCAATGTTACTTATCGCGTTGGCTTGAGGTACATATTTTTTTGCCGCCACAGCAACTGGAGCAGGTGCCAGCGAGTTACTGGCGACTGCATTACCACCGCCCTCACCCACCACTATAAAAATGCTATTGCCTTCCGAGCGCGTGTTGTAAGGCGATAAGCTAGTCAGGTTCACAATAAGACGCGTCCGGTCTTTCGCTTCAACAACAGTGACGCTTCGTGCATTGCCTACACCTAATTCTCTGGTCTTGGCCCCCAACTTGTTGGTCACGCCCGGTAGGTCAAGGGCTATACGCGCGGGCTGCTCGATTGTATAACCGCGAGGCGCAAGAACAGGTTCGTCGAATGTGAGCTTCAACTCAACCCGATCTCCCGGTAACGCAGAGACATCAAGCGTTTGCAGGTCTGCAGCCATAAGGGATGGCGAGACGAGTGCCGCTAAAAGGGAAAGGCCTAAAAAAGAGGGCAATATGTTCATGACCACATTTCGCTGAGCAGATTGGTTATTTTTTTTCATATTTACTCCGCTCTAGTTAAGAGCGCTCCTTAAGGGACAGACTGCGCGGCCGCTCTAACCAACCACCTTCGCCGTCTGGAACAATTTCCATTACGTCGACTCTTGACTCATCAATAGCAAGTATCCGGCCATGATTACGGCCAAGATAGTCGCCAACCCTGACCCGATGCACACCACCGGCACCACTAACCAGAGCAAAAGCGCCAGCATCATTGGCCAAGGTGCCAACCATTACAAAGGTTTCAATATTGAAGCCTTCGAGGAATTGTTTCGTGCGCGCTTCGTCAGGCTTCACATCTTTAGAGCCTTTTTGCCTATCTGCCATCTCCAACTTAACTGGAGGCTGGAACGGGCTTCTCAACGCAGCAGCGCTGTACGCAAAACTTTCGTAGGGCTGGAATTTTGGCAGTGGTTCAATTTCCCCGTTAGGGCGAGCGCGCACCTCGTCCATAAATGCTTGCAAGTCTGAGAAATCACCACGCCCATCACAACCAGAAATAATCAACACTGTCAGAAGTAATACAGGCTTTAAAATTTTCACTGCGCCTCCCCCTTATCGTTATAGCGATAAGTTTTGGCCAAAATGCTCATGCGCAACTTAGATGAACTGTCATTACTGGCCGGGACAAGGTCAAAATCGTGCAAGGTTACAATTCGTGGCAGGCTTGCAACGCCGCTCACAAACGTCGCTAAATCATGGTAAGCCCCGACGACCGTGATCTGGATTGGCAGCTCTATATAAAATTGCTGCGCAGCTTCAGGCAGAAGTTTGATTTCTTCAAACTCTAAACCGCTTCCCAAGCCAGTACGGGTTATATCTTCAAGCAACCCAGGCACTTCAGTGTCACTCGGCAACTGCTTCAAGAGCGCACCAAACGAAACCTCCATCTCCTGCATTTGCTCTTTATATGCAGCCAAGTTTGCAGCTTGGAACGCTTTGCTTGAGAACTGCTCCTTCAGAGTAATCTCTTCCGCCTGCTTACCTTCTAAGTTGGCCTGAAGATCTTTGAGGTGGAAGTTGTAACCTAGGGCAACAACAATCACCAGCAACAACGCTCCAGCAATAAACTTTACTGCAGCAGGCCAGGAGCCGACATTATTAAAGTCAAGATCACTTAAATCAATTTTCCGCAGACTTTCTAGGGAATCGTTTAGGCTCATTGCTTAGCCCCCTCTGCCGCGAGGGCAGGCTGGGTCTGCTGCACGCTCAATTGAAAGACATTAGCCTGATCAACCGCACCCGCTGTCACAGACTTGACTTCAGTGAGGTTTGACGCAGTCAGCCACTCAGATGAATCTAAGTTACGCATCAGGTTTGATACGCGATTGTTAGATTCAGCTGCTCCCACAATAGCTATATTTTTGGCAGTCATTTTCACGCCAGTGAAATGCACGCCGTCTGGCAATGTGCGAACCAACTGGTCGAAGACTCGACCGATTATCGGGCGATTACCCTGCAGGTCTTGAATAATCTTCATCCGCTCAAGAAGCTGCTGGCGACGAGTTTTAAGCTCACTGATTTCTTTAATACGAGCATCCAACACAGCAATTTCTTTACGAACAAATTCATTGCGCGCATTTTGCTGCTCGATTGCACCATTAAGGTATTGATCACCCAAAAAAACAGCGCCCGCCGCAACTATAAAAACACCCGCAAGGGTTACAACGAAGCGTTGCTTACGCTCTTCGCGTAACTGCTCGCGCCAGGGGAGTAAGTTAATCCGCGCCATTAGTCGAAACTCCTCATCGCCAGACCACAAGCAATCATCAAGGCTGGCGCATCACTGGCAAGCGCGCCTGCATTGACCTTGCTACTCAGTGCCATTTCAGCGAATGGATTGGCGACCAATGTCTGGGTGCCTATTTTCTGTTGGATCAGACGATCTAGATCTGGGATTGACGCAGTACCGCCTGCTAACAGGATGTAGTCGACGTCATTGAATTGGCCGGCGGCGAAGAAAAATTGCAGGGAGCGAGCTACCTGCTGCACCACCGCCTCTTTAAAAGGCTGTAGCACTTCGCTGTCATAGTCATCCGGTAAACCGCCTTGCTTCTTGGCAAGACCGGCCTCCTCAACGGATAAACCATAACGCCGTTGAATTTCTTCCGTTAGTTGCTTGCCACCGAATAACTGCTCGCGCGTATAGATAGTGCGACCGTTGTGCAGCACGCTGAGGGTGGTCATGGTTGCGCCGATATCTACAACCGCAACAGTCAGCTCATCGCGACCACCACCCAGCTGCTCGGCTAGCAGACCGTAAGCACGCTCAAGGGCATACGCCTCAACATCAACCACTTTTGCAGTCAGGCCAGCAAGCGCTAAAGCGGCTTCGCGAACCTCGACGTTTTCCTTGCGGCAAGCGGCGAGCAGTACTTCAACGCGCTCGGCGTTGCGGGCGGATGAGCCCTGCACTTCAAAGTCGATTGCCACTTCTTCTAGCGGATAGGGGATGTATTGGTCAGCTTCGATCTTCAGCTGATTTTCCAACTCATCGTCAGAAAGCCCTGCTTCCATCTCAATGGTTTTGGTAATCACTGCTGAACCGGCCACCGCCACCGCCACGGTTTTTACACCGCTCTTGGATTTGGCGAGCACGCGCGCAAGCGCTTGGCCAACACCCTCCAATTCGGCAATGTTTTTTTCGACCACCGCGTTTGGCGGGAGCGGCTCGACTGCGTAAGCCTCTACCTTGTAGCGGCTTCCGGAGCGGCTCAATTCGAGGAGCTTGACCGAGGTCGAGCTGATATCGATCCCGAGTAGCGTATTCGCTTTCTTATTGAAGAGCCCTAGCACGACCGATTTCCTATTGGCATCCGCGACTTACGGACTGTTTATGTTTTTTCACATTAAATAACAGTCTTGACAGAAGCGCAAATGGCTACCCGGCAAAAATAACGCTTATAATGTGATCAGTTTTTCTCTTTTAGCCTTGCGCTTCGCTTAACCCGTTCTTTTATTTGGAAATCCAAAAATCTTGATCCGTCTTTTGCGTTTTCTTTGCTGGTCTTGCCTCGCCGTTTTTTGTGGCCTGGTACTCAGTTTCAGCGGGGCCTTTCTCTATCTTAGCCCTAGCCTCCCATCCGTCGAGTCCCTGCGCAGTATTCAGCTGCAGATTCCCCTGCGGGTTTACAGCAGTGACGCCAAATTGATTGCTGAATTCGGAGAAATGCGCCGCTCACCTATAGCGTTCGCCGATATCCCCGAAGATTTTATCGGTGCATTGCTTTCCGCTGAGGACGACAATTTCGCAAACCATTATGGCGTCGACCTAAAAAGCCTGATGCGCGCTGCAACGCAAATCTTGAAAAGTGGGCAAATCCAAACGGGTGGCAGCACCATTACCATGCAGGTGGCGAAGAACTATTTTCTCACCAGCGAGCGCAGCTTCTCCCGCAAGATCAACGAGATACTTTTAGCGCTACAAATCGAACGGGAGCTCAGCAAGAACGAAATTCTTGAGCTTTATGTAAACAAAATTTACCTAGGTAATCGCGCCTACGGCATCGAAGCGGCTGCACAGGTTTATTACGGTAAATCTATACGTGAGACCAGCCTAGCCCAAATGGCCATGATTGCCGGCCTACCGAAGGCCCCTTCGCGCTTTAACCCGCTAGTCAATCCTTCACGCTCAATGGAGCGGCGTGACTGGATTCTTGGGCGTATGTTCAGCCTTGGCCGAATCGACAAACAACGTTATGAGGCGGCGCTGGCCGAGCCAATTAATGTGAGTTATCACGTGCCGACGCCTGAACTGGTTGCCCCATACATTGCCGAAATGGCCCGCGCTGAAATGGTCGGGCGCTATGGCGGCGAGGCGTATACCGAGGGCTTCAACGTGACCACCACGGTGCCTAGCGGCCTGCAACAGGCTGCTAATAATGCAGTCCGTGAAGGCCTGATTACTTACGACCAGCGCCATGGCTACCGTGGCCCGGAAAGTCGTCTTCCGGGCATGACCCACGAAAATTGGTTGAGTGCGTTAAATCAGCAGAAGCTCCTTGGCGGCCTTGAACCTGCAATTGTCACAAGCGTTGAGAAGAGCGGCATCATGGTTCTGCTGCGTAACGGCGAGGAACATGCCGTCGCTTGGGACAGCATGAAATGGGCGCGACCCTTCCTTAATACCAACAGCATTGGCCCACGACCGCAGCAACCCGCCGATGTCAGCCAAATTGGCGACATGGTCCGCGTGCAGCTCCAAGAAGATGGCAGCCTGCGCTTTGTACAACTACCCGCCGCACAAAGTGCGCTGGTATCGCTTGACCCAAACAGCGGTGCAATTCGCGCATTGGTGGGCGGCTTCTCCTTCGAGCAGAGCAACTACAACCGCGCTGCACAGGCTAAACGGCAACCTGGGTCGAGTTTCAAACCGTTCGTTTACAGCGCCGCGCTGGACAGCGGCTACACCGCCGCCACCTTGGTCAATGATGCACCGATGGTGTTTGCTGAAGACGATCTGTCGCAGGTGTGGCGACCGAAGAACGATAACAACACCTTCCTCGGCCCGATCCGCTTACGCGAAGCCTTGTATCGCTCGCGCAACTTGGTTTCGATCCGCCTGCTGCAAGACCTGGGCGTCGACAGCACCTTGAGCTACATCGAGCGCTTTGGTTTTGAGAAAAAGGACCTGCCGCCTAACCTGTCGCTGTCGCTGGGCACCGCCAGTCTGACGCCAATGGAAATTGCCGAGGGCTGGAGTGTTTTTGCTAGCGGCGGGTATAAGACCGAGCCTTACCTGATTGAGCGCATTGAAGACCGCACCGGCAAGCAACTGTTCAACGCCAACCCCGCGCAAACACCAACCGGCATCGCATTGCGCGCCGAGCAGAGCACCGCGTCGCAGCTGAATACTGGCGGAGCTCCAGCTGTTTCTGAACCGATACTGGCTGAGCAGGTTATCGATGAGCGCACGGCCTATATCATGACCAGCATGCTTCAGGACGTGATCAAGCGTGGCACTGGCCGCCGCGCCATGGCCTTGGGCCGTGACGACCTAGCAGGTAAAACCGGCACCACCAACGAATCCAAAGACAGCTGGTTCTCCGGCTACAACGCCGATTACATCACCACGGTCTGGGCTGGCTTTGATCAGCCAGAAAGCCTTGGTCGGAATGAATATGGTGGCACCGTGGCCCTGCCGATCTGGATGAGCTACATGGCTGCGGCACTCAAGGACAAACCCAGCCACCTACTCGCAGAACCCGAAGGTATCCTGACCCTGCGCATCGACCCACACAGCGGTCGGGCGGCGTCGGCTGATACACCTGACGCCTACTTCGAACTGTTTAAGAGCGAAGACTCGCCACCGCCCATGGGCGAATTTGAACCCGGCACGTATATCCCCGGCAGCCCACTGCCGGCTGATGAGGTCGCACCAATCGACCTGTTCTAAGCGGTGAGCAATTAAGCGCCCGCCACTTGATACAGGCAAATTAGTGGCAATAAAAAACCCGCAGCGCGGGTTTTTTATTGCCTTTAGGCTGAGCGCTTAGCCGTTGAACACATCGTTAACCGACTGCAACGGGTAATGCTTAGGATACGGCAAGGTTGCTACACCGCTCTCAATCGCAGCCTTGGCCACAGCATCACAGACCACAGTGATCAATCGTGGGTCCATCGGCTTCGGAATGATGTACTCGCGCCCGAACGACAGAGCAATGCCGCCATAAGCATCGCAAACTTCTTGCGGCACCGGCAGTTTAGCCAGGTCGCGCAAGGCTAAGGCTGCGGCGATCTTCATTTCTTCGTTGATGCGAGTCGCGCGAACGTCGAGCGCACCGCGGAAGATAAACGGGAAGCCCAATACGTTGTTGACCTGGTTCGGGTAGTCGGAACGACCGGTGGCCATGATCACGTCATCGCGCACGGCATGGGCCAGTTCTGGCTGAATTTCCGGGTCCGGGTTGGAGCAGGCAAACACAATCGGCGTCGGCGCCATGCGCTTGAGGTCTTCGGGCGCCAGCAGGTTAGAGCCGGACAAACCAACGAAGACGTCAGCGCCTTCCAACGCATCTGACAGGGTGCGCTTGCTGGTCTCGCTGGCAAATACCGCCTTGTACTGATTGAGATCGTCGCGGCCAGCGTGGATAACGCCTTTGCGGTCAACCATAAAGATGTTCTCAACCTTGGCACCCATGCTCACCAACAGCTTCATGCAGGAGATCGCGGCGGCGCCGGCCCCCAGGCAGACAATCTTGGCGAGCGGCAGGGTTTTACCGGCAATTTCGAGGGCATTGAGCATGCCAGCAGCTGTCACGATAGCGGTGCCGTGCTGGTCATCGTGGAACACCGGGATGTCGCACTGCTCGATCAGCGTGCGCTCAATTTCAAAGCACTCTGGCGCCTTGATGTCTTCCAGGTTGATACCACCGAAGGTGATCGAGATACGGCGAACAGTGTCGATAAAGGCCTGCGGGCTCTCGGACTCGACTTCGATGTCGAACACGTCGATACCAGCAAATCGCTTGAACAGCACGCCCTTACCTTCCATCACCGGCTTGGACGCCAGCGGACCAAGGTCACCAAGACCCAGGATAGCGGTACCGTCAGAAATGACTGCCACCAGATTGCCTTTGCCGGTGTAGCGATACGCCAGCTCCGGGTCACGCGCGATTTCGCGCACTGGCTCAGCGACGCCTGGGCTGTATGCCAGGGCGAGATCGCGTGCGGTTGCGGTGGGCTTGGTTAACTCGACACTCAGCTTACCCGGACGAGGCTTAGCGTGATAATCGAGAGCGGCTGTTTTCAAATCAGACATAGGAGTAATTCCGCTTTGGGCTGTTGAACAGGCAGGCGGCCGAGGATACGCACGTTGTATACACCTGCACAAGACTGGTGAGGCTGGACGCTCACGAGCAACCTAACGCACGACTTTTAGCCAGTCGCCAGCACGCGGCTGACCTGATGGGTAGAGGTTATTCAGTAACCGTAATGCCTTGACCGCATCACCCGGCAACTTGCTGTTGTTAGCCAGCGCCTCAAGGGTTTGTCCAGGTTTAACCTTGACCATGTGCAGCCGTAAGGGTTTCACCTCTTTGCGCTCAGCACCGGTCATCGGCCGAAAACTGTTGATCACGCTTAAAAATTGCTCATCGTAACTTTCTAACGAGGCCCGACCACGCACCGCCGCCACCAATAAATACACCTGTGCGCCATGCTGAATAATCGCAACACGCTTAGCAGCATTACCGGCAATAACGGCGCTGTAGCCCTTAAGGCCGGCCTGCTGCAACTCGACACCCGCCACCAATCGCTGGCCACCCACGCGCTGGCGGAGCAGCTCAAGGGGAGGCAGACTTTGCGGATTGTCTTCCAGTGTCAGTGCCACAAATGCCTGCTGATCAGCGCTGTGACCGATCAGCGCGTCTGGGCGATTGAGTAGATTCCAGCCTTGGGGAAAGGCCAAGGTGAAGTTCAAATCCCCATGGTAAAACCGCTGGCCGCGACGCATCCCGGTGTCAGCGGAGTCACCGAAGGGCAAGCCTTCTAAGCGTTTGAGAAAGGCCTCACGATTAACCTCCTGCTCACCGGTCGCTAAGGCGCGCGCGGGGCCCACTACTTGCTGCAAGCGGCGGTCGTTGTCCGGGTGGGTATCAAAAACCCCGTGATAGCCACCGGCAGGTTGTGCATCACCGCGTTCAGCGGCTTGGTCTAGGGCGAAATCTTCCTGATTTTTCAGCACCTTGACCACTTCAATCATCGCCTGCGGGTCATAACCGCTGCGCGCCAAGTACTGCGCACCCAAGCCGTCGGCCTCAAGCTCCATGTCGCGACCATAACCGCGGACAAACGCATTGCCCAAGGCGCCCGTAATATCAGCGGCAGCGCCAACGCCGGTCCCTATCGCCACGGCCTGACCGAGCAAACCCCAGGCGGTGGACTGACTTTGCTGTTGCACGCTATGCCGCGCCGTGACGTGGCCCACTTCGTGACCCAGCACAGCGGCCAACTCGGCCTCCGAGCTCAGGTAGGCCAGCAGGCCACGGTGGATATAGATGTAGCCGCCGGGCAAGGCGAAGGCGTTGATATCCGGGCTGTCGACCACGGTGAACTGATAGGTCAGCTGATTGCGGTGGCTGTTCTTTGCCACCCGCTCACCCACACGCTGTACATAGGCTTGCAGCTGCTCGTCAGCGTAGCGCGGGTTTTCCTTGAGGATTTGCTGGTTGTAGCGCTGGCCGAGGTCGAGCTCCTGCTGCTCGCTCATCATCACAAAGTTGCTTTCTCCGGTGGCCGGATTAACCGCGCACCCGGCCAGTTGCAGCAACGCCAGTAACAACGATACACGCATGATCACGGCAACACCTCGAGTGCAGACTTATCGGTCAATGGCAGCATCCAACGCGCTTGGCCCTTACGCAATCCGCCACGCTTAGAGCGGTCAATCACCCAGCCGCGAGCCTCAACTTTTCGCCCCTTGAGCGCTTGGACCGCATGCAGGTCAAAATTACCCACGGACCGGGGCGCGATATGCAGCACCAGCAAATCGCCCATTTCCAGCCATAACCCACCCGCATTGCGCTCAATGCGCTCGACACGACCCTGAAGCAGGGCAAAGCCGCCTTGTTTGAGCTGCGTCGCGGCCTTTACTGGCGAGCGCTGCCAGAGCCCAACACGCGCCTGCCGCGCACTGCGCTCAGCCGCTTGCTGGCAGCGCACCAGCGCCAGATTGGGAGCAACCGCTACTCGGTAGCCCAGACCCTCACTGAGCAGCTGTGCCTCCAGATTACGCCCACGGCTGTCATAGGCATGCGCTAAGGTGCGGCCGTAATGATCCTTAGCCTGCCGACCGACCTGCAACAAGACCCGACCGTCACTGGCCGCCACCAACGCCTGCAAGCGCGCGCGCGCCTTGCCCGCAAAGGGTTCAGCAGAACGGCCC
Source organism: Pseudomonas sp. TMP9 (assembly GCF_037943105.1). Lineage (NCBI taxonomy): Bacteria > Pseudomonadati > Pseudomonadota > Gammaproteobacteria > Pseudomonadales > Pseudomonadaceae > Pseudomonas > Pseudomonas vesperimontis. The sequence goes on from NZ_CP149803.1 coordinate 3,306,673, forward strand.
TGGCGGCCCATTTCGGGACTGTTCAGACCTATCAGGCGCACACTGCGGCCATCAACCAAGCGCAAGGTGTCGCCATCAACCACCCGCTGCACCTCAACGCTGGGCAGCTGACTTGGTGCGGGGCAGAACGCCAGCGCAGCGCCGGCATACAGGCTGAAAACGAAAAAGGCGCCCACCAGGGACGCCTTTTTCAGCAGTGCGAATCCAGCCATCAGGCTTGTCGCTGTGCTTATGCTTCTGGTGCTTCCGGTGCTTCTGTCTTAGCGCCGAACATACCGAAACGCTGCTTGAAGCGATCAACACGGCCGCCGGTGTCGAGCATTTTCTGCTTACCGGTGTAGAACGGGTGGCACTCGTTGCACACGTCCAAAGGCAGTGCTTTGCCCAGGGTGGAGCGAGTTTCAATCACGTTGCCACAGCTGCAGGTGGCGGTGATGGCGACATAGTTCGGGTGGATATCGGCTTTCATGGTGATTCCTCAGGGCTGTCACGCCGCCACCGGACACTATTGTCAGGTACCGCGCGGAATTAGGCCGGCGATAATACCAGCTCACCGCAGCGACGCAAGGCCGGCCGTCGTGTGGCTGCATGCTAAGATCGCGCCTCGCGGCTCAAGGAGTCACTGCGTGTCTGACGTTATTCTGCGCCTCGCCCTACCTTCACCGCTGCGCCGCCTGTTCGACTACCGCGCCCCTGCCGGTGTACCGCGCAGCGCGCTGCAACCGGGCGCGCGGTTGCGCGTGCCATTTGGTCGGCGCGAGATGATTGGCATCCTGATAGAAGTGACCGATCACAGCGCGGTCCCGGCAGATAAGCTCAAGCACGCCCTGCAACTGCTCGACGCCCAGTCTCCATTACCACCGGCGTTGTTCAAGCTGTGCCTGTGGACTGCGCAGTATTACCAGCACAGCCTCGGCGATACGTTGAGCTGGGCGCTGCCGGTGCTGCTCCGCCAAGGCGAACCGGCGGAAGCACGCCAGCAGCGCTTCTGGTCCGTGGCACCCGGCGCACAACTCGACGACCCGCGCCTGAGCCGAGCGCCGCGACAGCGTGATGCCCTGCAAACCCTCGGCCAACACCCGCATGGCGTTGCGCACCCGCTGCTGAGCAAACTACAGCTGAACAAAGACAGCCTCGATCTGCTGCTGGAAAAGGGCTTGGTCAAAGTCAACGTGCGCCGTCATGCGCCGAACGAGCGTCACGCCAACTGGCTGGCACAACCCGAGCTGCCGCTGAATGCAGAACAACGCGCCGCCACAGAGGCGATCCGCTCGGGCTTCGGCAGCTTCAATGCCTTTCTGTTAGCCGGCGTCACCGGCAGCGGCAAAACCGAGGTTTACCTGCAGCTGATTCGGGAAACCCTGGAGGCGGGTAAACAGGCGCTGGTGCTGATCCCAGAGATCAACCTTGGCCCGCAAACCTTGGCCCGTTTCGAGCAGCGCTTTAATGCCCGCATCGCTCTGCTGCATTCGGCAGTGAATGACCGTGAACGCCTCGACGCCTGGCTGGCGGCGCGCGATGGCGAAGCCGACATCATTATTGGCACCCGCTCGGCGCTGTTTACCCCGATGCAGCGACCGGGGCTGATCATCATCGATGAAGAGCACGACGCCTCCTATAAACAGCAAGAAGGTTTGCGCTATCACGCCCGCGATCTGGCCGTGGTGCGCGCGCATCAGGAAAACATCCCGATTGTCCTGGGCTCGGCCACCCCTTCGCTGGAGAGCCTGCACAACGCTCACAGCGGTCGCTACGCCCTGCTGCACCTGCGCGAACGTGCCGGCGGCGCCAAGCAACCGCGTTTTTTGCGTTTGGATGTGAAAAGCCGGCCGCTGGATTCCGGCATCTCTGGGCCGATGCAGCAGGCCATCGGCCAAACCCTAGCGGCCGGACAACAGGTGCTGGTGTTTCTTAATCGTCGCGGTTTCGCCCCCACCCTGCTCTGCCACGACTGCGGCTGGCTGTCAGAATGCCCACGCTGTGACGCACGCATGACCGTGCACCAGCGCTCTCGCGAGTTGCGCTGCCACCACTGCGGCCACGTCGAGCGCCAGCCAAACAACTGCCCCACGTGCAACAACGTCGACTTACGCCCGGTAGGGGCTGGCACCGAGCGCGCGGAAGAACGCCTGGAGATTCTCTTCCCTGATGTGCCGGTGTTACGCGTCGACCGCGACAGCACTTCACGCAAAGAGGCCATGACCACCCTGTTCAATACCGTGCAGCGCGGCGAGCCGTGCATTTTGGTCGGCACCCAGATGCTCGCCAAAGGCCACCACTTCCCCCGCGTCACCCTGGTGGCGATTCTCGATGCCGACGGCGGGCTGTTTTCCGCCGATTTCCGCGCCAGCGAACGCATGGCCCAGCTGATCGTGCAGGTTGCCGGACGCGCCGGGCGGGCCGAAGAGCCGGGCAAGGTGATTATCCAAAGCCACCTGGCCGATCATCCGTTATTGGTACAGCTGACCGAGCAGGGTTACTTCGCCTTCGCTGAACAAGCCTTGAGTGAACGCCGCAGTGCGGGTTTACCGCCCTTCTGCCACCTCGCTTTGCTAAGGGCAGAGGCACACAAACCCGGGCAGGCCGAAGGCTTTCTTGACGAGGCCTGCACAGAGGCCGAGCTGTTATTGAGCGAACTCAAACTCAGCGGCATCGAGTTACTCGGCCCAGTTCCCGCGCCAATGGAGCGCCGTGCCGGGCGCTACCGTGCTCAGCTGCTGGTGCAAGCCAATGCACGCGCGCCGCTGCACCGTTTGCTCAATAGCTGGATGCTGGCCCTGGAACAAATGCCCAGCGGCCGCGCCGTGCGTTGGTCGCTGGATGTCGACCCAATTGACTTGTTCTAGCCGTTGGTAGGCACCCGCTTGCTGCGATTGGCCGCCCCGCCGCTCAGCGGGCCAACACATCGCCAGCACGCAGGCGCCTGCATTAATAGCGCAAATACCTGCTCAGACGGACAACCGGCCTTTAGCGCTAAGCCACTGCGCACAGCCTGTTACACTGCGCGTCATTTCGTTTAGCAGGCCTGCACCGTGACCAACACCGCTTTCGCTTCTCTGCCGCTTTCCCCCGCCATGCTGGCGAACCTCGAGTCCCTAGGTTACACCGAGATGACCCCGATTCAGGCGCAGAGCCTGCCGGTAATGCTCAAGGGCATGGACCTGATTGCCCAGGCTAAGACGGGTAGCGGTAAGACTGCCGCCTTTGGCATCGGCCTGCTCAACCCGCTCAACCCGCGCTTCTTCGGTTGCCAGGCACTGGTCATCTGCCCGACCCGCGAGCTGGCCGACCAAGTCGCCAAAGAGCTGCGCCGCCTGGCGCGTTCAGCCGACAACATCAAAATTCTTACCCTGTGTGGCGGCGCGCCAATTGGCCCTCAAATCGGCTCGCTGGAGCACGGCGCGCAGATCATCGTCGGCACGCCGGGGCGTATTCAGCAGCACCTGAGCAAGGGCACGCTGAAGCTCGACGGCCTGAACACTCTGGTCCTCGACGAAGCCGACCGCATGCTCGACATGGGTTTTTACGACAGCATCGCCGAGATCATCGAGCAAACCCCGAGCCGCCGGCAGACCCTGCTGTTCTCCGCCACCTACCCGAGCAGCATCAAGCAGTTGTCCGCGAAGTTCATGCGTGATCCGCAACAGGTCAAAGCTGACGCCTTTCACGACGATACGCAGATCGAACAGCGCTTCTACGAAATCGCTCCGGAAGAGCGCATGGACGCCGTGGTCAAGCTGCTCAACTGCTACCGCCCACAATCCTGCGTGGCCTTCTGCTTTACCAAGCAGCAATGCCAGGAAGTGGTCGACCACCTAACCGCCAAAGGCATCTCGGCTGCGGCGCTGAACGGTGACTTGGAGCAACGCGACCGCGATCAAGTGCTGGCGATGTTTGCCAACCGCAGCCTGTCCGTTCTGGTGGCCACCGATGTCGCCGCCCGCGGCTTGGATATCGATGCACTGGATATGGTGATCAACGTCGAGCTGGCGCGCGACTCGGAGATTCACATTCACCGCGTCGGCCGTACCGGTCGGGCGGGCGAGAAAGGCCTGGCCATGAGCCTGGTGGCCCCAGCCGAAGGCCATCGTGCCCAAGCCATCGAAACCCTGCAAAAAGCGCCACTCAACTGGCACCCACTGAGCAGCCTGAAACACCAAGGTGGCGCACCGCTGCAACCGCCGATGATCACCCTGTGCATCAGCGCGGGACGCAAAGACAAACTGCGCCCCGGCGATATTCTCGGTGCCCTGACTGGCGAGGCTGGTATCCCTGGCGCGCAGGTCGGCAAGATCGCCATCTTCGACTTTCAGGCCTATGTCGCGGTTGAACGCAGCCTCGCCCTGCAGGCGCTCAAGTGCCTCAGCGAAGGTAAGGTTAAGGGCCGCACACTGCGGGTACGCACGCTCTAGCCATCTGGTTGACCTGCTATCAACTGCCCGGCGAGCGTTCGTTCCACGCAGTCGATAGTGTTTAACGGGCCATCGCCAAGCATCCTTGCGGTTAGGAGCGAAGAGCGCCAAATGCGCGCCCCAGATGGCTCAACTCAGTAAACCTGCACCTAGGTAAACTTCTCGGTTACAGGCCACCACCCCCGCGTGATGAACCCCGTACGAACCATCCGCTAACATGCGCGCTGGTTGGCGTCAGGCGTTCGTCGTGGTTAATCATGAGGACTATGCAGTGCTTACACCCCAGGTCGTGATTATTGGAGCCGGTGCCGCCGGGCTTATGTGCGCGCTGACGGCTGCGGCGCGTGGGCGGCAGGTGCTGTTGCTGGATCACGCCAATAAGGCTGGCAAGAAGATACTGATGTCAGGGGGTGGGCGTTGTAATTTCACCAATATGTATTGCGAACCGAGCAATTTTCTTTCGCAAAACTCGCACTTCTGCAAGTCCGCTCTGGCGCGCTACACCCAGTGGGATTTTATTGCGCTGGTGGCTAAGCACGGCGTGCCCTACCACGAGAAAAAGCTCGGCCAACTGTTCTGCGACAACAAGGCCAGCGACATCCTCGGCCTGCTGCTAAGTGAGTGCGAACACGCCGGTGTTGAGCTGCGCCTGAGCACCTCGGTCAGCGAAATCAGCAAACTCGGCAGCGGCTATCAACTGCAGACCAGCGCCGGCAGCGTGCGCTGCGAGTCCTTGGTGATCGCCAGCGGCGGCCTGTCAATTCCAACCCTTGGCGCCAGCGGCTTTGGCTATCAGGTGGCCAAGCAATTCGGCCATATCTTGCTACCCACACGCGCCGGCTTGGTGCCGTTTACTATTACCGACCCGCAACTTAAAGCACTCTGCAACGAGTTGTCCGGCACCTCAGTGGAAGACTGCCTGGTGAGCTGCAACGGCCAGAGCTTTAAGGAAAATATTCTGTTTACCCATCGCGGCCTTAGCGGCCCGGCGATTTTGCAGATTTCCTCATTTTGGCTACCGGGCGATGCCATCAGCATTAATCTGCTACCGCATATCGACCTGCCCGAGTGGCTGGAGCAGCAACAACGCGAACGGCCCAATAGCGAGTTAAAAACCCTGCTGGGTGAACTGTTCACCAAGAAGATGGCCGGGCTGCTGGCCGACAACTGGTTCACCTCCAAGCCGATGAAGCAATACACCCATGCGGAACTGAAGGCGATTGCCGACCAGCTCGGCGACTGGCAACTGGTGCCAGCCGGCACCGAGGGTTACCGCACAGCCGAAGTCACTCTGGGCGGAGTCGATACTCACGAGGTGTCATCAAAAACCATGGAGTCGCTGAAATCTCCGGGCCTGTATTTTGTCGGTGAAGTACTGGATGTCAGCGGTCACTTGGGCGGTTTTAACTTTCAGTGGGCTTGGGCGTCGGGTTACGCCGCTGCGCAGTTCGTCTAAACCGGCACCACAGGTATGCGCCCGGTAAACTCGGCATATGCTGCTTAACTGCTGCTTTAAGTAGCCCCTTTCTAAGGATGGTTTGCCCGCATGACCCAAGACCAAGGCCTTATTTTTGCCATCCTTGCTGCCACCATGGGCCTGTTCCTTTGGGGCCGTTGGCGGCATGACATCGTCGCGCTCGGCGCGCTACTGGCCTGCGTAATCACCGGCCTGGTGCCAGACCAAGAAGCTTTTACCGGCTTTGGCCACCCAGCGGTCATTACCGTGGCCTGCGTGCTGGTGCTCAGCTTCGGCTTGCAACGAACCGGTGCGGTTGATGCGCTGGCGCAACGGGTATTGCCTGCCGATGCCGGGCCTATGCTTTCGATTGCCGCTCTAACCGGTCTTGGCGCCGTGCTGTCGGCCTTTATGAATAACGTCGGCGCACTCGCCCTGCTGATGCCCATAGCCCTGAAGATCGCCAGTAAGCAGGAGCTGCCGCCGGGGCGTTTGCTGATGCCGCTGGCCTTCGGCACCATCCTCGGTGGTATGACCACACTGATCGGCACACCGCCTAACTTGATCGTGTCCAGCTTCCGCGCGCAGAGCGGCGCCGGACCGTTCTCTATGTTTGATTTCAGCCCGGTGGGCGTCGCCGTGGCGCTGACCGGTGTGCTGTTCATTACGCTGATCGGCTGGCGGTTGGTACCACGCCGGGAAGTGGTCGGCGTCGCCAGCTTTGACACGGGCACGTACATCACCGAGGCCCGCGTAAAAGAAGGCGCGAAGGCCGATGGCAAAAGCCTGCGCGAAGTCGAACAACTGCTCGAAGAAGCCGACGCCCAAGTAGTGGGCATGGTGCGCAACAAACTGCGTCTATCAGCCCCCAATCCGCGACGCATCCTCCAGGTCGATGACGTATTGGTGATCGAGGCCGAGCCTGAAGCACTCGGTGAGGTGCTCAGCAAGCTGGGTTTGAAGCTGGAAGCAGCCAAGAAACCCTCGCCGGATGAGGATGAGGATGAGGAGCACGAGGACAGCCAAGACGAAGACGCGGCAGCCGAGAGCAAGACCGAGGAAAAGAAGGACAGCGACAGTGACGACAGAGTGCTGCAGGAACTGCTAGTGCGCCCGGACTCGCAGCTGATCGGGTTGTCAGCCAGCAATATTCGCCTGCGTAATCGTTACAACATCAACCTGCTGGCGATCTCGCGGCAAAGCCATCGCTCGATCAAACGCCTGCGCTCGACCCTGTTTGAGCGCGGCGATGTACTGCTCATGCAAGGCGACTCGGCGGATATCAACGACTTTGCCAACGACTATGCCTGCGTGCCGCTGGCCGACCGCGCCATCAGCATTCCTAACCCCGCCCAGGCCGGCTTCGCCGCCGGCGTGATGCTGCTGGCGGTGATCCTCGCGGCGTTCGGCGTGCTATCAGCAGCCGTGGCCTTCGCCGCCGGCGTGCTGGTGTTTATGGTGGCGCGGATCGTGCCCCTGCGCCTGCTCTATCAATCCATCGACTGGCCGGTGATTGTGCTGCTGGGGGCGATGATCCCCGTCGCCGGCGCCATGTCTGCGACCGGCGCGGCCGACCTGCTGGCGCGGCTGCTAATGGAACATGTGGCGCAGGGCAATCCGGTGGTGGCACTGACGCTGATCCTGGTTGTGACCATGACCCTCTCGGACTTTATGAATAACGCCGCCACCGCGGCGGTGATGTGCCAGATCGCCTTAAGTGCCGCCAGCCAGCTCGGTGTTAACGCCGACTCGCTGCTGATGGCGGTAGCCATTGGTGCTTCTTGCTCCTTCCTCACCCCCATCGGCCACCAAAACAACACCCTGATCCTCAGCCCCGGTGGCTTTCGCTTTGGCGATTACTGGCGTTTAGGCCTGCCCATGGAAATTTTGGTGGTGCTGGTTAGCGTGCCGTTGTTGCTGCTGGTTTGGCCACTCTAGCCATGCACCGCCTGAACAAAAGCGCACTGCGCCAAGAGGTGATACAGCGCCTTGAGGACACCCTGCAACAGGCTCAGCAGGCGGCGTTAATGGCTTACGAAACAGCCACCGCCAAAGAAAATATCGCCGAAAACAAATACGACACTCTAGGCATCGAGGCGTCATATCTGGCCACCGGGCACGCTCGGCGGACGGCGGCTATTCGCCAGACTTTAGTGGACTGGAAGCGCCTGCTGCTGCGCGATTTTGACCCGCTACTGGGCATCCAACTCGGCGCCCTGATTGAGCTAAGCGACGATGATGGCCGGCGCCAATGCTTGTTTCTCGGCCCGGACGGTGCCGCCATGAAACTGCAGCAGGACGGCCAAACGGTGCAGGTGCTTGGCCCGCAAGCGCCGCTGGGGCACATGCTACGGGGCAAGAACGTGGGCGATGAACTGATCTTGCGCGTGGCCAGTGGCGTGCAACTGTTAACGATTCTGTCGGTCGACTAAGGGTAAGCAGCACCTCGGTGGCTATCCCTCGGTAGCCCCTTACCCGTCCCAGAATCGGATCATCAGGAGGCCATATGCACGCCCAAACCCACGACCTGCCAGCCTTGTTCAAACAACTTGGCCTGAACCATGACAGCGCCGCGATCGCGCGGTTTATCCAGCAGCACTCACCGCTGGCGGCAGAATGCCGGCTAGCTGACGCCACGTTCTGGAACCGCGCCCAGGCTACGTTTCTGCGCGAAGAGATTCTTGAAGATGCCGACTGGGCTGAAATCGTTGATCAGCTCAACCTAGCCCTGCGGGGCTGACAGTGTGCCCGTTGCACCGGGCAGTTCGCGCCAAGTCAGGTAGACCCGCAGGTCGAACTCCAGCTGGTGATAGCCGGGCAGCATGTATTCGCAGAGGTTGTAGAAGGCCTTGTTGTGCTCGGCTTCTTTAAGATGCGCCAGCTCATGCACCACAATCATCTGTAGAAACTCAGGCGCCGCCTCGCGAAACAGCGAGGCTACGCGGATTTCTTTCTTCGCTTTGAGCTTGCCGCCCTGCACCCGAGAAATCGCGGTGTGCAGGCCGAGGGCCCGGTGGGTCAGGTCGAGGCGGTTGTCGTACAGCACCTTGTCGATGGCTGGGGCATTACGCAAATGTTCCTGCTTCAGGCCCTGAATATAGGCGTACAGCGCCTTGTCACTTTGTATCCCGTGCTTGCCGCCGTAAGACTGCGCCAAGTAGTCGCCCAAACGCTGCTCGGCAATCAGCTGGCGAATCTTGTCTTGCAACTGAGCCGGGTAGGCTTGCAGGTATTTAAGCGGGGTCATGATCACTGCGACAGGGTGCGATAAGGCCGCGCATTATGCCCCAGCCGGCCCCTCGGTGGACGCTGACTGGAGCGCGGCTGGGCCACGTATTTAGTCACTCGGCACCACGCGCAACAGACGCCCCTCGGCGCTGTCGGTGAGCAGGTACAGCGCGCCATCCGGGCCGCCGCGCACGTCACGAATGCGCTCAGCCAGCTCTTCGAACAACACTTCCTCACCGGCTAACGTGCCGTCTTGCAAGCGGATGCGGCGTACGCTGCGCTCAGCCAAGGTCGAGGCAAACAGGTCACCCTGCCACTGCGGGAACAAGCTGCCGCGATATTGCATCAAGCTCGATGGCGCCACCGAAGGCGTCCAATGCAGCAGCGGTTGCTGCAAGCCCGGCAGTTCGGTGTAGGGCGAAATTTGCGCGCCGCTGTAATCGATGCCGAAGGTGATCAACGGCCAGCCGTAATTATTACCCGGCTTAATCAAGTTCAGCTCATCACCGCCACGCGGGCCATGCTCGTGACTGTAAAGGCGCTGCAGTTGATCGTCATAGACGATGCCCTGCACATTGCGGTGGCCGAGGCTGTAAATCTCCGCTGCGGCGCCGGCCTGCCCTACGAAAGGGTTGTCTTGGGGGATGCTGCCATCACGGTTGAGCCGCACGATTTTTCCCAGATGGTTGCTGGTGTTTTGCGCCTGCTCACGCCAATCAAAGCCATCGCCCAAGGTCAGCACCAAGGTGTTATCCGGCAAAAAGGCCATGCGCCCGCCGTAATGTGCGGCACCCGTTTTAGTCGGTAATGCACTGAACAGCACCTGCACATCCTGTAACTGCCCATCAACCAAACGCGCCTTGGCCAAGCGCGTGTTGTTGGCCTGCGTGGTGCCGTAGGCGTAACTCAGGTACAGCTGCTGGTTGCTGGCGAACTGCGGGTCAAGCATCACTTCCATCAACCCTGCCTGAGACGCCACAAAGCCTGCGGGCACACCACCAACCGGCTGCGGGTTGAGGCTGCCGTCTTGCTCAATGATGCGCAAACGACCCACGCGCTCAGTCACCAGCATGCGTCCATCCGGCAAAAAGGCCAGTGACCACGGATATTCCAGGCCAGTGGTCACGGTTTCAATGCGGTAATCCATGGCGTGCACCAGGCTGCTGCCAAGCAGGCCAAGCAATAACAGGGCGCGGGACGTCTTCAACATGGCATGGACCTTATGCGGGTAATGGATAAATCAAGATTGCGCAGGCGCTAAACGCTGCGCCAGCCGAGCAAACAACAGCGCACCGAAACTGCCGCACACCATCAGCCCAGCAGTACCGGCAAGGCTACGGTTAGCGCCGATCAGCGTCGGCATGGGCAGCATTGCATTGGCCAGCGCCAGCGCCGACCACACGGCCAGCGCGCCGGCTAGCGCAAACAATAACCAGCGGCCCGCCGGCCAATGCTGGGTCAACAGGCTCGCCGCCGGCAAAGCAAAGACAAACCCCAGCAGGACCAGAATCGCCAACGTCGGGCTAAAGCTGAGCAGATCAAGGCCGGTGGTGTGCAGGCGCACAGCAAGCGGCATGGGCGCGCCGAGGGCCTCTAAGTTAGCCAAGTTGAACTGGGTCTGCAGCATGCTGCCCAGCACACTGGCCAGCAACACAGCCAAGAGGAAATACAGCGAGGTGCGCAACTTACTTGGCATGCGGTCAGATATCCAAAAGCTACAGTGGCGCGAGTATGGCCCAGCACGGCGATCGGCACGCGTTCGGTGTTTTACATGGTTTTACCAAACCCTGGGTGAACGACAGGCGCAGGCGTTGGCCGAAAGCCGAAAAGACGCACGCCAAAAAACCATCCGTTCACCGCAAAAAAAATGCCGCTCACGGGGTTACGTGAGCGGCATCGAGTGTATCGATAAGGTTTAGTTGACCTTAGCGGCCAGCTCACCCTTGGCATAACGCTGGAACATGGTTTCCAGGTTCATCGGTTTGATCTTCGAGGCATTGCCGGCGGTGCCGAAGGCTTCGTAGCGCGCGATACAGATGTCGCGCATGGCCGTTACGGTGGCACCGAAGAATTTACGCGGGTCAAACTCGCTCGGGTTCTCGGCCATCAGGCGACGCATGGCACCGGTGGACGCCAAGCGCAGGTCGGTGTCGATGTTGACCTTGCGCACGCCGTACTTGATGCCTTCGACGATTTCTTCAACCGGCACACCATAGGTTTCTTTGATGTCGCCGCCGTACTGGTTGATGATCGCCAGCCACTCTTGCGGTACCGAGCTGGAGCCGTGCATCACCAGGTGGGTATTGGGGATGCGCGCATGGATCGCCTTGATGCGGTCGATGGCGAGGATGTCGCCGGTCGGCGGCTTGGTGAACTTGTACGCGCCGTGGCTGGTGCCGATGGCAATGGCCAATGCATCGACCTGTGTTTGCTTGACGAAGTCAGCAGCCTCTTCTGGATCAGTGAGCATCTGGCTGTGGTCGAGAATACCTTCAGCGCCGACGCCATCCTCTTCGCCAGCCATGCCGGTTTCCAAGCTGCCCAAGCACCCCAACTCACCTTCCACCGACACGCCGCAGGCGTGGGCAAAAGCCACCGTTTGCTGGGTCACGCGCACGTTATAGTCGTAGTCAGCAGGCGTTTTGCCGTCTTCTTTCAGCGAGCCGTCCATCATCACCGAGCTAAAGCCAAGCTGGATTGAGCGCTGGCAGACGTCCGGGCTGGTGCCGTGGTCCTGGTGCATGCACACCGGGATATGCGGGAACTCTTCAATCGCCGCGAGGATCAAGTGGCGCAGGAACGGCGCGCCAGCATATTTACGGGCGCCGGCCGAGGCCTGAACGATCACCGGGGAATCGGTTTTGTCAGCCGCTTCCATGATCGCGCGCATTTGCTCGAGGTTGTTGACGTTAAACGCCGGCACGCCGTAGCCGAATTCGGCGGCGTGGTCGAGCATCTGGCGCATGCTGATAAGTGCCATGGTGGTCTTTCTCCCGGTGGAGGTCGTTAATCATGCAAGCCTGCCGCAGGGGCAGGCGCTATTCAAGTCATTCAGATCAGGGCTGCGCCTGATCTGCTTTCAACATCTGTCAGGGGGCCTTGCAGCCACGGCCGATCAGGTCATCGCTGGCGGTCCAGAAGACCAGTCCTTCCTCAGCCTTGGTATGAAAGGACAGCACACCATCGCTGTACAGCGCACCCGAACCGGAGACTTCCTGCTTCAGGTGATAAACGCTATCGCCGCCATTGAGGCGCACATCAACGGACTCGCCATTGCGATCAGCCACACGCCAGAGCACCTCGGCTTGGCTGTCGCACACCCAGCGCGTCCACGTGTCCGACGGAGTCGGCTGGCTGGCGCACGCGCCAAGCAGGCTCAGCAAGGCCAGCAGACAGATCGGCTTAACCATTGGCGCGCTGCTCCAACACCGCCACCGCGGGCAACACTTTACCTTCAACAAACTCAAGGAAGGCACCACCACCGGTGGAGATGTAGCTGATTTGAGCGGCGATGCCGTATTTGTCGATGGCGGCCAAGGTGTCGCCACCGCCGGCAATGGAAAACGCCGAGCTGTCAGCAATGGCTTGAGCCAGCACTTGGGTGCCGTTGCCGAACTGGTCGAACTCGAATACACCAACCGGGCCGTTCCACAGAATGGTTTTCGCGGACTTCAGTAGCTCGGCGAACTGCGCCGCCGTTTGCGGGCCAATGTCGAGGATCATGTCGTCTTCAGCCACATCGGCCACCCGCTTAACGGTCGCTTCGGCGTCTTCGGCAAAGGCTTTAGCCACTACCACATCAACCGGCAGCGGCACGCTCACTCTGGCGGCAATGGCGCGGGCGGTATCCAGCAGGTCTGCTTCGTACAGCGATTTACCCACTGGGAAGCCGGCCGCCGCGAGGAAGGTGTTGGCAATCCCACCGCCGACGATCAACTGATCGCAGATCTGGCTCAGGCTGTTGAGCACATCCAGCTTGGTCGACACCTTAGAGCCGGCAACAATCGCCGCCATGGGCTTGGCCGGATTACCCAGCGCCTTGCCCAGAGCGTCCAGCTCGGCAGCCAGCAACGGGCCGGCGCAGGCCACTTTGGCAAATTTGGCCACACCGTGGGTCGAGCCCTCAGCGCGGTGCGCGGTACCGAAGGCGTCCATCACAAACACGTCGCACAGGGCGGCGTATTGCTGGGCCAGGGCATCGCTGTTTTTCTTCTCGCCGCTGTTAAAGCGCACGTTCTCGAACAACACAATTTCGCCGACTTTAAGCTCAACACCGCCTAAGTAGTCGGCGACCAATGGCACGTCACGACCCAGCGCTTTGCTCAGGTAGTCGGCGACTGGCTGCAGGCTGTTCTCAGTACTGAACTCACCCTCGGTCGGACGACCCAGGTGCGAGCAAACCATCACTGCCGCGCCCTTCTCTAGCGCCAGCTTGATGGTCGGCAGGGACGCAAGAATGCGTGCATCGCTCGTCACCACACCGTCTTTGACTGGCACGTTGAGGTCTTCGCGGATCAGCACGCGCTTACCGGCGAGGTCGAGGTCGGTCATCTTCAGAACGGTCATTGCATCAGTCCTTTAAGGCGGCAGAGTGAGTCAAACAAAGGAAATGTTCAGCGACATCAAGCATGCGGTTGGCAAAGCCCCACTCGTTATCGAACCAGGCCAGCAGGTTGACCAGCCGTGGGCCGGACACGCGCGTCTGGCTGCCATCAACAATGGCCGAATGCGGGTCATGGTTGAAATCACAGCTGGCGTGGGGCAACTCGGTGTAGGCCAGCAAGCCCTTGAGCGGGCCCGCTTCGGCGGCCTGACGCAACATGGCGTTGATCTCGGTGGTGGAGGTGTCGCGGGCAGTCTGCAAGGTGATATCCAGGCAGGAGACATTCACCGTAGGCACGCGAATGGCTTTGGCCTGAATGCGCCCGGCCAGTTCTGGCATTAGGCGCTCGATACCCCGAGCCAAGCCGGTGGACACCGGAATTACCGACTGAAACGCAGAGCGCGTGCGGCGCAAATCTTCATGGTGGTAAGCGTCGATTACCGGCTGGTCATTCATCGCCGAGTGAATGGTGGTGATAGAGACATACTCAATGCCCACCGTTTCATTCAGCAACTTGAGCAGCGGCACCCCACAGTTGGTGGTGCAGGAGGCATTCGACACCAGCAGCTCGCGGCCGGTCAGGCAGTCTTGGTTGACCCCATACACCACCGTGGCGTCGATATCCGCCTCACTGGCCATCGGCTGTGAGAGCAACAACCGTGGCGCGCCCGCATCAATAAAACGCTGCGCATCGCCGCGCGTGGTGTATTGGCCGGAACATTCTAGCAACAGGTCGATACCCAGCGCCGCCCAGTCAATAGCTTCCGGGGTGGCTTGGCGCAGCACCTTCACGCAGTCGCCATTGATATGCAGGCAATCACCATCGACCCGTACTTCGCCGGGGAAACGGCCGTGGGTGGAGTCGAAGCGCGTCAGGTATTCGATACTGGCCTGATCAGCCAGATCATTCAGCGCGACGATTTCCAGCTGCGCCCCGGCACCGCGCTCATGCAATGCGCGCAGCACGCAGCGGCCGATACGGCCATAGCCGTTGAGGGCGATTCGATAGGGGCGCTTGGACATGGTGTCTCGCAGGTTCGGAGAACGTAGGGTGGATCGCGCTTCATCGATCCACCGGATGTGTAACGGAGGGTGAAAAGAGCACCAGCTACGCGCCCCGATCCACCCTACGGCGTCGTTCTCGGTTAGGCGTCCAGCAGCTCGGCGGCGGTTTCCAGAATATTTTCGACGGTAAAGCCGAATTCTTCGAACAGCGCAGGGGCCGGTGCGGACTCACCGAAGGTGGTCATGCCGATGATGCGACCTTCCAGACCGACGTACTTGTACCAGAAGTCCGCATGCGAAGCTTCGATGGCGATGCGCGAACCCACCTGCAGCGGCAGCACGGCCTGCTTGTAGCCGGCGTCTTGCTGATCGAACACGCTGGTGGACGGCATCGACACCACACGCACCTGACGACCTTCGGCCGTCAGTTTGTCGTAGGCGGCTACAGCCAGGCCAATTTCCGAACCAGTGGAGATCAGGATCAGCTCTGGCTCGCCAGCGCAGTCTTTCAACACATAGCCACCGCGCTCAACATCAGCAAGCTGCTGAGCGTCGCGGTTCTGGTGCGGCAGATTCTGCCGGCTGAAGATCAACGCGCTCGGACCGTCGCTGCGTTCAATTGCATA
Source organism: Pseudomonas sp. TMP9 (assembly GCF_037943105.1). Lineage (NCBI taxonomy): Bacteria > Pseudomonadati > Pseudomonadota > Gammaproteobacteria > Pseudomonadales > Pseudomonadaceae > Pseudomonas > Pseudomonas vesperimontis. The sequence continues at coordinate 3,322,003 of NZ_CP149803.1, forward strand.
CTTCCACGCCACCGCCGACTCCACGGCGTCGCATGGGCGCCAGGTGTCGAGGTTCGGCGTGCCACGCAGGCTGGCCAGTTGCTCGATGGGCTGGTGAGTCGGGCCGTCTTCGCCCAAGCCAATGGAGTCGTGGGTGTAAACAAACAGCACGCGCTGCTTCATCAGCGAGGCCATGCGTACGGCGTTGCGGGCGTACTCCATAAAAATCAGGAAGGTCGCGCCGTAGGGCACGAAGCCGCCATGCAGAGCCACGCCGTTCATGATCGCGCTCATGCCGAATTCGCGCACGCCGTAGAACATATAGTTACCGGAGGCGTCGGCAGCCGACACGCCCTTGCAGCCTTTCCACAGGGTCAGGTTGGAGCCGGCCAGATCCGCTGAGCCACCCAGAAATTCCGGCAGCAGTGGACCAAAGGCATTCAGGGTGTTTTGGCTGGCCTTACGGCTGGCGATGGTTTCGCCTTTGGCGGCCACGTCTTGAATATAGGCAGACGCTTTTTCAGCGAAATCAGCCGGCAACTCACCGCTCATGCGGCGCTTAAATTCCGCGGCAAGTTCTGGGTAGGCGGCGGCATAAGCGGCAAACCGCCCATCCCATTCGGCCTCAGCTGCGGCGCCGGCTTGCTTGGCGTCCCACTCGGCGTAGATATCCGCCGGAATTTCAAACGGGCCGTGGTTCCAGCCCAAGGTGGCGCGGGTCAGGGCGATTTCTTCAACGCCCAGCGGCGCGCCGTGGCAGTCCTCTTTACCCTGCTTGTTCGGCGAGCCAAAGCCAATGGTGGTTTTGCAGCAAATCAGGGTCGGACGGTCGTCGGTTTTACGCGCGGTCTCGATGGCCATTTTGATTTCGTCGGCATCATGGCCGTCGACATTGCGAATCACCTGCCAGCCATACGCTTCAAAACGCGCCGGGGTGTCATCGGTAAACCAGCCTTCAACTTCGCCATCGATGGAGATGCCGTTGTCGTCATAAAAGGCCACCAACTTGCCCAAGCCCAAGGTGCCGGCCAGCGAGCAAACTTCATGACTGATGCCTTCCATCATGCAGCCGTCGCCCATAAAGGCGTAGGTGAAGTGGTCAACGATGGCGTGGCCGTCGCGGTTGAACTGCGCGCCCAGCACTTTTTCCGCAATAGCAAAACCCACCGCGTTGGCGATGCCCTGACCCAGTGGGCCCGTGGTGGTTTCAACGCCTGGGGTGTAGCCGTATTCCGGGTGGCCCGGAGTGCGACTGTGCAGTTGACGGAAGTTTTTCAGGTCTTCGATGCCCAAGTCGTAGCCGGTCAGGTGCAACAACGAGTAAATCAACATCGAGCCGTGGCCGTTGGACAGCACAAAGCGGTCGCGGTCGGCAAAACTCGGGTTGCTGGGGTTGTGCTTAAGGAAGTCGCGCCACAGCACTTCGGCGATGTCCGCCATGCCCATCGGGGCACCCGGGTGGCCGCTGTTGGCTTTCTGCACGGCATCCATGCTCAGGGCACGAATGGCATTGGCTCGCTCACGACAGCTGGGCATCACTGAATCTCCTACGGGTTGCTTGGGCAACTGGGGGTCGAAAAAGGGAGCCATTTTCGCCCAGCGAGGCCTGTTGGGGCAATGATAGATAGTCGTAAGCCCACGCTTTTCTGGCTTTAGCGCCAGCAAGACCAATATCAAAACTTTTTGATATTGGTCTTGCTGGATAAAAAATGACCGACTAGACTGCCGCTCCTATGAACATGCGCGCCTCCCTTTTGGCCTTTGAGCCGGTCGACACTCTCGCAGCCCTTTGCAAGGCCAGCGGCGATACGTTGCGCCTGAACATTCTGCGCGCACTGGCCAATGACTCGTTCGGCGTATTGGAATTGGCGCAGATTTTCGCCACTGGCCAATCCGGCATCAGCCATCATTTGAAGGTGTTGGCTCACGCTGCGCTGGTGGCCACCCGCCGCGAAGGTAATGCGATTTTCTATCGCCGCGCGCTGGCTCAAGGCGAGCAATTGGGCAGCCGCCTGCGCAGCGCGCTGCTGGATGAAATCGATCAATTGCAGCTGCCCGTCGACATACAACAGCGCATCGCCGTCGTGCACAGCCAGCGCGCTGCTGTTAGCCAGGCGTTTTTCAGCCGCTGCGCTGCGAGCTTTCAAGCGCAGCAGGATTTGATCGCCGGCCTGCCGCAATACCGCGACAGCGTCCTGGCGCTGCTCGACTCTCTGGGCTTTGCCAATGATGCCAGCGCTGTAGAAATCGGCCCTGGCGACGGCGGCTTCCTGCCGGAACTGGCGCAGCGTTTTCAACGGGTGCTGGCGCTGGACAACAGCCCTGCCATGCTCGAACTGGCACGCCTACGCTGCACCGAAGAAGGCTTGAGTAATGTTGAGCTGCAGTTGGCCGATGCCTTAAATGATGATTACCCAGCCGCCGATTGCTTGGTGCTGAACATGGTGCTGCACCACTTCGCCGCACCGGCTGAGGCGCTCAGGAAACTTGCACAACACTTAAAACCTGGCGGCAGCTTGCTGATTACTGAGCTGTGCAGCCACAACCAGAGTTGGGCCCGCGAGGCCTGCGGTGACCTGTGGCTAGGTTTCGAGCAAGACGACTTAGCGCGCTGGGCCGACGCGGCCGGCTTAATAACGTGCGAAAGCCTCTATGTGGGCCTGCGCAACGGCTTCCAAATTCAGGTGCGGCGCTTTGCTAAACCTTCAATAACCCATGGCCTGCGGGCTGCAATTACCGGTCACCAACAGGAACCCGAACGATGAGCGAATACTCCCTCTTTACCTCCGAGTCCGTCTCCGAAGGCCATCCCGATAAGATTGCCGATCAGATTTCCGATGCCGTGCTCGACGCCATCATCACCCAGGACAAACACGCCCGCGTCGCCTGCGAAACCATGGTTAAGACCGGCGTGGCCATCGTCTCCGGCGAAGTCACCACCAGTGCCTGGGTCGACTTGGAAGAAATCACCCGCAAGGTGATCTGTGACATCGGCTACACCAGCTCCGAGGTCGGTTTCGACGGCAACACCTGCGGCATCATCAACATCATTGGCAAGCAGTCCCCGGATATTAATCAAGGCGTCGACCGCGCCAAGCCGGAAGACCAAGGCGCCGGTGATCAGGGCCTAATGTTCGGCTATGCCAGCAACGAAACTGAAGTATTGATGCCTGCGCCTATTGTGTTCAGCCACCGCTTGGTTGAGCGTCAGGCTGAAGCACGCAAGTCCGGCCTGCTGCCGTGGCTGCGCCCGGATGCCAAATCCCAGGTCACCTGCCGCTATGACGGCGGTAAGGTCGTCGGCATCGACGCGGTGGTGCTGTCCACCCAGCACAATCCGGATGTATCGCTGGACGATCTGCGTGAAGCGGTGATGGAGCTGATCATCAAGCACACCCTGCCGGCTGAACTGTTGCACAAGGACACCCAGTTCCACATCAACCCAACCGGCAACTTCGTCATCGGTGGCCCGGTGGGCGACTGCGGCCTGACCGGCCGTAAGATTATCGTCGACTCCTACGGCGGCATGGCCCGCCACGGTGGCGGCGCATTCTCCGGCAAGGACCCGTCCAAGGTTGACCGTTCCGCTGCTTACGCCGGTCGTTATGTGGCGAAGAACATCGTTGCCGCGGGTCTGGCCGAGCGCTGCGAAATCCAGGTGTCTTACGCCATCGGCGTGGCGCTACCGACGTCCATCTCGCTCAACACCTTCGGCACCAACAAGGTGGCAGAAGAGCTGATCATCAAGCTGGTGCGCGAGCTGTTCGACCTGCGCCCGTATGCCATCACCAAGATGCTCGACCTGCTGCACCCGATGTACAAAGAAACTGCAGCTTACGGCCACTTCGGCCGCACACCGCAGCAGAAGACCGTCGGCGATGACACCTTCACCACCTTCACCTGGGAAAAAACCGATAAAGCTGCTGAGTTACGCGCCGCCGCTGGCCTGTAACCTTCGCTGCATCCAGAACCCCGCCACGCGCGGGGTTTTTTATTGCCCAGGATTTAGCACACAAAACAGGAGCAGCTAGGCTGACAAAGCCCTTTACCGAGCAAGGACGCTCTTAATGAAAGCGTTAATCGTCTGTTTACTGCTACTCAGCAACACCCTGTGGGCCGCGTGCCCGAATTGGCCGACGTCTCGCGCCGAGCTGGAAATAACCGGGCTGGCCGACCAATTGGCTGCTTGGGATGACGCCTATCACCGTCAGGGGCAAAGCCCGGTCGCCGATGAGCTGTATGACCAAGCCAGCGCGACCCTCGCGCACTGGCGCAGCTGTTTTCCCGCAACAGGCCCAGCGCCGGAAAACCCGCTCAGCACCAGTACCGGAGCAGTCCGCCACCCTGTTGCGCACACCGGACTGCGCAAACTGCCGGACAACTCTGCCGTCGCCAGCTGGATGGCTCAGCGTGAAGACGTTTGGATTCAGCCCAAGGTCGATGGCGTCGCCGTGAGCGTGGTGTATCGGCAGGGCCACTTGCAGCAACTGATCAGCCGTGGCGATGGCCGCAGTGGTCAAGACTGGACTGACCACGCGCGCCGGCTGCCAGCGATTCCTCAACAATTATCCGCCCCGCTTAGCCTGGTGCTGCAAGGCGAATTGTATTGGCGACTGCCCGGGCATATTCAACACAAAGCCGGCAGCCTTGGCGCGCGCAGCAAGGTCGCGGGGCTGCTGAACAGGCAGACGCTGACTGACGAAGAAGCCGCTGGCATCAGCCTGTTTATCTGGGACTGGCCCGCCGGCCCGGCACAGATGCAAGAGCGCCTCCAGCAACTGAGCGCACTGGGGTTTACTGATAGCCAACCGTTCAGCCAGCCCATAAGTATCATCAGCGAAGCCACCCGTTGGCGTGAGCACTGGTACAACAGCGCCCTGCCCTTCGCCAGCGACGGCGTGGTGCTGCGCCAAGGCCAGCGTCCCACCGCTGAGCGCTGGCAAGCCGAACCGCCGCACTGGGCTGTGGCGTGGAAGTACCCCGCCAGCCAAGCATTGGCCGTGGTCCAGGCCGTGGACTTTCGTATCGGCCGCAGCGGCCGCATCACCCCAGTCCTGCGCGTAACGCCGGTTAAATTGGATGACCGACGCATCGAATACGTCAGCGCCAGCTCCCTGCAGCGCTGGCAGCAACTGGATATTCGCCCGGGCGATCAGGTGGTAATCCGCCTGTCCGGGCTGACGATCCCAACGCTGGACAGCGTGTTCTGGCGCACGCAACAACGCGCCGCGCTGCAGGTTCCGGACGCGACGGCCTATCACGCCCTGAGCTGTTGGCGCGCCACAGCGGCGTGCACCAGCCAATTCCGCGCGCGCCTGATCTGGCTCAGCGGCAAACAGAGCCTGGCTTTACCCGGGGTCGGCCCCGGCACATGGGACAAATTATTGCGTGCTCAGGTGATCACTGGGCTGACCGACTGGTTAACGCTCACAGCCGAGCAACTCAGTCGTGTGCCCGGCTTGGGCCCACGCAGCGCAGCCAATTTAAAGAAGAGTTTCGATTTGGCCCGCCAACGTTCGTCACAGGCTTGGCTGCGCGCGCTGGGTGTGCCGGGCAACGTGACATTGGACGCCGACTGGGACACCCTAGCGCAACGCAACAGCGCCGACTGGCAACGCCAACCCGGCATCGGCCCACAGCGGGCGGCTCAGCTGCAGGCCTTCTTTCAACACCCGGAAGTAAAAGCCTTGCGCAACCCACTACGCGCGGCGCAGATCGCCGGCTTCTAAAGTGCCAATAATTCCGTCCAGCCTGGGCGGTCTGTTGCACACACTTATATCGAGGTAAATCCATGCATAAAACGCTACTTCTAAGCGCCCTGCTGCTGACCGGCACATCCGCTTACGCAGCTGAGGGCACAACCGAGTCACTCACTGGCTGCGCCGCCAAGCGCCAGGCCATTGCTACCCAACTGGAAATAGCCAAAGACCAGGGCAACAGCAGCCAGCAAGCCGGCCTGGAAAAAGCCCTGAAGCGCGTTGAAAATCACTGCAACGATGGCGCGTTGCGCGCCGAACGCGAAGCCAAGGTGAGCGAAGCCGAAGAAGAAGTCAGCCAGCGCGAGAAAGACCTGCGTGAAGCCCAAGACGAAGGCGATCAGGACGACATCAGCAAACGCCAGCACAAATTGCAGGAAGCGCACACCGAACTGCAGCAAGCCCGCGATGCACTCAGCCAGTAACTTAATGACTGTTTAACCTGCAACGCAGAGCGCGCCAACCGATACGCGCAGGCCGCGCCTGCGATGCAGCAGGCCCGGCACAAGCAGGTCGCAGGCGGTCCTAGTAAGCGCGAAATTCTTCGTGGCACGCCTTGCAGCTGTCTTCTACTCGCTGCATCGGCGCACTCAGCGACTCGCGCAGCAACGGCTGCGCTTGAGTGGCAACGACTAAAGCGGCGGTGCTCGCTTCCATGGCTCGGGCTAGCTCTTGAAAGCGCGCCTGGCGCTGCCAAACGTCATCTTTAGCCCGCGTTTCGCCGCCCTCTTCACGCACCTGCGGGAAATGCTGCCACGGCGTGCGCGTCAATTGGTCGAGCTCAGCTGCTCCAGCAATAAATGCGGGTTCCTTGTAGGCAATTCTGCCGCGCAACATACCGCCCAGATTTTCACTGACCTTGAGCATCTGTTTGAAGATGCCCTGGCGCTGGCCTTGCGGGGAGTTGGGATCGACTCCGCCACAACCACTCACAGCCAAGACCAATAAAACGAGGGACAGGGTTTTAAGCTTCATAACACCTTCAATGCCTACAACAGGGTGAATAGCGGGTGACAGTATCGCCACCCACGCCCTCACGGCCAAGCGTGGTGTTTTGCCGCAGACGTCAGGCGGCGACCACAAACAGGCTGATGATCAGCCCCATATTGACGAACCACATCAGCGAGCGCACGGGTGCCCAGTCCGCCAGGTAGCAGACGAGATAGAGGAGGCGACTGACGATAAACGCCATCGCCAACTGATCGAGTAGCGCTTGTTCGGCACTGCCCGCCAGGTGGGCAATGATCACGGCCGCAGAAAACGCCGGCGTTACCTCAAAGCTATTGAGTTGGGCATTGTTGGCGCGCCGGCCGATGCCACTGAGGTTGTCCAGCAGCGCACGCGGGTCATGGTTATGCTTGGGCGTGAAGCCGCCGCTAACGGCTTTGGCTGTGACGGTAGACAGGTAAGGCAGAAACAGTGCAATCAATACACACCAATAGGCAATTGTCATAACAGCTCCACATTAAAGTTATAAGCATTAAAGACTGCATCAACCACCGGGTAAACACCATGCCCAGCCCAGCCAAAAGGCCGGGCGCAACCGCCAATTAACCCGACAGAAAGCCTTTGGCTAATGCGCCAGCATGGCTATAATCACATCCGCTTCACGCGACCGGCACCGCTCTGGTCGCTCCCGCCACCCATCCGAGGGGCGCTGCAGCAAACTCTGTTCTACAGGGTTTTGTCAGGCTCGGATGGGGCGTTAACCATACGCATCAACGGCGCCCATTCGAAGACAACGAATGGAGACTCATTTATGAGTGCTGTGCTAACGCCTAAAGCTTTTAACGATTTTAAAGTCGCCGACATGTCCCTGGCCGCCTGGGGCCGTCGCGAAACCATTATTGCCGAATCCGAAATGCCAGCCTTGATGGGCCTGCGCCGCAAATATGCCGGCGAGCAGCCGCTGAAAGGCGCGAAGATCATCGGCTGCATCCACATGACCATCCAAACCGCTGTACTGATCGAAACCCTGACTGCACTGGGCGCCGAAGTACGTTGGTCGTCGTGCAACATCTTCTCGACGCAGGATCAGGCTGCCGCTGCCATCGCTGCCGCCGGCATTCCGGTGTTCGCTTGGAAGGGTGAGACCGAAGAAGAGTACGAGTGGTGCATCGAGCAAACCATCCTCAAGGATGGCCAGCCGTGGGATGCCAACATGATTCTCGATGACGGCGGCGACCTCACCGAAATCCTGCACAAGAAATACCCGCAAATGCTGGCACGCATCCACGGCGTCACCGAAGAAACCACCACTGGCGTGCATCGTTTGCTGGAAATGCTGGCCAAAGGCGAGCTGAAGATCCCAGCGATCAACGTCAACGACGCGGTAACCAAAGCCAAAAACGACAACAAATACGGTTGCCGTCACAGCCTTAACGACGCCATCAAGCGCGGCACTGACCACCTGCTGGCCGGCAAGCAAGCGCTGGTAATCGGTTACGGCGACGTGGGCAAAGGCTCGGCGCAATCGCTGCGCCAGGAAGGCATGATCGTGCGCGTTACTGAAGTTGATCCGATCTGCGCCATGCAGGCCTGCATGGATGGCTATGAAGTGGTGTCGCCGTTCAAGAACGGCATCAATGACGGCAGCGAAGCCTGTATTGACGCACAGCTGCTGGGCAAGATCGACCTGATCGTGACCACCACCGGCAACTACAACGTGTGCGACTCGAACATGCTGAAGGCGTTGAAAAAGCGTGCCGTGGTCTGCAACATCGGCCACTTTGACAATGAGATCGACACCGCTTTCATGCGCAAAAACTGGGCATGGGAAGAAGTGAAGCCACAGGTGCACAAAGTGCATCGCACCGGTGCCGGCAGCTTCGACGAGCAGAACGATGACTACCTGATCCTGCTGTCGGAAGGCCGCTTGGTCAACCTAGGCAACGCCACCGGCCACCCAAGCCGCATCATGGACGGCTCGTTCGCCAACCAAGTGCTGGCGCAGATCTTCTTGTTCGGCCAGAAATACGCCGACCTGTCGCCGGCACAGAAAGCCGAGCGCCTGACCGTGGAAGTGCTGCCGAAGAAGCTCGACGAAGAAGTGGCCCTGGAAATGGTCAAAGGCTTCGGCGGCGTGATAACGCAGCTGACCACCAAGCAAGCCGAATACATCGGCGTGCCGCAGGAAGGCCCGTTCAAGCCACACGCGTATCGCTACTAATAAAACGCCAAGTCCGTAGGGTGGATTAGCCGTGCAACGGCGTAATCCACCGATCATGTCGGCGGGTTACGCGCCGCGCACTTAGCCGCACGAGCTGTTGCTCAGGCGAAATGAGGCGCTAACCCGGCCTACACCTGCGCTTTGAAGGGATTTTCAATGTCACAAGAACGCCGTTACAGCTTCGAGTTCTTTCCTACCAAGACCGAAGCCGGGCACGAAAAACTGATGAATGTGGCGCGCCAGTTGGCGACCTACAACCCCGATTTCTTCTCCTGCACTTACGGTGCCGGTGGCTCCACCCGTGACCGCACGCTCAATACCGTGCTGCAACTCGATGGCGAGATTAAAGTGCCGGCTGCGCCGCACCTGTCTTGCGTCGGTGACACTAAAGCTGAGCTGCGTGATTTATTGGGCCTGTATAAAAACGCCGGGATCAAACGCATCGTGGCCCTGCGCGGTGATCTGCCGTCCGGCATGGGCATGGCCAGTGGCGAATTGCGCTACGCCAACGACTTGGTCGAATTTATCCGTGACGAGACTGGCGACCACTTCCACATTGAAGTGGCGGCCTACCCGGAAATGCATCCTCAGGCACGCAACTTTGAGGACGACATCGCTAACTTTGTGCGCAAAGCCAATGCCGGTGCCGACAGTGCGATCACCCAGTATTTCTTCAACGCCGACTGCTATTTTTACTTTGTCGAGCGCGTGCAGAAGCTGGGCGTGAACATCCCGGTGGTGCCGGGGATTATGCCGATCACCAATTACAGCAAACTGGCGCGCTTCTCTGACGCCTGCGGCGCTGAGCTGCCGCGCTGGATGCGCAAACAACTGGAAGCCTACGGTGACGACACCAACAGCATTCAGGCATACGGCGAACAGGTGATTAGCGAGATGTGTGAACGCCTGCTGCAAGGCGGCGCGCCCGGCCTGCACTTCTACAGCATGAACCAGGCTGAACCGAGCTTGGCGATTTGGAACAACCTCAAGCTGCCACGCTAGCGCTTGGCGGCCGCTGTGTCGGCATCCGCGCCCTGCGCCTGCTGATTCTGCTACATGGGCCAACTGAGGCGGCCTGTCGCTTGCCCCGCAGACGGCTCACCACTCACTCGGCAAAGCGCGTTAGCCTTTTGCCCGGCAACCCGCCCTAGTGCAGCATAACCTGGGCAGGTTCTCAGCCTCGAGCATCCTTTCAGCACGCGTTCAGCCATGTAAGGCTTGCGCGGTTTCACAACCATGGAGGCCGCAATGGCCGCACGACAAACGATCAACGCTACAGTCACGCCCAAGGGCAGCCTAGAAACTCTCTCGCAACGAGAAGTGCAGCAGCTGCGCGAAACGGGCTCCGGTAGCGTTTACACCTTGTTCCGCCAATGCGCCTTGGCGATCCTTAATACCGGCTCGCACAGCGATAACGCTAAAACCATTCTGGAAGCCTACCCGGACTTCGAAATCCGCATCCTGCAACAGGACCGCGGCATCCGCCTGGAGCTGAGCAACGCACCGGCCGACGCCTTCGTCGATGGCGAGATGATCGCCAGCACCCGCGAGATGCTGTTCAGCGCCCTGCGCGACATCGTTTATACCCAGAGCGAGCTGGAGAATAAGCGAGTCGACTTCAGCAGCTCCCAAGGCATTACCGATTACGTCTTCCACCTGCTGCGCAACGCCCACACCCTGCGCGCCGGGGCCGAGCCGAAGATCGTGGTCTGCTGGGGCGGTCACTCGATCAGCACTGAAGAATATAAGTACACCAAAAAAGTCGGCCACGAATTAGGCCTGCGCGGCCTGGATATCTGCACCGGTTGCGGCCCTGGCGTGATGAAAGGCCCAATGAAAGGCGCGACCATCTCCCACGCCAAACAGCGCAACGTGCATGGCCGCTACCTGGGCCTGACTGAGCCCGGCATTATCGCCGCCGAGGCCCCCAACCCGATCGTCAATGAGCTGGTGATCCTGCCGGATATCGAGAAACGCCTGGAGGCGTTCGTACGCGTTGGCCATGGCATCATCATCTTCCCCGGCGGCGCGGGTACAGCGGAGGAACTGCTGTACTTCCTCGGCATCCTCATGCACCCGGCTAATCGCGACATTCCCTTCCCGCTGATCATGACCGGACCGCGCTGCGCGGCGGCTTACCTCGAACAGCTGCACGCATTTATCGGCGCCACCTTGGGTGAAGCGGCGCAGCAGCGTTACAGCATCATCATCGAAAACCCCGCCAGGGTCGCCCGAGAAATGGCGGACGGTATTGGCGTCGTCAGAGAGTTCCGCCGCGAACATAACGATGCGTTTCACTTCAACTGGCTGCTGAATATTGACGAAAGCTTCCAGCACCCGTTTGAGCCGACGCACGCCAACATGGCCAGCCTGAAACTGACGCGTAACCAGCCTGTGCATGAGCTGGCGGCCAACCTGCGCCGGGCGTTTTCTGGGATTGTTGCCGGTAACGTTAAGGACAAGGGCATCCGCTTAATCGAGCAGCATGGCCCTTACGAAATCAGCGGCGATCGCGACATCATGCTGCACCTCGACCAGTTGCTGCAGGCCTTCGTTGACCAGCACCGCATGAAGCTGCCGGGCAATATTGCATATGAGCCTTGCTACAAACTGGTCACCTGATAAATTCTCAAATCGACGAATAGCCTGACGGTATTCAGCCAACCTCAGCCGATAGCAGCTACATTTAAAAACGATGAGCTGCGATCAAACCCCTGAGGTTACCTCCATGATCAGACTGCTTGCGTCAATTGCTTTGCTTTTCGTCACCGGTGCTGGCCACGCCCAATCCCTTAAGGTATGCACCAACGAGTGGCCGCCCTACACATTGCTGGAAGAGGGTCAGGTGCGTGGCATTGATGCCGACCTCCTGTATCTGGTGCTGACCAACCTTGGCATCCGCTATGACATTACTCTGGAACCCTGGCGGCGCTGCTTGCGTAAAATGAGTGACGGCAAGCTTGATATTCTGCTCGATGCTTTCTACAGCGACGAACGCGCCAAAACCATGACATTCCCCAGCGAGCCCATGGCAGAGAGTTCCATGGTCTTGTTTCACGCTCGCGCCCGCCCTTACATGATCAATTCAGTGGATGATCTGACCGGGCTGCGCGTCGGTACCGAGCCTGGCTACGCCTACAGCCTTGAGGCCTTTGCCAAAGGCACACACTTTATCCGTGAAGATGCACCGACACTGGATGCCAACGTCGGTAAATTACTGCTGGGCCGAGTTGATCTGGTGATCACAGACAGAGCGGTTGGCCTGTTCACTGCCAGAAACATGGGTGTGCAGCATGACATCGCGTACAGCCCTCAGCCGCTCTACAGCGATCGCGTTTATGCCGCCTTCAGCCGCCGCCCGGCCGTTGCTGCGCTGGTGCCCAGCTTTGAAAGCGAGTTACGCCGCGTTAAACAGACGCCGGAATATGCTGCCATCCTGCGTCGTTATCACCAGGAAGTGTCCATACAGGCCGCTGAGCAGACAGACGCTCGCGCAGACTAGCGGCTCTGTTATACTCGGGCCTTCCCGCCAGGCTTGCGCCCGGATGCTAGCCCCCAGAGGCCAGTAGTACCGGACGGGATGACGCCCCCCAAGCGTGATTCAAGCCAGGCAATACACCCCATAGGGCCATGCCCTCACTAGACAGGATTACACATGTCCTTTGCCTCCCTCGGTCTCTCCGAGGCTTTAGTCCGTGCGGTCGAATCCGCCGGCTACACCCAACCCACTCCGGTGCAACAGCGGGCTATCCCCGCCGCGTTGCAAGGCCGTGACCTGATGGTTGCAGCCCAGACGGGTACAGGTAAGACAGGCGGTTTTGCCCTGCCGATCCTCGAGCGACTGTTCCCCAACGGTCACCCTGATCGTGAGCAGCGCCACGGCCCGAAACAGCCGCGCGTACTGGTGTTGACCCCGACCCGCGAACTGGCCGCCCAAGTGCATGACAGCTTTAAGCTGTATGCCCGCGAATTAAAATTTGTCAGCGCCTGCATCTTCGGCGGTGTTGGTATGAACCCGCAGGTTCAAGCCTTGGCCAAGGGTGTCGACGTACTGGTGGCCTGCCCCGGACGCCTGCTCGACTTGGCTAACCAACGCGCCATCGACCTCTCGCACGTGGAAATCCTCGTGCTCGACGAAGCCGACCGCATGCTCGACATGGGCTTTATCCATGACGTGAAGAAGGTTCTCGCCAAGCTACCGACCAAACGGCAAAACCTGCTGTTTTCGGCGACCTTCTCGAAAGACATCACCGACCTGGCTGGCAAGCTGCTGCACAACCCAGAGCGCATCGAAGTGACGCCGCCTAACACCACGGTTGAGCGCATTGAACAACGTGTATTCCGCGTTCAGGCCAGCCATAAGCGCGCCTTGCTCGCTCATCTAATCACCGCTGGCGCGTGGGAACAGGTGTTGGTCTTCACCCGCACTAAACACGGCGCCAACCGCTTGGCTGAATACTTGGATAAGCACAGCCTTTCCGCTGTAGCGATCCATGGCAACAAGAGCCAGAACGCCCGCACCAAAGCGCTGGCCGACTTCAAGGCCGGCAATGTGCGCATCTTGGTCGCTACTGATATCGCCGCGCGCGGCCTGGATATCGACCAACTGCCGCACGTGGTCAACTTTGAATTGCCAAACATCGAAGAAGACTACGTGCACCGTATCGGCCGGACTGGTCGTGCCGGTCGCAGCGGTGAGGCGATCTCCTTGGTTGCGCCGGATGAAGAGAAACTGCTCAAGGGCATTGAGCGGATGACCAAGCAAAAAATCGGTGATGGCGACCTGCTCGGCTTTGATGCCAGCACCGTTGAAGCCGAACGTCCGGAAGTGCGTGAGCCGCAAAAGCCCCGCCAACCGCGCGGCGCCAAGCCAGAAGGCGAACGCCATGGCGGCGGCCGCAAGGACAAAGGCAAAGATGCCGGCCGCGACACCAGCCGCAGCAAGCCTCCAGCCAGCCGCAGCTCTCAGCCGCGCAACTCTTCCTCAGCGCGCGCACCTGCAGCCGCAGTGCCTGTACTGCCGCAAGATCGCGCGCCAGATGAATTCCGCGACGATGAAGTGGATAACTTCGGTAACCGTGCTGATTACGTAAGCCCCAACCAGAACAAGCAGCAGAACCGCGGCCGTCGTCCCGGCGCCCCTGCGACTGGCCCGAGCGCCAGCAATGGTGTCGGCCTGGGTGCGCGCCCCGCTAATAAACCTGCTCGCACAGGTGGCGGTGCAGGTGCAAGCACGGGGGCGGGTGCACAAGGTCGTCGTTCCGGCGCAGGCTCCAGTGGCCAAGGCGGTCAAGCCCGCAATAGCTCCGGCCGTGCACGTCCTCCGCATGATACTCGCACCACCTCACTGAATCGTGATGAGTTGCCACGTAAAGAAGGCCCGGTGAAAGCCCCAAGCGACAAGCAGCCAGTGATCGTGCACAAGGGCTCACGCCTCGACCGCCTGCCCACTGCGGAGCAGCTCGACGAATTAGCCAATGCCCGTCCGCGTGGTGAAAAACCGGCCTTGCTGACGCGTAACCGCGAAGAGTCATAGTCCGCGAGCCGCACACAATAACGCCGCCCGTTGGGCGGCGTTTTAGTTTCAGCCGAGGTCTGCCGTGCAAGTTAAATCATCAGCATAGGGTTCGCTGAGCTCAACCCATCCTACGGGGTTACTGGCGAATGCCTTCAACTGAGATGATCAACTCAACGTCCTGAGACGCGGGGCCGAGGTCTTTCTGAATGTCGAAGTCTTTCAATTTCAACAGGGTGCTGCCCTCAAAACCGGCGCGGTAGCCGCCCCATGGGTCTTTGCCTTCGCCGATAAACTTCGCCGCAATCACCACCGGCTTGGTCACTCCGTTGAGTGTCAAATCACCGGTGATATCGGCCGTGCCTTCCCCAGTGGACTTAACCGAAGTGGACGCAAAGGTGGCCGTTGGGTGCTCACCGACATTAAGAAAGTCATCGCTGCGCAGGTGCTTATCGCGCTCGGCGTGGTTGGTATCAACACTGGTGGTATTCAGCGTGACGTTGACCTTACTGTCTTGTGGCGTGGCGGCATCGAAGCTGAAGCTACCATCGAAATCTTTAAAGGTGCCATACAGCCAGCTGTAGCCTAGGTGGCTGATCTTGAAGTTAACGAAGGCGTGCTGGCCCTGCTTGTCTATGGCGTAGTCAGCAGCCATTGCCTGACCGGCGCCCATCAATGCGCCGCCCAATGCCAGGGCTACGAGGGTTTTCTTCAACATGGGCAATCTCCTTGTGATTGAGGGATAGGGCGTAAGCATCCGGCCCCGATAACAGCTGGACAGTCACTTGCGACCGAGCATTCGCGTAAGCGTCCGGTCGCGGTCAATAAAATGGTGCTTGAGCGCCGCCAGAGCATGGATGCCGGCGAATATCACCAGCACCCAGCCAAGGTATTCATGCACCAGGCCGGCGATATCTTCCTGGTTAGGGATACTGGTCAGGGTCGCTGGCAGCTCGAACAAACCAAACACTTCGATACCGCGGCCATTGGCCGTGGAAATCAGGTAGCCGGAGATCATCAACACAAACAACCCAACATACAGAAAGCTATGGCCCAACTTGCTGGCCAAGCGGGTCAACCGCCCGTGACTGGGCAGGCTGGCGGGTGGCGGGGTGAACCAGCGCCACAACACACGCGCCAACATCACCACAAACAGCAGCACACCGATGCTCTTGTGCAGATCCGGGGCGGTTTGATACCAGCCGCTGTAGTAGTCCAAGCCAACCATCCAAAAGCCCAGACCAAACAGGCCGAACACGGTCACTGCCACTGACCAGTGCAGCACGATGCTCAACAGGCCGTAGTGAGAAAAGCTATTGCGCCATTGCATTGCAGATGTTCCAAAAATAAGGGCTTGGTGCATGAGTAGGGCAAGGTTAGCAACAAATCTATCGACTAAAAGCGGAAATTTTCGCTTTGAAATATCGAGAAATACGATGCGTCGCTTAACCCTCACACGCGGACTTTTTAATCTATCAGCGCCCGGTAACGTTCTGCCCCCAGGCTGCAAGAGCCATGATAGAGCGCCCAGGCAAGCAACCGAAGTAATCGCGGGCAGTTGCGCCGACCCTCCACCGCTGTGCTTCTGATAGGCTTGGCGCTGATGAGTGAACACCTGGGGATGAGTAAAGCGATGAGCCTGAATGACCAGTGGATGCAACGTGACCTGAAAGTACTCTGGCACCCCTGCACACAAATGAAGGATCACGAGCACTTACCACTGGTGCCGATCAAGCGCGGCGAAGGGGTGTGGCTGGAGGACTTTGACGGCAAACGCTATATCGATGCCGTCAGCTCTTGGTGGGTCAATGTGTTTGGCCACGCCAATCCGCGGATTAACCAGCGCATCAAAGATCAGGTCGACCAACTGGAGCACGTGATTCTTGCAGGCTTCAGCCATCAGCCGGTGATCGAGTTGTCCGAGCGCTTGGTTAAGATGACGCCAGCGGGCCTTGACCGGGTGTTTTATGCTGACAACGGCTCCTCATGCATCGAAGTCGCCTTGAAGATGAGCTTTCATTACTGGCTCAACGTCGGCAAGCCCGCAAAAAAACGCTTCGTCACCCTGAGCAACAGCTACCACGGCGAAACCATCGCCGCCATGTCAGTGGGTGATGTTGCGTTGTTCACCGACACCTATAAAGCGCTGCTGCTCGACACCATCAAAGTGCCCAGCCCGGATTGCTACCACCGTCCCGAAGGCGTGAGCTGGGAGGACCACTCGCGCCTCATGTTCACCCACATGGAGCAGACCCTGGCCGAGCATGGCCATGAGGTCGCTGCGGTGATAGTCGAGCCCCTGATCCAGGGTGCGGGCGGCATGCGCATGTATCACCCCATCTACCTCACGCTGCTGCGTGAAGCCTGCGACCGTTATGGCGTGCACCTGATTCACGACGAAATCGCCGTCGGCTTCGGCCGCACCGGCACCATGTTTGCCTGCGAACAAGCCGGCATTCGTCCGGACTTCCTCTGCCTGTCAAAAGCCCTCACCGGTGGCTACCTGCCACTGGCAGCGTGCCTGACCACTGATGAGGTGTATCAGGCGTTTTATGACGATTACTCGACCCTGCGCGCCTTTTTGCACTCACACAGTTACACCGGCAACCCGTTGGCCTGCGCAGCAGCCTTGGCAACCCTGGATATCTTTGAGCACGACAACGTGATTGAGGCCAACAAAGCCCTCAGCGCCCGCATGGCCAGTGCTACCGCGCACCTAGCCGACCACCCGCATGTCGCTGAAGTGCGCCAGACCGGAATGGCCTTAGCTATTGAGATGGTGCAGGACAAAGCCAGCAAAACAGCCTACCCCTGGCAGGAGCGTCGCGGCCTCAAGGTTTACCAACACGCCCTTGAACGCGGCGCGTTGCTACGCCCATTGGGTAGCGTGGTGTATTTCCTGCCGCCTTATGTGATCACTCCCGAGCAAATCGATTTTCTCGCCGAAGTGGCCACTGAAGGCATCGACATTGCTACCCGCTCCTCGGTCAGCGTAGCGCAAGGCAATGCCAACTACCCGGGCTTTCGCGACCCAGGTTAAGCCTTCCTAAGCAAGCGGCTGTATGCGCTACGTGGCAGGCGTTAAACTTGGCGCCCTAACCGTGCTGCTGCAGCGATTAATCCATGCGCCTCTCTCGTTTTTTCATCGATGCACCCTTGTCCCTCGGCCAGCAGGAGCTGCCAGAAGCCCAAGCCCATTACATCGGCCGCGTACTGCGCCATGCGGTGGGCGATGTGGTGCAGTTGTTCGATGGCAGCGGCCAGGAATTTCGTGGTGAGTTAGTTGAAGTAGGCAAGAAAAACGTGCGCGTCGAGTTGCGTGAAACGCTTGAAGGCTTAGCCGAATCGCCGTTACAGATTCACCTAGGCCAAGGCTTATCACGCGGTGAGCGGATGGACTGGGCGATTCAAAAAGCCACCGAATTGGGCGCTACTGAAATCAGTCTAATCGTCAGCGAGCGCTGTGAAGTACGCCTAAAAGATGAACGCGCAGACAAACGCATGGCGCATTGGCGGCAAGTGGCGATTAGCGCCTGCGAGCAATGTGGCCGTTCGGTGCTGCCCATTATTAATCCGCCAATCAGCCTCACCGAATGGCTGGAGCAGGTTTGCGCTGACTTAAAGTTAGTGCTGCACCCGGTAGCCGAACCGTGGGCAAAGCACCCGCAGCCCGCCAGCCTGGCCTTTCTAATCGGCCCTGAGGGCGGGCTCAGCGATAACGAAGTCAGCCAAGCCAAAGCCCAAGGCTTCCATGCTGCGCGCCTCGGCCCTCGCGTATTGCGCACTGAAACAGCGCCGGTGGTGGCGTTAAGCGTGGCACAGCAGTTGTGGGGCGACTTCTAATCCCTATAAAAAAGCCCGCTATCGCGGGCTCTATTATGGCTGTTTAACTTAGATCAATCCGGCGTCGGCTAGCTTCTGTTCCAGCCCGACCAGGTCCGGAATTTTCAACACGGCCTCACCAAACTGCACCGCATCCAACTCCAGTGGCGACAACGCAACATCTGCGCGCAGCAGCTCGGCACCGACCTTGATCGAGCGCGGAATCCCCTGCACCAACACGGCAAAAAATTTCACGGCAGGACGACCGCCGAGGGCGTTGATTACCGCTACCCGCGAGCCGGGGCTAATTGTCGGCTGACCATCGGACGCGGCCTCGAACGACAACAGCGGCAGACGCAGATCACGCCACGCAATCTGCCCCAGGAACCAACTGGGCATACCTTCACTGACGTGCGGTGCACGAAAGGGGATCAGCTCGGCAACAGCGACGTTGGGCAACAGCAGCGTGCGGTCAGACAGCGGCATTAACAAGCCGGTCAGGCTGTTGCTGCTGTTTTGAGTGACGACGGCTTGGCTCATAAAAATATCCTGTACAGGGCGCTGCCCCGGGTTAACGGCACTGCTCGGCCAGATGATTGACCAGGGCGGCGGCCAGCTCACGCGGATCACCGCTGAAACTGCTGTAACCCCCCTCACGCAAACTGTCCGGCATGCTTGGGCAAACGCAGCTGTCAGCGCGCTGAGTCCAAATCAAACCACCCTGACGCAGCACATAAGCCGCTGCGGCGCTGCCATCACTGCCCATGCCGCTAAAAGCAATCACGCCACTTAATGCGCCAAAATGCTGAGCCAAATTAAGCATCATCTGATCAATTGACGGGCTGTAAGGTTCTGGCCAACCACGGTCGGTGACTTGCATCTGCCCCTCATCACTGAAACCCAGCTCGTAACTGATCGGCGCAACGACCACTTCACCGCAGCGCAGGGCGTCGCCGTGGCGCGCCAAATTAACATGCCATTGGCTGTGCCGGCCCACCGCCTGCGGCAGCGTGGCCTCAAAGCTGGGATCGATATGCTGGGCGTAGATAAAGGCGACCGGCATGCCGCCGGGCAACGCATCGAGAAACGCTTTAACAGCTGCTGGGCCGCCCAAAGAGGCCGCCAACAACCAAACTTGACGCGCCGGCTCACCCGCCACCAGCGGGGTGTCCGCCAGCGCAGCAGGCAAATCCAAACGCGACGGGCGTTGCGCTTCGGCGAGTAAGGCTTCCAAGGTTGGACCAACAGCTTGCGACGGATCGCCAACCAGCTTTTTCAGCTTGCCGAACAACCGCCGCTCCCAGCGCGGGTAGTTTTCTGAGTGGCGCTCGGGCGCGTGGCCTTCACCAAACAGCACCGGCGCCAACGCATTTTCCATCAGGTTATCGATCAGCGGTGAGTCATCCGATTGGGCCAGATCGACCAACCACAAGTCCGTCTCGCAAGCGTTCAGCGTTTCCTGATCGAGGCGCGCGGGGTCCGTATTCATCACCACCTGATAGCCGCTGCCGGTCAACGCTTGCTGCAACACATGGCGCTGCAGCGAGGTGTCGGCAATGACCGCGATACGAGCTGCAGTTTTCTCAGTCATGTGCGGTTTACCGGGCGACGTCCCACCAGCTTCTGAATGGTTTCGAGCAACAAGGACTCTTGGTAAGGCTTGCCCAGGTAATCATTGACGCCGATGCTCATGGCGCGCTCACGGTGTTTCTCACCGGTACGCGAGGTGATCATGATGATTGGCAGGTCTTTCAGACCCTCATCGTGGCGCACTAGGGTGGCCACTTCAAAGCCATCCATACGTGGCATTTCAATATCCAGCAGCATGATGTCGGGTTTGCGCTCCTGCAGCTGGGAGATGGCATCGACACCGTCCTTAGCCGTGAGCACGTTCATGCCATTACGCTCAAGCAAACGGCTGGTGACCTTGCGCACGGTGACCGAATCATCAACCACCATGACCAAGGTTGGCCGATCCGCTTCAATCTCAGCAGCGGTTGCCGACTGCCGGAGCTGACGCGGTTGCAACTGAGTGAGCAAGTGCGCATGCAGCACGCGGATGGTCGCCAGCAGGTCAAGAATCACCACCACGCGACCGTCACCGAGGATGGTCGCACCAGAAATCCCATGCACGCCAGCGAACTGCGGGCCGAGACTCTTCACCACGATCTCACGCGAACCAGCCAAGGAGTCTACCTGCACGGCCACGGCATGCTCTTTAGAGCGCACCAGGATTACCGGCAGGGGCAAACTCTGCCCCACAAGTTTTGGTTGCTGCCCGTTGTTCAGCAGGTCACCCAAGTAGCGCAGCTCATAGCTTTGCCCGGCGTACTCGAAGCGGGGTGCATCGGGGGCGTAATAGGCTTCCAGCTCGAACGGTGAAACCCGCACGATACCTTCAATGGTGTTCAACGGGATGGCATACAGGTCTTCGCCCGACAGCACCATCAACGCACGGTTGACCGACACGGTGAATGGCAGACGAATCGTGAAGGTTGTGCCGCTGCCGGGCTGCGACTCAATGCTCATCGAGCCGCCGAGTTGCTTCACTTCCGAATGCACCACGTCCATGCCCACACCACGCCCGGAAATCTGCGTGATTTTCTCCGCCGTGGAGAACCCTGCTTCAAGAATAAACTGCAGGACTTCGTGGTCGCTCAGGTCCGCGTCGGCGTCCATCAAGCCACGCTCGATGGCCTTGCGCCTGACCGCTTCCAAGCGAATGCCACCGCCGTCATCGGCAAGGGTGAGGACGATATCACCGCCCTCACGACCCAGTGCCAAACGGATGGTGCCCTGTTCCGGCTTACCAGCTGCACGGCGTACATCGGCGGCTTCGATGCCATGGTCGACGGCGTTACGCAGCATATGCTCCAGCGGCGCGACGATGCGCTCGAGTACGGTACGGTCCATCTCGCCGTCGGCGTTGCCGACCACAAATTCAACCTGCTTGCCCAGCTCACCCGAAATCTGCCGCACGATACGGCGCAAGCGCGGCACCAAGCGGTCGAAGGGCACCATGCGCGTGCGCATCAGGCCTTCCTGCAGCTCGGAGTTGACCCGCGCCTGTTGCAGCAACAAGGTTTCTGCATCGCGGTTACGCGCGGCCAGCGTTTCCTTCAAATCGAGTAAGTCGGACGCCGACTCAAACAGGGCACGCGAAAGCTGCTGCAACTGTGAATGACGGTCCATTTCCAACGGGTCGAAGTCTTCGTAACCCATGCGCTCGGCTTCAGCCTCGATTCGGCTAAGAATTTGCGCTTGGGTTTCGGTATCGAGGCGGCGCAACTGATCACGCACACGATCGATAGTCGCTTCCATTTCACTCAAGGTGAAGCCGAAGTCGCTGACTTGCTGCTCGACACGGCCGCGGAAGATCGACGTTTCACCGGCCAAGTTGACCAAGCCTTCGAGCAATTCGGCGGGTACCTTGACCAACTCTTGAGGCGCACGACGCGAAGCGGCTTCCTGCGCCGCTTCTTGTGCCCGGCGCACAAACGGCAGCACCTTAGCCACCAACTCCTGCGCCGGCATGCTGCTAGCCGCAACAATTGGCACGCTCAGCTCGGGTAGACGAGTAACCGGCTGGGCAACTGAGGCAGGTGTTTGCGTGCTCGCCATGTCGGCTAGCGAACTGTCATTAAGGCGTTGGCGCAGCGCATCAAGTTCCTGCTGCAAACCTTCAAAGCCCGACTGCACGTCAACAAACAAACTCTGCGGCCAGGGCGCCCCTTGGGCTTGTGCCTCAGTCAGGTGCTGCTCAAGGCTATGGGTCAGGTCACCCAAAGCTTTCTGTCCGGATAACCGCGCGCCTCCTTTGAGGGTGTGCAGAATGCGCAACATATCGTCGATAGCAGCGGTATTTTCACGGTCATCTTCCCAGCGACCGATGGCCACTTCCATGGCCTCCAGCAGGTCATCACCTTCTTCCAGGAAAATATCCAGAATATCCGCTTCGCCGTCGTCATCTTGCTGCGCGTCAGCGGCCCTGAGTGCAACCGCAGACGGCATGCTGAGCTGCTCATCCGGGTTGGCGCGAAACCGCTTGATGGTGTTAATCAGCTCATCACCACTGGGCACGCCGCGCGTGTCGCGAACGGCCTCAAGCATCTCGGCAAGGCTGTCGTGACATGCCTGGAGCAAGGTGAAGAGGTCTTGGCTGGCACGCAAACGGCCCTGACCAAGATCTTCATAGAGGAATTCCAGCTCGTGAGCTAAATCGCCGATTTCACGGATTTCGGCCATACGCGCGCCACCCTTGAGGGTGTGCAGGTCACGTTGCAGCGACTCCAGCTCGAGGCTGTTATTAACGTCGCCCATCCAACGTTGCAGCGCTGCACCCGCGCTGTCGATGATGTCGAAACCTTCCTCAAGGAAAATCTCCACCAGCTCAGGATCACGGTCATCGCTTAGTACTGCAGGCAGGGCTGCGATTTCTGGTTCAAATTCAGGTTGCCATTCGGGCTCGATATCCGTGACCGCGGTAGATTCGCTCTCGGTATCAAGATCAATTGATGGCGGCTCGTCGAACGCCATGGCCGACAACTCGATCGCCTCAATTTCCTCAGGTTCAGTCTCTGACGGCTCGCCATCTGGTCGATCCTGCGGCATGTCCGCAAGCATGCCAAAGTCGATTTCTTCTGCAACCTCAGGCTGCTCAGAGGGTTCTGATTCAGCAAGATCGAGGGGTTCGAATACCTGCTCAAGGTCGGTTTCAGGCACGATGGCTGCAAAGTTCTCCGCAACACCTTGCCCCCCGGCCTGACGAAAACTGCGGATCGCTTCAATTAACTGCACCGGCGAGGGCATGGCGGTGCGTGCCTGCAGCTGCTCAAGCAGCTGCGCCAGGCTGTCATGACTTTGCTGGAGAAGCGCCGCTAGCGGCTGCGAGAAGCTGTAACGGCGATCAACTAAGCCTTCATACAAGGATTCAAGTTCGTGGGCGAGATCACCAATGGGGCGAATCTCAGCCATGCGTGCGCCACCCTTCAGGGTGTGCAAGTCACGCTGCAACGATGACAGGGCGGCCTTATTGTCTGAATCAACTGTCCAGCGCTCTAGCGCTTGGCCAGCGCTTTCTAAGATATCGACTGCTTCCTCTAGGAAGATCGACACCATTTCTTCATCAAGTGTTTCGTATAGCGCACCCGCTGGCGGCTCAAGCAACGGCTCAGTGACAGGCTCAACTGACGAAGCGCGCTCTTCAATTGGCGCGGTGTCCAGCTCAAGTGGCGCATCAAATTCATCGATGCTGAGCGCTTCAAGTGCGGCCGTGGCGTCAGCCAGTTCGACAATATCGAGACCCGAGGTACCGTCGTTGGATAGCAGCGCCAGCTTACTGGGGTCCAGTGCCTCCATCATTAAGCTACGCAGCGCCGTCACGCGCTCAGGCGCAGCACTGACCTGCAGGCCAGCCGCCACTTGGTCCATCATGCCTATCAGCACTTCATGGGCTTGTTCGGCTTCGCTAAAGAAGCGTTCGCTGACCGCTAGGCGACCTTCTTCAACCGCACCATAAAGGTCGAGTAAGGCTTCACATAATTCATCGATCTGCGGCAAATCAGCCATTTCGGCGCCGCGGCCAAGCGTGGTCAATTCATCTAAGAGGGAACTGAGTTCTTGGCGCTCCGATGGGTGATCGCGCCAGTTGCGCAGCAGGGCTTCCGCATCCAGCAAGATATCCATGCCTTCTGCGAGGAAGATGCCGATCATCTGCGGGTCGCGCTTCTCGCCTTGGTCACCCTGACGGCTGCTTTCGGCGTGATCAAGGCGTTCGTTGTGCAGTTTCTGCACACACTCAAGAAACTCAGCAGCGCCCGGCAAAATAGCCAGTGGCTGACTTTCAAGCTGCTCAAGACCCAAACGGAAAAGCTTCTCGGCGCGGCTTAACAACTCCGCTTCAGCCAAGTCCATAGGAATTAGGTTGGCTTTGAATTCTTTGACCATTTTTTCCAGTGGCGAAGCAATCTCAGCCACCGGTAGGATGCCGGCCATTGAGGCACTGCCCTTAAGAGTGTGCAACGCACGCTGCAAATCATCAGTCACCGGCTGCGGTAACTCTTGAGCACAGTCTGCTAAGAAGCCCACCAACGTATCGAGGTGCATTTCCGCTTCATTACGGAAAATCTCCAACAATTGTGGGTCTAGACCCTCTTCATCTGCATCGGTATAAGTATCGATGATAGCGTCTGGGCTGCTAACGAGCGTCTCGGCTGACTCAACAGGCGCGTCGGATTTTGCCAGTCGCTGGCCTTTAGCCAAGGCGTGCGCCGTCGCAGCTAAATGATCAACATCGTCACGCTGACGCTGTGCTTTATTGGCAAATTCATCGACCAAGGCCGGCATCAAGCTGACTACATCAGCGATCACCTGCTGCACCTCAGCATCAGGTTGAATGCTGCGGTCGAGCACGCGGTTGAGTAGGTTTTCAATCGACCAGCCCAGCTCACCAATAACCAACGCGCGCACCATACGACCACTGCCTTTGAGCGTGTGGAAGGCGCGGCGTATTTCGCTCAACGCTTCTTTGTTGTCAGTGTCTGCACACCATTGCGGGAAGTATTGCGCGATGGTCTCGAGCACTTCACCCACTTCTTCGATAAAGACCTCCATGAGTTCTTCATCAATCGGTTCTTCATCGGCCGGAGGCGGCAGAAGGCTGGGCGGCACGTCATGGGCAGGGGGATTAATGGCTTGCACTGGAGCGGCCATAACATCGGCCATCGACAGTTCTTTTTCCGCAACGGGTAGCGTGGCCGCATCAGCTAACGGCGCACTGGGCAGGTCAACCTCAGGCAAGTCCAGTGCGGCCAGCTCGGCCTCATTCCAATTAGCCGGGCTGTCGTTTTCATCCAACTCGAAGCTACCGAGCTGCAACTCCTCGCCAGCAAAAGGTTGTTGTTGCTCACTCTCAACCAGCGGTAAAGCGTCAGCATCCACCCCATCAAGATCGAAATCGATTAACTCAAGATCTGCTTCGTGTATCTCGCTCGCCCATTCGGCGTCAGGCCGCGGCGGTTCAATAGCTGTTGAGCTCAGGTCCGCAAACTCGGCACTGAAGTCATCCGCCAAATCCAGCTCAGGTGACTCTTCGACGGCTGGCGCAGGGTTTAACTCGATCTCGACAGGTGACTCTGCTTCAGCGCTGAGCACCTCAATGTCGTCGAGCGGATTGGACAATGGCGCGAAGCTCTCAGCGATTGGCTCGACGCGGTCCAGGATGGATGGCTTTTCTTGCAGCGGGTAGCCAAGGCTTTCGAGGCTTTCCTCGGCCACATCGAGAATCAAATCGCCCTGAGTCGCATGGTCTTCGCTCAGGCGCTCGAGGTAGTACTCAACGCTGGTGATGGCGTCCGCCAGGGTATCGAGGCTTTGCCAATTGGGCACAGCTTTACGCGCCAGCAACTGTTCTTGAATATAACGGGTGCACACATTGAGTAGATCAGCTGCGCGCTGCAGCGGAATCATCGCCAGACCGCCGCGCACCTGAGTCAATAACTCGGGCACACGGGCCAAGTGCTCATGGTTCCACTGCGAAGCGATAAATTCGATGATTGCGTCTTTGGCCTGCTCCAATCCATTGCGCGCTTCTTTGATCACTAGCTGGTGAATCTGCGCAACGTCAGTGATGGGAAGATGACTCTCTTCACGGCCACTGTCCTGTGCGGGGCCGACCATGCCGGCCAAGGTAGCCTCGACATACAACAGGGCACCGGCAATATCCATCAGCACCGCATCGCTGGGCTCGCCCTGGCCTTTGGCTAGACCATTGATCACATCAAGCTGGTCAGCTATGACTTTGCGCGGCTGACCGAACCCCAGCACAGCAAGGGTGTCGGCAATTTGCTTGAGCGGCGCGGCAAGCGCGTCTAGGTCTGATACTTGGGTTCGATCACTGCGTACAAACAGGTCGAGACTGTCTTTCACTCGCACCAGTTCTTCACACAGCGCGGCGACCACTGAGCGCATCGCGTCACGGTCTGGACCGGCCAGCCGGGCACGCTCTTCGTCGACAATATCGTCATCGGGTAAGGCGTCGTCGAGACGATATTGGTCTCTGAGATTACGCACGCGCGGTGACTGAGCCGTGGACTTGGCCACGTAGAACAGCAGGTTTTTACTCAGCTCATCAGGTGCTGCTTGGTTAAGCCCCTTTGCACCCTGCTCGAGCAGGCGTTTTAATTCCTTATCCACTTGGCGCAACAGTGTGCGCACAGACGAACCGTTAGCCACGCTGCCATTGGCAAGACCTTCGACCACACCGGAGGCGATCTGCCATAAGGGCCCGAGAGGGGAGTCTTTGCATAGGTTTTCTAGGCGGGCAAACACGCGCGCCATGTAGCCCAGATTGGCCGGCAGGTCCTGATTACGGATCACCCCAACCAAGGCCATTTGCAGCATCTGGCGCAGCTTGCGTAACAGCCCTGGCAGCTCAGCGGTACTCAATTGCGCAATCGATTCATTCGACAGCGCTGCGTTACGGCCGGACATATCCGGGGCAAACAGGCTGGTTTCCGAAAGCAGTTTTTCCCCGCGCGCTGCGCGCAGGTCGTTGAGCAGTGGTAACACGACCATAGGCAGGTCGCGGCGCGCCGTTTGGATGCGATCGAGGTAAACCGGCAGCTGCAGAATTGACTGCATCAGCACTTCCAGGGCTTCACCCTGATTGGTGACGCGCCCATCAATCAGCGCGCCCGCCAGCTGCTCCATTTCCTCCGCTAGCAAGGCGGCGCCGAAAAACTCGACCATTTGCAAGGTGCCGTGCACCTGGTGCACATAGGTCTGGCAGAAACGCATGCGCGTGGCATCCTGGGGGTTCTCGACGAACGCCTCCAGCGCCTGACGTGCCTGCTTCAGGGTTTCCGCGATCTCGCCCTTGACCCATTCAAGGGCGACATAATCGTGCCGATCACCCATAGCCACTCCACTCATAAACTTGGCTCTTCTGCCTTATCCCTTGCGGGTAAACGCCAGCACTCGCTCGTCGGCCACCGGGATCAAATCCGGGTGCTGCCAACCTGCTATTTCGCCCACTCCCACCACCAGCAAACCTCCAGGCACCAGACGCTCGGCCAGGCGGTTGAGGATCTCGCGGCGGCGCCAGCGACGAAAATAGATCAACAAGTTCTGACAAAAAATAACGTCCATACCGGACATGGGTGCTTTGGCCAGCTCGAGTACATTGAGCCGGGCGCAACACACTCGCGCTGCCAAACTCGGCAGCACTTTGAAACGACCGTCGTCTTGAGCCAAGAAGTAGCGCTGGCTTAGATCGGCCTCTAAGTGTTCTAAACGGCGTGCGCCATATTGGCCGTCACGCGCCTTGCTCAAGGCGTTCAGGCTGATATCAGTGCCTGTCACACCAAAATGCTCCGGGTAATCACTGTTACGCAGCACTTCTGCAGCGCTGATCCCCAGTGAATAAGGCTCTTCGCCGCTGGCGCAGCCTACGCTCCAAAGCGCCAATGGCTGCGTCAGACCCCGCTGCAACCGCTCACGCAAATAATTCTCGAGCAGATCAAACGACGGCCGATGACGAAAAAAACGGGTTTCCTGCACAGTCAAACGGTCCAGCAGCGTCGACCACTCCACTGCACCGCGAGGGCCATCGGTTACCTGCTGGTAGTAGGCGGCGTAATCAATTACACCGAGCTCACGCATGCGCGCACTCAGATTGGTTTGCAAAAACGCTCGCCGTCGCCCATTCAGAACAACCCCGGTACGCTCCTCAAGCAGCATCTGCCAGTCGCGAAATTCC